>CAWBPF010000028.1:0-29126 GCA_963790515.1 uncultured Alphaproteobacteria bacterium | reverse complement strand
GCGGATAGGTCCGGAACGGCACAACCACGTCCGCCAGCCGCACCATCTGCTCGGTCAGGTTCGCATGCGGATCCAGGCTGATGGTCAGCGGCATCTCTTCACCCACGATCGCGCGAACCCGGCGCAGCAACTCCCCCTCCGCATCCGGAAAATGCTCCACCACAGCGGCGCCGTGCAGATCAAGATACACCCCGTCCAGCGGCCCCTCATCCAGCGCCACCGATAACGGCGCGCAGATCCGCGCGGCGATCCGCTCGAACGCCTCGTCCTGGACCGGCCCGGCGGGATTGGCGAAACCCCACGCCAGAGGCACCAGCTCGACCCCGGCCGCCTCCGCCACCGCGATCGCCCCGGCCAGAGGAACCGACCGCGGCCGCATGGCATCGATCAGGTCGGCCCCGGCCGAAAAGGCGGGCAACCCGCCGGGCTGCAGGAAGTCGGCATAGGTCGTTGGCCGCGGCGCGAAGGAATGGCTTTCGTGCAGAAACCCGCCGACGGCGATGCGCAACGGCGTCATGCGACGAGGTTCGACGGCGTTTCACCAGCCAGAAGCGCGCCGATGCCGGACAGCACGATGCGGCCCATGGCGTCCCTCGTCTCGGTCGTGGCGCTGCCCAGATGCGGCAGCAAAACGACATTCTCCAGCGTCAGATACGCCGGGTTCACCCGAGGCTCCCCGTTGTAGACGTCCAGCCCGGCGGCGGCGATGTGGCCGCTGCGCAGCGCGCCGATCAGCGCGGCGTCGTCCACCAGCGTGCCGCGGGCGGCGTTCACCACCACCGCGCCCGTGCGGCAGCTTCGCGATGCGATCGCTCATTCAGCCAGTGCCGGGTGCCTCCCCACCCGGGGCGTTCAGCGACAGGAACTGGCACAGCGGCAGGAAACCGTCGTCGTTGTCGTGGAAGATCGCGCCCTGCTCCAGCTCCGGCGGCAGGCGGGCCATGTCGCGGTAATGGATTTCCATGCCGAAGCCGCGCGCCATCCGGGCGATCTCCCGCCCGATGCGGCCCATGCCGAAGATGCCCAGCCGGCGGTCCGACACCTGGGTGCCGAGCAACTGGGTCGGCGCCCAGCCCTCCCATTTGCCGGAGCGGACCAGGCGCTCGCCCTCGCCGGCGCGGCGGGCGGCCGCCATGCAGCAGCAGCATGGCGCACTCGGCGGTGGCGACGCTCAGCACATCGGGCGTGTTGCAGATCTTGATGCCCGCGCGCCTTCGCCGCCGCCACGTCGATATGGTCGTAGCCGACGCTGAATGTGCCGATGACCTTCACCGATGCCGGCAATGCGGCGATCGTCTTCGCGTCCAGCACATCGCCGGGACAGCACAGCACCGCATCGGCGCCCTCGGCGCGCGCGACCAGATCAGTGATCGCGACATCGGACGGCGTCAACCGCGCCTCGAACTCTTGTCCAGCCAAGGCCTCGATCGAGGCAGGCAAGCGGCGGGTCACGAACAGAACGGGTTTCGGCATGTCAGTCCCTCCATAGCGGGTCGATGGCGGGCCGGCCGGCCAGCACGGCGGCGATATTGTCCAACGCGCGAAATCCCATCGCGTCGCGGGTTTCTTTCGAGGCGCTGCCGACATGGGGCGACAGCACGACGTTGTCCAACCGCGCAAATCGCAGGTCGTAGTCGGGTTCGTCGCGAAACACGTCCAGGCCCGCGGCGAACAGTTTTCCGGAAGTCAAGCGCATGGTACAGCGCGTCCTCGTCGATCAACGACCCTCTGGCCACGTTCACCAGAACCGCGCCATCGGGCAGCAGCGACAGTGCCCGGGCATCGATCATCTTGTCCGTGGCGGCGCCACCCGGGGCATGCACCGACAAAAAATCGCAATGGGGCAGCATGGCGTGAAAATCGGGGTAGTATTCCGCGCCTTGTTCCAGTTCGGGCGGCAACCGGGTACGACCGTGATACAGCACCTTCATGTCAAAGCCGCGCGCCCGCTGAGCCAGTGCGCGGCCGATGCGGCCCATGCCGAGGATGCCGATGCGCTTCCCGGTGACGCGAACGCCCAGCAAGTCGCCCTGGCCGATGCGGTAACGCCAGCCCTGGCGCATGATACGGTCATACTCGGCGCCGCGACGGGCCGCGGCCAGCAGCAACATCATGGCATGATCGGCGGTGCATTCGTCCAGCACGCCGGGGGTATTGGTCACCATCATCCCACGCGCCCGCGCCGCGGCAACATCGATATGGTCGTACCCGACGCTGCAGGTTGCGCCGACGCGAACGGTATCGGGCAGGCCCGCGATGGCGGCGGCGGTCGAGCGGCAGGGTGTTGGTGAACACGATCGCCTCGGCCCGATGACCTGCGGCGGCCTCTGTCACCTCGGCCACCGTCATGTCGCCAGGCCCTGTCGCGACAATCGCATCGAATTCGGCACGTGCACGGGCTACGACGTCGGTCGTTGTCAGGAAGGCCAGCACCAGCCGTGGCTTCATCGCTTGCTCTCTTGTTAGCGCTACCAATCATACAACCGTGGCCGCCGGCTGGACAGACAGGTGGCGCAAACCCCCACCCGACGTCACGGTGTCGGTTAATAGATCGTCGAGCGCAGCCGCTCCGGGTAGTCGCGGTCGTATTGCTCGCCGCCCACCTTGCCCGCCGTGATGTCCGCCAGGATCGTGCCGGTGCTCGGCAAAGCCTTGCGGCTGATATGCTTCTCCGGATTCCACAATTCAGACCGGACCATCGCCTTTGGGCACTGGAAATAAACCCTCTCCGCCTGAACGACGATCACCGAACGTGGCAGAGTGCCCCGGAACGGGAAACGCCCGATCAGTTCCGGTGCGACCGAGATCGAGGCGCGGCCGTTCACCCGCAGTGTCTCGCCAACGCCCGGAATCAGGAACAGCAGCGCCACTCGGTCGTCGCGGATGATATTTCGAAGACTGTCGACGCGGTTGTTGCCCCGGCGGTCGGGGATCAGCAGGGTCCTGTCGTCCAGCACGTGCACGAACCCGGCGGGGTCGCCGCGCGGCGAAACATCCAGCCCCTCCGGCCCGCTGGTGGCCAGCACCATGAACGGCGATGCCTCGATCATCGCGCGGTAATGCGGATGAATGTAGTCGATTTCCTTGGCGATGGCGCCGGCCGAGGATTCGCCATAGAGCGCCTCCAGGCCTGCTTCATCCCGGATCAAAGTGTCGCTGTTGATCGCATCCATCGTTCGTACGCTCCTGTCGCGCCACGGTCAGAAACCCTATACTCGCCCCGAATAAAGGAAACCGACAAGGAGGTACATAATGTCCGACAAGGACGAAATCCGCGAACTGCTCGCCCGGTATTGTTTCGCGCTTGACGCCGACCAGTTCGAGGCCATGGCAGCCCTGTTTACTCCAGACGGTGTCTGGGAGACGGCCTTCGGCACCGGCTCGGGTCGCGAAGGGATCGTCAAGCAAGCCAGGAGCATCGCCACCGGCACGCGGCCGAGGCGGGTTCATCTCACGACAAACATCGTGATCGATCTGGACGGCGATAGCGCGACAGCCCGGTCGAACTGGGCTCTGATCCAGAACACCCCAACCGGGCCGGCGATCGGGTCCGGCGGCGGCTATTCAGATCGGCTGACCAAGATCGACGGAAAGTGGTTCTTCCAACACCGCAAGATCGACCGCTTCATCGTGGCGGACTGATCAGGCCGGCAGCGTCATGGCGGGCGCGTGTTCCGCCATGACGCGTTACCAGACTCAAGCGGCAGGCTTACGCGGCGACATCCACCACCACGAGTTCGGTCGCCTTGTTCGCGGTAATGGTCACCGACCGTTCACCTGAAATCGCGACGCCGTCGCGCGCCTGCGCGGTTACCCCGTTCACCGTCACCGCACCGTTGACGGGAACGAGGTAGGCCGCTCGGCCGGGCGCCAGCGTCAGCTCCGTGGTCTGGCCTTCGGCCAGGGTGCCAGCCAGCACCGCCGCATCGGCGTTCAGCGGCAGCGCGTCCGAAGCGGCATCCGACGGTCGGCCGCTTGCCAGGACCGACAGCCCCTTGTTGTCCTTGGGGAAGGCTTTCGTGCCCCAGCCGGGAGCCACGCCGCGCTTGTCCGGCATGATCCAGATCTGGAACAGCCGTGTCGCGATGTCCTCCTTGTTGTATTCGGCATGGGTGATTCCGGTGCCGGCGTGCATCACCTGAACGTCGCCAGCCTCCGTCCGGCCCTCGTTGCCAAGGTTGTCACGGTGGGTGATGGCGCCTTCCCGGATATAGGTCACGATCTCCATGTCGCGATGGGGATGAGGATCAAAGCCGGTGCCGGGAGCGACTTCGTCGTCGTTCCACACCCGCAGGCGGCCAAGGCCCATGCGCTGCGGGTCATGGTAACCGCCGAAGCTAAAGTGATGGTGCGCGTTCAGCCACTCATTCCGAAAGGCACCCAGGGTTTTGAAAGGGCGAAGCTCGATCATCGTGGGAACTCCATATTGCGTTGGACCGGATTTGGGCCGCCGTCGGGCTTCAGACAAGGTTCACAGCGCAGCGGTCAAGCCCCCGTCAACGACAAGGACATGGCCGGTGATGTAAGAGGCAGCCGCGGAGGCCAGGAACACCGCCGGCCCTGCCAGTTCAGCCGGATCGCCCCAGCGTCCCATCGGCGCTCGGGTCGAAATCCAGTCATTGAACTTCGGGTCCCTGTACAGGACATCGGTCGCGTCGGTTGGAAAGAAGCCTGGGGCGATCGCATTCACGGTGATGCCGTGCGCGGCGAGTTCGGCCGCAAGTCCTCGCACCATGCCGTGCAAACCGGCCTTGGCAGTGACATAGCCAGGGATCGTCGGTCGCCCCACCAGCCCCATGATGGAGGAGATCATGATGATGCGGCCAGACGCGGCTGGGATCATCATGCGCGCAGCCTCCCGCGATAGCCGGAAATAGGCGGACAGGTTGGAATCGATAACCGATGCCCAGTCGCTGTCGGTTGTCTCCAACAGCGGTTTACGCGGGATTACGCCTGCGTTGTTGACCAGAACATCGAGGCGCCCGTGCTCCGCCTTGATCGTTTCGAACGCAGCGGTCGTGGCGCTCGTGTCGGAAACGTCGAACGCCAGGGTTCCGGCGACATTCGCGAGTTTAGCCGCGCTGTCGGCCAGCCGGGCTTGGTCGCGGCCGTGAAGTATGACCTTGGCGCCAGCCGCAGCCATGCCACGGGCGATCGCCCAGCCGATCCCACGGGAACTCCCGGTAACCAGGACGACACGGTTGTTGAGCGAGAAATCGGGTTGCATGATGCCGAAACGGTGCGTGACGGAACGGTTGAAGTCAACGCGGGTGCGAACGATGTCGCCGTGTCGAGCACAAAACGAGCCGCGGAGGAACCAGCATTGCGAACATTCATCACACGAACTCTGTTGCCGGCGGTGGTTTTGGCCTGGCTGGCAACGACAGCGCATGCGGCCAAGCTGGACGGCGTGACCCTGCCGGACACTTACACCGTCGATGGACAATCCCTGGCGTTGAACGGCATCGGGCTCCGAACGGTGACAATCTTCCATGTCAGGATTTACGTGGCGGGTCTCTATCTGGCTCAACCGAGCCATGACCCCGAGCAGATACTGGCGTCTTCAAGTCCCAAGGTCATCCTGCTGCATTTCGTTCGCAGCGGGAGCAAAGCCCAGGTCGAGAAGCAGTACCGCGAGGGGGAGGAGAACAATTGCGGGAAGGGTGGTTGCGCCCCATCCGATAAGCCAGATTTCGAGCGCTTGGTCGCCGCCGCACCGGCGGTGGAACCCGGCGACACCTCGACCTTCATTTTTACCGCGAAGGGTGTCAGGGTGCTCGCCAACAACCAGTTGATCGCCGATTTTGCCAACCCCGACCTCGCCTATCACTTGCTGGCGGGCTTCATCGGCAGCCATCCGCCCTCTCAAGCACTGCGTAGTCATTTGCTGGGACTGCCCGACGAGTGATGCCATCTGGAAACGGTTGGACCGGCGTCGGCTTTCACGATCGATTGCTACCGGCCTCGGATGGCCGCTAATACGCACGTGTATCGAAACCTCGACGCGTTGATGACAATCGTTCTGGAGGCCTGGCGTTATGTGGTTCAAGGTTGAGGAGAAGCGGGCGTCCTCTGGACAGAAATTCGTCGTGCGGTGCACATCCGAAATCGCCGGACAAAGCATCGTTGAGGAACGTCCGGCACAAGGGATCGCAGCAGCGCGAAAGGCTGCGGAAATTCTCGCCTCCAGCCTCAATATCACTGCAACTGTCTACGGCAAGGACGCAAACGGCGAGTTTGTCTACGGCGTGTACGAGGTGTCCGCCGGCGCCGCGGAATCCACCAACCCCGTCATAAAGCGCCTGTTCGCGAAGTCCGCAGCGGCTTCGCTGTCCCTGAAGGACCAGCTGCTGGCAAACATTCCCGAAGATGCCATCAAGGGTTTCGCCTCGATGGCGGCGTCGCTTGGTTACATCGTCGCGCAACACAAGCAGATCAAGCGATCCACCGCGCCGCAGATCGGCTATGCCGCGCTGTTTCGTATCTTTTGTGGCCCTGAAGATCCGGGAACACTGTCCCTGCCGTCGGATGATGCGACCCTCGCGCTACTGAGCCGCCAACTCTGCGATATGCCGGGCTGGATGTGGCTGAGTGAGCTGAGCGGCGTGGGCATCGCCGAACGCAACATCATCACACCGGCCATGCGCCCGAACCGGATCACGCTGAATATCGACGGCGAGCTGCAGGTCCTGCGCCCACGCACGGTCTTTCGCGGTACGCTGCCTGAAGGCGGTGGCCAGTTCATGCTGGTCATGCAGGCGCTGAACCGCCCCGGCTTTGGCTTTGTGCTCGACAGTGTCGGTCTGGTGTATCGCGAACCCGATGAAGCCGCGGTTATCGCCCTGGTCCGAAATCTTCTGCAGCAGGCCAACCCGTTCAAGAACCGCGTCGTGCTGATCAATCGCGACCTGCGGACCGTGCGGTCGCGCATTTCAGACCGATCGTGGACTGATATCATACCCCATGTGCGTGCGCGGGAAGAGCTCGATTTCATTGCCGCATCGATCCGCGATCGCGATATGCTGAAAGCCGAAGGCCTCAGCATCAAGCGCGGCCTGCTGCTGTCAGGTCCGCCAGGAGACGGCAAATCGACCGCGATAGAATGTTTTGTCAATGATATCGCGGGCGAGGCCAGCATTATCATCGTCGAGGCCGTCGAGCACATCCGATCGGTGTATTATCTGGCGCAGATGCTGGCGCCTGCCGTGGTTATTCTGGAGGATCTCGATCTGATGACCAAAAGCCGGCAGAACCCTTTTGCATCAGTCGCCAAAGATGATGTCACGGGCGAACTGCTTCAGGTACTTTCTGGCGGCTCGGCATATGCCGATATCGTTACCATTGCAACGACAAACCATCCGGAGGCGATTGACGAGGCGTTGGCGAAACGAGCGGGACGTTTCGATGCGCATGTTCGGATGGGCTTCCCGAGCGACGAAGAGAAACAGAAGATTTTGAGTCTCTATCTTGATCGTTTCGGTATTTATGACGAATTGACCCGGCGTCGTTTGCAGCAGACGCTGACACGGGATTTGGGGCGGCTTCATCTGGTGCCGGCGCATATCGAGGAATTTGTAAAAGCCGGCGTCAAGCGCGCTCGATTGGCCCGCCGGGTGCCGGAATTTTCCGACTTCGAACCTGGCATCGAGGCGACGAAGTCGATCGCCGCCGCGAAGCCAGCGGCGTAGCGCAGGCCCGACCGCCCGATCCCGCAAAGAGTCCCGGTTCCAAGGGCCGTCGGCCCTTGGTGGGGTCGGGGGGCAAAGCCCTCGTCTTATCTCTGCCTCTAGCTGTTAGGCCCGCGCTCCATCGAAACCGGCTGCCAGCGGCGCAGCTTGCTGTTCATCAGCACCGCCGGGTTCACACAGCTCATCGGCCACCGGCCATTCAGGATCAATGCCAGCTCGCGTCCGACATGCAGTTTCCGCGCCGGATCGAAACGAGCGGATGCCGAGGCCGTATGCGCCGAAAGTGTAACGTTCGGCATGCCCAGGATCGGATTGTTGTTGCCGGGCGGCTCGATTTCCAGCACGTCGAGCCCGGCGTGGGCGATCCAGCCTTCCTGACAGCGCCTTGATCAGCGCGGATTCCTGAACGGTCGGGCCGCGACCGGTATTGATGAAGACGGCGGTCTTCTTCATCTGGCGGAAATGCTTTTCCATCAGCATCCCCTCCGCCTCCGGCGTGGCCGGTGCATGCATCGAAACGAAGTCCGACTGCGCAAGGACCTCTTCCAGTGTGCACGGCAGGACGCCGTGCTCCACCATCACCAGTTCCTCGATGAACGGATCGTAGGCGATGACGCGCAGACCGAACGGCTTGGCGCGTTTTGCCACCGCCCGGGCGACGTGGCCGAACGCGATCAGCCCAAGCGTCAGGCCCATCAAGCGGGGGATCTGCAGCAGTTGCGGACGGCCCTCGCGCCAGCGGCCTTCGCGCACCATGCGGTCCTGCTCGATGGTGCGCCGGTGCGACGACAGCAGCAGCATCATCGCGTGGTCGGCGACTTCCTCGATGAACGTGTGCGGGACAATTGGTGACCGGCATGCCGCGTGCCGTCGCGGCTACCACATCGACGCTGTCTACCCCGACGCTGCCTAGAACGATTGCGCGGCATCGCTCCGGCAGGCCGTCGACGACCTTTTTGCTGAAGCGCATGCCCTTGGCATAGATCGCGTCGGCGTCCTGGGCGAATTTGATGAAGCCATCTTCATCGGTCGGCCCTTCGACGATTTCGGCGTCGATCCCATCCAGCGGTTCCATCTCGTAGTCGTAGCCGCCGCCGGCGGTGGTGAAGCTGGCCCCGGCCGGGGTCGCGATCTTGAATTTCGCCAACTGCTCTTCTCCTGTTTCTGGTCGTTCAGCTCTTCGGCGGGCGCGCCCGGACGGCTTTCTCGTTGACATCGATCCCCCAGCCGGGGCCGGTGGGCAGGATGAACGCGCCGTTTTCGATTGTCGGGACAACTGTATAGAACTCGTCGCGCCAGGGTGCGCTGTCGATGTCGATCTCCATCACCCGGAAGTTCGGCACGATGGCGCTGAATGTTGCGCTGATGGCGCTGCACAGATGGCCGTAGAAGTTGTGCGGGGCGACGTTGATTTCATAAACGTCGGCCATCGCGGCGATCTTCGCCGATTCCAGCAAGCCGTTCCAGACGACATCGACGATCGCCACATCGGTTGCGTAATGGTCCAGGAACGGCTTGAACTCACGCCGTCCATGAAGTGTTTCGCAGGACGCGATCGGGCAGGGGGCGCCGCGCTTGATCTCGGCCAGCGCCGGCGCGTCGTGGGTGTCGATTTCCAGCCAGGTCAGATTGCATCGGCGCCACTGCGTCGGCGATCCGCTTGAAGCCCTCGGTCTTGAAGTTGAAGTTGGTATCGAGGTGGATGCCCATGTCGGGACCGACCGCCTCGCGAATGATGCGCAAGTTGCTCGGTGACGCCACGGATCAGCTTGTTGTCCCAGTTCAGCTCCGGCCATCCGACGGTGCGGCCGAAACCCGGGACGTAGGACGACAGGCGGCCATCCGCCAGCGGCAGGATATTGGTCTTCAGCGCGCGGAAGCCCGCGGTCGCGGACCTCCTGCGGCATGCGCGGGCGAGGTCGTCGTAGGTACGCAGTTCCGGCACCCCCATCAGGCGGCGCTGCGCACGCGGTAGGTGCCGAAATGCGACCAATAGACCGGGATGCGCTCGCGGATCGGGCCGCCGAACAGGGCCGCGACCGGCACGCCGTAGGCCTTGCCGGCGATATCCAGCAGCGCGTTCTCGATCGCCGCGATCGCCTGCTGGTTCAACCCGCCGCGCGACTGCCGGGTCAGCACGTGCAGATGCTGGGTGACCTGCTCGAACCGGCGCGGGTCGCGGCCGATCAGCACGCGGCGACAGGCCCTTGATCACGTCCGACAGGCCGGTGCTGCCGAAGCTTTCGTTGAACTCCGACCAGCCGACGATGCCGTCGCTGGTGGTGACTTTCAGGAACGAAAACATCCGCCAGCCGGCATCGGCCTGCAGGGTTTCGACCTGGGTGATCTTCATGGCTTCCCTCCCGCACGTGATGATCGCGCTATCACGCTTCGAGGCGATTCCAAGCACGCCCGGCCGTCAGGGGCAAGGTTCAGGACGTGCACGTCCCAGAACGGGGCACGCCGTAATGCGCGTAGACGTCGCGGCCCCAGGCGTCGTCGTTCCATGACGCGTCTTGGTGTCGGAGTAGGATGGGCGCCCTCCAGCGTCTCGCGGTCGATATCGACGACATAGCCGCCCATTTCGGTGTTGTAGTTCAGCTTCTCCCAGGGCAGCGGATAGTAGCGGTCGCCGATGCCAAGGAAGCCGCCGAAGCTCAGTACCGCGTAGGCGATGCGGCCGCTGGCCTTGTCGATCATGACGTCCTCGACCGATCCAAGCTTTTCCAGGGCGGTGTTGTATACACTGGTGCCCTGGACCTGTGGCCGCGATCAGCTGGCCGCGGGATTGGTGGTATCGTCGAGACTTGCCATGTGAACTCCTGTCGCTGTCGACGGATGCAACGCATGGACGGTTGAAGGTTACAGGCTAACGAGAACCCTCAACAGGAGACGACCATGGGTGGGTATCAGACCTCGCCCTGATCGCCGGATTGTCGCTGGCGGCGTGTACTTCGACCCAACGCGCCGGTGAACCAGACCTTTCCGATTCGGCAGATGGACAGGTTTTTCAATTCGCTTTCAGCACCACGCGCCGCAGGCTACACTCGGCAATTCTCGAGTTACCGGTGCGCCAGCTCCGGATTATACGCGTGAACCGGGTTACGCGCCCGCCTATCCGCCGTATGAATCCGCGCTACGAGTACGCGTACCGGTCTAGAAGCGCGGCGGCCGCTTTTCCTGGAATGCCCGGACGCCTTCGGCGAAGATCCGCCGACCGGCCGGCTTCGCCCTGCAGCCTGGCCTCCAGGTCGAGCTGTGCGTCCAGTGATGCGGGCGCCGCGCCGAACAACGTGCTTGATCCCGGCCAGCGCGCCGGCCGGAGAGTCGGGCCAGACGCACCGCCAGCGCCTCGGCCTCGCTCGCCAGCGCCGCGTCGTCCACGGCCTTCCAGATCATGCCCCAGCGTTCGGCCGTCTCGGCATCGATCGCGTCCCCCAGCATCGCCAGCGCCCGCGCGCGTGCTTCGCCGACCAGATGGGTCAGGAAAAAGCTCGCGCCGCTGTCCGGCACCAGGCCGATGCGGATGAACGCCTGCACGAAAGTCGCCGACCGAGCGGCCAGGACGATGTCGCAGGCCAGCGCGAAGCTTGCGCCTGCCCCGGCCGCCACCCCGTTCACCGCGCAGACGAACGGCAGCCGGGACCCGCGGATCCGGCGCACGACCTCATGGTGGAAGCGGTCCGCCAGCGCCTGCAGATCGGGCGGCCCGTCTGGTCCCGGCATGAAATCGGCCCCAACCTCCTGCCCCGCGCAAAACCCCCGTCCCTCCCCGGTCAGCACCACCGCCCGGCATCGACTTATCCGCCTCGGCCGCGTCGATCGCGGCCAGCAATCTCGTCAACATCTCAGTCGTCAGCGCATTCAGCTTCGCCGGCCGGTTAAAGATCAGCCTGCGCCAGCCGTCACGGCGCTCGACCCGGATCATCGTCCATCAGTCTGCCTGCTCCCTGCGCCAGCCGGAACGCCGCCATCGGATAGACGCCCAGCACCCGCACTTCGGTCGAGAAAAACGACAGTTCCTCCAGAGCCCGGCGCAGGCCGGCTGTTCGGGATGGCCCTCGACGTCGCACAGAAACTGAGTGGCGGTGAACTCGCCGCCGATCATGTAGCTTTCCAGCTTGGTCATGTTGACCCCGTTGGTCGCGAACCCGCCCAGCGCCTTGTACAGCGCGGCCGGGACGTTGCGGACGCGGAACACAAATGTGGTCATCAGGTTCGGGGTAGCCGGATCGACCTCGGCCGGCCGCGGCGCCACGACGTAGAACCGGGTGGTGTTGTGCGCGGCGTCCTCGACATTGGCGCGCAGGATCTCCAGCCCGTAGATCTCGGCCGCCAGCGCCGAGGCGATCGCGGCCTCCTCCTTGCGGCCCCATTCGGCAACAAGCTGAGCCGCCCCGGCGGTGTCGGCCTCGACCACCGGCTGTCAGCCGCAGGTCGGCCAGGATGCGCCGCACCTGCCCGAGCGCCACGGTGTGCGAGTGGGCGCGCTTGATGTCGGCGATCGTGGCGCCCTTGACCGCCAGCAGACAGTGCTCGACGCGCTGGAACTGCTCGCCGATGATGAACAGGCCGGAATTCGGCAGCAGATGAGTGGATGTCGGATACCCGGCCGGCCAGGCTGTTCTCGCACGGCAGCATCCCCAGCGTGGCGGTGCCCTCGCGCACCGCGTCGATCGCGGCCTCGAACGACAGGCAGGGCAGGGTCTTCATCGCCGGATAGGCGTTGCGGCAGGCCAGGTCGGAGTAGGCGCCGGGCACGCCCTGGAAGGCGATCGTCATGGTGCCCGTCATGAGCGGGCTCAGCATCGCGCGGGCGCGTTCCAGGTCCTCGGCGGTGTCGACCCCGAACGGGCCGTGTTCCATCCGTACGCAGGCGATCCGCATTCCATTCTCCAGCGCCCGCAATTGTTCCAGATTTTCGCGCTGCTCCAGCGGGCTTGGCGGCAGCGCGACATAGCGGTCGAGCACCGCTCGGCGTAGGCATAGATCCCGACATGATGCCAGCGCGGGCCCAGGCCCCACGGAATCGCCTGACGGGAGAAATAGAGCGCCGGGGCGATGGTCTGGCCGGCGTCGAACGCGCAGGCGGCCTTGACGAAGGACACCGTTGTCGCCTCGATCTCATCGCGGATCGGCACCACCAGGGTGCCGATATCGACGTTCGGGTCGGCCAGCGGCGTGATGACCAGGCGCAGGCCCTCTGGATCCAGCGTCGGGAAATCGCCCTGCAGGTTGACCACGATGTCATGCCTGCCGATCAGGATCCAGTTCGGCCAGCGCGGCGTGGACGCGGTCCGACCCGGACGGCAGCGCTGGATCGGTCAGCACCGCGCGGCCACCGGCCGCCCGCACCGCCGCCGCGATTTCGGGATCGCCACAGGCGACCGCGACCGGACCGATCCCCGCTTCCCGACCGCGGTCGAGCATGTGCACGATCATCGGTTTGCCGTTGATCTCGGCCAGCGGCTTGCCGGGCAGCCGCGTGGAGGCCATACGGGCGGGAATTACGACGATGACATTCGACGCGACGGGAACGTTCAAGCCGAGGGGCGGGTTCAAGGGTTGGTTTCCTGGCGCTGATCTGCCTGTGGCGCCTTGCCGCGGGATCAGGCCGCGCAAAAACGGTTCGGAGGTGGGTTGAAGTGGCGGTTTCGTTTCCCTATGGTGCCGTCCAGCTTACGGACGCGCTCGCTCCCGTGCAACGGCGGGCGGCGCGGCCTCAGTGCGGTTTCAACCAGGGCCCGGGTGCCCCTATTCGATCAGGAAGCTTCGCTGCATGGACAGCATGGAAATCAACAAGGGCGTGGCCGCTGTCCTGTGGCGGGCATCGTGTTCTTTCTCACCGGCCTGATCGGCATGAACCTGGTGAACGAAAAACGCCTGGAAAAGCCGGCGATCGCGATTCAGGGGGCTGCAGCGCCCGAAGCAACCGGTGGTTCGGCGAAGCAGGAGGCGTTGCCGCCGATCGCGCCGCTGCTGGCGAAGGCCGATGTGGCAACGGGCGAGGCGAACGTGAAGAAGCTGTGCACCTCGTGCCACACCTTCAATGAGGGCGGCAAGGCCGGCGTTGGCCCGAACCTTTATGGCGTCGTCGGCGCCGCGCACGGGCATATGGAAGGCTTCAATTACTCGGCTGGCATGAAGGCGGTGCAAGGCCCGTGGACATTTGATGAGCTGAACGAGTGGCTGCACAAGCCTAACGCCTACGTTCCGGGGACAAGGATGGCGTTCGCGGGTATCAGCAACGATCAGCAGCGGGCGGACGTTATCGCGTACCTTCGCAGCCTGTCGCACAACCCCGTACCGCTGCCGCAGCCCTGAGTATCGACATCGACCGCTATGTCGCAGCGGCTTGTGCCGCTGCCGACGTGGCCGGCGCGGTTATCCGGCCGTTTTTCCGCAGCACCGTCGCCGCTGACCTGAAAGCCGATCAGTCGCCGGTCACGGCGGCCGATCGCAATGCCGAGCTGGCGATGCGAGCCGAACTGGGGCGATTGTGCCCCGAATGCGGTATCCTGGGCGAAGAGTTTGGCCTGGAGCGCCCGGAAGCCCGGCTCCGCTGGGTCCTGGATCCAATCGACGGGACGCGGGCGTTCATTACCGGGCGGCCGACGTTTGGCACGCTGGTCGCACTACTGGATGGCGATACACCGGTTGTGGGAATCATCGATCAACCGGTCACCACGGAGCGCTGGATAGGCGCCTCGGGCCGGATGACACGGTTTCACGGTCCGCTGGGTGGTCGCGCCGGCACGCGACGTTGCCCTGACCTTGCCCATGCCGAACTATCCTGCACCAGTCCGGAAATGCTAGGGAATGACCAGCCCCGCTGGCGGAAAGTCGCGTCGATGGCGCGTCGCATCACCTGGGGTGGCGACTGTTATGCTTACGGATTGCTGGCCTTGGGGCACATCGACGCAATCGTGGAGTGCGACCTGAAACCGTGGGATTGGGCTGCGTTATTGCCGGTGGTCGAAGGCGCCGGCGGACGGGTCACCGACTGGCATGGCAATCCGCCGCGATCTGACGGTGACGGCAGGATCATCGCAGTCGGCGACGCCGCCTTACTGACCGAAATCGTGCAGGCGCTCGATTCGGCACCCTGACCGTTCTGCCGGGATGTTCGGGCAAATTGGCCCGGATGGGTGCGGCGGTGGTCGGGCGGATGCGGACGGAAGTTTCCTTAGGCCGAAAGCCGGCTATACGCGGGGTCTGGTTCGCCGGTAGGGAAAGGTGCCGCTTTTCACCGCCATCATCATTCCGGTTTCTGCCAACTTGTCTCGTTTGAGAACGACCGCCCGCGATCCTGGGTCCGGTCGTTCGAGCGGGAAGCATCGGTGCAACTGTAGGGCTCACTGCATGCAGCAAAGTTCGATGTGTGGCGCCGATGTTCAGCAGTGATTGATCCAGTATCGACTTTGCACCTTTATGGGTCAGCCGCTTCCTTACTTTTGCAAACCGATGTCACGAATATCAACTGCACCAGGTTACAGCTGGCTTTCGATCAGGCCCAATACCGAGACCCAACTGTAGGGTTTTTGTATGATCGGTTGGCTTAAATCCTTGGTATCCTCGCTGCTATGCGGCGCGCCGGACGTGAGCAGCACTTTTGTATTGGGGAAATTGCGATGAACCCATTTCGACAGTGCGAAACCCGTTTCTGTGCCAGGCATGTTGATGTCGCTGAAAACCAGATCGATCGGCGGATTGGAGGACAGGATCTGCTTGGCGTCCGCTACATTGGCTGCTTCGAAAACGTGGTATCCGTGATCCTGCAGGACCTCGGTCAGGATCATGCAAATCAGTTCCTCATCTTCGACCACGAGGATTGTCCGCAGCGAATGGTGAACGAGGCCGCCTAAAGCGTGTTCAGTTGCGGGCGTCATGAAACGAAAACTCCAAACTCGAATCGGGGCTCGCCGTCTATGAACCGATATTATGACCTAATAGTTAACATATCGATCCGTGCAGGGTGAATTTGGAGAGGCTCGCAGTCTTGTGATATTACCAAGCCTTGAGCGAGGTTCTTGACCTAACTTGTTGTCGGCAAACGTGATCGGGCGCTGCCAATGCAATCGCGAGAGCCGATTGGCCGGTCAGGCTCGCGATTGACGTGCGGGCCCGCCCTGTCGCAGTGGCAGGTTCGTGCGGTAGACCACACGCTTCAACGCCAAAGCCGATTCAAATGACTGCACGCCCGGGATGTGCACCAGGCGCCCGCGCAGGAAGGCTTCATAGGACGCGACGTCGGAAGCCACGACGCGGATCAGGAAGTCGGTCGCGCCGCTCATTTCGTACATTTCCATGACCTCCGGGCAGGCCTCGATGGCCCGTTCGAACGTCCGCAGCGTTTCGGCCTGATGGTTGGCCAGCTTGACCGTGACGAAGACATTCACCGGCAGACCAACCTTGTCCTGGTCCAGCAACGCGACGTAGCGCTTGATGACGCCGGCTTCCTCCAGCAGCTTTTGTCGGCGATGCGCCGGTGACGGCGACAGGTTGGCGGCCTCGCCTAATTCCTGGGCGGTCGCACGACCGGCAGCCTGCAGATGATCCAGTATCGCCAGGTCGAGCCGGTCCAGCTCCATCGATCAATCCTCAGGTCTTTGTTTCCAGCGGCCAGCTTATCCGCTACGTAAGCCGCACAAAGCGACGAACTTCGGGTGCAGGACACTTCAGTCCCCGATGTTGGCGGTTCCTGCCAAAAAAAGCCACGCGCAGGGGGGAGTATGGCAAGCTTTCTCACGCGGCCATGCCTACTATCCAGTAAGAGAATGCTCCGAAGGGACAACGCCCATGGATATCGGTCTCGCACCCGCTGGCCTCACCCTGGAATCGCGGTTCGCTGATCTGGATCAACCGGTGTTGCTGACCGGTATCCAGGCGCTGCTGCGGCTGCTGCTGGAGCAGCGGCGCCTCGACCTCGCCGCGGGATTGAATACCGCTGCGCTGGTATCCGGGTATCGCGGTTCGCCGCTGGGTGGGCTGGACCGGGAATTGTGGGCCCAGAAGAAACTGATGGCTGCGCACGACATCCGGTTCGAGCCGGGTGTGAACGAGGATCTCGCCGCCACGATGCTCTATGGCACGCAGGAGCTTGGCGCCTTTCCGGGCGCGCGGGTCGATGGCGTGTATGGGATGTGGTATGGCAAGGGGCCGGGGGTTGACCGGACCGGTGACGCATTTCATTGCGCGAATATGGGCGGCACCCACAAGCACGGCGGCATACTCGCCATCGCCGGGGACGATCATGGCGCGCATTCCTCGACCTATCCGCACCAGACCGAATACGTTTTCCAGAACTGCTTCATACCGGTTCTGAACCCAGCCTCGGTCCAGGATGTCATCGACCTGGGACTGGCGGGGTGGGCAATGTCCCGCTTCTGCGGCGTCTGGGTGGCGATGAAAACCACCGCGGAGACGATGGAGCAGGCGTCCACAGCCGTGGTGCCTTCGCTGCGACGCTTTGAAACCCCGGACATCGACCTGCCGGCGCACGGACTGAATTTCGACCATACCCTGCACTTCCCGGCTGACCGAGCGGAACTGGAACGCCGGATGATCGAGGAGCGGCTGCCGGCGATTCTGGCCTGGGCCAGGGCGAACCGGATCGACCGCCTGATCAGCGGGTCCGCGGATGCAACGATCGGACTGGTCACCGTGGGCAAGGCGCACGAGGACACGATGCATGCGCTGCGCCGGCTGGACCTGCACCGGCATCCTCAGATCGCCGTCTATAAGGTTGGCATGACCTGGCCACTCGAAACCCAAGGGATGCGGGAGTTTGCTCGCGGCAAGCGGTCGATCCTGGTTATCGAAGAAAAGCGCGGTTTCGTTGAAAGCCAGATCCGAGACGCGTTGTATCATCTGTCGACATTCGACCGGCCCGAGGTCAGCGGCAAGACCGATCCGCGAGGCGTGCCACTGCTGTCTCCATTAATGGAGCTGTCTCCCGAAGCGGTGGCCGGGGGGCTGGCGACATTCCTGGGACAGGCCGGACTGAACCTGCCCGCACTTCCGGCGCCCATCGCGGTTAATCGACCAGATGGGTTGTTGCGGCGCGCACCGGCATTTTGCGCGGGCTGCCCACACGCCACCTCTACCAAACTGCCCGACGGCAGTTTTGCCAGCGCCGGTATCGGTTGTCACTTCATGGCGCTGGACGACGGGCCATCCACCCGCACCTTCACCCACATGGGCGGGGAAGGGGTGCCGTTTGTCGGGTTGTCCAGTTTCACCGAGGTGAAGCACATGTTCGCCAACCTCGGCGATGGCACCTACCAGCACTCCGGCAGCCTCGCCATCCGGCAGGCGGTCGCGGCCAAGACCCGAATTACCTACAAGCTGCTGTTCAACGATGCCGTCGCCATGACCGGCGGGCAGCCCACCGAGGGTGCCGCCGACGGTCCCGATGATCGCGGCACAGCTCGCGGCCGAAGGTGTCAAACGTATCGCGGTCGTCGCGGATGAGGCCGAACGGTTGCCGCCGGCATCGGCGCTTCCGCCTGGCGTGACGCGGCATACCCGGGACGAGCTGGACGCCGTGCAGAAGTCCCTGCGCGACTTCGAAGGACCGTCAGTGCTGATCTACGACCAGGTCTGCGCCACGGAAAAGCGTCGCCGCCGCAAGCGCGGGTCGATGGCGCAACCGGCACGTCATGTGGTTATCAACGAGGCGGTCTGCGAGAATTGCGGCGACTGCTCGACCCAGTCCGGATGTATCGCGATCGAGCCGGTGGAGACGGAGCTTGGTCGCAAGCGTCGGATCAATCCAACGAGCTGCAACGTCGATTTGTCCTGCCTGAAGGGTTTTTGCCCAAGCTTCGTGACCCAGGACGGCCCGCCGACGGCGCCGGATGCCGATACCAAATGGAAGCATAACGAAGGTGAATTGGCTTTCGGCCTGCCGCTGCCATCCTTGCCGCAGCTTGGCGTTTGGCGTGGGCTTTTCGCAGGCATCGGCGGTGGTGGAATTGTCACCTCGGGCGCGATTCTGGCCATGGCGGCCCATCTTGAAGGCCGAGCGGTAAAGACGCTGGATTTCACCGGCCTCGCGCAGAAGAATGGTGCCGTCGTCGCCCATGTGCAGATCGCGGCCGACGAGGCGGCGCTGGATGTCGTGCGCATTCCCATTGGTAGCGCCGACCTGATGCTGGCGGCTGATCTCGCGGTCGGCTGTCAGGCGGGGGTGCTGGAGCGAAACGCCAGGACCGCCGCGGTGATCGGCAACCTCGATCTTGCAGCGACGGCCGATTTCAAGCGCAACGCGGCGATGTCGATTGATGCGGCGTTGCACCGGCGAACGATCGAGAGGGTGACCGACAGCAAACGATCGATCTGGTTGAACGGTGTGCGGTTGGCCGAGCGGCTGTTCGGCAACGCCCAGGCGATGAACACGATGATGCTGGGAATGGCCTGGCAGCGCGGGCTCGTGCCGGTCGGGGAAGCCGCAATCCTGCGCGCGATCGAACTCAATGGCGCCGCTGTGAAGCTGAACAAGCGCGCCTTTCTGTGGGGTCGCATCCTGGCGCATCAGCCAGGTCTGATGAAGGACATCCTGGAAGGCGTCACCAACGCGCCACCGATCGAGCTCGAGGCGTTGATCGACCATCGTATGAAGGCGCTAACGAAATATCAGTCGAAGCGGTATGCGGCACGTTTTCAGGCGTTGGTGCGACAGATTGTGGATCGGGAAACGGCAGTCGCCGGCGCACCGGGCCGTTTGTCGCGGGCGGCGGCCGAGGGGCTGTATCGCGTCATGGCCTACAAAGATGAATATGAAGTCGCTCGGCTGCACGCTGCTGCTGCCTACGGCAAGAAGCCAGCGTTCCATATGTCGCCGCCCTTCGTCAAAGGGATCGACAAGGCGACCGGACGCCGGCGGAAGATCGCCATTCCAGGCTGGCTTGCTTTGCCGCTATTCAAGGTGCTGCGGTATGGCAAGCTGGTCCGCGGCTCGCGTTTGGATCCGTTCGCGCGGCAGATGGAGCGCCAGCAAGAGCGTGGATTGATCGAACAATATGTTGGCGATCTGCAGTTAATTTTGGCAGGACTGACGCCGGAAAACCTCAATACCGCGTTAGCCCTGGCAGAGCTGCCGGATCAGATACGCGGCTTTGGGCCGGTGAAGGATGCGAACCGCGCCAAAGCGGAAGTCCGGCGTACGGAGCTGCTGGGACAAATGTCGCAGCATCAACTACTTGCGGCTGAATAGCGCCCGATTTCGCAATGCCACCAGAATCGCGTAGCACGCTGATATTACGCGATTCTGGTCCGCAAGTGCGGTTGATCAGCTTCCCACGGGCACTTGCCACGGCTTACAGCGAAGGTTTGACGGGGTCGTCAGGATGACGCGGCGGTCAGTGCCGAACGAACGCCGATATCAGCCACCGGTGGGCAACGCCATCAGCGGCTGATATCAGAGCAAGAAGGCTGTTGCTCCGGGCGTTAGTGACCCATGCCGCCGAAGCCCTGAAACAGTTTCACCCATCCCAGCAGGGTATAGGCGCCAAAGCATGTGCCCCAGATCCAGGTCTCAAGCTTCGGTAAACGCGCCTGCCAGACGATGAAGACGGCCAGCGTCAGAAGCAGTGGTTCTTCGAGATATCGCTGGAAGCAGAATTCCTGAACGAGCAGCGTGCCAACAAACATCGCGAACAGCACAATCGTCGGGATAGCCTCTCGCCGCCGCCAGCAAACCGTTGCCACCGCCAGCCAGATCGCGGTTCCGAGGGAGATTGCGGCCCAAAGATATATGTCGCGTGCAAGCTGTGACGCCAGCTTGCCCTCGATTGTCCACAGCAGCGACCCATACCGCCCCGCCTCGACGCTGGGGTTGAGCGGCAAGAGCGCCACCGCGACCAGACCCGTCACCGCCGCGGCAAGCAGAATTCTTGTCGCCGTGCGAACGTCGCCAGCGGCCAGTGGGCTATCCGCGGCTGATCGGACCGGCGTTGCGGATTGACCCAGCAGACGCCACAGACTGACGACAAAGGGGAAAGCCAAAAGTCCGGTAAACCCGAGCACGTGCGCAAGTGATACCGGCTCACTGAATGGGGCAAAGTGATAGGCCTGGTCCGGCGGCACGAGGCCATGCCAAATCGATACGAAATAGCCCAGGATAAGCAGCGCCGGTATGACGGGGAGCAGGTAGACCAACACACGCTTATAATCGATGGGCTGTCGCTGAACGATCGCATTCGCCACCATGATGCCGGCTGGCACGGCGGCGAGAAACCCGTAGTGCTGCCGCAGCAGGACACCGATGGCCCCGAGCACAGCGTAGAGTATCAAGCGGCTGGTTTCACGCCACGTACGGAATTCAATCGCGATCGCGGCGAGATAGAGGACGGTGGCGGGCAGGTCGGTGGTGGGCCATACCCAACTGTAAATCGGATAGGAAGAGGCCAGCACCGGCAGGACCATGATCAAACCGGCGCTGTGGCGCTCGTAGACTTTCCGCATGATGAACACGTTGAGTGCCAGATACGCAATCATCCACAAGCTATGGATGGCAAACAACAGTCCACTGTCGTAGGCGAACGAGGTGATGCCAAGACCCCGCGCCAGGTAGGCATACAGAACATGCAATCCAGGGGTCATCGCGACGAAATTGGTGTAGTTCGTCCGAAACCCGTTGGTGATGAACTCGTTTATCTGCGGCACGTGATAGTAGAATGCGTCAAAAGCCGCCTGATTGCCGTCCATATCAACGGCCCGGTTTAGCCAGGACAGCTTGACCGCGACACCTAGGACGAAAATCAGGGTGGCGAACAGGCCAAGAAGTCGGCCAACAGGCCCAAAATCCCTGTCAGATGTCATCGCATGGTTCGAGCCAGGCATCATCGCGGGACGTGGCATGAGGTTAGGTGTCAACCGCCTTCCTTTCATATACGGATCGTTATCGGTGATAGACGCGGCAAAGCCGCCTCAGTTTCGGTTGTGGTCGACAATATCAGACCGAGGCATAAGCGGATATGACAAGTCCGACAGCATTGTCGAACTGCCGGCTGTACTGCCGCCAACGTTACTGCCCAGTAGACGACTTGGCGCCGCCCACGATAGCAACTGGCACGCGCAATCTTCATCACGCGGAGATGAGCAATCAATAGGAACCGGTCATTACTTTCTGTTCACACAGCATTGACAACGGTCGTACTGGCCGCGCTCCAGTTTCGCGGAGCGGCGCGTGGCGTTCACGTCCGCGCGAATATCGCTCATACCTTGGATCATATCCGCCGCGGCACGCCGGTTCCGTGTTAATCAGCGCTGATTAACCCAGCCAGAGAGCTATATTTGCCTGCAAGGCCATCAAGATCGTCACACGATCGTGCAATGACTCCGAAGTCGATCTTGTTGGCAATGCTCCCGCAACAATAGGATACCGTTGTGAAAAGAACCCTGCGCCTTTTGCAGCCAAATCCGGCCAAGACGTCGCTCCGGCGGCCGGTAAGAACCACCGGCGTGTTCTGGTGGGCAGTGCTTGCGATCTTTTTACAATTCGTGCTGACCGGCAACCTGCTCCAAGCGATCGGCGTGAATGCACCGATCAAGGTTCATCCCTCTTCGATCATCTCTCTGGCGTGCGTGATCTATCTCTTCGCACGGGGAGACGTGCCGCTCCAGGCCCGGTTCAGGGAAGCACCCGGTCTGATGATGTTCGTCGTCGGCATCCCGTTGCTCGGCCTCTACTCGATCTTTTTCAACGGCTACAGCGGATCGATGGTCTACATCGAAAGCTTTTGGTCGGCGGGGCTGCTGACGATCGCGCTGGAATCGACGTCGGATAGGCGGATGCGCCTGCTGGCGAAAATCCTGATCGCACTCTGCGTCATCGACGCTTTCGTGGGCATCTACGAGAGCCTCACTTACACAAATTGGTTCCCGCTCGTCCTCGATCCCGATTTGACGGCCAAAATGACCCAAACCGACGTCGATTTCCGGGCCAACGCATTTTATCCCCACCCGCTGACCGCTTCATTGATCACCGCGATGGCGATTTTTCTACTCTACAGCATGCGGCTGCGGTTCTTGGTCGCAGGCCCGATTTTCGCCGTTCTGCTGGTCGCGTTGTTTGCATTCGGCGGACGGACCGCGCTTGGCGTGACGTTGGTCGTATCGGTACTGTTCGCGTTTTATACCCTCATGGCCGGGATCATAAAACGCGACCTCAAGCTCGACTTTGTGCTCGCGATTCTTGTCGCCGTAACCGTCATACCAATTTTTGTTACGATCATCGTGACCCAAACCACAATCGCCGATCGCATCATGGATAGTCTCTACTACGACGACAGCGCTGCGGTTCGCAGCACGCAGTGGGCGATTCTTGGGCGCCTGTCGCTGCGCAACTGGCTGTTTGGGATTTCCATGGTTGATCTGTCGGTTCTGAAGTACCAAATCGGACTTGGTTCGATAGACACCGACATTGAAAATTTCTGGCTACTGACATTCCTGAACCTCGGCGCCATTGCGTTTATTCCGTTCCTCGGCCTGTTCGGCGGCTTTCTGGTTCACCTCGCTCGCCGGACAGGTTGTCTGAACGGTTGGCTATTGATGCTCTCGGCGCTGGTCATAAACTCGTCATCCAACTCTCTCGGGGTCAAAAGCAACGACCTTTTCCTTGAGGCCGGCTTCCTCGTGGCAATGGTTGGCTACAAGGGCTTCGTCGTGGTGCCCCGCTCGGCACCAATCAGATTGTCGTTCGCTGGCAGACGAGCGAGTGGCGGCCTTGGCGATTCGCCCAGACGAGCGATTGTCTCGGGCCTCCGCGCGATAGGGCAGAGGCATATCGGGTTCGGCGGACGTCAGATTGACGCTGGCACCAGCTGAAGCGCGAGACCATTGTAGGCCTTTATCCAGTATCACCGGTCTGCGCCTGTTGTCTCCATCCGTCTGCCCAGTTGATGGAGCTCCTGGGCAACGACCTCGACAGCCGGACCGCACACGTCGTCCAGGTTCAGCGCGAAACGGCCGTCGGTTAAAAACCACCCGTCACGACCGTGGCATGCGCCCGGCAACTATGTTCGCCGGACCGTCGTGTCGGACCTTGTAGATCCGGATGCCCGGTCCGTCCCGCACGGGTTCGAGAAGATTTGTCGGATTGAGGCTAAACGGCTTGGGATCAAGAAAAACCAGGTAATCGTAGGCGGTCACCGCCGCCATAGCCTCGTTCCGTACAAATGGCAGAGCATCGGCTTCAGGCATTGCGACAAACAGATCCCAGATCGTCGACGGAAACGCCGCCGTCGTCAGACGCTCAAACAGCGGTCGCATGACAAGCGGATGCTGATCGGGATGGGTGAACACGGTTTGGGTAAAGCCGCCTTTTGGGACCAGTTCCCAGACCGGCAGATAGAACAGCGCCATCGCCGCGCCCGTGGCCAATCTTTGGGCCGACAGCGGAAAGGCGGTTCCCACGCGCGCGTTCTGTGGCAACAGCATCAGGTCCTTGGCGGCCTCGTCGTAAAATACATCCTGGTGTGCCCAGATGGCGTCAGTGAGACCAACCCGCGCGACGAGCACACCCATGAACAGAAGCACGAACCCGGCCGCGAACGACGCCCGCTCGAGCCGGATGTCGATCGCACAGAGAACGACGATCCAGAATGCGATGGGAATGCGGTGGTCAACCGCCGTGGCGGCGCCGACGGATTCCGGCATCACCATCTGCACCACCATAAGAAGTGCTGCCGCACCGGCCAGCCGGCGATCGACGTGGATCTTCCTGGTGATCCCGCACACCAGTATCGCAACACCGATTGCTGCGAACCCCATCGCCTCCGCGGCCGGTGCATACGTCAGTGGTACCGCAAAGGCTGCAAGCCGGCTGGCCAGTCCCGAGTAAATGATGGAGCCAGAATAATCCGGGTGTGGGGCAACAGCGACGATCAGGACAAATGCAGGGACAAAGGCAACGACAGGCACCGCCAGCGTAAGCAACAATTGAACAAGGCCGAGACGACGTTCAGTCAGGATCGCCAGCTCGATTCCGACCACCATCACTCCTAGCACGCCGCACGCCAGCAGATGAACGGCGCACGTTGCGGTTGCGAAGGCCGCAAGGACCGCAATACGTAAAATGGCTGGCCGCTCGCGCATCGCGATCCACGCCGATGCCCCCAGCAAGCTCAAGCCAAGGCCAAACAGATAGTTGACGAGCCCTGTCAGTAGCATGCGGCTGAATAAAAGCAGCGAGCAGATCAGCGCAACGGCGGACCATTTGCCATGTGCGACACGTGACAGCACCACAGCGCCGGCGAACAGCATCAACAGGCTGGCGCAAACCATGACCTTTACGACGAAGCCCATGGCGAACACGGCCATCAAGCCATCGGCAACAAGGTCAAATCCAAAGTAAGGCACAAATTGCCAGTTCGGAACCCAGTATTCCTTAAATGCCGCTACCTCGCCGTAGTGCGCCAGAACTGCCGCCCGAGCGACGTGATTGTAGATGTCGTTGATGGAGATGATACGGTGAGAGAATATTGGATAGACTGAAATACAGAAAGTGACGATAAATGCAATAAAGGCAGTTGGACCCTTCAAGTTGATCCAGTTCCGGTCGGTCGCCCTTACAAACGCCATGCACACATCCATGCTGATCGTGAGGAACGCGAGTTCAGAACGTGCCAGTCACCCGTTGCGCGAATGTTGATATCCAAAGGGCATCCCGCAGAACCCGACTATAACAATTCTTCGATGTCAGTATGCTGAACGCCGGCCGGCCCGCACGGTTTCTTCAGTCAATCCACAGTCCCGCGTCGGCACCAGGTGCTCAGTAAACGTCAGCCGGCGAACGAAGTTGTGGGGCCGCCATGTTGCCCGAACACCTGGCGTGCAGGGTCAGAATTTCGCCAAATTCAGTTAGCAAAGATGTGGCTGGTCGGCACCGTCAGGTCAAGAAGATTAGGGTTCCGAACGTGACATTTGTCATACTGATGAACTTTAGGGGAGGGGGGGAGGGGAGGGAAAGGGACTTGGAGGGGGGGGAGCCAGAGTGGGGGACGGGGAGGGAGAGAGAAGGGGGGGGGAGAGAGAGGGGAGGAATAAGGGGGGAGGGGGGGGAGGGATGGGAGTCGAGGGGGGGGAGAAGAAGAGAAGGGGGGGGGAGGGGGGGGGGGGGGGGAGAGGGGGGCAACGGAGAAGGGGGAGACCAACGGCGGGGTGGGGGGGGAGGACAGGGAGGGCAGGCGGAGCGGGAGGGGGAGAAACGGGGGAGAGGGGGGGGGGGGAGGGGAGGAGAGAGGGAGGAGAGGGGGGGGGGGGGGGGGAGGAGGAGGGGAGGGGGGGGGGAAGGATGGAGTAGGGGGAGGAGTGGGGGGGAGGAGGGGGGAGGGGGGGGGGGGAGAGAGGGAGGGGGGGGGAGGAGGGGTGGGGAGAGGAGAGGAGGGGAAGGAGGAAGCCGCACGGGGAGTGGTCATGGGGAGTGAAGAATGGGAGAAGAATAGAAAGGTGGGGAGGATGAGCACAAGGGGCAGACATGAGGGTCGATATGAGGGAGGATGAGGGCTATGGATCAGAGGGATCGAAGGAGAGAGGGAACGGCTGGACAGGGGGGGAGCGCAGGTCGGGGCGGCCCGGGGGGCTGGATGTTTAGTAGCGCGGTTAAGATCCGCTGCCGCGTTGCTCGCGGCGACAGACGAATTGTGAGCATCCCTCAGGCGATCACGGGTCTTGACATCGCCACTGACTGAATAGGCCCCTGATATGAAATGGCCTGCACTAGAAATGGCGCTCTAAAGAGATTTTCTCCAGCAGCTGTTAGGTTCAGGATCCCGGATCGATGCGATGTTTGCCCGCGGGTACAGCGGCGAACAAGCGGCAAAGAATTGGTTCGGCAACAAGGACGATTTTGATCGGCCCATTCCATAACAGTCGGCAACAATTGGCCGCTTGTTCTATCCTAAGCGCTCAGCGCGGACGCGGCGGGCCCGCAGCCTCAGCTAACCCCTTCTGGCCGCATGCCCTTCGGCAGCGTGGTCAGCGATTCGGTCGTGTCGAAATCGCGCAGCACCGCGTCGTCCGCCATCTCCACCTCGCAAACCCGCTCGGTGTGCTTGCCGACCAGGAAGCGCGCGCCGGAATCGCCGCTGATCTGCAGGATTTCCGGGAAGAACCGCCGGTCCCACAGCATCGGATTGCCCTGCTTGCCGCGGAACGTCGGCAGCACGATCAGCCGGCCCTCCTCCGGATCGTACATCGACAGCAACCGGTCGATCATCCGCCCGGTCACCAGCGGCATGTCGCCGAGGCAGACCATCGCGGCGGCGCATTCCGGCGGCACCGCGGCGATGCCGGCCTTCAGGCTGGCCGACAGCCCCTCGGCATAGTCCGGCGCGTGCACGTAGCGCACCGGCCGGCCGCCCAGCGCATGCTCGACCTGCTCGGCCTGATGGCCGGTCACCACCAGGATCGGCCGGGCGTTGGACGACAGCACGTTGTCGACCACCCGCGCGATCATCGGCTTGCCGGCCTTGTCGGTGACCAGCAGCTTGTTGTGCGGCGCCATCCGGCGCGACCGTCCGGCCCCCAGCACCACCGCGGCGATGATCGGCGCGCTGCGCGGCGCGGCACCGGACCGAGGCGTCGCCGGCGCCTTCTCCCGCGGCATCGGCCGGGTCTCCATCTCCTTCAGCAGGCCGCCGACGCCCATGCGCATGATGTCGCGCGGCGTCACCGGCAACGCCGGCGAACAGCCGGGTCAGCACGAAGTCGATCCCGTTCAGGCTTCGGGCTGCGCGCGCAGCCCGGCAGCACCAGCGCCGGCCTTTCGCCGATGCGGCCGAGGCAGATCAGGTTGCCCGGATCGACCGGCATGCCGAAATGCAGGATCTCGCCGCCGGCGCGCACGATCCCGGCGGGCCCGACATCGCGCCGGTCCACCACGGCCGAGGCGCCGATCACCAGCAGCATGTCGGCCCCGTCGCCGATCAGCCCGTCCAGCGCCCGGCCGACGGCTTCCTCGTCATGCGCGCAGCGCACCGGCGGCAGCAGCGAGCCGGTCAGCGCGGTGATCCGCGCCTCGGTGATCGCGATCGTCTTGTCGGTGACGCTGTCCTTCAGGCCGGGCAGTTCGGTCGACCACCAGGCCGACCTTCAGGTGCCGGAACGGGTGCAGCGTCAGCGGACTGGCGCCCTGCCGGGCCAGCGCCTCCGCCACCGACAGCACGTTGCCCGGGCACCGAGAACGGGATGATCTTGATCGTCGCGACCAGATCCTTCGGCGCGACCACGGCGTAATCCGGCAGCGTGCCGATCGTCAGCGCCTCGTCGATCGAGTTCAGCCGGTCGATCCGGCCGGCGTCGATGCGCAGCAGGCCGGGCACCTCGGCCGACAGGTTCACCCGGCCCGTCGCCGCGCGGGACCGGGCGATCAGCGGCGAGACCAGCGGCGTCGCCAGGCGGTCGGCGGCGATGTCCTCCGGCACGTCGCCGGGTTCCAGCCGGGCGCAGATCACCTCGGTGCCGGCCGGCGGCGCGCAACGCCTCGATCGCCTCGTCGTCCAGCAGCGAGCCCTTGCGGATCATCCTCTCGCCGACCCTCTGGCTGTGCGCCATGATGGCGCCGCGGGCCTCGTCCAGCGGGGCCGGGCCGAACTTCATGGCGCCGGGTTTCGGCGGCAGCGGCGCGTTGCGGCGAACGGCGACGATCTCGGCGATGATCGACAGCGGCGATCTCCGGCGCCGTCACCGCCTCGATGTTCAGGCCGACCGGGCCGCGGATGCGGGACAACGCGTTGTCCTGATGGCCCAGCTCGCGCAGCCGCTTCAACCGCGCGGCATGGGTGCGGCGGGACCCGAGCGCGCCGATGTAGAACGCCTGGGACTTCAGCGCGCGATCCAGCGCCGGGTCGTCCAGCTTCGGATCATGCGTCAGCGTCACGACGGCGGTGCGGCTGTCCGGCTTGAATTCGTCCATCGCCTCATCCGGCCACTCGGTGGAGATCTCGACATTCGGAAACCGCTCGTCCGAGGCGAACGACCGGCGCGGATCGACCACGGTGACCGCGAACCCGCACGGCACGGCGAACGGCACCAGCGCCTGGGCGATATGCACCGCGCCGACCACGATCAGCCGCAGCGGCGGGTTGTAGGCATGCAGGAACCAATCGGTCGCCGCCGACCTTCACGGTGCCGCTTTCGTCGCGGTCAAGCGCGCGGCCGGCGGCCTCGTTCAGTTCGGCGGGCGCTGCCGGGTCGGGCAGCAGGCGCTGCTCGCCGTGGGGCAAGCTGCGTCGCCAGCACGACGGGCCGCTTGTCCCGCTTCGCCTGTTCCAGCGCGGCGAGGATTTCTGGGGTCATGGAGGTTCATCCCGCGACAGTATTTGACATCATAACGCCCTCCGCCCCAGAGTGGAAAGGCGCTCCCAAAGTGGGAAGCTGCTGGTAGGGCGAGAGCGAAACGACAGGCGCGATTCAGCTCAGCTTTTCGACAAA
>CAWBPF010000027.1:0-10487 GCA_963790515.1 uncultured Alphaproteobacteria bacterium | reverse complement strand
GCAAAGTCTGAATTTCTGATCGAATCAGGCACTCTCTCGGTCAATCAACCGATAGCCTACATCGGTAACTTTCGGCACCTCACCAGAAGGGGAAAGCAATTCGAGCAGGCGCTGGGCGGCCATTCGGCCCATGGCAAGGCGCGGCACATGGACGGTGGTAATCCGCGGAAACATCTGCGCGCCCAGATCCAGATCCCCATACCCGGCCACCGCCAAGCGTGTCGGTATCTGCCAACCGCGGCGGTGGCATTCCTGGATCGCTCCGATCGCCGTGGTGTCGCTGCAACAAAAGATGGCGTCGAGTTCCGGATGACCGTCGGTCAGCAAGCCGACTGCCTGTGCACCGAATTCGAGCGTCATTGGTCCGTTTGCCTCGATCGGTTGCCAGCCAAGCTCCTCACAGGCCTGCAGGTAACCGAGGCGTCTTCGCGCCAGACGATCGTTGCCATGCGGCGGGGTGCTGACCAACCCCACCTTGCGATAGCCTTTGGTTGCCAGATGGCGGGTCATGGCTTGGCTGGCTCTCAGATTTGAAATACCCACAGCCGCGGCGATCGGGACGGCGCCCTCGATCTCACTGATCTCCACAATTGGGATGCGCCGGGTGGTCAGCATCTGCCGCGCCTCCGGCGATTCGACAAACGCCTGCAGGATCAACCCCGCCGGTCGCCAACCCAGCAGCGAACGTACCATGGCGGTCTCGATCTCCGCCGTAAACTCGCCTTGCGCGATCATCAGTTGGTAGCCGTGCTCGACCAGGTAGTCGGACATGCCCTGGACCTGCTCCGCAATGCCCATGTTGATCAGCGGAGGCACCACCGTGCCGATGATCCGGCTTTGCGTCCGTGCGAGATTGCCGGCGACCTTGTTGGGGATGAAGCCGAACTGCTGAATCGCCTGAAGAACGCGCTCCCTGGTGTTGGGCGCCACCAGTTCCGGATGATTTAAGGCGCGCGACGCCGTGATGACGCTGACGCCACTTAGCCGTGCGATCTCCTTCAGCCCAACATCCGGACTCGGCAGCCTGGCGGCGGTGTCCGGGCGGCGGTTCATGCATCTCCCAAGCGAAGGATCAAGCCTGCGGCAGAACAGCATCTGCGCATAGGAGGCTGGACATCGTCAATGTAACCGCTACCATTGGGTATGAAACCGCTGTCATAGCCAATGCCAGCGCTGGCCTTGCCAAGAGACGCCTGCGGAGGAAGCCATGCGAATGGGTTGGCCGAGGACGGGAGCAGCACGGGCCGGTGGACCATCGCCGGCGACCTTGGGCCCATCACCCAATTCGGCCATCGCATGAAAATCACCGAAATCGAGACCATTCGCATCGGTGAATTCCCGAACCTGCTGTGGGTGCGTGTCGGAACGGACCAAGGATTGGTCGGGCTCGGCGAAACGTTCTTCGGTCCTTCGGCGGTCAGCGCATACATCCACGAGAACGCGGCCGCCTATCTACTGGGCAAGGATCCGCTGCAGATCGATCGCCATAGCCGCGTGCTGTTGAACCCGATCCTGGGCTTTTCCGGTTCCGGAGTGGAAATGCGCGGCAATTCCGCCATCGACATCGCGCTGTGGGACCTGTTCGGCCAGTCCACTGGAACGCCGATCCACCAGCTTCTCGGAGGCCTGAGCCGCGATCGCATTCGCATCTACAACACCTGCGCCGGCTATCTCTACGGCCAGAGTCACCGACTGCAGAACAGCACTGAGAATTGGGGATTGGCCGGAAGCTCCGCCCAGCGGCCGTATGAAGACCTTGATGCATTCATGAACCGGGCCGACGAGTTGGCTGAGAGCCTGTTGTCGGAGGGAATCACCGGCATGAAGATCTGGCCGTTCGATCCGGTGGCCGAGCTGACAGACGGGCTGCACATCTCTGGTCCGGATCTTCGCAAAGGACTGGAGCCGTTCGCGAAGATCAGGCGCGCCGTCGGCGATAAGATCGACATCATGGTCGAGCTGCATTCCATGTGGAACCTGCCTACTGCCAAGCGGATCGCGGCGGCGCTGGAGGACTATGATCCGTACTGGTTCGAAGATCCCATCAAGATGAACAACATCCAGGCGCTTGCCGATTTCGCGCAATCGACCCGCGTGCCGGTAACCGCCAGCGAGACACTGTCCACCCGATGGGCATTTCGCGAAGTGATGGAGCGTCAGGCTGCCGGCATCATCATGCTCGACCTGAGCTGGGTAGGCGGCATATCGGAGGCAAAGAAGATCGCCACCATGGCGGAGGCGCATCAATTGCCGGTGGCGCCGCATGACTGCACCGGGCCGGTCGTGTTGATCGCATCCCTCCATCTGGCCTTGAATGCGCCCAACGCACTCGTGCAGGAGACCGTTCGAGCCTATCTGTCGACCTGGTATGGCGATCTTGTCACCGAGTTGCCGCGCATCGAGGCAGGCTATGCCTACCCGATGACCGGCGCCGGCCTCGGCACGCGGTTGCAGCCCGATATCCTGCGCCGGCCGGATGTCGTTGTTCAGGTATCGCGGCTGAACAATCCATAACGACAAATACCAGAATGGGAGGAAGGATAATGTCCAAGAACCTCGTCGGCGTGACGCGACGTCATGCTGTTGTCACCGGTCTGGCGGGGACCGCACTGCTGGCCGCGCCCGCCATCCTGCGCGCCCAGGGCCGCATTCCGGTGGCAAAAGTCAGCGTGCTGGTTAATGAGTCCCACCCGAGCACACTGAGCTGGAACCGCTACGCCAAGGCCATTGCAGAGCGTACGAATGGCGAGGTTCGCATACAGGTCTATCCGAACGCGCAGTTGGGCGATGAGCGATCGGTCGCTGAAGGGCTGCGGCTTGGCTCGGTGCAAGGCAGCACGCTGAATGTCGCGGTGCTTAGTGCCTGGGTACCGGAGGGGCAGTTATTCGACATGCCGTTCGTTTTTAAAAGCCTGGAACATGGCAGCCGGGTGATGGCCGGTCCGATCGGGCAACGCATGGCAAAAAAATACGAGCCGTTCGGCTTCCAGGTTCTTGGCTACTGGAACAACGGCGTGCGTCACCCACTTGGCCGGTTCCCCATCAATACGCCGGCCGACGTCGTTGGCAAGAAGATGCGGGTCATTGAGAGCCCGTTGCATATCGCTCTGTGGAAGCTGCTGGGTGCAAACCCGACGCCGATGCCGGCGCCGGAGATCTATAACGCCTTGCAGACCGGAGTGATCGACTTCCTCGACAATTCGAAATCGAGCTATCTGGCGCTGCGCTTCTACGAGGTTGCCCCGTTTTTCACTGATCTCGGACATATCTACAGCTATGCTGCGTTCACTTTTTCCAGCCAGTTCTGGAAACGACTGACGCCGGCGCAGCAGGCAATTTTGACCGAGGAGGCGGCCGGAGCAATCATCTATCAGGATAAACTCGCGGCGGTTGCGGATGACGAAGCGCTGGCCAAGACCGTCACGATGGGCGCCAAAGTGACCCGGCCCGATCACGCGCCCTGGGAAGCGGCGATGCGGCCGTTCTGGCAGCAATATGCAGACAAAGTTGGCGGAATGCCCGCGATCGAGGAAATCCTGGTCGCATGAACACACCCTTCCGTTCCGACGGCAGGCTGGCACTGGTTACCGGCTCGTCGCGCGGCATCGGCTTTGGGGTCGCGGAGGCGCTGGCGCGGGCCGGGGCGCGCGTGCTGCTGCACGGGCGGACTGATGCGTCCGCGCAGTCGGCGGCGGCATTGCTGGCCAGCAACGGGGTCGCGGTGATGCCATGTGCCTTTGACGCGGCGGCCGCCGATGCCGGCGCAGCGCTACTGGCGCTGGCGCGCGTCCACGGTCCGCTGGACATCCTGGTGAATAATGCAGGGATCAACATCCGCAATCCGCTGGCCGAGGCGACCGTTGAGGACTGGCAGCAGGTGATGAATCTTAATCTCACCGCCTGCTTCACCCTGAGCCGGGCGGCCTCGAGTGCCATGATCGAACGAGGTTGGGGGCGGATCATCAATATGGCTTCGATCATGTCATTCCGCGCCCGGTCCGGCATTGCTGCGTACGCGTCGTCGAAGCATGGGCTGATCGGGCTGACGCGGGCATTGGCGATCGAACTGGGCGGGCACGGGGTTACCGTCAACGCGATCGCGCCGGGCTTCGTGGCGACTGAGGCGACCGCGGTGCATCTTGCAAATCCGGCGTTCAACGACATGGTTATCCAGCGCACGCCGGCCGCGCGCTGGGGGCGGCCGGAGGATGTCGGTGGCGCGGCGGTGTTCCTGGCGTCCCGCGAGGCGGCCTTCGTCAATGGCCATGCGCTCACGGTGGATGGCGGATTGACCGCCGGTATATGAGTGAGCGCGTGATTCCGGAAATACGAGGCTCGGTCCAGCAACCTGCAAGACTGGCTGCACGGCTGCTGACGGCCCTCGTCTTGGCCAACCAAATGGTCTTGTTTCTGCTGTTAATGGGAATCATGGCGGTTGTCGCTGCCGGCATCGTGTCCCGCGCGGTATTCAATGATTCGCTGTCCTGGAGCGGAGAACTGGCCTCATGGACCCTGGTTTGGCTGACCTTCGCGGGAATGTCGCTCGGTCAGGCCCAGCAGCGCCATATCGCTTTGAATCTGCTGGGTGCACGGCTGGGACCTCGCGCGGGGTCGGTCCTGCAGGCAGTGATCGACAGCATCGTCGCCTACACCACGGTGATGCTTCTGTTCGGCAGTCTCGGACTGATCGGTGAGATCGGCGGCACCAGCAGCGGCCTGCAGTGGGACAATCGTCTCGAGTATCTGATGGTACCGGTGACAAGCGCATTTGCCCTGCTGTTTACTGTACCTGGTACGTCTGCGTGATGGATTTTCCTGGGTCGCGGTCCTGGTGCCGATTGCGGTCGGCTTGACCCTCTATGGCGCTACGGTTGCAAATGGGCCGCCGTTCCCCGACGCCAGCCCCAGCCTGATCCTTTCACTCGCCTTCTTCGGCGCGATGGCGATCGGCGTCCCGATCGGCTTCGCGATGTTGTTCGGGGCATTCGTCTCGACCTGGGGCGCGGACCTGCTGCCGGTGGTCGGCGTGGTTCACACCATGGTGGGTGGGGCGAGCCCGTTCGTTCTGCTGGCCATCCCGTTCTTCCTGACCGCTGGCTATCTGATGAATTCCGGCGGACTCGCAACCCGGCTGATCGACTTCGCCAGCGCGCTTGTCGGGCATTTCAGAGGCGGGCTGGCGCAGGCCAATGTGTTCCACAGCGTAATGCTTGGCGGCATCTGCGGGTCTTCCGGCGCGGACGCAGCAAGCACTACGAAGATCCTGGTGCCAGAGATGATCCGCCGGGGATACTCTGGACCGTTTGCCTGCGCGGTGACGGCGGTCGGCTCAATCTTGCCGAGCTGCTTTCCGCCATCTATCGCGCTGCTTGTCTACGCATCGATCGCCCAGGTGTCTGTCGCACAATTATTCACCGCGGGCATCATTCCCGGGCTGCTGATGTGCGCGTTCATGATGATTGCAGTTCATCTTGTCGCGAAACATCGCAACTACGAACGTGCCGAGCGCCGCGCCACCGGACGCGAGATGCTGCGAGCGGGCATTCGCGCGGCTCCGGCCTCCTTCTTGGCGGTGGTGATCCTCGGCCTGCTGCGTCTCGGCATAATGACCGCAACCGAAGTCGGCATTGTTGCCGTGCTGTGGTCGTTCGCGATCGGCAAATTCCTGTATCGCAGCTTCACTTGGCGGGAGCTGTACCACGACATGGTGGAATGTGCGACGGACAGTGCGCTGATCTTCTTTCTGATCGCCGTGGCCTCGCCCTATGCCTGGGTGCTGCTGGCGGAGCAGATGCCGCAGCAGGTGCTAGGCTGGGTCACTGCACTGATCCACAGCCGCTGGCAGATGCTGCTTGTCGTCAATGTGATGACATTGTTGGCCGGGTGCTTTCTTGAAGTGATCCCCAGCATGCTGATCATCGTGCCGTTGCTGACGCCACTCGTGATCTCCATGGGTATCAGTCCATATCACCTGGGCATCATCATCGTGTTCAATTTGCTGCTGGCGGAGGTGTCGCCGCCAATCGGCATCCTCGTGTTCATATCGGCATCGATCGCCCGGGTGCCATCCGGCGCGGTGTTTCGTGAATGCCTGCCGTTCCTGGCTGCCTGCAGCGTGGGTCTGGTGATGATTACGTTCATCCCCTGGCTTTCGCTGGGATTGTGGGAGGTCATCGGGCGGTAGCAACGCAACATCTTGTCCAACGCATATCGTCACCTGCATACACGCAATCATTTTCCCGCATGACCGATTCAGCGCCCGTCAGTGAGCAAAGGATGAACAGAATGGTGGACGGCAGCTTCCGCATTGTAATGGGGATCAGGCACTGATGCTCGCCGTCGGCGTGTTGATGAGCAGTGGCCCAGAGGTTGTCCTGAATGCCTGCGCGGGGCTGGACGGGGTGCGTCTCATTGGCATTGCGGAACCCGCAGATCTGTCCATCCATATTGACACACTCGACGGATTGATCGTCAGTAATGACTTCTATCCGCCCGAGGTTGCCGCATTGCTGCGCGATGGCGCTCCGCGTCTGCGCTGGCTTCAATCCAGCTCCACAGGGTTCGAGCATTTTCTCGAGCGCGGTGTGCCAAGCAGGCTGGCCTTCACACAACCCGGCCCGGTCTATTCCGAAGTCGTCGCCGAACACGCGGTTGGCCTGCTGCTGGCGTTGGGCCGCGGTGTGTTGCAGATGGAGCGGCTGCGCGCCAGGCGGGTCTGGGACCGCCTTTCGGTGGTGCCCGAACTGTTCTCGCTCAAGAACCGTACGCTACTCGCCGTTGGTTTTGGCGCAATTGGGCAAGAGACCGCGAAGCGAGTGCGCCCATTTGGCATGCGGGTGATCGCTTATATGCGCCGCGCGCCAACGCTGAAGGAGGCCGAACTCGCGGATGAAGTGGTGGCGCGTGCTGGTCTGCATGACGCTCTGGGCCGCGCCGATGTGGTCCTGCTCGGTATCCCGTTGTCATCTGAAACCCATCGCCTGATCGGCGCCGCCGAACTCGCGCTGATGCGACCACACGCCGTATTGATCAACATGGCGCGCGGCCCGGTCGTCGACGAGGCGGCACTGGTCGAGGCTTTGCGAACGCGGCGGATAGGAGGTGCGGTTCTCGATGTCTTTGAGGAGGAGCCGTTGGCTGAAGACAGTCCGCTCTGGGAATTCGATAACGTAATCATATCGCCGCACCTTTCGGCGTTTGGCGACGATCACGGCGCCCGCGCATTCGGCACCGTGGTCCGCGAGAATGTTCGCCGCTTTGTGGCGGGTGAACCCCTGTTAAATCCCGTTGATGGCCACGCCGGACCGCCGAGCTGATCGCGTCGCAATCAACAGTGTAGTTCTCGAGGGACGCCATTACACTGGTCGGTTGGCGGAATTCATCTTAACATCCGCTCAAAAAGCAGAATAGGGGAACGGGAATGGCCATCACGACCGCTATTGGAGCCTCTGAGGTAACCCGCCGCACGCTCCTCGGAACGGCCGCGGCTGGGGCATTGGCCATGCCCGCCATCGCGCAGAACGTCCTGAAGGGAACCAAACTCACAGTCCTGGTCGGCACCTTCTACGTGCCGGAGAACAACACCCAGATTGAGCAGCTCGCCAAGGATCTTGGGCGCGAGACCGGCATGGACATCCATGTCGAGCGCTTCGCCGGGGACGAACTCGGCACCAAAACTGCCGCTGTGGTGGGCAGCGGACGCGGGGCGGACCTGTCGATCGGGGTCGAGTTCGATACGTATCTGTACGCGCCCAAGCTCGTCGACGTCACCGATCTTGCGGACGAACTCAGCAAGACTTACGGCGGCTGGTACGACGTTGCCCGCGAAGCCTGCGTCGTGGGCAATCGCTGGAAGAGCCTTTGCATAGGTCAGGCACCCGCCGCCTGGAACTACCGCGTCGATCAGTTCCATGCGGCTGGCGTGGACAGCTTCCCCGACACGCTCGACGACCTCCTTGTTGCCGCAAAGGCGCTGCATGCGAAGGGAACGCCGATCGGCATGACGCTCGGCCATGCCGCGGGTGACGGACGTTCCACCAACTACCCGGTGCTGTGGGCATTCGGCGGCAAGGAGTTCGACACGGATGGGAAGACCGTCACCCTTGAACTCGCCAGAGACGCTGAAGGCGGTCGAGTGGTACGCCGAGATCTATAAATATTTTATCCCCGGCACGACCGCCTGGCTTGATCCAGACAACAACCAGGCCTTCCTGTCAGGCAAATGCTCGGCGACGGTCAATGTCAACACGATCTATCTGGCCGCCCGGGCTGCGGCACCGACCAACCCGGTGATGAAGAACATCGCCGAGAACATGAGCCACGGAAACTGGCCGAAGGGCCCAGCCGGCCGCTTCGCCAACTACAACATCAACGTCTGGATCGCGTTCGCCTCCAGCCAGAACCGTGCCGGACAGTTGGCCTTCCTACGCGCTTTCTACGATCGCAAATTCCTGCTGCCCTGGACCAAGACGGGCCAATCCTACTTCATCCCGACCTTTGCCGGGCTTGAGAACGAGGACGTTTGGCCGGACGATCCCAAGCTCAAGATATTCCGCGAACTCAACAAGCTCAATCGCGTCGAAGGCTATGCCGGGCCACCGACCCCCGCCGCGGCCGAGGCGGTCAGCAAGTACATCCTCGTCGACATGTTCGCCAAGGCCTGCACCGGCCAGATGAAGCCGGCCGAAGCGGTCAAATGGGCCACGCGCGAATACGAGCAGATCGTCAAGAAGCACGCGTAAGGACGGCCACGGTGCCGAATGCCGGATCAGTTGCCGTTCCGGTCCGGCTGCGTGCCGAGCAGGCGCCGCATCGCAGCCGCTGGACCGATTGGGCTGATCACGAGCAGGTGCTAGGATGGATCCTGGTCGGGCCGGTGGTGCTGTTGCTGCTTGGCTTGGTCGCCTACCCGTTTGCGGTGGCGATCGGCTACGCGCTGTCAGACCGCACCCTTGCGGATTTCGGGCCATTTTATCGGGCTCGGCAATTTCACCAACCTTCTGCAGGATCAGATCTACCGCCAGACACTGCGCAACACCGCATTATACACGGTGGGATCGGTATCGCTGAAGCTGGTACTCGGGCTCGGCTTGGCCTTGCTGCTGAACCAGGCGATCCCGATGCGACGCCTGGTCCGCGCGGTAATCCTGCTACCCTGGATTGTGCCGACGGTGCTGGGGACGATGGCCTGGCTGTGGATGTTCACTCCGAACTTCAGCGTTCTGAACTGGATTCTGGTCCATTCCGGCTTGATGCGCGAGGGCCTGCCATGGCTGACTGATCCCAATCTTGCGCTGGTGTCGGTGATCCTCGTCAACGCCTGGCGAGGCACGCCGTTCATCGCCATCACCGTGCTTGCCGGGCTTCAGTCCATCCCCATCGACCTGTACGACGCGGCTGCGATCGATGGCGCCGGCCGATGGCGCAGCTTCCGCCACTTGACACTGCCGCTCGTCATGCCGGTGCTGCTGACGGCGCTGGTGCTATCGGTGATCTGGACTGTCTCCGACTTCGGCATCGTCTATGGCCTGACGCAGGGCGGACCGATGAATGCCACGCACGTGCTTGCGACCTACAGCTACAGGGACGCGTTGTCGGCCGGCAATATCGGCGAAGGCGCCGCCGTGTCTCTGACCATGCTTCCGCTGCTGCTCGTACTGATCGTCTGGCAGTTGCGCCGGGTGCGGCGGAGCACGGTCGCATGACGGCGCTGGCTCTTGCGCCAAGGCGGCTTCGCGACCGGCTGGACCGGTTGATCTTCCTCTATCTGCCGCTCGGTTTCGCGCTGCTGTTCCTGGTCGGGCCGTTCTACTGGATGGCGGTGACCGCGCTGAAATCCGATGCTGAATTGTATGACGGCGCCCGCAGCCCGCTCTACGTCGCCAAGCCAAGCCTGGAGCACTTCTATTTCCTGTTTGAGCACACCGATTTCGTCGCTTGGACCGGCAATACTCTGATGGTGGCATCCCTTTCCACCGCAATCGCCCTGTTACTGGGGGTTCCAGCCGGATACGCCTTAGCTCGGCTGCGCTTCAAGGGAGCCGAGATGGTTGGCACATTGATCTTCGTCACCTACCTGGTTCCCACCAGCCTGCTGTTCATCCCGATGTCCGGCGTTATGGCGCAACTGGGCCTCGACGATTCGATTTGGGCTTTGGTCGTGGTCTACCCAACCTTCCTGGTGCCCTTCGTCACCTGGCTGATGGCGAGCTATTTCCGAACCATTCCAAGCGAGCTTGAAGATTGCGGCCGCATTGATGGACTCACGCGGCTCGGTGCCATGCTTCGTATCGCATTGCCTCTGGCCAAACCGGGCATTCTTTCTGCTGGCATATTCGCCTTTACCCTGTCCTGGAATGAGTTCATCTACGCCCTGACCCTGGTGACCGCGAGCAGTGAGCGGACCATCCCAGTTGGCGTACTAGTGCAACTCAGCCGCGCCGATTTTTACTTCTGGGGGCCGCTGATGGCTGGCGCGCTGCTTGGGT
>CAWBPF010000026.1:0-20922 GCA_963790515.1 uncultured Alphaproteobacteria bacterium | reverse complement strand
GGTTGTCCGCGCTGCCAACCTTCACAAACGCAACCTGTTCGCGAAGCTCCCGCGCGACCTCAACCTGAAGCGAGAACTGGTTCGTGAACTGCCCCAGATGATCCAGCCGGACAATCAGTTCATCGAGCTCGGTGATTAGCACTTCCTGCCGCCGCGCCAGTGCCACCAGCTTCATCCTGGCAAGAATCCGAGGATGTATGCTCGGACCCACAGTTTCCGGCGTGGACGTTTCAGACATCACATGATCCTCAGGTAGCCGCCATTTGCAACAAGCCCGTGAATGAGCCCAAGGCTATCCCGCAGAAATCTAAGCGAACATCCCTTGCCAAAAAGTAAACAGCGACGGTTTTAACTCACCCCACCTGATCTGTACACACCCCCACCGGCACATGTTTCATGCCAACGCTGAATTCAGCCAGGAAAACCGCCAGCCCGCGCCCGGTCGGAAAACCATGGCACAGCCGGGATCATCGCTTGTTGATCGCGGCGTGACCGACCTAAGGCCAAAAAGCGCGCGCGTATGGCACCGCTGCGGCCTCTTCTTCCGTCGCACCGGGGACAGGCAACACAAACCGGATGCCGGTGCATCTGCCGCTGTGTGCAAATCCGTTGCCGCACAGTCTGCAAGAAAAGCCGACCGCCCGCACCGCAGCCCATCTACAGAATTTGGATATCAAAGGAATACGGTCTTCGCTGGACCCGATCCAACGGAACACGACCATTGTCCGGTCACCGTCATCGACAGGCCCCTTTGTTAGAGAGGACGATTTACGTCTGAAGTCGGGTCAACCTCAGCCGATCGCACTCTAAGCAAACCTTCCGCGGTTTGCGCCCGATGACGACCCCAAGCAGGCTACAATACCAATGGTTTGCGCCATGTGAAACGCGGGGCAACCTGGGGAAGCCTGCTTAGGCCCAATGAATTGTTCGGTTTCGGCTTGGGCATCGTGCAGACGCGGCCGCGCGACCCACCGAAAGCTCAGACCGGGAAGCGTTCCCTGTACGCATGCGGGGCCACCGCCAAAACGCGCATGAAGCTGCGCCGCATGGTCTCTTCCGTCCCGAACCCACAATCCCGAGCGATCCGCTTCATTGGCAGGCGCGTTTCACTCAACGCCCTGCGCGCCGCCTCCACCCGCACGCGTTCCACCGCTCGCGCCGGGGTCGTCCCGGTAATTCGCCGATAATGCCGCGAAAAACTGCGTTCGCTCATGCCAGCCTGTTCCGCCAGCGCCGGAACGGCCAGGTTGCCACGCAGATTTTCTCTCATCCAGCCGTGCAGGTTCTCGAACGTCGTGTCCGAACCCGCAAACGCCAGTTCAGTGCTGAATTGCGCCTGTCCGCCGGGTCGCTTGGCGAACACCACGAGATGCCGCGCAACTGTCGTCGCCATCGCCCTGCCCAGATCCGCCTCCACCAGTGCCAGCGCCATGTCGATCCCCGCCGTCACCCCGGCCGAGGTCCAGATCCCGCCGTCGTTGATGTAGATCGGATCTTGCTCCACCCGAACCGCCGGAAATCTCGCTGTCAGGGCCGCGCAGTTGAACCAGTGCGTCGTGGCACGCCGGCCGTCAAGCAGACCTGTGGCCGCTAGAATAAACGCACCCGAACAGACCGAGGCAACACGACCGGTGACCAGCGCTCGCTGCTTGACCCAACTCACCAGTAAGCGATCCCGAGACGCCTCCCTGACCCCATGGCCGCCGGCAATGATCAAGGTGTGCAGCGGCAGGTCGGCGGGCGGCAAAGGCTCCGCCAGGAATGCCAGACCCGCGGAAGACATCACCGGCCCCGGAGCCGCCGCAACGACCTTCAGGTCATAGGGCACCGGCTGCCCGGATTCTGCAGCCTGATGATTGGCCCCGGCGAGAACCTGCAACGGGCCGGTGACGTCCAGAACCTGCACGTCCGGAAACGCCAGCAACTCGACCCGGCGCGGATTTGGCGGAATCAAGCGCGAGATTTGGCATATCCGCCGCAGAATGCCGTGACAGATTGAAAGTGTCCAGAGTATAGATGGTTTGCCGACTGACGCCGGGCCCAATCAGGCCTTTAGGCTTCTTATGACGGCCGCCAGTAAATCTCTGGAAATCACTATAGCACATTCAAATATAGGGATATGCGTCATGGATGAAGAACGTCTGCACCAGTTCGTCGGCAAGATGCTCTGCGACCTCGGGGGTGCCGCCAGCGTGCCACTCGTTCGTATGGGTGATGTTCTGGGCCTTTACCGAACCCTTCACGCGGAAGGACCCATTAAATGCGAAGAGTTGGCGCAAAAGGCCAAGGTCCAGGAGCGATATCTGCGCGAATGGCTGTCGCATTCAACGCCGCGTCGGGCTACATCACCTACGATCCGGTCGATCGCAAATTTGCCCTTCCGCCCGAGCAGGCAATGATATTTGTCGATGAAAGACAGTCCCGTTTACATGATGGGCGCCTTTGACCTGATGGCCGCGTTGCAAGAAAATCAGAGTAAAGTCGCAGGCAGGCATTCCGCACCGGTGGCGGGGTCGCCTGGGGCGATCAAGCCGGATGCATGTTCTGCGCTGTTGCCCGCTTCTTCCGCCCGGGCTACCACAACTACCTTGTTGCCGCAATGGCTCCCCGCGCTGGACGGCGTCGTCGCGAAACTTGAAAAAGGCGCCGACGTCGCCGATGTTGGCTGCGGCCATGGCTGGTCCACCGTGCTGATGGCCCAGGCGTTTCCGAATTCCCGTTTGTCGGCTACGACTTCCACGGCGGCTCGATTGAGGACGCTCGGCAGCATGCGCAAGCGCACGGTGTCGCCGGCAACACCCGGTTCGAAGTCGCCGCCGCGAAGGATATCCCGGCAGCGGAATTCGATCTGGTCACTTGTTTCGACTGCCTGCACGACATGGGCGATCCCGCCGGCGCGGCCGCCCACATCCGCCACTCCATCAAGCCGGACGGCACCTGGATGATCGTCGAGCCGATGGCAGGGGATCGGCTGGAAGCACAATCTAAATCCCGTCGGCCGGCTATACTATGCGGGCTCGACCATGGTCTGCGTGCCGACCTCGCTGGCGCAGGAAGTGGGTGCGGCACTCGGCGCGCAGGCCGGCGAGGCCAGGCTGCGGGAGGCGATCGGCAGCGGCGGTTTCGGCAACATTCGGCGCGCGGCAGAAAATCCGTTCAGTATGGTGCTCGAGGCCCGGGCATAATCGTCACCCTCGCGCTGCCGGTCATGCTGTCCCAGCGGATAAACACTGACCCCAGTAGATGTGGGTGACCAAAAGGAACAATAAAGTCGTGGCTCCGGGAGCACGCCGCATAATGCTCCCGGCTGCCGCGGCACGAAAGGCCGCGACGCCAACGCGGGCAGGCACTGCGATCGGCCCTATCCGGTCCAAATCTCGCCGGATAGGGCGGAGTTATAGGACGCTGCCGCCGCTGCGACTATACTGGCCGGCATTCCACTAACAGCACCGAACAAGCCCCAATTCCAAGGGGCCGGGTGCAACACCAACGATAGTTAGGAGACGGCAATGAGCGGCAATCTGGCGGATTTTAGCGGCAACATTCCCGAGAACTACGACAGCGGCATGGGACCGGTCATTTTCGCTGGCTACGCCGAAGACATGGGCCGCCGGGTTGCCTTGGGTTCACCGACGCGCGTGTTGGAGACCGCCGCAGGCACCGGCATCGTCACCCGCGTCTTGCGCGACAGGCTTCCGGCCAGCGCACAGCTGACCGCGACCGATCTCAACGTCGGCATGCTGGAGATCGCGCGGACAAAATTTCGGCCCGACGAGCCAGTGACTTTTCAGCCTGCGGACGCAACCGCGCTGCCATTCGGCGACGCGTCGTTCGACGCTGTCATTTGTCAGTTCGGCGCGATGTTCTTCCCCGACAAGGACAAATCCTACCAGGAGGCCCATCGCGTGCTCGTTCCGGGAGGCCGGTATTACTTCAGCGTCTGGGACGCGCATCAATACAACCCGTTCGGTAAATCCAGCATGAAGTGATCGGCGCCTTCTTCCCGGCCGATCCACCTAAGTTCTACGAGGTGCCGTTCGGCTATCACCGTATCGATCCGATCAAGGCGTCGCTCATCGCCGCGGGCTTTGGTGGGATCGAGATTTCGGTGGTCCAACAGCAGCGGACGGTGTCGGATTTCTCAGCCTTCGCCCGCGGCGCGGTGTTTGGCAGTCCGGTGTTTGACCAGATCCGCCAGCGCGGCGGTGTGGAGCCGATGCGGGTCCAGGCAGCGCTCGCCACGGCCATGAAGCAGGAATTCGGCGGCGAACCAGGTGTGATGCCACTACAGGCGATCGTGTTTGAAGCAAGAAAGCCATAACCCGGCCGTGCTTCGTCAAGGCGGTTCGCATGGTGCCCAAGCCTCGGCTGAGCAAGCGGCCCGGCGAACGAAATCCCGCCGTGAAGCCGATGTACTGCAGCCGCCGCAGCCGCTCCGGCACATCCGCGTCGGGCACCATCCCGCCCTGAACCGAGATCGGCCGTTTGCCAGGTTCACCGCCACGCGCCACTTCCCACGCGCAGCGCTCGGACCGCACTCCGGCCGGCAAGAGAATGAACACAACGGTATCGGCACGGTCGATCAGCGTGCCAGGCCGCGCCCGAGATATCGTGCCGATCAAAATAAAGCTCGAAACCCACCAGCCGGAGCCCGGTCAACAGTTCCTCGGCCACCACCAAGCCGTCTGACCGGACATAGGAAATGAAGATACGCGGCCGCTCCGCCGGATACTCGACGCCGTTTCCCATCCACGCCCCACCGCGCAATGCGTCAGCGGGGTCCTAGTGGTCGCCATAGGGCCAAAGACCGCGCGCCCGGCACCACTTGGGCGCCTCCATCCCCAGATGGAACCGCTCCCGCTGCGCCGGGGAAAGGCAGCGAAACACGGATCCCTTGATCGTCTCAACCAAAGCCTGAGCCGAAGGAAAAACCTCCCACAACCGCGCCGTTTTGTCCCAAGAGCCGGTGAGCACGCGGGTCCCGTTCGGCGAGAACGCGACCGCGATGACCACCCCGTCATGGCCCGCAAGGGTGGCAACTAACTTGCCCGCCGCGTCCCACAGCCGCGCCGTCTTGTCGACGGAGCCGGTGAGCACGCGGGTGCCGTCCGACGAGAAGGCCACCGCGCTGACCGCGCCGTTATGGCCCGCGAGGATGGCAACCGGCTTGCCCGTCGCCGCCTCCCATAGCCGCGCCGTCGCGTCGAAGGAGCCGGTAAGCACGCTTGTGCCGTCCGGCGAGAAGGCCACCGCGCTGACCATCCCATCATGGCCCGTGAGGGTAGCAACCGGCTTGCCCGTCGCCGCCTCCCACAGTCGCGCCGTCTTGTCTTCGGAGCCGGTTAGCACGCGTGTGCCGTCCGGCGAGAAGGCCACCGCGCTGACCGCGGCCTCATGGCCCGCGAGGGTGGCAACCAGTTTGCCCGTCGCCGCCTGCCACAGCCGCGCCATCTTGTCCCAGGAGCCTGTGAGCACGCGTGTGCCATCCGGTGAGAAGGCGACCGCGCTGACCGCGGCCTCATGGCCCGCGAGGGTGGCAATCGGCTTGCCCGTCACTGCCTCCCACAGCCGCGCCGTCGCGTCGAAGGAGCCGGTGATCACGCGGTGTACCATCGGGCGAGAAGGCCACCGCGGTGACCAAGTCGTCATGGCCCGCGAGGATGGCAACCGGCTTGCCCGTCACTGCCTCCCACAGCCGCGCCGTCTTGTCCGAGGAACTGGTGAGCACGCGGGTGCCGTCCGCCGAGAAGGCGACCGCGGTGACCCTGTCGTTATGACCCGCGAGGGTGGCGATCGTGTTGCCCGTCGCCGCCTCCCACAGCCGTAGCTGTCTTGTCCGCGGAGCCCGTGAGCACGCGTGTGCCGTCCGGCGAGAAGGCGGCCGCAGTGACCTCGCGCTTATGACCCGCGAGTGTCGCGACCGGCTTGCTTGCCGCGGCGTCCCACAACCGCGCCGTCCTGTCTTCGGAGCCGGTGAGCACGTTTGTGCCGTCTGGCGAGAAGGCGACCGCAGTGACCTCGCGATCATGGCCAGCAAGCGTTGCGACCGGCTTGCCCGTCGCCGCCTCCCACAGTCGCGCCGTCTTGTCTTCGGAGCCGGTTAGCACGCGTGTGCCGTCCGGCGAGAAGGCGATCGTGGTAACCCGCCTGTCATGGCCGAATATCGCGACCGCCTTGCCCGTCGCCGCCTCCCACAACCGCGCTGTGTTGTCTTCGGAGCCGGTAAGCACGCGTGTGCCGTCCGGTGAGAAGGCGACCGCGTCGACCCAGCCATCATGGCCCGCGAGCGTGGCGACAGCCTTACCCGTCGCCACCTCCCACAGCCGTGCCGTCTTGTCCCCGGAGCCGGTTAGCGCGCGTGTGCCGTCCGGTGAAAAGGCGACCGCTGTGACCGCACGATCATGGCCGACGAACATGGCATCCTGCCTGCCCGTCGCCGCCTCCCACAATCGCGCTGTCTTGTCCTCAGAGCCCGTGAGCACGCCTGTGCCGTCCGACGAGAAGGCAACCGCAGTGACCCAGCCGTCATGGCCCGCGAATATCGCGACTGGCTTGCCTGTCGCCGCCTCCCACAGCCGCGCCGTCTTGTCCGCAGAGGCCGTGATCACGCGTGTGCCGTCTGGCGAGAAGGCCATTGCGGTAACCAAGAAATCGTCATGGCGGAGTATGGCGACCGGCTTGCCCGTCGCGGCCTCCCACAACCGCGCCGTCGTGTCTTCGGAGCGGGTGAGCACGCGTGTGCCGTCCGGCGAGAAAGCGACCGCGGTGACCGCGCGATCATGGCCCGCGAGGGTGGCAACCAGCTTGCCCGTCGCCGCGTCCCACACCCGCGCCGTCTTGTCCCAGGAGCCGGTGAGCACGCGGCGGCCATCCGGCGAGAATGCGACCGCGGTGACCGCGCGGTCATGCCCCGCAAATTGCCGGCGCTCACCCCAACCGGACGCCCACTTGCGCCAGGCGGCATCGGCCGCGTTCCACGCCGAACCCTCCAACGGCAGCAGACGGGCAAGCAGACTGTCACTTCGCTGATCGGGCAGCCCTTCAAGACCGATCAGCATGCCATCGACATAGCCCCCTCGTTCGACCTGCTGATCGACCACCCCCGCGATGAATTGCGCCCGGTTGACCATCAACCCCTGCCAAGCCGTGAACACCGCCCAAAGCCCGGTCCCGGTTCCCGCCACAACCAACAGCAACAACCCCGCCAGCACCATGAACCACCGCCGTTGCACCCGGCGGATGCGCCGCTGCGCCCCCTCCGTTTCGCGCACCAGCCGCTCACGTTCATCCAGCCGCTGCCGCTCGGCCTCCGCCGCCGCGGCCGCAAATCCGTCACTCGCCTGCAGAAATGACCGCACCGCCGCCGTGATCTCCGGCACGTCCACCTTCCGCCGAGCAGCCCAAAGCTTGGCTTCGGTCAGGTCGCCGCCACGCAGCAACAGGTCATCGCCGGCGCCGCTCACCCGCACCTTGGCATGCCAGCGCGCGGCGGCCTCGCCCAGCCGTGTGTGCTCCCGGATCCACGCCACATCCTGCCGCAGCGCTGCATCCAGGTCCGTGAGCGCCCGGGCGAACGAAATCCCGCCCTGGAAGCCGATATACTGCAGACGCCGCAGCCGCTCCGGCACCTCCGCGTTAGGCACCGCACTGCCTCGAACCGGGATCAGCCGTTTGCCAAGCTCGGCGGCACGCTCCACTTCCCAGGCGCAACGCTCGGACCGCACCGCGGCCGGCGAAAGAATGAACACGATGGTATCGGCACGTTCAATCAGCGTGCCAAGCCGAGCCTCCCACTCTTCCGCGCCCGCGATATCGTGCCGATCAAGATAGGGCTCGAACCCCACCAGCCGGAGCCCGGTCACCAGTTCCTCGGCCAGCCCCGAGCTGTCTGAGCGGGCGTAGGAGATGAAGATACGCGGCCGCTCCGCCGGATGCTCGACGCTGTTCCCCATCTATGCCTCACCGCGCAATGCGTCAGCGAGGACCTGGCCCGAACCCCGCAATCACGCCCTGTGATTTCCATCCAGGACACGCCCGCTATAGTCATCCCAACGGCCCCTGCGCTTCAACCGGTCGCATCACAAAGAACCAAGTGGCTCACTGAAGATTTGCCCGGTCATTCCGCCACACCGCAGCCACGACATTACATACAACAAACGATCAGCCGAACGCGTCACCCCCGCCCGCAAGCCGCAACCAGCGCCGCCGCCTTCGCCCCCACCACCTCAGCCGTATCCCCCGGCCGGTAAATCGCCGACCCGATCCCGAACCCCGCCGCCCCGGCCGCCGTCCACGCCGCCATGTTCGACGCATCGATCCCGCCCACCGGCAGCACCATCACTCCGGCCGGCAACACCGCCCGCATCGCCCGCAGCATCGCCGGACTACCCCCCTCCGCCGGAAACAGCTTCAGCGCATCCGCCCCGGCCGCCAGCATCGCAAACGCCTCCGCCGGCGTGAAAAACCCCGGCACCGCCAGCAACCCCAGCCGTTTCGCCGCCCGCACCACAACCGCATCCGCATGCGGCGTCACGATCAGCCGCCCACCCGCCGAGGCCACCGCGCCAACCTCGGCCTCCGTCATCACCGTCCCGGCCCCGATCAGCAGCCGTTCGCCGAATTCCCGCGCCAGCAACCCGATGCTCACCAACGGCTCCGGCGAGTTCAGCGGCACCTCCACAATCGCCAGCCCATGCCGCTCCAACGCGGCGGTCACCCCAACCACCTCCCCGGGCGTGACCCCGCGCAGGATCGCCACCAGCGGGCAGCGCCGCAGCAGCGCCCTCAGGTCCATTGCGCATGCGCCGCGATCAGCGCCAGCCCCTGCGCCGCGGCCTCACCGTCATGGCACTCGGCATAACCGCCGCACGCCGCGATCGCCTTGGCATACAGCGCCGTCAGGTCCGGGGCGCCGATCACCTGCACCACCCCGCCCGCCGCCTGTTCCAGCGCGGCCCGCACCTCATGCCCGATCAGCATGCCCGACAGGTACGCCGGCGCATCCGACTCGGCCAGCCGCCCGGCCAACGTCAAAGCCCGCACGCCGAACACATGGTGCAGCAGCCCGCCGGTCTGCGCCGACCGCGCCACCCCCGCATCGAACGGCGCGCCATCCGCCGGCCCGTCCCGCATCATACGCCCCAGGATGGTATGCCCGCGCAGCACCCCGAACGCCTCACCCGTCATATGCGTGGTGAACCCCACGATCCGCCCGTCCACCACCCGCACCCACTTCGAGTGTGTGCCGGGCAGGCAGGCGATCCCGCCGTCGCGCAGCAGCACCGGCACACCCAGCACCTGGGTCTCCTCGCCGCGCATCACCTCGGCCACCCCCGATTCGTCAACCCCCGACACCCCCGGCACCAGCTTCACCCGAGCCCAGTCGAACCCGATATCGATCAGCGCCCCGGCCAGCTCAGCTGGTCCGGCCGGGCAGGGGAGGTACGGCGCCTCTTTCCAGCCCTGTCGGCTGCCGATCATCCCCGACAGCAGGACCCGGTCCTCGCCCCCCGCCAGCCAGGGGCCGATCTCTTCCCGCAACGTGTCCCCAAACCGCCCGTCCGGAACATTCAGGATCCCCTTCAGCGCGGCGCGCCTGTCGCGAATATTGCCATCACGCCCGACACGAAACGCACGGAAGCTGGTCGTGCCCCAATCAATCCCGATCATCGCGTTTTCCTCCGGCCTGTTCTCACGTCACAGTGTAACACCAGTTGACCCGTGACGGCACAACGACCACACCCCGGGCCACCATTCTTTCCCGGAGTTCCTAACACCATGGCGGAAGCCCTGACTACGGATACGCTGCCGGCGCCGCATGGCTTCTTCACCCGCCGCGGCGGCGTCTCGACCGGCGCCTACGCCAGCCTGAACTGCAGCCTCTCCAGCCAGGACGACCGCGCCGCCGTGCTGGAAAACCGCGCCCGAGTCGCCCGCGCCCTCGACACCCACCCCGACCATCTGCTTGGTCTGACCCAGGTGCACGGCACCCATGTCGTAACCGCGACCAAACCCTGGGCGGCCGGCCAGGGCGAGTCAGCCGACGCCATGGTCACCGACCGCCCCGGCCTGGCGCTCGGCATCGTCACCGCCGACTGCGCCCCGGTCCTGTTCGCCGACGACCAGGGCAAAATCGTCGGCGCCGCCCACGCTGGCTGGCGCGGTGCCGTCGCCGGCGTGCTGGAGGCCACCGTCACCGCGATGACCGTACTCGGCGCAACGCCCGGCCGCATCGTCGCCGCCATCGGCCCCTGCATCGCCCAGGCCTCCTACGAGGTCGGGCCCGACCTGCGTGACGCCGTCCTCACCCACACGCCCGCCGCCGATGCGTTCTTCGTCCCCGGCCGCCAGCCCGACCGCTGGCAGTTCGATCTTCCCGGCTACTGCGCCGCCCGCCTGCGCGCCGCCGGCCTCGGCCAGGTCGTGCTGACCGGTCACGATACCCTGGCCCAGGATCATCACTTTTTCAGCCACCGTCGCCGCACCTTGGCCAAAGCCGGCCCGATCGGGCACCAAATCTCAGTTATCAGGCCAGCGTGAACGAACCATCGAAATGATCACCCGTGAATCCCCTATCGGCGCCCGCCGCCATCTGCTTCAAGCCGCCCGATGATTGCCCGTCTTGGCCGTATGGCCCTGCTTCTTTGCCTTGCCCTCCCCGCATGCGGCGACCTGCCAGAGCCGTTCCTCGGCAACCCGGGCGCCACCGCGCGCCGGCTCGCCCAGCCGCTGACCCCGCTGCTCGCCGTTCCACCCGGTTCGGAAACCCTGCTGCCCGACGCTGCCAACAAGGAACTGGCAGATCAGATCGCCATCGCCCTGCAGGCGACCGAAGTGCCGGCAATGGTCCGGGCACCGCAAAAAACCGACTGGCGCCTGATCACCCGGGCCGAGCGCGACGGCAACTACGTCACCCCGCTGTTCAGCGTGCGCGACCCGCAGGACAAGGAACAAGGCAGCGCTCAGGGGGAGCAGATTCCCCTGGCAGCCTGGGCCGAGGCTGATCCCGCCTTGATGCACCAGATCGCCGCCGAGGCCGCGCCCCGCATCGGCGCCGTGCTGACCAGCATCCAGGTGGCGCGCAACAAGTCCGATCCCGGCAGTCTCTATAACCGGCCGGCCAAGGTGCTGGTCAGCGAGGTCACCGGCGCCCCCGGCGACGGAGACATTGCTTTGACGCAACAGATGCGCGCCCGCCTCGCGGTCCTCGGCCCCGTCGTGCTGACCACCCCGGCAGGCGCCGACTTCGTCGTCCAGGGCGAGGTCAAAGTCGTTCCAATAAAGAACCGAAAAGAACGCGTCGAAATCCAGTGGTCGGTCAGGGCCCAATCGGGCGACGAGCGTGGCCGCGTGGTCCAGTTGAACGAGCTTCCCGCCGGAACCCTCAACCACTACTGGGGCGATATCGCCGTCGTCGTCGCCACCGAGGCGTCCAGTGGCGTCAACGACGTCATCCTCCGCCAGTCCGGCCATGATCCGAACGAAACCCGCCAATCGGCCAAATAAACCGCGCCTCGGGCGGCCTCAACCCGTCACAGCGTGCCGCCGGTCCACACCACCCGGCCCACCACGATGACCTCACTCGCCGCGGTCTTGTCGACCGTGTCGGGTTGGTAAGCCGTGTTGTCACTGATCAGCACCAGGCTGCCGTCGTGCTTGCGCTGCACCCGCTTGACCAAACGCTGCCCGTTGATCTCCAGAACGTAAATACCAAAATTCCGGAATGTCCGGTCGGACGTGTCGATCAGCAGCGTGTTGCCGTTGCGGATCGTCGGCGTCATCAACTCCCCGGTCGCCGTCTCCAGCACCAGTTGATTTGGTTCAACCCCGCAATTCGCTCGCACCCAGTCATGCCGCAATGCGATGAACTCAGCCCCGGCCGGCGGTGCCGGCGTGGATGATCCCGCCGCCGCGGCCTCCGGTCTGGTCGGCAGCACAACGAACTGGGCCCAGTCGATCTCAGCCGCGCTGTCACGAACCCCGACACGGCGCCGGCTGCCGGATATCGTCTCGAACACCGGCGGCGGTCCTTCGCCTTCGGCGAGCCAGGCAACACCAACCCCGGCCGCATGAGCCAGCGCCACCAGACGTTCCCGGCTTGGTTCGGCTTCGCCCTTTAACCATTTACGAAACGCCGAGGGAGACACACCTATGGCCTTGGCCAATCGATCCGCGCTGGGCCAGTGCGCCAAAATGGTCTGCAGACGTTCGACAAATGCCGGCTTATCCGCCCCGGTCCCGCGTATCGCGTCTACGCTCTTATTGACGCGTGACATATTACAGTCGCCCGTCCACTATGCGACACACTTTTCACCTTAATGTCGTCCCTTTTCGCCGGTATTGGTTTCAAAAGATAACTTTCAGGCAGTTCTCTATCGAGAATCGAGGACACAGAATGTATGACGCCGAGACAGCGCGGCAAGAGGCAAATCATAAGCCCGACTGGCATCCAGCGGATGTGTTGGCAGCGCTGAAAAAGCGCGGCTACACCCTGTCAGGGCTGTCCGTCGCGCATGGCTATCACCCGACCGCCGCCGGAAAAGCGCTGAAACAGCGCTGGCCCGCCTTGGAACTGCTGATCGCCGAGGCAATCGGCACCACACCGCAACAAATATGGCCAAGCCGCTATCATTCCAGCCAACCCGCACGGTCGCAGAAATCCACCGACTCAAGTGAACGTGAATAGTGCAACGCCAACCCGACATAAACCGTCCGGCTGGCAAAGTTGCCCGACAGAACAGTAAACCAAAACGTCCCCAGCGCGACAGGAAACAATCCAGTCGGCCAGGTTGCCAGTCGGCCAGGTTGCCAGTCGGCCAGGTTGCCAGCCGGCACAATAAACCGGAGCGGTCCGATCGGTTGCGGTCGGCGTAAATGTCGCCACGCGCTAACGGCGCGGGTCTGAAGTGGAATATTGGAAGACTTGGTGAAAGACTTGGTCAATCTATCCGGTAAAGCCCCAATCTCCCCGGTCAGGCCCCACCCTCGTCGGTCAAGCCCCTGTCTCGGCGGCCAAGGCCAAATCGAACGTCAACACCCCGAACGTCAACACCCCGAACGTCAACACCCCGAACGTCAACACCCCGAACGTCAACACCAAAGTGCGGTCACGCCGTCCCGGCAGGCGAATCCGACGCCGGCGTGCCGATCACCGAGTCCACCGTCTCGATCAGACCAAAAAGCGTGAACGGCTTCAGCACAAACGGCCTGGGCTGATCGGTCAGCTTCGCCACCCGCCCTGGGTCGCCCGACATCAAGATCACCGCTGTCCCCGTTCGGTCCGCTTCAGGCAGCAGCTCCGGATCAATCCCGCCCGGAAGTGTGCAATCCAGCAACATCAGTCGGAATCTGCCGCCCCGCAGCGAACCCAGCGCTTCCTTCGCCGTTACGACAGCTTGAATGCAATAGGTATCATCCAAAGCCGCCGCAATGACCTCCGATACCAACGGATCGTCCTCGACAACGAGGATCTGCGGTTTTTCTGTCATAACGCCCCAGTAGGTCTCAAACGAACAAAGAAATAGCCACTCACTGATCGAGCGCGAGGGTGTCGCCCGAAAACACCCGGCCCGCTCGTGTCCAGCTACGTTAGCGGCTTTCCCGCCGCGATGCATGAAAAGTCTCGTGTTCCTTGAAAATCTCCCCCGCCGACCAGGTCAACCGGCGAGGGAACCGCTTGAAATCAGGCCCGAATGTCCTCGCCCAGAGTGGTCTCATAGACCCGGACCATCGATGCGGAATCAGACGAACCCAGGCCCATGCCCCGTGCCATCCGCATCAGGCTCATCACCTGCGGCGCGATCAGCCCCGGAACCCCCAGCTCATCCGCCATTTCCAGCGCCAGCCGCAGGTCCTTGTGCGCAAGGTCAAGCGCGAACGTCGCCTTGAAGTCGCCCGCCAGCGTCTTGGTCGAAAGGTTGGCATAACCCGCCGACATGCCGCTGGCGTTGCGGATCACCGCATCCAGCTTCTTCAGGTCGATGCCCGACCGCTTGCCGATCATCAAGGCCTCGGCCGCCGCCGCCGAATTGCAGAACGCCAGCATGTTGTTGATCAGCTTCGCCGTCGAGCCATAACCGATCTCGCCCAGATGGATCACCTCGCCGCTGAACGACTTCAGCAGCGGCAGATTCTGGTCAAACACCGCCGCATCGCCGCCAACCATGATGACGATCGTGCCATCCGTCGCCCGCGACGTCCCGCCCGACACCGGCGCTTCCAGCATAGCAATGCCCTTCGCCTTCATGCCCTCGGCCACCCGCTTCGCGGTCGCCGGGGAGTTGGTGGAAAGATCGATGAACACTGTCCCAGGCTTGGCGTTTTCCGCGATGCCGCCGGCGCCCAGGGTAACCTCCTCGACAATGCGCGGGATCGGCAGTGACGTGATCACCACATCGCAACGTGCCGCCACATCCGCAACCGAGGTCCCCGCCGACGCACCCAGGTCGGTGCAGGCCTTCACCGCATCCGGGCTGAGATCGAAGACCACCACGTCGTGGTTGGTGTTGCGGATGATATTGCGGCACATCGGGCCACCCATGTTGCCCACGCCGATGAAGCCAACTTTCATATCTCGTTTCCCTCGTTATCACCGGACAGCCCGGCGCCAGGGCCAGTGTGGCGGAAGTCATCCGCGATGTCAGCGGCCGGGCACCCGCCCCCAGCACGGCAACCGGTTCAGGCTTCCCGCGGACGCCACCGTCACGCCAACGCCGTGATCAGGTCCACCGCGTAGCCGGCCTCCCGCAGCAATTCCACTTTTCAATGTCCTGACGATCTATCTCCGTGTCCGCTGCCCGGCAAAGTCGGACGGTATCTCATTGGCGCCCTGCCGAAGCGCACAGATCTTCTTCCGGCCCAGCTTTCAGGCGAACCGGAAAACTGTGCCGATGACATCGTGCCGCACCCGATGCTGCACCAGCCCCCGCAACACGGCCACCGGCATCGTCAGGCGTCGGCATCGTCAGGCGTCGGCAGCGCCACAGCGAACCCGGCCAGATTTGCATGCCCCCCAAATCTCTCGACCATCCAGCGTCGGCCGTCGGGCTGTTCGTGCAACACCACCGGCCCGCGTCAGCATCCTACCGTGTCCACGAACCGCAAAAATACCTTTGCCGCGAGGCACCACGTTGGCCTTGCCAGCAGGGCGGACAGCAACAACCAGCTCCGGTGCGACCAGTGCTGCGGTCCCGACGCCCGGTTCCCCGGCGTCGGGTCAATTAGAACGCCAAATCAATGGTTTGCGGGTAAAATCTCGCAGTGTCACCGGCCCGATTTTACGCACGCGCGCCCGGCCCCGGCAAACCCCGAACCCGCACTGAAAACGCACTACAACCGACGGGCGTTACTTCGTCGGCCAAAGATCAGCTTCAGCCAGGGCGCCGAATGGAAGGCACCCATCAGCACATACATCGGGATCATTCCGCCCAGCAATGACCCATCATGCGCCGCCAGGCAGAGCGTTCCCGCCCCGCCGCCAGCAGAAACACTCGCAGACACCGCCATGATCGCGAAGGTCGGCGTCGCCGCGAGGCTTAACCAGTTGACCGCGCCAAACGGGGCCACATCGCCGCTTCCATCACCCCCCGCACGGTCGGCAAACTGGCCGGAATAAGCCTCGCTCATATTGTCTCTCCCGCAACCAAACCCGCTCCGGCCACGCCGTCCATGCCGTCCTTCAGCCGCTGGCATACTCGTCATGCCGGCGAAACCAGATGCCCCCCTCGTTGCGACCCTTGGGGGCGCGGTCAAGCCACTGATACATGCCCCAAATTCCGTCCAGGCCGCGCGCATAGGCGGAATAGGTGTGATAGACAACGCCATCCTCCCGCACGAACGCGCTCAAGCCCGGCCGGTCACGAGCGAACGTGCGCGCGTCGGTTCCGGACATCGCCGCGAACCGCGCGACCGGCGCCGGGACCGGTGTCACATCCATCGCGTGGCCGGCACGCCGGTAGTTATATTCGATGTCCCCCTCGCGCTGCTGCGCCTCGGTGAACGAGACGTTGAAATCGAAATTGAAATCATCCCCCTCCGAGGACGCCCACGGAAACGTCCACCCCATCCGCCGCTTGTACGCCTGCAGCTTCGAAAGCGGCGCACGCGACACCGCCGACAGCGTGACATCGTGGTTCGCCAGATGCACAACGAAACCATCGAACCCGTCCGCGATCGCCGAGCACGACGGACACCCCGCTGTGTAATCGGGCCCGAACATGAAGTGGTAGATCAGCAACTGCGAGCGACCCTTGAACAGATCCGCCAGTGACGCGCTCCCTTCCTCGGTCTCGAATCGGTATTCCTTGTCGACCCGCACCCAGGGCAACGCCTGCCGCTGCCGAGCCAGCTCGTCACCTTGCCGCGTATGCGCCTTCTCCGCCTCCAGCAGCGCAACCCGGGCCGTCAGCCACTCATCGCGCGAAACGACTTGATTTTGCATGGTGTACCTCCTGTTTGTTGAATTCCGCGTCGCGTGCGGGCGACCAGTCTCGCCCGCAATTCAGCCGCCCGACCGCACGGTCATGCCGGCAACCGGGCGTCGTAGTCCTGCCGAAGCCGGCTCCAGCCGTCCCAGAACGGCTCCGTCTCCGTGCCCGTCGCGCGGGCAACCAGAATGTCGAGGTGCATGTGCCATCCGGCGCCAACCATCAGCATCGTAGTGCGGCTCGGCAGCCGGCGATGGATCACCGTCAGCAGCACCTTGTCGTCCTTCTGCTCCAGCTCGAAGGACACATCGCCGGTGCCGTTCCAGGCGATGGTCAGCTTGCGCGGCGGATCGAGTTCGATGATCTGACTCTGCATCCGGTGATCCTCGGAGAAACCCGGCGGTCGCTGACCGGGCGGGTTGGTCAGCGTATCATTCCGCCACACGAGTTCGAACGCAGCGCCGACCTTCATCTCCATCTGGCCCGCCGCCAGCCACTGACGGCGCAACTCGCTCTCCGTCAGATACGCCCACACCCGCTCGATCGGGCCAGGCAAAACTCGCTGAATTTTCAACGTGGTCGGCTCGGTCAGCACGCCATACGCATCCAGGCCGGTGAGTTCGTTCATTTGCTGTCTCCTTGCTCGGGGGTAGGGGATTTGCGCTCATCCTCCTCGCGGAGGAGCCGTTCGAGCCCATCCAGACGGTCGGTCCAGAACCGCTCGTAGAACCTCAGCCACGCCTGCGCACTGGCCAGCGGGCCAGGGTCAAGGCGGCACACATGCGTACGCCCGCGTACCTCGCGCCGGATCAGCCCGGCGTGCTCCAGCGCCTTGATGTGCTTCGAGGCAGCCGCCAGCGAAATCGCAAAAGGTTCCGCAAGCTGGCCGACCGTTCGCTCGCCACCGGCAAGTTCACGAAGCATCCGCCGCCGGGTTGCATCGCCGAGGGCGTGGAAGACGGTATCAAGCTGTGGCGACTTTAATTCAACCATTTGGTTGAATATGAAACCCCTGACTGCCGAGAGTCAACCGATCGGTTGAATGACAGACCCGTGAGCGGCCAAAAGGTGCCCACCGACAGGCTTGGGACACCCCACGTGGCGGCAAATCGCAAAAGCCAGGCGTTTCGCACCCGACCGGAAAAAGTCACCCGGCCCACTGCACGCCGGCGTCCGTCTTGGACAACGGTCAGGCGGACTGCCAAGTCGGCCCGCGGGCTTTTTCGGACCAAAGCTGCATGGCAAAGCCTGCACAAACCGAACCCCTGCCTCGCCCACAGGCGCGTCGCTTACGCCCGGATCGTCTAAAGGACGCAAAATCCGTACAAGACGAACCCGCTGTGATCCAAGATGTTGCGCGCATTCCGATTGCGCTTTCTCTATGGAGGCCCAGTGAACGCGACGACAATGACAGCGCAGATCCGGTTCACCCGATCGTCGCCCGAATGTTGGCGGGCTACCTTCGACCATCCGGCATCGAATCTGATGGGTCCGGACTTCGTTCCGCAGTTCCGGCAGATCATGACTGTCCTCGAAACGGACGCACAGACGAGGGTTATCGTCTTCGGTAGTGCTGTGGAAGGATTTTTCTCGACCACACTGATCTCTTCGCCAGGCTCGAGGGCCTGACCCACATACCTCAAACGCCCACCGGGCTCGCGGCGTGGCCGGACACACTCGTTCGCCTGACGCGCGCCCCCATCGCGGCATGAGCAGGATCTCGCGGTCCTCGAGGCTGGGCTTCGGGAAACTGCACAAGCGCTTCAGTTCAGCGAAGCGCCAACGGCTGCGATCGCCGGCCGAACCAAGACTGTCCAACCAAGGAGTAACAACATGAAAATACTGATGGTGCTGACATCCCACGACGAGTTGGGCAACACCGGTCGCAAGACCGGCTTCTGGCTCGAAGAGCTTGCCGCGCCCTATTATGTTTTCAAGGAAGCCGGGGCCGAGATCACGCTCGCCTCCCCCAAGGGCGGCCGGCCGCCGCTTGACCCAAAAAGTAACGACCCCGAATTCCGCACCGACCTTACCCGTCGGTTCGAGGCGGATGCCGCTGCGGAAGCTCAACTCGACAACACCGTTCCCCTCGAGAGCGTCAGGCAGGAAGACTTCGACAGCGTCTTCTACCCGGGCGGCCACGGCCCGATGTGGGATCTCGCCGACGACAACCACTCCGTCAAGCTGATCGAGTCCTTCCTTGCCGCCGTTAAGCCAATCGCCATCGTGTGTCATTCCACCGGTGCACTGCGTCACGTCAGAACGCCGGATGGCAAACTTCTGGTTCAGGGGAGGGAAGTGACCGGCTTCACCAACGGCGAGGAAGAAGCCGTCGGCCTCACCGAAGTAGTGCCCTTTCTGGTCGAAGACGAGATGTTGAAACTAGGCGCAATCTTCTCGAAGAAAGCCAACTGGGCGGTTCACGTGGTCACCGACGGCCTGCTGACCACAGGGCAAAACCCACATTCCTCAGGCCTGGCCGCAAAGACCTTGTTGGCGAAGCTGCAGCAAATGGCCAAACCGGCTGCCAGCGCCCTGGCTTCGTAAATCGACGCACTATAGAGCGACCGCTGGCGTCGGTGCGAACTGTGCAAGGCTCAAGCAACCCGGTCCTGTCCAACCAACGGGGATACCCATGAACCTCAGACACCAAGGCATGCTCTATATCGTTGGTGGCACCGCGATAGGTGCCGCAGGCGGCTCCGCCCTGCATGCGCAGGGCACCGCCATCGCCCCGGCCTATTACGTTGCAGAAGTAAACGTCAGCGACCTCGACAAATACAGCAACGACTATGCGTCCCATGTCGCCGCGACACTCGCTCCGTACGGCGGTCGCTATCTGGCAGCCGGCGGGCAGACTGAAAGCATCGAAGGCACACCCCCGGCGAGCCGCGTTTCGGTTCTGGAATTTCCCAGCATGGACAAGGCCGAGGCCTGGTACCATTCGCCCGAATACGCCAGGATCAAGCCCGTAAGGCACGCGACAGCAACGACTCGCTCGTTCATCGTCGAGGGCCGGCCACAAGTGCAAAAATGACCGTCGCACCAACACCGACAGGAAACCAAAGAAATCCGCAGCACAGGAGGCCAGCCATGTCGAAATCTACTTGACCACCAGTATCATCGGTTTGTCACCGAGTCAAATTAATATCAAAATGTAACAATATTACTTCGGAGGCACCTATGTCGCGCATTTTAAAAATGAGTAGACCGAACACCAAATACCTCCTAGGCTTTGGCTTCATTGCCGTATTGCTCGCCATTGCGGTCAACATGGCGATGGCGGCGCGGGACAAATACACGGTGGCAGTACCGGGCGGGCTCGCATTCTCGGACTTCAAGGGCTACGAGGACTGGCAGTCCGTTTCGGTCAGCAAGACCGACCACGCCTTCGCGTTGATCCTGGCCAATCCCGTCATGATCGCGGCATACCGATCCGGCATCCCCGGCAACGGCAAACCGTTCCCGGAGGGCTCCAAGATCGCAAAGATGCATTACAAGCCGGTGAAAAGCGCGGACGCGCCTGACCAGTCGACCGAGGTCCCCGGCACCCTGCTGAACGTCGACTTCATCGAGAAAGACAGCAAGCGGTTCACCGACGGCGACAGCGGCGGATGGGGCTACGCCGCGTTTGAATACGACGCCGCGTCCGATACGTTCACACCCGTTAACGAAAACGGCACCCCGCCGCAGGGTCGCGACGCCCAGTGCGGGGTCGCCTGTCACACGCTCGCACAGGCAAAGGATCACATGTTCACCGATTATCAGCGGCGATAATCGAAAGATTCCTCAATCCGGTGACTTGGTCCGCTCGGCCTGCACATTCGCCTCCGGTGGCGCCATCAGTTCGCCACCGCCGCGCCCGCCAGGTCGCCGACCCAACCACCGAGACTGCATCGCGGCCAAGCGCTGATCGCCAGCCGCCTCAACTGAACGCGTAAGCGTCCATCCGCAAACTCGAATACATCGCCGAACTGTGCAGCCGCCGGGCCACCGGGGCCGCCCCGCCGGCTCCCAGCGCGACATACAGCGGCAGCAGGTGCTCGTCCGTCGGATGCTGCTGCACGGCATAAGGCGCCCGCGTCCGGTAGTTCAGCAAATCATCCACCCGCTGTTCCACCAGCGCGGCGTCGAACCAATCAGCGAACGCAACCACATCCGCCGGTTGCGATCCCCCCACCGCATCCCGCCGCAACTGCCGCAGGTTATGCGTGAACGACCCCGATCCGATCACCAGCACATTATCCGCCCGCAACCCCGCCAGCGCCCGGCCCAACCGAACATGGTGCGCCGGATCAAGCTCAGGCTGAATACTGACCTGCAGCGCCGGAATATCCGCCGCCGGATACATCAGCGTCAGCGGCACCCACGCGCCATGATCCAGCCCACGCCCGGTATCGATCGCACTCGAAAACCCGGCATCCGCCAGCAGCTTCGCCGCCTTCGCCGCCACGTCCGCGGCACCCGGAGGCTCATACGTCATCAGCGGCAATCGTCG
>CAWBPF010000025.1:0-19220 GCA_963790515.1 uncultured Alphaproteobacteria bacterium | reverse complement strand
CCATCAAGTAGAATTTACCGAGAGAGCGCTAAAGCCAGGTGCCTTGGTTACAATTTCTTCAAACTGACTTCGGTTCGATAAAGATCGATCCGCCCCGGGCTGCCATGAAACCAATTGGATCAGCCGAAGCGAGGCGGCCGCTTTTGCAGCGGTCACCGCTCATAAAAGGGGACTGGGTTATGACCGCATCTCACCATCGACGAATTCTGAAAGGTGGCCTGCTTGCCACGACGTTGCTATCCGCGCCGCATATGGTGCGCGCCGCGGTCAACACCCTCGTTGACGGTAACAACGGCACGCTTCCCCTGCCGACCGGCCAATATGTTACGCCGACCGCGCCGCTGACCAACGCGGTTCAGCAGCCCCTGAACCCGGGCCTGGCAGCCTATCCGAATTTCGTCGCCGGTGAGGCGGTGCGGTCCCGCCTCAGCCCGGACGGCACGACACTGGCGATCATCTGTGCCGGCCAGAACACGCAGAACGACAAGACCGGCGCGGCCGACAAGGCAAACTCGACGCAGTACATCTTCCTGTACAATGTCGCGGACGGGAACAAGACTTCGCCCAAGCTGATGCAGGTCATCAAGCAGACCAACGCCCATATCGGTCTGGTTTGGTCTCTGGACGGCAATACGCTGTACGCCGCGGGCGGCAACGACGATGCGGTCTATGCCTATACCAAGGCTGGCGGCAGCTGGTCGCAGTCGGCGATGATCCCCCTTGGTCACAGCAGCACCCACGGCACCGCCGGCGTCGGCCTCGGCGTCGAGCCGAATGCCAGCGGCCTTGGGATCTCGCTCGATGGGAAAACCCTGGTCGTGGCCAACAACTTCAACGATTCGATCAGCGTAATCGATACCGCGACCAACAAGGTTCGCTACGAACACGATCTGCGCCCCTATTCCGCCAATAACGAAGGCACCAGTGGCGTCGCCGGTGGCGAGTATCCGCTTGGCGTCGTCATCAAGGGCAATACCACCGCCTATGTCACTTCCAACCGCGACCGTGAGGTCGTGGTGGTCGACATTTCCGAGCCGACCGCGGGCCATCTGATCACCCGCATCAAGCTCGATGGCAACGGTAACGAGATGACGTTGGATGCCGCGCAGTCCATGCTTTACGTAGCGCAGGACAACGCCGACCAGGTCGCCGTGATCGACACCGCGAGCAACAAGATCACCACCAAGATCGATGCGCGTGCCCCGGCCGGTGTGCTGACCGGGCCGAAATACACCGGTGCCGCGACGTTCTCCGTAACGATCTCCCCGGACGGCAAAACGCTTTACGCCGTCAATGATGGCTCGAACTCCATCGCGGTGATCCCGTTGACCGGTTCGAATGCCTACTCCGTCGTCGGCCTGATCCCGACCGCCTATGCGCCGAAGGACATCACCTTCAGCGCCGACGGCAGCTGGATGTATATCATCAACGGCAAGAGCGACACGGGTCCGAACCCGGGCAATCTGCTGGGCAACACCGCGCTGATCACCAACATCACCTATCCGGGCGGCAACGCGGCGGCAGCGGTGGCGGCTAAAGCATCGAACGAGTATCAGTTCCAGCTGGAACATGCGACCTTGGTCAGCGCCCAGACGCCATCCAGTTCCGATCTGCCGACAATGACCGCCGCGGTGGAGAAGAACAACTTCTACAACGTCGCGGCCAACACCAGCGATGCCTCGGTGATGAACTTCCTGCACGAGAAGATCCAGCATGTGATCTACATCGTGAAGGAAAACCGCACCTTCGATCAGATGCTTGGCGACCTGACCAACGGCGCCGACGCCGATCCGTCGCTGGTGCAGTTCGGCCGGCGTATCACGCCGAACTTCCACCGTATCGCCACCAACTTTGTCACCCTCGACAATTTCATGGACCCCGGCGATGGCAGCATGGACGGCTGGTCCTGGTCGATGCGCGGCCGTATAACCAGCACCGAGGAAGTGACGCAGCAGATCAACTATGCCGGCGTCGACCGCGGTCTGTCCTATGAATCCGAAGGCTCCAACCGCAACGTTCCGATCGGTCTCGCGGCGACCGCGGATCGCGACGCGGCCACCAAGGGACAGTTCAGCACCCTCTCGGCAAGCCTCCCCGGCGGCACCGCGAACCTGTTCCCCGGCACCGCCGACGTCGCCGGCACTGACTCGCCCTGGGGCGTCCAGCAGGGCCACATCTTTGACGCCGTGCTGAAGGCCGGCCTGACCGTGCGGAACTACGGCTGGCAGGTCAACAACATCGGCCCGACCACCTACAGCAACGGCACCCCGATTGAAAACGCGGGCGAGGCCGGCATCGTGCAGGTGGCCGAACTGAACCCGACACTAGTGCCCTACACCGACGTCTACTTCCGCGGCTTCGATATGAACGTCTCTGACCAATGGGACGTCAACGAATGGAACCGCGAGTTCATGCAGTATATCGCCAACAACAACCTCCCAAGCCTGGAAACGATGCGTCTGAGCCACGACCACACGGGCAGCTTCTCCACCGCGCTCGCCGGGGTGAACACGCCGGATACCCAGGAAGCCGACAATGACCTGGCCATCGGACGCATCCTCGAGGCAGTGGCACACAGCCCGTATGCCAACAACACGCTGATTATCGTGACCGAGGACGATTGCCAGGACGGTCCCGACCACGTCGACTCGCACCGCTCCACAACGTATGTCGCCGGTGCGTATGTGAAGAAGCATGCGGTCATCAACACCCGCTACAACCAGGTCAGTGTGCTGCGCACCATCGAGGACATCCTCGGCACGCCGCATATCAACCTGAACACCGCCTACCAGCGTCCGATGACTGACGTGTTCGACGTTACCTCGTCGGGTTCCTGGACCTACAACGCTGTCGCCGCGACGATCCTGAAGACGACATCGCTGGCACTGGCCGATATCGGCATCAAATACGCGGAAGGTCCGGATGTGCTCCCGAGGCACGACGCGGCGTACTGGGCTAAAGCAACCCGTGGCTTTGACTTCTCGGGTGAGGACCGCATCCCGTTTGACCTGATGAACGAGGTCCTCTGGGAAGGCACCATGGACGGGACGCCTTATCCGACCCAGCGTTCGGGCGTGAAAATGCGCCGGTTCGATTTGACCGAGAACTAGAGTGCGATCGTCTGAAGTTGGTCCAACTTCAGACGTGAATTGCCCTCTCTCAAACGAAGAGATTAGAGCCTGAGAGTTTCAGCTTGAACCTGTCAGGCTCTAAGACGACGGATCAACGACCCAAACCACGAATGATGGACGGGGCGCTGCGGCGCCCCGTTCTGCGTCAGTCCGGAAATACCGCCGACCAGCGCTATCCGCGGTGCGCCGAAGCAACCTAAGGCCTGGCCCCTGTCACCGGATCATGGCAGCAGACGCAAAGCTTGTTCCCATCGGGATCGCGGAAATAAGCGCCATAGTAATTGGCATGGTACCAAGGCCTCAACCCGGGCGCACCCTCGTCGATTCCACCATTGGTAATCGCGATCCGGTAACACCGATCGACCGCGTCCCGATTCGGCGCAAGCAGAGCAACCATCTGTCCATTGCCCGCAGCCGCCGCCTCACCATTGTACGGACGACCGATCAGAAACAGCGGCCGAGCGACGCCTGCCTGCATCCAGCCCGCCCAGCGCTTATCCGGGTCCGAGAACTTCAGCGTCAATCCAAGCGCTTTCAGGACATCCGAGTAGAACGCGAAAGCGCGTGGGAAGTCGTTGATCCCGATATAGACGTGCGACAGCACGGTCAGGCCGCCCTAGTTAACCGCTTCATGAAGGCCGATATCCGATGGCGGCGCATCTCGCTCCGGGCCTTGTCATCCGTCGTCATATAATTGAGCTGCACGCTGTAGCGCTGGCCGACAAATTGCCGATGCCCATGCCACGTCGTCGGACCGTTCGGGAAAATCAACAGCGTGCCGTTCACCGGCGGAACCTCGACCGCGAAATCATCCAGGTTATCGGGACCGCGCAGCAGGCGCAGGCAACCTTCCTGCCGGCGCCAGGCTTCGGTCTCCCGGTTCAGGTAAAGCAGCACCGTCACCCGTTTGGCCAGCGAGTCACAATGGATGCGGCCATCCCGGTCACTGGTCCAGCCGCGCAACGTCACCATCGTCGGCGCATCATGCAAATCCAGACCGAACAACCGTTCGATCGCAGTGCGAAGCTCCGGACCTTCCATCCTCTGCATCAGTGCCTTGGCGTCGGGGCCAAGCTTGACCGCGTCCGTCGGGAACGACCCGCGTTTTCCAAGCGGCGGCAGGTCGGCCAGAACCGCATCGAGGCTTTCCGGCGGCACGAAGTCCGGGACCACGACATGGGGGAAGGGGTCGTTGACGACCGGCGTGGCGTTCAACCTGGCGAAATCGAGTTCGATCATGATGATGCGCGGCTTAGCAGCAAAGCCTCAGTGAGGTCGAGAAGGTCATCCGGCCAGTATTCGTCGGGTCTGGGCCGCGCCGGATGCAGCGCTGGATCCGGGCGACAGGTCAACACCGGCATCACCCACCGCATCGGCAGCGACGCTCGGCCGTCCGCAGCGCCAAGCAGAGCGCCGGCGATGGCAGCGTTGGTGTCGGTATCGCCACCCTGGCACACCGTTTCAACCAGAGCGGTCTCAAACGGCGTTCCAGCGGCAAGATGGTGAAAGGCGTTTTGCAGTGAGATCAGCACCCACCCCATATGGCGATGGAAATCGCCCGGCAACACCCCGGCTTCGGCCGCGCGGAGCGCCGCACCCACCGCCGCCGCCTCGGTCCCGGCGGCATCGGCGATACGAAGGGCGGTTTGCAGCATGCCGCGCCGGTCGGCCCCTGACAGCGCGGCGGAGATCGCCGCAGCGAAGGCCGCGCAGGCGGTACGGCAAACCGGGTGCGGGTGGGACAGGCCGGAATCTTCGCTGGCGAAATGCGCCGCTTCGGCAGGGTCAAGGGCCCAGACGCCGATCGGGGCAATGCGCATCAACGATCCGTTGCTCTGGCCGCCACGGTCAGCCTGCTTCCGCGCGGCCTGCGCCTTGCCTGCCAGAACCGTCGCCGCGGCGGCAAAGGCCAGTTTGGTCGAATGGCCACAGTCGAACGGCTCGCTCGCGTACCAGCGCCCGTACGCAGCTGCGGCATCTTCCGGGTCATAGCGGCCCGTACGCACCAGGCTGCGTGCCAGGGTAAGTCCCAGTTCGCTGTCATCGGTTGGCTGTCCCGCCAGCGTCTGCCAGACCGGACTGACCGCGAGGTCGCGAACGCCTTCCGGGTAGGCTGAACGAATCGCATCGGCCGTCTGGAATTCAACCAGAGCGCCCAGATTGTCGCCGATAACCATGCCCAGCATGCAGCCCAGGGCACGATCGAAACGGCGGTCTTCCGCCACCCGCGGCCATGCCAGCGGAAATTTGAGAAGACGCCGCGGCTCGGTGCTGCCTCGCCACGTGCGTGCCCGCAGCGTCGCAACCGCGGCCGGAGCACCGCCAAAGCAGGCGAACGGCCGGCTGTCGCCATCTTCACCATAGGTGACCGGCACCCCGTCCTCGGCTACCAGAACCCCGCCAGCGGCTGTCAGCAAAGCGTGCCCGGCGGCGATGTCGTGGGCGTTGACCGGCCGCAGCGTGACGGTGGCGATGCCGTCACCAACAGCCACCCGCGCGAGCCGGTACGCGATGGACGGCAGCGGCATGAACCGCGCGGGTGCGCAGGCCGTGCTGCTCCAGACCGGTCGCTGGCCCGCCCCGTGGTTCAGGAACACCACATCCGTCGCGGTCATTTCACGCCTGCTCAGGTCGACCGTTACCGGCGCGCCATTGCGTGTGATGCCTCCGCCCTCGGCCCAGGCGATCATGTCAGGACCGCGGTCAGGGCAGGTCGGAGCATAAACCACGCCCAGTACTGGCGTGCCCTGACGCAGCAGTGCGACCGAGATGGCGCTGCCCCGCCGACCCTCAAGAAACGCCCGGGTGCCGTCGTGCGGATCGACGAGCCAGCAATAGCCGTTCGCCGTAGCCGCCAGCACGCCTTCCTCCTCGCCGACGAAGCGGGCCGGCAGCAGCGCGGTCAAGTGTGCGCGGAGAAAAAGTTCTATCTCGGTATCGATCGGCGATGTATCGGTGTCGCTGAAGCGCGGGCCGTCCGGGCGGCTGAACTCGGATTCCAGCCATGCGCCGGCTTGCTCTACGAGCCCGATCACGGCGGGGAGGATAGGGGGCAGGGTTGGTGTCGTCATGGCAGGATGAGTCTAGGCGTTCGCACCGGGACGCGCTATCTCCAGTGCTGCCCGCCATGGATAAATCCACACCGCCCCACCTGAAGCAGTCATCCGGTCCGTTGCCGGTTTATCGAAGCATGGTCGCCGACGGCGCGCTGGCGGCCGACCCCGCGCAGGCGATGGCCGTGGACCGGTTGCAGGATCTGTGGGAACGGTTGCGCGGTTACGATCCCAGGCCGATGCCCGCCAGCGGCGGCGGTTTCCTGGCACGCCTGATGCGCCGGCGCCACGCTGAGGAATACATCCCGACCGGACTCTATCTTGTGGGTGAAGTCGGCCGCGGAAAGTCCATGCTGATGGATTTGTTCTTCGATACCGCCGACGTGCCGCGCAAGCAGCGCATTCATTTTCATCGCTTCATCCAGACCGTCCACGCCCGTATCCATGCCTGGAAGAAGGCGCATCCCGATGTCTCCGATCCGATCCCGCCGCTGGCGGACCAGATTGCCGCCGACGCCGCGTTGCTGTGCTTCGACGAATTTCAGGTCAACGACATCGCCGATGCGATGATCCTGGGGCGGCTGTTTCAGGCCCTTTTCGATCGCGGCGTGGTGGTTGTGACGACATCCAACACCCCGCCGGACGATCTGTTCAAGGGCCAGCCCGGCCGCGATGCGTTCCTGCCGTTCATCGTCCTGATCAAACAGCGGTTGGAATTGCTGGTGATGAATGCCGCCCGCGATTACCGGCGCGAACGGATGCGCGGCGTCCGCACCTGGCAGGTCCCCGCCGACGACATGTCCCGCCTGGAGTTGGACAAGGCGTTCCTGCGGCTGACCGGAGGCTCGGCGATCAGGCCGGTGACCTTGATGGTGATGGGACGGGAACTGGTCGTCCCCCGGGCCTCTGACGGCGTAGCACGCTTCGACTTCGACAGCCTGTGCAACACCGCGCTCGGGCGCGGGCGACTACCTCGCGATCGCGACCCATTTCCACACCTTGGTACTGGACGGTATTCCGCGGCTATCGCCTGAAAATTATGATCAGGCGCGAAGGTTCATCGTGCTGGTGGACACGCTTTACGACCAGCGGGTGAAGCTGATCGCGTCGGCGGATGCACCGCCGGACCAGCTCTATCAGCGTGGTGAAAACGCCAAAATGTTTGAACGGACGGCGTCGCGGCTGGACGAAATGCAGAGCGAGGACTGGACCGGGCTGACGCCTACGGATTGACCGGACGCGGTTACGACGTCGCCGTCTGCCGCTCCCATCAGGCCACACGCGGCCCGGCAACGACGGTGCCGCCGCGCGTCGTCCCGCCAGTATCGCTCATGGGATTACCTGATCGATCGACGCAGGCGCGTCAAACGGTTGAAACTGGGATCCCGGTTCACACCGTCTTTCAGGTCCAGCAACTGTGTCTCGGAATACTCCAGCAATTCCCCCAGCCGCGACCGGGCATCGGAGCCGCATGCGCGTTCGAAGTCGACCGAGGTGCGGTAGCCGTTTTCTTGCAATTTGATGAACCGTGCCTTGCCGACGAGTATGAGCAGCTGTGCTTCCGCTACCCAGTCAATGACCTCGACCAAGCTCAGATTGGATGTAAGAAACAAGACGATTGGATTGGCCGCGGCTAAATTCTCGCAGTTGTCCATGCCGATCTCATACAGTCGCAGCTTGCGGAACGGTGAAATGCCCTGCACGAGGTCGAGCGAAAACTCGTCGGTGACACCTGTGTCGCCCAGGAGGTAGCGTTGAAGCTGTCGGGTCAGCCAGATCAGTGCGGAGTTGGGAAACAAACCAGTTCCAAATCCGACGGCTTCGGCCACGAACTTGGTGTTCTCCGGCCATAACAGTGCCACCATATGGCGCAGCGCGATGGCAACAAAGATCGCAATGACCAACCGCATGAGAACGCTGTAATAGGTCGCCGCCACCAGCTCCATCGTGGTCATGCGGGAAAAGATGGTAGAGACGGTCCAGACATACCAACCCAAATAGGCGAAGCACATCACGTCGCACGTTTGTAGTATATACAATTCACTCTGCATGTCGGACGGCAGGCCATACCGCGAACCCAACAACAAGAAATTCGCTAGTTTGGCGGGCGGCCCGAGTACGCCCGGTGTGTAAATTGTCAACGACGCCAAATGAATGTTCATGAGGGTGAGAACAAGAATCGGAAACCAGGTTTGAGAGATAATCGAAATATGATTGTTCTTCAGATATATCTGATAGTAAGTGTCTTCCGTGAGGTTATACTGACTAACAACGCCGGTCAGCCGGGTTTCTATTCTGGACTGCTTCAGGTATACCGACACGCAACATAAGACAGGGATAAAGAGGGCCAACACCGCCAGTCCGCCAAAGGGCACCAGCCCTAACTCGGCCAGATACGCCACCATCATCGTTGCTTTTGTAGTGATATAATCCAGGACATTCATTGCTCTTTCTCGCTGATATTATTAAACATGGCCTGGCGTGTTCTGGCGCATGTCTCCACCACCGATGCTCGGGATTAATACATCACCCCATAGCGAACCAGGTGAGTTGGCTGATGATTTGCCAGGCGATCATGGCGAATGGCGAGCCTCCGCCCGATACCAACGCTTCCAGAATAAACGGCAGCGGCGATGCCAGAATTTTGCCCATGATATCCTCCTGCGCGGGTGAAACCGATGGTTTCTGCTGAGCAAGTGGAATATCGGTGAAATTTCTCATCATCGCTGTGCGCCAGGTCACAGCCTCACCTGCTTTGGCTGCTCCGCCGTTCACCTTTGATGCAATCGGCGCAATGGGTTACCTTCAAGGCGGCAGCACGGAACGAGGCATTGCGCCGCACACGCCCACGAAAGACCGCACACAGCCCAAGCCCACAAACCATCGGCGATGAGATCGCGTTTGGTGCATTTCAACGGATCGTGATCCTGTCACAGGCTTTCCGATCAGAACGAAGTGCCTGAAGCGCTCAATCCAGTTCGAACATTACAACACTGGATAAAGCAGGCAGGCGATTGGCCGCAGGCTTCCCTACAGCCCCGGGCGACCGCCAAACCTTGGCAATCCGTCATCGACCGGCAATACTACCGGCCATGTGACGCTACGTCAGCTGTCCACGGGGGGTAATCAATGATCGGTCTGGTGCGTCATGTCCCTGCGCCGGCCCTATACGTCCGCGATCGCCGCGATGCTTGTCGTGCTGCTCGGCGCCCTGTCGATCACGCGGATGATCGTCGATATCTTTCCCGTTATCGACATCCCCGTCGTGCTGGTGGTCTGGAATTACCCCGGCCTGACCACCGAGGACATGGAACGCCGCGTCGTCTTCATCAGCGAGCGCGCCTATTCCACCACCGTCAACGGCATCTCCCGCATCGAGTCACAGTCGATCCCCGGCATCGGCATCCTGAAGGTCTACTTCCAGCCAGGCACCGAAATCGGCGGCGCCATCGCGCAGATCACCTCGGTGAACAACTCCATCCTGCGCATCGCGCCACCTGGCATGCAGCCGCCGGCGGTGATCCAGTTCAACGCCTCCAACGTGCCGGTCGTGCAGCTGACGATGTCGTCGAAAACACTGACAGAGCAGCAGATTTTCGACTACAGTCTGAACTTCATCCGGGTGAAGCTGTTCACCATCCCGGGCCTGTCCACGCCGGGCCCGTTCGGCGGCAAGCAGCGGCAGATCGACGTCGATGTCGATCCCGGCCTGCTGGCGGCCAAGGGTTTTTCCCTGACCGACGTGGTGAACGCGTTGCAGGCGTCGAACGTGATCGTGCCCGCCGGCACCGCGCGATCGGCGAGCGCGAATACAACGTTCAGCTCAACTCCAGCCCCGTCCGCGGTCGAGCGTTTCAACGACCTGCCGATCGGCGTGTTCGACGGACGGCCCGTCACCATCGGCGACGTCGGCCACGTCAGCGACAGTTTTGCCACCCAGGCCAACATCGTCCACGTCAACGGCAAGCGCGCCGTCTACCTGGCGATCCTGAAGCACGCCGACGCCTCGACCCTGGCCGTGGTGGACGCTACCCGAGCGGCCCTGCCGGAAGTGCAGGCCGCCGCGCCGAACGGGCTGGAACTGAAGCTGGACTTCGACCAGTCGGTGTTCGTCCGTGCCGCGGTCGAGAACGTGGTCCGCGAGGCGATCATCTCCTCCATCCTGGTCTCGGTGCTGATCCTGGTCTTCCTTGGCAGCTGGCGGAACACCGTGATCGTGTCGGCGTCCATCCCGCTGTCGGTGTTCGCCGGCATCATTGGACTGTTTCTGACAGGCAACAGTATCAACCTGATGACGCTGGGCGGTCTTGCCCTGGCGATCGGTCTGCTGGTCGACAACGCTACCGTCGTCATCGAAAACATCCACCGCAACCTGATGCTGGGCAAGAAACTGACCGTCGCCATCCTGGACGGCGCCGGCGAGGTGATCCAGCCGCTGACCGTCGCCACGCTGGCCATCTGCATCGTGTTCTTCCCGGTGGTCATGCTGTTCGGCGTGTCGCGCTATCTGTTCATCCCGCTCGCCGCCACCGTGGTGTTCTGCATGCTAGCGTCCTACGCGCTGAGCTTCACCGTGGTCCCAAGTTTCGCCCGGCTGCTGCTGGGTTCTGACAAGACACATCACGCCCCGCCCAAAGGCTTCTTCGGCCTGTTCGATCGGGGCTTCGAACGTTTTCGACGCGGCTACGGCTGGATGCTGGAGGGCACTCTCCGACACCGCAGCCATGGTCCTCACCGGCTTTGTCGTGCTGCTGGGGGTGACGGGCGTGGTCGCCACCACGATTGGTTTGGATTTCTTCCCCAGCGCCGATGTCGGTCTGATCAAGATGCATTACCGCGCCCCGCCGGGAACCCGCATCGAGGAGACCGAAAAACAGGTGCTGCAAGTGGAGGCGGCTGTTCGCCAAATCATTCCGGCAGCCGAGCTCGACACCATCAACGACTCGGTGGGCGTGCCGTCATCGTTCAACCTGGCGTTTGTCCCAAGCGACAACGTGGGCTCCATGGATGCGGAGATCCTGATATCGCTGAAGAGCGGCCATCATCCGACCATCGACTACATTCGAAAAATTCGCGGCCATGTGCCGGACCAGTTTCCCGGCAGCACCATTTACTTCCAGACCGCCGATATCGTCAGCCAGGTGCTGAATTTTGGCCTGCCAGCCCCGATCGACGTGCAGATCCAGGATGTGAACTTCGAGCGGTCTTACGGTCTGGCCCAGCAGCTTGTGCAACGGATGAAGATGATCCCCGGCGTCGCCGATCCGCATCTTGTGCAGGTGCTCAACTATCCGGGCTTGCAGATCGACGTCGACCGGCTGCGCGCGGCCAAACTGCGGGTGTCGCAGCGGGATGTGGCGAGCAATATGCTGACGTCGTTGTCTTCGTCAGTGCTGGTCGTCGCCCAATTTCTTCCTGAACCCGCAGAACAACGTGAATTACTCGGTCGCGGTGCAGACGCCGTTGTCCCAGATCAGGAATCTGTGACGACCTGCTGGGCACCCCGGTCAGCGCCCCCGCGCCACTGACGGCGATCGATCCGGCATTGCTGCCCTCGTCCCCGGTAATGCGGCTTGGCGACGTGGCGACGATCTACCCCCGTTCCAGCCTGGAATCGGTAAACCACTACACGGTGCAACGCGAGCTCGACATTGCCGCCAACGTCGACGGCCGCGACCTCGGTGCCACCGCTGCCGATATCCAGTCAGCGATCAACGACATCAGCAAAGGCCTGCCGATCACCACGCACATCAACATCCGCGGCCAGAACGAGGTGATGCAGGCGTCGTTCCGCAGTCTCGGGCTCGGCATGGTTCTGGCGGTGATCCTGGTCTACGCGCTGCTGGTGATACTGTTCCAGTCCTGGGTTGACCCGTTCATCATCATGATGGCAGTCCCGGGCGGCCTGATGGGGATCATCTGGATGCTGGCGCTCAGCGGCACGACGATCAACGTCGAATCGCTGATGGGCTCGATCATGACAATCGGCATTTCAGTCTCGAACTCGATCCTCGTCGTCAGCTTCGCCAATGATCTCCGCGCCCGTGGCAATATCTCGGTCAACGAGGCCGCCGCCGGCTCTTGCACCATCAGGCTGCGGCCAGTCCTCATGACCGCCCTCGCCATGATCATCGGCATGCTCCCCATGGCGCTCGGTCTTGGCGACGCGGGCGAGCAGAACGCACCGCTTAGGTCGCGCAGTGATCGGCGGGCTGATCGTGGCGACGCTCGCCACGCTGTTCATCGTGCCGATCTTCTACACGTTGCTGCGGCGGTCGCCGCCAACGCTGCACACATTCGATGCACGTTTCGCCGCCGAGGCGGCTGACTACCGGAGAATTCCCGCATGCCTAGACGTGGTCGTTTCGGCTCGTTCCTGCTGCTTCTGATTGGTGTCCTGGTCATCGGCGGCGCGGCATGGGGCGCCTGGAGGATGGCCTACGACAAAAGCGCGGCACTATCCACGTCCCGTCAGGCGCTGGCCGAGGGCGTCGCCCGTGGACCGGTCGTGCAAACCGTGCAGGTGACGGAGGGTCCCAAGGAGCGGCTGATTCAGTTGCTTGGCGACGCAAGATCGTACCAAACCGCGACATTGTACAGCAAGGTCAGTGGCTACGTGACCTCGATGGCGGTTGACCGCGGCGACCACGTCAAGACCGGCGACCTCCTGGGGGTCGTTTCATCCGTTGAGACCGATCAGCAATAGGAAGCGGCGAAGCGGGATCTCGAAAACAAGAAGCGCAACTGGGAGCGGGCAAAGGATCTGGTTGCACATGGCTGGACGTCGCGGCAGGCGGCCGACGACGCAGAAACCGCTTACAGCATGGCGACCGCCAACGTCGCCCAGAACGCAACGATGAAGTCCTATGAACAGATCCGGGCGCCCTTCGACGGCGTGGTGACAGCGCGCTTCGTCGATATCGGTGCCTTGGTGCAGAACTCGACAACCAACAAGACCAGCAACCAGCCGGTGCTGACGATCGCCGACGATACCAGGCTGCGAGTCGATGTGTTCGTGGAACAGCGAGACGTCCCCTTCGTGCATGTCGGCGATATGGCCGACGTGGCCGACGGTTCAAATTCCGCGCGCAAGACCAAAGCTAGGGTCGCCCGCACGTCAAACGAACTCGACCCGCGCACGCGCACCTTGTTCGTCGAACTGGAGGTCGATAACACCGACCATTTCCTGGTCCCCGGCAGCTTCGCCTATGTCACCCTGCATATCCCTGTCCGCAGCTATCCCGAGGTGCCGGTCGCCGGCCTGATCGTCCGCGGCACCCGCACGATGATCGCCGACCTGGGCAGTGACCAGACGGTCCACCTGCGACCCGTGACGGTGGCAAGCACCGACGGTATCCGCGCCATGCTGTCCGAAGGCGCGGAAATCGGTCAACGTGTGGCAATCAATCTGCCGGATGAAGTCGGCGATGGCGGCCGGGTCCAACCGGCGGCACCAGCGCGCTAAGCCACCAGCACGAAAAACCGGGGTTCCAAGGGCCGCCGGCCCTTGGCCGGGTCGAGGGGCAGCGCCCCCGCCTTGCTGCACCGCCCCCGCCTTGCTGCACCGCCCCCGCCTTGCCACACCCTAAAGCCCTGCTGCACTGCAACCGCCTTGCCGCATTCCGCGCGATAGGCTAGCAAACGCCCCACCTTCCGGGCCGCCATTCCCGGCCCCAATCCCTGGGTGGCGTCCCGGCAGGCCCGTTTCATACCACCCGGCGCCGCGATTGCGCCCTCGGAAGGATTTGCCCATGGCCCGCAACAAGATCGCCCTGATCGGCGCCGGTAATATCGGCGGCACGCTCGCCCACCTGATCGGCCTGAAGGAACTCGGCGACGTCGTGCTGTTCGACGTGTTCGGCGGCGTCGCGGCCGGCAAGGCGCTCGACATCATGCAGTCCGGCCCGGTCGACGGCTTCGACTGCGCCGATGACCGGCGGGTCCGACTACGCCGCGATCAAGGACGCCGACGTGGTGATCGTCACCGCCGGCTTTCCCGCGCACGCCGGGCATGTCGCGCGACGACCTGATCGGCAAGAACGCCGGCGTCATCGCCCAGGTCGCCGAGGGCATCAAGACCAACTGCCCGAACGCGTTCGTCATCTGCATCACCAACCCGCTCGACGCCATGGTTTGGGTGATGAAGGAGAAGTCCGGCCTGCCCGCCAACAAGGTCGTCGGCATGGCGGGCGTGCTCGACAGCTCCCGCTTCCGCCTGTTCCTGGCGCAGGAATTCGGCGTCTCGGTGCGAGGACGTGACCGCCTTCGTGCTGGGCGGCCACGGCGACACCATGGTGCCGCTGACCCGTTACTCCACCGTTGCCGGCATCCCGGTGCCCGACCTGATCAAGATGGGCTGGTCCACGCAGGCCAAGATCGACGCGATCTGCGAGCGCACCGCCAACGGCGGCGGCGAAATCGTCAAACTGCTGGAGCGTGGCAGCGCCTTCTACGCGCCGGCCGCCTCCGCGATCGCCATGGCCGAGGCCTACCTGAAGGACAAGAAGCGCGTCCTGCCCTGTGCCGCCTATCTGACCGGCCAGTACGGCATCAAGGACATGTATGTCGGCGTGCCGGTGGTCATCGGCGCCGGCGGCGTGGAGAAGATCGTCGAAATCGAGCTGAACCCGACCGAAAAGGCGGCGTTCGAAAAATCCTGCGGGGCGGTGAAGGAACTGATCGAGGCTTCCCGCAAGCTGATCGGCTGAGACCGGACACTCCGCCGCGCATCACCTAAGCCGACATGAACATCCACGAATACCAGGGCAAGGAACTGCTGAAACGCTACGGCGTCACGGTTCTGGACGGCCATGTCGCCTGGACGCCCGAAGAGGCCGAGGCCGCCGCCGCCAAGCTTCCCGGCCCGGTATACGTGGTGAAGTCGCAGATCCATGCGGGCGGCCGCGGCGCCGGCCGCTTCGCCGACGACCCCAACGGCAAGGGCGGCGTGCGCCTGGCGCGCTCCCCGCCGAGGTGAAGGCGGCCGCCGAGGCGATGATCGGCCACACGCTGGTCACCAAGCAGACCGGCGCAGCACGGACGCGCCGGTGCGGCGCGTCTATGTCGAGGCCGGCTGCGATATCGCCCGCGAACTCTATCTGTCGCTGCTGGTGGACCGGATCAGCGGCCGGGTCGACCATCATCGCCTCCACCGAGGGCGGCATGGAGATCGAGGAAGTCGCCGCCAACCATCCGGAAAAGATCCTGCGGGTCGGCATCGATCCGGCATCCGGCATCTCCGGTTTCCACGGCCGCCGTCTCGCCGCGGGCCTGGGCCTGACCGGCAAACAGGCATCTTCCTTCGGAAAATTCGTCGACGCGCATCTACGCAGGCGTTCATCGCCCTGGACTGCGCGGTGATCGAGATCAACCCGCTGGTGGTGACCGGCGCCGGTGAGGTCGTTGCCCTGGATGCCAAGGTCAGTTTCGACGACAACGCGCTGTTCCGCCATCCGGAACTGGAAAAGCTGCGCGACGAGGCCGAAGAGGACCCGAAGGAGCTGGAAGCCGCCAAGTTCGAGCTGAACTACGTGGCGCTGGACGGCAACATCGGCTGCATGGTCAACGGCGCCGGTCTGGCGATGGCGACGATGGACATCATCAAGCTGTTACGGCATGGCGCCGGCCAACTTCCTCGACGTCGGCGGCGGCGCGACCAAGGAACGGGTCACGGCGGCGTTCAAGATCATCCTGTCCGACCCGAACGTCGAAGGCATCCTGGTCAACATCTTCGGCGGCATCATGCGTTGCGACGTCATCGCCGAGGGCGTGGTCTCCGCCGCGCGGGAAGTGCAGCTTTCGGTGCCGCTGGTGGTGCGGCTGGCCGGCACCAACGTCGAGCTGGGCAAGGAGATCCTGGCGAAGTCGAACCTGCCGATCGTTTCCGCCGACAACCTTGACGGACGCGGCCGAGAAAATCGTCAAAGCCGTGAAGGAGGCCGCATAGATGTCCGTTCTGGTCAACGCCGCGACGAAAGTCATCTGCCAGGGCTTCACCGGCGCGCAGGGCACCTATCATTCCGAACAGGCCATCGCCTACGGCACCAAGATGGTTGGCGGCGTCACGCCGGGGAAGGGGGGCACGACGCACCTCAACCTGCCGGTGTTCGATACGGTCTGGGAATGCCGGGAAAAGACCGGCGCCGATGCCACGGTGATCTACGTGCCGCCGCCGTTCGCCGCCGATGCGATCCTGGAGGCGATCGACGCCGAATTCCCGCTGATCGTCTGCATCACCGAGGGCATCCCGGTGCTTGACATGGTACGCGTGAAGCGCGCGCTGAGCGGATCGAAATCCCGCCTGATCGGACCGAACTGCCCCGGCGTGATCACCCCCGACGAGTGCAAGATCGGCATCATGCCGGGCCACATCCACAAGCGCGGCACCGTCGGGATCGTTTCCCGCTCCGGCACCCTGACCTATGAGGCGGTGGCGCAGACCACCGCCGCCGGCATGGGCCAGACCAGTTGCGTCGGCATCGGCGGCGACCCGGTGAAGGGCACCGATTTCATCGAAGTGCTGGAGATGTTCCTGGCCGATCCGGAGACCAAGCAGATCATCATGATCGGTGAGATCGGCGGTCCGAGCGAAATCGACGCAGCCGACTTCCTGGCGCACAACAAGGTCAAGAAGCCGACCGTCGGCTTCATCGCCGGCGCTGCCGCGCCTCCGGGCCGCCGGATGGGTCACGCCGGCGCGGTGATCAGCGGCGGCAAGGACACCGCGGCGGCGAAGATGGACGCGATGCGCAGTCCGCCGGGATCCATGTCGCCGACAGCCCCGCGGCGCTCGGCAGCACGATGGTCGAGGTGCTGAAGGGTTAGCTGCACGGTCAGCGCCGCGCTTCACCGGGCGTCGGTCGGCTTCGGACCGCAGTGTCACGAACCGACGGTGCGGCCCAGGACCCTCCACCTGCAGACGATCCGATCCCAATAGCTGTTTGAACGGGCAACGATGCGCTGAGGGAAGGACGGAACCCGCGAACTCATGAAAATGCGGGGTCCGCCCAGGCCGTCGCAGGCCCGGACAACGCTATCCCGGCGTTCTGGTGCAAGCTCTCCAGAAACGCCGCGTCGATTGCCGGGATCAAGTCATTGAGGGCGAGTGTCTGTCAGAGGTCGCTCCGGCCTCTCGTCGTCAGACGCAAAGTGCGAATGGTGACGGCGCAGCTGTGCCGATCACCACGTCTGACGTAATGGCCATGGTTCCAAGAGCCTTGTCCGCGACCGTGGCGGCCGTTGCGGTCAGCGTCAGTGTTGCGCCGTCTGCCCCCAGTTTGAAGACGGCGACATTGCCCGCCGACTGACCGTTGACCGAAACATTCGCGTCAATGACGCTGTTCTGTGTATCGATCAGGAAATCCGTGAGGCTGAGCGTGCCGGCGCTGTCCGCCAGCTGCAGTCCACTGCCCTGATGAAGAATAACCAGGGCTGACCCGGGCCCTTCCGTGCCGCCGGTAATGTGGAAGTTCGCGACCGGATCCGCGCCGGAACTGTCGACCCATGCAGACCCGAGCGGCGTTACACTGACACCCAGCGACTGCAGCGTGCTGGCCGAAGTGAGTGTGACGGCGGTGTTGCCACCAACGATCGGCTGGGTGTCCGCCGTGTGGATGAAACGCAAGGATTGCCAGTCAAAGCCGAATAATCCGGTTATCGGCGAGGGTGTTGCAGTGCCAATCACCACGTCCGATGTGACGGCTGTGGTTCCAAGCGTCTCATCGACTACCCCAGCCGCGGTGGGCGTGAGGGTCAGTGTCGTTCCGTCGGCGCCAATGTCGAACACCGCCACGTTGCCGGCGGACTGGCCGTTAACCAGGACATTGGCGTCCACCAGGCCATTCCGCGTATCGATACGAAAATCTTCCAGATCCAGTTTGCCGACGCTGTCGGCCAGTTCCAACCCGCTGCCCTGATGAAGAATGACCAGTGACGAACCGGGTCCTTTGGTGCCGCCGGTGATCGGAAAGTCGGCGACAGGAGACGGGCCGGAGGCGTCTACACTCGCAGAACCCAACGGCGTCACGGTGACGCCAAGCGACTGCAGGGTATTGGCTGAAGTAAGAGTCACTTTCGTATCCCCGCCAATAACTGGATGGGTCGCGAGATATGATGCGAATTTATGCTTGTGACCAAAGTCGTAAGTCATGTCATTCTCCCTTTTTTCTATAGGATGACACGGCTTGGCAAGGCGAATACTTTGACCGCGTCAAACTTCGAACTGGGACGAGTTTAAATAAGCGAAAGGCATCTGACGGGAACGTGATTTTAGGACTTGCAACCTGCTGTCAAACCTTTGTAACAAAGGCAAGGTGGTCTAACGAGATGAGCCAGGATAACAATCAGTGCAGTAGCTTGATGAACAACCACGCTGCGCAGATAGTCTATTTCTTATTGGAAATATCCTCGGTCATTGCAAGAACCCCTTACCAAAGCACCTGATGCGGGTGCCGTCCCCTGAGGGTCTTCCGGCCCGGCGGCCGATCTGATTGGCCGAGGCTTGAGCCCGGCGTGCCCGAGCCAAACAATGCATCTTGCAACAGATCCGTATGATGCCTGAACGCAATGGTCGAGGCGTGGTCTCAAACCCACCCACCCACGCTTTCGCCGGCCCGATTGGCGATGGCGCGGCGTGTCGATCCCGGATAGGCTGCCACGGTGAACCCGGTCCGCTGCGGTTTTGCCGTTATGGCGCGGACCGATCAGCCACCACGGCCCGGAGCGCTATTGGATCAGAATGGACAAGACCCTGCACGACAGGCTGACCGCATGGCGGCGTCACCTGCACGCTCATCCGGAACTCACGCTGCATGAACGCGAAACCGCAGCCTTCGTCCAGGCCAGGCTCGCGGAACTGGGTGTCTCATTCGTTGCCGGCGTCGGCGGCCACGGCGTCGTCGCAACAATCAGCCGAGGCCAGTCCAACCGATCCGTCGGCCTGCGCGCTGACATGGACGCGCTTCCCATCCACGAAACCAGCGGCGTCCCCCATGCCTCCGCCAACCCGGGCGTCATGCATGCCTGCGGTCATGACGGC
>CAWBPF010000024.1:0-19567 GCA_963790515.1 uncultured Alphaproteobacteria bacterium | reverse complement strand
CGCTTCCGCCGCGTCAGTAGCCGCGGATCGCCTGCTGCCTGATCTTTCTGGTTCGGTGCCGTTGGTAGCTCTCAATGTCCCGCGACAACGGAACGCGGCGATAGAACGTCAGATGAGTGATGGAAACGAGATGGACCTCGGTCGCCTTCGGTCCTCCTAAATCGAGCGAGCACAGAATTCCGCCGGCGTCGCCGCTGTACATCACGTCGATCACGTTGCACTTGCTGGGAATCCGGACATCCGGCGACTTTTTGCCCAACATGTCAGCCAGACGCGGCGGCACGTTCGCTTCGATCGGCAAAGCGGCCTTCAGGCGCTGCACGAGAAAGTCGGCTCTTTCCGGACCATCGATGCTCAAGGTTCGCGACTCCGTTACTCTCCGATTTTACGGTGAATGACACCGACCGGGGAAGCCGCGGCGGCGGCACACTCCCCGCTCCGCCTCAGGGCGGGGCGAGAACGCCAACGCAGCCGCGCTCACGCTTTCATTGTCGGAGCATCGTAAACAGTTCCGCATTCCAAAATTGCCGGCCGCGGATCCATAGCGGCTTGATCCATATCAATGCCCCACCCCAGCGGTCTGTGGCGTCGTTCCGACCATACTTCAGGCCGGAGACGCAGTGGAAACTTTTGACGAACGACCCGTCCTCGCGGCGCCCGGCCGGCAGTCAGCTTCAATGTCAGGTGGATCCGTCTCGCGTCGCGCGCTGCTGGCGGGCTCGGCGGTGGCTGGAGCGATCGCCATCTCCCGCCGGGCAGCGTCGGCGGATGGGAAAAAGCGTTTCACCATCCTGCATACCAACGATCTCCACTCGTGCCTGATCGGAACGGCGCCGGCGCTGGATTATACCCCGTTCACCCTCAACGACGATGCGACCCGGGGCGGATTCGAGCGCCTGGCCGCGCTGATCGCTCAGCGCAAGGCGGCACGCCAGGAGCTGGGCCCGGTGCTTGTGCTGGATGCGGGCGATTACAGCATGGGGACCGCGTTCGCCGCCGCGACGCGCGAGACCGGGGCCGAACTTCGGTTGCTGTCGCGAATGGGGTGCGATGCCACGACCTTCGGCAATCATGATTTCGATCTCGGGCCCGACGGGACGGCGCAGTCCATCGCAGCGGCGGCGAAAGCGGGGCGGGTGCCTGTCGTGCTCGCGTCAAACACCGATTTCTCGGCCAACGACGCGACGCTCGCCGGGCTGCAGCGCCTGGCCAGGGACGGCGTGGTGCGCCGGCACCTGGTGATCGAGCGCGGGGGGATAAGGTTCGGCATCTTCGGCGTGCTCGGCAAGGAGGCGCAATTCTACACCGGCGGCGCGGGGGCGGCGAAGTTCAGCGACCCGGTCGAGACCGCCCGCGAGATGGCGACCCTGTTGCGCGAGACCGAGAAAGTGGACGTCATCATCGCGCTCAGCCATGGCGGAATGGAGAAGGACCAGCACGGGCGCTTCACGACCGGCGAGGATGTGCGGCTGGCGGCGGCGGTGCCCGGAATCGACGTGGTGATCGGCGCCCACAGCCATACCGAGTTGCACGAAGCGATCATCGTGAATGGCCGCACCCCCGTGGTGCAGACCGGGAAGTACGGCGAGAACCTCGGCGAACTGGTGATCGCGCTGGACGGCGAGAAGCTGTCGGTCGAGGCATACCGGCTCTATCCGGTCGACGATACCATCGCCGGCGACCGCGCGATCGGCGACGAGATCGCCGGGTTCAAGAACACGGTCACCAAAGTCGTGTTCGCATCGCGCGGTTACAGCATCGACCAGCCACTGGCCGTGGCCCCACGGGACCTTCCGAACACATTCACCGATATCGCCGCGGGCACGATCCTCGCAAACCTCTGCACCGACGCGTTCCGGGTCGCTGCGAAAGCGGATATTGCACTGACCGCGAACGGAATGATGCGCGCCGGACTGACGCGTGGAAAGTCAGGGGTGCAAACGGTCTACGACGTTTTCGCGCTCGCCCCGCTCGGCGCCGGCGTTGTGGATCCGATTGCCGGGAGCGCGCTGGTGACGGGGTATCTCACCGGCCAGGAGCTGAAGCATGCGCTCGAATTCTTCCTGGTGGACAATCCGGCCCACCCCGGCGAGTATTTCCCTCGGGTTTCCGGCATACGGTTCACCTACGACCTGTCACGGCCGCGGTTCGACGTCGTCACCACCATCGAGATCGGCAACTTCGACGCAGGCTATCGCCCGATCGACATCAGCGGGGCGGATGCCAGGCTGTACAGCCTGACGTGCCCGCTGTACTTCGCACTGATCCTCGTTTCCATACCGAAATACAGTCAGGGTAAGTTGACGCTGGTCGCCAAAAACAAAGACGGGCGGCCGCTTGCCTCGAAGGTCGAGGCGCTGGGCGATCCGCGCCACGACACGCCCGACCTGCTGCCGCCGTCAGGAACGATGGACCGGAGCAGCATCGACACCATGACGGAAACCGGCGCGACCCGGGAGATCAAGGAATGGCAGGCGATCATGGATCACCTGCGCGCCCTTCCGGTCACGTCTCCCGGCGCGCTGCCGGTAATCCCGGTGGATACACGCGCCGCGGAGTTACGCGCGATCAAAATAGGCTGACCAGTCCTCGGCAACCTGACCCGGCGATGCCAGAAAAAACTTCGAAGCCAAACATTTCAGATAGGAAGCGAACGAATGAGACGACAAGAAGCCCTTCGGCCGCCTCGGCTGATGGCCTACGGCTTGGTTCTGCTGGCCGGCCTGGTCTGCGGGCGATCGGCGACCGCGCAGGCACCCGCGCCGGCAAGCACGAGCAAGCCCAACATCGTCATAATCTGGGGCGACGATATCGGCATCACCGACGTCAGCGCCTACTCGCACGGGCTGATGGGCTTCCAAACTCCGAATATCGACCGCGTCGCCACCGAGGGCGTGCTGTTCACCGACTATTACGGTGAGCAAAGCTGCACCGCCGGACGCGCCGCCTTCCTCACCGGCCAGAGCGTGTTTCGCACCGGCAACTCCAAAGTCGGCCTGCCCGCCTCGGATGTCGGACTGCAAAAGGAGGACCCGACCATCGCCGAATTGCTCAAGCCACTCGGCTACGCCACCGGCCAGTTCGGCAAGAATCACCTCGGCGACCTGAACAAGTATCTGCCGACCGTACACGGCCGCACATGAACTCATGGCCGGATGGGGCAATGACGCCTTTCCGCAACGAGAAGAACTCCAACTGGGAGGGCGCCTTCCGCGTCCCGGCGATGGTCCGCTGGCCCGGCAAGATCAAGCCCGGCAGCGTTTCGACTGAGATCATGTCGCATCTCGACTGGATGCCGACCCTACTGGCCGCCGCCGGCGCGCCCGACGTCCCGCAAAAGTTGCTGACCGGCTATACTGTCGGCGACATGACCTACAAAGTGCATCCCGACGGCTACAACTTCGTTCCTTACCTGACCGGGCAGGCGCCCAAGGGTCCTCGCGAGAGTTTTTTCTACTTTTCGGACGAGGGTGACCTGATGGCGTTGCGCTACGACAATTGGAAGCTGGCCTTTGCGGTGCAACCGGCGGAAGGAACGATGCGGGTGTGGCAGCAGGAGTTCGAGCATCCGCGGATCCCGTTCATCTTCAACCTGCGGACCGATCCGTTCGAGCGGGCACCGCTCACCTCGAATACCTATTACGACTGGCTGCTCGACCACGCCTATCTGCTGGTGCCGGCACAGGCCTATGTCGGCCAGTTTTTGGCAACGTTCAAGGAATATCCGCCGCGTCAGAAGGCCGCGAGCTTCTCGATCAAGCAGGTGCTCGATAAGTTGGGCGAACCGGCACAAGAGTAACGGCTTTCTGGTGGCGCCGTGCCCGTGGGGATACGGCACCGGTTCAGGAAGTCGGTTTTTCCGCATCATCAATGTTTCGCGCGATTCTACACCACAGACCACTCCGACTGTACCGCGAAGCGTCGGGATTGAGCACACCTCTTAAACTGGTGATGCGGGTCGCCATATGGCGCCGATCGCCGGCTCGCCACCGGTCACGGGGGTAGGCGCGCCGGTGGCATCTCCAGCGTCAGATGTGCGATGTAGCCGGAACGGCTCTCGCCGGCTGCCCGGGCCAGCGCATCGAGACGTCGCAATACGCGCCGTGGCAGTGTGATGTTCACCCGCTCGATGGTGTCGTCGAGCAGTGCGGCGTCCAGCGTGATGATGCCGAACATCCAACCCGCGTAATCTGGCTTCTGACGCAAAGCCTCCAGGCTCGACGGCGCGGGGATGGCCTCGCCGGCGTCAAGCGCGGCATCGCTGACCGCAACGTATTTCAGCTCCAGAAGATGCGGTAGCTTGGCTTGGTCAAGCTCGCCGACGCCCTCCTGGACGTATTGCGATAAGACGAAACCGAGGAAGGCCTGAAGCTTCGGGTCGTATTGCGCGGTGATAAAAGGCCTGCTGGCGTCGGCCCGCTCCGGCCGGGTGATCGGCGAAAGCGCGAAGGCAACATAGCTTCGTTCATACAATGTTTCTACATGGAAACGGCGTAGCGTTGCAGACAATGGCATGAATTGACGGACACGATCATGGCCGGGGCCGGCGACGGAGGCTGCTTCAGAGCACGTCGTCGGGACGGGGCGGTTCTCCGCCCGCGCGATTCATGATGCGGTCGAACGCGTGCATGTCGGCCCGAGCCCGCCGCTCCGCGAACTGGTCCGCCGTCGCCATCGCCGATAGCTTTTCCGCCACCGCGACGACGACAAACTGATTGACGCTCGTGCCGTCCCGCTTCGCTAGCTTCTCGACCGCCGCTTTCAGCGACAATGGCAGGCGCGGCGGATAAGTCCCCGTCTTGGTCGTCATGCCTCAACCCTCCTGTACGCTTCCGCCGGCAACAGCAACAAGATGCCGAAGCGGGGCGGCGCATTGCCATAGTCTCGATGGTTGAAAGCGACGATCGCCCGCGCTTGCCCGTTGACCGCCGCTTCCAGCACCATCTCGTCAGCCGCGTCGCGCAACTGCGGCCGCCACAGGAAATGCACCGTGACCGGTTTCGCCAGACCCGCGAGGCCATCGAGAAAGCTTCCCACGTCCTCCCTGGTCAGCCCAGCCGCGAGGCGATGTTCCTCCCGCTGGCAGACGGCCTCGTATTCCAGCAACAATATTGCAATTCCGGAATCTACGCCGGCGATGGAAGGGCGGGAACGGACCCGCGCCGAGGGTAAGGGGGTGCGGGAATGGGCAGTCTGGCGGCGCGTTTCCTGGCCTGGACGGCCTCGCGCCGCGCCTCGGGCTTCGGCCTCGTTCATGCGAGGGTTTCAATGGCATGGCAGCGACACACCGCAGCTTGCCCTGTCCCGCGCGGCCTGAGGCCGCTCCGCGGCTGATTGCAACATACGGCGCATGACGTCAGAGCCCACCTCGCAACTGCCGCATGTCTTGTTCTAGCCGGGTGACGCGCTGGCTCAGCGTATCATCGACGATTTGCAGCGTCTGCTGCTTCTCCAATACCCGCTCGAAACCGTCATTCATCCCCGCCATAATCGCGTCGAACCGTGCGTCCAGTTCTTTCTTGGTCGCCATGCCCTCGATGATGTCGGCCAGCACCGTGTTGATCGTGCCCAGCGCCGCCGACACATCATGAAACCGCGCCTTGGTTTCTTCATCCATGGTCCAGACCTCCAGAGGCCGTGATTGAGAATCCCAACGTTACCCCAGGAGCAACCCTGAAGTTTATCCTTGGCTTGCGACCACCCGCGGTTGGTCCGTGCGCTGGCCGGTGCGTATATCTCTCGTAACCAGACGCCACCAGAGGATCGTGCTGGCCTCGGTCAGCGAGAGCCCGCGCCATTCCCGAACCGGCGAGCCATGTGTTTCGCTGGCTCAAGCTGCATCGCTATTGGATTGCGTGGCATGCGATCGTCGGGCCCGGATGCCCGCGGGACCCCGCCTGGAACGAGGCGGCGATAGACGACATGCGGTCGGAAGACCGCTTCGCGCCTATGTGGACGCCCAGCCCAAGGGTCCGCCCGGCCAACGCGAACCAAGCGCCCGCAATGTTCGTCCGCCAATCGTGGAAAGAAAGCGGTCGGTTTTACATCCGCGATTGGGTGAGCCCCTTGGACGTTTGCACCAGCAGGTAGTCCGCGATTTCGGCACCACGGGCAATCGCGCGAGTCGAGAACTCCCGCCGCGACGAGGGCGGATGTTGCCATTCACGAGGTTGCGTCGGCTTGGCATCGTTATTTCCTTCCAAGTCTGTCATTGCCGACCCCCAACGGGAACCTGTCGCCCGTGTCGTTCAGGTAACCCCCATCGCGGAATTCTTTAGTGCCGCCCGCGCCAAGGCTGCCGTCAGCACAATGTGCAGAAAGACGGCCGGCCAAAGCAGGATACCAGCCGTGCCGACTACAAGCCCGACATAGGCGAAATATAACGTGATGGCCGCGCTGTAGATCAGCATGCCGGCCACCGGCGGCCCGGGCCAGCACGCGACGCCCAATGCAATCAGAGCAACGCCCGCTACATGTCCCGTCAGTATGCCGGTGCCGGTGAGTTCCTCGCCGAACAGCAGCCGCACAACGAGCGATGGAACCAACAGCAACGCCAACCCCGTCATGGCTTCGGCAACAGCCGCGAGAATCAGCACTTTTCTCGTTATCAATTGGAACATGGTGCTTTCACTTCGCCGATCACGCGGCCAGTACAGTCACTGCCTTGCCGCGGACTGCCCCGGATCAAGGTCGAAGGTCAGCTTGTCGATCTTGCCAGTGAACTTGAACGGCACATCGTAACGATACTCCACCAGCGCCAGCGGCGTGCGGGTGTCCTGGCCGATATCGAACGTTTCGTCTTCCGGGAAGGTGATCGGCGTGGCGTGATCCATGGAATTGCGAGCCACTTCCTGGCCGTCCACATATAGCACCCCCGTGCCGCCCTTGCCCAAACCCGGGCCATCCGACTTGAAGTCGAACTTGACGTTATGCTTGCCCGCCACCAGTTCAGGCCCTTCCCACACGGTCCGCTTGAGATCGAGCAGGTTGTAAAGGAACACCACTTTGCCCCGATCAAAGCCGAATTCGCCTTTGCTCAGGAACAGGCCGTAGCCACCGAAGCGGCCGCCCTGCGTTACAATCATGCCTTCAGCCCCGCCATCGGGAATCGTGACCTCCGCCGTGATGGTGTAGGACTTGTTGAGAATGTCTGGTGCGCCGCTCGCCGGCACACCGGTCAGTTCGCCCGAATAGGTGAAGACCTTGCGTCCCGCCGTCAGACTCGGGCGCGGCGTGTTCCAGCGCGTGAGCGTCGAGTTGGCCAGCGGCAGGACCTGGTTCTTCTTCGCTTCGGCATAGAACAGATTTTCCATCTCCTTGAGCTTGTCCGGCATTTTGGCAGCCAGGTCATCGGACTCGGTCGGGTCATCTTTGACGTTGTACAGTTCCCACTGATAGCCGGTGATCACATCCGGCGGTGTAGCCGTGCTCAGCAACCAGGGAATCGTCACCGGCGTCGTGGCCGCCACCCAACCATCATGATACATGGCGCGATTGCCGAGCATCTCAAAATACTGCGTCGTGCGCCGCGACGGGGCGTCGGCGTTCGCCTTGTCCCACGTATAGGCCATGCTCACGCCGTCCATGGGACGCTGCTTGATGCCGTCAATCGTTTCGGGTTGCGGAATGCCGGCCGCCTCAAGGATGGTCGGCGCGATATCGATGATATGGTGGAACTGGCGACGGATACCGCCCACGTCGGTGATGTGGCCCGGCCAGGACATGGCCACGCCCTGCGCTGTTCCCCCGAAGTGTGACGCCACCTGCTTCACCCATTTGAAGGGGGTGTCGAATGCCCACGCCCATGGCGCGGCGAAATGCGGGTAGGTCCGCTCCGATCCCCAGAACGGATACCACAGGAACTGGTCCTTGACCGGCACCTCCACCCCATTGAAGGTCGTGAACTCGTTCGGCGTGCCATTGAGCATGCCTTCCGCGCTCGCCCCATTGTCGCCGCTGATATAGATGATCAATGTGTTGTCGAGCTCGCCAAGATCTTCGACGGCCTGGATGACGCGGCCGATCTCGTGGTCGGTGTAGGCAAGATAGGCGCCGTAGACATCGGCCTGCTTGATGAACAGCTTCTTTTCCAGAAAGCCAAGCGAGTCCCATTGCGGCAAGTTGTCCGGCCAGGCAGTGAGTTTGGCATTCCCTGGCATGATGCCAAGGCGCTTCTGATTGGCGAAGATCGTCTCGCGCAGCTTGTTCCAACCGTCGTCGTATAGATGCATGGCGCTGATCTTACTGATCCATTCCGGCGTCGGATTGTGCGGCGCATGCGTGCCGCCCGGGACGTAATAGACAAAGAACGGCTTGGCGGGCGCGATCTCCTTGAGTTGTTTCATGTAATGGATGGCCTCGTCAGCCATGGCGGTCGTAAGGTTCCACCCAGGATCGCCCTGGAAGGGATAGATCGGGGTCGTGTTGCGAAACAGGTTCGGTTCCCACTGACTGGCGTCGCCGCCGACAAACCCGTAGAAATATTCGAAGCCCATTCCGATCGGCCACTGGTCGAACGGCCCGGCCTGAGTCGCCTGATAGGACGGCGTGTTGTGGTCCTTGCCGAACCACGAGGTCGCGTAGCCGTTCTCCTTCAAAATCGTGCCAACGGTGCCATTCGCTTTTAGAATGATCGAGTCGTACCCCGGATATCCCGTGCCAATTTCATCCACGACACCAAAGCCGGCGACGTGATGGTTACGACCTGTGATCAGAGCTGCCCGTGTCGGCGAGCACAGCGACGTCGAGTGAAAGTTCGTGTAGCGAACCCCCTCGTTGGCGATGCGATCCAGGGCTGGGGTCGGGACGACACCGCCGAACGTCCCCGGGGCGCTAAATCCGACATCATCCGTCATAATCAGCAGGACGTTAGGTGCTCCCTTTGGCGGCACGACCCGGGGAGCCCACCAAGGCGTCGATTCCGACGCCTTTTCCTTGATCACCCCGCCAAAAGTCGGATCGGGCGGCGGCAGTTGCTTGCCGTCGAGCGTAATGGTCGCACCGGCCGAACCCGGTGTACCGGTCACTTGCTGAGCGGCGCCGGGGGACGAACTGATCGCAATGGCAACACTCGACAATGCGGTGGCCAGCAATAGATCGACTGCTCTCATGTGCCGTCCCCTTTGTTCCCTGTTAGCGGTTCATTCGCACGCCGCAATTGGACACAAACCGGCATCTGGACCCGAACGAGGTCGATCGCCCGGGGCGCCTCATAGCCACGGCCACGGGGGCGGACATTGATCTAGATCAATGGCTCAGAATCAATTCCGAGCATCGGTCCGACTAATTCCTTGAAACTGATCCGTCTCAACGAGACATTCGACCGGGGCCCGGTCCAAACCCACACGCGAAGAACCTAATCCGGCTTCACCGCCTGCGCGTAGTTAAGGTTCCGGAACCACGTCATATACTCGGGATACGTAATGGGTTCATACTTCGGCGGGTTGCCCGCGTCGGTGCAGCCAGGCAGACACTCCATTCGCCAGTCGTAGTCACAATCCATGAAAAACGGAATCGCATACCGCTCCTGCCCGGAACGATTGATCACCCGGTGCGGCGTGGCCAGGAACCGGTCATTGGTCCATCGCCGCAACAGATCGCCACCGTTCACCAGAATGCTCCCAGGCAGCGACGGCGCGTCCAGCCAGCGACCGTTTGGCAACCGGATCGACAATCCCGGCACCTCGTTCTGCGCCAGCATCGTCATGAAGCTGGTGTCGGTGTGCGGCGCCAGCCCAAACTCATTCTCCTCCACCATCTCCTGCCTCGGATAATGCGACATCCGCAACGTATAGCTCGGCCTTCGAAACGACTGCGCGAAATAGTCCGCCGGCAGCTCCAGCGCCACCGCGTACAGCGGCAGCAGCGACAACCCAAGCCGCTCCATCGCGTCGTTGTAGCGCAGCACTGTCTCCTTGAACCCAGGCAGATCGTCCGGCCAGAAATTCGGCCCCCGGAACGGCAGCCCCGACTCGCGATCCGGATGACCCGGCGGCAGTTCCCGCTTGGTGAAGAACGCCTCCACCAGATTGGGCCTGTTGTTGGCGTTAAGTTGCGAGTGCCGCGTGACCGACCCCTTGAACGGCATGTATCCGACGTTGTTCTTGTTCATGCGCAACGCCAGCTTGCGCTCCAGATCCATGTCGTGGAACCGCCGAGCGGCGTCGAACGTCGCATCGATCAGCGATTGCGGAACGCCGTGGTTGATGATGAAGTAAAACCCGACATTCTCGAACGCATGACGCAGCGCCGCGCCCAGCTCCCGCGTCGCGCCGGGGTCACCCCGTCGCAGCGGCTCCAGATCAAGCACCGGAATCGTTTCCGGCGCATCAGGACGGATCGCGGCAATGCTCGGCGCATAGACATTCATCAGGACCGCCTCCAGCTCGGGACACAGGCGGAAATTGTTCGCCCATGTCGCATCGCGGTCAAGTGAGCCAACATCAGCCACACCGGATGACCAGATTGACACGTATCGGATTGTAAACCATGCCATGACATCCGCCGCAAGACGCGACGAACGCCACCACAAGGAGGACTGGACATGTCGCTGACAGACGGGGCGGACCTGGTCACCGTGCTCAATAGGTCTCTGCACCAGCATTGGCGGACCTACCTCATCGAGGAAATCATCCTTCTCCTGCTCGGCCTCGCCGCCATCGTAGTGCCGCTGATCGCCGGCCTCGGGATAACTATCATTCTCGGCTGGCTGTTCCTCACCGGCGGCCTGGTCGGGCTCATCGCGACATTCGGAGCAAGACAGGCTCCCGGGTTCTGGTGGTCGCTGCTGTCCGCGCTGGTGGCGCTGGTCGCCGGCCTCTCGCTGCTGTGGAACCCGCTGATGGGACTGGTGACACTGACCTACGTACCTGATCGCGTATTTCGTCGTCGACGGGGTCCTGTCGATCGTCCACGCCATCGAGCATCGCCGTGAGGCATCAAGCCGCTGGGAATGGATGATCTTTAGCGGCGTGATCGACCTGGCGCTCGCCGCGCTGATCATCTCCGGCTTGCCCGGCGCCTTCGCCTGGGCTCTCGGCCTGATGGTCGGAATCGATCTGATTTTCGCCGGCTGGTCGCTCGTCACAATGGCCCTGGCGGCGCGCGACGCTGTCCCCTGAATTCGCAACCGCCAATTGACGTTCGGCTGCGAGACCCGACATGGGCTATCAGTCCCCCATGAGATATGGGGATTGACACAACCAAGGCGCAGACCATGACCACGCCACCAGGCGCGACCCCGTGACAAGGGACCCCGGTCAACCGCCCCGCCGCGTCGGCACCCGCGGCTCGCCGCTGGCCCTGATCCAGGCGCGCACCTTCATGCGGTTGCTGACCGCCGCCCTGCCGGATCTGCAAGGCACCGACGCCCTGCGGGAGCACGTGATTAGAACCACGGGCGACGCCGTGCAGGATCGCCCGCTGGCCGACATTGGCGGCAAAGGCCTCTTCGCCAAGGAAATCCATGAGGCGCTGGTCGCTCACCGGATCGACTTCGCCGTGCACAGCCTGAAGGACCTGGAGACCGATCTGCCGAAAGGCGTCGTCCTGGCCTGCACCTTGACGCGCGAGGACCCACGCGACGCGCTGATCCTAAGCGACCGCTGCGGCGACCCTGACCCGTCCGATCCTTTCGCCGCGCTGCGGCAAGGCGCCATCGTTGGCACCTCCTCCGTGCGGCGTCAGGCCCAGTTGCTGCATGCCCGGCCGGACCTGACCGTCGTTACGCTGCGCGGCAACGTGCAGACCCGCCTGGCGAAACTCCGGGACGGGCAGTGCGATACCACGATGCTGGCGCAAGCCGGCCTCAACCGTCTCGAGCTGACGCTTCCGCGCACCATTGTGCTGCCGCCCGACCTTATGGTGCCGGCTGCTTGCCAAGGCATCGTCGGCATCACCATCCGCGCCGATGACACCAGGGCGCGCGACATGCTGGCGAAGATCGAGGATGCCGGAACGCGCGCGGTTGCCACCGCCGAGCGGGCGCTCCTCGCCGAACTGGACGGCTCATGCCGAACGCCGATTGGTGCCTATGCCCGCATTCAGGACGATGGACGCCTGAGTTCTGACCGGCACGGTGGCCCGGACCGACGGCTCCTTCCTGCTGACCCGCGGTCTGGCTGGCCGGCCGGTGGACGCCGCACGCATCGGCCAGACTTTGGCGACCAGCCTGCGGGGAGACGCGCCGGCGGATATTTTTGACTGACCGCCCGCGTCAGGCCGGATGCGTCATACCAGCCCATACCTGCCCTTTGGGGCAGACCGAGCGGCGAGGGGCGCGATCCCTGTGTCATCACCGGCCTTGGTCAGACTTGGTCCGGTCACCCACGAATTTCCACGTCTAAACAAAGCCATGGGCCATCGCGCCGACCCACCTGCCTAACCGCGCCCCCGCTCCCGGCTGTTAGCTCATCCGCTCCCAGGCCAGGGCAAGCAGCAGCACGGCATTCAGCGCCATCAGCACCGGCGCCGCCGCCGTAACGCCGCGTTGCCAACGCCGTCCCGCGACATGACCCGCGACGCCGACCACCATCAGTGCGGGCGCCGTCCCCAGCCCGAACGCAACCATGGCGGCCGCACCCACGACAGGCCGAGCGCTCGCGCTGGCGGCGGCAAGCGCGGCATACAGAAAACCGCACGGCAAAAATCCCAGCGTAACCCCCAGCATGAACTCACCCGGCCCCGATCCGCGTGGAATACGCCGCGTGGCGCTGGCCAGCCCTTGCCCCCACCAGCGCGGCACCCGGTCGAGCCACCTCATGGCCCAGGCGCCTCCTGGGGTGATTCGCCGCAGCGCATGAGCCAGGAACAATGCCGCGGCCAGCACGAGCAGCCCGGCCGACAGCGGGCCGAACCATGCGACCCGACCCAGCATCGCCGCCGAACCGGCCGTGACCGCCCCCAGCGTGGCGTAGGTCGTCAGCCGTCCCAGGTGGTACGGCAACAGCAAGCCGCTGCCGATCCGTCGCGCCTCGCAAAGCCGGGCCGCCGGTAATCTGGCCAGACGCTCCGACACCTGGCCGAGCACGAACCCGCCGCACATCGGCGCGCAATGCATCACGCTGCCGCTGACACCCGCCGCGAAAAGCCCCAGCAACAGGCCGCCACGCAGCCCGATCTCAGACGAGCACACTTCGCCCAGCCAGGTGACGCCTCCAATCATCCCCGGTCCATGCACCGTTTCTCAAAGGGACACTTTGATCCGGATCAATGCCGGCCGCCCCCACCCGCTCCACACTGCGTGCCAGCCCAAGGGGAAAGATTTGATGGACGAGGATGCTGGTGCGGTCGTCGTCGGTGCGATGATGGCGGTCTTTGGCCTGATTGGCCTGTTTCTCGCGGCTGGTGCCGTCGACGACGAAATGTATGTGTTCGGCCTGTCGCTCTGCGGCTTCGCCGTTTGTTTCGAGTTTGGCCTGATACGGCGACATTTCGACCGCCAGGACCAAGTTCGCGCGGCGGCGCGGGTCGTCAGCCATGTCTGACCTCGCCCTGCCCGCGAGGCACGTCATCTACAATGACGCGGTGGTGAAGAAGTTCGTCATCGCCACCATGTTCTGGGCCATCGTTGCGTTCCTGGTGGGTGTCTATATCGCCAGCGAACTGGCTTGGCCGTCGCTGAATTTCGGCCTGCCCTGGATCAACTTCGGCCGTCTGCGCCCGGTCCACACCTCCGCCGCAATCTTCGCCTTCGGCGGTTCCGCGCTGCTCGGCACCTCGTTCTATGTCGTGCAGCGGACCTGCCGAGCGCGGCTGTGGGGCGGCGAGGCGCTGGCGAATTTCATTTTCTGGGGATACCAGTTCTTCATCGTCATGGCGGCGCTGAGCTACGTCATGGGCTTCAGCAAGGGACGCGAATACGCCGAACCGGAATGGCACATCGACGTCTGGCTGACCATCGTCTGGGTCGCCTATCTGCTGGTCTTCGTCGGCACGTTGCTTAAGCGCACCGAGCCTCACATCTACGTGGCCAACTGGTTCTATCTGGCGTTCATCATCACCATCGCGGTGTTGCACATCGTCAACAATCTGACCTGGCCGATCTCGATCTACGCGGCAAAGAGCTATTCCGCTTTTTCCGGCGTGCAGGACGCCCTGGTGCAGTGGTGGTACGGCCACAATGCCGTCGGCTTCTTCCTCACCGCCGGCTTCCTCGGCATGATGTACTACTTCATTCCGAAAGCGGCGAACCGTCCGGTGTATTCCTACCGGCTGTCCATCGTGCACTTCTGGACTCTGATCTTCCTCTACATCTGGGCCGGTCCGCATCACCTGCTCTACACCGCCCTGCCAGACTGGACCCAGACGCTCGGAATGGCATTTTCCATCATGCTGTGGATGCCGTCATGGGGCGGCATGATCAACGGCATCATGACCTTGTCAGGGGCATGGGACAAACTCCGCACCGATCCGGGTCTGCGCTTCTCCGTCACCGCCGTCGGCTTCTACGGCATGTCCACCTTCGAGGGTCCGGTGATGTCGGTGAAACAGGTCAATGCGCTGTCGCACTATACCGACTGGACCATCGGCCACGTGCACTCCGGCGCCCTGGGCTGGGTCGCCTTCATCTCCTTCGGCGCACTGTACTATCTCGTGCCGGTGCTCTGGGACCGCCGCGCGCTTTACTCCACCCGGCTGGCGTCCTGGCACTACTGGATCGCCACCATGGGGATCGTCCTCTACATCGTTTCGATGTGGGTCGCCGGCATCATGGAGGGCCTGATGTGGCGCGCCTACGACCAGTTCGGCTTCCTGCAGTATTCATTCGTCAAATCGGTCATCGCGGTGCATCCGTTCTACGTCATCCGGATGCTGGGCGGGGTCTTCTTCCTGGCCGGAGCTCTCATCATGGTCTACAACCTGATCCGCACCGTCTACAGCCCGACGACCGAAATGCCTCGGATCCGTGGCGGCCTCGGAGCATCGCTGCCGCCGGACGCAGCCCTCGTGGCGGGGGAATAAAGCCATGTTCATCAGCCACGAATTTTTCGAGAAGAACGCGATCTACCTGCTGATCGGCACACTGCTGACCGTCGCGGTCGGCGGCATCGTCGAGATCGCGCCACTGTTTACGATCGAAACGACCGTCGAGCATGTGGAGGGCATGCGCCCCTACTCGCCGCTGGAACTGCGCGGCCGCGACATCTACGTCCGCGAAGGCTGCTACCTATGCCACAGCCAGCAGATCCGCGCGCTGCGCGACGAGGTGGAACGTTACGGCCATTACTCGATCGCCGCCGAGAGCATGTATGATCATCCGTTCCAGTGGGGCTCCAAGCGCATCGGACCCGACCTGGCGCGCGTCGGCGGCAAATACTCCAGCGACTGGCACTACGCGCATCTGAAGAACCCGCAGGAACTGGTGCCGGAATCGCTGATGCCGCACTACGCATTCCTGGCGGACAACACAGCTCGATCCGGACGACATCGCCGACCGCCTGAACGCGCTGCGCACGTCGGCGTGCCATACACCGATGAGGAAATCGCCAACGCCCCTGCCGATCTGCGGGCACAGGCCGACCCCGCCGCCGACACCGCCAAGCTGCTGGCACGCTATCCGAAGGCGAACATGGTGCCCGGCAACGGCCACAACGTACCGAAATGGACGCCCTCGTCGCCTACCTGCAGATGCTCGGCACCTTGGTGAACTTCGCCGACACCAACACCGAAAGGCTGCAGCAATGAGTACGCTTCTTCCGCTGGTCCATTGGCTCGAACATTACTCGGTCGTGATCATGATCCTGGTCTTCGTCGTGATCGTCGTCTCCACTTATTGGCCCAGCCGCAAGGATGAGTTCGAACAGCAAGGGCGCATTCCGTTCAAGGATGACGTGTAGTGCCCACCAAGATCGAAAAGGACGCCATTTCCGGCCGCGACACCACCGGCCACGAGTGGGACGGCATCAAGGAGCTCAACACGCCGCTGCCGAAATGGTGGCTGTATGTCTTCTTTGCCTGCATCGCCTTTGCGTTCGGCATGTTCCTGCTCTACCCGTCGATTCCCTACGGAACCACCTATTTCCATGGCATGCTGGGCTATTCGCAGCGACACACGGTCGATGCCGACGTCGCCAAGATCACGACCCAGCGGAAAACCTGATGGACAAGATCGCCACACTGTCCTTCGCCGAGATCAAGGCCGATCCGGCACTGCAGGAAGTCGCGCTGACCGGCGGCCGGATCGCCTTCGCCGACAACTGCCAGCCCTGCCATGGCGCGGGCGGGGCCGGTCGGCCCGGCTATCCGGCGCTGGCGGCCGGAGCCTGGATCTGGGGCGGCTCGCCGCGGATATCCAGCAGACCATTACCCACGGCATCCGCAGCGGCGATCCCGACGCCCGCCAAAGCGCCATGCCCCGTTTCGGCGCCGACGGCATCCTGAAGCCACCGGAAATCCAGCAGGTCGCCGACTATGTCTGGTCAACTTCTACGGCCACCGACCGGGTCAGGACGCCTCCGCCGGCGCCAAACTGTTCGCCGACAACTGCGCCGTCTGCCATGGCGACGCAGGGACTGGGCAACCGCGACGTCGGCGCGCCCCGCTGGCCAGCCAGGTGCATCTGTACGGCGACACCCGCGACACCGATCGTCGCGCAGGTCACCTCGCCGCGGCAGGGCGTGATGCCGAACTGGCACGCGCCTGGATCCGGCAACGATCAAAGCGTTACGCTGTATGTCCATTCCCTGGGCGGCGGCGAGTAGGAGCCAGCACGTGGCACGCATCAGCAAGCAGCGCCGCCAGATCCAGTTGCAGCAGGAGGCCGCGGGTGAACGCCTGTTCGCCAACCGCGTACGGGTCTACCCGAAGGCCGTGCACGGCCCGGTCCGCCGGATCAAATGGGCGATCCTGGTGGCCTGCCTGCAGTATACTACGTGCTGCCATGGCTCCGCTGGAACCGCGGGCCGGGCCAGCCGAACCAGGCCGTCCTGCTCGATCTCGCCACGAACGTTTCTATTTCTTCAATCTGGAGCTCTGGCCGCAGGATATCTGGCTGCTGGCCGGCCTGCTGATCATGGCCGCGGTCGGCCTGTTCCTGGTCACCAGCCTGGTCGGCCGGGTCTGGTGCGGCTATACCTGTCCGCAGACGGTGTGGACCGACCTGTTCATGTGGGTCGAGCGGAGATCGAAGGCGACCGCAACGAACGCATGAAGCGCGACGCCGGGCCGCTGACCGTCGACAAGATCTGGCGCAAGCTGGCCAAGCATGTGATCTGGCTCGGCATCGCGTTCTGGACCGGCGGCGCCTGGATCATGTATTACGTCGACGCACCGACCGTGACGGTGGAGTTCTGGACCCGCACGCCGCGACGCAGGTCTATTTCTTCACCGCACTGTTCACCGCGACGACCTATCTGCTGGCGGGCTGGGCGCGCGAGCAGGTCTGCACCTACATGTGCCCCTGGCCGCGCTTCCAGTCGGCGATGCTGGACGACCAGAGCTTCACCGTCACCTATCAGGCATGGCGCGGCGAACCGCGCACCGCGGCAAGCGGCACGAAGACGCCCCGCCCGCCGGCGACTGCGTCGATTGCGGCGTCTGCGTCACCGCCTGTCCGACCGGCATCGACATCCGTGATGGCATCCAGTTGGAATGTATCAACTGCGGCCTGTGCATGGATGCCTGCAACCACGTCATGGAACGGACCGGCCGGAATGGCTGATCACCTGGGATACGCTGTCGCGACAGGCGGCCAAGACGGAGGGCCGGCATGAACCGGTCCGCCTGCTTCGCCCACGCACCATCATCTACGTCTCGGCCCTGGTGCTCGCCTGGCCGTGCTCTGATCGTCGCTTGGCGATGCGCTCGACGTTCGGCCTTTCGGTGCAACGCGACCGCGCACCGATCTTCGTCAGCCTGCCGATGGCAGCCTGCGCAACGGCTACACCGTGAAAATCGTCAACAAGGGGCGCATCAACCGCGCCTTCGACCTGACCGTGACTGGCTGCCCGGCGCCGTATGACCGTGGCCGAGGCCACCGCGCAGCCGGCAGGCGCTGCGGCTGCTCGCCTCCTCCGATCAGGTCGACTCATCCGCCTGCTGGTCACCGCTCGGCCAGAAGCGATCGCCGACGGTTCCATCCGGTCGATTTCATCCTGCGCGACACCGCAACAGGGGCGCAGACCACCTATCACTCAACCTTCATGGGTCCGGTCGGCTACGCCGGGGACGCCGAGCAGGAACGGTGAACAAATGAACACGACGGCCTGGCGCTGGTTCCCGCTCGGGCTGATCGCCATGGCCTTTGTCTTCGCCATCAACGGCTACATGGTCTACGCCGCGCTGGACAGCTTTCCCGGCCACGCCGGCACCGACGGATTCGACCTCAGCAACGGCTATGGCCGCGTCCTGGAACGCAGCGGGTGCAGGCGGCCCTGGGCTGGCACGTCGATGCCGAGCGTCGACAGATCGTCAGCCACAACTGCAGCTCACCGACCATGCCGGCCAGCCGCTCGCCCCGACCTGCGCTCGAAGCGCATCGTCGAGCGGCCGGTCGGGCCCCATGACGACACCCCTCGACTTCCGAGTCCGTCGGGGCGGGCCGGCTTCAGTCCGAACCACACTGTTCTCCGGCCAGTGGGATCTGTTGCTGACCGTGCACAGCGGCGATCAACCACTAGACCACGCGACGCCTTATCGTTCGGTATGCCGCCTGGCACAGCCATCACCGCGAGCTTGACGCTTCCGCGACCGCCGCGAGCGCCGGCGACACGATCTGCGCCCATTGCGGCCTGCCGTCGGCCGCCGGCCGGCGCTTCTGCTGCCCCGGCTGCGCGGCGGCTTACGACACGATCCAGGCGCTCGGCCTCGGCCGCTACTACGCCAGCGCGTGCTCGCGCCGATGCGCGCCCGCCCGGCCGGAACCGGCCGAACGGCGCGACCTGATCGGCACATCGCCACCGCCGGACGGCACCCACGAACTCATGCTCGCGGTCGACGGTCTGCAATGCGGCGCCTGTGTCTGGCTGATCGAATCGGTCCTGGCCCATGAACCCGACCTGCTGGCAGGCCGCGTCAACATGACCACCCGCCGCCTGCGCCTGGTTTGGCGCGGCGTCGCCGAGCGTGCCGACACCTGGTCGGCCGATCGAAGCCTCGGCTACCGCCTCGTGCCGTTCGACACCGCGGCGCTCGCGGCGGCGCAGGACCGCACCGGCCGGGCGCTGCTGCGCGCCCTCGCCGTCGCCGGCTTCGCCGCCGGCAACGTGATGCTGATCTCGATCGGCATCTGGGCCGGCCAGGCGGCGCTGACGGCATGGGCCCGGCGACGCGGGCTGCTGCACTGGGTCTCCGCGCTGATCGCCATGCCGGCCATCGCCTATGCCGGGAGGCCGTTCTTCCAGTCCGCCCTCGCCGCCCTGCGCCAGCGCCGCACCAACATGGACGTGCCGATCAGCTCGGCGTCATCCTGGTCACCGGCATGAGCCTGGTCGAGACGATCCGACGGCGGCGCCCACACCTACTTCGATTCCGCGGTCACGCTGCTGTTCTTCCTGCTGATCGGCCGCGTGCTGGACCATCGTGCCCGCGGCCAGGCGCGGGCGACGGCGGAGCAGTTGCTGGCGCTGCG
>CAWBPF010000023.1:0-87221 GCA_963790515.1 uncultured Alphaproteobacteria bacterium | reverse complement strand
AACATCGACGTCGTCCCGCACCGTTGCGCGCCACAGATCAGGAACGAGGGCGTCATGTGCAGGCCCGGGGTGGCCATCCCCACGTACCGAGCGAGCTTCTGCGCCCTGGCGGCTGCAGCACGGACCTGAATTCGGGGTTCGGCGATCGTCTCGTTCTCCCTGTATCCGGGCTTGTCAGCGGTGGGCGCAGTCAGCGGTGCGAGTATCGGTGGACAGTGGGGAGCGGTCGGGCTAGGGCGCGGCCGGGCGGCGGTCAGCGTCGGGTGCGCCCACGCGCTCGACTGCCCCCTCCGCCCACGGCGCGTTGATCGTCGCGGCTAGCGCATGGCCAGATCCAGGACGTACAGCAGCCCGACGGCCTGCGGGCCTCGTGCGGCTGCCGACGCCCCGAGGGTTCGAGCAGTTCGGGCGCGCGTTCGATGGTGGCCGGCGCGGCCGCGGACAAGCCCCTGCGAGTACGGCCGACGGCACGGTTGCAGGAAGTAGTGCAACCGGTCGAAGCCGGTCGGCACCGGGCCCGGCGAACCGCTCCCAGTCCCACACGCGATCACTGCCCGCGATCGAGACGGCAGTTCCAGCTCGGTCCAGTCGCCGTGCCACGTCCGACGGCGACGCCCGCCGCGTGGGCCCGCTCGGCCGCCGCCGCGAAGCGCTCGCGCCAGACGGTCGACGCTGAGTCGTCCATTGCCTCGGCGGCCCGATCGGCTCGGTCGCTCAGCGTCTTCGAGGTAACCGCGCCAGGTCGAGCGGCGCGTCAGCGGCCGGGATCCGGCAGATCTCGTGCATGGCGCGGGCGAGCAAGTCCCTCCGCCGCCGGCCGGAGGAGAAGGCCGGTAGCACCGACGTCACCAGAACGGTCATGTTGCGCCACTCACGGCAATCCAGCACCGACGGGATGACCAGATGCGGCGTCTCGTGCGTAGCGACCTTCCGCAACGCGGCGGCCTCGGCTCGGACCAACGATGCCGACAGCGAAGACACCGCCACCTTGGCGAACGCGACGGTGTGGCCGTGGGCGTCGAAGACCTGCAGTACCGGCTTGCGGTTCGCTCGGCTCGGCGTCAGGGCGAGGCTGGTGGTCACCGGGTGACCCAGGACGTGGCCGAGATGCTCGTCCACGGAGGCACCGCGGCCGACCTCGACCGTCTCTGCCTGGGCGCCGCGTTCGTGCCACCCGCCGCGCACGGCCGCGGCGACGAGCAGCCCCTTGGCCCGGGCGGGCAGGGGCTGCTGCGCCACGTAGCGCACCACGGCGGAGGCGGCCGAACGGTTCGGTGCGGCCGGGGCGAAGATCCGCGGCTGGACCCGGTTGGGAAGACACCCGCATCGCACGGGTGGTCGACACCGACGGGTTCGAGCCGACGGCCGGCCACAGCAGTTCCCGCATGTCGGCCAGGTAGGCCAGGCGAGCCTGCGCGTCCGGCTTCACCGGCGCACGTCAATGTGCGCAGGCGCTGGGGGGCGCCGCGCCCGGCCGTTGACGCCAACTCTGCGGGCTGGCCCCGTATTGGCCCGGGTGTCGGCGGCAGGTAAGTATCGCAGGCATGGTCTGGCAGGCATGGTGTCGGCAGGCATGGTGTCGGCAGGCATGGTGTCGGCCGGCCGGTTGCGAAGCGGCGAACGAGCGCCACGGCGTGCCGGCCGGCCACGAGCTGTTCGCGCTCGCCGAGACGCGTCTGTTGCGATCGGTAGAGCACGCCAACCGCGATCATCGTCAGGGTCGGTGCCATGGGAAGGGAGATGTAGAAGAGCATGTAGATGAAGACCAAAGCCAGTGTGGTGAGAGCTGCCTCGTCGATCGCCGTCGTCCGCGTCGGTATTGCCACAGGCACAGGACAAAGAATCCGAAGTACCCGAAGATGCCGCCGAGCCCCTGGTTGAACATGATGGACCACAGAGTTCCCGTGCTGCCGGTGGCCACGTTGCCGCAGGCCGGGCACCCGGTGGACTTGCCGATGGCAATCGAGCTGGAGCTACCGATGGAGTGCCGGGTGCCGCCATAACCGACGATCGGGGAGTGCTCCAGGGCCACGATCGACAGGTGACCGACGTATGTCCGGATGGAGTTGCTCTGTCCGCGGGTCAGCCGCTTATCGATCACCGTGCCGGCCGGGCTGACGGACACCGCGACGGTCATGACGGCGGCCACGACGAGCCCGGTAAGCACCACACCGATCTTGGCGTGGGCGAGCTGCCGCACACCCAACCGCACGAACGACGCAATGACGCCGATCCACAGACCGCGGTTAAGCGAGAGAATGACTGGTACCAACGCGGACAGGACCACCGCGACCCCGGCCAACGACCACGAGCGAGGCCAAGCAGAGCCCAGCCCACGACGAACCACAGCACCAGATGCTGTACGATCGTCTACCCACAGGTTGGTGTAGCCGAACGGGGCGGCCGGGCGACCATTGCCCGAACCGTCGCCCAGCGCGTTTTGGACCTGCGCGGCAATCGGGTGGATCAGCGCGGACATGAATGGGTTGGCCGCCAGGTGCCGTGGCAGGGCCAGTTCCAACGCGGACCGGAACTGAAAGTGCGGCACGGCCAGGCCAAGAAAGCCACCGGCCAGGACGGTGAGGAAGAACCATCCCATCCACTTGGCGATAGTGCGCTGGCTGACTGGGCGACGGTGAGGTTGCGAGCGTAACGGCGTGGACCGTGACCCCTGCGATTTCGACCACGTTCAGCCCGATTGACAACAACCGCGCTCCGGTGGCGCTCCGGGCTGTGCCCGGCGGGGATTGGTTGAACATGGTCAGGCTCAGCACCTGCCAGAACGGATCGACCCCCCAGATCCAGAAGAACGGCGGGTAGCGCACGTCCTTGCGGCGCACCAGCTCGCTCAGCATCGGCACCGCGACCAGGGTGAAGATGAACGTGCCGGGGCCGAGGGCCCGCCAGCGGGAACGGCACCAGCAGGGCCCACAAAGGCCAGCCCTCGGGTAGGCGATCGGTCAGCCGGCGACGGACGGTCCGCGTCGGTGCCGGGCTGGTAGACCGTCGAGGCGGCCCAGGTGGTAGCCGTTCAACCCTCGGCGGGCGCGCACGCACGCGGGCACTGGGCCCCGCAGCACCACCCGGACGGCAGCCGTTTCTGCCAAGCGGCCGCCGACCTAGAATCCCGTGTCAGTTTTAAGGGTGAATGAAGCCACGACTCACTCGGGCGCGCATACGGTCCACATTGCGCAACGTCCGGCGGCTGACGGGGGAACTCGTGGCGCCGGAACGGGTTCGGTGGGTGGTGGCAAGTACGCCGCCAGGCCCCGCTTCGACGCCGATGGGATCGGGCTCGGGATCGTCAGCGCCGTTCGCGCCGTCCGCGCTCTGGCTGTGGCGGGCGTCCGCGGAACGATCGGTCGAATCCACCGAAGTGATCGAGCGCGCCTGAATGGCGCGATCGACGTCGACCAGGACAACAGAGGACCGGCGCGGACACCGCGTCGAACTCGGCCAGGATGCGCTGGGCGTGCGCGGTCGGGGTGCCGTCGCGCAGCACGATGACAACCGCGTCCGCGGTGGCCCCGTAGGACTGCGCGTCCGCGGTCTTGAGGGGTTCGGGGGTGTCGATGAGCACGAACGCGTCCGGGTCGTCGCGCAGGGCCGCGATGAGCTTGCGGGTACGAGGGCCGCTACTGGGCAGGATTTGATCGTCGCGTCGCCCTCCGCCCCCCGGGGTACGCCGGCGTTCGCGATGGTCTTCAGCACTGCGACCTTCTCACCAGAACGGGCCAAGGTCGCAGCCATGTTGTGGGTGACTGTGGTCGCCATCTCGCTGTCGTCCGAGCCCGCCACCACCACAGTGCGACCGCCGGAGGATACGGTGGCGTTGACCACGTTTACCAGCCGTCGGTAGGCCTCGGCCGCCGGCGCCGAGGCCGGAGTCACTTGGCCGTATTCCAATGCATCGATGCGGGCGATCACGGGCAGTCCCCCAGTGGCCCGCTGTTCCTCGTCCGGACGTCGCAACCTGTGGCTCGGACGACGCGACACCAGCCAGGCCAGCAACAGTCCGAGCAGGACACGGACCCGAGACCTGAAGCCAGGTACAGCACCTTGGACGGTCCGGCTGCCCGGGTAGGCAGCGTGGCGGCGCCCGTGATCGCACCCGCCGTGATCACCGTTGCCTGGGCCGTCGCCAGGGCGGCATTGAACGTGCTGATTCCCGCCGCCGGTCCTTGAGGTTGGCGCGTTCGCGCGGGTCCTGTACGACGTCGAACAGGAACGTGTTGCCGCGTATCTTCAAATATTTCAGGTCGCCATCCCGCATCGCTCGTTGCGCGTTCGACTTGTAGCGCCAGAACAGGGTGCGCGGCGCGGGGCTTTTCAGCAGCGGCAGCAGGCTGAACCCGTCCGGCGGATACTCGGGCGCGGAATGAATCCCAGCTGCCTGCAACAGTGTTGGCAGCCAGTCCATCGTGATTGTTACCTGATCACTGATCATGCCAGCCGGCAATCGGTCGGGCCAGCACATCAACGCGGGGACCCGCAGCCCGCCTTCCAGCAGCTCGGTCTTTATGCCGGTGAAGGGCCAGGTATCGGAAAACCGCTCGCCGCCGTTGTCGCTGGTGAAAATGACGATGGTGTTTTGCGCCTGACCATTGGCATCGAGTGCTTGCAGCACCCGCCCCACCTGCCGATCCATCGCTTGCACGATCCGGGCGTAGGTAAGCTGCGTCCCACCATCGTAATGACGCAGGTTCGACCCCCGCAACCGCTCGGATTCCGCCTGATCCCCAGGCGCGACCCACGGCCAGTGCGGGGCGTTGAAATGCAAACTCAACAGGAAGGGCCGCCGGCATCCGTCGATGAATTCGACCGCTCAACTCCCCAGGACGTCGGTCAGATATCCGGCTTCATCGACTGGCACATCGCCGTCCCAGAGGTCGTGTTCCCCCCTGGCATTCAGTTTTGTGTAGTAATCTATTGCGCCGCTGCGAATACCCCAGAAGCGGTCATAGCCGCTGAGAGTCGGCCCAAACGCCGGCGGCTGTCCGAGATGCCATTTGCCGATCAATCCGGTCGCATATCCATGAGCCTGCAACAGCGAGGGCAGCGTCGGATGCTCTGGTGGCAACCCGACATCCCGCTTGCCGGCCAAAGGCTCCTCCAACCCCAGCTTCAACCGGTACTGGTATCGCCCGGTGATCAGCGCCAAGCGGGTGGCGGAACAGACGGCTGAATTGGCATAGGCCTGGGTAAATCGCACCCCGCGTTCGGCAAGTCCATCGAGGTTGGGGGTGCGGTACTCTCGGCGGCCATAACAGGACAGGTCCGCATAGCCGAGGTCATCGGCCATGATGAAAACGATGGTGGGCGGCGCGGTGCCTGTCTTGGACATGGTCACTTCCTACGAATTCAGCCGACGCTCCCGACCGTTGCTTTACCTCGGCACCGTATCGTTACGTTTGGTTATTTCTAGCGGTTCAACCGAGCGGCCTCGGCCATGACCTGCACGGCCTCGGGTTGGCGGGATCGCACAGTCAGTGACGTCGCACCGGAATCTTCCCATGCCCGAAACCGCTCGCGGATTCTCGCCGGCGGTCCGACCAGCGACTTCATATCCACCCACTCGTCCGGGACTGCTGCTTCAGCTTCGGCTTTCCGGTGCGCCAGGTACAGTTCCTGGATCCGGTCGGCTGCCTCGCCGAAGCCTCGGCGGATCATCTGGTCCTTATGGAAATTCTTGTCCTTATGGCCCATTCCGCCGACGTAGAGCGCGACCTCCGGCTTCAGCTTTTGCAAGGCGGCCTTTACGTCGTCCGCGACCTCGACGTGGATCGAGGCCTGGATTTCGAAATCCTTCAGGCTCTTGCCGTTGCCCGCGCGTCGGAAGCCTTCCTCCAGCCAGGGGCCGTATTCCTCCATGCAGCCGGGCACGAACCCCATCGGCAGCCAGCCATCGGCGATTTCCGCAGTCAGCTTCACGGTCGATTCGCTGCCGGTAGCCAGATAGATCGGGATATCCGGGTTCATGTGCAGGATCGACTTCAGCGGCTTGCCAACACCAGCGGCGCCCTCGCCGGTATAGGGCAGACTGATCTCCCGCCCGTCATGCGTCACCGGTTCCTCCCGGCGGAAGATCTTGCGCATGATGGCGACGTAATCTTTCAGCCGGTAGTATGGCCGCCCCCACGGCTGTCCATACCAGCCCTCGACGATCTGCGGCCCGGACACGCCCAGCCCGGCGATGAAGCGCCCGCCGCCGGCCAGCGCATCCACGGTTCCGGCGCACATCGCGGCGTTGGCGGGCGTCCGTGCGGCCAAGCTGCATGATGCCGGTGCCGAGGCGGATTTTCTTGGTCACGGCGGCGAGGAAGGCCAGCGGCGTGACCGCGTCCGATCCATAGGCTTCCGCGCTCCAGACTGAATCGTAGCCCAGTTCCTCGGCCCGCTGCACCAGCGCGACCGGCAGATCCAGATGCGCTTTGGAATAGCCGATGGACAGGCCCAGCTTCATGACAGGCTCCCTTGCGGAATCGGCAGGCCGAGGTTTTCCCGCAGCGTCGCCCCGGTGTAGTCCTTGTGATACAAGCCGCGTCGTTGCAGTTCCGGAACGACGTATTTCACGAACTCCATGTAGGTTCCCGGCACGTGGGTCGCCGCGATGACGAAACCGTCGCAGACGCCGGTGCTGAACCATTCCTCCAACCCATCCGCGACTTCCTTTGGGCCGCCGACGAACGGCTAGATTCGGGTCGCGCACGGTGGCTGAACTTGACGAAATCCCGTGGTGTCGGGTTGGCGAATGCCGCTGGCCTTCAGCACGCGGTCGCGCATCGACTGGGTGCCGGAAATGCCGTCCAGTTCCGCATCGGTGAATGGTTCGTCCAGTCCCTTGGTGGCGAAATCGAAATTCATCGCTTCCGACAGCAAGGACAGTGCGTCCTCGTCGGTCGCCAGCGTTTCGATGAGTGCCATCTTGTCCTCGGCCTCGGCTTTCGTTTCGGCGCAAACGATATAGGCCGATGGCGTGATCGTCAGGTGGTCGGGATCACGGCCTTGGCGTTCGGCCTCGGCCTTCAGGTCGCGATAGGTCTGCCGGCCATGCTCCATGCTCACCGGGGTGCTGACGAACACCAATTCGCCCCAGCGCGCCGAGAATTGCTTGCCGCGTCCGCTCTGCCCCGCCTGGATGATGACCGGATGGCCCTGTTTCGACCGTGGCACGGTGAACGGGCCGCGCGACTTGAACCATTCGCCCTTGTGATCCAGCCGCCGCACCTTGTCCGGATGGGCGAACAGCCCGGTCTTCTTGTCGTGCACGATCGCGTCGTCGTCCCACGAATTCCAGTGCCCGAGCACGACTTCCATGAACTCGTCGGCGCGGTCGTAGCGGGAATCGTGCTCCAGATGCTCGTCCTTGCCCATGTTCAGCGCTTCGCCGTCGTTCATCGAGGTAACGACATTCCAGGCGGCGCGACCTTCGGTCATCAGGTCCAGCGTGGCAAAGGTCCGGGCGACATCGAACGGTTCGTAATAGGTGGTGGACCGGGTGGCGCCCAGTCCCAGCCGCTTGGTCGCCATGCCCATGACGGTCAGCACCGTCACCGGGTCCATCTTCACGCAGCGGATGCCATGCTCGACGGTATGCCGATGGTCGTTGCCGTAGCGGTCCGGCATCGCCAGCCGGTCGTCGAAGAAGCCGACATGGAACTTGCCTTCCTCCAGCACCCGGCCGATGGTCTGGTAGTAGTCGGCGGACGTCGAATCCTCGCGCGATTCCGGATGCCGCCAGGAACTGACCAGGTTTGTGCAGTTCTGCGCCTGCAGGAAACCCACCATCACCATCTGGCGCATGCGCTCTCCTAGAACGGCTTGTCGCCGCGGACCGTCACGCGGTGCATGACGCGTGTTTCCGCCGGATAGTCGTTGATGGCGAAATGCTGGGTGCACCGATTGTCCCAGAACGCCAGCGATCCCTGCTGCCAGCGGAACCGGCAGGTGAAGGCGGGTTGAGTCGAGTGATCGTACAGGTACTGGATCAGTGGTCGGCTTTCTTCCTCGGTCATGTCCTCCAGATAATGGACGTGTCCGCCGATATAGAGCGACTTGCGGCCGGTCTCCGGATGGGTTCGCACCAGCGGGTGCAGCGAGGTTGTCTGCAGGTCCTTCGGCGGTTCCACGGTCGTCATCGAGATGGTCGCGGCGTTGTGGGCCAGGCGAGACACCCCGCCCTTCTTCTTGTCCCCGACGCACACCCCGCGGACATCGGCGATCAGGCGCTTCATGCCGTCCGACAGCGATTCATAGGCGAGATATTGATTGGTGAACATCGTGTCGCCGCCGGCGTCCGGCACCTGTTTGGCCCACAGCATCGTGCCCATCGCCGGTTCCGGTGCGAACATCTGGTCGGTGTGCCAGTCGCCGCCGAAGTTGCGCTTGTCGGTCGGCTTCTTCACCAGTTCCAGCACTTCCGGATAGTCCGGCATGCCGGCCATGAAGGGATGCATGTGGATTTCGCCCCAACGCCGGGCAAACGCCAGCAGATGTGGCGGGGGTCATGTCCTGGTCGCGGAAGAAGATGACCAGATTCTCCAGCAGTGCGCTGCGGATTTCCGCCAGCACCGCGTCGTCCACCGGCTGCGACAAGATTGACCCCGGTGATTTCCGCACCAAGCGAGCCGGAGATTCGGTGCGTCTTGAATATAACGGTAGCGATTATGCTGTATGCCATCCATGGCCAAACCCTCCTGAGGCAAATGTTTCGTCCCCGCGCGTTGAACGCGGCCTATCGCGCCGCCGTCGCCAGCCGTTCCTTCTCCGCCATTCGCTGCTTGAGCTGTTCCGGGGTCATCCGGACGATGTCTTCGTTCTGGTGCGCGTAGAGATCGTATCGTTCGGTATCCAGATCCTCCAGCACGATCCGTCCGTCCAGCACGTCCTGCTTCCACGCATCCTGCTGCGCCTGCCGGCCATGGAATTCCGGCATCACCTCGCGCGCGAACAAGTCCAGGCTTTCGCAGATATCCTGATGGCTGGTCTTGCCCGCCTGGTTCAGCAGAATCACCTGATCGACATGCGCTTCCTCGAACTGCCGCAGCCGCTTGCGGATCGTTTCAGGCGAACCGATCAGTCCGTTGCGCAGCGCGGCCTGGGCCTTCTCGGTGTGACGCCAATCCTGATACTCGCGCCACAGATCGCCCTTGCCCGGCGCGTCGACACCCTTGCGACCGTAATACGCCAGGGCGAAAATGAAGAAGGTCCAGCCGGCGGCCTTCTCCAGCGCCTCCTCATCGGTCGGCGCGCACATGAAGCCGTTGACGATCGCCACGTTCGGATTGGTCGCGTAGTCGGTCAGCCGGCGCGGCTGATGCAGATACATGTTGTAGTATCTGTGCACCCAGGCCCGCGCCGCATCAGGCGAGACGAAACTGAACCCGAGCGCGCCCATGCCCCATTGGCCGGCCTCGCCGATGGTGCGGATATTGGAGCAAGCCACCCACAGCGGCGGATGCGGCTTCTGATACGGCTTCGGCACGACATTGCGCGCCGGGAAATCATGATACTTGCCATGGAATTCCCAGCTATCCTGGGTGAACATCGGGATGATCGCCTGCACCGCCTCTTCCCAGCGGTCGCGCTTGTCGCGCACCCGGACGCCGAACGGATGCAGCTCCGCCGGACCGGCGCCCTCGCCCATGCCCAGTTCCACCCGCCCGCCGGAGATCTGATCCAGCGTCGCCACCCGTTCCGCCACGCGGTGCGGCTGGTTGGTGGTCAACTGAATGATGCCGTGCCCCAGCCGGATACGCTTGGTCCGCTGGCTGGCGGCGGCCAGGAACACCTCGGGCGCCGAGGAGTGGGAGTATTCTTCCAGAAAGTGGTGCTCGACTTCCCACATGTAGTCGTAGCCCAGCTTGTCCGCGAGTTCGACCTGCGACAGCGAATTCTGGAACAGCTCATACTCGCTGTTCGCGGTCCATGGGCGCGGCAACTGATGCTCGTAAAAAACACCGAATTTCATCGACTTTCTCCCTGTCGGCCACGGTTGCACCCGACCTTTCAAGCGTCAAGGTTGCGCCGTCCACCGCCTGCGGCTAACATTGTTTGGAACGATAAACCAACGGGGGAACCGACCATGCGCCTGCGCGCCGCGCTGCTGATGTCCTGCGGGCCACTAACGACGACACCCGCCCTGGCCAGCATCCACGACATTCTTATCGGCCTTGACGAGAAGATCACCTTCGATGCCAACGGTCAGGTGAACAGCGCACCCGGCAAGGACGCCGTTCTGGTGATGGATGTCTCCAATCCCGCCAAGCCCCGCATCCGCGCCTCCCTTCCGCTGATGAACTCGCTGCTTGGGCCGCCCACCAACCTGCAGATCACGCCCGACGGCAAGCTGGGACTGGTGGCAAATTCGGTGGTGATGAACCAGGACGGCAGCGCGTGGAAAGTCGCGCCCGACAACAAGCTGTTCGTTATCGATCTGACCGCCAACCCGCCGAAACTGACTGATACCGTAACGGTTGGCATGCAGCCATCCGGCATGGCGATTTCCCACAAGGGCGACCTGGCTCTGACCGCCAACCGCAACGGCAAAAGCGTTTCGGTGCTGTCGATCCAGGATGGCGCGGTGAAATCACTGGGCGACGTTCCGCTGGAGCAGGAAGCCGCCGCCGTTGCCATCGCCCCGGACGGCAAGCGCGCCTTCGTCTGCCTCAACCTGGTCAACAAGATCGCCGTGCTGACGATCGACGGCCAGAAGGTCACCTATGACAAGTCACTGGACATTCCCGCCGCGATCAACCCATACAACATCGACATCACGCCGGACGGCAAATACGTCATCGCATCGACCACCGGTGCCATGAAGAACAATGCCGACGCCGAGGTGACCATCGAGGCCACCGGCCCGCATCCGCACGTGGTCGACATCATGTCACCCGGCAACGGGCCCGAGGGCTTCGCCATTTCGCCTAACGGCAAACTGGGCGATCACCCCGCTGCTGCTTGGCTCCGGCGCCAAGCGAAGCGACTGGTTCAAGACCAAGGGTGGCGAGCTGGCGGTCATGTCGATCGGGCCGGCGGCAAGCTGACCGTCACCGGCAAAGCGCCGCTGGGCGCCCTGCCGGAAGGCATCGCCTACAGCCCGAACAGCGAATATGTTTACGTCGGCAACTACATCGACAAGGATCTGCAGGTGTTCCGGATTGTCAACGGCAAGCCGATCCAGGTTGGCCCGAACATCAAACTTCCGGGTCAGCCAGCGTCGATACGGGGTCCTGCCCGGTAGCGCTACAGCAACTGGCCGCCATCCACCACGATCGTCTGCCCGGTCACCCACGACGCCAGCGGGGAGGCCAGGAACATCACCACGTTGGCGACCTCCTCCGGCGTGCCCAGCCGGCCGAACGGGATCGAGTTCAGCACCGCGCCGTAGAGCTTGCGGGTTCTCGGTCTTGCCGCTGGTCCCACACGCCGCCGGGAAACTCGATCGAGCCGGGCGCGATGCCGTTCACCCGGATCCCGCTGCGCGCGTACATCGCCGCCTGGGTGTTGGTGTAGTGGATCACCGCCGCCTTGATCGCGCCGTACGGCGGCTGCCGCGCCGCGGACCGCAGCGCCGAGATCGAGGACGTGTTGATCACGCAGCCCTTCGACTCCTTCAGGAACGGCAGCGCCGCCTGAGTCGCATGCACGATCGCCAGCATGTCGATCGCCAGGCTGGCGACCCAGCCTGCCTCGTCATCGGTCGAGCCGAACGCCGAGGCGTTGTTCACCAGCACGTCGATCCCGCCCAGCGCGGCGGCCGCGTCCGGCGATGTAGCCTTGATCGCGCCTCGTCGCCCAGGTCGACCGGCCCGGCATGCGCCGTGTGACCACGTCGCGGCGATCTCCGCGCGGGTCTGCTCCAGCGTCTCGGCACCGCGGGCGCAGATCGAGACATCGGCGCCGGCCGCCGCCATGCCCAGCGCGATGGCCCGGCCGATGCCGCGGCTGCCGCCACAAATGACAGCCTTGCGGCCGGTGAAATCGAAGCTCATCGTGATACCCCCGTTTGGTTATCCGGATCGAACACTGCTTTTGCATCCACGCGCAACGCGGCGCGCGACGAATTGCCGAAATAGAACATGTGTCCGCCCGGATAGACCCGGAGTACGATGGGTGCCGCGCCGTCCATCGCCGGCAACAGACGCAACATCCGCTCGGTTCCGAAATACGGGGTGACCAGGTCAAACAACCCATGCGCGATCAACACCCGCAGGTGTGGGTCAACCGATCGCGCCCCATTCAAGGCACTGAGTGACTTGGGTCGGCCCAGGCCACGCCCCCAGTCCCACCCGGACGCCACATCATCATTCGCAAGGTGATACGTCGTCTCGGGCCGCCAGTTCAGCTTGTCGACGTAGACCGCCATCATGGCGCTGGTGACCGGCGCTTCGAATCCGTTGAGCACCGGGTCGGGGAAACGACCGGCCGGCGTGCGCGGCACCGGGTCCGGACGGGTGATCGTTGCGTCATAGACGCTGCTGACCCGCCCCGCCACCACGTTGCGCTGAAACGCGGATCGGTCCAGTCGTCCGCCCAGGCGCCGCACGAGCGCCGGATCGAGGCCAGTCAGGCCGACGACGTGCGTTGTCAGCCGGTCGATCGCGGCCGCATCGCCGCCGCCGCGCAGGATATCGACCAGGTATTCACCTGCCGCATAGGTTTCGACATCCTCCATATCGGCCCAGGCGACCGGCCCACGCCTGGCGCGCATCACCGCGACCTCGGACGGCAGCAGGTCGGCCCAGCCGAGCGGATCGGCGAAGCCGCTTTCGACATGGGCGTCGAGCAGCGGGGACAGCAGGATCAGACCCGCGACCCCGATTCCTTGATCCGATTGCAGCGCCCGCGCCAACCTAGGTCCGCGGAAGCCGCCATAGCTTTCGCCCACGATGTACTTTGGTGATACGGTCCGGTTGTTGCGATCCAGCCACCGGCGGACCACTTCCGCGAGCGCATCGATATCGCCATTGACGGATAACAGGCGCCGGCGGGCGTCCGCGTCCGATGTGACAATGCGCGAATAGCCCGTCGCAGGCGGATCGATGAATACAAGGTCGGTGAAATCCAACCATGTATCGGCATTTGGGACCGGCACGGCGGAAACAGACGGTCCATCTGTTGCGCCGTCTATTCGCACGCGCCACGGTCCCAGCGCACCCATCTGCAGCCAGGCTGACGCCATTCCAGGGCCGCCGTTGAATACAAAGGTCACCGGACGGGTTGCCACATCAGCCCCGTCGGCCTGATAGGCGATGAAGGCAATATCCGTCAGGGGCGCATCCTTGCCATCGCGCAGTCGGATGCTGCCCGCGGTTGCGGCGAACCGCAGCAAGCGGTCAGGCAGTTGCAACGACTGGTGCGTAACGACATCTGCCGGTAGATGCACGACATCCTGCTCGTGGGTCGCATCAGGTCGCTGTGCACGAACCGATCCGGTAAAGCACAGCAATAACAGAGCAACTAAGAGACATGGATATTTCATTTCAATAACTGCTCGCTGTCAGAACGAAACTGGACTATGTAACCTTTTGATACAAAACAACAAAAACGCGCGAAATGGCTTCATTAGATATGGTGTCGCCCATCAAAGCGATGCAAAAAGAATTCTGTTTTCCAGATCCAAGGAGCTGCGGCAAGTCATGCTCGGTATTAGCCTTGCTCGCACAAATGGATCTCCTTTCGTTGGTATATCATATCATTCTGTATTTGGTACAGAAAATGAAAGGTGGCGGCAACTTGCTGAGTCCGCGATACTCGGTACTGGGCTCGCCACGTTCCGGGACGAGCTGGCTGGCGAAGATATTTGATAGTCATCCCGACGTACTTTATCGGCATGAACCTGATGAATTGACGTCGGCGCGACCAGAGGTGGATCCGGCCGAGCAGCTTATCGAATGGATCTGCCAGCGTAGTTTGCGGGTGGCCGTGAAGCGGCCAAGCTTCAAGAAATCGTTTCGGCCGGCCGCTCTGCATACGACCCGGATGATACTCGCCACGGCGCTGGCGGCGGCACGACGGTTCGCGCCTTTGTCTCGTGTCACCCAACAACTCGATGTCCCCGATCTGATGATCCCAGGACGATGGCGTTCCGTCCGCGCGGTGGTCAAGCTGGTGAACTGGGATGGAAACCATGTCGCCCGTGCGATGCCGCAGTCGCGGTGTGTTTTCATCCTGCGCCATCCTTGCGGTCAGGTGGCGTCATTGATGGCCGGGCACGCCACCAACCAGTTCGCCCGCGGCGCCGCAGGAACGCCACTGGATATGGCCGCCGCCGCGGCTCGGGCTGCACAAGATGGCATTGATACGGCGGCTTTCAGCGATCTGCCGATCCCCGCCAAACTGGCCTGGTGCTGGGTCGCGTTCAATGAACCCGCCGTCGAGGCACTGGATAAGCTGCCGAACGCCCGGGTCGTCATCTACGAACATCTGTGCCGCCAGCCGGAGACTGTGGCACGAGAGCTGTTCGCCTTCGCCGGCTTGCACTGGGATCCGCGAACCACGGCATTTCTCGACACCAGCACTCGACACGACCAGGCGTCAGGCTACTTTGACGTCTTTCGCGCCACCAACCTGGTCGCCGACCGATGGCGGCAGAGCATGAGCCAACAGGATCAGGAGGCGGTGCGGAAGGTCGTCGCTACATCCTCACTTGCCCGTTGCTGGCCAGATTTGGCATCGGCGGCGACATAGGGTTTCTGACGCCTGCCGGTCCGGCTTGCCGTCGCGACGAGCGGATCCGCGGAACCGTGACCGAAGCGCCAGGCAATATCGTCGCGGAACCGGATCGTGTTGGCCAGACGCGCCCGCCTGGCGTTCTGCTCCGCTTCCTGCAGGCGACTGGTGCGGGGGGCATTCGCCAGCCCGGACAGCCTTTCGGGCGTCAGCATGTCCACCAATTCCCGCAGCAGCATCCGGGCGCGATTGGCCGGGGAAAAGCCGCCGTGCACCCTAACCCTGCCGCGATGATCGGCGCGCGCCTGATACACCAAGGCGTCATCGGCAAACCAGGTGACCACGCCGCCGGCCGCAGGGGCGAATGCCGCCTGCACCGCGCCGCTGAAGCTGTATTTTGGCCCGCTGTCTCCAAAAAACGCCCGGGTACAAAAATCCGAAACGACAATGCCGTCGATCGCATAGGCGGCGGCGATGTCCTGGCATGGCGCGCACACGTCGATCAGATATTCGACCGTTCCCTGCCCTGGCATGCAGGACGCTCCCGGTCGGCGGGCCGAGCCCGTTGGGTTCGCCAGCATGCGCAACAATTCATGGCTTGCCGCCAGCGACCAGGTCGGCCCGTAGGGCACCAGGATATAGGGTGTGTCGTCGTTGCGGGTTCGGTGGAAGCCGTTGACGGCTTCGCCTTCCAGCGTGTCATGGATTATGATCGGAATGTGTCCGGCCGGAATGGCTTCGAATGAAGCCGCCGCGATCACGGCGCCGATGCCCCATTGGGGCGCGAAGTCCCGCATAACCTGCGTCTGCAGGGCAGCGGCGACCGCCGTGAGCTCCTCCACCCGGATCTGGCTGGTCAATGCCGTGAGCGCGACATACGTTGGCATCATCGCCTATTCCCCCACCGTTCTATTGAACCGGCGGGGAGAAGATTGAAACGATAGCCGTCATGCCAACGTGATTTGGTTTCGGATGAGCCTGTCAGCCATGATTATGGTTGTTGGGAAATTGGATATTGTACAATGGTTTGGTCCTTATTTCCCTTATGGCGTGTGGGTGTACGGGAATTCTTCAACCAATTGTGTTGAATTACCGGTAGGCTACACCGGGACCGTCACATTCGCTTACGAGGCATCGCCACTGTGTATCGCCAGATCATCGGCTATATCCCATCGAACCTGGTTCCGGCATTCATTGCGTTTCTAATGATATATGCCTATACGCGGCTGTTGTCGCCGGCGGCATTCGGCAGCTACAGCTATGTCTTCTCCGCCGTCCTGGTGTTGCAGACGTCGCTGTTTTACGCGTTGCCCATCGCGGTGATGCGTTTTTTCCCTGGTGCGGCTCTGGCCGGGCGCCGCGACGGGCTGCTGAAAGAAGCGTACGTCGTCTTCTATGCCATGAGCGCCGCGATCGCCGCTATCTGCATCGGCGTGGGGCTGTTGGTTGATTTGCCGGATGTGTATCGCATCCCCGCCTGGCTGGCGCTGCCGATGCTGCTGTTCCGATCGCTCGTGCAACTGAACCAGTCCGTCAATCGGTCCTCCAACCTTATGGGCCGGTTCAACACCATTGAATGCCTCCATGCGGTGCTGGGCTTTGGCCTTGGTCTTATTGCCCTCTACCTCGTTGGACCCGGTCCGGAAGCGATTGTCCTCGGGCTGCTGATTGCCGCCGTCATCTGCTCCTTGATCGATTTTCGGCTGCTGGTCTCGCCGATCCGGCACACCGCCGGTGCCCTGGACAAGGCCGAACTGGTGCGGCTGGTCGAATATGCGTGGCCGCTGGTCGCGGTCGCAGCGACCGGAATGATCCTGCAGAACAGCGACCGGTTCCTGCTTGGGTCACTTGCCGGTGCCGAAGTGCTTGGGATCTTTGCCGTCGCCTATAGCCTGGTGGAACGGCCGACGACGTTGATCTGCTCCTCGATTTCGACCGCGACTTTCCCGTTGGTGGTGCAGGTGCTGGAAAATCAGGGCCGGGAAGCCGCGCGGATCCAGGCCGGCCGCAACGGGATCGCGCTGCTGGCCGTAACGCTGCCGGCCTGCGTCGGTCTTGCGCTGACCGCGGACTATGTGTCCGCCTCGCTGGTCGGACCGGCGTTCCGGTCAGGCGTCGCGGCACTGCTGCCGATCATGAGCTTCACCGCCCTGGCACGCGGGGTGCGGTCCCATTTCATCGACCATGCGTTCCATCTGTCCGGCCGGCCACTGATGATGTTGTGGACCTATGTGCCGGCAACGGCGCTGAACATCGCGCTCAATCTCTACGTGGTGCCGCGCTATGGCATGTTCGGTGCGGCCTGGACGGCGCTGCTATGCCAGTCCGCCACCGTGGTGGGCGCGTGGTTCCTGGGAACATCGCTGTTTCCGGTTTGGCTGCCGGCAGCACAGGTGGTCCGCTGCGTCGCTGCGATCGTGCCGATGGCCGTGGCGCTGGCGCTGGTCCGATTTCCGCTGAACTGGTTCGGTTTGGGCGCAGCGACGCTGATGGGGGGCGCCATCTACATCATTACCGCCGTGGCCCTGGACGTGGGAGACATACGAACGCTCGGGCTGTCGGTGCTGCGCAATCGCGTGAAGCGCAAGGTGCCGGCGCTGACGGAGTAGAACCGGCTTTGTTCAAGAGGACGATTTACGCCAGAAATTGGCTCGACCTCAGCCGACCGCACTCAGGGGATCGACCCCGGCGGACGGTATCGGTACTTCGCCCGGCAGCCCACAGTCCGGTTGTATGCAATCGGACGGTTGCGCCAGATCCGCGGTGCCGGTTTCTGTCCGCACCGGTACGTACTAACGAGTTCGCGGCGATTTCCTGCCAAGGTGGCGCCGGCGTCCCGCAACCGATTTGATCATCCAGCGGTCCGACAAGCATGAATCCCAAACGTTCGGTGCCAGCCGCGCCGTTGGAGCACAATCATAGCGCGGCTGAAATCCGCGAGCGCCTGGCCCGCGACACGCGCGGAAATTACCTGCGTGATTGGATCTATGGCGGGATCGATGGCACCATCACCACATTCGCGATTGTTGCCGGGGTGGTTGGTGCGGACATGCCCGGAACCGTGGTGCTGGTGCTGGGATTGGCCAACCTGATCGCCGACGGCTTTGCGATGGGCGCCGGCAACTACAGCAGCACGAAAGCTGATCTCGATGATTATCAGCGTCTGCTGGCCATCGAGCGAAAGCACATCGCGGTGGAACCCACCGGTGAGCGAGAGGAAATCCGGCAGATCTTTGCCCTGAAGGGCTTTTCCGGCGCCGAACTGGAACGGATCGTCGATGTCATCTCATCAGATGAAGATCTCTGGGCAAGGACCATGGCGGTCGAGGAGTACGGTCTGTCGCCGGCCGTAAAGTCACCTGTTGTGGCCGCCCTCAGCACGTCGGCCGCGTTCGTGCTGTGCGGCCTGGTGCCCCTGGTCAGCTATCTTGTGGCCTACAGTGAGGCATGGTGCGCGATCGCGACAGGATTTGTCTTCTTCGCCATCGGGGCTCTCAAAAGCCGCTGGTCGCTGGCAGGGTGGGTTCGCTCCGGGACGGAAACACTGTTGATCGGCATGAGCGCCGCAAGTCTCTCATTCGGCATAGGCTATGGGCTTCGGACACTGGTTCACGTGTCATTGTGATGCCGGCAACGTCCCCTGGGTGGTCGGCTTGACGGGTCGGTCTCGTCGCCGAGCGCCAGCAGGAAGAGACCGCTCAGCACGGATGCGGCCAACCCGCGGCATCGAGACATCCGCTGCCATCCGGATTAAGCTGAAGCGGGCTGGTCCCGCAGGGGCGCCCCCCAGCGTTGCACTGGAGGGTTACATGGGAGGGTCGCGTCATCATGCTGAAGGTGGTCGTCCAGAACCTCAGCTTCCTCGGTGTCCTGGGTTTGTTGCTGTTCCTTCCGGCGGGCACCGTAGCCTGGCCTCAGGCATGGATCTTTCTCGCACTGTTCGATGTGTGCTGCGTGGCGACTGGCGTGTGGTTGCGAAGGGTTGATCCGGCCCTTCTGGCCGAGCGGATGAAGTCGCCGGTCGGCGCCGGTCAGAAACCCAAGGACCGGATCTTGATGGCCGCCATTGTGACAGGTTTTGCCGGTTGGCTTGTTTTCATCGCGCTGGACGCTCGACGCTTCGGTTGGTCGCATGCGCCAGTGTGGGCACAAGGGCTGGGTGCCGCCTTGATCGTGACCGCGTTCTACGCCTGGACCAGCGTCCTGCGCGCGAACAGCTTCGCGTCCACCACGATACGGCTGCAGCCGGAGCGTGGTCAGATCGTCATCTCCACCGGCCCCTACGCGGTGGTACGCCATCCTATGTACGCAGACGCGATATTCCTGATGATCGGCACGCCGCTGCTGCTGGGTTCACTTTGGGGCCTCATGGGCCTCGTGCTGTTGATGCCGCTGCTGGCGCTGCGCACTCTGAGCGAAGAGACGATGCTGATGGATGGACTTCCGGGCTACCGCGACTATGCCGCCAAGGTGCGCTTTCGGCTGGTGCCGGGCGTGTGGTAGCGGGCCGCTCGCATCGCCTATCAGAGCAGGGCGATGCATGGCGATATGCGGGAAGCGGCCGCTTCGCGCGACGAAACGCGTTCGCTGTGCACGGCCGCTTCGCCGGGATCGGACACTACTCCGGCTGGACCGCGACAGTCACCTGGGTGGTGAGCATCACGCCGTCGCGCAGCAGTTTCACTTCCACGGTGGCACCGATCCGGTCCGCCCCCAGAAAAGCACGCAACGCCTACGGACCGGATGCGCTGGTGTCATCGAGCGCCAGCAACACATCCCCGACCCGCATGCCCGCCACCTCTGCCGGGCCACCCTTGGTTACGTTGACGACCATCCGGCCGGAGGTCTGACCCGTCCACGCCACCAGTTGGTTGGGCACGACGATTGGTTGCAGCGCGACGCCCAGCCAGCCGCGGCGGTTGGCTGGAACCTGCCGAACGGCGGCCGGGGGAGAGGTGCGGGCGTGCTGATCGGGGATCAGCATTCGGCTGACGTTGGCGCTGGGGATCACCATGACTTCCTGGTTCGGACCCAGAGCCACAAGGCCGACGAGCCGGGCAGAGGGATCCAGAACAAGGCTACCTTGAACGAGGCCGTCGCTGGTCAAATCGAGCACCGGGATCGGACCGTCCGCAGTGCGGACAAAGCGATGCACCGTGGTCAGCCGGACCGTGGGCGATGCATCGGCATCGGCACCGAGGACGACGACCAGGCTGCCGACGGCGGCGGTAGCGATCTCGGGATTGAGCAGCGGGCACGGGCTGTCGAGATGCAGCATCGCCAGATTGGCGCGCGGATCCCGCGGTCCCGGCCGGGCGGCGACCAAAGGGCGATTTGGCAGTACGACCGTATAGCTATCGAGCAACGGGAGCGCCTGGTCAGGCGTGATGATGACATCGCGCTGGCAAACCAAGCCGGTGACGTGATGATTGGGGCTTGTTCGGATCGCGGCCAGCAGCGGCGCGGCGGATACCACAAGCTGCTCGATGGACGCAGAAAGTGCAGCAAGAGCCTGCGTCATCAAGAGCCGTCGTTGTTCATGACAGAACCGTGATATCGGCGGGTTCGACGCAAGTCCACCGTTTCCGTCCTGCCCATCTGATTTCGCCTTTCCAGGCCTGCGGTGCTCCCATAGCCTTCCGTGCGGGGCGCCGGCATGGCCTTGCATCGGGGCCGCTGGTACCCCTCTATCTGGCAGGCGCGCGTGTGCGGCGAACCAGGGATCGATACAAGCCGGCGCGGACACCGGCCAGCGAAACGGGAGAACCATCATGCATCATGAGTGGCGCCGGCTGCGCGCGGATGAATTGCGGGAGCAGGCAAGCCGGGATGCCATTGTCATCCTGCCCGTCGCTTCGCTGGAACAGCACGGACCGCATCTGCCCGTCGAGGTCGACTCGATGCTTGGGGAGACGGTCGCCGCACGCACCGCCGAGAAGGCCTTGGCGAAGGGACAGCCTGTACCTGGTATTGCCCGTCCTCTGGACCGGCCTGTCCGAACATCACATGAGCTTCGGCGGGACGGTCACGCTGGACAATGCGGCTTTTGCTGCCTTGGTTGAGGGCGTGGTGCGATCCGTCGTGCGGCATGGGTTTCGCCGTATCGTGCTGCTCAACGCGCATGGCGGCAACGAAAACGCGCTGCGCAGCATCACCGACGACCTGACACCGAAACTGGGCGTGCCGATCGTGCAGTTCACCTATTGGTATGCAGCAGCGGTGGCGATCGCGAAGATCCTGGAGACCCAGGGCGGCTTGCAGCACGCCTGTGAAGCCGAGACCTCGATGATGATGGCGGTGCGACCCGACCTGGTGGCGCTGGACCGGATCCCGCTGGCCAAATCCAACACCTCGCCCGACGTTGCGGATGTCGTCGGTGGCGGCGTCTATCGCTGGCGCAGCGTCGGCAGCCGATCGGCGTCCGGGGTCATCGGCAATCCGGACGCCGCGACGCCGGAGAAGGGCGAGGCGCTGTTCGACGCGATTTCCACCGCGCTGGCGGACAAGCTGTGCAATCCGGAGCTGTGGGAATTGCCGTGGAACTCGGACCGGGTGCAAGCTTAGCCGACAGCGGGACAAGCCGACAGGGGGACAACACGATGACCATCGAACTGACTGTCAACGGGCGGCCTGTGAGTGTCGATGTCGACGCGACCACACCGCTGCTTGATGTGCTGCGCAACCAGCTGGATCTGAAGGGCTCCCGCTACGGTTGCGGACTGGAACAGTGCGGCACCTGCATGGTGCTGATCGACGGCGAGGCCGCTTATGCCTGCGCCCGCGAAATCGGCTCCGTTGCCGGCCGTGCCATCACCACCATCGAGGGCCTGGGCACCGCCGCCAACCCGCATCCGTTGCAGCAAGCGTTTCTGGAGGAACAGGCCGGCCAGTGCGGCTACTGCCTGTCCGGCATCATCATCAGCGCCAAGGCGCTGCTGGACCGCAACAAACATCCGTCGCGAGCGGACATCGTCGCCGCGCTGGACAAACATCTTTGCCGCTGCGGCACCCACACCCGCATCATCGCCGCGGTGCAGAAGGCCGCCAGCATCGGAGCGCCGGCATGAGCGACACCCTGCCGCTGAGCATCCAGAACAACCGTCGTATGGAAAAATGGCTGCGATTCCAGCCCGACCGCACGGTCAGGCTGGCGGTGGGCAAGGTGGAGATCGGCCAGGGCGTGCTGATCGCTCTGTCACAGATTGCAGCCGAGGAGCTCGACGTGGCGATCGACCGCATCGACATCCTGTCCGGCGACACCGCCGATGCCCCCGACGAGGGCTCCACCAGTTCCAGCCAGTCGATCGAAGTATCCGGCCGGTCCGTCCGCCTGATCAGCGCCGAATTGCGGGCGCGGGTGACGAGCCGCCTGGCGCAGCGGCTGAACTGCGCACCGGAGGAACTGTCGATCGACGACGGGGTGTTCCTGCAGGACGGCAATCCGACCGGACACGACTACTGGAGCTTCTCCGGTCCGGAAGATTTCGCAGCGGATATTGAAGGCGCTGTGCCGCCCAAGGCGCCCGCCGACTATAAGGTCGTGGGCCAGCCGGTGCCCCGCCGCGACCTGATCGCCAAGGTGACCGGTGCCGCCTTCATCCACGACATCGTCCGCCCCGACATGCTGCATGCTCGGGTACTTCGTCAACCCTCCAGGGGGGCGCGACTGGAAACCCTGAACACGACCGCGATCGAAAGGGCGGCCGGCGCCACGATCCGCGTTGTTCGCGTCGGCGATTTCGTGGCGTTTGTAGGGTCGGACGAAACAGCCGTTCAGCGCGCCGCCGTGGCCGCGCCGGCGCATGCGAAATGGACCGGCGTGCGGATATTGCGTCCGGAGCAGCAGGAGGCGGCGTGGTTCCGCGGTCAGCCCTCGGACGACCGGCACATCGGCGATGCAGCTCCGCCCGCGGAGAGCGGGACGGTTGTCAGTGAAACCTACTCCCGCCCGTTCGTCGCCCACGCGGCGCTGGCGCCATCGTGCGGGCTGGCCGAGTATCGTGACGGGACATTGTCGGTCTGGTCGCACACCCAGGGCGTCTATCCGTTGCGCAACAGCCTGTCCGCCATCCTGGATCTGCCGCGCGACAAGGTTGTCGTCCGGCATGCCCAGGGCGCCGGTTGCTACGGTCACAACGGCGCCGATGATGCCGCCCTGGACGCCGCGATCATCGCGATGCAGATTCCGGATCATTGCATTCGCGTGCAATGGCGGCGGGAGGAGGAATTCGGCTTCGAACCGGTCAGCACCGCTCACATGACCCGGCTCCGCGCCGTCCTGGACGATAGCGGCCGACCGGTCGACTGGACGGCGGAGGTATGGGCCGGGTCGCATGTGCAACGCCCGGTATTCGGCGGCACGATGCTGGCGCACGAGGCTTTGCCAAGCAAGCCGCCCCCCGCCAAGGCAAACGATCCTACCGAGGCCAATGGCGGTGGCGGCACCCGCAACGCCTTCCCGCTGTATGACATTCCGGCCAAGCGGGTGGTCCATCATCTGGCGCTGGAAACGCCGGTGCGCACGTCCTCGCTGCGCGGCCTGGGCGCCCTGCCAAACGTCTACGCGTTGGAATGCTTCATGGACGAACTGGCCGACCGAGCCGGCATCGATCCGGTGGCCTACCGGCTGTCCCTGCTGTCCGACCCGCGCGCCAGGCTGCTGATCGAGAACGTCGCCGACCGGTGTGGCTGGGCGTCGCGCGGGCCGGCCGGCACCGGAAGCGGCCTGGGTATTGCGTGGAGCCGCTACAAGAACAAGGCCGCCTACGCCTGCGTCGCGGTAGCGTTGGATATCGACCAGGATATTTCGCTCCGCCGCGTCTGGTGCGCTGCCGATGCAGGATTGGTGATCAATCCGGACGGGGCGCGTAACCAGTTGGAGGGTGGCATCATCCACGCCGCCAGCATGACGCTGAAGGAGCAGGTGACGCTTGATGGCGACGGGATCACATCCCTGGACTGGGCCCATTACCCGATCATGACGTTCTCCGAGGTCCCGGAGCTCGACGTGGTGATCATACCCAATCCAAACCAGCCTACCCTGGGCATGGGCGAGTGCACCTTCGGCCCGACCGCCGCGGCGATCGGCAATGCGGTGGCGCATGCGCTGGGCGTGCGGATCAGGGACATGCCATTGACGCGGGAGCGGATCGCGGCGGCGCTGGTGCGGTAACGTTGCAGATCAGAGCAACATCACCCTGACCGGAACAGTTCGGGTGATAAAGTTGCTCGCTCAAATACAGAGATAGAGTGCGCTGACGATTTTCAGTCAGCCTGAAGGCGCTCTGGTTTCATCGGCAATGAAGCCGCCGGATGGCGTTCCGACGGCTTCAAGCGTTTTCGGCCTGCTGACGGTCAGCTGTCAGCCAAGGGCGAACTCAACAAAGTCCTTCAGTGCGTATCCCTTGCCGTACCGTGGTGTCCAGGTCGGGTCCATTCGCAGATACGAGCCGGGATCAGCGAACATCAGGCCGAGGAAGACCTCTGCGACGATCCTGCCGCCAACCGGGCCAAGCTGCGGGGTGGTGATTTGTTTCTGCTCTGCAACCGGAATGATAATTGGTGTCTGGTTCTGGATTGCCTCCGCGAGGATGTAGGTCCAGAGCGGGCAATTGCCAGCGAAGGCCTGTCCCGCCGCGTCGACGATGTTCGGAATCGGTGTTCCGACCGCCTGACCGATCAGGATGTCCTTGTCCTTCAGCGCTGACACGCCGATGGCATCCGCGACTGCCTGGCCTGACGGCAGCCCAAATTCGCGCCCACGCATCAGGTTGCGCAGCGCCAGCGAGGGCGGCGGATTGCCTGCGACCGACTTGGGCAGGTTCTTCAACGGATCGACAAGCGCGGTATCGATACGATAGGCGAATTGCAGGCGGTTGAAATTGTCGAGTTTCTGCGGCGGCGTCGGCGTATCGGTGTCGATGCCATACGGGCGCTTGTCGATATCGATGAAGCGGCCCCAGTCCAACGCCCAGTCGGAAATCAGCCGCCGGAACCCGGTGAGGCCTTCAGGAAAATTCGGCGAACCCTTCGTTTCACTCGGTGGCAGCGGAAAAATCGGGAGCAGCACTGTATCGTTCAGCCGGTAACTTGGCCGCACCATGGAATGCCCGAGCCGATAGGCGGCCACTGAGAATTCGATCGGCATGAACGGATTGTCGAATGCGGTAAATAGTTTGAGCTTGGCCCGATCAAACGCGCCGCCGGTTTTCAGCCCATCCAGCACCGTGGCGTTGACGATCCGCGGCAAGAAGTCATTCAGGACGATATACTGATAATGGTGCCTGACGAGCGTCTGAATGTCCTCGAACGCGGTGCCAGGATGCTGCGCGACCATGCGGTTGTGAAAGCGCAGCAATAGTCCCTGAAGCTGTGAAACGATCGCGTTCTCATCATTCCGCGGGTCGCCGATCAGGGCGCGACCGGCCGCGTTACGCTGCAGGTCCTTTGCCCCGGGCGGCCTGCCCTGGGTGATCGGATCACCCAGCAGGAAGGACATTCCATCCGTATCGTACATGTAAGGCTGGTCGCCCGGACCGCGGCCGTAAATATTATCGAGGTCGAACGCCGGCGAACGAAAATCCGTCTCGGCGTTCGGATCCTTTTGCTTCTGGAAACTGCCGTCCGGATCGAACGTCAAATCATGGTCAACGAATTGTCCGAAGTAAGTATATAGTGCGGGAATACCGCTTTCCTCGGCGTCGGGTGCATCCTTCGGGGGATCGAACTCTGAGACCATGAGGTCGGCAAGCTTAGCGAGGTTGGCCTGTTCCTCGGCCGGCGTCGCACCGAATGAAGCCGGGCGCAGGTTCGGGAAAAGTCGGCCAAAGCGGCCTTGGAAGGCAGGGTCGCGCCCCGCCGCGGCGATGCCGCGCAGGATCGAACTGTGTTTTGCACTCATATGTTTCCAAACTCCGAGACGTTTATGTTCTTTATGCGTGGTCGGCAGTTATAACCTGCTATCGAGGAGCGCGGCGGGAGCCGCACCCATCTTGCGCTTATCGCGCCAGTAACCCGACAGAACCCGGAGGCGAAGCAGCCCTGACTTATTACGCGTGGTATCAGCAATGCTGGCTTAGGTAAACTCAAATTTCCGCTGCCTTAGTCTAGCACTGTGCCAGCCAAGTGCCGTTGGTAAACGTCTATCGGTCGATTCTGTTGCAGTGCATCGAATGCTTCGAGACAAAGCATGGCCGCGCCGGGAAACAGGCGCTGGCTGAAGCTTTGCAGCAAATGCTCGTAATATTCGCGTTTCAGGCCATAAGCTCGTGCAATAATGGCGTCGATCTGAGCACGTAAGGCCCAGCGGAGGCCGTCGGATTTTGGTAACGGCGGAATGGTATCGTTCGTTACCTGGTCTTGCCATAGCCGAGTGTACCCTGGGTGATTGCACGTCAGCGTCAAGGCGCCGCGGGCCAGAAAGCGCCGGTCTGCCTGATTTAACCGAGGCACCGGCAAGGCATCCAGGATATAAAGACTGAGATGCGTCGCCGCCTTCTGCCGCACCAGCCAGTCGAATGGGAACGAGTTGAACAGCGCGCACAGTATCAAGGCATCGGCGATCGCTGCGTGCCCAGGGTGCCTTTCTCCACCGTTGCGGTGTGGCCGAACACCACTCCCGGGGGAGCAATGCAGGCGATCATCGTGCGCTCGTCATTGGATCGGGCGATGTCGCGAAATACCAGGCGGGAGTGACGCGCGCCTCGGCGACCGCGGGCCGCAGCGCACCGGCTGCGACGCTGTATCGCGGCTGGCTGTCCCAGGATCGGTATATTGGTGGAATGTCTTGCCCTCATGCAGCACCATCCCGGCCACGTCCGCCGTCTGGAAGCAACCGGCATCTGCAGTCATGTGCAGATCGCAGCCAAAGCGGATGTGACGGTCATCACACCACGCGCGCAGCCGTTGCGTCTGGGCGAACAGCGTTTCCGCGATACGTAAATCGACGCTACCGCGCAGTTCAAGCGGCGTCAGGCTGGCACCGCCACAGGTGTTCAGAAACACCCTGTCATAGGTCATGATCTTTGCCGGATCGGCGGCGTCCTCGATGCGGTTCAGATAGAAGCCGCAGCGGAATGATCTTGTCGGTCCGGGTCGATGCGCGACAATCAGGTCGAATTTGAAGCGGCTGTCGATTTCGAAGATGCGGCGGCGGTTTTCGAACGACAGGCACCACGTCAGGTTGGTTTCGTCCAGATACAGCCGGCGGATGCCGGTTGTGCCTTCGTTGGCATGGAACGCCGACGGCATCAGCACGCCGATCGCGCCATCGGCCGCGACCAGTGTCATGTTGCGTTCCGCAAACAGTCGGAACAGATCGAGATTGCCTGCCGTCGAGGTTCCACCGCTGTTGACCCGCTGGTGCCGGTACAGGCGATGCGCGATACGTTTGATCCGATCGAAGCCGGCGCGATAGGCATCGAATGCGGCGGCCACCTCCGGACGCGACAGCACCGCCTGCTCGATCGCGGTGCGGTCGCTTCGCGTGCGGGCGTCAAGCACCGAAGGGTCGAAGTCGGCGACGAAATCCTTGGTGTTGGGCAGGACGACGTCCCAGGGCGGATTTCCCAGCACGACCGAAAAGCCGCCGGGGAACACCTCGGGGAACGTCAGATCCCAGGCAGACGCGTCTGCTCCCGCCGCCAGCAAAGCGGCTTGCCGCTGGGTCAGGTGTTCGGGCCATTCGCCGGTATCGGCGACGTGCGCCGCCAGCGCCAGCCAGACATCGTCACCGTCCCGCTCATGCAGCATCGCCGCGCCGGCCCAGGCCTGCGCGAGCTGGCGCAACGGATGCAGCAGGCGGTCAAGACGGTCCTTGGCAGCCTGTTTCGATGCCAGATCGGCGACGTCGCGACCGATGGATGCGTTCAACTCAGCGACCAACCGCGCGCATGGCCGGACGCGCGCGGTGCAGCCGGTCGGTGACCCCGCGCCAGCAACGGATCGAGCGCACCGCCGGTCACCGGCAACGTTGACAGCGACGCAAAAACGGGCCGGTCAGCGCATCGCCATGCACCAGCCGGTGATCCAGGAAGGTCAGCGGCAGTCCTTCCGCATAGGATTCCAGCCAAAGCGAGAGTTTCGCCAGTTCCACCGCCAGTTCGTTGCGGTCGCAACCATAGAGGCAATGCACCGCGACCAGACGCCGGCAGATCGCCCGCGCCCGGGGTTCGGAGAAGCCACGGCTCGGCAGATAGGCGGCAATCGTGTTGTCGGGATCGGGCAGCGCGGCAATCCGATCGTGCAGACCGCGTTCGTCGCACGCTCGGCACGCGGTCAGCAGCGCCTCGCCCAGGTAGCGGCAGGCCTCCACCAGGAAGTGCCCGCTGCCCATGGCCGGATCGACGATCTTCAATGTCAGCAACCGGGCGGGATGGGGATCGTCGGGCGGGCTGAATGACGCGATCTTGGGATCCAGGGTTTCGCGCACCAGGAAGCGCACGAATTCATGCGGCGTGTAGAACGATCCCGTTGCCTTGCGAGCCTGACCGGTTCGCAGGAAGAACTGACCGGGTGCGATATCGGCGGGTTCGCGCTCCGCCGGAACCACCGCCTCCAGCTTGCCGCGCCGCACGCGGATCAGCGGTTCGGTGGCGATCGCCGGCTCCTGCTCCAGCAGACCTTCGTAGATACTGCCGAGGTCTTCCACGTCCAGCGAGCCGTAGTGCACCCGCGCGCGCTCACCGCGCTTGCGGCGATCCAGATCAGCCGGTCGAGCAGGATCGCCACCGCGCGGTCGCCCCATTCAAGTCGGTCCAGCAACGGGGTCGTGTCTGCACCGAACAGGCGCCCCCGAGCGGAGCGATGTGCAGTTCGCTGCACGACAGACCGTCGCGGAAGATCGCGAACAATGCCGCAGCCCGGTTTCCAGCATCCGCCCGGTGTCATGGCCCTGATCCAGATGCCGCCGCACCAGCGGTCCCAGCGCCCGGTTCGGGGACAACGAATCGCGCCACAGCCGGGTCGAGGCGAAGCTGAAGCCTGTGCCGGGTTCGGCGGGCGCTTTCCAGCTTCAGGATGAACAGCAGCCGGTAGACCAGCATCAGGCCCTCATGCCAAAGCACCGCCGGATCAAGCCCGGTCGGTTCGGCAGCGCATTGATGAAGCCGACGATCGCTTCCCTGGCCTGCCGGCGCAGTTCGGTGGTGACCTGCGTACCTGATGCAGCCGCGCGGCCTCCAGAACCCGGGCAGCGCGGCAAGCCATCCGCGCCGGCCAGTGCCAAGATCAATCGAAACGAATCCGGTGCAGCGGCGCCTCGCGCCATGCGGCCAGTTCGATCGTCAGGTGACTGTCGGCACGCGACGGGTCGCACAACAAGCAGCCGCAGCCTCTCGCCGTTGGTCAGCAAGCCGGCGCGCTCACCACGTGCCAGCAGCACCCGTTGTGCGACACGGGTCGGGCTGGAGCGATCAGCCGCGCGGTGTTCGTTCCGGCACATCCAGATCGATGTCACTGGCGATCGACCAGGCACGCAGCCGCAGCGCCGTCGGCCGCCGGCAGCAACCAGCCGCCGTCTTCCGGCCCCTCCCGGGTGACAACCGTATCCTGCCGCGCCGGCCGGCCATACCCCAGAACCGCCGCAAGCCTGGTGGTGACGTTTGATGGACGCGATGCTCTCCACCGCTTCGTAACGATCCGCGAAGCTTGTCCCAGCCTGCCTCAAGCCCGCGTGGCAGGTCGACCACCTGGGCGAGACCGTCCTGCAGGAACGGCGCGGTTATTGCCGATCCGGCAAGAACGCAATCGTCCAGATCGAGCGTCATGGCACCAGCATCAGCATAGCCCAGTGTTCGTACAGCCGGACGTGGCAGGGGTGACCGCGCCACGGCATGCCGCGAAACCGCCGCAGCACCTCGGCTGCCTCCCGTCGCTGCGTGAGCGGCGTTGGACCGTCGCCGCGAACAAGGCCAGCCGCTGTTCCGGCGCCGCATCGGATCGCCAGTCGCCGGCTGTCGGGTCAGTGTCGAACAAGATCGCCGGTCCGGGACTCAACCGGTCCGCACAGTTCGTTTGCCCGCCGCACCAACCATGCGCGTGCCAGTAGCTGCCTCGCGTCGACAACGGTCCTGGTATTCGTGTTCGACGGCAGCCGCGAGGCGATCCGTGCTCCCTGCTGCAGCGCGATGCCAGCCGCGCCCATCGCGTCCGGCGCCCAGGCGGCAAACATCAGCTGCCACAAGCCATCGGCGGGCCACCGGCGCTTCCGCGCAAGACAGAAAATCGGTCGGCTTCCACGATCCGGCCGTCAGGATACAGCCGAGCGCGAACACCGTGCGGAGCACGCCGACCCGGCTTCCACGGCATAGGTCATCAGCATGGACAATGCGTCGCCCGCGGCCGCACTGACCCGACCGGTCCGCACCGCGGCAATCGCCCGCCGGGTCAGCGGATGGGACCGGCCCGGATACATCAGCGCCCGCCCTGCGTGTCCCTGATCCGTCCTGGATCGTCTGTCAGCCGCACCGTCCCAGTCGTTCCGGATCGAAGCCGGCAACCCGTCCAGGTCCTGTGCCCAGGCGGGTGGCACGCGGTAGCCGTCGCCTTCGCGGTCAGAACCGAAGCGAACGAATGCGGTCAGATCAATCCTGCCCGCGACTCTCCGGCCGCCGGCGCGTCCTCGGTCTCGCCTCCGGACAGCCAGCCGTGGCGCACCGCCATATGGTCGAAGCTCTGGAACGCCCGATCGATTTCCCGCAGCAGGTCGCGGTAGGCGTCGCTGTCGGTATCCTCGGCCGCCAGATCGAGCGAGTGGACCAGGCGCGGCATGGCGCTGAACAAGTCCTCGGCAAAACCGGCGAACAATGGCTCGTGCAGGCTGGCTGGATCGGCGCCGACGCCCAGCGTATTCGGCATGAACGACAGACAGGCCCGCGCCTTCTCGTATTTCGCGATCAGCCGCAGCAGCAGCCGTTCCTCGAACGTGCCGGCGAGAAACAGATAGCGGATCTCGGGATCGTTGCGTTGCCCGTAGCGGTCGATGCGGCCGTTGCGTTGTTCCAGGCGGTTCGGATTGTACGGCAGATCCAGATGGATCAGGTGAAAGCAGCGCTGGTGCAGGTTCAGCCCTTCGGCCAGGGAATCGGTGCTGACCAGGACGATCCCGTCCTCCTCGGCGCAACGTTCCGCCGCCGCGTGTGCGCTCGGCTTCGGAGTCCGCAGCCGCTGATCGTCAGTACGGTGCCGCCGATCCCGGCCAGCGCTGCGACCGCGGCGCGCTGGCTGTCGGCGTATTCCGTATAGACAAGAATATTGGCGTTCGGGATGGCGCAGCCGGATCAGCCGGATTTCCAGCACCAGCGCCGCCAGTTTCGGATCATGCGCCGCGGCTGCCTCACCCAGCCGGATCAGTTCGCGCAGATCGCCGGCGTCTCGTCACCCTGCAGGATGGCGGCCATTTCCTCGGCCTCCAGCTCGGCGATGTCAGCCTCCTCGGCGGTGCCCAGCACACCGAACCGAGCCATCCGGCGGCGATAGGCCCGCAAGCGCGCGCTGACGTTCGCGCAACGGTTTCGTGCCGTACCGCTCCGCCACCACGCGCAAGGTCGCGAGGCAAGCGGCGATAGTGGACATCGATCGTTTCAGCAGGCTGACGAAAGCCAGCGCATCGGTCAGGCCCTTCCGATCGCGCGAACGTTGCAGCCGTGGCGCCACCAGCGCCGACAATGCCTTGATGAAAGCTCACCGACGGTGCAGCATCCGTCACCTCGACCCGGACCGGGATGACGATCCGTTCTCGGAACAACGGCGCGCCCGACGCGCGTGCGGATGTGCGACTTCAGCCGTCGCACGACGTGCCGCCGGTAAGCGCTCCCGACCAGCCGCCCCGCTGCCATCCACCAGGCTTGGATCCAGCAGCGCCATCAAGGAGGCGAAATGCGGATCGTGTCCGTCATGCGGCGTCGCCGTCAGCAGCAGCAAGCCGTCGGATTTCGCCGCCAGCACCTCGGCCAAGCCGGCGCCGCTGGTTTTCCTCGCCGACGCAATGATGCGCCTCGTCGATGATCACCAGGTCCCAGGCGACGCGCTCCAGCTCCGCCAGCACGCGATCCTGCTTGGCGAAATCGATCGAGGTCAGACACAGCGCGGTCGCGTCGAACGGATTGCCGCCGAGTTCCAGGCCGCGCCGGGCGTGCTGCAGCCCGGCGCCATCGGCGATGACGGTGAAGCGCAAGCCCGAAGCGGACCCGCATCTCCTGCTCCCACTGGCGCAGCAGCGGACCGGGCGGGCACACGATCAGGATCCGATGGGCACGGCGGCGGACCAGCAGTTCGGCAGCGATCAGGCCGGCCTGGATGGTCTTGCCGAGGCCGACGCCGTCGGCCAGCAGCAGCCTCGGCCGCACCATGTCCAGCGCCCGCAGCAGGGGCACGCGCTGATAGGCCTCGATCGCGACCCGGCCGGGCGGAACCGCCGCACCCGGAATCTGCTCCAGCAACCGGGCGATGTGATAGCGGCGCCAGGCGTCCAGACGATCCGGCTTCCTCCGGTCGCGGGTCGGTACGCGAGCACCGACAAGCGCCTCGGCTGGATACAGCACGTCCCATTCCAGCCCGGCCAGATCGCCGCCGGCGCAGGCCAGCCGCACGCGCTGCTGGCGCGCCGAGCGGCTCGACACTCGGTCACATCCCATTCCAGCCCGCGGGCCGCGACCTTGATCCCGACCGACACTTCCATGCAGGCTTCCCATCGAAACGCGGCCACGGAAACACGGCAACAGATTGCCAAACTCTTAACGGCCACGAGGGAGGATGCAGATGATCGCGTTAAAAGACCGATTCGCCGGCAAGGTCGCGGTGGTGACCGGCGCCGCCTCGGGCATCGGGCTGGCCATCACCAAACGGCTGCTGGCCGAGGGCGCGAAGGTCGTCGGCTCCGACCTGCAGCCCATCACCGACCTCGGCGACGGGTTCGTCGGGATCGAGGGCGACGTCACCAAGGAAGCCTCGGCCGAGGAACTGGTCGCCGCCGCCGTGGACCGCTTCGGCGGCGGTGCATGCCGCGTTCAACGTCGCCGGCGGCGCGCGGGCCGGCTACATCGTCGATCTGGCGGAAGCGGACTGGGACTTCACCGTCGATCTCTGCCTGAAGGGCGTATTTCTCGGCATGAAGCACCAGGCGCGGCAGATGATGCGCCAGGGCAGCGGCAGCATCGTCAACATCGCCTCGCTGAACGCCCATGTGCCGATGCATGCCGGCTCCGCCTATGTCGCCGCCAAAGCCGGCGTCGAGATGCTGTCACGCAACGGCGCGCTGGAATTCGCCGAATTCGGCATCCGGGTAAACGCCATCCTGCCCGGGCTTGGTCCAGACGCCATCTGACCCGCCGGCACTTCGACAACCCCGACGCGCTGGCCGCGTTCGAGCAGCGCATCCCGATGGGCCGCCCGGCGCAGCCCGAGGAAATCGCCGCCCCAGCGCTGTATCTCGCCAGCGACGACGCGACCTACGTCAACGGCGCCAGCCTGCTGGTGGACGGGGCCTGGGCAGTCAGCGGCTATCCCGATATGAGACCCTTCCGCGGCCCTATCGGGTGGAATCAAAGGACAAACTCATGACCGATCAAACAATCCGTGTCCGGCGCACTCAGGAAGGCGCGGTCGCCACGGTGTCCATCGACAACACCGCCCGCCTGAACTGCCTGGGCCAGGCCCAGATCACCGCCTTCATCGACGCCGTCACTGAACTGGCGGACGACCCGGACCTTCGCGTCCTGATCGTCACCGGCGAAGGTGAACGCGCCTTCATGGGCGGCGCCAACCTGCACGAACTGGCCGCGCTGAACCCGGCACGGGCGCGCGATTTCCTCGTCCTGATCCACCGCATGTGCAAGGTTCTGCGCGACCTGCCGGTGCCGGTCATCGCTCGGGTCAACGGTTTCTGCCTCGGCGCGGGGCTGGAGGTGATGGCCGCCTGCGACATGCACATCGCCAGCGACAACGCCGTGTTCGGCATGCCGGAGGTGAAGATCGGCCTGCCATCGGTGGTGGAGGCCGCGCTGCTGCCGCAACTGATCGGCTGGGGCCGTACGAAACTGCTGCTCTACACCGGCGACAACATCGACGCGCGAACCGCGCTGGACTGGGGGCTGGTGGAAAAGGTCGTTCCGCATTCAGAGCTTGATGCCGCGCTGACCGCTGGGTGAGGTCGATCGTCGAATCCGGCCCGAAAGCCATCCGGTTACAAAAGGAACTGATCCGCGAATGGGAAGCGATGCCGGTCAACGAAGCGATCGAGGCCGGAATTCGTTGCATATACCGCGCCTATCAGTCGGAGGAGCCGGCGAGAATGGTAGGCGCGGCCGTCCAGCGGCTGAAGGCCAGAAAACGCGGTTGAAGCGGCACTGAGGCAGATGGTGCGACAAGATCTGCAATCGTGTCGCACCATCCGTGTTCTTGTCCTGAACTGGCGTCAGCCCCCACTGCTGCCAGAATAATCAGGCAGCCAACTTCCACTGCACCAAGGTAAACGGCGGACTACTTGTTTCATGGTGCTCGAACACCGCTTCCACCGCTGCCCCGATGTGCACGTGCTGTTTCGGGTCGCCCAGCAGGTTCCCCACCATCCGCACGTTCCCCGCGGCGGGCAGTTCAACCAGAACGGCGATATACGGCCCGTGCCCATTCAGCGCCGGATGCACCGGATGCCAGATCCGCTGGTAGCTGTAGATGATTCCGCGCCCCGCCACTTCTCGCCATTCAAGATCGAAGCTGTTGCAGCGATGACAGATCCATTCCGGCCCCCACTGCCAGTGATTGCAGCCGCGGCAGAACTGAATGAACAGCTTCTCCCGCCGCGTCCCTTCCCAATACGGGGTGGACAAAGCATCCGCACCGGCGGACGGGACGGGCAGGCCTTCGGGCAGATACGACATCACAGAGTGGCCTCCGAGCCCAGGATCAACGAACTGACTGGCGTTACCATCGGCCCGCCGATGACGATGACCGCGTCGTTTTTCTGCGCCTGATTGACCGCCTCGCCGCTGATCTGGCGCACCGCCTCGTTCACCAGTTCCAACCCATGCATGTAGCACTCCGCCAGGTTGCCGCCGCTGGTGTTCAGCGGCATCTTCCCCGTCTGAGCGATCAAGTTCTCTAGTCGCAACAGATCGTTGGCTTCCTCGGGCTTGCAGAAGCCGTGCTCCACCAGGCTCATGAGCACACCGCCGGTGAAATTCTCATAGCACTGCACAACGTCGATATCTTTCGGCCCCATCCGGGCCATCTCGTAAAGGTTCGGCGCCACGGTGGCGAAATGCGAGCTGGGATAGTTCGGCCTGTTATGCACCGGCGCCGCGCAGCGGTGGTCTGATCCCGCGGCCACGCCCAGCAAATAGCTCGGCTTGTGCGGCAGGTCCTTCGCCCGGTCCGCCGGCACCACGATCACCGCCGCGGCGCCGTCATTCTCCAGACAGCAGTCGAACAAGTGAAACGGCTCGATGATCCAGCGCGACGCATCGTATTTCGCCTCATCCAACGGCCGCCCATACATGACAGCGCGCGGATTGTTCTGCGCATGGTGGTAGGATGCCAGCGAGATCGCCCGCAGCGCGTCCTGCTTCACCCCGTGGTCGTGCATGAAGCGCATGACCTTCATGACGAATTTCTGCGCCGGCGACATCACACCATACGGGATGGTGAACGCGTCGTCGCCGGAGGCCAGGGGCGCCCCGGTCCCACGCCCGAACCGTGCGAACTGTCCCTGCGCCAGAGCGCGAAATGCCACGACGCAGTTCGCCATGCCGGACGCGACCGCCGCTGCCGCATTGCCGACAGCCGCCGCGACACCGCCGCCGCCGCCGCCCCACTGCATGTTGGAAAACCGCAGTTCCTTGATCCCCAATGCCGCCGCCAGCCGGGACGGATCGTTACGATCGTTGGAGTAGGACGCGAACCCGTCGATCGTCTTTCGGATCGATGCCGGCGTCCTTGGCCGCCGCCAGGATGGCCTGCAGCGCGAGCTTGAACTCACTGTCAGGCGATTGTCCGTGCTTGTAATAGGTCGTCTCGCCGATGCCGGCGATCACCACTGTTCCGCGTAACGTTCGTTCTGCCATTTGGTACGTCTCCTGCCGACAGTCTGCGCTGGTTCCGCTGACAAGGCCAGCCAGCGGTCGCACGGGTGTTTCATTGTTCGCGGAAATCTGCGCTATAATGTCCGCAGGCGGAACCGACCCCTAGAATGCGGGCCGCCGGATAACCGGACGAACGACGTCTGGCAGCAGGGAGGCTGACGATGAACGCACCAGTCGGATTCGATCCGCGCGAAGACGCCTATGCGACGCCGCTTGAGCGGATCGATGTCAGCAATCCCCATCTGTATCAGGACGATACCTGGCGGCCGTATTTCGAACGCCTGCGCCGGGAAGACCCGGTGCACTGGTGCGAAACCGGCATCTACGGCTCCTACTGGTCGGTTACGCGCTACCGCGACATCATGGCGGTGGACACCAACCACAAGGTGTTTTCCTCCGACGCGCTGATGGGCGGCATCGTGCTGCGCGACGTGCCGATGGACTTCCGCCGGCCCAGCTTCATCTCGATGGATCCGCCGAAGCACGACGAGCAGCGCAAAATCGTGGCGCCGATTGTCGCGCCGATGAACCTGCAGAATTTGTCCGGCACCATCCGCGAACGCGCCGGCCGCATCCTGGACGACCTGCCGCGCGGCGAAACGTTCGACTGGGTCGATCGCGTGTCGGTCGAACTGACGACGCAGATGCTGGCAACGTTGTTCGACTTTCCATTCGACGAGCGGCGAAAGCTGACCTACTGGTCAAACGTTGCCTCGGTGAACACGCGCGCCGGCACGGAGATCGATTCCGAAGCCAAGCGCAACGAAGTCCTGGACCAGGCGCTGCAGTATTTCACCGAGCTTTGGCATGAGCGTGCGAAACAGCCGCCGCGCGCGGACCTGATCTCGATGCTGGCGCATGGCGAGGCAACGCGCGACCTGCCGTCCCGGCCGCACGAGTTCATGGGCAACCTGCTGCTGCTGATCGTCGGCGGCAACGACACCACGCGGAACTCGATCTCCGGCGGTCTGCTGGCGCTGAACCAGTTACCCGGACCAGTACCGCAAGCTGCGCGACAATCCCGCCCTGGTCACCAGCATGGTGCCGGAAATCATCCGCTGGCAGACACCGGTGATCCACATGCGCCGCACCGCCCTGGCGGACACCGAAGTCGGTGGCAAGACGCATCCGCAAGGGCGACAAGGTCGCGATGTGGTATCTGTCCGGCAACCGCGACGAGGAAGCGATCGACCCAGCCCGACGACTTCATCATCGACCGCCCCCGTCCCCGGCAGCATTTGTCGTTTGGCTTCGGCATCCATCGTTGCGTCGGCAACCGCCTCGCGGAGATGCAGCTGACCATCCTGTGGGAGGAAATCCTCAAACGGAACTTGCCGCCGATCGAGGTCGTGGGCGAGGCCACGCGTGGTCTATTCGAACGTGCTGCGTTCCATCAACTCATTGCCGGTACGCATTCCAGCCTGACGCGACGGGGATAAGGCCATGTCGATTCCGTATTATGACTGCATCGCGCATCACGCCATGCGGCAGCCGCAATCGCTTGCCGCCGTTGACCTGGCAACCGAACGAGCCGCACACCTATCGCCGCCTATAATGCTCGGATTGCCAGACTGGCGGGCTCGTTCCGATCTCAATTCGGAATAAAACCCGGCGACCGCGTCGCGGTGCTGGCCCCCAACACCACCGATACGTTTGAAGTCCAGTTTGCCTGCGGTCGCATCGGCGCGATCTTCGTACCGCTGAACTGGCGGCTGGCGAACCCGGAACTGCGTGCGATCCTGGCCGACTGCGCGCCCACGTTGCTGGTCTATGACCCGGAATTCGCCGAACGCGCCGAACAGCTTGCGCGAACTCTGCCACATCGCCCACTGTCTGCTCGCTGGGGCCGATGTTCGAGCACCTCGCGCTGGACGGCCCCACCCTGAACGAACCAGTCGCCGCCACGCTGGATGATATCTCGACCATCCTTTACACATCCGGCACGACCGGCCGCCCGAAGGGGGCGATCATCACCCACGGGATGAATTTCTGGAACACCGTCCACAGCATGAGTCTGCGCCGGCATCGCGCGGTCCACCGTGTTCCTGGGTCTGCTGCCGCTGTTCCACACCGGCGGGCTGAATGTGTTCCCCTACCCGGTGTTCCAGGTCGGCGGCACCGTGCTGATCATGCGCGGTTTCGACCCCGGCGAGGCCTTGCGGCTGATCGGTGATCCGTCAGCCGGGATCACCCACATGTTCGGCGTCCCGGCAAACTATCAGTTCATGGGCCAGCATCCGCGGTTCAAGGAAACCGACCTGTCCCGGCTGGCAGTTCGCCGGCGTCGGCGGCGCGCCAACCCCTGATGCGATCCTGCAAGCCTGGCAGGAACAGGGCACCGTCCTGCAACAGGGCTACGGCATGACCGAGACCAGCCCCTTGGTGCTGGTGCTGGACAAGGAGGACGCGGTGCGCAAGGCCGGGTCCGCCGGCAAGCCCGCGCTGAACATGGAGATGCGGGTGGTCGGCGAGGACGGCACTGACGCCCCTCCCGGCACGATCGGCGAGTTGTGGGTGAAAGGCCCGAATATCACCAAAGGCTACTGGCAACAGCCGGAGGTCACGGCCGCGTCGTTCACCGACGGCTGGCTGCACACCGGCGATGCTGCCCTGGTCGATGACGAAGGCTATTACTTCATCGTCGACCGTTGGAAGGACATGTACATCTCCGGCGGAGAGAACGTTTATCCGGCGGAAGTCGAAAACGTTCTGTACGAAAACGACGCCATCGCCGAGGCCGCGGTCATCGGCGTGTCGGATCAACGCTGGGGCCAGGTCGGCCGAGCGATCGTGGTCGTGAAACCGGGAAAAAATTTGACCGAGGACGACGTCGTCGCCCACTGCGCCGCCAACCTCGCACGCTACAAGCTGCCGCATTCAGTGCTTTTCATCGATGCGCTGCCACGCAACGCAACCGGCAAGGTTCACAAGCCAACCCTGCGCCAGCAATTCGGGATCTAGCGCCGGCAAGCCTAACGGATCGCGAAAGTGTCATCGTGACTGTGCAGAGATAGTAGTAGCGTCTGCCGCCGAACTCCTGGGGGAGTAAACATGACTACAAGGTCATGGTTTGGCGGAAGCGGCGACTGGTATTCGACATCGCTGTGGTCCACGCCTTCGGGTGGAAGCGGATATCCCGACCCTGGGGATGCCGTGTTCATCAACAGCGGCACCGTGGACGTCTCCGGAGCCGAAGAGACATCCAGCGGCGTTCCCCTGGACGGCATGCTCATTTCGCTCGGTGCGACAGCCGCGCTTGATCCAGCGATGCTGTTGGCGACTGACGCGATGGTTGGTCACACGGCGACCATTGTCTCCTCGGGCTATGCCGTGCTGGGCCTGGCCGGACCGACCAGCTTCGCGGGAACGATTTTAGCCAGTGGCACCGGCGGTGCTTTCTACATTGATGCAATCGGTCCGGACGGGGCCCAACAGCCGGCCTTCGTTTTGGCGCATGGCGGCTTCATCGATGTTTCCGGCGGCGACGACCTTGTTCTGAACGGGTCGATGGTTTCCGACGCCAGTGTAACGATCGCGGCAGGAAGCACGTTCACCAATAATGGCATAGATCGTGTTTTCGCCGGCACCACATTTATAGCGCCCACCGCGACGCTGGACGGCACTGGCACGTTCGAGGCCGATCCGGGGGCGACACTCAAGATCGAGAGTGCCGTGCCGGCGACGCAAACTGTCACCTTTGGTCAGGCGGGCCGGTTGAACCTGACCTTGCCGTCCAGCTTCGTGGGGACGATCACCGCCTTTACTGTGGGCGATACCATCGATCTACTGGGCGTGATCGCCAATTCCGCCTCCTTCGATGCCGCGAGCGGATTGCTGGCCATCATGAACGGCAGCGCGACCGTCGCTGCGCTTGCGATGCAGGGGCCGACGTCGGACCTGCTGTTCAGCACAGGAACGGATGGATCTGGCGGCACGTTGATCACCTATCCCGGATCGACGTCACGCACATCCTACGAGATCGACGACGGCGACCAGGCACTGCAGGCGAATGTCGTTCGTGCCACGATGACGACGACCGCAGGTGCCCCGATCATTGGCACCGGCATTACGATCGGCATCATTTCTGACAGCTTCAATGCCACGCTGAATGGCATTGTCGATCCAGCCGATGCCGCGGCGAAGGCCGGCTACCTGCCACAAAACGCCGACGGCACGTCTGCGGTAACGATTTTGCAGGACTCCACCATCGCGGGCGTCGCAAACGAAGGGCTGGCGATGGCGGAACTGGTGCACCAGATCGCGCCCGGGGCGGCAATCGAGTTCTATACTGCAGAAGGCGGCCAGGAAAGCTTCGCGCAGGGCGTGACAGCGTTGGTCCAGCATGGCGTCAACATCATTGCCGACGACTGGTCATTTTCCAGCCAGCCCTTCTACCAGATCGCCGGCCCGGTCGACACCGCGATAGAAGACGCGATCTCGGCCGGAGTGGATTACTTCACAGCGGCCTCCAATTACGGTCCTTCCTACTACGAGAGCAACTGGAACCCGATGTCGGTCTCGCAGTTCGGGCAGGCGGGACAAGACGTGACGGCACAGATGTTCAGCAACGGTACGCCGTTGCAGGCAATAACAATTCCCGGCAGCACCGCCACATCGATCGATCTGCAATGGGACGCGCCCTGGCCGGCACCGGGCGGCAATGCCCCCGATCCGATGTCGATGGTGCTGTATTCAGCCGCCACCGGCAGCATCGTGGCAACCTCCACACAAGTCCTCAACAGCTCCGCCGGTTACGGGTACATTCCAGAAATAACCTTGTCCGTGCCTGTCGCGGCCACCAGCACACAGTATGATCTGGCGATTTTGCAGACTGGATCGGCAGTTTCCCAGTTCAAGTATATCATGTTCGGATCGCCGGGCACTGTCACCGTCGCCAGCGCGGCACTGGACGACGGCGGCACGGTATCGGCGCAAAGCCCAGGCGGGACCATCGACGATCCCATGGCCGGGCAGGGTTCGGGCGACGTGCATGGCCATGAACTGATCCCCGGCGTCAATACGGTCGGCGCCACTTATTGGTCCGGTGCGCCCGCATTCGGCACGCCGGCAAACAGCACCGAATTCTTCTCCAGCACCGGCCCTGGCGAACTTCTGTTCGATCAAAGCGGCAATCGGCTCGCCGCGCCGGAATCAACCGGCAAGGTCAATTTCATCGCACCGGATGGCATCACCACCTCCATCCCCAACTTCCAGCCATTCTTCGGTACTTCGGCGGCAGCCCCGCAAGCGGCTGCCGTCGCGGCTTTGATGCTGCAAGCCGATCCCAGCCTGACCACGTCGCAGATCACCAGCCTGCTCGACCAATCCGCCATCAACATGAACCTACCCGCGGCCGATCAGGGGGCGGGCCTTATTCAGGCGGATACCGCGGTTAAACTCGCGCTGGCCGATCCGGCGCCGGCCTCCGGCCTGTCGGTTTTCGATACGACAACGGACCGAGCGCTGACGGCGACGCCGCAACCTTATTCGGGCCCGGTCAATGGATTGACCAGTGAGTACATCACCACCACCAGCGACAATCTGAATGTATCCGCTTCCACGCCAAACTGGTTCATCCGCGGCGGCAGCGGAAACGATGCCATCCAGGTCAGCAGCGGGACAAACGTGCTCGACGGCGCCACCGGATCGAATTTCCTGGTTGGCGGCAGCGGCGACGACACGTTCTTCGTGGATGGTCGCACGCCCTCGATCGCCAGCTGGAGCACGATCGCCAACTTCCATTCAGGTGACGCAGCGACGGTCTGGGGCATTACACCGAACGACTTCGGCCTGACATGGGCCGATGGGCAAGGGACAGCCGGCTACACCGGTTTGACGCTGCACGCGACGCCAACCGCGTCTCTCACCCTGGCGGGGTACACCAGCGCTGACCTGGCAAGCGGTAAGCTGAGCATCAGTTTCGGCACGACGCCGACAACGAGCGACGCGCCCGGCAGCAGCTACATGGCCATCATGGCGGCGTAGTCATCGGCTGTGAGCAGCGCGACCCCGCAGAGGGTAAAACCCGGCCAAGCGCGGCCCGGCTGTCGACCCCACTATGCCGTCCCCGGCATCCCCAGCCGCTCGGACGCAATCCGCGCACCGTCCGCCATCGCGCGCAGCTTGGCCCAGACGACATCCTCGGCCACCCGTCCCCGCCCGGCCGAGGTGTCGAAGCCGCAATCGGTCCCGGCCAGAACGCGCGTCGGATCGCCGACCACCTGCGACGACACGCTCCAGCCGGTCGGCCACGACCTCCGGGTGTTCGACGAAGTTGGTCAGCGGGTCGATCACCCCGGCAACCACCACCTGACCGTCGTCCAGCGGCAGATCCTTCAGGCAGCGGTATTCGTGCGCATGGCGCGGGTTGGCGAACGGCAGCACCCAGCCGCCGACCTTGGCCTGGGCGATGGCCGGCAGGATGTCCTGCAAGTCCACGTCGCAATCGTGCGGCGCCTCGTAGTTGCCCCAGCAGGCGTGGATGCGCACCCGGTCGCGCGGGACGTTCACCAGCGCCTCGTTGATCGTCCCCACCACCCGTTCGGCGAAATCGATGAAATCCGCCAGCGGCCGGTCCTGGTAACGAGACGTGCCGCTCCAGCGCCAGATCCGGCGCGTCGATCTGCAGCAGGAAGCCGGCCCCGACGATCGCCTCGTATTCCACCCGCAGCGCCTGGCCGAGAGCGTGCAGATAGGCGTCCTCGGTGTCGTAATGCTCGTTCCGCATCGCCGCGGCGATGATGCCCGGCGACGGCGCGGTCATGAACGGTTCGGCGAAGCCCGCCGTCGACTTCGGCCAAGCGTCGCCAGGAACTCGTCGCATTCCGCCTTGACCAGCGCGGGATCCAGATACGTCACGGCGCCGATCGCCTTCGGCAATGCCGCCGCGATTGCTGACGGATCGCCGCGCGCCGTCCTGCTCGCGCGGACCACGCCCGGAACCCCGGATATTTCGCGATGTCGGCCATCGGCCGGCGGGTCCAGCTGCCGCCGAACCCGCTCATGCGGCGGCGGACGTACAGGAAGAAGGCCTCGCGCTGCTGCTCGCCGTTGTTGCCGACGTCGATGCCGGAGGCGATCTGCTGGCGCACCACATGGCGAGTCGCCGCTTGCCGGCCGCATCCAGTTCGGCCTCGTCGATCGCCTCGCCCTCGGCGCGCTGCGCGCATACATCTCGGTCAGCGCCGCCGGACGCGGCAGGCTGCCGGTATGCGTGGTCAGGATGCGGTCGCTGGCTGGTCAGCATCAGACCACTCCCTCCAGAAACGTGTTGTAGCCGAACAGTCCGACCGCGCCGCCGGTGTGCAGGAACACGACTCGTCTCGCCCTTGCGCAACTCGCCCTTGCGGATCAGGTCGATCATCCCGGCCATCGCCTTGCCGGAATAGACCGGGTCCAGCAGGATCCCCTCCTCCTGCGCCAGCATGCGCACCGCCTCGCCCATGCCCTCGGTCGGAATGCCGTAGCCGGCGCCGACGTAGTCGCAATTGGCGACCACGGCCTCGCGGGCAATCGCCGCCGTTCATACCCGACATACTCGGCGGTCGCCTCGGCCAGCCGGTAGACGTTTTCCTCCTGCCGGTCCCGCGGCAGCCGCACGCCGATGCCCAGCACCGGGACCCCGGCGTTCATCCCCTCCAGCCCGACCACCAGCCCCGCATGCGTGCCGGCGCTGCCGGTCGCGGTCACGATGCGGTCGATGCGCAGCCCCATCTCATCGGCCTGCTGCATCAGTTCCTGCGCGCAGGAGACATAGCCCAGCGCGCCAACCTTGTTGGAGCCGCCGCCGGGGATGACATAGACGGCTTCTCGCCGCCGGCGCGCAGTTCGCTGCCCTTCTTCTCGGCCTCGGCGTTCATGTCCAGCCCGGCCGGGCCGATACTCGATCGCGCAGCCGAACAGCTTGTCCAGCAGCACGTTGCCGCTGCCCAGGTAGTCGCGGTCGTTGGTGTCGATCCGGTGCTCCAGCAGCGCGGTGCACTTCATGCCGAACTTGCGGGCCACCGCCGCGGTCTGGCGGACGTGGTTCGACTGCACCGCGCCCTGGGTGACGATATGGGTGGCGCCCTGCGCCCGCGCCTCCCCGATCAGCCACTCCAGTTTGCGCACCTTGTTGCCGCCGGTGGCGACCACGGTGCAGTCGTCGCGCTTGATCCAGATCTCCGGGCCGCCGAGCGCCTTGTGTCAGATTTTCCAGCCGCTCCAGCGGGGTCGGTGCGGGAAACAGGCGGACGCGAGGAAATCGGGCGAGATGCATGGCAGTCTCCTGACTGGATCGTTTTGGACGGGTGTCTAATGTTTAACTTCGTGCATCCTGCCAGATCCGGCAATGTGCACTCTGGGACACGGTGCCGCGCGGCGACCATTCGCGCATCGGACGCCCGTATCAGCCTGCAATTCAATAACCAGGAAGGAGATCAACATGCACATCGTCCGCCGGCACGGCTGGGAAGTCCCAGAGCGGCAGGTGACGCCCGAACACGTGGTATTGAACCGCCGTCGTTGCTTGCCGGCGCCACCGCCATGAGCATTCTGCCGTTGACTTCGCGCGCGTGCGGATGTCCGCGGTCAACCCCGCCTTCACCCCCGGGCGCGCGATAACCGAGGAAAAATACGCAACCACCTACAACAACTACTACGAATTCAGCGAAAGCAAGAACCTCTGGCGCGACGCACAGGCGCTCAAGCAGCGCCCCTGGACGCATCCAGTCTTGACGGGATGCTGAAGCAGCCGCGCACGATCGATCTCGACGACCTGCTGAAACAGGTCCCGCTCGAGGAACGGGTCTACCGCCACCGCTGCGTCGAGGCCTGGGCGATGACCGTGCCCTGGACCGGATTTCCGCTGTCGCAGCTGCTGAAGATCGCCGAACCGCTCGGATCGGCGAAATACGTGGTGTTTGAGACCGCGCAGGACAAAGTGATGGCGGGCTTGAATGCGCCGTTTTATCCCTGGCCCTATGTCGAGGGCGTGACGATCGACGAAGCCGCCAACGACCTGGCGTTCATTTCCACCGGCATGTACGGCAAGCCGCTGCCGCCGCAGAACGGCGGCCCGATCCGGCTGACATTGCCATGGAAATATGGCTTCAAATCCGCCAAAGCGATCGTGAAGATCACCTTCACCGACAAGCGCCCGGCAACCTTCTGGGAAGCGATCGGACCGTCCGAATATGGTTTTTGGGCCAATGTGAACCCGGCCGTTGCCCATCCGCGCTGGAGCCAGGCATCGGAACGGCTGCTGGGCAGCGACGAGAGAGTGCCCACGCAGATTTTTAATGGTTATGCTGAGCAGGTTGCTGGGCTATATACGGAACGCAAGAACGAGAAGCTGTTCATGTGATTGCCCAACGCGTCCTGGCCGTGATCGCCGCCGCCCTGCTGGTTGCCGCCGTCGCCATCGCGACGTTCGGGCCGCAGAGCATATCGCTCGGCCAGGCGCTGTATCTGTTTGACCACGATGTCCTGGACAAACTTCCCGGCTGGGCAAGCCGCACATTCGGAAACTGGGTCTGGGACTCGGTCGTCGCTCCGTTGCTCGTGCGACCCGCCTGGTTGATCCCCGCATCGGCCGGAATCATCTGCATCGGCCTGTCGATGTCTTTGTCGTATCGCAAGACAACACACCGCTCGCATCGACGTAGCTGACCGGGTCCTCCGGCAAATAAGCAGTTCAGACCTGCACCCGCGTCATTGAGGCGCGACAGGCTTCAAGCCCCGGAAAGGGTCGCCATAGCGGCCGGCCGCGAAGATAACGTTTCGCTTCAGGCTGTTTAATGGTTTATTCGGTGCGCCATGTCCGGCGCGAAAGATCCAACCAGCCGCTTGGGAGTCGCCGGAACCGAACGGGCACTGGCTGGTGCGTTCCTGGGTCTCATGCTCCTAGTCGTCGCTGGGACAGCACTGGTTCTTTGGGACGGTCGTCGGGCTGAAGTGCGTGCCTATGAGGATCGCCAGACGCACCTCGGCATCGTCCTGGCCGAACAAGTCGGGCGCGATCTTCATGCGGTTGACCTCGTGGTCGCGCAGACCATCGAACGGGTCCAGTCCGCCCAGGTCGCCACCGACACCGACCTGTATAGAACCTTCGCAACCGCAGCGATCCATACCGAGCTTGCAGAAAAATTGCGCAACCTGCCTCAGCTTGAGGCAATAACGGTGATGGATACGCGCGGGCAGGTGGTCAACACATCGCGCCCTTGGCCCGCGACCGATCAGACGGAGCCGGTGGGCGACGCGCTTCGCCATTACCAGGATTGGCGCGCCAGCGACCCCTATGTCGAGCTTGCCGAAACCGCTCCCAGGTCGGGCACACGGACCATGTCCCTGACCCGCCGTATCGTCGGACCGGATGGACGGTTCGCGGGGCTCGTGAGCGCTGCGGTCTCGTTGCAATACTTCGCGGACTTCTTCGATGCGATTGACCGCGACAACGATGCGCTGATCACACTGCTGCGCGAGGACGGCACGATCCTGTTGCTTCATCCCCAGTCACCGGCGTTTGTCGGGCGGCGGCTGCCGGACAATTCCCCATGGCACCAGGTCGCAGCAACCGGCGGCGGCCAGTACGAAGCCAACGGCTTTGTCAGCGGCAAGCTGCATTCCACCACCGTCCACACGCTGCGCGACTTCCCGCTCGTCATCGACATCAGCACAGACCGGGTTGTCGCATTGGCCGGAAGGCGACGCCTGGCGTTTTTCGTCGGACTGGGGTCAGTGGTTATCATCGCGATCCTGCTGGGCCTGTTCCATATCCTCCGCGCTCAGTTTGGTCGGCTGGCCGGCAACGCCCGCGACCTGCAGGCCGCGGCTGCCGCCCTTCGCCGCAGCCAAGCAGCGCTCGGAGAAAAATCCCAGGTTCTGGCAACGACCCTGCGATATATGGACCAGGGTATTATGATGATCGCGGCGGACGGTACGGTCGCGTCATCAAACGCCCGCACCACCGCCTTGCTCGATCTGCCGGAAAGCCTGTTGTCGCGACAGCCGTCGATCACCGAAATCGAGGGCTACCAGTGGCAGATCGGCGAATTCGATACCGCCCCGCCGGAGCTTGTCGCCGCCATCCGCCATGGCGGCCTGATGCGGGTGCCGCATCGCTACGAACGGACCCGCCCCAACGGCCGGACCCTGGACGTTCGCACGACGCCGGTGCCCGACGGTGGACTTGTTCGCACCTATTCCGACATCACCGACCGCAAAATAGCCGAACAACGGGCCGCGGCCGCCCGCGACCAGGCCGAGGCGGCCCGGGCTGCCGCCGAAAAGGCCAACCAGGCCAAGACCGAGTTCCTGGCCAACATGTCGCACGAAATCCGCACGCCGATGAACGGCATCATCGGCATGAACGGCCTGCCGCTGCGAACCGACCTGTCGCCCACCCAGCGCGAGTGGGCGATCGGCGTACAGGAATCGGCCGATGCACTGTTGGGCGTGATCGACGACATCCTGGATATTTCCAAGCTGGAAGCCGGGACAATGGGGCTGGAACCCACCGACTTTCATCTCGGCGACCTGATTCGCGCCGCTGCCGGCTTGCTGCGCCCGTGCGCGGTCGAAAAGGGCGTGGATCTCCGCTGCACGATCCACCCCACGGCGGAGCGCATGGTCCACGGTGATCCGTCCCGCCTGCGTCAGATCCTGCTCGCTCTGATCGGCAACGCGGTCAAGTTCACCCAAACCGGCTGGATCGACGTGCGGGCGACCCCGGATCAGTCCGACGAATCGCTTCTCCGCATCGAAGTCGAAGACACCGGCATCGGCATGGCACCGCAAATACGCGACCGGCTGTTCCAGAAATTCGCCCAGGCCGACAGCTCGATCTCACGACGCTTCGGCGGCACCGGCCTGGGGCTGGCGATCAGCCGGGAACTGATCGGCCTGATGCACGGTGAACTGACTGTGGAGAGCATTGAAGGCAAAGGCAGCACCTTCCGTATCGTGCTTCCGTTGGCCCATGCGGTTGGCGGCCCCGTTGCCGGCAACGTCTGCAGCCAACTGGAACCAACGCCGCGGCCACTGAACGTCCTGGTTGCCGACGACAACGCGATCAACCAGCGGCTTATGGCGGCGTTGCTGGAGGCTGCCGGTCACAGCGTGATCCTGGTCGTCAATGGCCGCAAAGCCGTCGAGGCCGTCACTCGCGGCGCGTTCGACGTCGTCCTGATGGACATACAGATGCCAGTGATGGACGGCGTCCAGGCCACAAACCACATCCGGGCACTGCCGCCACCCAGGCGCGACATCCCCATCATCGCCTTGACCGCGGATGCGTTGCACGGTGCGGCAGATCGTTATCGTGCCGCCGGCATGGACGCCTATCTGAGCAAACCGCTATCCGCCCCGGTCCTGTTCAGCGCCCTTCGCCAGCTCACGGCTGAGGATCGACCGAAGCGATCCTCGACCGACGGAATGCCCGCAATGGACCATTCTGTAATCGAAGCTCTCCGTGGCTTTCTCAAGCCGCCACAGCTCGAAGCACTGCTGACCGAATCGCTGATGGACCTGCAAGCCCGCATCGAACGCCTGGGCGTCTGCCTGGATCGGGACGATGCCGCTAGCGCCGCCAGGGAAGCGCACGACCTCGTCTCGGTCGCCGGCAATTGCGGTGCTCGCGCGCTGAGCGTCTTGGCGCGTGACATCGAACGGGCATGCAAGCAAGGTATGCCTGCGGACGCGGTCGAAGGCTTCAGGCGAATGCAGACCGTGGCGACCGATGCGATGGACGCCATGACGCATTTGCGGGATGCGCTGGCCGACAACTGAGGGGGCGTTTCATGGCGGTTCTGCAAAGCGATCCAGCGCGTTTCGAGATCGTCAAAAACGCCCTGTATGCCGCAGCCGAGGAAATGAAGATCGTCCTGGCGAAGACGGCCTACTCGCCGTTGCTCAAAGTCGCGGGCGATTATTCCTGCGGCATCTTCGATATCGACGGCAACATGGTGGCACAGGGCCCGGACCTGCCGATCCACCTTGGGTCGATGCCCGACGCAGTCCGCGCGGTGGTTCGCGCCTTCCCGGACGTCGTGCCGGGCGATGTGTTCATCCACAACGATCCCTATGACGGCGGATCGCATCTGCCCGACGTCAACGTCGTCGCACCCGCCTTCCACAATGGCCGTCTGCTCGGTTTTGGCTGCGTGCGAGCCCACTGGCCGGATATCGGCAGCGCCACACCCGGCAGCTACGGCGCGGTGACCGAAATCTACGGCGAGGGCCTCCGTCTGCCGCCTATACGCCTGTATCGCGACGGCAAGCCCGACCCATCGGTGGAGGCAATCATCTTCGCCAACGTCCGCACCCCAGCGGAACGGCTAGGCGACCTCCGGGCGCAGGTCGCGGCGAACTATCGGGCCGCGCAACGTCTGTCCGAACTTGCGGCAAAATACGGCACCGACACTTTGCTGGGTATCATGCAGGAGGTCCTCGACTACTCCGAAACCATGATGCGCGCGGCGTTACGCGCGCTACCCGATGGTGAAGCGGAGTTCACCGATATCTTTGACGGCGACGGCGTGCTGTCACCTGGCGAAACCGAAGACGAGACCTTCGAGGTCCGCATCAAGGTCATCAAGCGCGGGGATACGATCACCGCCGACTTCAGCGGATCCGCCGCCGCGGTTGCCGGCCCGATGAACGCGCCGCTGACCGTGACGGCGTCAGGCGTTTTCTGCGCCTTGAAGATGATCGCCGACCCAAAAAGCCTGATCCCGCCCAATTCCGGCTGCTGGCGCCCGGTAACCGTGACAGCGCCACCAGGGTCGGTCGTAAACGCGCAGCACCCCTCCCCGGTGGTCTATGCCAATCATGAAATATCGCACAGGGTCGCTGACATGGTGATGGCAGCCCTTTTCGCGATCACGCCTCGGACGGTGATGGCGGGATCGCAGGGAACCTCGGCCGTGATCACCTTTGGCGGCGTCGACTATCGCACCGGTGACCGTTTCGTCAGTTACGAATCAGTCAAGGGCGGCTTCGGTGCAAGGCCGGTCAAGGATGGCATCAACGCGGTGGCCAGCACCGTTTCCAACATGAGCAACACCCCGATCGAAATCCTGGAAATGAGCTTCCCGTTGCGGGTGGAAGAATACGCGCTGGTCCCAAACAGCGGCGGGGCGGGCACCTATCGCGGCGGCCTTGGAGTACGCCGGGTATGGCGGGTGCTGGAAAATCAGGCCCATGCAGCGGTCTGCTGTGAGCGAACCGTCACGCCCCCCTTCGGTCTGGCCGGCGGCCACGCGGGCGCACCGGCCAGACTGGAACTGATCGCCCCCCACAGCAACGCCCGCAAGCTGACCAGCAAAGGCGGTTTCCTCGCACCCGCCGGCTCGCTGGTGGTGATGGAAGCGCCCGGATCGGGCGGATACGGCCCGCCGTCCGGGCGAAGCAGGGTGGCTCTTTCCGAAGACCTGCTGGACGGTTACGTTACCCCGGCGGAAGCACGTCGCGTTTATGGCGTGGAAGTGGCGTAAGCAAACCCTCCGCGGGTTTGCGCACGATGACGACGCTAAGTAGGCTTCAATACCAATGGCTTGTGTCACGCGAAGCGTGGGACAATCTGGGAAAGCCTGCTTAGAACAACACGAAAGGGAATGTCATGTCCGAATCACTGCCGATCGTTGCCCAGAAAGGGTCATACAAGGTCGAAGTTGAAGCCGGAAAATCCTATTGGTGGTGCGCCTGCGGCAAAAGCGGCACACAGCCGTTCTGCGACGGATCGCACAAAGGGTCTGGCTTTGCACCCATGAAGTTCGACGCCGACGCGTCCGGGACTGTATCGTTCTGTGGGTGCAAGGCATCGGGCAACAAGCCGCGCTGCGACGGGTCGCACAAAAACCTGATGTAGGTCGTCGGCTACGGCTGCGCTTTCGCCCTGGACGGCAGGTCCGAATGGTTGCTTCTGCTCCGGCAGACCACCGAGGGATGAAGCGCAGCCGTTATGACTATTGATCATTCGCCGATACTCGATGAATGCCTTACAACCGCCTTAAAGCGCTTTGATAGGAAAGAACGATATTTTCTTGTCCGCACTTGTCTGGGCAAGGCGTCGGAAAAATTGGACAAATCGTTTCTCGACCTGGTTTCCGCAAAGCTGAAATCTTTCGCCGGCGTTAAGTGAAACGTCCTGGTGGACGACAGACTATCATCTGGATTGGTTGGCGGGTGCGCTGGCCTATTATTACGATCCCACCCTGAAAACCGACACGACTTCATTCGAGAATGGGTCCCGCAACGAAATACCGTTGGTAACGGGATCGCAGGAGGACGCTGACCTCTTGATTGTTGACGGGACACGCCTGATCGTCTTGGAGGCCAAGCGATACGGAACCTGGGGACGCCAGCAAGTCGAGCGCAAATGCCACCGCGTCAACCATTTGCGCAACTTTGCAGAAGGACGGGCTGGGGAAGGCAGCCAGCCGCCCATTTCGATCCACTTGCTGTTTTCGTCACCGTCTCCAAGAAGCGCAGACGGCCCGCCCACAAGCCTGCGCACGATATGGGCGAAGCTCGGAATGCCCGGCGATCCCCCATGGATCCCGCTTCAGGGGGCCGACGAAAGACCGGTTACCGATGCTCTGCTGACGCGGCGATGCTTTCCATCCCGAATCAAGGGGGGCCGGCCAAAGCAAAGCGCGACCGGCACACATTGGTTCATCGACACCGTCTCCCTGCCCTGAACCGCCGCACCGTCGGAACGCCGATCCCAACCCGATTCGTCCGGATGGATCGGCGTTTCGGCCCGGGCATTGCATGCGACCCGGCAGCGCGACCCACGTGAACTGCCTGCGGAGCAAAAATATGCAACGAACCGAGCTGACGGAGAAGATCCTCGACATCAAGCGTGAGAACGACTGGACCTGGAAGCTATATCTGCGAACAGATCGGCGGCATGTCCGAGGTTCTGGTCGTCGGTGCGCTGCTCGGCCAGATGAAGCTGGTCAAGCCGCTGGCGAAAAAAGCGGCAGCGCTGTTTGGGTTGACCACGACCGAGGAGCGGATGCTGAACGAGGTCCCGTACCGCGGTTCGCCCATGCCGCCGACCGACCCCTTGCTGTATCGGTTCTATGAACTGGTGATGGTGAATGGGCCTGCCTGGAAGGCGCTGATCGAGGAAGAATTCGGCGACGGCATCATGTCGGCGATCGACTTCGACATGCAGATCGACCGCGAGCCGAACCCGAAAGGCGACCGGGTGAAGATCACCATGTCAGGTAAGTTCCTACCCTATAAATACTACGGCAACGAGCAAGGCATCCCGGAGGTCGGCTATAAGGAAGACCTGACTTCCCCCCACCGGCCAGCCGCGCAGTTGATAGGCGCCGTCCCAGAACAGATACTCATACTGGCGTGGACCGGATGAACGCCGTCATCATGCGGGTCGCGCACGGCGCCCGTGCGCCCGCGGCTGCCGTGTCGGTCGCCGCGATCACCGCGCGCACCGCATTGCCAAACCCCTCATCCGAATAGGTGTCGATCCAGGCGCGATATTTGTTGTCGGCCGCGGCTTCCCGGGCGATCGCGTTGCCGACATCCCAGTAGATCCAGAAGCACGGCAGCAACGCCGCCATCAGCACTTCCCACGGCTCGTGGTAGGCCGTGGCCAGCAGAAAGCTGGTGTAACTGAGGCAATCGGGCGATGGCTCCGCCGCCCCAGTGCCAAACTCGCTCAGATACTGGCCGTGCAGCGCCTGCTCCACCGCCACCGCCTCCAGCGCGGACTCCGCGAACAGCCGCAGCGTCGCCCCGTCCGGCCCTCGCGCGCCCGGCCATCGCCAGGATCCGAGCATACTGGTCCAGATACAGCGCATCCTGTTCGATGTAGAACTGAAACCGCGCCTGGATCCAACGTCCCGGCCGCGAGTTCGCGGTTGAACGGCAAGCCGTGGATCGCCGCCCGCAGTTCGGTCGTCCGCTGCCAGGCATGGTCGCAGAAGCCGGTCATGCGATACTCTTCGATGCCATTTCGAAGGTGTTCCGCGACAAGCCCGGCAGATCCAGGATCCGCTGCAGTTCCTGCTTCATCAGATCCTGCCGGCCGGCGTCGAACCGCCGCCATTGGCCGAGCGGCGAGACCATCCGCGCCGCCACCTGACCATTGGTCGGATCGAGCTGGATGATGGTGTCGGCATAGAGCCGGTAACCCGCGCCCGACGCATCATGGAACCGCACCTGGTTGCCGGCGAAACTACTGACCAGCGCCCGAATCCGGTTCGGGTTGCGCAGATCGAAGTCCGGATGGGTCTTCAAGCGCCTCGACCGCGCTGCACCGTGTCCGGCAACGGCGACAGCGCCTGGATCGCAAACCACTTGTCCAGCACCAGAGGATCACCGCGCCAGGCCTGATAGAACGCCGCCAGGGCATCCACGCCGCTCCGGACAATCCACGCCTGACAGAATCCCCAGCGCCGCCAGCACGTCGGTCATGTTCTGGCCGGCATCGAACTGCGCCTTGGCAAGCTGCACCGCCGACGCATCGCCGCCCGCGACCAGATAGCTCAGGCAGGTATTGCGCAGCGACCGCCGGCCGATCGCGGGACCATCGATCGCTGTAGCCACTGCTGTCCGTCAGCCCGTCATACATCGCCCGCAGCCGGTCGCTCAGGGCCTGGCCGATCGCCGCGCGCGCCATGTCGCGCGCGGCATGGATCGCATCGACATCGACGACATCCATCCTGTCCGCCAGCGTCGCCTCGCCCGGAAGCGCCAGCGCCTCGGCGGCGAACGCGGGTTCCTGATCCAGCGTGGAGGCCATCGCCTCGATCAGCGCCGGATCCACCGCGGGTTCGTCACCGGCCTGGATTGCGGCCACCATGTCCAGCAGCACGGACGCGGCGAATTGCTGGCCGGATTCCCAGCGCACGAACGGATCGGTGTCGTGCGCCGCCAGGAAGCGCAGCCGATCCGGCGACAGCCCCGACAGTTTCACCGGCGCCGAGAAATCGCGCAGCAACGACGGCACCGGCGGGCTGGCGACATCGACGAATTCAAAACGGTTTTCCGCCTGCGTCGCCAGCAGAACACGCGTGCCCGGCAACCGCGTCGGGCTCCCCGTCCAGTCGCGTTGCGAGTTCCTGGCCGTTGCCGTCCAGCAGCCCCATCGCGACCGGGATCACCAGCGGATACTTGTCCGGCTGGCCCGGCGTCGGCTTGGTGGCCTGGCGAATGGTCAGGGAATATCGTTTCGTCTCCGGATCATAGATATCCTCGATCGAAATTTCCGGCGTGCCGGCCTGATGATACCACAGCTTGAAGCTTTCCAGATCGACGCCGGACGCATCCTGCATCGCCTGGACGAAATCGTCGATGGTGACGGCATGGTTGTCATGCCGCTCAAAATACAGGTCCATGCCGCGGCGGAACGCGGCACGGCCGATGATCGTCGCCATCATGCGGATGACCTCGGCGCCCTTTGTTGTAGATCGTCGCGGTATAGAAATTATCGATCGCCAGGTAGCTGGCGGGCTGCACCGGATGCGCCAGCGGGCCGGCATCCTCTCGGAACTGCGCCGCCCGCAACCCCCGCACGTCGCCGATCCGCTTGACCGCTCGGCTGCCCTGATCGGCGGAGAACTCCTGATCGCGATAAACCGTCAGGCCTTCCTTCAGCGAAAGCTGGAACCAGTCGCGGCAGGTGACGCGATTGCCGGTCCAGTTATGGAAATACTCATGCGCGATAACCGTTTCGATGCCCTGGTAATCGCCGTCGGTCGCGGTCTCCGGCCGCGCCAGAACGTATTTCGTGTTGAAGACGTTCAGCCCCTTGTTCTCCATCGCGCCCATGTTGAAGTCCGACACGGCGGCGATGTTGAACACATCCAGGTCGTATTCCAGGCCGAAGACCTCTTCATCCCAGGTCATCGAGGTCTTCAGCGAGCGCATCGCATGCTGCGCAACGATCCTCATCGCCGCGGCGCACATAGATCCCGAGATCGACCTGCCGGCCGGAGCGCGTGACGAAACTGTCCTTGACCGAAACAAGATCGCCGGCGACCAGCGCGAACAGATAGCAGGGCTTGGGATGCGGATCGGTCCAGGTGACCGAGCGCCGGCCGTCGCCGAGATCGGTCACCGGGCCCGGGATTGCCGTTCGACAGCATCACCGGGCAGGTCGCCGATGATCGTCGTGGTATAGCGCGACATCACATCCGGCCGGTCCGGGAAGAAGGTGATCCGCCGGAAACCCTGAGCCTCACACTGGGTAAAATAGTTCCCGCCCGAGACATACAGCCCGCTGAGTTCGGTGTTGGCCTTGGGCGAAATCCGGGTCTCGATCTCCAGCACGCAGGTTATCCGGCATATCCGGGATCGTCAGGCCGTGCCTTTGGTTTCGTGGTAATCGCCCGGCGCCAGCGGCGACCCGTCACGGATCAGGCGGACCAGGGTCAGCGCCTCGCCATCCAGATGCAGCGGCGCCTCGGCCGGCGCGGCCGGATTGCGCCGCAGCGACAGCCGGGAGACCACCGTCGTCGCGGCCTCATCCAGATTCAAACTGCAGGTCGACGGTATCGATCAGGAAGGCGGGCGGCGGCGTAATCCGCCAGCCGGATTTCCTGCGGCGTCGGCATCGGTGCTTATGGCATCGGCTGGCATGTCTTCTCCGGCGTCTGGTCGCTTTGACATGGCAGCCTAGCTCGTTCCGCGCGGCCTCGGCGAGTACCTCCTTGCGCCAGCGGCAGCATCGCGTAATCCACCATTGCGCCCTGATAGCTGACCGCGCCCAGCCCGGCTTTCTCGGCCGCCTCGAACGCTTCCAGCAAGCCCTTGAAGTAGGCGACCTCCTCGGCCGTCGGCCGATACACCGCGTTGGCGATCGCGACATGGGTCGGATGCATCACCGCGACCCCGGAATAGCCGATATCGCGGGCCTTGCGGATCAGCCGCTCGACCGCCGCCAGATCATCCTGCGCGGTGCCGAAAATGCCGGCCATCGGATACATCGCGCCGGCCGCTCGGCTGTCCAGCACCATTTTCGACGCCAGATAGAGTTGTTCCTCGCCGCCCGATGTCGCGCGAAACCCGAACGCCCGGGCGAAATCGCCGGACACCGGGCCGCTGAGCGCGCCGTGGATGCCGCGCACCCGCGGGCTGGCCTTGGCGAGGTTGTAGGCGTCGTACATCCCCTGCGCCGTCTCCGGCAGCGGCAGCATGCCGACGCTGCCATGCGCGACGCCGGCGCGCCCCTCGGCGTAGCTCAGCAGATCGTGCAGCCGGCGAATTTCGTCCGGCGTCGGCGACCTTCGGCGGCACGATCGCGGTCAGGCCCTCGGTGACCGCCGCTTCGATTTCGGCTGCCGGTGCCGTCGAACAGCGGCTGGATGCGGACGAAGGCGCCGACGCCGGCCGCACGCAGTTCGTGGATTTCGCTCTTCAGATGGCGCCATCGCCTGCGGCTTGAACTGCGGCGGCACGGAATCCTCGATATCCAGCACCACGGCGCCGGGCGAGACGCGGATCGCCTTCGCCACCCAGTCGCGGCGATGCGCGGGCACGAACAGCGCGGAACGGATGGGCCACATGCGACTTGTCTCCTTGAACGATTCCAGCGCAGAGTTTGCGGGCACGCCGGCCGATGGTGCAATCCGTGCGCCGGAGGTTCCGTTCCATGCCCTATCCCACCCATCTGCTGCCGACCACCGTTGTTGGCAGCTATCCGCAGCCGGACTGGCTGGTCGACCGCGCGACGCTGCATCATCATGGCGTGCCGCGCGCCCATGCGCACGATATGTGGCGCGTGCCCGGACGAGCTGCTGGAGCAGGCGCAGGACGACGCCACCATCCTGGCGATCCGCGACATGGAGCGCGCCGGGATCGACATCGTCACCGACGGCGAGATCCGGCGCGAAAGCTACTCCAACCGCTTCGCGCTGGCGCTGGAGGGCATCGACGCCGATACCCCGGGCGAATTGCGGTCGCAGACCGGCCGCGTGACGAAAGTCCCCCGGGTGGTCGGCAAAGATCCGCCGCGTCGCCGGGGTGGAAACCCGCGACGCCCTGTTCCTGCGCGACAACGCCGACGCAGCGCAACGAAGATCACCCTGCCCGGGCCGTTCACGCTGTCGCGCCAGGTGCAGAACGATTTCTACCAGGACGAGGAAGAACTGGCGATGGATTATGCCGTCGCGGTGAACCAGGAACTGCGGGCGCTGAAGGCGACCGGCGTCGATGTCGTGCAACTGGACGAACCCTGGGTGCGAACCGCGCCCGACAAGGCCATTCGTTACGGCATCCGGGCGATCAACCGCGCGCTGGAGGGGATCGAGGGCCCGACCGTGGTGCATGTCTGTTTCGGCTATGCCGCGGTGGTCGCCGGAAAAGCCCAGCGGCTACGGCTTCCTTGCCGAGCTAGGCGATACGATCGCGCAACAGATCTCCATCGAGGCGGCGCAGCCGCGGCTGGACCTGGGCGTGCTGCAGAGACCTCGCCGGAAAGACGATCATGCTGGGTGTGCTGGACCTGAACGACCCGACGGCAGAATCCGCGCAAACCATCGCCGCCCGCATCCGAGACGGCCTGCGCTTTGTCGCAGCCGGAAAAACTCGTCCCGGCACCCGATTGCGGAATGAAATACCTCAGCCGGGACATCGCATTTGGCAAACTGCAAGCCCTTGCCCAGGGCGCCGCAATCGTCCGGCACGAACTGACGGGCTGACCCTACGGCTTGGCCGCCACGGCGTAGTTCGCCGCCAGATAGGCGATGATCTCCGCCGTCGCCTCGTCATCGATCGGCGCCCCGAAAGCATTGCGCATTTTCATCACCTCGGCCTTCCAGCCATCCGGCGTCAGAAACACGCTGTTCATGACGATATAGTCCGACGTGTGGCAGGCGTTGCACGCCGCATAGGCCACGTCGTCGCCATGCCCAGGCTTCAGTGCCACAGGCTCATCCGCCAGCGCGGACCCACACCCCAGCGCTGCAATCAACCCAATCGCCATCGTTCTCATGTCACCGTCACCGAGATCGGCCGAGGCACATTGTTATGGTATCCGCCACCGTTCACCTTCATTCGCTCCGACTGTCGCTCCCCGGTCTGGCTCGTCGCTCGGCTTACGAGCCTATAGGTCCCGGGCCGCACCGACCCGGTCTGCAGGCTGAACCGTCGATATGCGTAACGACCAAGCGGACGATCCAGAAGCGCATCCTGCCAGGTATTCCCACCATCCAGCGAAACCTCAACCCGGTTGATCCCCGACCCACGATCCCAGGCAACGCCGCGGATATTGAAGCCTGACCGTTCCACCTCGCTTCCCTCCAACGGGTCGGCAATCAATGAGTTCACCACCATTTCGGTGATCGGAACGGTCGTTTCATTCGCCTGCGACTTGAAAGGCAGGTCCACAGGAAACATCCCCGCAGGAACGCGATAAGCCGTCTGCATCCAGAAATTCTTCAACGGCGCCGAGCTGACCTCGATGTTGGTGAGATGCTTCATCCAGTATGTCCCGGTCCATCCGGGCACAACCAGCCGGACGGGATAACCATTCAACAGCGGCAGCGGCGCGTTGTTCATTGCAACCGCAATGATTGTATCGGCGTCCATCGCCTTGTCCAACGGGATGCTTTTGCGGAACCGCGGCGTCGCGTCGATGACCGGCCCATCCGCGCCATTCACCCAGACCTCCAACGCCGTCCCCTTGACCCCGGCCGCCTTCAGCACGTCGCGCAATGCCGGCCCACGCCACATCGCGCAACCCATTGCGCCATCCGGCCACTCCACGCCGGGAACATGCGGATTGACCAATCCCCGCCGATTGCCCGCGCACTGGCATACCGATAGAACCTCATTCGACGGCAAATCCAGCAAGTCACTCAACTTGAGCCGAACCGGCCGGTCCACGGCATCCCCACCGATCGACAGCGACCACCCATCCAGATCAGCCACGGTTGGTATGCCGGCGAGGTGGTAGCGCACGAAGAATCGATCGTTAGGCGTAACAACATCGGTGAACACGTCGACCGGCGTCGCATAGTTCGGCGGCCGGTCCGCCATCCGCAGCAGCCGCCGCTTATCGGGAAGATCGACGAACCTGGCGATACCGCGCGTGCCTTCGGGCAACTCCGCCGGAATGACCGTGCTTTCGCCCGCGATCGAGGGCGGGGCGAGCATAGCCATACCCGCCCCCGCGATAAGGTCTCGCCGTCGCATACGTCTCCCCCGATTCTTCGCCCACATAGCACGACACGATCGCGACCGAGGTCAAGACGGGCACCATCCACGATCCGCGTCACGCGCGGATCAGCCGCCTATGCGCGGATCGGAAACGGGGCGACGGCTACTCCGCCGCCTGCCGGAACCCTTGCGCATACCGGGTCAGTGCCCCCTCATCGGTCGGGATGATCGGGGAGAAATCGGTGTGGGCGATCCACTCCGCCCGCGTCGGCTTGCGGATGTAGTTGGAGACAGCGTTCAGCGTCAGGTACACGATCTTGCGCGGATACGGCGTGATGTTGCCGGCCGAACCATGCACCAGATTGCCGTGGAACAGCAGCAACCCGCCAGGCTTGCCGGTTGGTGCGACAATCCCGCCCTTTTCCACCAGCTCGGTCACCGTCTTCTCGTCCAGCGTCCACAGCGGATACGACGTCGTGCTGGTATCGTGCTCCGCCTGCAGGACGCCATGCGTATGGCTGCGCGGAACCAGCATCAGCGGCCCGTTGATCGGCATCACCTCGTCCAGGAAGACCGCGATGTTCATCGCCCGAGGCTCCGGCATCCCGTCATCACGAGCCCAGGTGCCGTAATCCTGGTGCCATTGCCAAACGTCACCCGTAAACGACGCCTTGGCGTTGATCTTATACTGATGCATGTAGACCTGCTCGCCGAACAACTGTTCGACCGGCCCGATCATGTTTGGGTGCCGCGCCAGCAGGCCATGCGCTTCGTTGTAAAGATGCGCGGCGAACGCCGTCCGGGGGGCGCCCGACTTCTCGCGCCAGACTTCGGGCCGTTGCTGACGGTAGATGTCCTCCGCTTCGGATTTCAGAATGGCGACCTCCTCCAAGGAGAACGTCTCGGGCAGAAACAGGTAGCCTTCGTCATGGAACTGGCGGACTTGTTCGTTGGTCAGCATGGATTGCTCCTCCTTCAGGCAGCTTTTGGTTGCAGATTTTCGGCCGTCAGCCGTGCCGCGGTCGCAGCATGAGCGCTGGCCGCCGCCTCGGCCTGCGCCGACTCCCCGGCCAGCACATGCCGCAGGATGGTGGCGTGCTCGTACTGCCAGACCCGCCGAGCATAATCGGGCGCCCGTAGCACCATCGCCATCGATCGCATCAGATGCGGCCACAGCGGAACGGTCATCTCCTCGATCGCCGGATTGCCGGACAAGCGATATAGCCCGCGATGAAATTCGGTGTCGGCACGCACAAGAACCGGGATCGGGGTCGCGGCGTCGAATGCAGCGCCCGCGCCAACCTGATGCTTCAACAGGTCAAGCTCCGCGGTCGGGGCTATCCTGGCGGCCACCTGCTGTGCCGCCAGGCGCGCGGCAAGGCCGTCAACAGCCTCTCGCACCTGATACAGTTGCATCACACGAAGCAGGTCGAGCGGAACGACACGCAGCCCCTTGGCCCCGGTTTCCTCGACGAGGCCCTGGCTTTTCAGCAGATGCAGGGCATGGCTGACCGGCTGGCGTGAAACCCCAAGCCGTTCGGCCAGTTCGGCCTGACGGATGCGTTGACCTGGCAGCAGCGTGCCGTCCGCGATCGCCTCCAGCAATTGCTGGTAGACACGGTCGATAAGGCTTTGGGTCGCCGGCAGCGCTTCAAGCATGGAATTCGGAATTCCAAAATCGTCTGCGAGCGGAAATACTGCAAGCGCGCCCGCCCGTCAACACGTCGGCGATGTCGTAGAGACAGCCCGTGGGAGGGCTACGCCTCCATCAGCGCGTGGGTATCCTGCTCCGACCAGACCAGCGTCGTCGCATCACCCGGTTCCGCCGGGTGACCGGTAGAACATCTGGTCCGGCACCAGCGCGGAAACCTCATCGCCCGCATCGGTCATCACCGCCACCCGGACCATCGCGCCCTGATACTCCACCGCGACCACCTGGCCATGGACATGCGGCCCTTCCTCCGCCGCGCCCAGCCGGCACCGGTCCGCCCGCACCGCGACCGACCCCTGTTCCAACCGCAGCACGTTATGGCTGCCGATGAAGCGGGCGATGAACGGGCTGACCGGGCGCTCGAACACTTCGCGCGGATGGGCCGACTGGCGGATATGCCCGTCCTCCATCACCACCATCAGATCCGCCAGCGCCATCGCCTCATCCTGGCTATGGGTGACGTGGATGAAGGTGATGCCCAGTTCGCGCTGCAGCCGCTTCAGTTCCTCCCGCACCTTGATCCGCAGGAACGGATCCAGCGCCGACAACGGCTCGTCCAGCAGCAGCACCCGCGGCCGGTTGATCAGCGCCCGCGCGAGTGCGATGCGCTGCTGCTGACCGCCGGATAACTGCGCCGGCAGCCGTTCCGCGAAATCCGCCATGTGCACCAGCGCCAGATATTCCTGCGCCCGGGAATGACGCTCCTTCTTTGCCACCCCGCGCATTTTCAGGCTGAACGCGACGTTATCCAGGCAGGACATATGCGGAAACAGCGCATAGCTTTGGAACATCATCGCGGTGCCGCGCTTGATCGGCGGCAGGTCGGACACGTTCTCGCCATGGATCAGAACATCGCCGTCGGTGACTGCCTCATGCCCCGCGATCATCCGCAGAGTCGTGGTCTTGCCGCATCCGCTGGGACCCAGCAGGCAGCAATAGGTCCCGCGCGGAATGCGCAACGAAATCGCATCCACCGCCAGGGTCGTGCCGTAGCGCTTGGTGACCGATACCAGTTCGACGTCGAAGCGACTATCCATCATCCAACCTTTACCAATGCTCGCGCGCCGCTGCAGCCGCAGAACCACCAGCAGCGAAACGATAATAGCCAGCGAACGACACCGCCGTGGTCAACGTGCCGATGGCGAACAATGTCGGCGACGTGGCCGAGGAAATCAACGCATAAATCTCCAGCGGCAACGTATTCTTCGGACCGATCGTCAGCGTAGTGCGGGCATACTCGTCATAGGACAGCGTGAACGCGCCCATCGCCACGCCGATAATGCCCGGCAGCAGGATCGGGATCGTGATATGGCGCAGCCGCTGCCAGGCGCTGGCGCCCAGGTCCGTCGCGGCTTCCTCCCACGCGCGGTTGAAGCGGTTCACCACGGCGAACATCGCGAACAGCCCGAACGGCAGCGTCCAGGTCAGTTGCGCCCCCAACGCCGAGGTGAACAGGCTGGGCTGCCAGCCCCAGAAACTGGAACCCCAGACCGATGCCGAACCCGACCAGCAGGCTGGGCATCACCAGGCTGGCAACGGCGAGGTAGAACAGCACGCCCGATCCCGGAAACCGCCGCCGGAAGCCAAGCCCGGCGGCGACGGAAATCACCACCGTCAACGCGCTGACCACCGCCGCAAGGCCAATCGAGCGGGAGAACGACACCGGGATGTTCGCCATCTGCCCCGGTCTCGAAGATCTCCCTGAACCAGGTCAGTGAGACGTCCCGACCATCGGGAACGTAACGCCGCCGTTCGGGCCCTGGAACGACAGCACGTAGATGACGAACATCGGGCCGTACAGGAACAGCAGAAACGCCCCGAACAACGTCGCCAGCGCGTAGAACGTCCACGGCCGCTTGTCGCTGATCCGACGGTATGCGCCATGGCTACTTCACCAGTTCCTTGCGCACGTCGACCACCTTCATCATCAAGGCCACCAGGATCGGCGACGAACACCACCAGCACCATCGCGTTGGCCGAGGCCGGTGGGATACTGCATCGCCTGGATCTCGGTCGACAGCATCGACACGATCGACGCGCTCTGCCCGCCGCTCATTTGCCGGACCACGAAGTAGTCGCCCATCACCTGGGTGAACACCAGGATCGAGCCCAGCACGATGCCGGTCTTCGACAGCGGAATGACGATGTCGACCATGGTGCGCCAGCGGCTGGCGCCCGGCATCGACCGCGGCCTCCAGCAGCGCCGGGTCGATCTTCGACAGTGAATTGGCGATCGGCCCCACCATCAGCAGCGTGAACAGATGCACATAGGTGATGATGACCGCGAAGTCGGAGAACAGCAGGAACGTCCAGCGGATGCGAGGTGAGGCCCAGCCCCATCAGCATCTGGTTGAATGCACCGTTGCGGCCAAGGAAGGGAATCCAGGCGATGGTGCGGATGATCCCCGAGGTCCAGAACGGAATGGCGCACAGCAGGAACAAGCACCGTGCGGATCATCGCGTTGCGCACATGGAAGATCAGGAAGTAGGCGATGTTGAAGCCGAGGAACAGCGTGATCGCCCAGACGATGAAGGCGAACTTCAAGCGAGCTGACATAGACCCGCCAGGTCGCCGGCGTGGTCAGCAGTTCCCGGTAGTTGTCCAGCATGAATGCCGGATAGATGCCGGTGCGGTCATAGTCGTAGAAGCTGACGATCAGGAACAGCGTTGTCGGCAGCGCGAACAGCACCACCAGGATCAGCGCCAGCGGGCCGACCTGCAACCAGGACACCAGCCAGGGCGGCAGGCGGGTCGACCGCCGCCTGCCCGTTGCGGCAGCCGACCGGCCGCGCAGCGCTGAACGGCAAAATGGAGCTCAGGCCAGCGGTATTCATGCGGCCATTTTGATCTCGTTCCGGCAGCGCATCAGCGGCATGATCCGCGTGCCGAACTGCTCCATGCCGATGACGAAATCGTCGAACGTCATCATCACGCCCGCGCACGCCGGGCACCGCGGCCAGTTCGTCCAGCATCCGGCGACGCTGGCATAGGATCCGACCAGCACGCCCTGGTTGGTCGGCAGCTTGTCGGTGCCCAGGATCGCGCGCCGGTTGGGCTGGGCATAGACGTCGGTGCTGGGATCGTCCTGCGCCTGCTCGTCGCGATAGGCCAGCGCTTCGAGGTCGGTGCCGGCCTTGTAGTGCTCCCACTTCGCCATTGGCGGCTTCGTCGGTTTCATCGGCAATGATCATGGTCAGGATCAGCGCGCCGCAGTCGCGGCCGGTTTCCTCCGTCGCCTTCACCAGCCGAGCGACGCTGGGCGCGACCGCGGTCGGCGCGTTGTAGCCGAAGCTGGCGCAGAAATTGTAGTCGGCGTATTGCGCGGCGAAGCGCGTGCCGGCATCGCTCTGCGCGGCGCAGATGATCGGGATCTTCGCCGTCGGCATCGGCAGGCAGCGGCAATCGTCCATCTGGAAGAAGTCGCCCTTGAAGTCGGAGCGCCCGGTCGCCCACAGCTCCTTCATGACCGTGACGTATTCGGCGCAATATTCGTAGCGACGCTTGTAGTGCTCCGCGCCCGGCCAGATGCCCATCTGGGTATATTCGCGCCGCTGCCAGCCGGAGATGATGTTCACCCCGAACCGGCCGTGCGAGATGCTGTCGATCGTCACCGCCATGCGCGCCGCGATCGGCGGCGGCATGGTCAGCACCGCGCAGGTCGCGAACAGCTTGATGCGCGTCGTCGTCGCCGCCAGGCCGGCCATCAGCGTGAAGGATTCCAGATTGTAGTCCCAGAACTGCGACGGGCCGCCGAAGCCGTGCAGCTTGATCATCGACAGCGCGAAGTCGAAGCCGAACTGCTCCGCCTTGTCGACGATCGCCTTGTTCAGGTCGAAGCTGGGCTTGTACTGCGGCGACGTGGTGGAGATCAGCCAGCCGTTGTTGCCGATCGGGATGAAGACACCAAGCTGCATTGATAATCTCCTGATCAGGATGTGATGAATTCGTTCCAGCGGCGGGTCAGATAGCGGTCCTCGTCCATCACCGAGTTCCACACGGCGATGTTGCCAAGCCGCTCCCACAAGGCGCCGCCGTCGCGGACGTTGCCGGCCTTTTCCATCAGCTTGCCGAACGGGCTGAGGATGTCGGTCGCGGCCGGCTTGCCGTCGAACCAGTAGTCGCCATTCGGCGGCGGTCAGGATATTTGCGGGCGTTCTCGGGCTGGGCGGAGTAATAGCCTTCGCGGGCGATGAACGAGCCTTCGAAGCCGCTGGTGTACCAGTTCATATACTCATAGAAGCAGTCCAGCTTCAGGCCGGTCGACGTGCTTCATCACGCCCAGCGTGTAGCCCCAGCCGCGATAGCCTTCCTTCAGTGGCTGGAAGGTGCAGGCGATGCCGCGTGAGCGGACGGCGGCCACGGCGGGCGACCACATCGACTGGATCACCACCTCGCCCGACGCCATCAGGTTCACCGACTGGTCGAACGACGTCCAGAACGAGCGGAACTGGCCGGACCGCTTGATCTCCATCATGGTGTCGATCGTCTTGTCGATCTCCGCCTTCGTCATGTTGCCCTTGTTGCCGTATTTGATGTCGCCGCGGGCTTCCAGCGCCATGGCGACATCGATGATGCCGATCGTCGGGTTGTCCTGGATCGCCGCCTTGCCCTTGAATTCCGGACTGAGCACATCGGCCCAGCTGTCGATCTTGCGCCCGACCAGGTCCGGGCGGATGCCCAGCGTGTCGCCGTTGGTAACGGTCGGAATGCCGGTGAGAACTCGGTCGGCGTGCCGTCCGGTGACCTTCTGCCCGGTCGCGTCGGTGGCATACAGGATCATCGTCGGCGTGATGCCCTGCTGCGGCGCCTTGCGGCCGTCCGGATACTCGCCCTTGGTGAACAGCGGGATGGTCTGGTCCCAGTACTTGAATTTCGACAGCGGGATGGCCTGCAGCACGTTCCGCCCGATCAGGTAGCGCATGTAGACCAGGCTGACATCGGCGCAGTCGATCGCGCTGGACTGCGACAGGAAGCGGTTCAGCAGGTCGGCATTCTCCGATGCCTGCATCTGCACCGTGAAGCCCAGGTCCTTGCTCGCCTGCTCGGCGATCGCCGGAATGGCGGTGACCGGCGGGCCGGCATGGTGCAGCACGACGTCCTTGATGTTCTGCGCCCAGATCGTCGGGAAGCCGCGGATGGCGTCCGATCCGATCGCAGCGCCGGCAACCGCGGCGGCGCCTTTCAACAATCCCCGGCGCGACGGGCCAGTCGCTCGACCCGGAATGCTGCCTGACGTCATACTTTCGTAATCCTTGGTTCGAAGCGGCACCAACACGATTAAGATGATAACCCGAACCAACGATCGCTGCAATGCAGCATGATCAATTTTCGCTCATTAAATATGCGATTTGGACAATTATGCCTATGATTTTATCATATATGACCAAATTCACGCCATAAATCGCCCCAAAACGTGCACTTCTACGCCCCTGTCCGATCAACACGATCATGCTACAAACCCACCAGGACACCCTGTAGGAGACCAGCAAGCAATGACCATCCTGATCGCCGGAGGCGGCATTGCCGGGCTGACAACCGCGCTCAGCCTGCACCAGATCGGCGTCGATTGCCGCGTCTTCGAAACCGTCGCCGCGCCCCAGCCGCTGGGCGTCGGCATCAACCTCCTGCCCCACGCCGTCCGCGAACTGACCGAGCTCGGTCTGCACGATGCGCTGGCCGAAACCGCCATCCCGACGGCCGAACTGGCCTATTACAGCAAACACGGCCAACGCATCTGGTCCGAGGCCCGCGGCCGGGACGCCGGCTACAACTGGCCGCAGTTCTCGATCCACCGCGGCGAACTGCAACTGATCCTGCTGCAGGCCGCCCGCCAACGGCTCGGCCCGCATAACGTTCTGACCGGCCACCACCTGACCGCCTGGGAAGACACCGGCGACCACGTCCGCGCCCACTTCATCGACAAGCGCACCGATTCCAGCCTACCCCGACGCCACAGGCGACCTGCTGATCGCCGCCGACGGCATCCACTCCGTCGTCCGCCAGACCCTGTACCCGAACGAGGGCCCGCCGATCTGGAACGGCGCGATCCTGTGGCGCGGCACCACCCGCGCACGCCCCTTCCTGACCGGCCGCTCGATGATCATGGCCGGGCACGAATTCCAGAAATTCGTCGCCTACCCGATCTCCCGCACGGCCGCGGACCAGGGACAGGCGGTGATCAACTGGATCGCCGAACGGAAATTCCAGCCCGACCACGCCTGGCGGCGAGAGGACTGGAACCGCCAAGGCGACCTGCGGCGATTTCCTGCCCCAGTTCGCCGACTGGCAATTCGACTGGCTCGACGTGCCTGCGCTGATCAAGGCCGCCGACAGTTGCTTCGAGTACCCGATGGTCGACCGCGACCCGCTCGACCGCTGGACATTCGGCCGGACAGCCCTGCTCGGTGACGCCGCCCATCCGATGTACCCGATCGGGTCGAACGGCGCTTCCCAGGGTATCCTGGACGCCCGCGTCCTGGCGCGCGAGATCAAACGCGCCGGCGCAACCCCCGCGGCCCTGCTGGCCTATGAGGCGGAACGCCGCCCAGCCACCGCCAAAATTGTTCTCGCCAATCGACGCAACGGCCCGGAACAGGTCATGCAACTGGTTGAACAGCGCGCGCCCGACGGTTTCGCCCGGATCGAGGACGTCCTCGCCCCAGCCGAACTGGAAGGCACCGCCGCCGCCTACAAACAGATCGCCGGCTTCGACAAAGATGCCCTGAACGCCAGGGGGCCGATCGTATGAACCCGGGCCGGCCTAAACCTTACTCCGAACCTCCACTCCCGCCCAGCCTTCCAGCACCTTGATCAGCGAGGTGAAATCCGCCGGCCCCAGGCCCTGCTGTTCGGCGAACCGCCACAAGCTGCCCGACGGTCCCGTGCACCCACATCGGCACGCCCAGCGCCTCGGCCTCCTGCAGCCCCAGCACGACATCCTTCAGCATGATCGTCAGGCTGGACGCCGTAGTCGAACTGCCGGTCAGCACGGCTTTCGGCACCTTGGTCAACGTCGCGCTGTTCTGCCCGGTGGAGACGTTCAGCACGTTGACCATCTGGTCCGGGTCCAGGCCGCCCTTGGCGCCCAGCACCAGCGCCTCGAACGCGGTCGCCATGTTGGCGGCGTTCACCAGATTGTTGACCAGCTTCATCAGCTGCGCCTGCCCCGGCTTGTCACCGACCTCGAACACGCTCTTGCCGATCCGCTGCAGCCAGGGCCGCAGCATCTCGCGCGCATCCGGCGGACCGGCGATAATCACCGTCAGCGTGCCGGCCCGCGCGCCCTTCGGGCCCGCCGCTGATCGGGCAATCCACCAGCGTGATCCCGCGCGCCTCCACAATCGCCTGCGACCTTCGCCTGCGCCGGGCCGCCGATGGTGGACATCTCCACGTAGACTCGCACCGCACTGCCCGGCCGCCACGTCGCCGCGCCACCGATTCGCAGATCGCCCCGCTTGGCAGGCAGGCGAAAACAATCGCGCGCCGCGTCCGCCACCGCCCGTCGCCGAGGCGTGAGCATGCGCCCCGCGGGCGACGAAAGGTGCAATCGCCGCCTCGTTCGGATCGAACACGTGCAGGTCCGCGCCGGCATCCTGCAGCCGTTCCGCGATCGCCGACCCCATCTGCCCGAGCCCCAGGAATCCAATTTGCATGGTTCATTCCTCCCTGGCCGGATGATGACACGGATCGCGCTCTGTCGCATGGTGGCGGCCGTCCAGATTGAAGGAGGAAACCAATGGGTATGCTTGATGGGAAGGTCGCCGTCGTCACCGGGGCCGGCGGCGGCATCGGACGGGCAACGGCGATCGCCCTGGCGGCGAACGGCGCGCAAGGTCGTGGTCAACGACATCGGCGCGACGGTCACCGGTGAGGGCCAGGATGCCGGCCCGGCGCAGCGCGTGGTGGCAGGAGATCGACCCAGGCGCAACGGCACAGGGCGCGCCGTCGCCAACACCGGCAGCGTCGCCAGCTGGGAAGACGCCCAGCGCATGGTGCAGGACGCGATCGACAATTTCGGCCGCATCGACATCGTGGTGAACAACGCCGGCATCCTGCGCGACCGCATGTTCCACTACATGTCGATCGAGGAATGGGACGCGGTGATCAAGGTCCACCTGTATGGCGCCTTCTACGTCTCCCGCGCCGCGATCCCGCATTTCCGCAAGCAGGAGAGCGGCTGCTACACCCACATCACCTCGACCTCCGGCCTGATCGGCAGCGTCGGCCAGGTGAACTACGGCGCCGCCAAGATGGGCATCGCCGGCCTGTCGCGCAACATCGCGATGGACATGCAGCGATACAACGTCCGCTCCAACTGCATCGGGCCGCATGCGTTCAGCCGCATGATCGAAACCGTGCCCGGCCAGACCGAGGAGCAGCTGCAGGCCCGCGCGGCGAAGACCCGTCCGGACCACATCGCGCAGCTGATCGCCTTCCTCGGCACCGATGCCGCGGCCGGCGTGTCCGGCCAGATCTTCGGCGTGCGCGGCAACGAGGTGTATCTCTACAACCAGCCGCGCCCGATCCGCATCATGGCGCGGCCGGACGGCTGGACGCCGGAGAAGCTGGCGGAACATTGGCTGCCGGCGGTGAAGAACAGCTTCACCCCGCTGGAGCGGACCCGCGACGTCTATCCCTGGGATCCGGTCTGACGTTCCAAAGTGGCCTGGCGTGCGTCCCGGCCACACCGGAAATCCGCCATCAGCCACGTTCGCAGCGTTGATCTTCGCTGGCCACGCTCATGCCGAGAACGCCCATAGCCAAAAACGCCTGTCGCCAACGCCTGTCACCGATGATGCCGGTCAGCCGATTACCGACGGCCGATCCGACCATAGCCCAATCGCAACGACCAGGACGCCCATCGCATGCCAACTCTCCGCGGCGCCGACATCGTTGTGCGCACGTCCTGGAACGCGCCGGCCATACGGACATCTTTACGCTGTCCGGCAACCACATCATGTCGCTGTTCGACGCCGCGATCGAGACGAAACTGTCGTTGATGCACGTCCGCCATGAGGCCGCGACCGTCCACATGGCGGATGCGTATGGACGTCTGACCGGACGGCCCGGCATCGCCTGGGTCACCGGCGGCCCCGGCCACGCCAACGCAGTGGGCGCGCTGTTCACCGCGCTGGGCCAGGAAACCCCGATGGTGCTGTTCTCCGGCCACACCGAAACCGATCAGCTCGGCCGCGGCGGCTTCCAGGAACTGCGTCAGGTCGAGATGGCCGCGCCGGTCTGCAAAGCCGCCTGGATGGCAACCGACACCGCCACCGTCGGCATGGACGTCGCCAAGGCGATCCGCCTCGCCACCTCCGGCCGCCCCGGCCCGGTGCATCTCAGCCTGCCGTCCGACGTGCTGGACGCCACCGTCGCCGAGGACGCCGTCGTTTGGCCGACCCAAGCCGACTTCACCGCGCCCGTCGTGCCCCTGGCCGATGCGGCGGCCGATGCGATCCTGGCGCTGCTGGCCACCGCGAAGCGGCCACTGATGATCGGCGCGCCGGTGCTGGCAACCGCGACGCGGCCGCGACCTGCTGCGACGCGATCGAGACAAGCCCTGTCCATCCCGGCCTGCCTCAGCGAGGGCCCGCGCAGCTTCAACGACGCCAGCCTCGGCGCCTACGCCGACGTCGCCAAACGCACCGACATGGTTCTGCTGCTGGGCAAAGCGCTCGATTTCACGCTGAAATTCGGCGGCCCGCCGTTCCCGCCGGACTGCCGCTTCATTGCCATCGATCCGGACGGCGCCATCCTGGACCGCGCCGCGCGCTCGCCGAGGCCTGGCGTTCGGCTGCGTCGCCGATACCTACCCCGCGGCCGAAGCGCTGATCGCCGCGGGGCCGGTCCCCACGGCAACACCGCCTGGCTGGCCGACGCCCGCGCCTGCTTCGACGACCGCCCCGCCGAATGGGCAGATCTGACGTCGAACACCCAGGGCATGCTGCATCCCGCCGCAGGTTTTCCGCACGCTGCAGCCATTCCTCGACCGGGATCCCGACAGCGTCCTGATCTGCGACGGCGGCGAGTTCGCGCAATGGGGACAAAGTATCCTGCGCAACGACCGGCGCATGATCAACGGCGTCGCCGGCTCCATCGGCTCCTCCCTGCCGATGGCCTCCGGCGCCAGGGTCGTCGAAACGAAGGCCCCGGTGTTCGCGGTGCTGGGCGACGGCACGTTTGGCTTCCACATGTCGGAAATCGAGACCGCCGTACGCCTGAACCTCCCCTACGTCGCCATCGTCGGCACCGACTGCCGCTGGAACGCCGAATACAACCTCCAGGTCCGCGACTACGGCCGCAACCGCGCCCATGGCTGCGACCTCAATCCAACCCGCTACGACCTGGTTGCCACCGCACTGGGCGGCCACGGCGAACTGGTCACCGACGCGGCCGAATTGCCCGGCGCCATCGAACGCGCCATCGCCAGCCATAAGCCGGCGGTGCTGAACGTCATGATCGAGAGCATCCCCTCCCCCGTCGTAAGGCGACCCTGACCATGCGGCTGTACCAGCTCCCCGAGGCCACCGGCATCAACTCCCTGAAGATGACCCAGGCCGACACCCCGCAACCCCAGCGCGGCCAGGCGCTGGTGCGGATGAAGGCCGCATCGCTGAACTACCGCGACCTGATGATCGTGAACGGCCGAGCGGCCCGCGGCGCCCCGCCCGCCAACCTGATCCCGCTGTCGGACGGGGCCGGCGAAGTCGTTTCCGTCGGCCCCGACGTAACCCGCGTCAAGCCAGGCGACCGCGTCGCCGGCTGCTTCATGCAAAGCTGGATCGGCGGACCCATCAGCCCTGAAGACGCGGCGTCCTCGCTTGGCGGCGCAATCGACGGCGTCCTGTCCGAATATCACCTGTTCGACCAGAACGGCCTTGTCCATCTGCCCGCCCACCTGTCCTACGAACAAGGCGCCACCCTGCCCTGCGCCGGCGTCACCGCCTGGAACGCCCTGTTCAACGGCCAAACGCTCTTCCCCGGCGACAGCGTCCTGGTGCTCGGCACCGGCGGCGTCTCCGTCTTCGCCCTTCAGCTGGCCGTCGCCGCCGGCCTGACCGTTGTCGCCACCTCGTCCTCCGACGAAAAACTCGCCCGCATGCGGCACCTCGGCGCCACCCACCTGGTTAACTACAAGCAACATCCCGAATGGCAGGACCAGGTCGTTGCACTGACCGACGGCGGAGTCGCCCGTGTCGTCGAAGTCGGCGGCCCCGGAACCCTGTCCCGCTCGATCCTCGCCACCCGCCAGGGCGGAGAAATCGGCATGATTGGCGCCCTGACCACCGGCGGCGACATCAACCCCGTCACCCCGATGCGCAAGCAGATGGTCCTGCGCGGCATCTACGTCGGGTCCCGCCAGATGTTCGAAGCGATGAACCGCGCCATCACCGCCCACAAAATCGAACCCGTCATCGACCGGGTGTTTGACTTCGAGCAAGCCGCCGACGCCTACCGCCACCAGACCAGCCAGACCCATCTCGGCAAGGTGGTGATCCGCATCGCTGGTTGACGCCCAAACGGCCAGGCTGCACCGTCGGGAAAACAGCAGGAGGATACCGATGGCCCGCCCGTTCGAAGGCATCCGCATCATCGACATCACCCACGTCCTGGCCGGCCCCTTCGCCGCCTATCAGCTCGGTCTGCTGGGTGCCGACGTGATCAAGGTCGAGGACCCCAACGACCCCGACCAAAGCCGCGATTCAGGCACCGACAACGACCTCAATCACGCCGGCATGGGCACCGGATTCCTCACCCAGGGATCGAACAAGCGCGCCATTACCCTGAACCTGAAAACCGAGCAGGGCCGCGACATCCTGAAGAAGCTCGTGGCCACCGCCGACGTGCTGGTGGAAAACTACCGCCCCGGCGCGTTCGAGGCACTGGGCCTGGGCTACGAAGACCTCCGCAAGATCAATCCGAAGCTGATCTACGCATCGTTTTCCGCGTTCGGCCAGGGCGGCCCGAAGCGCGTCCGCACCGCCTATGACCACGTCATCCAGTCCACCTCCGGCATCATGGCGATGACCGGCACGCCGGAAGCCAACCCGATCAAGATCGGCGCCCCGGCCATCGACTACGCCACCGGCACGATGGGCGCCTACGCCCTGTCCGCCGCGCTGTTCCAGCGTGAGCGCACCGGCCAGGGCCAGCGGGTCGACATGGCCATGCTCGACGTCGCCATGATCCTGATGGCCAGCCACGTCACCGGCTACCTGCGCAACGGCAAGCACCCGAAACCGTCCGGCAACCGAACCGGCCATGCAACGTCCATGGCCTACAAGACCGCCGACGGCATGGTCATGCTGGGCGCATCCAACCTGCGCCAGCAAAAGCGCCTGTGGACGGTTCTGGAACGCCCCGACCTGATCAAGCGCACCAACGACGAACGCGACGCCGACCACGACCACGAGGAACGGGTGCTGACCGAAATCATGCTCACCCGCACCGCCGCCGAGTGGGAAGTCTTCCTTCAGGAACGCCACGTCCCCGCCTCCCGCGTCCGCACCATGGGGGAAGCCCTGGATGATCCGCAGATCGCCTCCCGCGGTTTGCTGCACCGGCAGGAAGGCGCGCCGGGAATCGACGGCCCCTTCACCGTTCCAGTCGCCGCCTTCAAATTCGACCACGATGGCCCGCGTGTCGACCGCCCGCCGCCGATGTTCGGCCAGCACAACAACGAGGTGCTGACCGAACTGGGCTATAGTGAATCCGACATCGCCAGCTTCCGCGCGGCGAAAATCATCTGAACAGGATAGCGCCATGAACACTAGGACGCCTCGGCGTTTGGTACGCCGCCGACAGACATCCAAATCCGCAACAAATCACCGCCTTCGTCCAGACCGTCGAAAGGCTGGGCTACGCCACGCTCTGGTATCCCGAATCGCGCGGCTACGAATCCTTCACAGTCGCCGGCTACATGCTGTCCAAGACCACAAAGCTGAAGCTTGGCAGCTCCATTGCCTCGATCTACGCGCGGGACGCCTTCACCTCCCGGCAGGGCATGATCAGCCTGAACAAGCTGTACGGCGATCGTTTCATTCTCGGCCTGGGTGTCAGCCACGTCCCGATGGTCGAGGGCCTGCGCGGCCACGTCTACGAAAAACCCGTCCCGGCGATGCGCGCCTACCTGAACGCCATCGCGAAAAACGAGCCAGGCGCCGCCGACTTCCCCATCTGCATCGCCGCGCTAGGCCCCCTGATGCTGAAACTCGCCGGCCAGATGACCCAAGGCGCGGTGCCCTACAACACCACCCCAAAACATACCGCAGAAGCGGCGAAGATCCTCGGTCCGAACAAATGGCTGGCGATCGAGCAGAAAGTCACCATTGAAACCGACCCGGTCAAGGCCCGCGCATTGGGGCGTGAGGAACTGTCGCGCTACATGGTGCTCGACAACTACCGCAATGCCTGGCTCGGCATGGGCTTCACCGAAACCGACCTGTCAAACGGCGGTTCCGACGCCTTCATCGACTCGATGGTCCTCTGGGGCGACGCCGAGACCGTAAAAGCCAAACTCCGCGAACATTTCACCGCCGGCGCCACGCACGTCGCAATTCAGCCAGTGCACGCCCCTGGCGACACCGCCGGCCGGGACGCGATGTTGAAGGCCTTGATCGACACCTAGGCCGCCACCCGTTCAGATTTCCTGTCTGAACGGGTGAAGATTCGCGCTGGTGGATAAATCTGACCGACGCGACCGTAAGATTTTATCCGCCAGCCGACGACTTGGTGACCCAATTCACCCGGAAACCACGCGCCAGCATCGGACCACCAAGACAACAGAACGGACATCCTCTACTCCGCCGCCTGCGCGTAAGCCTCCAGCGGCGCGCAAGTGCAGATCAGGTTGCGGTCGCCATACACATTGTCTACCCGTTTGACCGGCGGCCAGTATTTCGCCGCCGCCACCCACGGCAACGGATACGCCGCCTGACCCCGCGGATAGGCATGCGTCCATACATCCGCCATGACCTCGCGCGCGGTGTGCGGCGCATGCTTCAGCGGATTGTCCACCCGGTCGAGCTTGCCGGCCCCAATCGCGCCAATCTCCGCCCTGATCGCTATCATTGCGTCACAGAAGCGGTCCAGCTCGGCCTTGGACTCGCTTTCCGTCGGCTCGATCATCAGCGTCCCGGCAACCGGCCAGGACATCGTCGGCGCATGATACCCGTAATCCTGCAACCGCTTGGCGATGTCCTCGACCTGCACCCCCGCCTCCGCCGCAAAACCCCGGCAGTCGATGATGCACTCATGCGCCACCATCCCACCCGGCCCCGCATAAAGAATCGGATAACTGTCGCGCAACCGCGACGCGATATAATTGGCCGACAGGATCGCGACCTCCGTGGCGCGCTTGAGCCCCGCCGGCCCCATCATCCGGATATAGGCATAGGAAATCGGCAGGATCAGCGCACTGCCGAACGGCGCCGCCGATACCGGACCAATCCCCGTCGCCGGCCCCGCATCATCCCGCAGCGGATGATTGGGCAGGAACCCCGCCAGATGCGAGGCAACCCCGATTGGTCCAATACCCGGCCCGCCGCCGCCATGCGGTATGCAGAACGTCTTATGCAGGTTCAAATGGCACACATCCGCACCGATCGACGCCGGCGAGGTCAGCCCCACCTGCGCGTTCATGTTGGCGCCATCCATATAGACCTGACCGCCATGGTCATGGATCACCGCACAGATGTCGCGAATGCCGCTCTCGAACACACCATGCGTCGACGGATACGTCACCATCAGCGCAGCCAACCGGTCCGCGTGCTTCGCCGCCTTGGCACGCAGGTCTGCCAGATCGACATTGCCGTCACGATCGCAGCCGACAACCACGACCTTCAACCCGGCCATGGCCGCACTCGCCGGATTGGTGCCGTGTGCCGATGACGGTATCAGGCAGACATCCCGAAAACTTTCGCCACGCGATTCATGCCACGCCCGAATAACCAGCAGCCCGGCATATTCGCCCTGCGACCCGGCGTTCGGCTGCAGCGAAACCGCCGCAAACCCCGTGGCCGCGCAAAGCCACGCCTCCAGCCGCCGGATCAACGTCAGATACCCGGTGGTCTGCTCCGCCGGTGCGAACGGGTGAATGTCCGCGAAACCCGGCAACGTGATCGCTATCATCTCGGCCGTGGCATTCAGCTTCATCGTGCACGAACCAAGCGGGATCATGCTGCGGGTGAGCGCGATATCCTTGTCTTCCAGACGTTTCAAATACCGCAGCATCTCATGCTCCGCATGGTGCTGGTTGAACACTATCTGCTGCAGATAACCCGACCCGCGCAGTATTTCCGCCGGAATACTGGCAACCGCACCTTGCAGGTCGCCACCCAGCAAACCCGCGAGGACAACCAGGTCATCGCGCGTGACCGTCTCGTCCAGGGCGATCGCAACGCCGGTCGCATCCACCCGGCGAAGATTATAGCCGGCTTCCGCGGCCCGCCCGATCAGGTCGTCACCGCCCTCCACGACGATCGTGTCGAAGAAGCAGTCATGCCGCAGCCGCAGGCCGCCCCGGACCGCCGCATCGGCTAGCATGCGGGCCTGCAGCGAAACCCGCCGGGCGATACGCCGCAGCCCGTCCGGCCCGTGCCAGACTGCATAGAAGCCGGCGATAACCGCCAGCAGCACCTGGGCCGTGCAAATGTTGGAGGTCGCCTTTTCCCGCCTTATATGTTGCTCACGCGTTTGCAGCGCCAGGCGCATCGCCGGCTGGCCGGCCGCATCCAGCGACACGCCCACCAGCCGCCCCGGCATCGCCCGCTTATACCCATCCTGCGTCGCGAAAAACCCCGCGTGCGGCCCGCCAAACCCCATCGGAACGCCAAACCGCTGCGACGACCCGACAACGATATCCGCCCCCATCTCACCCGGCGGCGTCAGCAACGCCAGCGCCAGCAGGTCCGTCGCGACGATCGCAAGCGCACCGACCTCGTGCGCGGCGGCGATTTCCTCCGACAGATCCCGGATCGCACCGGTGGTCCCCGGATACTGCAGCAACACGGCAAACGGGTTCGCCGCCCCGACGGCGGCAAGGTCGCCCGGCTCCACGATGCTCAGCCGAATACCCAGCGGCTTGGCGCGGGTGGCAAGAACGGCAAGCGTCTGCGGATGCAGATCGCTGCCGACGGCAAAAACGTCGGACTTGGTCTTGCTCAACGCATGCGCCATGGCCATCGCTTCCGCCGCCGCCGTGGCTTCGTCCAGCAACGAGGCATTGGCGATCTGCATGCCCGTCTGCTCGCAGATCATGGTCTGGAAGTTCAGCAGCGCTTCAAGCCGGCCCTGGGCGATTTCAGCCTGATACGGCGTATAGGCCGTATACCAGCCGGGATTTTCCAGCACGTTCCGCAGAATGACAGGCGGCGTGACGGTGCCGTAATAGCCCATGCCGATCAGGCTCTTGAGCGGTGCGTTCTGCGCGGCCAGCGCCCGTAGCTCGTTGATCGTGGCCGCCTCGTCGATCGCCGGCGGCAGGTTCAGCGCCGCGTTGGACCGGATCGTCGCCGGCACCGTCTTGCCCGCCACATCGTCCAGGGTCGCGGCGCCGATGGTGTGCAGCATGGCGGCCAGCTCCGTCTCGGACGGGCCGATATGGCGCCGGACGAAGCTGTCGCTTTCCTCAAGCTCCGCCAGTTCAGCCAGCATGTCCATGCTTACAAGGTCTCCAGGTATTCGTCGTAGCCATCCTGGTCCATCAGGGCGTCAAAGGCCTCGGGGTCATCCAGCTCCAGGCGGAAGAACCAGCCCTCGCCTTCCGCGTCGCTGTTCACGATCGACGGGTCCTCGGTGATCGTCTCGTTGATCTCGACGATCTTGCCGGCAAGCGGCGAATAGACGTCGGAAGCGGCTTTGACGCTTTCCACCACAGCGCACGTCTCGCCCTCGGCGACCGCGCGTTCCAGTTCCGGCAACTCGATATGCACCAGGTCGCCAAGCTGCTCCTGCGCGTGGTCAGTGATGCCGACGGTGGCGATGTCGCCGTCAAGCACCAGCCATTCGTGGTCTTTGGTATAACGCTTGTCCGCACTCTTGTTGGCCATAGGGCGTTCCTTTCTCTCAGCGTATGTAGCGGTGGGGGATGAAGGGGAGCGGCACGACAGTGGCGGGGATGGCCTTGCCGCGGACGATCAGGTTCAGCCTGGTGCCGTCGGCGGCGAGATCCTTGCGGACATACCCCATCGCGACCGGGCCGTTCACCGATGGGCCAAACCCGCCCGAGGTGACAATGCCGGCCTCGGTCCCGTCGTCCGCCACGATCGTGGTCTGGGCGCGGGCAGGCGTCCGGCCGTCCGGGCGAATGCCGACGCGGCGGCGCGGGACACCATGATCAAGCTGGTCACGCATCAGCAGGCCGCCGGGAAAGTCCCAATTGATCTTGCGCCGCTTGCCGATCACCCAGGTCAACCCGGCCTCGATCGGGCTGGTCAGTTCATCGAGGTCGTTGCCGCACAGGCAAAGGCCAGCCTCCAGCCGCAGCGAATCCCGCGCCCCCAGGCCGATCGGGACAACCTCGGCCTGGGCGACAAGCCGGTCCGCCAACGCCTCGGCCTGTTGCGCCGGAACCGAGATCTCGAAGCCGTCCTCGCCGGTGTAGCCGGAACGGGAAATCAGGCAGTCGATGCCATCGATGACAATGGCGGCGATGCCCATGAACGGAAGTGCGGCAGCCTCCGGCGACAGGCGTGCCATGACGGTCGCCGCATCGGGCCCCTGCAGTGCCAGCAGCGCCCTGTCCTCCTGCGGCGTCAATACGATATGTTCGGGCAGGTTGGCGGCGAGGTGGGTGAAGTCGACGTCTTTGCGGCTGGCATTGACCACCAGGAACAGCCGATCCTCGTCAAGCCGAGCAACCATCAGGTCATCCAGGATCCCGCCCGCCTCGTTGGTCAGCAGCGTATAGCGTTGCCGCCCCCGCTTCAGGCCAGCGATATCGCCCGGCACCAGCGCTTCCAGTGCCGTCGCCACGCTCGTTCCGGTCAGGATTGCCTGGCCCATGTGCGACACGTCAAACAGTCCAGCATGCGTCCTGGTTTGCAAATGTTCGGCCAGAACGCCGCCGCGGCAACGGGTCGCCAGGTCACCGGACAGGTCATATTGCACCGGCATCGCATAACCGGCGAAAGGAACCATGCGGGCTCCGTGGCTGCGGTGCCATCGGTCGAGGGGCGTGGTGAGCAACGGCGTGGGGGTCGGGTCGTCGGGAAGGGCGTTTTGTGGCAAACGAGCGTCTCCGTAACAGGGCCATCCGCCGGCGAAATGCCGGTGGAGATGACCCCCCTCTGTCACGGTACCTGAGAGATTCGGGGGGTGGCCCCTTACTCCGTCGGTGCGGACCCCTCGCTCACGCGCGGCCCGGCTTTCCAGAGATCCCTACCCGTCGCGGTCCTTTGTGCCTGAGCGTTTCCGGGGGCCGGTTGCGCCTTCGGCGGCGGGTGGTGGCCCGCGACTCTCCCGCGGCGGGTGCCTGGGACACGGCGGACAATGCGCTTGTTCGATGGCGAATGCCAAGCGGTTTGATGCTTCGCGTCCACCAGCCCGACGACTTGCATAAGGCGACGCACATGACAGGCGTTGCGTGCGCCGGTCGGGATGCCAGGTCGAACGCGGCGACTGCGATCTCGCTTCGGTGCAGGTCTGCGCGCTTGCAAATCCGTGGCGTGACCTATTCCCACATCGACCACAGCTCTTCACACGGCCCAATCCGCCAAATCCATTTCGTTTTTGCCGCGGATTCTCGCCAAACCCGGAAGACGTGCCTGCACGGCGCACCCACACCGCATCGACCTCCAAGTCCCTCGCAAAATTGCGACGATTGCCGCAAATCGATGTGCATGCGCGGTTGACGCGACCCATTCCACCGATAGGTTCACCTCAGCCAGAAGCCAAACCCGCGAGGTGGCCGTTTGATAGTGCCTATTGTTCTCCTAGGCTCGCTGCTTGCGACGCCGGTGAAGGAAACCGTTTGGTGGGACACGCCCGGTGGCAGGGTAATGGAACATCGCGACCAGACGACAGCCAGTTGTTCGTTAACGTTTTACGACGAAAAAGGCAGCGTGACCTTTGAATGGGACCGTCCCGGCAAGGTTTTGGTGACAGCCACCAATGGGAAATGGCAGTTCCGCGATGACCGAAACACGCCGGTCGCAATGCAGGTGGGCAACGTCTGGCTCAGTAACCACGATGCATCGGTGGTCATCGAGGCCGTGGGTCACGGCAACGGCATCGCTTTCGCCACCGATCAGGCGGTTGTCGATCTGCTGCAGCCGGCCGACCATATCGTGGTCAGAACCACCAAGGCGGACATGTCGATCGTGCTGAACCGCGACAAGCTGGGCACTCTCCTCACCCGCCTGCGCAAGTGTCGCGACGCGACCGGACGGTGATCGGTGACCCGGTCGGCGGCTGGTCATCGGACGTCATTGAGCCCACCGAAACGCCGCCGCCTCGCCAGCCCGACACAAATGCCACGTTGGCCAGCAAGCGGGTCCGGGCCTTTTTTCGGCGCCCGGAAGCCGCTGATCGTTGACGGCATTCATCGCTGACCGCCAAACGGGCGTTTCCGTGAGACGTCTCTCTCCTGACCGCTTCCAAGCGACCACGCGGCAGTCTCCCTAACCAGCCCAAGGTTTGGTAAGGCCGGCGCTTTGGAAAGCCCCGCGCTTTACCAAGCCCAGCGCTTTGGCAGGCCCAGCGCTTTGGCGAGCCGTGCTCTGGCAAGCCCGGCTCTGCGGGTGGCACGTGCTTCAGAATACCCGACCAAAGCCCACGGCACGCCGATGACGTTCGAAAGACCGCCAACCACCGAGCGGTCGCAACCCGATTGGACGCCACAACCCTGCCGTGCATAATGTTCTTGCTTTATTCTGTATTTTGCACTAAGAACAAATTACAAACAACCGTCCGGACCTACTCGCGATGACGACCTCGCCCAGGCTGACAACCTCGCCCAGCGCGCCAACCCCGACCGCCCTTCTGTCCAGCCCCTTCCTGGAACGGTTGCTCCGCTTCCTGATCCCGTATTTCACCGGCGTAACCGCGGATCTGCGGGCAGCGCGAGCCGAGGCACTGGAAACCCTCGCCTCGTACGGCGCCCGCACCCGCGCCGAAATGCTGAGCGCGGTCCAGATCATCGTCTTCAGCCTGGCCGCCCTCGAAACCCTGGACGAAGCCCAAACCGCCGAGATGTCCCCTGCCCTGCGCCTGCGTTTCCGCGGCTGCGCCAACAACCTCAATCGCTCCAGCCAGAAAACTGAGCAAACGCTCGCCAAACGCCTGGCCTGCGACGTGCCGCACAGCTTGGGGCAGGAACCCGTCGACGACCTGCCCGACCACCAGGCCCAGGAACTTCTTCAGCAAACCCAGGCCGCCATCGAAGCCCACCGCAGCCGCCTACCCGGCAATCGCATGTCGGGCGATCGCCCCGCTCACATCCCGCAGCCAAAACCCCAATTCCAGCCAGCCCAATCCCAGCCAGCCCAATCCCAGGCCGACCACAACAAACGCCTATGGGCCAGCGCCATGATGCAAACCCTGGCCGGGATGGGCATGCCGGTTCAGCCCGTTCCGCCCGCCGATAAGGCCGACGACCAACGCTGACCGATATAGCCCTCAATCCGCGTAGGTGATACCCCAGGCACTGGCGCCGCTCGCCGGCGGTTCGCACCAGATCGGCACCGCATTCCGGGTCCGCACGTTCGGCTCGTGCCCCATTGCGCCGCGAATCGCCCGGAACAGCGCACCGTGCGCCACGACCAGCACCGCCGGCGGCCGCAACGTGCAGCGGTTGATCGCAGCGACCGCTCGGGTTGTCAGGGTCGGAAAGCTCTCCGCACCCTCCGGGGTCAACAGCCCGTCGACCCAGGGCTGAAACCACTCGGACATCGGCTTGCCCTCCTGCACGCCGAACGCGACCTCGCGCAGGCCGTCATCAATATGCACCGGCAGCCCCAGTTCAGCCGCGGCGATATCCGCGGTGACCCTGGCGCGCCCCAGCGGCGAGGAAATGATGCACCGGATCCCCCGGTTCCGCAGTAGCAGCGCGGCAGACCTTGCCTGCGCGAGCCCGGTCTCGTTCAACGGGATGTCCACATTCCCCTGCGACAAGTTCTGAGCGTTCCAGTCGGTTTCCCCATGGCGGAGGAACCAGAAAGCGACGGGATGCAGCTTGTCGGCAGAGGGTGCGCTCATGGGATCAGGTCAAACCTTCCTGTTGCATCACACGCTGAACCGACGGACGGGCCAGCATACGCTCCAAATGCGCGGCGCAATTGGATGGCAAAGCCATCCCAACACGTTTCGCCCACAGCTCGGTATAGAAAATTGCCGAATCCGCAATCGAGAACTTGCCGACCGCATATTCCTTGCCCTCCAGCGCCTTGTCCACCAGGGCAAAGCCCTTTTCCGCGATCTCCTTGCCTTTGGCCTTGACCGCATCCTCATCAGACGGTGTCGGGGTGAAGTTGGCGGAGCGGAACTGCCGCGCGAAACCCTGCATATGAATGGTGGCGACGGCATAGTCGGTCAGCTCCAGCGCCCTGGCCTGCAGATCCACATCGTCCGGCAGCAGATTGGCGAACGGGTTGGATCGCGCCAGCCAGTAAGCAATCGCCGGATACTCGGTCAGGATCGAGCCATCGTCGCGCGCCAGTGTCGGCACCTTCGACTTCGGGTTCACCGTGGTGAAATTCGGTTGGTACTGCTCGCCCTGCTGCAGGTTCACCCGTTCGGCGTCGTAGGGTTTGCCGATTTCCTCCAGCAGCACATGAATGCCGATGGAGCAGGCGCCGGGTGCATAATAGAGTTTCATTTGCGTCTCCTTCCGTTATCGCCAGGCCCCCACCGCGGGACGATCGAGGCCAAGATTCTCCCGCAGCGTAGCGCCAGTGTAGTCCAGGTGGAACAAGCCGCGGCGTTGCAGTTCTGGGACAACCAGCCGGGAGAAATCCTCATACGCGCCGGGAACATGCGAGGCCGCGACAACAAATCCGTCACAGGCTCGGGTGGAGAACCATTCCTCCAACCCGTCCGCCACGTCCTTCACGCTGCCGACGAAGCGCGGATGGTCATGGAACGTGCCTCGCCGGGTGATGTTGATGAAGTCGCGCGGCGACGGAAGGCGGTTCCCAAGCTCCCTGCGGATCCGGTCACGCATGCCCTGCACCCCGGTCCAGCTGTCGATCTGTTCCTGCGTGAACGGCTCGTCGATCGGCTGCTTGGAGAAATCGAAGTTCAGCACCTCCGACAGCAGGGACAGGCTGTCGATCTCCTTCGGCAACGCATCAATCAGCGCGGCATGGTCCTCAGCCTCCGCCCGAGTCTCCGCCACGACCGGATAGACACCTGCACAGACAAAGACCTTCTCCGGATCGCGCCCAACCGCCGCAACCTGAGCCTTGAACGCCGCATAGTCACGCTGCGATTGGACCAGGCTGTGATAGGCTACAAACACGCATTCCGCCCACCGAGCAGCGAATTTCTGCCCGCGCCCGCTCTGCCCCGCCTGGATCAAAACTGGATGTCCCTGCGCCGACCGAGGCACCGTGAACGGCCCGCGCGACCGGAAAAACTCCCCCTGGTAATCCAGTCGATGCACTTTCTCCGGATGGGCAAACAGCCCGGTTTCGCGGTCGGCCACGATGGCGCCATCTTCCCAGGCATCCCAGTGGCCCATCACGACTTCCAGGAACTCGTCCGCCCGGTCATAGCGGCGGTCATGGTCGGTATGGGAGGCATGGCCCATGTTCAGCGCCTCCCCGTCGTTCATCGAGGTGACAATGTTCCAGGCCGCCCGCCCATCCGTGACGAGGTCCAGCGTGGCAAACACCCGCGCCACATGAAACGGCTCGAAATATGTCGTGGAGAATGTCGCCCCGAGCCCCAGCCGCTCGGTCGCCATGCCCATCACGGTCAGAATGGTGATCGGGTCCATTTTGACGCAGCGTATGCCGTTGGCGACGGTGTGCGCATGGTCGCCGCCAAACAGGTCAGGCATTGCCAGCCGGTCGTCGAAAAAGCCGAGATGGAACTTGCCCGCCTCCAGCGCCCGGCCGATGCGGCGGTAATATTCCGCGGAGGTGAAATCCTGCATGGCCCGCGGATGGCGCCACGAGCCGACGAAATTGGTGCAGTTCTGCGCTTGCAGGAAACCGACCATGGTCATTTGGCGCATTGTTTCAGGTTTCCCGCCGTCGTTCTGGTTCCCTGTATACCGGCCGGTGGCCGATCGGGAAAGGCGCTTGCATTCGAAAACGAACCCGCCTAGAAACCGCGACCTGATCGGAGCGCGGGCGTAGCTCAGGGGTAGAGCACAACCTTGCCAAGGTTGGGGTCGAGGGTTCGAATCCCTTCGCCCGCTCCAGTCCGCCCCCGGCCAAACATTCTCCATCGAATTTCGAGCCGAAAAAAGGCCAGCTTTCGGGCGGTTTTGCGCGTTGGGCTTGAGGTCCGTAGACCGGAACGATACGGAAAATCTCTCTCTGAACGGCCGTCTCACTCCGAAGCGCGGTGTTCAGCTGATTTACCCTACAAGCTTTTTTCTCAGCATTTTCAATTCAAGGATACTTACAATCAGCTGAGAAGTTGCTGTTTCGTCCGCCCTCCAAACCGAACCTCGAACCTTCACTTCGGCCCCAAGCTATGGGTCCACGCCTTCCGACCGTTAATGCGCCGGGCGTTCGCTGATGTGGCCCCTCCGCCGTTTCGTCCACGGCCCCGGGCCAAGCCCGGCCCGGGGCGGGACGTGGGATTAACTGGCGGTACGAATGTCGCCGAAGCGCTCCCAGGAGGTGCCGTTGAAGCGTACCATCTGCTCCTGGTTGATCGGCGCGAACCGCGTTGGGCTGGTGTTGATCGAGATGCCCGGCAGCAGCATCGGCACCACCAGGTCGTGTAAGTTGGCGACCTGGCGCATGACGTTCGCCCGCGTGAGGTCGTCGCCGCACTGCTTGAGGACCTGCATGAGCGTGTGCACAGTGGCGAAGGCGTAGGAATAGTTGGCGTCGTCCACCGCGCCATCCGGGATCCGTTTTTTCATGAAATCGAGATAGGATTGCACGTCCGCGTCATGAGCGTAGGCGGGGTCCTTGATGTCCTTGAGGTAGGTTACCGAGATGATGCCGATGCATTTGTCTAGCCCGACCGGCCCGAACGTATTGGCGATCGAGCCTGCCGTACTGCTGAGAAAATGCGCCGGTTTCCAGTCGAGGTCATTGACCCTCCGGATCGCCTGGGCGGCGAATTTCGAGGTCGAAGCCTGGAAAAAGACGTTGGCGCCGCTTTGCATCGCGCTGACAACCTGCGAGTTGACCGTCGGGTCCGACGGCTCGTATGTCACTTCCTTGACAATGAGATTTTGTCGGTTCGGCCCCAGCCCGTCCTTCAGTCCGTTGAGGTAGTCCTTACCGAAATCGTCGTTCTGGTACATGATCGCAATCTTCGCATCGGGATAATTGTCCGGGATATACCGGCCATAGATCGCCCCCTCGGCCCGATAGCTGGGCGCCCAGCCGATGGTCCAGGGGAAATGCTGCGGATCGTTCCAGCGCGAGGCGCCGGTCGAAATGAAGATTTGTGGCACCTGCTTCGCGTTGAGGTATTTCTGCACAGCCGCGCTGGTCGGTGTGCCAAGGCCGTTGAAAATGAACAGCACCTGCTCCTGCTCGACCAGGCGGCGGGTCTGCTCGACTGTCTTCGGCGGCGAGTAGGCATCGTCGAGCGAGATGAAGTTGATCTTGCGTCCGTTGATGCCGCCCTGCTCATTGATCATCTTGAAATAGGCGGCGTGCATAATGCCCTGTGCACCGTAGGACGATACGGGGCCGGAATAGGGTATTGTCTGTCCGATCGTGATCTCGGTATCGCTTGCCCCGGCGTCGTAGCGCTTCTGCGCCCACGCCTGGCGCGACGCCCCCAGCCCGCCCGCGAGCGCCGCTAGATTTCGAGTAAACTGCCTGCGTCCGATCGCCATGTTAAATCTCCCTTTGTACCGCTCTTCGCCGAGCGATTTGGTAATCCGGCCGTTGAACAGCGCCGGTCGTTCACCATAGCCAGAATTCCGCTGCCGAGTCACAAGCGGTGCCCGATTTAGCCGCGGCCTCTGAACGGCCACCGTCGCCGGTTGTTCGTCGCCGTGATGCCAGGCGACGGTCACTTGCGACGTCCGGTGTGGACGAGCCTCGTGTGAAACGCCATGGAGCTTTGTCGGACCAGGCCGTGGTGCACCCTCCGTTGGCACTTTGCCGTCGGCTAGGGAGAAATCGGGCGATCCGGCGGCCGCGAGCGGTGCCGTCAAAAAGAAAAGGATCGTCCCGTGGACCGGGCAGGTGAAACGGCCATCTTGAAATCGCTGTTGGATTATTCCGAGACGAAATCGACAGCGCTGGCCGACCGCCCCTGGCGGAATCCGGTCTCGGCCTATACCTGCCCCGATTGACATCGGCGGGAGGAACGGGTCCTGATCCGCGCTCGGCCCCTGGTCTGGGGCCTGTCGTGCGACTGGCCCCAACCAGGTTCGTACCCCACCGACGATTATACCGGGGTGGCAGTCCTGACGGTGCGCGGGCGCGACGGAAGGCTGCGCGCTTTCATCAATACCTGTCGCCATCGCGGTGCCAAGGTCGCCAGCGGCGAAGGCACGGCGCGGTCCTTCACCTGCCCTTATCACGCCTGGAGTTATCGCGACGACGGCTCGTTACGCGCGGTGCCGGACGCCGCCTGTTTCCCCGGGATCCTGGAGAGCCGTCCAGGTCTGACGGCGCTGCCACTGGCCGAAAAGCATGGCATGATCTGGGTCGTTCCCAGGCCCGCTGAAAATGGCTCACCCGATCTCGACATCGATCCATTTCTGGGTGGGCTGACAAGCGACATCGAATCCTGGAAGCTGAACGAGTACCATTTGCACGCGCGCCATGTTCATTACGAGGCGATGAACTGGAAGCTGCTGATCTATACGTTTCTTGAAAGTTATCATTTGGCGTTCTGCATAGCGAAACGCTGCGTGGAGTTCTGAAACCGAACATCTGCGACTTCCGGGCCTTTGGGCTCAACGCCAGGCTCGTCTACGCGCGTGCGAAGATCGACCGCCTGCGCGAGAAGCCGGAGAGCGAATGGGACCTTATGTGGAATTCCACGATCGTCTATTCGATGTTCTGCGAACACGATCTTCTCGCCGCAAGGCGACCACATGGAAGTCTTTCGAGTGTTTCCGGTCGATGGACGGCCGGATCGCGCGGTTATGGAAACCTCGCTCTATATCCCGAAGCCGGTCGAGACCGAGGACGAGAAGCGACATTGGGATGCGAACCTCGCACTTGCGATCAAGGTCATTACCAGGGAGGATTTTCCTGTCGGGCAGTCGATGCAGATTGGGTTCGGATCTGGCGCGCAATCACACGTGATCTATGGCCGCAACGAACCGGCGTTGACGCATCATCATCAGTCAATCCGGCGGGCCCTGGGGCTGCCGGACCTTGATTAATCCGGCGTTCGCGCCTCTGGGTGGATCAGTCTTTCGTGGCGCAGGTCCGCCCAAAGCGCGACGGGGATGGAATGCTTCATCCAGTCCAGATCCTAACGCACTTGCTCTGGTGCATTCGGGCCTGGGATGACCGAAATCGGTGACCGAAGAGAAATCGCAGCTCAGCGGCGA
>CAWBPF010000022.1:0-131136 GCA_963790515.1 uncultured Alphaproteobacteria bacterium | reverse complement strand
TCGATCGCCGCTCGCTCGGCATTGGTCTTCGCAGTGGCGATTGCATACAGCGAGTTGGTGAACAGGATCACGCCGGCGTGGCCATCCGACTTCACCACCGCATACAGGCCGGCTGCCTTGGCCACCTCCAGCGGATCGGTCGTCACGTTGTAAAAGACCTGTGGAATTCCCTCGACCGCGCCGGCCTTCGGGCCCGAATGCCAGCCAACCAGCTTGATCCCCTGCGCCGCGGCCTGCTCGACAACCGGCTGCTGCTCCTTGGCATCGATCGCACCCAGGATGATGGCGCTCGGGCGCAGTGCGATCGCCTGGGTCAGCGCCGAGGTGCGCGCCGGCACCGAGCCCTGACCGTCCAGCACCCGGAACTCCCAGCCCAGCAGCTTGGCCGCCTCGGCCGCGCCGTCGCCCGCGCCCTGCGCGCCGCCGTTGCGCTGATCGGCCGACACATACACGACCACCTTCTTGCCCTGCGCCTTCGGACCGCTCGTCGGACCAGTCCATGCCGTGACCGGCGCCGTGACCGTCGCGATATAGGCCTTGGCTTTCTCCAGATAGGCATCATCGGCCCGCGCCACGGCAGTCAGCCCGATCAAAGCCGTGGTTGCCAGCAGGCCTCGCGTAAGTTTTCTGAACGTCGACATGTTGTTCCCCCCTTTTTGATAACTGCCGAGCTCTGCGGCTCGTCAGGCCGGCATCCCGTGCAACAGTGGCCGCCGGCCTCCACCGTCACCGACCCGCGCACGCGACGCACCCGCTACTTTTCGCTCACCTGCGTTTTCGACGGGCCAGGCGGTTTCGATGTGCCAGGCAGTTTCGATGTGCCAGGCAGTTTCGATGTGCCAGGCGGTTTCGCCAACGCATGAACATACGACCAGCACACTACCCTGCCTCCTTCACAACGCGGATCGGCCGGACAGCCGAACGCCGCCGCTGCGCGAAGGCGGCCAGCGCGATGGAAATGACCAGCGTCGTGCCGTTGAACAGCGGCTCCACGAAGAACGCCCCACCCAGTTGCTGGATGCCGGAGATGCCCACCGCCAGGATCAGCACGCCGAACATCGTGCCCCAGACATTGACCCGGCCCGGCTTGATTGTGGTCGACCCCAGGAACGCACCGACCAGCGCCGGCAGCAGGTAGTCGAGCCCGACGTTTGCCTGTCCGATCCGCAGTTTGGCGGCCAAAATGCAGCCGGCGAAACCGGCGATCGCGCCGGATGCGACAAAAACCCCAACCACATACGCCCTGACCGGAATACCGTTCAGCGCCGCCGCTTTTTCGTTCGCACCGATCGCATAGATGCACCGCCCCACAGGCAGACGATCGCTCACGACCCACAGCACAACGGCCAGCACCAGCACATAAACGGCCGGAATCGGCACACCAAAGACCGAGGTCGTGTTCAGGCCGATGAAGCCCAGCGGCAACATGCCGATCACCTGTCGCCCCTCGGTGAACCACAGCGCGAGCGCATAGAGGATGGTGCCGATGCCGAGCGTCGCGATGAACGAATCGATCTGCGCCACCTCCACCAGCACGCCGTTGATCAGGCCGGTCAGCGCGCCGCAGGCGATCACCGCCAGAACCGCGATCGGCCAGGGCACTCCGAATTTGACCTGCAGGCTGATCGCCAGAATGTGCCACATGACGATGCCGAAGCCGACGGTCAGGTCAATCCGCCCTGCCATCATCGGCAAGGTCGCCGCCAGGGACAGCAGGGCGATGATCGCCTTGTCCGCCAGGATCGAACGGGCGTTCAGCGCGGTCGGGAAGGTGTCCGGCAGCAGCAGCGAGAAGAACACGATTAGCAGCAGCGTGATGATCGGCAGTCCGTAGACCGGCAAAAGGCGACCAATGGCCTGCCACCGTGTCAGCGAAGCCAACTCCGACGCCGTGGGCTCCAGAGCATTGGATTTAATGGACTGCATGAACGCCTACCCCCGAATCACCAGCGGCAAAATTGTCCGGGTTCGGACCAACGGACACGGACGACCCGTCCTCCGTCGGACGGATGATCTTGGCGGACGCCGCGGCCAGCAGGTTCTCGACGGAAAGGTCCGCCGCACCCAGGGTGGCGACCACACGGCCGCGGTCGAACACCAACGCGCGGTGGCATACCTTGGCGACCTCCTCGAAATCCGTCGAAACGATCACGATGGCCGCGCCGGCTTGCAGCGCCACGTCGAACAGCCGGTAAATCTCGGCCTTCGCGCCCACATCCACGCCGGCAGTCGGATCCTCGAAGACATAGACCTTGGCTGCCAGATGCAGCCACCGCCCGACCACGATCTTCTGCTGATTGCCGCCCGACAACATCTCGATCGCCAGGGTGGGATCATTCGGCCGCAATCCCACCTGCTTGCCCAACGCCTGTGCGGACCGGTTTTCCCGGTTCGGCGCCAGCCAGGAATACAGACGCAACCCCGCCGCAACCGGATTGAGGAACAGATTCTCGCGAACGGTCAGGTTCGGCATGATGGATTTGCCCACCCGATCGGCGCAGACCAGGTTGATGCCCAATGCCATCGCCTCCTGCGGTGACCGCACCAGGATGGTCTTGCTGTCCAGGCGGACCGTCCCGCCGGAAGTCGGGACCACGCCGAACAACGCGCGGCCGATGCTTTCGTGACCGGCACCGCGCAATCCGACAAATCCGACGATTTCGCCCGCATGGATCTCGCAGTCGACCGGCCCGGCGACGTCCACGGTAACGCCCTCAAGCGCCAGCCGGGGCGCCCCGTCGCGCTCAGCGGGACGGCGGAAAACCTGCGACGGCTCGCGCCCGACGATCAGCAGGATCGCCTCATCCGGCGTGGTGTCACTCACCCGCCGCTCACCGGCGACACGGCCGTCGCGCAGGACCACCATCCGGTCGGCGATCTCGAACACCTCATCCAGGCGATGCGACACATAGATCATGGCCACACCCAGCCCGCGCAGGCGCCGCAGGGCGTCGAACAGGCGGGCGACCTCGTCCGCCGGCAAGCTTGCGGTCGGTTCATCCAGCACCAGGATCGCTGCCTCGGTCGTGAGCGCCCGAGCGATCGCCACCAAAGACTTCTCGGTGCGGCTGAGGTCCTGGATGCGCATGTCCGGGTCGATATCAGCGCCCAGCGCATTCAGCGCGACAGACGCCCGTTGCCGAGCGGCGCCCCAATCGATCAGGCCCCGGTTGATCAGGCCGCGGCGACGCGGGAACCCAAGTGTGATGCAGATATTTTCGGCAACGGTCATCCAGTCGATCAGGCCCAGGTCCTGGTGAATGAACGCTATGGGGAGCCGCCTGAGCGAGCCTGTGACGTCGGCGCCGCGAAAGCTGACGCTACCGCTGTCCAGGGTGTAGACGCCTGCCAGTATCTTGATCAGCGTTGACTTGCCGGCACCGTTCTCACCCAGCAGCGCTAGGATTTCGCCCGCGTTCAGGCTCAGGCTGACATCCTGAAGCGCCTGGGTCCCGCCGAAATGCTTGGATATCCCAGTTGCCGCCAAAAGGTCGTGTGCGTCTGCCGCCATCCCGATCCGGGGCTCCGGCGCCGCCTTGCCCGGATCAAACGGCTTGCCTGCATCAACCGCATGTCGTCCAGCGTCCACGCCCTGATTTCCTCCTCCGGGTTGTATCCCGTTGTTCTTGTCGGCACGGCACCCGGTGCCCCTTTCGGGGCCAGTCAGCGTTGGGCCAGTCGGCGTTAGATCAGTCAGCGTTGTTTGGTGCGTTGCGCCGCTTTTGGAATACTCGGCGATTTCTGGCCTGCTAGCAAACCCCGTCCATGAGCGCTGGAGTTCACGGTTCAATTCTGGCAACGTGCGGCGCATGACCAAAACCTCGCAACAGTCCGGCGCGCCGGCAGCCTCCAAATGAAAGCCGGCATCGTCCTCTTCCCCGGCATCAACCGCGAGCGCGACATGGCCATCGCGCTGGAAGCCTCCTTCGGCGCCAAGCCCAAGATGATCTGGCACAAGGATACCGACGTCTCCGGTCTCGACCTGATCGTCATCCCCGGCGGCTTCAGCTTCGGCGACTACCTGCGCTGCGGCGCGATGGCGGCGCATTCGCCGATCATGCGCGCGGTCCACGACCACGCGGCCCGCGGCGGCTATGTCCTGGGGGTCTGCAACGGCTTCCAGATCCTGACCGAGGCCGGCATCCTGCCTGGCGCCCTGTTGCGCAACGCCTCGCTGCGGTTCCTGTCGATGGACTGCCACCTGCGGGTCGAACGCGCCGATACCGCCTTCACCCGGCACTACCAGCGCGGCCAGACGTTTCGCAGCGTCATGGCGCACGGCGACGGCAACTACTTCGCCGACGACGCCACGCTCGACCGGCTGGAGGGCGAAAATCTCGTCGCCTTGCGCTACGCCACCAAGATCCGGCGACGTGACGCCGGAGGCGAACCTGAACGGCAGCGCCCGCTCCATCGCCGGAATCCTCAGCCCGAACCTGCGCGTCCTCGGCCTGATGCCGCATCCCGAAGACCTGGTCGACCCGCTGATGGGCGGCACCGACGGCAAGCCGCTGTTCGACGCGCTCGCCGCGGCGTAGACCAGTGGATCTCATGCAAACTGAAGTCACCGCAATCCCTCGCCCGCAGCTTCGGCCTCAGCGCCGAGGAATATGGCCGCGTGCTGGCCATCATGGGACGCACGCCCAACCTTCACCGAACTCGGCGTGTTCAGCGTGATGTGGTCGGAGCATTGCAGCTACAAATCCTCGCCGGTCTGGCTGAAGCAGTTGCCGACCAAGGCGCCCTGGGTCATCCACGGGCCCGGGTGAGAATGCCGGCGTGGTCGATATCGGCGATGGGCTGGCCGCCGTCTTCAAGATGGAGAGCCACAACCACCCCAGCTTCATCGAGCCCTACCAGGGTGCGGCGACCGGGGTCGGCGGCATCCTGCGCGATGTCTTCACCATGGGCGCCCGGCCGATCGCCAACCTGAACGCGCTGCGCTTTGGCCGCCCGGATCATCCCGCGCACCAGACGCATCGTCGATGGCGTCGTGCGCGGCATCGGCGGCTACGGCAACTGCGTCGGCGTTCCGACCGTCGGCGGCGAAATCAATTTCCACCCGTCCTATGACGGCAACCCGCTGGTCAACGCCATGACCGTCGGCATCGCCCGCAAGGACCGGATCTTCCTCAGCGCCGCCGCCGGCATCGGCAACCCGGTGGTCTATGTCGGCTCGAAGACCGGCCGCGACGGCATCCACGGCGCGACCATGGCCTCGGCCGAGTTCGCCGCCGATTCCGAGGACAAACGCCCCACCGTGCAGGTCGGCGACCCGTTCACCGAAAAGCTGCTGATCGAGGCGTGCCTGGAGCTGATGGCCACCGACGCCATCGTCGCCATCCAGGACATGGGTGCCGCCGGCCTGACCAGTTCCTCGGTGGAGATGGCCGGCAAGGGCGGCGTCGGCATCGAGCTGGACCTGGACCAGGTGCCGGCGCGCGAAACCGGCATGACCGCCTATGAGTTCATGCTGTCCGAAAGCCAGGAACGCATGCTGATGGTGCTGCGCCCGGATCGCGAGCAGCTGGCGCGCGACATCTTCGCGAAATGGGACCTGGATTTCGCGGTCATCGGCCGGATCACCGACACCGGCCGCATCGTCGTCCGCCACCACGGCGCGGTCGAAGCCGACATCCCGCTGGCGCCGCTGAACGACCAGGCGCCGCTTTACACCCGCCCGACCGTCGACACGCCCGAAATCCGAGAAACTGAACCCGGCCCGGATCGAGGACCGCTTCGGCCTGACCCGTGCGCTGGAGAAGCTGGTCGGCTGCCCCGATCTGTGCTCGCGCGCCTGGGTGTGGGACCAGTACGACAGCACCGTCGGCGGCCAGACGGTGAAGCGCCCGGGCGCCGCCGACGCCGCCGTGGTGAAGCTGGAGGGTCTGAAGCGGGCGCTGGCGCTGACCACCGACTGCACGCCGCGGTACTGCCTCGCCGACCCGGAGATCGGCGGCGCCCAGGCGGTCGCCGAGGCCTGGCGCAACCTGACCGCGGTCGGTGCGCGCCCGCTGGCGATCACCGACAACATGAATTTCGGCAACCCGGAAAAGCCGGAGATCATGGGCCAGTTCGCCGCCGCCATCCGCGGCATGGCCGCCGCCTGTGAGGCGTTGGACTTCCCCGTCGTGTCCGGCAACGTCAGCCTGTACAACGAGACCGAGGGCAGGGCGATCCTGCCGACGCCGGCGATCGGCGGCCTCGGCGTGCTGGACGATGCAGCGCTAGGCGGTCGGCCTGGCGCTGCCCCCCTGGCTCGACATCGTCCTGATCGGCGCCACCACCGGCTGGCTCGGCCAATCGCTCTGGCTGCGGGAGATCGCCGGCCGCGAAGACGGCGCGCCGCCGCCGGTCGATCTGGCGGTCGAAAAGGCCAATGGCGATTTCGTCCGCGCCCATATCCTGAACGGCACGATCCGGGCCTGCCATGACGTGTCGGATGGCGGCGTGCTGGTCGCGCTGGCGGAAATGGCGATGGCGAGCGGCGTCGGCGCCCGCATGATGACCCATCCGCGCGACATCCCCGGCCATGCGTTCTGGTTCGGCGAGGACCAGGCCCGCTATCTGGTCGCGGTGCCGGACCATGCCGCGCTTCATCCGCATCGCCGAAGCGGCCGGCATCCCGGCGGTGCGCCTTGGCACGTCCGGCGGGCAGGATTTGACTCTGCCGGATGGCGGCACAATATCGATTGCCGCCTTGCGGGCGGCGCACGAACGCTTCTTCCCGTCCTGGATGGACGGAACCACCGGCTCCGCTGAGGACAGGACGACAGACCCACCCGATGGCGATGGCGGCCAACGAGATCGAGGCCCTGATCAAGGCGGCGCTGCCCGACGCGCAGTCACCGTCGAGGACCTGGCCGGCGACGGCGACCACTACGCCGCGACCGTCGTCAGCGAGCAGTTCCGCGGCATCTCGCGGGTCCGCCAGCACCAGATCGTCTATGCCGCGCTGCGCGGCCGCATGGGCGGTGAGCTTCACGCCCTTGCATTACAGACCTCCGCACCCGAATAATCGGTAGCAATCTAGCAACCGGGAGTTCACAGCATGGCCGACACGATCTCCGAGCGTATCCAGAGCGACATCGACGCAGAACGACGTGATGCTCTACATGAAGGGCACGCCGATGTTTCCCGCAATGCGGGTTCTCGGCGCGGGTGATCCAGATCCTGACCCACATGGGCGTGCCGTTCCAGTCCGCCAACGTGCTGGAAGACGCCGAACTGCGCGAGGGCATCAAGAGTTTTCGCAGTGGCCGACCATCCCTCAGCTTTATGTCAAGGGCGAGTTCGTCGGCGGCTGCGACATCATCACCGAGATGTTCCAGTCGGCGAGCTGGAGACGCTGTTGAAGGAACAGGGCGTCCCCGTCAAGGCGTAGGCCACAGTCCGCACCACCGCCGCGCCGTCACGGCGGTTGAACCGCCCCGGGGCTGAACCGGTCCCGGGTTTAACCACATTTGACCGGCGCAGCCTTTCCTTGAGCCTCAGGCAAGCGACGTGCTATGCACCTTGAGGATGCCAGATAGGTTTCGTGGCGCGATTTTGGCGCATCCCGAAGCTGATTGGGGCGCGTTTTTTACACCGTCTGTTAACCAGTCGTTAACCCGGCAGCGCACGCTGCATCCCTCAGATCCGGGGGGACGTCTGTGCACATCGGCATTATTATTCCTGCCTTCAATGTCGGCGCTTTCCTGCCGAACGCCATCCGATCGGTGCTCGCCCAGAGCTATGCTGACTGGTCGCTGATCGTGGTCGATGACGGTTCCACCGATGCGACCGCCAGCGTCGCAGCCGGCTTTCACGATAAGCGCATCAGGCTCATTCGGCAGTCCAACGCCGGCGTGTCCGCGGCTCGAAATGCCGGGCATTACGGCTGCCTCGCCGGGGGCGCATCGGCCCCGCGCCAGACGCATTGCTGTTTCTGGACGGCGATGATTGGCTCGCCCCGCACGCTGCTGATGGCCTGCTGGCCGAGACCCTGGAAGACGCACCCTGGGCAGCCGCTGCCGTGCGGTCGCTATCGCCCGGGTCGCAGCCGAATGGCGCCCGTCGCCTGTCCCGTTCGCCGCCGGCACGGGCTGCCTGCTGGAACGGCTGCTAACCCGCAATCTGTTCGCCAACGGCGGCCACCTGCTGATCCGGCGACGAAGCGATTGAAACCGCCGGCGATTTCGCCGCGACCTGTCCTATGGGGAGGACTGGGAATACTGGACCCGCCTGGCTGTTGCTGGGAGAATTCGCGGCTGTGCGATCACGGGCGCCGGTGCTGTTCGTGCGGGAACGGCCGGGAAGCGCCTATCTGTCAAAGCGCAACCGATCCGGGCGCCTATCGTCCCGCGCTCGAGGCGATTTATCGCAACCCGGGCTTCGCGGACCGCCTCGGGATCCGCAAGGCTGGCCTACCTTGCGCCCCGGGCGGAAGCGGAGATCGCCTGGACGGTCGGCCGGGAACTCATTCGCCACGGGCACAGACTGGATGGACGGCGCTGGCTTGCCCGCTCGGTTCGCGAATCGCCCAGCCTCAAGCGCTTAGGTCTGATGGGTGTGTCCTGGCTGCGGGTCGGGGCCATTCCGGCCGTATCAGTCAGCGACATGATTTTTGCGAACCGCGCTTCTTCATCGCTATCGCCAGTGTGATTGACAGTTCACGCGGATTCTGTGCCAACTATCCCGTGCAATCGTATTTTGGCTTGCCTTTCTGCGCTTCCGTCTTCGGGTGCCTCAGGAGGTCCAAAGACCCGGTTGTCTTACAGCATCGCGTGATTTTGCACGGTGCCTGGACGGAGAAGTACGCAGTCATGGCTACCGGCACAGTCAAGTGGTTCAATACCACGAAAGGATATGGATTCATCATGCCGCAGGATGGCGGCAAGGATGTGTTCGTCCACATCACCGCGGTTCAGGCCGCTGGTCTTCGTGGATTGGACGAAGGGCAAAAAGTCACATTCGAAGTCGCGATGGAGCGTGGGAAGTCCACCGCGACAAACCTGAAGCCCGTCTAGGCTTCAGGCAGGACTTCGACTAAGCGGCCGGTTGGTGGGACAGCCGGTCGTAATTCTGAGGAGGATAAACCATGGCCGTCGGAACGGTTAAATGGTTCAACGCGACCAAAGGCTACGGGTTCATCATGCCGCAGGACGGCGGCAAGGACGTGTTCGTGCACATCACCGCGGTTCAGGCCGCCGGCCTCAAGGGGCTGAATGATGGCCAGAAGGTCAGCTACGAAGTGGCGATGGAACGCGGCAAGGCCGCGGCGACAAATCTGAAGCTGGCCTGACCGCTGCCGCTTCTCGCGTCTGCTGGGTTCGCTGGCCTGGTTTCAGGCGGCGCCGAACCTCCTGCACGGCCTTCGACCAGAAAGTGAGCCGACACATGTTTTCCCTGGCGGACCTCCAGCGATGCGGCAGACCTGGTGCATGCCCATCTTGCCGGCCACGCCGCAAATCATGCTGGCCGTTGCTGAGCGCAGCGGACCGGCGCCGAGGTCTGGGTCAAACACGAAAACCACCTTCCGACCGGCGCTTTCAAGGTGCGCGGCGGGGTTGTCTTTGCCGAGTCGCAACAACGGGCGGGCAACCGTCGGGGTCTGATCTCCGCCACCCGCGGCAACCACGGCCAGTCGCTGGCCTGGGCGGGCAGCCGCTTCGGCCTGCCGGTCACCATTGTCGTCCCGTTCGGCAACAGCGCGGAGAAGAACGCCGCGATGACCGCGCTCGGTGCGACGCTGGTCGAGCATGGCGTGGATTTCGAAGAGGCCCGCGAGGAAGCATATCGTCGCGCCGCCGCCGAGGATCTGGTTTTCGTCCCATCATTCGCGCCCGACCTGGTCAAAGGCGTCGCCACCTACGCGCTGGAATTGTTCCAGGCGCAGCCCCGCCATTGGACGCGGTCTATGTGCCGATCGGCCTGGGCTCGGGCATTTGCGGCACCATCCTGGCGCGCGATCTGCTGGGCCTGTCGACGCAGGTGATCGGCGTGCAGAGCGCCGGCGCCGACTGCTATGCCCGATCCTTTGCCGCCGGTCATGTCGTCGCGGGCAACCGGGCGGACACCCAGGCCGACGGCATCGCCGTGCGCCAGCCGGACCCGGAGGCGCTGCGGATCATCCTTGCCGGCGCGGCCAGGATCGTCACGGTGCCAGACCATCTGATCGCGGCGGCGATTCGCGCCTACTGGACCGACACCCACAATCTGATCGAAGGCGCCGGAGCGGCCCCGCTTGCAGCGTTGATGCAGGAAGCCGACGTCATGCGCGGCAAGCGCGTGGCGGTGATCGCCAGCGGCGGCAATATCGATCTGGCGCTGTTTCGCTCGTGGGTCGCTGAATTCTTGATGCTTTCCGTGGCCCGCAAGTCCTCGCATTTGTACATGTTCACACTATGTTACGTGACGGGCGCGAAATGCGATCTAGATTGACTTCGTGCACGTACACCGCCGCGGATACTTCACTGAGGACCCTGTAAAATGACTCGCGCGATTTCGGCCTTGGGGTTGTGTCGGTTCTGGCACTCAGTGCCTGCGCGGTTGCTCCGCCGCAGGGCCCGAGCGTGATGGCGCTGCCGGCGCGGGAAAGAGCTTTGAAGCGTTCCAGCAGGACGACGCCACCTGCCGCGGCTATGCCACACAGCAGACCGGCGGTGCGTCAGCGACCCAGGCGGCGAACAACAGCACGGTCGGCAGTGCGGCTTTGGGCACCGCCCTCGGCGCTGGCGTTGGGGCGGCGCTTGGGTCTGTTGGCGGCGCGGTGGGCGCCGGCGCGGCCATTGGCGGTGCGACGGGCCTGTTGGCCGGCAGCAGCGATCGGCGCCGGCAATGCGCAGGCCGCCGGCGGCAACGTGCAGGCGCGCTATGACACAGCCTATACCCAGTGCATGTATTCTCGCGGCAACTCTGTGCAAAGCGCTCCGAGTGGCTACGCGGTCGGGTATCCGCCCGGGTATTACCCCGCTCCGTATTATGGCTATGGACCGGGGTATTACGGCCCATCCGTTGTAATCGGCGGCGGGTGGGGCTACGGCTGGCGCCACCGCTGGTAACGCTGGTCCGTTCACGCCCGTCATGGCGATGGGATTCGGATCAGCCGCCTTGATCCTGGGTCCGCTGATCGAAATTCTGTTCGGCGGCATTGGTGGTCGGTTCGTCTGGCGTGTTGTTAGCGTCATGTCATAGGCTACGACCGGATCGACGCGCCGATGCGGCTTGGTGGCGGCCTGCGCCATTTCGCTTGCACTCGAGGCGAGTTGCGGGTCGGCTAGGCAACTGTGCCAGGAGATTGACGGCCTGCGCGCGGACAAAGGCGGCAGCAGCGGAGGTGCCGTCACTTTCAAGCATGTCCGTGGTGGGCACCGTGCAGATCCATTGCACGAGCGAGCTGACAAGCTTACGACGGGCGCGATCGGCGGGACGGCGAAAAGGCGCGAATAGCATGTTGGAAACCCGCAACCCGGCACTGAATCGGGCAGCTTGCCTACTCCGTCTCAATATCCTCGAAATAATCGAGGTCGATGCGCTTTATTTCAACGATGCGGGCAACTCGCACCCCAACATTGAACTGGATCATGAGGCTGGTCAGTGCTTCGCCATCAATCAGAACAAGGCGCAAATTGCCGGATTGATTGGCTGCTTCACGAGCGCTCTTGGTAAACGTTGAGGTCGTGATCAGAACGCCCTTTTGAGAACCACGACCAACCAATGCTCCAATGAACGCCTGGACGGCCTCGCTGCCAACGGAGTTACCGGGCTTGTAGCGCTTCGCTTGGAGGTAGATCCGATCCAGTCCGAGACGATCCTCTCGAATGACACCATCTACCCCGCCATCGCCGGTGCGGCCGAGTTGTTCTCCGGCATCCAATCTTGAACCACCATAACCCATCGCCAGAAGGAGATCGATTATGAGCTTCTCAAACGATGTCGGCGAGGCTTCGAGGACCCTAGCCAGCAGGGCATCCCGCAAGGCCTCATTCAGTGTTCCTGAAGCAGCTTCAAGCTGCTCCTCAGGCGTGCTGGCAACAAGATTGGCAGGCACAAAAACCGGCGGTAGGGCGGCCGACCCACCTGACGGTCCGACCGTTACGTCTTGGGGCTTCGTCTTGCCGAGGAAGTCTTGGAACTCCGGAAATTGCTGCAGCATCTGAACGTCTAGCTTGTTGGGTTTCGAACCCAGAACGTCGCGTCCGCGTTGTGTAATCCGCACCGCTCCACGGCTGGGTTGCTCAAGAAGTCCGGCCTGCTTGAGATAGGTTTTCGCCCAGTGAACCCAATTCGCGATCAGCTTCGTGCCGCCGCTTGGGATCTCCTGATCACGCTCGGCTTGGGTAAGCTTCAGGTCATCAGCCATACGGGCTATAAGCTCCCGCATGATCCAGGTTTTCTCGGCGGATCGTTCAAGTACCGGCAGCATCAGTTGGTCATAGGTGGGAACTGGCAAATAGGGCTCCAGCCGACGCGCCACGAAGGCGATTGATTTTCAAATTAGCCATACAGTCTCGACAGGTATCACGGCAATCCATCGCAACCCGGTACGGCTGCGTTGAATGGCGCAGATGGGGGTGGGCAAGACGGTTCAGTGAAGGCCAGAGGTCTGCTGTCGCCTGAGCACGATCTTCCGGCGATTAACTGATGCGTGCCGATTGATGGTGCGGCGGAATTTCGACTCGTTGGCACCCCAAGCTCGTCAAGGAGGATCGTGCTCCGTCTGCTCGCGCTGGACGGGCAGCGCAGGTCCAGGCTGCCGTAAGTAGTCGATCCGGCGCCTCACTTTAACAGCGGAAGGGCCGTGGTCGTCATCTCGGTCATCGATCCGCAGAGTCAGGATCCCTGGATGTGGCAGGATGCCGATCTTTGGAAACGGGTGTCCGTTGGCGTAACTGCACCATGAGGACCATCCGAGAGCATGGATATATGTGACTGTGGAAATCACCACAGGAGGCGCAGCATGATGACCTATCTGCTCTCGCCACTGCGGCGGTATGTGCAGGACGGGATGCGCGAACGATGGGGCAGATCCCAGATAACAGCGCAACTGACTTCGATAGCACTACAGGGCCCGCGTCGTCGGGCCTGAACATTGCACCGTTCGATGGCAAGCATTTGGTAAATACGGAAGCGAAGGTGCTGCTTCCGATATTGAAGATACCTGTCATCGTTACGATTTAGTTACATAGACCGCAGGGTGCCTCGGCGGTAAATGCTTGCAACAATCGCCGCAGCACGACAATAGCGTACAGATTTTTCGACCACGATCTGAATATCAAGACCTCAAGGTCAGGGAACCATGCATGAGGTTCAGATTCCAAAGTATGAGTAAGGGAGAGATTGTTGGAGTGTTTGTCGCTGCCGCTTTTGGCGGCACGATCGTAGGTTTCTCCAAAGGTCTAAATGCAACATTCGCTGCCTATCTCGAAGGAGAATGCTTCTTCCTGATCGCAGTGTACGTGTTCATATCTGTCCTTCTTAAAAGGAGACAATAGCAGATAATTTGCTGCCCCAATACTGAGTGCCGCAATAACCGCCGCCGCATCCTTGCCTATTCGTTTGACAACACTGCGGTAGGCGATGCTGCCACCACGAGTGACGCAAGGGATACGTTGTCACTGTCGAGGCGGGTCCGCACCGAGACGCCCATCAGAGCGGCATTAGCTCCTTCTGAGGCTCGTCATGGACGCTGGAGCGGGCTGGAGGGTGTCGTTTGTTAGGCACCGTCAAAAAGCAGAGGTCTCGTAACAGACCCGTGTCCAATTGGGGCTTCCGAACGTCGGTCACCCTTCAATGGCCCATTTAACCCGCCTTGGTCGCGCACCCCCGGTATGACATCGAAGTCGGCTGAGGGAGACCGCATCTTCGCCACCAAGGCAATCGTCACGTCCGGCATGTGGTTCCGAGCGTCCCCTTCAATTCACGCTTCGGATCACCGCGGGTAGGTAAGGGGGGACATCGTGCTAACCCAAATGCTGCCAGTCGTGGCGTGCTGAAATGGCAGTGTCATCGAGAGCAATTGTGCAACCGTTTTGTACCACCGTGGTGCCCCTGAACATCTGATTTTCAGAATGTTTTGTCAGATCAAGAGCTTAAGCAAGTGTTGGTGGAGGGGGTTGGATTCGAACCAACGTAGGCGCACGCCAGCGGATTTACAGTCCGCCCCCTTTAGCCACTCGGGCACCCCTCCGTACCGGGAAGCGGGGACTAAAGCCAAACCCCCACCTCTGTCAACGCGCTTAATTCCACCGCCGTTGGGCAACGCCCGGCAATCGCGGGACCGTCACAACCGCAACGGCCGCGGAGCGCCCAGATCGACGACCCCGCTCCGCAATTGCCAGCTGATGCCTAGGTCCCACGCGCGATAGGGTCATTCACCCAGGACCGACAGCGCCCCAGGTCGGCTATGCTACCCAGGAAATGCAGGGTGTCCACCCCGCGCGCACAACCCTCCGGGGTGAGACAGACGAACTCATCGCTGACGCGCTGGAACCAGGTGGCCATCATCCGCCCATCCGGGTGCCAGACCGAGCGGAAGTGCTACCAGTCACCGGCATCCCGCCAGACGACCCAGTTCTCCAGCAACGCTCGGATCGTCCGACGGTCCGCGACAACAGGTTCGGCCTCCGAAGTTGTTGCGTCGGCGTTGCGCAGCTCGTCCATCGCCCTGCCCCATCGCTCTATACGTGGACGCGCTCACTGATATGCGCGATCCCAGTTCTTACCAACGACAGGGGACTCCCGACCAAAGCGAGCCGTGGCTCGCAGACAACAGCGGCAGCGGCAGCCCGGCACGGCGACCAAGCGCGCCGCCTTGCCGGGTTGGTTCGCCCCACGCTATGCCAGCGCGAGCTCCTGATAGCCGGTCGCCGCCACCGCATCGCCCTTTGCCCGATAGGCCGGGGCACTGCCGCTGTAGCGCGCGATGATGCGGGTCTGCTTGCCCTCGACGTTGGTATTGATCCCGGTCATCCAGGAATTGACCTCGTTGGAAAGCAAACCCACCCCAAGCGACTTGACATGCTCGGTCCAGGATGCCACCCCGGCTTCGGTGGCTTCCACGCGCGTCAAACCATGCTCCCGGGCGTAGCGCACCAGCCCTGCCACCCAGTCGACGTTATATTCGATACTGCGTGGAATATTGCCCAACGCGGTATGCGGCCCGATCAGCATCATCATGTTTGGAAAACCCTCGACCAGCACGCCAAGGTAAGTCTGCGGCCCATGCTGCCACCGGTCCTTCAGCCGCTGCCCGCCTACTCCGCGGAAGTCGATGCGGTCGAAACTGCCGGTGATGGCATCGAAACCCGTTGCATAGATGATCATGTCAAATGCGTACTCGGCATCGCCGGTCTTGATGCCGGTCGGCGTGATCCGTTCGATCGGCGTTTCCAGGATATCCACAAGCTCCACGTTGTCCTGATTGTAGACCTCGAAATATCGGGTCTCCAACGGGACGCGCCGGGTGCCGAAGCCGTGGTTCTTTGGGATCAGCTTCTCCGCCACAACGGGGTCCTTGACCCGCTGGCGGATTTTCCGGGCTACGAAATCCGAAATCGCCGCATTCGCCCGCCGGTCAGTCAGAATGTCACGGAAATTGCCCTGCCAGATACCGAATCCGGGCTCGCCGTACAACTTCTCGAAGAACGCCTCACGTTCCTCGTCCGAGACCTCGAACGTACCCCGCGGATCCGGTGTGTGCAGGAAGCAGGAGAACGTCTCCTGGCAGCGTTGGAACATCTCCGGGTAGCCAGCCTTGATCTTCGCCATCGTCGCCGCGTCGATCTTGCTGTTGTGCAGCGGCGAGCACCAGTTCGGGGTGCGCTGGAAAACGGTCAGGTGCCCGGCGGTTTTTGCCACCTCCTGGATCGTTTGCACGCCGGTGGCGCCGGTGCCGATCACCGCGACACGCTTGCCCTCGAAGCTCACCGGCTCGTGCGGCCACCGGGCCGTGTGGAATGACTGGCCCTGGAACGTATCGACCCCCTCGATGCGCGGCATCGTCGGTGCCGAGAGCGGGCCGATGGCGGTGATCAGAAAGCGCGCACGGGACACACTGCCGTCTTCGAGTGTCACGGCCCAGCTGCGCGTCGCTTCCTGATAGTGCGCGGCGGTGACACGACTGCGGAATTGGATGTCGCGGCGCAGGTCGAACTTGTCAGCGACATGGTTGAGGTAGCGCAGCGTCTCCGGCTGTCCGGCGAAATGCTCAGACCAATCCCATTCGTCCAACAGCGCCTTCGAGAATGAGAACGCATAAGAATAGCTTTCCGAATCAAAGCGCGCGCCCGGATATCGGTTCCAGTGACCAGGTTCCCCCGACCCCGGTCCCAGCCTCGAAGACCCGCACCCGCATCCCCAGCTCACGCAAACGATAGAGCTGGTAAAGGCCCGACATGCCCGCGCCGATGATGATGGCGTCGTAGTCCAAATTCGCCGTCGCGTCCCCCTGGGCCTGGGTTTCATACGAAGTGGCCATGTGCTGTCGCTCCTGCATGTCGTATCAATAATCGGGGCAGTGTCCGCATCCGCCATTGTCGGTACCCCGGCACGTGCCTCTGACAGCTCCACCGGCAGTCTGCCTGCTTGGGTAATCCACGACAGGTTTGTCACCGGCTCGGGCGTCTTGCAACCGCAAGGCCGCGCCAATGGCAGACCAAGCATTATGGCTCACCTGCCAAGCCGGCCCCACCGCTTGTGACGCAATGATTGTGACGCCATCGGTCCGTTCTTGCCGCGGGAGGGCTCGAGCATCCGGGTTTCAATCGGCCGGATCTCGGACAATGAAAACGCAAGGTGACGATTGGCGAATTGGTGACTTGTGGCCAGCCGGCACATTGAAGGCAAGCAACCGAGTGCCGCGAGCCGGACATTCATCACTATAACGAACGTCTGGGTCGGCACGCTGGTGTGGAGGTCGGGTTGCGCACCTGTCGGTGTGAAACCGAGCGCCTGATGATCCTGTGCATACAGACATTGCACGCACACCCCGCTTACTGCTTTGCGCCGCTCATTTGGGCGGCCTAACGGGCACCTCGCGCCAGGATCCATTGCAAGCCGCAACATAGGGATAATAACCCTGCGGGTTGTCGCAAATACCAAAACTGCGACGGCGGCAGACCGCTCGGCACGGGCGGAGGCTGCGGCACAATGATCGCGGGCGGCACATAGTTGGGAAAGGGGTAGACCGGCATGGGGTAGAAATACCAGCCTTCGTCAACCACCCACCACCATGCGAAATCGATTGTCCTGCCAACCGTGTTCCCAATGGCCGCCACGCCAGATCCCGCGCTCCGATGGCGTAAAATGCCCGGAGTCCCGACCGTGAAAATCGCCGTGATGATGCTGCGCATACGCTGATGGCATTGTCGCGGCAAACACGGCAAGGGGCCCGGAAAGGGCCAGATGCGGAAGACTATTTCGCATTGCGCACCATTCCAAACTCGCTTGATGCCCAAAAACGCCGGTGATGCAACGGGGTGGCACGGAATGCCTGTCGCTGATCTGGGTCAACAAGACCAGGTCCGTTGCTTCGCGACATGCCACTGCAGCAGCATAGTCACGGGTGGAGCCAAGTGATCATTACCGCGAAGCTGGGGTCAAGGGCGTAAGACGACGCTGGCACTTTGATTGAGAAACACCGCCAATAGACATCATCTTATTTCGGGCTATCATCCATGTTCACAAATTCGTTGACCTCGAATAACCAACTAACATTGTCTATTTTGCAGCAAGTTTGATTTTGATCAACGTCGACATAGGTTATCCCGTGCCATCAGCCTGCCTCACAACAGGAACCATTGCTCCGATGCAAGCACACCTCCGTAACGACCCACGACAGATTTGCCGGCCGTTATGCCACCAGATTCGATGCTGATCGGCCATACAACAGAAGTAATTGCATCCGATGGTCGGTAGCTTCCGGCGGCGGACGGGCTGTTCGCGATGCCATTTTCTTCATGTCACGATTTTTGCGCTCGCCGTTTGCACCCTGCTGACGCCCTTCGCACAAGCATCCGAGCAACGGCCTGCCAGTGCCGCCATTCTGGTCTATCATCGCTTCGGGCCAGTGGCTGGTTCGACGACCGTTTCAGATGCCACACTTGACGAGCAATTGGCTTGGCTGGCGTCGCACGCCCGGGTGGGGCCGCTGCGGTCGGTGATCGACGCCCTGGGGGCAACCCCGGTGCCCGCTCAACATCCCTGCGTTGCCATCACAGCGGATGACGGTCATCAGTCGGTTTATACTGAACTTTATCCCCGCATCCGCCGCTATCGGCTTCCGGTGACCCTGTTCATCTATCCGTCTGCCATATCCAACGCGCCCTATGCGCTGACCTGGCCGGAACTGACCGAAATGATCGCGTCTGGTCTGGTCGATGTTCAGTCCCATACCTATTGGCATCCCAATTTTCATCAGGAAAAGGCCCGCCGCGCGCCGGCCGATTATCGGAGCTTCGTCGACACCCAGCTTTCGCGCTCGAAGCAAATTATCGCAGCGAAACTCGGTCGTCCGGTCGATATGCTGGCCTGGCCGTTTGGGATTTACGACGCCGAACTGCGGGAAGCGGCAAAGCGCGCCGGCTATGTTGCCGGATTCGTCTTAGGCAATCGAATGGAAGCTGCCGGCACGGATCCACTCGGCATTCCGCGCTTCTGGATGTCCGATGCTGACCGCGTCCCGCGCCTTGCTGCCATGCTGGCCTCGGCTTGCCCTTCAGACCAAGGATACCAATGATGATCAGCCGAGTGGCCACCGCCTTGTTGCTCATGCTGGCGTGGCTGCCTGCCGGTTATGCGCTGCAAGGCCGGATCGTGGATTCTGCGACCGGTGCTGGCGTGGCGGGGGCAACTGTCACGCTGGGCGAACATGTCATACAAACGGACCAGGACGGGCGCTTCGAAAGTCCCGCCACTGCGACCGCGGTCATCCTGGCCCGCGCACCCGGCTACCGGGCGGCCTCAACGCCGGCGGCGGCATTCTGGCAAGGCAGTGCGATACTCGGGCTTACGTCATTCCAGCCGAAGGCGCTGTATTTGTCGTTCTATGGCATCGGCAGCGAGCCAATACGAAACGCCGCCCTCAAGCTGGTGCACGACGCGAAGCTAAACGCGCTGGTCATCGATGTGAAAGGCGACCGGGGGTTGATCGCCTACCACACGGGGATCCCACTGGCGCATGCGGTTGGTGCGCAACGGATCATCACGATTCCGGATTTACCCAACCTGGTCAAATCCCTCCACGAGGCAGGCATCTACGCCATTGCACGTATCGTTGCATTCAAGGACGACCCGTTGGCGACAGCGCAGCCCGATCTCGCGGTCAGGCTGGAAAATGGTTCGGTATTCCGCGACCGCGAGGGGCTTGCATGGACCGATTCGTCGCTGAAAGAGGTGCGTGACTACAACATCGCTGTCGCGACGGAGGCGGCCCGAGCCGGATTCGATGAAATCCAGTTCGACTACCTGCGCTTTCCGGACGCACCCCGCGGAAGCGCCTTCGCGCGACCGACCACCCAGGCAAGCCGGCTGGAAGCGATTGCCGGCTTTCTCACCGAGGCGCACCGACAACTGGCACCGTTCAACGTCTATCTGGCCGCCGACATCTTTGGCTACGTCTGCTGGAACCAGAACGACACCGGCATCGGACAGAGGCTCGAGGAGATCGCGCCTTTGGTCGACTATCTGTCGCCGATGCTGTATCCGTCTGGCTTTCAGTTCGGCATCCCTGGATATCCGGACCCGATGAAGCATCCGTATGAGATCGTGCGGCTGTCGCTTGATCGGGCGCGTGCGAGACTTGGAGTATCGCCGATCCGGTTTCGGCCCTGGCTTCAGGCATTCAAGGACTACGCCTTTGACCGCCGAATCTTTGACGCCGACGAAGTCGCGGCCCAGATCCGGGCTGCGGCAGATTTCGGCTCTGACGGATGGATGCTGTGGAACCCACGCAATACCTACGATGGCATCGGACTGGCCGAGGCAGACGGAACGCCGCCGGAATTCTCCTTGGCTTGCTCCTGACATTGACTTCTGGCGGGCCAGTTTGTGCCGCGCCAGATTTCACCGCAGTTGGCGAAATCGTCAACCAGGAGGTCGCGGCCGGTCATGTTCCAGGCGCGGTGGTCCTGATTGGGCAGCATGGTCGGGTCGTTTACCGCGCCGCATTCGGCGCCTCGTCGCTGGTGCCCCATGCGACGCCGATGCAGCCAGACGCCATCTTCGATCTTGCCTCGTTGACCAAGGTGATCGCCACGACGACTGCGGTCATGCAACTGGTCGAGACCGGACACATCGGACTGGACCGGCCCGCTTCGGTTTATTGGCCGGGCTTCGTCGGCGCTGGCAAGGACGGTATCACCGTCCGGCAGTTGCTGACCCACACGTCCGGGCTGCGCCCAGACCTTGATCTTACGGGCGGATGGTCCGGTGAGGCGGCGACGCTGACCCGGGTGCTCGCGGAACATCTGACCCGGCCGCCGGGCAGCCAGTTTATTTACAGCGACATCAACTTCATCGTGTTGGGTGAAGTGGTGCGGCTGGTGAGTGGCGAGCCATTGGATGTCTATACGAACCGTCATATCTTCGCGACGCTGCGGATGACCGATACGGCATTCAATCCCGCATTGGCAGACCGCATCCGCATCGTTCCCACGGATCGACAGGCAGGCGTATTGCGCTGGGGCGCCGTTCAGGACCCAACCGCCTATCGCATGGGTGGCGTGGCGGGACATGCCGGGTTGTTTTCCACCGCGGATGATCTTGCGAAGTTTGCCCAGATGCTGCTTGGGTGCCGTCCGGACGATGGCGCGCACGTCTTGAGCGCCGACACGATCGCGGCGATGACCACGGCGGTGGAATTGCCCGGCGGCGTCCGGCGCGGACTGGGCTGGGATACCGGCTCCGCTTATGCCGCGGGCATGGACACCGCATTCGGTCCGCATGCGTTTGGTCACACCGGCTATACCGGCACCATGTTGTGGGTCGATCCGGCTGGCCAGACGTTCCTGATTCTTTTGACCAGTCGGCTGCATCCTGACGGCACCGGCGTCGTCAAACCACTTCGCGAGCAAATCGCCCGGGCCGTAGCCGCCATCGCACGGCAGTAAAGCCCATAGTCGTTTTTTTCATGATCTGATTCGGCAAACGTCGGATACCACGGCGTGGTGTTGGGCCGCCTTAATTCTCCCAGGTGCGCTACGTCTCCGTTTCAAGCTCGGGTACTTGGTCTTTTTTGGCTTCGGGAAGTTCGGTCATGGTCGCTTCAGTCAGAAGCAGCACGCTCGCCACCGACACGGCGTTTTCGAGCGCGGTCCGAACCACCTTGGTCGGATCGACTATTCCCGCGGCCACCAGGTCGACATATTGTTTGCGCGCCGCATCAAAACCCACCGCGCCTTCACTTTCCATCATGCGCGCCACGACGACGCCGCCATCGATCGCAGAATTTTCGGCAATCTGCCGCGTCGGTACTTCAAGTGCGCGTTTCAGTATTTGCACGCCCGTTCGCTCATCGCCCTCACATTTTGCCTCCTCCTGCTCAACCGCCGGAATGCAGCGGAGAAGAGCCAGCCTACCGCCGGGGACAATGCCCTCCGCGATAGCCGCCTTGGTCGCACTGATGGCATCATCGAGCGCCTCCTTCCGGGCTTTCATTTCTGCTTCCGCCGGCGCACCGACGCGGATCACGGCAACGCCGCCAAGTAATTTCGCCAACCGCTCCTGTAGCTTCTCCCGGTCGTAGTCGCTGGTCGTATCTTCGATTTCGCGTCGAATCTTGCTGCACCCGAGCGTCGATTCCGGCCTTGGCCCCAGCTCCGCCGATCAGCGTCGTGGTATCTTTGTCGGCCACGACGCGGGCAACCCGTCCGAGGTCCTTTAGCTCGACGCTCTCCATCTTGACGCCGAGCTCCTGCGACACGACGGTGGCTCCGGTCAGTGCCGCCATGTCCTGCAGCATTGCCTTCCTACGGTCGCCGAAACCGGGCGCCTTGACCGCGCAGGCCCGCAGCGCACCGCGCAAGTGGTTGACGATCAGCGTGGCCAGAGCCTCGCCCTCCACATCCTCCGCGATCACCAGCAAGGGCCGGTCGGACTTGGCAACGGCGTCCAGCAAGGGGAGAAATTCCTGCAAGCTGCTGACCTTCCGGTCGGACAACAGGAGGAAGGCATCTTCCAGCACCGCTTCCATCTTCTCGGGATTGGTGACGAAGTAGGGCGACAGAAAGCCGCGGTCGACCTGCATCCCCTCCACGACCTCGAGGATTGTTTCCGTCGACTTCGACTCCTCGACGGTAATGACGCCGTCGTTGCCGACCTTCTCCGTCGCCTCGGCGACAAGCTCGCCGATCGCGACGTCGTTGTGGGCCGAGATCCCCGCGACCTGCGCCTTCTCGTTGCGGGTGAGGACAGGGCGCGACAACTTGCGAAGTTCCGCGATCGCCACCGCGGCGGCACGGTCCAGGCCACGCTTCAGCTCGATAGCGCTGGCACCGGCGACGACATTGCGTACCCCGTCGGCAAAGATCGCGTGGGCGAGCACCGTCGCGGTGCTGGTCCCGTCGCCCACGACATCACCCGTCTTTTCGGCCGCTTGGCGCAGCATCTGGGCGCCAAGAATTCTCCTCCCGATCCTTGAGGTCGAGTTCCTTCGCAATCGTAACACCATCATTGCAAACGATCGGGGCGCCGAACTTTTTCTCAATCAGGACCGACTTCGACCGTGGGCCCAACGTTACCCGTACCGCATCCGCGAGCTGAGTTGCGCCATGGAGGATCTTCTCACGGGCAGCTGACCGAAATAGGACTTGCTTGGCCATCCGTTATCTCCATCACCTGAAGCTGTTGCGTACGGATTCGCCTTACGGCTGGACGGTGAGCTGGTCTCGGATCTCGGTGACGCCGGGCGCGGCCCAGGCAGCGCTGCGGACAACGCCGCGTTCAAACCAGCTTTTGACCCTTCCTTTGAGCGTGACGGTCCCATTGTCCACGCTGATATCGATATGGGCCGCTTCGAGGTCGGCACTGCGGTGCAGAGCGTCTTCGATTTTCTTCCGCACCACGTCGGGTTTTGACGAGGCACCCGCAGGGTGGGACACCGTCAGCATGTTTTGTACCCCACGTACGCCACCCAGTCGCCGCACGGCATTTTCCGCAGCAATTCTCTGGAAATAGTGAGCGACATCGCCGGTCAGCGTCACCACGCCATGGGACACTTTGACATGGATGTCCTTGGCCGGCACCTCGATGTCCCATCCCAGGATGCGCACCGCGCGTTCGGCGATCTCGTCATCCGCGTGTTTCTGGTCGTTCGGCAACCTGACTTCGATTTCCTGGGCGATTGCGTTTACGCCACGAACCCGGCCAGCGGCATGTTCCGCTGCAGCGCGGGCGGCGTAGCTGTCGACGAAACCGCTGAGCGTAACCACACCGTTCTTGGCGGAAACGCCAATATGGGCAGCATCGACGCTGGGTTCCCAGGCGAGCTCGTCCATCACCATACTCTGCAAGCTAAGATCATCCGGCATGGCACCATTCCTTTGGTATTGGTTGCTTATTCTTGAATGTCAGACCGATTGACTGACAGCATTTGGGTCCGATGACCGGTCAGCATCCGAGAGGCACTTTACGGCTGCGGCCAGAGTGGCGCGTTGATGCAGGTCAACGATGCAGATATGGCCTACGACGCGTTGGGCCAAAATACTCAATGAACACGCCGGCAAGAGCAACGAGCGCGATGGCGACAAGCATTCCGGCAAGCAATGCCGCAAGGGCAACAACCGCTGACATGGCCTCCTCCTGCGCAGACGAACGCCAATCGAGCGTGCTGATGGTCCTGAGCCTTCAGGCTGGCCGGATCTTCGACGACCCGCTGCGCAGGAAGAAGCCGATGATCCGCCGTCACCTCGAGGCCCGCCCGATCTGCTTCTTCCGCCGGGCTCAGTAATCTGTCGTAAAGCCTCGTCGATCCGATCCCGGCGCTCGGTTCGCAAGCGCCAAGTGGATCGGCCCGCCCAATCTATCTGATCGATGGCACCGTAAGATTTTCTTCACCGGCGGGCCGAGTCCGCATGCCCGACCGCTATCGATTCGGTAAATGAGCGACATGTGCACGAGCCTGCCGCATGACCCAGCCGGTCTGGAAATCTGCCGTGTCCCCGCATACAGCAACGCGATCCGGGCTGCTGGGCATTGCTGTAGATCAAACGGGATGATGCCAATCGAGTGAGTGCACTGCGGCCGTCGTCGTCGCTGCGCGACCCGCTTTGGCGCAGGACGCTTCGGATCTGTTTCGGAAAACCCGAACCAGGTCCGGTCCATTGACGCACATCAATGGCGCCCACGTTCGGAAGGGCCTACGGTCCGCCTCGATTGAACAATGCTCCCAGGAGAGGCCTCAGATATGCCGAAAGATCGTAAGCTGCTGATCGTCATTGCCGACGGCGCGCATGTCCGCTTCGTGCGTCCAGCTGACGATAACGCGCTTCATACGGAGGCAGGGGCGGATTCGGCCTCGGCTCACCAACGGTCCTCCGATCTTGGCTCCGATCATCCGGGTGGGTCCTTTCACAGTGATTCGTCCGCTCACCACGCGATGACCCCTCGGCACGATCCGCATACACTGGAGAAGGAAAAGTTCGCGAAGCTGGTTGCTGACCAACTGAACGCCGCTGCCAGCCGCGATGAGTTCCATGAGCTGGTGGTTGTTGCCCCGGCCCATACGTTGCATGGGATCCAGGAAGAACTGAATACCACGACCAAAGCTCTGGTCGTCGGGACGCTGGCGAAGGACCTGGTCAAGACACCGGACCACGAGCTGTGGCCGCATGTCCGGGAATGGGTGCGTCCGGTCCATCGCGAGACAATGTAACGGGTGCGGGAAGTCGCCAGGCGGCGCTTTTTGGACTGAACGCACGGCCGGCGCTGGCGACAGGGGCGTCCAGCGGGCTTGCTCGGGGCTTCGCCGGCGTCCTTGCGGCTGCAGGAGCAAAAGTCACCGTCGCCGCCCGACGGGAGACAGCTCTGACGCAAACGGTGACGTCAATCCGCGACACCGGCGCTCGGGCGCACGCCGTGCGGATGGACGTGACCGATGCAAGCAGTATCGAACAGGCCTTTACACAGGCCGAAACCGAGTTTGGTCCGGTCACCATCCTTATTAATAACGCTGGAGTACTATGACCCGCCCGGCGTTGGATGTGGACGAGAACGACTGGTCCAGCGTGATCGATACCAACCTGAAGGGCACCTGGCTGGTCGCCCGGCACGCCGCGCGCCGAATGATCCACCACGCGGCAGGCGGGAATGTTGTCAACATCGCCTCTATTCTGGGCCTGCGCGTGGCCGGTGGCGTCGCGTCCTATGCGGTCTCAAAGGCCGCGGTGGTCCAGATGACCAAGGCGCTTGCACTGGAATGGGCGCGTTACGGGATCCGAGTAAACGCGCTCGCTCCGGGAACCCGTGCAACCTGACATTGATGCGTCTGATCGACGAGCAATTCACGGAAACGCCGTTTTACGGCACCCGTCAGATGGCGCGGCATTTGCGACAATCCCGCTATTGCGTCGGGCACAAGCGGGTGCGCCGGTTGATGGCGCGGATGGGGCTGGCTGCGGTGTATCAGAAGCCCCGCACCAGTGTGCCGCATCCGGAACATACGGTATTTCCATATCTTTTGCGCGATCTGACCATCGACCGGCCGAACCAGGTGTGGTGCCCAGACATTACGAATATCCCGATGCGACGCGGGTTTCTTTATCTCGTTGCCGTGATGGATTGGGCGAGCCGGAAGGTGCCGTCCTGGTGTATCTCCAACACCATGGAGGTTGATTTCTGCATTGCGGCGCTGAAGGAGGCGATCGAGCGGTTTGGTATGCCGGAAATCTTCAACACCGATCAGGGCAGCCAGTTCACCAGCCTGCAATTCACCGCGGTACTGAAGGAGGCCGGGATCCGCATATCGGTGGATGGCCGCGGCCGCTGGCTGGACAACGTCTTCGTCGAACGGCTTTGGCGGTCGCTGAAATACAAGTGTGTGTATCTACACGCCTTCGAGACGGGTTCCGAACTGCAAGCTGGGGTGACGAAATGGGTCGAGCTTTATAACAGCCGACGTCCGCATTCAGCACTTGCTGATCGGACACCGAACGAGGCTTATGGATCGGCGCAGTCGTTGCCGCGTAAAGTAACCAGGAATTAGCTTAAACCAGGCCGCTGGGCTGTCCGAACCAAGGGGACCACCTCAGACGCGCTCACGCTCATCGCTGGTTGGACCAGCCCGAAGCCCCTGGTCGCGCTCCGCCTCACGCACCCAGCCGCGCAACGTCTCCGCTATGCAGCCAATCTTCGCCGCAATCGAGCCGATCGCCGACCATTGCGAGGCGTGATCCGCCCCATGCTCCAATACCATCCGGACCGCGCGCAAACGCACCTCCGCCGAATACCGGTTTGCTGACTTTGACTTCTCCATGGCTCCAACCTCTGAAGGTTCAGAGCCTCCGGCAAACCCGGCGCGGTTCAATCTCCCAAACCAGCCCGCGCCATTGCTGTTCTCCAAGCAACTGAGATAAGCGCCTACGCCGCCATCCTCTGCCGTGCCGCGCCCTTGACCATCACCGCGCCTTTTTCGGCGATCATGATCGTCGGCGCGTTCGTGTTGGTCGAAGTAACCGCCGGCATGACCGAGGCATCGATAACCCGCAGTCCCTCCAGGCCGTGCACACGCAACTCGTTGCTGACGACGCTCATAGGGTGCTGACCCATCATGCAGGTGCAACTGGCGTGGTAGCAGGTGCCGCCGTTTCGCCGAGCATAATCGAGCAATTCGTCGTCGGTCTGGATCTGAAGGCCGGGCAGACTTTCCCCACGGACAAATTGTGCAAGCGCGGGTGCGGTGAACATCCGGCGTGCGAATCTTCAGACCGCCGATGATGGCGCGGCGGTCTGTTTCGTCCGACAAATAACGCGGGTTGATCGCCGGCATCTCGCCCGGACGGTTCGATTTGGCTTCGACATAACCGCGCGAGGTCGGCCGCATCTGCCAGGGGCTGGCGCTCAGGCCGGGCGTGTCCTCCAGTTCGCCGACCTGACCGTTCTTGAAGCTGCCCGGCGCGAAGGTGACCTGCATATCGGGCGTCGCAGACGTCTCCAACACCTTGACCGATGCGGCGACGATCGACGGGCTGTAGCTCAGGATGCCTTTGCCGGTCGCGAGCCAGCGCACGACCTCCCCCAGCAGCGGAAGTCCGTGTGCCTTTTCATTGGCCGTTTCGGCGCCGACCACCGGGTAGGAAACACGGGCCACATAGTGGTCCTGCATGTTGCGGCCCACGCCGCGCAGTTCGTGCACGACCGGCACGCCGATCCGCGCGAGATGGTCCGGGTCGCCGACACCCGACAACTGCAGGATATGGGGGGAACCGATCGCCCCGGCCGACAAAATCACCTCCCGTCCGGCATCGGCGCGCTCGGCAGTCCCACCGCGCGAATACTCGACCCCGGTGGCACGTTTGCCGTCGAAAATGATCCGGTGAACCAGTGCGTTGGTGACAAGGTGGAGGTTCGGCCGCTTCAACGCCGGATGCAAATAAGTTCGTGCAGCACTGGCACGGCGGCGGCCGCCACGGGTCTGCTGGCACCACCCGATGCTGTCCCCGGCGCCAGGTGGAAGGTCGTTGACGTCCTCGCGGTATTCCAGCCCGAGTTGTTTGCCGGCCTCGATCACGGTCGCGCAAATGCTCGACCGGTCCATCTTGGAGGTGAAAAGTGGCCCCTCCTTGCCACGCGCCTCGCTTCCCTCACCTTCCCAACGTTCAGCCTTGCGGAAGAACGGCAAGCAGTCGTCCCACGTCCAGCCACGATTACCAAGCTGCGCCCAGTGGTCGTAGTCCTCGGGCTGCCCGCGGACGTAGATCAGCCCGTTGATCGAGGAGGAGCCGCCGATCACCCGGCCGCGTGTGTAGACGATCGCGCGACCGTTGGTGCCGGGATCGGGTTCGGCTCGATACTTCCACGTCAGGGTCGGATGATCGAGCATCTTCATAAAGCCGGCCGGGATGTGAATGAGGGGGTTCCAGTCGCGCCCGCCCGCTTCGATCAGCAGCACGTTTGTTCCGGGATCCTCGGTCAACCGGTTGGCCAATACGCAACCGGCAGAACCGGCACCGATGATAATATAGTCCGCCTGCATAGTACCCTCCCCGGGTTTACGCTACGGCTTGCTGCCGGAGCGCTTAGTCCTAACTCAGTAGCTAAAATCGCCAGACAGTGAAAGACAGCCTGCGATAGCCCTGGTCGAAACCAGGCATCGAGATTGAACCGCCCGGGTCACCTGAAGTGACCAACCCAGGGATGTCAGTTCATCGATCACCAGGAAAACCTGCGAACAGGGCGACGAAAATTGAGCTTGTGTTCCAGACTGCCGCAACCGCTTCGTCGAAGCGATCACCCTGTCGTCGACTAACGCCCAATGCATGAGCGTTCGCCTCAAGGCAAGCTACGACAGAGATCGTCCCCGTCCGGCTGCGGCGATAGCGTAATCTGATACAGTGACGGCCACAGTTTCCCGGTGACGAACAGCCGATCAGCGGCGGCGTCATACGCAATGCCGTTCAAAACGCCGTCAGCGCTATCGACATGGATCGAGGCGGCGAGATCAGTAAGATCAACAATGCTGGCAACTTTACCGTTCGACGGGTTGATGCGAACGATCAGGTTGGTCAACCAGATATTGGCGTAGATCTCGCCTTTGATCCATTCGAGTTCATTAATACGTTGAATTGGCCGACCGTCACAGGTGACATGGATGCGGCCGCTTTCACTCATGGTATCCGGATCAAGGACGCGAAGGTCACTTGTCCCGTCACTCATGATCAAATGGGAACCATCCTGCGTCAGTGCCCATCCCTCACCAGGATAGTGGAAGTCGGAAATTTGCTTGAAGCTGGCCAATTTATAGACAAACCCGATCTCACTCTTCCAGGTCAGTTCAATCAGTTTGTCTTTCCAGGCCACAATGCCTTCACCAAAGTATCGTCGATCAATATTGTGTTGCAGAACGATCTTGCCGGTCTCCAACACCGTCTTGCGGACCGACGACGTTCCCTCTTGACCGGTGCTTTCGTAGAGAAAGCCATCTTTGTAGAACAGCCCTTCGGTAAAGGCGTGAGGATCGTGTGGATAGGTCTTGACAATTGTCGCTCGATATTCGGGGACAGCGGCTTGAACCCGCACAAAGGCTGTGGCGGCGAGGATGATAGCGACAAGATGCACTGTCCTGATCATCCCCAAATACTCCTGAACCTTTTCCGTTCCTCACGCCGAACGCTATCATTAGAATTTCTGCCAAGGCAATAAGCGGACCTTCCGGCCGGCAGCTGAGCATTCCGGTGGTGCCGGGAGCAGCCGTCCACGGGACCCATCAGCGACCACCGACCGCTATGTCGCCACCCGCCAGCGGGCCGTAAACACGGGTGAAAACCGTTGCGTCAAACCCTGCCGTTTCGACATCGGTGACGAGACGGCCATCGACCAAGCCGACAATGCGGTCAGCATAGGCGCGTGCCAGATGGATCTGATGCAGGCTGCAAAGGATCGCGACCCCCTCCTCGCCGGCAGATGCCCCGCAGCAGATCCAGGACATCCTGGCTGGTCTGCGGATCAAGGCTGGCCACGGGTTCGTCCGCGAGGATGATGCTTGGTCGCTGCGCGATGGCTCGGGCGATCGCCACCCGCTGCTGCTGGCCGCCCGACAGCGTATCAGCTCGCTGCTCCGCCTTGTCCAGCATGCCAACGCGGTCGAGGCATTCGAGCGCCCATAGTTGATCCTCCCGCGAGAAACGCCCGAGCATCCCCCGCCAAGCCGGGATGTGGCCAAGGCGTCCGGCCAACACGTTGCCGAGCGCGGACCGGCGGCCGATTAGGTTGAATTGCTGAAAGACCATCGCGATGCGACGCCGCTCGCGCCCGCGCAACCCCAATATCTTCGACCCTAGCACGCTGATACAGCCAGCCGTCGGGGTGACAAGTCCGGCAATACAGCGAAAGAGCGTGGTCTTGCCTGCGCCGCTCGGTCCCAGAACGGCAACGAACTCGGCGGCATTGACACGGAAGGTCACACTATCGACCACCTGCCGCTTACCATAGGATTTGCCGAGGTTTTCCACGTCCAGGGTAATTGTCTTCGTCTCTCGGACAACGTCATCAGACGGTGCTGCAACACGCATCGGAGTCTGGTCTGACCCGGCGCTCATACCAGTCTGGCCCGTATCCAGCCGCTTACCTGGTCTAATATAGTAACGACTATCAGAATCACTGCGATAATCGTGAACAGGCGTGGGAAATCCAGCAGATCCATACTGTTCTTGAGTTCCTGGCCGATACCGCCGGCGCCGACGACACCAAGAACTGTTGAAGCGCGGACATTGAACTCCCACCAAAACAGGGTGGTGGAGAGCACCACGGGTGCAAGATCAGGCAGCAACGCATAGACAATTGCGGTGATCCGACCAGCGCCTGTCGTTTCGACGGCATGCAGCGGATCGAGCCGAACGGTTTCGATCTGGTCGGCGATCAGCTTCGCGGCACTGCCCCAGGTGTGAAGACCAATGCCGAGCATGCCGGCGAACGGTCCCAGGCCAACCGCGGCGACAAACAAGAGGGCAAAAACAAATGAGTCGATGCCACGAAGCGCGTTCAGAAACCATCGCACCGGACCATAAAGCAGCGGCACCGGCGTGATGTTGCGGCTCGCCAACAAGGCTGTCGGGACGGCGAGCAGCGTGGCCATCGTCGTTCCGAGTGCCGCCATGGCAATGGTTTCGGCTGTTCGCTGAAGAATAAGTGGCAGGTCGTCGAGCTGCGGCGGCCACGCCTCCACCAGCCAGTGCGCCAGTCGAGGCAGACCTGAAACCAGCCGCATCGGGTCTACCTGTGCGAGGCGCCAGCTAGCGACATAAAAGGCCGCGACCAGCACCACCGCTGCCCAGATCTTGATGCGCCGCGATCCCAGACCCCGCCGCCTTGTCTCTATCAGGGCGAGGGCTTCCGCGGCGGTCATCCCAGACACCATTGCGCTCTGTCTCCGTTCCGCGGCTAGGCTTTGGACTTGATCTTGCCGACCGCGAGGCCGGCCTTCTCGATCGGATCGTAGTAGGCATGGTTCGAGGCAATAAAGCCGGTGTAGTGCGGCGGCAGCAGCGTCTTGGCCATATCCGGCGTGATCGCGGTCAGCACAGTCGTGATATGGGCCGCCAGATCCGGCGACGTACCCTTCGGCACCACGATCGCGTCATTAGGAAGCGGTGCCGACGTCCACACGATCTTGTTTGCGTCCGGCTTGACGCGCCCGCTATCGATCATGGCGGTGCGGTTGCGATCAAAATCCGTCGCCAGATCGACCTGCCCGCTCGAGACCGCGACCTCGTTCGCTGCATGCGTCGACCCTTCATGATAGGCCCAAAAAGTTTTCGGATCGATCTTCCAGACCTCCTTGGCATAGTAGGTCGGAATGAGCCAGCCGGAGGTGGACCCGACATCGGCGAAGGACATGGACATGCCCTTTGTGTCATCGGGAAATTTGGCGACGGTCAGATCCGCCTTGCCGATGATGATGCCGAGATAGGTCGGCTTCTCCTCGTACTTGACGGTCGCAATCGCGGCACAGTCCGTCCTGTTGTTGGCGATGATGTAACCCCAGGGACCCATCCAGGCGAGGTCGAGTTGCCCGGACCCCATCGCGACGGCCATGCCAGCCCAATCGGTTGTTGAGACCAGGCTGTATTCGACGCCAAGTTGCTTCGCCAGATGGTCGAAGATCGGCGTGTACGCCTTGATCGTGTCGGTGGGGCTCGGCAGCAGCGGCCCAACCCCGAAACGCATCTTCGTCGTCTGTGCCCGCAGGCGCCGCAGGCCGGGATCGACGGCGAGGCCGGCCGCGGTCGCCAGCAGTCCGCGTTTGGTTATGATCATGACTGTATCTTCTTTCTGTTCTGTCGTTTGCGGCGCTGCTGTGACCCAGTATCGATATGCGACCGTGGCAGTTGGATTGTTCTCCGGCCGCGTCCGGCGACGATGTTTGCATGACCCGGACATTTCTGCACCCCGGCGATGCCTGGATGATGATCAAGCATGTTTGTGGTCGCCACGGCGCACAGCAACCGCACATCCACCATGAATCCCGAACGGCGTGGCCGTGATTGTGCGGCCATGGCGGCTGCGCATCCTAAGGAATAGCGCTCCTTCCTGGTTGGGGTCGCATCCAGCCGAAGCGAGATTGTCACGGATCAGCGCGTTGGTGCAGGATTGCAGCAATCAATGCCCCGTCTGCTACCGGTGCGAGATACCGTCCAGCATCTCGCTGGCCCGTCGCGCCCAGCTCGATATGATGGCTGCCGTATAACGGCTTCGTGACGGCCTGACAGATTGGTGCGATATCGCTCCATTCTCCCCAGCTAACCTCGCCTGCCGAGGCCACCGATCATGACGCATGCCTTCAAAGATAAGGTGCACTCTCGGCGTCGGTGGCTATTGAGATTATGCCCATGGCGGTCTTGCATAATGGAGCGATCGCGCACCACAATTGTCACTACCGTATATCTTTATATTGTCCGTTATGTGAAGGAGCGCCGCGCAATGAAACGCCGTGACTTCCTGGCCGGTTCGGCCGCCCTTACACTTGCGGGTCCGGCGGCGCGAGCAACGGGCGATTCAAAGCTGCTGAAATTCGTCCCGCAGGCGGACATTGCGCTGCTCGATCCGCACTTCGCTTCCGCGCTGGTCACCCGTAACTACGCTTATATGGTTTACGACACCCTCTATGGCGTTGACGATGCCGCGCGCCCGCGTCCGCAAATGGCCGCCGGCCACGTCGTCGAAGATGATGGCAAGACCTGGAAGATCACGCTGCGTGAGGGCCTGCGCTTCCATGATGGAGCAAAAGGTACTGGCGCGCGACGCCGTTGCCTCGCTGAAGCGGTGGGCGAAGCGCGACGTTTACGCGATTTCAGTGTTCAGCCAGGTAGAGGAACTTTCCGCGATTTCCGACGAAGTGCTGCAGTTCCGCCTCAAGCGCCCGTTCCGCCTGCTAGCGGATCTGCTGGCCAAGCCCACGCCGTACGCCTCCGCGATTATGCCCGAGCGCCTCGCCAATATCGCGCCTGGCCAGCAGGTGACAGAGATCGTCGGCAGCGGTCCCTATAAGTTTGTCAGCAATGAGCGCGTGCCCGGCTCACTCGCCGTCTATGCCCGCAATGCCGCTTATTTGGCGCGGACAGACGGGCCGCCGATCGGCACATCCGGGCCGAAAATCGCTAATTTCGAACGCGTCGAGTGGCACACCATTCCGGACGCGGCAACCGCCGCGGCTGCCCTGGAATCGGGTGAGGTGGACTGGTGGGAGCAACCAACAACGGATCTTCTGCCACTCTTGCGCAAGAACCCGGATGTGACCGTCGATATCATCGACACCCTGGGCTACCAGGCGGTGCTTCGGTTCAACCATCTTTATCCGCCGTTTGACAATCCGGGCATCCGCCGAGCCCTGCTGGGGCCCTTTAGTCAGACCGAAATGATGCAGGCGGTAGCAGGCGAAGATCGATCGATGTGGAAGGATGGAGTGGGCTTCTTCAGTCCAGCCTCGGCGCTTGCGAACGACGCTGGGATGCAGGTACTGAACAGCCCACGCGATCTTGCTAAGGTCAAACGCGATCTCGCTGCTGCGGGCTACAATGGCGAGAAGTTTTCGTTCCTTGTGCCAACTGATCTGCCTGCGATCAATGCAATGAGCGAGGTCGCGGCTGACGTCTTCAACAAGCTTGGCATGAACCTAGATTACCAGGCGCTGGATTGGGCAACGGTTGCGCAACGACTGCTTTCCCAGGAGCCGCTCAGTAAGGGCGGCTGGAGCCTGAATGCGAACTACGCACCAGGGTTCTCGGTGATGAGCCCGGCGGCGCACAGCTTCCTGCGCGGTCTGGGTCGGCAGTCGCTGTTCGGTTGGCCAAGCATGCCACGGGTGGAGGAACTGCGCAGTGAATGGATCGACGCTACCGACCTGGAAGAACAAAAGCGGCTGTGCCGGGAGATCCAGCTACAGGCATTTCACGACGTGCCGTATATTCCGCTGGGTGCATTCTTTTTCGCGGCTGCCTATCGTAAGAACCTGACAGGTATTCTGAAGGGCGGCATACCGCTCTTTACCAACGTGAGCCGTGTCTGATGCCGCCTTCCCTTTGCGGCACATCAGTCGTGGTGCCCAGCAATCTAGACTGTCATCCACTGGCTTAACGCCCTCATGTTGTTTCGCCAATTCACCGACCGTATATCGGACAGGAGCGCGCGTGTCTGTGAAGACATCAGGTGCCCTATTGCATGCAATAGAGCAGGTCAGATCGGCCCAGATTTCTTCCAGCCCTTTGAGCCTCCCGTCCCGCAAATCTGAAAATCAAGTTTCCCGGATTTGCATGATCGCCCGCCCAGATTGTCTGTGCTGTACCATGTCGGGCACCCCCTACCCGCCAACGCTGCTGACCGAAATCTGTCCTGGCTTCGCATGGAGTCATTCCATTCGTTTATCTTACCAAGACAGCCCTTGGTGGAACGCGTCTCCGCGACCCAACCAAGAGCGAATTCGTCTCCGTCTGATCAGGTCTCGGGTGTGAACCCCATGATCCGTTCGAACCGCTCCCGATAAGCTGGCCAAACCTCGGGATTGATCAGCCGCGGCGGCTTTTTCCCATCCAGGATCTCCAGCACCTGCTCCGCCGCGATCCGTCCCATGTTCTCCCGCGCCTCGATCGTGGAGCCCGCGATGTGCGGACTGACGATAACGTTGTCGAACGCCATGAGCGGATGGTCGTGCGGCGGTGGTTCGTCTTCCCAGACATCAAGGCCGGCACCGGCAATCTGCCTTTTACGGAGAGCTTCGGCCAGGGCCTCCTCGTCGTGGATGAAGCCGCGTGCGGTGGTGATGAAATAGGCTTCCGGCTTCATCCGCGCGAACTGTGCCGCGCCCATCATCTTGCGGTTTTGTCTTGTCAGCGGACAATGCACCGATACGTAGTCCGACTGGGCCAGCAGCTCATCCAGTTCGACCTTCTCTGCACCGCGGGCTTTGACCTGTTCAGCCGTCAACAGGGGATCATAGGCCAGCACGCGCATGTTGAAGGCAGCACGGCACATCACGGTCAAGCGCCCGCCGACATTGCCGATGCCAAGCACGCCCAACGTACGTCCGTTCAGTTCGCGACCGATATAGGTGCCGCGGTCGATCGCCTGGCCGGTCCGGGCCTGACGGTCCGCTTCGACAATTCGTTTCGACAACGTCAGCATCATCGCCAGGGCATGTTCGGCGACCGCTTCCTTGTTGCCACCCGACTGATTGACCACCACGATCCCGGCCTCGGTGCAGGCGTCGACATCAATGGTGTCATAGCCGGCCCCGTTCGACGATGCGGCGATCAGATTCGGCGTGCGGGCGAGCAATGCCGCGTTGACCTGGAAATGCGGCGCGATGATCTGCCGCGAGGCGCCGATCTGATAAACGTGGGCCTGGGTCAGGATCGGTACGACCTGCTCTTCGGGACTGTCGTTTTCCAGCTTGTCGAGTTGCACGTCGGGCCGCTTCGCCAGTACGGTCGGATACACTGCGGACGGCAGATATTTCACGTAGAACACACGCTTGGTATTCGGTGCCATATTGGGTTCCTTCGTCAATTCTCGCGAAGACTGCCCGATGGTGCTGCTCGCCGTTGCAGACAATGTCAATTCCCGCACCCCCCTGAGAACACACGAAATCCGCAGCGACATGGGCCTACCTTGCTGTCGTTGCCAGGAACGTCGTCGTCGCTTCCGAAATCGATCTTGTAACGGACCGGTTCACCGGATGACAGCGCTGCTCCCACAACGGTTCTGTTACAGCAGAACCCAAAGATCTACTCGGCAACTGAATATTTGCAATTATAACGTAATATAATCTCTGAAGGCGCGGCATTGGAGGATTTTCGCTTCCTGGCATGATTAGGATAGTCTCAGTCCCGGCCCGACGAACACATGTCGGATTAATCGGGGGAGCCGGCCATGCTGAACATAACGCAAAATATGATGTTACCGACGGCGATCACCGGATCTTATCCGCGCCCTTTATGGTTTGACCTCAGCCTTGATGGCCGGTCGTTCAAGTCTGCACTCGGGGAGTCGCTGTTCCGCGAACAATACATGGACGCCGTTGCCGCGGTGATCAATGCGCAGGAGGCCGCGGGATTGGACATCGTCACCGACGGCGACAGCCGGTTCGACCTGGCAGTGGGTGGTAAATCCTGGTTCTTCTATCCAATCGAGCGTCTTGGCGGCATCCAAGGCCACAGGGACACGTCGCGCGGCTGGATGGGACGTCACGACCTGAGACCGGGAAAGATCCTGTGGGAAGTTCAGGAGGCATATCAACCAAGCGTCGTGAAGGAAAAGCTCACCCGCGGCCCATGGGAATACACGGCTTTGTGGCAGGTCGCGCAACGCTTGACTGATAGGCCGGTCAAATTTGGTGCGATCTGTGCACCGGCACTGGCCAGCATGCTTTGGAATGAATTCTACGCTGATGATAAAGCCATGATACTCGACCTGTGCGATATCATGAATGCCGAACTACGCGAACTTGCCGCGGCGGGGTGTCCGCTGATCCAGGTGGAGGAGCCACCGCATCACGGGCGTTCGTTGCGGCCGGAGTGCACTGAGGCTGAACTTGAATTCCTGACAGAAGCGTTCAATCGCCAGCTTGTAGGCGTGAACGCAGAAATCTGGGTGCATACCTGTTGGGGGAATCCCAATCAGCAACGTGTTTATTGGGAGGTACCCAGCTATGAAAAGGCCATGCCGCATCTGCTGCAACTCGATGCAGATGTGATTACCTTCGAATGCGCCAGCAGCGATGGCAAGGACCTGCCGCTGTTCGGAAAGTATAAAACCGAGAAAAAGATCGGGATCGGCGTTGTCAATCACTGCAATACCGTCGTGGAACCACCTGAATACGTGGCCAATCTGATCCGCCGAGCGCTGGAATTCATTCCACCGGAGCGACTGGTGATTACCACTGATTGTGGCTTCGGGCGTGAAGGCCTCAGCCGTCGAATTGCCTATTACAAATGTGTCTCGATGGTTGAAGGCACAAACATCGTTAGGAAGGAACTTGGTCTGCCCCAGGTACGGGTCCGGGCCGCCGATCCGAAACTTTATTTCGCCGCCAATCCGGGGTGATAGGTGAACCGCTTCGGGTGGCCTGGAACCGATAGAACGGAGGCCTGCGTCAGCAGGCCCCGCAAACAGCTTGTGCTCGGTGTCCATCGCAACCTGATCGTTGTAGCCCACCGCAACCAGCGCGCGCGTCGCCGTCGCCCGGCTGTCCGGATCGGTCTGCGAGATATGATCTGCGCCGTCTTGTTCGACCAGGCCACCATGTCCCCGCAGCGCGTGCGCCACTCGCGGGCAATCCTCTCGGCCAGAAACCGTCACACGCGACCCACAAGTCTGGCCCTCGCCGAGGACAGATAGCGTTGCCTCCCACCGATCCCTGTGCAAACTGACGCCGATGGTCATTGTATTCGGCTCGATCAACCTCGACCTGATTTTCAGCCTGCCGCATATCCCTCGGCCGGGGGAAACCGTGCTGGGCCCATCCACCCGGATCGAGCCGGGCGGCAAAGGAGCGAACCAGGCTGTCGCCGCCGCACGCGATGGTGCGACCGTGATCATGGCCGGTGCCGTAGGAGACGATGCCCTTGCCGATGCGGCGCTGGCGCTGCTGAAAACGGCGGGCGTGGACCTGGACCGGATTCGTGTGACGAAGGCAAGCACCGGCTGTGCCGCGATCACCGTCGCCCCAGATGGCCAAAATGCCATCGCCGTCGGCTCCGGCGCCAACCTTCTGGCCGCCGCCTCCCAGGTCGAAGAAGCCCTGTTAGGCCCAAACACAACCGTCGTCCTGCAAATGGAGGTGCCGCCGGCCGAAACAGCCGCGCTCATCGTGCGGGCCAGAGCACGCGGTGCCCGGGTTATCCTCAATCTCGCTCCGGCAGCAACATTGCCGGAGACAGCCCTGAAGGCCGTCGACGTGCTGGTGGTCAACGAAACCGAAGCCGCATGGCTAGCCGAACACCTCGGATGTGACGCCTCCGCTGTCGCGCTGCACAACCGGCTGGGCACGGTGGCCGTGGTCCTGACCCGTGGTGGAGAGGGCGCGGATGTAGCCGGCAACGACGGATCCTGGCATGAACCTGCAACCCCGATCGAGGCAGTCGACACCACAGCGGCAGGTGATTGTTTCGTCGGCGTTCTCGCCGGCCAGCTCGACAAAGGCGAGGTACTAGGTTCCGCGATCCGCCGTGCAGGCATCGCCGCCGCGTTGTGTTGCACCCGCCAAGGCAGCCAGGGCAGCATCCCGACCCACGCCGAGACGGATGCGATGTAGGTCGCGAGGGGCTCACACCGGCGCGAAGTTTACGCCCGACCGGACGTATCCGTCGCCTGACTGTTTGAATGTTTCCTGTTCTGCCGAAATTCAGTTGGCGAAAAGCGCCCCCTTAAACTTGAACGCGTTTGGCGGCATCGAAAATAGACCGTATTCCAGTCCGCTCGGACGCCAGCCGGACCCGTTGTAGAGCGGCCGAATAAAGCAGAACGTGCCCGGATTAGCGGCCGCCTCAATCTCCAGTTCGCGCCATTTGCCGCCGCGATTCCGAGAAGCCAGCTGCGGAAAAAGGTTGATGTCCACGCCACCGCCCATCGTGTGGGCGAAGAAATGCCCCCGATCATCGCCTGGATAGGCGTCCGACCATATCCCACGGAGATACCCGGCCATGCGGCTCTTGTCTCGGGAATTGGCAGGCTCCGAGCGCGAAAGTCCCCACACGGCGACAACCCGATCCTCGGTACCGGTTAGCGTCCTGTTGCTGCCCGCGGCGCCGGATGCGTAATCAAACATCGTGCTGACGAAATGGTTGGGATGTTCCTTATCCTTGAAGGTCACCGTGAGCAGGTCGGACGGCGAGGTGGTCATCGCCGCATATTCGTCAGCCCACATAGCCGGCAGGCAGCGAGAGAGATATCGCACAATCGAGAACCAGCCGGCCGGATTGGGAGCGTTCCGGGCAATCTCATGATATATCTCCATCAACCGACCCCCCGCCAGTCTGGTGTATCAACCCCTTCAAGGCTCCCGTTCAGGCCCCCCTATGCTGGCCCCCTATTCAGGCCGCGTGACGGGCCGCAACGCGGGCCTGAGCAGAACGAAACGATCCAGCCCCCCATTCACCGGCCGCCAACCACCTTCTTCTCCATCAACGCCTCGATCTCCCCAGCCGAATACCCATGTTCGGCCAGCACATCCCGCGTGTGTTCACCCAGCGTCGGCGCATGCGCCCGCCTGGTCCCGCTTTCGAACGCCGGCAGACCTGGAATGTTCGGCATTGGAACCAACTCCGGCACCCCCGGCTGCGCCAGCCACGACATGATCCCGGTTGCCGCCACCTGCTCCTCCCGCAGGAACTCCTCGTAGCTGTTGACGCGGCCGTTCATGATGCCCCGCGCGGTCAGCCGCTCCGCCAGCCATGCCGTGGTCCGCGCGGCCAGCACCGGCCGCAGCACAGCTCATACAGCTCATCCAGGTTGGCCGCACGCGCCGGATGAGTCGAAAACCGGGGATCGTCCAGCAACTGCGGCTTGCTCGATCGCCTCGCAGAACGGACGCCAGTCGGTCGGCCGCACCATGGTGATGTTCAATCTGCCCGTCCGCCGTGTTGAAGACCCCGTTCGGCATGCTGGTGCGCTGCGTCGTCCCACGCTCCAGATGATGGGCGATCATCCGGATCACCGACAGCATCGCCCCGCCCTGCATCAGGCTGAGCTCGATGAACCGGCCCTGCTTCACCGCCTGCTCCCGCCGCACATACAGCGAGGTCGCGATCGCCTGGAAACCAAGCAGGCCCGAGAACATGTCGATCAGCGAAATCGCGATGCGGTGCGGATGGTTGTCATGCTCGCCCTTGTTCTCGGTGACGATGCCGATGAACGCCTGCAGCACCGGGTCCATCGCCGGCCGCGCCGCCAGCGGCCCGGTCTGCCCGAAGCCGGAGATCGAATAGTAGATGATCCCCGGCTCCTTCGCGCTGACCGCGTCGTAGCCGAAGCCGTAGCGCTGGATGGTGCCGGGCCTGAAGCCCTCGATGAACACGTCCGCGCCGCGCACCAGGCGCCAGAGGATTTCCTTCCCCTCCGCCGTCTTCAGATCCACCGCCAGGCTGCGCTTGCCCAGCGTGCCATACAACGAGAACGCTGAATGGTCCTCGTAAGTCCGGCCCAGGATCCGCGACCAGTCGCCGCCGTTGTGCGGGGTCTCGACCTTGATCACGTCCGCGCCGTGCTGCGCCAGCATCATGGCGCAGGACGGGCCGGCGACACCGCCGCTGAGATCGATCACCTTTCATCCCGGCGAAGGCTGCGTGGTAGTCCATTGTTCCCCCCGTGTGTCGTCAGCGGATGATACGGGGACAATCGCGCACATGGCCAGACCCAGAGCCGCGTGGCGATCCGGAACCGACCGGTCGAGGCGGCAGAACAACCACGCTCCCAGCGCCTTCAGCCGCGGGTGAACTTCCGGGCGATGACGTAAAACACCGGCGTAAACAGCAGCCCGAACACGGTCACGCCCAGCATGCCGGCGAACACCGCGGTGCCGAGCGACTGCCGCATCTCCGCCCCGGCGCCGGTCGCGATCACCAACGGCACCACGCCGAAGATGAACGCGAACGACGTCATCAGGATCGGCCGCAACCGCGTCCGCGCCGCCGCCACGGCCGCATCGAACCGGGTCATGCCCTCTTCCTCGGCCTGCCGGGCGAACTCGACGATCAGGATGGCGTTCTTCGCGGCCAGGCCGACCAGCACCACCAGCCCGATCTCCACCAGGATGTTGCGGTCGAGGCCGCGGATCGTTCACGCCGATCATCGCCGCCAGGATGCACATCGGCACGATCAGCACCACCGCCAGCGGCAGCAGCCAGCTTTCGTACAGCGCCGCCAGCAGCAGGAACACGAACACCACCGCCAGCCCGAAGGCGATCACCGCCGTGTTGCCGGCGAGCTTTTCCTGCAGCGCGATTTCGGTCCATTCGAAGCCGAAGCCCGGCGGCAGCCGCTGCTGCGGCGATCTTCTCGATCGCCGCGATCCCCTGGCCGGTCGAGAAGCCGCGCGCCAGGCTGAACTGCACCTCGGCCGCCGGATACAGATTGTAGCGCGGCACACGGAACGGCCCGGTGGTGTCGCGGAACGTCGCCACCGAGCCGATCGGCACCATGTCGCCGGTGGCATTGCGCGTCTTCAGGTTCTCGACGTCGCGCGGCGTCAGGCGGAACGGATTGTCGGCCTGCGCCGTGACCTGGTAGGTGCGGCCGAGAATGTTGAAGTCGTTGATGTAGGCCGAGCCCATATAGACCGACAGCGCCTCGAACACGCGGCTCGATCGGCACGCCGAGCAGCTCGGCCTTGGTGCGGTCGATGTCGGCGTAGATCTGCGGCGTGTGCGTGTTGAACAGCGTGAACGCCTGGTTGAAGCCCGGGGTCTGCGCCGCCGAGCCGGCGACGATCCAGGTCGCCTCCTCCAGCGCCGGCAGGCCGCGTCCGGCGCGGTCCTGCACATAGCCCTTCAGGCCGCCGCCGGTGCCGATGCCGGGCACCGATGGCGGCTCCAGCACGAAGGCGAACGCGTCGGTCAGCGGCGCCAGCTGCTGGCGCACGTCGGCCAGGATGCGGGCCGCGGTCAGCCCGATCTTGCACGCGCTCCTCGAACGGCTTCAGCGGCGACGAAGATCACGCCCGGTGTTGGGCGCGTTGGTGAACGTGCGCGCCGTCGAAGCCGGCGAACGCCACCGCATGCTCGCACGCCCGGCCGCTTGCAGGATGATCTCGGACGCCTGCCGGATCACCGCGTCGGTGCGCGCCAGCGATGCGCCCGGCGGCAACTGGAACGCGGCGATCAGGTAGCCGCGGTCGAGCTGCGGAATCAGCCCGGTCGGCGTCTTCGCCAGCCGGTCATAGGCGAGATAGATCAGCCCGGCATAGACCACCAGCACGATGACGCCCGACGCGCACCAGCCGCGCGGTCAGCCCGCCGTAGCCGCGTCGACAGCCGATCGAACACCCAGTTGAAGCCGGCGAAGAACCAGCGCAGCGGCGTCGACAGCCAGTAGACGAGGCCGGACGCTTCGGCTCGTGCTCGTGCGGCCTCAGCAGCAGCGCCGCCAGCGCCGGCGACAGCGTCAGCGAGACGAAAGCGGAAATCACCGTCGCGCTGGCGATGGTGATGGCGAACTGCCTGTAGAACGAGCCCTGCAGCCCGGTGATGAACGCGGTCGGGATGAACACCGCGCACAGCACCAGCGCGATGGCGATCAGCGCGCCGCCGACCTCGTCCATCGTCTTATGCGCCGCCTCGCGCGGCGACATGCCCTGTTCGAGATAGCGCTCGACGTTCTCCACCACGACGATCGCGTCGTCGACGACGATGCCGATCGCCAGCACCAGGCCGAACAGCGACAGCGTGTTGAACGGTCAGCCCGACCGCGCCCATCACCAGGAAGCAGCCGATCAGCGACACCGGGATCGCGACCACCGGAATGATCGCCGCGCGCCAGGTCTGCAGGAACACGATCACCACGAGCACGACCAGGCCGACCGCCTCGAACAGCGTGCGCATCACCTCGTTGACCGACTGCTGGATGAACTCGGTCGGATTGTAGACGATCGGTGTAGTCGAGGCCGGGCGGGAAGTCCTTCTTCGCCTCCTCCATCGCCTGCTTGACCGCCGCGGCGGTCGCCAGCGCGTTCGAGCCCGGGCCGCTGGAAGATCACGATCGCGGTCGCGACGTCTTGTGTCGAGGTAGGCGTTGACCGTGTAGTCCTGCGAGCCGAGCTCGACCCGGCGCGATGTCGCGGATGCGCACGATAGCCGCCGTCGGCGTCGGCGCGGACGACGATGTTGCCGAACTGCTCGGGATCGGTCAGCCGGCCCAAGGTCTGCACCGACAATCTGGAACGCGCCCGGCGACGTCGCCGGCGGCTGGTTGATCGCGCCGGCGGCGACCTGCAGGTTGGCGGCCCGCAGCGCCGCCACGACGTCGCCCGCGGTCAGGCCGCGCGCCGCGACCTTGCCGGGATCGAGCCAGATGCGCATCGAGTAGTCGCGCGCGCCGAACACATCTGCACATCGCCGACGCCGTCGACCCGCGCCAGCACGTCCTTGATGTAGAGCGTCGCGTAGTTGGAAATGTATTGCTGGTCGCGCGATGCCGTCCGGCGAGATCATGTGCACGACCATCATCAGGTCGGGCGAGGCCTTCTTGCACCGTCACGCCCAGCCGCGTCACGTCCTCCGGCAGCCGCGGCTCGCGCACCGAGACCCGGTTCTGCACCAGCACCTGCGCGGTATCGACATTGGTGCCGGGCTTGAACACCACGTTGATCTGACAGCTTGCCGTCGCCGGTCGACTGCGAGATGATGTACAGCATGTCGTCGACGCCGTTGACCTCCTGCTCGATCGGCGTCGCGACCGTCTGCGGCGATCACCTCGGCCGAGGCGCCCGGATAGGTCGCCGTGATGTTGACCGTCGGCGGCGCGATTTCGGGATATTCGGAGATCGGCAGGGTCTGCTGCACGATGCGCCGGCGATGGTCAGCATGCATCGACAGCACCGTCGGCGAAGATCGGCCGGTCGATGAAGAAATGGGAAAAGCGCATGACGTCCTCATCGTTGCCGGTCAGTCGGCGCGGTCTTGATCGTCGCCCGCCTCGGCGTCGACGACCGCGCCGGGGCGGACGAACGGGTTGGCGATGCCCGCCGATCACCACCGGTCGGTCGCCGCCAGCCCGGCGGCGATCACCCGCAGCCCCCGGCGATGGCCCCAGCATCACCGGCTTCGGCACCACCTTGTTGTCCGCGCCGACCGTCATCACGACCTTGTTCGCCTGATCGGACACGATCGCGCTGTCGGGAATCAGCAGCGCGTCGATCTCGCCGCCGAACAGCCGCGAGCCGGCCGAACGTGCCGGGCGTCAGGAACAGATCCTTGTTGTCGAAGATCGCGCGGCCGCGGATCGTCGCCGGACCGCGCGTTCAGCTGGTTGTCGACGAAGTTCATGACACCGCGATGCGGCCAGTCGGTTTCGTCCGCCAGGTGGATCTGCACCGGAGTTGGCGCGTCGCGCGACGACGCGCGCCCGCCCGCAGCCGCGAGCCGGGTGTAACGCATGTAATCGGCCTCCGACGCCTCGAAGACGAAATAGATCGGATCGAGCCGGACGATCGTTGTCAGCAACGTGGTCGCGGTTCCCTGGCCGCCCGCCACCAGATTGCCGACATCGACCTTGCGGTCGGAGATGCGGCCGCCGAGCGGCGCCCGCACCTGCGTCCATTGCAAGATTCAGCTCCGCATTGCGCAACGCGGCATCAGCCGACTGAGCCGTCGCGGTCGCGCGTATCCAGGTTCGCCCGGCGCTGGTCCAGTTCCTTCACCGGCACGGTGCGCGATTTCGACAAGCTGCTCGCCACGCTCAAAGTCGGCGAAAGCGAACACCACCTGCGCCTTCGCCTTCATCACGTCGGCCTTCGCCGAATCAACGGCGATCTGGTACGGCCGCGGATCGATGGTGAACAGGACGTCGTCCTTCTGCACCATCTGCCCGTCCTTGAAATGGATCTTATCGATGAACCCCGAAACCCGCGGCCGCACCTCGACCTGTTCCATCGGTTCGAAGCGCCCGGTGAATTCGTCCCAGCGGGGAATACGTTTGGCGATCGGCTTCGACACCACCACCTTGGGCGCCGGCGGGCCGCCCTGACCCAGGGCCGGATCCGACACGAACGACGCCAACGCGATCAGCCCAATGCAATGCCAGGTGTGGTACCAGCGAACAGGCCGCGATTTCGGTGCCATATGTGATCCCCATTCGCAATGAAATGAGCGAGAGCGCGCCGGTCCATACCACCGTCTGAACACGCGATCGGCGGCATCCAGCAACGACTGCCTTGTGTCGCCCGACGCCGGTGCGCTCGCCGTGCATCATGCGCCAGGCTTGCATGCCCTGTTTCGGCTTCAGCGTAATTCGAGCTTTTTTCCTTGGTCAGGGTCAAGCCCGGGTAAATAACCAGGTTGCGAGCTTTTAATTCGCACCCAGCGCAGCGCGCTCAGATGCCCGCCGAACCGCTGCGTGACAGGCGGGGACCCAGCGGACCGCCGCTGCGATGCTTGCCATCCCAGGGTGAACACGACCGAACGCAGCGATCAGCCCGGACGGTCCAGCCGCAGAACACCACCGGGTGTCGCCACCAAGGCCGACGTGGCCATGCCAACAAACAAACCGGTTTCGACCACACCGATTGTCGCCGACAAATCCCGCTCCAGCGCGGCAGGATCGGCGATCGTCCCGAAATGGCAGTCCAGGATCAGGTTGCCGCCGTCGGTGCGGAATGGGGTCCCGTCGCTGGCCTCTCGCAGGATCGGCTTGCCGCCGAGTTTGGCCAGCCGGGCCGCCGTGGTTTGCCAGCCGAACGCAACGACTTCCACCGGAACCGGAGCCGTCGCCCCCAGATCCGACACCAGTTTTGGTTCGTCGGCAATAATCACCAGGCGGTCGCTGGCCGCCGCGACGATCTTCTCCCGCAGCAACGCGCCACCCAGGCCTTTGATCAGATCCAGCGAATCCCGGGCAATCTCGTCGGCGCCGTCAATCGTCAGATCCACTCTGGTATGCCGGGCGAAATCCGTCAGCGTCAGCCCGCCGACGCGGGCCTGTTGCGCGCTGCGCTCGCTGGTCGGGATGCCGACGATGCGCAATCCGTCCCGGACTCGGTCGATCAAGCCGTCGATGGCGAAAGCCGCGGTCGACCCTGTTCCCAGTCCAACCACCATGCCATCTTCCACCATCGCCACGGCGGCCATGGCGGCCTCGCGCTTGCGCGCGTCGCGATCGCCGCTCATGCCCGCACCGCGCGCAACACCCGAAGCCAGTTGCCGGAACACACTTTGTCGACCTCCTCTGGATGCAGCCCACGATTACGCAATGCCGCGGCAATTTCGCCATGACGGGAGAAGTCGGGCATCTCGGTCCGCGCCACTCCTGCGGGCAGATCCGACCCAATGCCGACATGATCGATACCCAGCGCATCGATCATACGGAACAAATGGCGGATCATGCCGGGAAATTTCTCCTCCGCCAGCACTGAGATCCAGGCGCCCACCACGCCGCCCGACTCCACGACCATGCGGGCATAGTCCGGACTGATGAAGCGTGGATGGTCCCCGTTCGGCGCGCCCGGTTCCTTCAGGTTGGAGTGGCTGCAAAGAAACGGCCTGGTCGCGACAGCAGCAACACCCCGGACCGTATCCTCCGAGCAATGGGCGACGTCGAGGATGATGCCCAGCCTGTTCATGCGCCGCACGACATCAGCACCGAACGCGGTCAGCCCGCCATGCACAGGCGGTGCCGTCTGGATGTCCCCGGTTTCGTTCACGAGATAGTGCGTCAACTGAATGCTGCGCACGCCCCGCGCTGCCATGTCATCGAGCCGGTCGAGGTCCCCTTCCAGGAAGTCGCAGCCTTCGATCGCCAGGACCAGCGCCGGGTCATCAGCCCGGAAATCGTCCGGTTCGCGCGCGATCCGGGTGCCCGACTGCTCAAAACTCGTCAGATAGCCCTCCACAGCCTCCAGGCACTCGCCCCGCTCGGGGTCACGGAACTTCTCCAGCCGCCCGGTGTCACGATTGCGCCGGATCATCGGTATGTCACCAATGGCGGAGACAACGGCAGCCGCCACCCCGGCCGGGCGCATGGTGGCAAGCACGGCGCGGTCCACGTCACCGGTACGGCGGGGACGCCCGGCATGGGTGTGCATGTCGATAATCATAGCCGCCTTCTAAACCGATCCGACCAATGCCGTCACTGACAACCCCGCATGATCGGTGCAGGTTGACCTTGCACAGAGCGGGGCAGTTGAGCATGTTGAAAGGCTAAAGTGCCGTTCGTCAGGCGGCACCAGGTGGCAAATCAACATCCCGGGCGGAAGAAGGCCGAGGCGGAGCAAGGTAATGGACGGCGGAACAGACTCAAGGCGCATCACGATCCACGCGCCGGACGACTATGCCGGGATGCGTGCCGCGGGCCGCCTTGCCGCCGAGACGCTGGACATGATCGTGCCATATGTGAAACCCGGCGTGTCCACTGGTGCCCTGGACAAACTGTGCCACGATTTCATCCTCGACCACGGCGCGACACCCGCCCCGCTGAACTACCGCGGCTATCCGAAGTCGATCTGTACCTCGATCAACCATGTCGTCTGCCATGGCATCCCAGGCGAGCGGAAGCTGGAGAATGGCGACATCCTGAACATCGACGTGACGGTCATCCTGGATGGCTGGCACGGCGATTCCTCGCGCATGTATGCCGCCGGCATGCCCAACACCCGCGCCCGCAACCTGATCGACGTCACCTATGAAGCGCTGCTGCGCGGCCTCAAGGTCGTCAAGCCCGGCGCGACGCTGGGCGATGTCGGCCACGCGATCCAGACCTTTGTCGAGGGCAACCGCTTCAGCGTGGTGCGCGATTTCTGCGGCCATGGCATCGGCCGGCGCTTCCACGAGCCGCCGAACGTGCTGCATTTCGGCCGCCCCGGTGAAGGCCCGATTCTGCGCAAGGGCATGTTTTTCACCATCGAACCCATGGTGAATGCCGGCCGGCCGGAGGTGAAGGTGCTCGACGACGGCTGGACCGCCGTCACCCGCGATCGCAGCCTGTCCGCCCAGTTCGAGCATATGATCGGCGTCACCGACGATGGCTGCGAAATCTTCACCCTGTCTCCCGCCGGACTGGACAAGCCCCCGTTCAGTGCCGGGTAACCGGCGGCCTCTCTCAGCCGTCGGCGTTAGCTGATTGGCAACAATTGGCGGCTAGCTTCGGCGAGGAGATATCGCCGCGGGTGCCAATGTCCAAAGCCAACAAGCCGTCCGGCCTCGCCGAAGCGTCGCTTTCTGCCGGCATGCTGCCCCAGCCGATGCAGCCCGCCAGTGTGGTCGGCGCCGATGGGCACCGCATGCGCATGCGGCAACGCCTGCTGAAAGCCGGGCCGGACGCGCTGGCCGACCACGAGATGCTGGAGATGATCCTTTTCCTGGCCCTGCCGCGCCGCGACACCAAGCCGGTGGTGCGGGCGTTGCTGACCCAGTTCCGGACCTTCACGGGCGTCGTCAGCGCCCCTGCCGCCGAACTGCTGACGATCGAGGGCCTGGGTGAGGCCGGTGCGGCCGCACTGAAACTGGTGCAGGCTTCGGCGCTGCGGATGATGCAGAAAGAAATCGCCTCCCAGCCCGTGCTCTCCACGTGGGACAAGCTGACCGACTATCTCACCGCCGCAATGGGACACGAGCGCGTCGAGCAGTTCCGCGTGCTGTTCCTGGACGCCCGCAACAAGCTGATCGCCGATGAGGTCCAGACCCACGGCACGATCAACCACGCCCCGGCCTATCCGCGGGAGGTGGTACGGCGATGCCTGGAGCTGCACGCCAGCGCGGTGATCCTGGCGCACAACCACCCCAGCGGCGAGCCGGCCCCGTCCCGCGAAGACGTCGCCCTGACGACCGATATCGCCCGAGCGGCCTCGGTGATGGGGATCACCGTGCACGACCACATCATCATCGGCAAAGGCAGGTGGCTCAGCTTCCGGTCCGAGAAATTGCTGTGACAACCCGGCTGCCGGCGGGGCGGGCCACCCCCTGCCCGGCCGGCGTTTCGCCCTGATCCAGGCAGCAATTCGACCGTTTCGTATTAAGCTTTATCCGCCGTCGCCGCGCTCGCAAGCAAATCCCAGACTCTTGCCATCGCCACCGGTAATTCAGAAAGTCCGCTGATCGATCTCGGTTGATCGATCCTGGGCCAACGGCTTGGCCGCCCCTTTGGTTCGGGATCACGCGCGAAGCGAAGGTGCATGACGATAGGGTTCGGAAGGAGAAACATGTGACCAGATACATGATCAGCATGGCAACGCTGGCAATGACCGCCTTGGTCGCCTCACAGAGCCACGCCGCGCCCGTTGCGCGGGACGATTTCCAGGTCGAGACCACCGCCAATCTCGTGTCGCTGTGCAACGCCCCCGACACGGACCCGATGTATACGGCGGCTCGCAATTTCTGCCACGGCTTCACCGTCGGCACCTATAGGGTGATCGCGACCGAGGAAGCCGCGCTGAAGTCCAAACGCAAAATGTTTTGCATACCGCAGAACGGACCAAGCCGCGACGAGGCCATCGGCGGCTTCGTCCAGTGGGCAAGCAGTCGGCCCAAGACACTCGCGCGTTCGCCGACCGACGGCATCGTCGAATACCTGATGGCACAATACCCCTGCAAATGATCCGAAAGGACATCAAGTCATGCCAAAAGTAATCGCCGCTCTTTTCGCATTGTCACTTCTTGCCGGCTGCGCGGATTTGAACAGCACGCAGCAGCGCGCACTGACAGGCACTGCGGGAGGCGCGGGTGTCGGTGCCATACTCGGTGCGATCGGCGGCAACGCGGGGCTTGGCGCGGTCGCCGGTGCCGGCGCCGGCCTGTTGGGCGGGCTGGTTTACGACCGGGTGGAGAAAAACCAGCAGTCAGCCTACGACCAGGGATACAGAGCCGGCCGGGCGACGCATTGATTTAGGCTCTGGGCGGGACTGTCCGGCTGGACAACGGAACGCTACTTCAATGTCGCAACTGCCGGCGACCGGCCGGCGTTCGCACGCCTCGGCTGCAACCACGCGCCTTCGTTTATCCCAGGCCCAGTCAAGGCAAATCTGGTTTCCTCGCCCCGGGCGGTCATATTGACCTTGAATAAGGGAATGATTTGTCGGATCGTAAAAGTTTATCATGGTCAAGAAGAAAAATGTCTGAACCAATTCCTATAGGTATCCCCGTCTCGGAACTGCGTCCGACACAGATGACGGTCGGCTTCCGTGAAGTCGAGATCAAACGCCGTCAGTGGCGCGAGGCGGACGAGAAGGGACGAACCAAACTACTGCGCCAGCACGTCGTCCCAGCAGTCATCGGGCCAAAAGGGCGATATTACATCGTCGATCACCACCATTTCACAAAAGCCCTGCTGGACGAAAAGGCCCCACACGTCGCGATCTACATCGTCGACAGCCTCGAAGGCCTGGCCAAGGATGAATTCTGGACCTTCCTGGACAACAGCGACTGGTGTCACGCCTACGACGCCGAGGGCAAGCGTCGTGACCTGTCGGATATTCCATCCAGCCTGTCAGACCTTGACGACGATCCATACCGAAGCCTGGTGGGCGAACTGATCCGGGCCGGCGGCTGCGCCAAGAACAACAAGCCTTTCTTCGAGTTTCTATGGGCGGATTTCCTGCGCCGCCGGATCAAGCGATCGCTGGTGGAGAAGGATTTTGGCACAGCCCTGGTGAAAGCGCTGGACCTCGCCAAGAGCAGCGACGCCAAAAGTTTGCCCGGCTGGTCGGGCGCTGATCCGTCTACGAAATAAAAGCGCACCTACCTGACCCGGCACCTACCTGACCGGGCGCCTGCCCGACGCGGCCCCTACCTGACCCATGCCCTGGGCGGGCTTGCGAACCAGGACCGCGCCGTGTAGCCGAGTGGAATGGAAGGAAACGATCCAACAATAACAGCGGCCGCCAGTGCCGCGAAATGGTCCACCCGTCAGGCCATCGCAGCACTTTCCGGTGCCGCGAAAAGCTCGCTCGCCCGACTTCCGGGTTCTGCCGCCTCCGTCCCGCCAGGCGAGGACAACGCGATCGACGTCAGGAATGTCTCGGTCCGGCATGGTCGGCGCCTGGCGCTGGAAAACGTCACCGGCCGCTTCGAACCTGGCAGCTTTACCGCCGTGGTGGGACCAAATGGTGCCGGCAAAAGCACGCTGCTGAACGTGCTCGCGGGCCTCATGCGGCCGTATCGAGGCAGCGTGATATGCCCGGCGCGCGGGCGGACCCGGGTCGCCTATCTGCAGCAGCAAACCGAGCTCGACCGCGACTATCCGGTCACCGTCGGGGAAATCATCGGCCTCGGCCAGTGGCGGCAGTTCGGCGCCTTCCGCACCCCAACGCGGGAACTGGCCACCCGCATCACCGAGGCTGCCGAAGCCGTCGGGGTGGCAGACCTGATCGATCGCCGCATCGCCGAACTCTCCGTCGGCCAGATGCGGCGCGCCCTCTTCGCCAGACTGCTGTTGCTCGACGCCGAAGTGATCCTGCTCGACGAGCCGTTCGCCGCAATCGACGCGCGCACCGTGGAAGCGCTGTTGGCGCTGATGGCGGGCTGGCACGAACAACGCCGCACCGTCGTCGCCGTCGTCCACGATCTGGAACAGGCCCGCGCGTATTTCCCTTCCACCCTGATCCTGGCGCGATCCACCATCGCCTGGGGTGAGACCGTAACTGTGCTGACCGACCACAACCTCGCCCAGGCCCTGGCCAACGCATGAGCCTCTCGCTCTATGACCTGCTGATCGGCCCGTTCGAAAGCTTCAGCTTTATGCGGATCGCGCTCGCGGCCTGCCTGGCGCTGGCACTGGCGAACGGGCCCTTGGGCATTCTGCTGCTGCTGCGCCGCATGGCGCTCGACGGCAACGTGCTCTCCCACGCCGTGATGCCGGGCGCCGCCCTCGGCTTCGTCTATGCCGGCCATTCACTGACGGCGCTCAGCACCGGTGGCCTCGCCAGCGGCGCCGTGGTCGCCGGACTGACCGGGATGCTGGGCCGTGACCGGCAAGCCCGGCACGACGCCGGCCTGGTGGCGTTCTACCTCGTGGCCCTGGCCCTCGGCGTGACACTGGTGGCGTTCTTCGGCAGCAACGTCGACACGGTGCGTGTATTGTTCGGCACCGTGCTGGCGATCGATATTACCGCCCTGCTGCAGATCGCCGCCGCCAGTACCGTCACCATGCTGTTGCTGGCGGTGTTCTATCGACCGATGGCGGTCGATAGCTTCGATCCGGTCTTCCTGCGGATGTCGGGCGGACATGGCATGCGCGGCCTGTTCATGGCCCTGGTCCTGCTCAATCTGGTTGTCAGCTTTCAGGCCTTCGGCACCCTGCTGGCGATCGGCCCGATGCTGCTGCCAGCCGCGGCGGCACGCTGCTGGACCCACCGGCCCGGGGTGATGATCGCCATCGCCTCCACCTTCGGAATGCTGTCGTCTTACGCCGGGCTGCTGTTGTCGTATCATCGCAACCTGCCGTCGGGGCCTGCCATCGTCATGGCCGCCGGTGCCATCTACGGGGCTTCGCTGCTGGCATCCGTGGTGGGAAACTTCACCCGGACAATGATAAAGGGAAACGATCAATGAGCCGTGTGTCCCGCATCATCCTGACACTCGCGGCAGCCATCATCCTGCCGCGCGCCGCCGCCGCGGACAGGATCAATGTCGTCGCCACCTTCAGCGTGATCGCCGACATGGTCACCAACGTGGCCGGCGATCACGTCAATCTGGTCACCATCGTCGGCCCCGACGGTGACACCGAGGAATACGAACCCACCGCCGGCGACATCCCCAAAATAGCCGGCGCCCGCATCCTGTTCATGAACGGACTCAACGACGATTTCGAACCCTGGCTGGAGCCTCTGCTGAAACAGGCGCGTTTCGCCGGCGCCAAGGTCATCGTCAGCCGCGGCATCAAGGCGCTCAGCGCCGAAGACGAGCATCCGATCGGCGGCAAGCCAAAGGCAACCATGCTCGACCAGCATGCCTGGATGGATCCCCGCAACGGCATCGTCTACGTGAAGAACATCACCGACGCCCTGGTACGGTCGGACCCCGCCAACGCCGACGACTACCGCGCCCGGGCGTCCGCCTATACCCAGCAGTTGCGCGCCCTGGACGGCTGGGCCCATGCCGAAATGGCGGCGGTTCCGACGCCCAAGCGCCGCGTGCTGGCATCGCATGACTCGCTGCAATACCTGGCCACCGCGTTCAGCATCACCATGATCTCGGTCAACGGCTGGACGAACAAATCCGAACCCTCGGCGGCCGATCTGGCGCGGTTGACGGACCAGATCCGGCGCGAGCATGTGAAGGCGCTGTTCCTCGACAGCATCACCGATCCGCGAGCCATGGAACGGATCAGCAAGGAAACCGGTGCGACGGTCGGCGGCACGATCTATGGCGACGCCTTGTCGAAACCCAACGGGGACGCAGGCACCTACACCGAGATGATCCGCCACGACATCTCCACCCTCAAGGCCGGTATGTTGCTGAACTGAAGGCCGCGCATCGATGACCCGCATCCCCAACAGCCGGACGACGTCCGGTCCTTTGCCGCGCCGGGCCACGTCCGGACTTTTGCTGCAAGGCGCAGCCACCCGCCTGCGCACCGTCGTCGTCGCCTCGCTGGTGCTCTGGGGCTGCGTGCTGTGGGCCTGCCTGTCCCATCCGGTGCCGCCGAAAATCCAGGAGGCGCCACCGCCCGCCCCGCCAGCTCTGCGGCGCGTCGTGGCATCGGGTCAGCCGACACCGATCGGCGGCACCTTCGACCGCTTCGACGTCATCGCACAACCGATCGTCGCCCCGGTCAACGCTGACGGCAAGGTCGCCTTCTACGCGACCATCCTGCGCAACAAGGCCACCGAGGGAATTTTCCTCGCCGGCGGCGGCCACATCGTCAAGCTCGCCGCTGTCGGCGACACTGTGCCCGACGGCGGCCTACTGTCGGAGTTCGCGAAGCATCCGATGCCCTCGCTCAACGATTCCGGCACCGTGGCGTTCGGCGCCGCCGTTACTGCCGCCCATGCCGGCGAGGGCATTTTCATGGCCAAGGACGGCACTCTGAAAGCCATCGCCATGGCTGGCGGCGATGCACCTGGGGTGATCGGCGGCACCTTCGTCGAATTCGACGCTCCCTCGCTGAACAACCGCGACGAGGTCGTCTTCGTCGCCACCGTCCGGCATGGCCGTGAAACGTTCGAGGCGCTTTACCTGTTCAGCAATGGACGGCTGCGCAAGATGCTGGCAGAGGGCGACCCCTTTCTCGGCGGCGGCCATTTCGACAAATTCGGGCTGCCGGCGATCAACAACCGGGGCGTGATCGCATTCCCGGTAACCCTGGACCACGGGCCGGCGATGGGCGGCATCTTCGTCACCGGGACCCGAGACCTGAAAATGCTCGCCAATGTGGGTGAACTCGCCCCGGACGGACGCATGATGGTCCGCTTCTCCGAACGCGTCTCAATCGATGATGACGACGACATCGCGTTCGGCGTGCAGCTTGGCATCGGCAAGGACAGCACCGAGGGCGTGATGAAGGTCAACACCTCCGGCCTGACACTGATCGCCGCCGCCGGTGATCCCGCGCCGGATGGAGGCAAGTTCTTCGGCTTTGGGCCATGGCCAGGCACAGGCCCCGCTGGCCGGGTCACCTTCGTCGCCGCAATTGACGATGGGCCCGGACCGATCGGGATCTTCGCCTGGAAAGCCGGCACCCTCAGCCGGATCGTGCTCGCCGGCGAAAAGCTGCCCGAAGGTGGAACACTGCCCCCGTTCGCGATTAATGCCGTGACATCGGCAGGCAGCAACGGTGGCGTGACATTCGCCACCATGGGCGACAGCGACACCGGTGCCGGCAGCCGGATCTATTATTTTGGACCCCCGCCCCGTCCATAAGCGCGCCGACAAGGCCGCGGGCAAACGCGGTGATATCGTGTGCGACATGTCTGAGTTGGATTTGCCCACCACGGTGGACACATTCGCGTCGCACGGATATTGACCGCGGCACGGCGCGCCGCCTTTTTTCCGCTTTACGGGGTCGGTAACACAAACTTCAGAAGGCCGGCCCGCTGCCATGGGATGGACAAGCGTTTACCCATTGTCCGGCCGCAGGCCGCGCTGTCCGTTCGGATCACAACCACTGAAAGACGCATGCACCAAAACTCGCATCACCCGCGCCCTGATCGACTGGCAAACGCGCGGCAATCTCAAGCCCGCGGTGGCCAGCAGCGCATGCCGCACCGGTTATCGTGCAGCGTGACAAGCCGTTGCACCCTGACGCGCCTCTGGTCGCTTCGCCGGTCGCAGCTCCCGGCCCGCTGCGCCACCGAAGGAACCGAGACCCACGTCTACCGCATGCCCGCTGGCGGTCACTGACCTCATGTCAACAATGGCCCAGGTCCAGCGCCTCGCCGTGCCGCCCATCGATGCATCCCGCGCCTTCCTGCGCCGGCATCCCACACTTCGTCGTGCGCTCCAGCCATGGCTGCGACGGCTGTTCGGCGCCATCAGGTTACGGCCGCTGGAGATCTCCCCGGCCGCCTATCAGCGTTGGATCGAGGACTACGATACCCTCGACGACACCGATCGCACCGCGATCCAGGCCCATGTCGCGGCAATGCCGGCCCACCCGGTCATTTCCGTGGTGATGCCGGTCTACAACACGCCGGAGCCGCTGCTGCGCGCGGCCATCGCCTCGGTCCGCGCTCAGCTCTACCCATACTGGGAACTGTGCATCGCCGACGACGCCTCACCCTCACCGCACATCGCGGCAATCCTGCATCAGGTCGCCACCGAGGACCCCCGCATCCGCGTGATCCGGCGGCCGACCAACGGGCACATTGCCGCGGCGACAAACAGCGCCCTGGCGCTGGCGACCGGTACATGGGTGGCGCTGCTCGACCACGATGACATCCTGCCCGAACATGCGCTGTACCAGGTCGCGGCCGAGATTACAGCCCATCCGGACGCTCGGTTGATCTACAGCGACGAAGACCGTATCGACGACAATGGCGTCCGGTTCGCGCCCTATTTCAAACCGGACTTCGATCCCGACCTTCTGCTCGGGCAAAACTACCTCTGCCACCTGACCGTCTATCGGCGCGACCTGATCGAGCGTCTCGGCGGCCTGCGCAGCGGCTTTGATGGCTCTCAGGACCACGATCTCGCCCTCCGCGCCACCGCCGCGGTAACCACCGCACAGGTGCGCCATATCCCGGCGGTTCTGTACCATTGGCGCGTATCGGCCGGGTCCGTCTCCGCTCCGGGCGACGCCCTGGATCGCTGCGTCGATGCATCACGCCGCGCGCTGCAAAGTCATTTGGCCGAACGCGGCGTGCCCGCCAAGGTTGTCGCCGCACCACTGGCCCCCCAATACAGCCGGGTGATCTGGCCGCTGCCCGACCCGGCGCCTCTCGTCTCGATCATCGTGCCGACGCGTGACCGAGCGGACTTGCTCGAACGCTGTCTGGACGGCGTGCTCCAGCGCACGGATTATTCCCCGATCGAGGTCCTGGTTATCGACAACGGCAGCGAAGCGCCGGAGACCCTGGCGCTGTTTACCAAAATCACAGCCGACCTGCGCGTGAGGGTGTTGCCGATGCCCGGCCCCTTCAACTACGCGGCATTGAACAACCGTGCGGTCGCCGTGGCGCGTGGCGAAATCCTGCTGCTGCTGAACAACGACGTCGACGTGATCGACGGCGGCTGGCTGCGAGAGATGGTGGCACAGGCGTTGCGCCCCGACGTCGGCGCGGTCGGCGCCAGACTGCTCTACGGCAACGGCACACTGCAACACGGCGGCACGGTGCTGGGCGCCGGCGGGGTCGCCAACCACTACCTGACCGGCGTCCCACGTTCCGCCCTCGGGCCGTTCGGGCTGCTGGCCCTGTGCCGCTCCTCCGCTGCCGTGACGGCCGCCTGCCTGGCCATCCGCCGGTCGGTTTTCCTCGAAGCTGGCGGCCTGGATGAAGTCAATCTGCCGGTGGCGTTCAACGACGTCGACCTGTGCCTGCGCGTGCGGGACTTGGGTTACCGGAACGTCTGGACGCCATTCGCCGAACTGTACCACCTGGAATCCGTTTCGCGGGGCCTGGACCTGTCCGGTGAAGCCAAAAACCGCTTCGACCGCGAGCAATCCTACATGTTCAAGCGCTGGGCCGGCGTCCTGCAGTCCGATCCGTACTGGAATCTAAACCTGTCACGGGCGGATGCGAACGGCACGCTGGCCTGCCCGCCGCGCCGGGAGAAACCCTGGCGCCGGAAAATCTGACCCCACTTCAGGAAGCCCGTCTCCGACACTTCAGGCACGCAATCGCCGGCGCAAACAACAAGGTCCGGCCCCCCGCTGGCACCTATCCGGCCTGAAGCATCGGCGGCGGCGCAAACCCGCCGAATTCGCGCGCGCACAGGCTGGCAAATGCGATTGTCGTTCGATCCTCCAGCCGAGGACCAATAATCTGCACGCCAATCGGAAGACCATCGTCGCTGATCCCGATCGGCATGACCGTCGCGGGCTGTCCGGTGAAGGTGGCGATACTCGCCCACATGGTTTGCCGAAGATACGGAACCGCTTCCCCATCAACCAGAATGGCGCGATCGCTCATGGCGCGATGATCGTGGCGGAACGCCAGGGTCGGCATCACCGGGCAGACCACCACATCCCACTCGCGAAAGAACATTCGCCACTGATGGGCGAAGCCAGTCCGCGTCCGGTCGGTGATGATCCAGTCTCTATGCGATAGAACAAGGCCGCGCACACCCGCAGCCGCGACGGGATCAGCCGATGACTGTGGCGCCGCCTTCGCCGCTTCGTATTCGGCTTGCGGACTGTCGGCGCCAAAGAAAGCCATCAGCAGCGTCTGATACTGGACGCCGATCGCCGCGAGATCAGGCACGGTGGAAACGTCACGTTCCACGTGGCAACCCGCCTTGCCCAGGCGGTCGGCGAACCGGTCAATCGCCTCCCGGATCCGACTTTCCGTCGGTATCAAGGGATGTTGGTCCAGGATACAAACCTTGAAATCGCGCAGCCGGTCACGCCGCGCCGCCAGCAGACGCAGCGTATAGGCAACCGCGTCGGCGTCGTCCGGCCCCGCGGTGACGTCAAGCGCCAGCATCAGGTCATCGGCGCTCCGGGCCATCGGACCGGCAACAGCCAGATCCACCCGAGGCGACATGGAAAGCCCCGGCGTGCCCGGCGGCGCGGCGCCGCGCAGCGGCACCAGATCCCAGGTCGGCTTGTGGGAATAGACGCCACAAAATGCCGCCGGGGTCCGCAACGATCCACCGATATCCGTCCCGAACTCCAGCGGCACGTATCCCGCCGCGAGGGCCGCGGCTGAACCACCGGAAGATCCGCCCGGTGTCCGCGTAACGTCCCAGGGATTGTTGGTGGCGCCATAGACCGCGTTATACGATTGCCAGTCCGCCAGCATGAACGGCACATTGGTCTTGCCAAGCACCACCGCCCCGGCGGCCTTGAGCCGTGTCACAGCAACGGCGTCCCGCGTCACTGGAATACCTTGCGTGCCCGGGATACCCCAAGTCGTGGGCAGGCCCGCAACGTCGAAGCACTCCTTGACGGTCATCGGGACCCCCAGCAAGGTCCCCTGTTCACCGCCAGCCAGCGCCACATCGGCCGCGCGGGCAGCCTCCATCGCCCGATCGAAGTCGCGCACCACGACGGCATTCGAGAATCCCGTCCTTTGCCTCGATACGGGCGATGGCCTGCGTCGCCAGTTCCACCGCAGAGACTTTTTTCGATCGCAGTGCACCAGCAAGGTCGCTTGCATTCGCGATATCCATGTTGCCTCCAATGGAAGTTGCCTTGGTTGCCGTCGGCGGCGCCACTTCATCCGCCGCCAGGAGCATATGGGTCCTGCCGAACAAAGCCGCGCCAGTGCCCAGAGATACCGTGCTCAGGCTACGGCGTGAAATTTCCATGACTGCGTCTCCACGATCCGGTCACGGCTGTCCTCCGTCCGGCTCGTTTGTCTGGTGCCCAACCGCAGAGAAACGCGAATTGCACAGCGATCGGAATTCTCCGTGTGCATCGGCCGCTATACCCGCAGCAGCGTATCGCCCTTCATTGATCGGCAATGCTACCGACTGGTTCGCCAAACTGCTTGATCGGGATTGCGGGGCGCGACCATATGCGCGACAAAAATCGGACCATGTCCCGCGCGGACAAGTACCTGACGCCCGGTAAACACCGGCGCCGACCGACTAGGCCATGCGATCCGCATCGTATCGGTCAATTCATGTCGGTTGGCGGATATTCCCGAAAAATATTCGCCGCGGAGACCAGAATGTGCCGCGTAACCGTGCGTGCCGGGACCAACTCGTTCTTCAGCATGCGCATCGCCAGCGGCAATACCTCGTAGCCGTAACGATCCAGGTAGTAGGCCACCGACCCCAGTACCACGCTGGCACGGTTGGCGGGATCGATTTCCTTCTTCTCACTCGCCCCGCCGTGCACGCTTCGGTCCAGGCCTTGGCTGACGATCACGCAGTCATTGATCCGCAACGAAACTTCCACCGCGGCTCTGGCCGACAGCGCCGTCAGGTCGTCAAGCGTGGCGACCAGCACCTTTCGCCGCGGCTGCCGCATTAGGAACTTGCTCAGCAGGCCGTCGCCCCGCTGGGGCTGCCCGCCGGTATCAAGCTGCGTCAGGTCGATGCCCGCAATCTCGGCCTGCAACCCCTCGGTGATCCCCTTGATCCGCAGCGCCATCCCATCGCTCGGGTCACCCATGTCGCCCAGAATCGCCGCCACCGGACTGTCATCCGGCCAGCTTTGCTTCGAAAACGCCCCCAGCGCATGGCCCGCGATCTGGCCCGCCGCGAGATTGTCGGCGGTGTAAAGCGGCGCACTGCCGACCGGATAATTAATGGCCAGCACCGGTATGCCGGCCGCCGTTGTCCGTCGCGCGATCTCCGGGTTGGCCGAAGTCTCGGCATTGTACTCGATCAGCAGGTCGACTTTTTGGCTGATGGCGTCGACAGCGTTGGAAACCGCGGTCTCCGCGTCGCCCGCATTGTCGTAGTAGATGATATCGATCGGCAGCGTACGCGCTGCCAGCTCAAAGCTTCGCCGAACATCCAGGCCTGTGAACCCGAGACCTTCGATGCGAACGCCCGGAGTTTCGTTGATGTTGGCGAACGCGAGGCGGTACGGCGAGCCCGCGGCGCGACCCGCCGCAGGGATGCACGCAACGCCAGCCAGTCCGCCAATAAAATGCCGGCGCCTCAACCAAGGCGCCGGCCTGTTCGCATAGCAATGAGATCTCAGCGGATAGCCTCGGCGTTGATGAAGGTGCCGGTCAGACCAACCGCTTTCGGCACCGTCATTGACAGGAAGAACGTCGCGCGATTCGTGCGTGCCGCTTCTGCCGCAATCAGGTCGGTGCGCGCATTTTCAATGATGTGGATGCCGCTGTCAGCGAGGAAGTGCTTGTGGACCGGGAACGCCTCGTCCTTGTCCTCGGATGGGATAACCTCGACCGCCCAGGTGTCGGCCGCAACGACAACCACCTTCTGATCCGCGAGCCAGTCGCCGGCTTCTTTGCCAAGCCCGGGCTCTGAGGCGTTATAGGTGGTGTTCTGTGCTGGATACTGAAGGAATAGATCGCCCCAACCCGTATTCAGGAAAATCGCATCGCCCTCCCGCAGCGTCACGTTGTACAACTTCAAGCCGGCCTGCAGGTCAGCCGCGCTGATCACCGTGCCGCCGTCAAGGCAATCCGTCTTGCAAGCCGCATTCTTCTTCAGCTTGCCGGCTTCCTTGAATACCCGGACGAGATCAATGACCACGCCGCGTGTCGCGAAGGTCTTGATGTTCTCGATACCGAGCCTCTTGAGGTAATTCTGGGTGACATACTTGCCCATGGGCGTCTGGTTGTAGTAGCAATCCTTGACCCCGATATGGCCAAGCCCGTCAAGATGCGTGCCGACGTGGCTTTGGCTGAGGTAGGTGTCTTCCATATAGGTCAGCTTGTTCTTGCCGTATTCCGCGCCCGGCACGAGCGCCGCGCTAGTCAGCACCGTCTTGGTGAACCGAGTGCCGAACAGCGGAACGCCGTCGACCAGGTTATGGGCCAGCGGGATGACGACACCGGTCTGGATTTCTGCTGCAGCGGCCTTGGTGACCGCCGGCGTTATCCGATTGGTGGCGCCGGTCTGGTCGTCAGGTCCGAACGGCGACGCCTGAACCAGGGATTTACAGTCGCTCTGTGCGAGCGCGGCGCCGGTAGCACCTATCATGACCAACGCCGCCATCGCGGCTTGCGCGACCATTGCCTTGAATTTCATTGCTCATTCCCCCGTCTTGATACTGTGGTCATTCCCCGCCACAGACTTACCGATTTTTAACATAGAGATGGCAAAGATCAAGCGAATAGCTGGTCCAGGGCCGTGAGGTCCATGACGGATGCGTGTGTGACCCTGGAATACCCGACCGGATTCCGTCAGACGGAAACCATGTCAAACGGGGTGAACTCGTCTTTCAACACCGCCTGCACATCCGGATAGCCCATCCAGGAACGAATCATCGTTGCATATACGCGGCGAAAATCCGTCGTAAAACGCATATTGCCATCATCAAGATCCGTCAGGCTCGGCATCATCCCATAATGCCCGCCGCGGACCTTCTGACCGGCGACGAAGGTCAGTCCGGCGGTGCCGTGATCGGTTCCCAGATTGGCGTTTTCCCCGACGCGGCGCCCGAATTCGCTGAACACCATGACCGCAACGTCATCGCCGCGACCGATCCGCGCCATGTCCCGTATGAACGCCGCGATGTGATCGGAAGTATAGGTGAGAATTCGGGCATGCGTGTCAGCCTGCGTCACATGCGTGTCGAAGGCGTTATTCGGATAGGCCACGTAGTAAATCCGCGTGGGAAAATCAGCGGCGATCAATGCCGCCACCCGCTCCAGCCCGAAATGGAACAAGCCATAATCGGTCGGCGTCCGATAGGCGGCGCAGGCCTCGCGCACGCGCAGTTCGGCATGCTGCGCGCTGGCCGCAACGTCAAACAGAAACGCCTGGGTGGCGTTGTCCGGCCGCCGCGCGGCGGCCAACTTCCCAAGCGCCTCTCGCTCCTCGAACAGGCTGTCCCGGGAAAATTTCTCGGGATTATCAAACACCAACGGCACATGGTTACGCGCTCGCACCGCAAGCGACTGGTGGTCCTCTATGTTGACCAGGAAATTGGGCGCGCCGCTCGCATCCATGCCGTCGGCAAGGCGCCCGAGCCAACCAAACGCATTGCCACTGTTCGGCGCCCCGGTGTGCCAGTACGCCATTGACGAAAAATGCGAAAAGCTCGGCTGCTCGTAGCCGACACCGTGCACGATCGCCAGGTTGCCGTCCTTGTACAGCCGTTCGAAGCCTGTCATGGTGCGTTGCAGGCCGAAGCGATCATCAAGCTTGAGTAGCTTATTCGGCCGGATGCCCAGTTTCGGCCGCGCCCGGTAATACGCGTCGTCGGAAAACGGCACGACGGTGTTCAATCCGTCATTGGCGCCCGACAGTTCCACCACCACAAGGATACGTCCGTTGTCCGCCGCCGCGGCCTGTGCCACGGACGCTTTCAGGGGCGCGCCGCCCCAGCCAACAACGCCCAAACCCAGGCCGTAGATGCCAGCGCGCAATACGTCGCGCCGCGCCGGTCCGTCCAGTCTTGCCGATGCCATGCGGTCCTCCCCTCGTGTGCCGGACCAGAACTTCGTCAACTTCGGTTGGCGGGCCCTGACCAGTCGGCACGCTGAAAACAAAACGTTTAGAACAACATCGCCCCGACTAGAACAGTCAAGACGATGAAGTTGCTCGCCCAAACAAAGCGTTCTCGTCAGGCGAGCTGGTATTCCGGCGAGCTCATGATCAGGTGTGCAACCTGCCTTAACGGTTCCTCAGCATAGCTGCGCGCACGCGCCAGGTCACTGGTGCCAAGTTGCTCGGTCAGAAACGCGATTGTCGTGGCCCGCGCTTCATCATCGACAGGCACAGCAAGAAAACGTTGCAATAACAGATCTACAGCATCCGTGGTGGTCTGCGCCTCTGCCGCGAACACGATATCGGTCAGGCTGAACTGTGCCGGGTTGCGAAGGATCGGCTTGATTTTGCGCACGGCTTCCTGCCAACCCTTCAGGCTGGCGTAATGCGTGTTGAATTCCTCCTGTTCGCTCAACAGGTTGGACATCGCCTTCACGTTGGTCGCGGACTTTTCCATCCCAGCCGGCGCTTCGCCGCCCGGCTCTGCCTCGCTGCTCGCGGTGCTGATATCCATGCCGTTCAGGATCCTCGTGTTCATTCGGCGGGTCTGCGGGTCGGGAATAAGGTTCGGATCGACGAAATCGATCATGTCCGGCATGACGATGTCGCGGGCGAGGTTGCCGCGCACCAGCAGGGTGCCCGGCGTGATCCACGCCCGCCCCTGCGCCCATCCGGCAACGGTCGGCGGATTGAGCAACTCCTGCCCCAACTCGCCGCTCGCCTGATTGAAGTCCGGCACGCCCGGCAGCGACCGTATCCCAAGCCGTCGATAGGTTGACACGATCAACTCGACGGGCCCCTTGATATGAGTGCCAACCGATGCCGAGCTATAGAAATCCCGGGACAGGAACAGGGTCTTTAGGAATGGTGCAATCTCATAGTTGTTTTCACGCAACAATCCGCCAAGCCGCTCCTGGAACGCCGGCGATAGGTCATCGCGTCCGACGAAGCGATACAGCTTGCTGGCGATATAGGCCGCGGTGACCTTCTGCTCCAGGATAATGTCCAGGATCTGCACGCCATCAAACCGCCCAGTACGACCAAGAAACGTCTTTTCGCCGTCATCGTGCCTGGCCGGATCGACACGGAAGACCAGATCGTCGGCGCGCCATCCGGTGAAGGCACGCGCCCCTTCCCGAATATCCTTTTCAGTGTAGTTGCCCACGCCCATGGTGAACAACTCCATGACCTCGCGGCCAAAATTCTCGTTGGGCGCGCCCTTCACGTTCTGTCCGGCATCAAGGAACACCAGCATCGCCGGGTCCTGCGCCACGGCGATCAGAAGTTCGCGGAAATTGCCGGTGGCATGGCGCTGAAACAGCGTGACCTGACCTAGCATCTTGCGATAGTCGCGCACCTTGTCCCCGCCCGACGCAAAATGCCCATGCCAGAACAGCGCCATCTTCTCTTCGAGTGGCCGCTCGGTTGCCACCATACGGTCGGCCCACCAGTTGGCGACCCGGCGCGTTTCCAACGTACTGGCTCGCAACCAGTAAAAGAACCGGTCAGCCACCGGCTGCAGCTTCCGCTTGCCGGCGGGCTTGACCGCGACGCCCATGGCCGCACCGGTCTCCGCGGCAAGCTTGGTCGCCGCCGGTCGGGTCGGCGGAAACGGGTCAAGCGTCGGGTCAAAGACGCCCGAGTGGTCGAACGGCCTCAACTGCCCATTATCGATCGACTGGTATTCGACCAGGAAGCGCACCGCCGCGTCCGGGGTCATGCCTGCCAGCCGCGCAATCTCGCTAGGTGTCCCGCCGAAACCAGCCCGATCGAGCAAATGCCGGGCGCGCTCGTAATTCCAGTCGGCGTTGCTGATCGGCGCAAGGTCCTCCGTCCAGGATGCCGGACCCTCTGGATTAGGCGTTGACGACATCCCTAACGTGTTTGCCGCAATCACTCCCGTCTGCATGCGGGCCATGGTTCGCTCCTCGCTTACGCATCTCTGCTGGATACTGCACTGCAGACTATTGTAGCCCTCAATGGAAAGGAATAGGCGAAGACTCACGAACCGCGCTACCAGCAGCCGCGAGATCGTGTTTCCGGCCCAAGCGAGACCCCGCAGGTGCAACAGGCCGGCAAACGCGTGCGACGCCATCAGCATCGGGAGCAGGCCATTGATCCCGAACATCCCCTCTGAATGGCGTGGGTAAAGTCGCGCATCACACCACCGGCGCTTGAGGGCGGAGCGCTGCACTTTGGCAAACATCGCTGCCCGAATAGCCGGTTGGCCTGTTTCGCCACAGCGTCCAGGTTCCCAGCCTGCGTTACAAAGCATGAGTTACACTTAGTAACGACATCCTCACTTTATCGTATCATTTCGATGATAGACATGGATGCTTGACCCTGACATGCATCCCCATTTTCGATCCGTATCCAAACACCCCCGGGCGCCCGCTGACAGAGCCGCCGGCGGCGCACAGCAACCGCGGTTACGGACGTGAACCGGCCGCGTCGGCAGTCGCCGCCTGCCAGCATCGCCCAAGGCCTTCATGATTATTTCTCACGCCCGTCGTTTTATCTTCTTCCACAACCCGAAAACCGCCGGCATGAGCTTGCGATCCGTGATCGAGCCCTATCACGATGATCCCGCCCCACTGAAAGGTGTGCTGTGGCTGCCACCTTTCGCGTACGCCCTGGACGTCGCCCATCTTCGCCTGCGGGAAATCGCGACGTTGTTCCCGGCTGTCATCGCGGCCGCATGCACCTATCGGTCACTGATCTTCGTTCGCAACCCCTATCATCGATTCGTTTCTGCAATGGATCAACATTTCAAGACAGCTCATCCCGACGTGCCGCTGCAAGCCATGCGGCCGGATCAGCAGATGGCGACCGCTGAAACATTCGTGGACAAACTGCTGCGGCTGAATCTGGTCCAAACCGACTATCGCTTCGTCCACTTCTCCCCGCAGGTCTGGTTTCTACAGTGCAGCGGGCTGTGCCTGCCGACCGATATCGTCCCCATGGACACAAAGGGCGCGTTCATTAACCACGGTTTGCAAAGCCTCGGCCTGCAACTCCAGCCTGTACCGCGTGACAACCGATCCCGTATCGACCTGATGCATGGTACTCTCATCACCTAAGATCACCGGGTTCGTGCGCGACTTCTACGCCGAGGATTTCGCGTTCTTCGCCGCCGATCCGGCCCTGGCGCATCTCACGACCCTGGAAGCGCCACAACCCTCACCGGTCACGAATGGAACGTACCCACACCCGTACGGTCGCGACTTCGGTCCATCCGATCAGGATGCCAGAACCCGCTCCCCACCCTTCCGCCGAGGTGTGCCGGCTGATTTCCACCTCTACCGAACTCGACCACGCCACCGCCGATCTGGCCGCGGGCCGCTTTATGGAAGCGCTGACCCGCGTCAGAACCGTGCTGCTTCACAACCAGAATCATCCACGCGCCCTTTGTATGCTTGGCCAGATCGCTGTCGCCATCGGACGCCCCGCCATTGGACTGGAGCCCCTGCAACGTGCGGTCACCCTCGACCCCCGGTTGGAACACCGCATCTGGCTGGCACTCTGCCTCGCCAAGCTCGACTGCCCGCAGGATGCGTTGCTTGTAATCAACGCCAGCGTCGACACGATCCCACCCACGGCCAATGCCTATGCTTCGGTGGCGATGGTGTTCTACGCCCTCGGCCAGCATGATGACGCCGCCCGCTTTTATGCCCGCAGCATCGCCCTCGATGCCACCAGGGCGGCCACCCATCATAAGTATGCCAGGGCCCTGTATGCAGCCGGTCACACCGAACCATCGATTGCCGCTTATATCGAGGCGATACGACGGTGCGGCACCCAGGCCGACTATTACGCCGATCTCAGCGGCGCCCTGTCCGATCTCGGCCTTTTCGAAGACGCCCGCCGTGCCGCTCAGACCGCGGTTGACCTCGGTCCCGCCTGCCTTGTGGCTCACAACAATCTCGGTCACGCACTGCATAGCCTCAACCGCAGTGCCGACGCATTGGCACCGTATGAAACCGCCATCCAAGCCTGTCCCGCCTATGCCAAGGCACAGTTCGGCTACGCCGTCGCGCTGCTGAAATGCGGCGATTTCGCGCACGGCTGGCGTCAGTACGAATGGCGCTGGCAAGATTGCCAGAGCCTTCGTACCGATATCGATGCGCCGATTCTGGATGACCGGGTCTGGCGCGACGAAGACCTGGCCGGACGAACGATCCTGCTGCACGCCGAACAGGGGCTGGGCGACACGCTGCAATTCGTGCGCTTCGCCCCGCTGGTCGCCGCCCGTGGAGCCCGTGTCCTGCTGGAGGTCCCGGCCCCGCTCGTGCGGCTTCTGCGCACCGTCGAGGGCGTGGCCGACGTCATCACCCAAGGCGATCCTCTGCCGCCAATCGATTTCCACTGCCCAATGGCAAGCCTGCCGCTCGCCTTCGATCTGCGTCCTGACACAATCCCGGCAGCGCCCTATTTACGGCTGCCGGCGCAGCACCATCCGCGTGAAGACCAGAGTGTCACAAAACCGGGCAGGCCGGACGAACTTGTCGTCGGCCTGGTTTGGGCTGGTGACCCGCGTCCGTTCCAGCCCGGTTCCAACCTGATTGACCGCCGCCGGTCGACAACCCTCGACCTCTTCGCCCCGCTTCAGGACATCGACGGGATACGCTTCGTCAGTTTTCAACTTGGCGCGGCACGCAGGCAATGCGCCGGAGCGAAGTTGCCGATCACCGACATCATGGTCGGGGTGACAGACTTTGCCGATACCGCGGCGCGGCTTGCCGGCGTCGACCTGCTGATCAGCGTCGATACCTCCATGGTCCATCTGGCCGGCGGCCTGGGCATGCCGGTGTGGATGCTGTCGCGCTTCGACGGCTGCTGGCGCTGGCTGGAACGGCGGGCCGACACGCCTTGGTATCCCTCGATGCGGATCTTTCGCCAGCCATCACCAGGCGACTGGCTCAGCGTGATTGCCGAAGTGGGCAATGCCTTGCGAGCCGCCGTCCATGCCCACCGTCCTTCCGCCCCCAGCCGCCTGCCGCCGGACGTCTATCTGCAGCCTTCTACCGTCCAAGCGTCGGCATCGTGAACTCCGGCCCGCGCCGCGTCCCCGCCGTCCAACGCTGCGTCACCGCCTTGTAACGCGTGTAGAACCGCACACCCTCCGGTCCATAGATATGGTGATCGCCGAACAGCGAGTGCTTCCAGCCGCCAAACGAGTGAAACGCCATCGGCACCGGTATCGGCACGTTGATTCCCACCATCCCGATCTGAATAGCCTGAGTAAAATCCCGCGCCACACCGCCATCATTGGTGAACAGCGCCACGCCGTTCCCATACTCGTGCGCATTGATCAGCCGCGTCGCGGTCGCCACGTCCGGTGCGCGCACCACCGAAAGCACCGGCCCGAAGATCTCATCCTTATAAATGCGCATGTCCGGGGTGACATTGTCGAACAGGCAACCGCCCAGGAAGAATCCCTCCTCGTAGCCCTGCAGCTTCAGGCCACGGCCATCGACGACCAGATCGGCCCCCTCGCGAACACCCAGGTCAACGTACCCGCTTACCTTCTCCAAATGCTCGCGCGTCACCAGCGGCCCCATCTCGGCATCCGGATCGACACCCGGCGCCACCTTCAGCGCCCGAACCCGAGGCGCCAGCTTCGACATCAGCGCATCGCCCGCCGATCCCACGGTCACCGCCACCGACACCGCCATGCAACGCTCGCCGGCCGCGCCGTAGGCCGACCCCATCAGGGCATCGACCGCATCGTCGATATCCGCATCCGGCATGACGACCAAATGATTTTTCGCCCCACCCAGCGCCTGCACCCGCTTTCCATGCGACGTGCCGCCGCGATAGATCGTTTCGGCGATAGCAGTCGACCCGACGAAGCTGATCGCGGCGATGCCGGGATGTGCGATGATGGTCTCTACCGCCTCCCGCCCGCCCTGCACAACGCTGAACACCCCATCGGGCAGCCCCGCTTCCTTCAGCAATTCGGCCAGTTTCAGTGAAACCGACGGATCCTTCTCCGACGGCTTCAGGATGAAACAGTTGCCGGTCGCCAGCGCCACCGGGATCATCCAAAGCGGCACCATGATCGGGAAGTTGAACGGCGTGATGCCCGCGACAACACCCAAAGGCTGGCGGATCGACCACGCGTCGATGCCGGTGCCAACCTGATCGGTGTATTCACCCTTCAGCAAATGCGGGATGCCGCAGGCGAACTCGACAACTTCCAGGCCGCGCTGCACCTCCCCGTCGGCATCCGACAAAACCTTGCCGTGCTCGCTGGTGATAATCGCCGACATCTCGCGCCGGTCGCGCTCCAGCAATTCCTTCAGCTTGAACATGACGCGGGCACGGCGCAGCGGCGGCGTATTGGCCCATGCCGGCCAGGCGGCACTCGCTGCCGCCACTGCCTTCTCCACCTCCGAGGCATCAGCCATCGCGACTTTGGCCGTGACCTCGCCGGAGGCCGGATTGAACACGTCGCCAAATTTGCCGCTGGTTCCGGCAACGTGCTTGCCGCCGATGAAGTGCCCGATCTCGCGCATGGTGACTTCTCCCTGGTCGTGCCAGGGTGTTAGCGCGGTTGCCGCCGGCCTGCCAAGCGCGGCGGCCTACGGATCGGTGATCTGACGAAAGCGCGCGATGTCGGACGGCAGCAAAGAAACCAGCAGTGACGCGCTCTCCACCGCCGCGATCGCCCGGGTGTGATCGAACGCATCATAGGCGTGGGCCGCGATGCTTCGGAACCGGCGTGTTTCATCGGCCGCCCGCGCCGCCTCCCCACCCAGGATCGCCGGACGTTCACCAACCGGATGCGACGCTCGCAGCATCAGATCAGCATGCCATCTTAGACGGCTGAGCGCCTTCTCCCCGTGCAGGTCGAGAATGCGCGATCACACAGCTTCAAGGGATGTCTGGCCTGCAAGCATCGCATGCATAAATGCCATCTCAACGAGATAACGGTCCTCCTGTGCGACCGTCTCCGGTATCGCAAAGATCTTGCAGGCCCCGGAAAAATGGCGGACCGCTGCCGCCACAGCGGCGTCGATCTCGAACCATCGCGCATCGCTCATGCGACGACCTGAAGATCTGCCGCGACATGGTCGATAAACGCCTGCTTGCACCTGCTAAAGGGCATCAGATCAGGCGTAAGCCCGCGGTCCCAGCAGGCCGCCTCGGCAAAATTCCAGGCAGCCGCCAAGGTCTTGCCCGGGAAGTCCACCAGCACATCGACGTCGCTGTTGTATTTCATCTGCCCCCGCGCGGCCGAGCCATAAAGCAGGAACCGACCACCGTGGACGCGCGCGTAATCCGCCAGCACCGGCACCAATGCGGCCACAGCCTCCCGCCGCCGCGCCGCTTCGGCAGCTTTACGCTCGGTCAGGGTGATGATCCGCTGCATGCTCCCATTATCCCGGTTTTCGGCGGCCGAAACAACAAAACGGCGAATTGCTTGCCACCCGCCGCCACTGCCGTTAATCGTGCGCGCTCGCGCGGCCCGTGCTGCCGCGCCGCAAACAGGAGATTGTCATGGCTTACAGGGTCGCGGTTGCCGGCGCCACAGGTGCGGTCGGACGCGAAATCATCAAAACCCTGGTGGAGCGCAACTTTCCGGTAACGGAAGTGATCGCCCTCGCATCCGGCCGTTCAACCGGCTCGGAAATCTCCTTCGGCGAGAAAAAAGTCCTCACGGTGCGCAATCTGGACACGTTCGACTTTGCCGGCTGTGACATTGGGCTGTTCAGCCCCGGCGCAGCCGTGTCGGCGATCCACGCCCCCCGAGCAGCCGCGCAAGGCTGCGTCGTGATCGACAACACCAGCCATTTCCGGATGGACCCCGAGGTGCCGCTGGTGGTGCCCGAAGTCAATCCCCAGGATCTGCGTCACTTCGCCAGGCGCAACATCATCGCCAACCCGAATTGCTCAACCATCCAGATGGTGGTGGCGCTGAAGCCGCTGCACGACGAATTCAAGATCAAGCGCGTCGTCGTCGCCACCTACCAGTCGGTCTCCGGCGCCGGCAAGGAAGGCATGGACGAGTTGTTCAACCACACCAAATCATCGTTCGTTTATGAACAATCTCCGCCGCAGCAGTTCACCAAGGAAATTGCCTTCAACTGCATTCCGCACATCGACTCGTTCATGGATGACGGCGCCACCAAGGAAGAGTGGAAGATGGTGGTGGAGACAAAGAAGATCCTCGATCCCGCCATCGCCGTGCATGCCACCTGTGTCCGCGTCCCAGTGTTCATCGGCCACGGCGAAGCGATCAACGTCGAGTTCGAACGCCCCGTCACCGCCGGCGAGGCCCGCGCCATCCTGCGCGACGCCCCGGGCGTGGAAGTGGTCGATGTGCGTGAGGACGGCGGCTACGTCACGCCACTGGAATGCGCCGGAGAGGACGCGGTGTTCGTCAGCCGCATCCGCAAGGACCCGACCGTGGAACATGGCCTGTCGTTCTGGTGCGTCTCCGACAACCTGCGCAAAGGCGCGGCGCTGAACGCAGTGCAGATCGCCGAGACAATGATCGCCATGAACCTTTTGACGCGCAAGGCGGCTTAGGGAAGGTCACGGGCTCTGCCCGTGACCCGCGAAGGGGCCTCGGCCCCTTCGATCCCGTTCAAACCGGATCGCCATTCATCTGGATGCCGGAGGCTGCCAGCCTTGCCAGCGGAACACACAGCAGGTTGAGCTGATCCATTAGATAGAATTTATATTGCTCGGCTGGGAAGTGTGCCTTGATCTCGGCAATATCGACTTTCCAGTATTCGACCCAGCACCAGGGCGTAAAATCGCGGATGGCATTTTTCGCGCCGCGCAGCACTTCAGGCTCCATGCCCTCCACGTCAATTTTCAGGAAATCAAGACGCGGCAGACCCAGCGAGTCGATCGTAACGACTGGAACGTCCTCACGCCTTGCTCCGCCGATTGGATTGGTGAGGCTGTAAAGCCCAAAGTCCTGCGGCCGCCCGTAATCCGGCTGGCCGGCGCTGACCAGCCCAGCCACAGCACCCAGCGCCTTGTTATGCACAAAAAGATTGTCGAGATCGTTCAAGGCGGCACTGCCACACAGCGCATAAGACATCATCCGCTGCACCTCGAACGCATGCACCACACCACCCTTCGGCTTGACCTCCTGCGCGATCGGCACGCTGACCAGACCGATATTCGCCCCGGCGTCGACCGTCACGCTGCCCTCGGACAGCGAGCGCACGATTGTCAATATGGTTACCAGTTCAGCCTCGATATGAGGATATCCTGTCTTGACCAATACATCCGCCTGGTAGGCGCAATGCCTGTTGACCACGAACCTCCCGTAGACCGATTCAAGCACAGTAAAGTTGTTCACAGTCCTGGTCATCCGAGGTCCTCTCACGGGGGCAGCGTTCTGCTGTTCAGGCATCGGTGAAGAAGCTGGCAGGCGTCTGGCCTCCGCCAGTGCCGTTAGATCACCGGCAATCCGGTTCACCACGCTCGCCCAGTCCTGCCCAGGCTGCGCCTGCCGATACAGCTTCACGCTCGGATACCAAGGTGAATTGTCCCGATCGAGCAGCCAGGGGAAATACGGCGCGAAAGGTATCATGGCCCAGGTTGGCACACCCAATGCGCCGGCCAGATGCAACGGTCCGGTGCAGGAACTGATCATCAGGTCCAGCCCGGACATGATGGCAGCCGTATCCGCAAGGTCACCGACCTCCGCCCCCAGATCGAGAATATGAGGCGGCAATGTCCGGCTAGCGAGGCCCTCCCGCCCCGGTCCCACCTGCAAAACGACAAACTCGACACCCGGCACCGCAAAAAGCGGCATAACGGTCTCCAATCCGGGCGAGCGGAAGCGATCGCGCTTGGTCAGCGGATTGCCGGCCCAGACGATGCCGACCCGCAGCGCATCACCATGCGTCCGCTGCTTCCAGCGCGCCTTTTCACCCGCATCGACGTGCAGGTACGGGACCGTGGCCGGTATGGTTTCGAGCCTGGTCGCGAAAGCCCGCGGCAAACTCAGGAGCGGACAATGCACGTCGAACGCCGGCAGAGGCGTTTGTTCCAGAGCAACGACAGTAATACCGGCGATCATCTGCAACAGCCGGCGCACCGGCGGATTCGCCGCCACGATCACCTTTCTGGCTCGGTCAACCACCAGCGGCAGATAACGGACGAACTGAATGATGTCGCCGAGACCTTGTTCCGTATAGATCAGGATTGTCTTGTCACGGATGTCCTCGCCGCCCCAGTGCGGCTGGGTCAGCTCGACACCCACTGTCTGTCGCCAAGCGAAATCCGGCATTTTCCAGCGCCAGTCGTATTCCGCCCATCCGGCCTCGAATTCGCCCTGAACCAGCAGCAAATGAGCCAGGTGAAAATGGTAGTCGGCGGAATCCGGCCGCAGCGCGATCGCCTCACGCACAGCCGCGATGGCCTCCGGCACCCGGTTCATAGCTTTCAGCGCATGGCTGAGGTTGAAGTGGCTGTTGGGAAGCATCGGATCGAGAACAACCGCCTGCCGGCACAGAGTCTCCGCGTCCTGCCAAGCGCCAAGTTCCAGCATCGCGCCGCCAAGCGTTGCCAGGATGAGGCTGGATTGCGGTCGCAGTTCAATCGCGCGCCGGCAAGCCGCCAAGGCTTCCTGATGCCGCTCAAGCTGCAGCAATGCCGTCCCCAGGTTTGTGTAGGCCATCGGGTCATCCGGCCTTAAGGCGACCGCGCGCTGAGACATGGCAACCGATTCAGCCCAAGCCTTCCGCTCCAGCAACGCGCCGCCCAAATTGGCCGTGGCCACGCCATTGTCTGGCTGGTGATGGATAGCCTCCCGGTACGCGGCAATCGCCTCGTCGATCCGCCCGAGGTCCTGCAATGACTTGCCAAGATTGCCGAACGCCATGCCATTGCCGGGGCTGATCGCGATGATTTGCCGGAACAGCGCCACCGCCGCCTCATGGTCCCCGAGCGTCATCTCGACCGTCCCGAGATTTATATAGGCCTCGGCATAGGTGGGCAGGATTTCAATCGCCTGCAGATATGCGTCCTTGGCCTCCTGCAACCTGCCCTGGGTTTGGCAGAGCAAACCAAGATTATACCGCACCACGGCATGATCCGTATGCGACACCGAGATCATTCGGTAGAGCCTCTCCGCCTCGACGAAACGACCGGCGAGATGGTGGCCGGTAGCCTCACTCAAAGCCTGTTCGACATCAAAACATACAACCGATGGCGCATCGACAGCGGGCGGGCGGGTTAAAACTTGGTGTTCTTGCATGTCGGAGATTTCTCAAATACGAGGACGGGCAACCCAGACCATGGATACGCAGGCAGCGCGACTTTCCGTAGCTACAAATGGCAAGTCGGGTGTTATTCAGGAATTCCGCATGACACGCCCATAGCGCGGCCTGTACCGACTTTGCCCGGGATCACGACAAAACGAGACCACCGTGCACCCGACAGCAACCATGCGTGATCCGAGCTACAGCCAGAATCGGGTTGTGATATCCTCGTGCCGATCAAACGCGTGCGTGCTCTGCACACCCAGTTCACGGTAAAACTCGGCTACCCCAATATCTTCCAGTGACCAGCTTAGCATGTCCGACACGCACTGATCATATCTTTTCTCTAATGAGTTGCTGGCTGGATCAAGATTCGTGATCAGCACAAGGCCCGTAGGTACGGCATCCAGCGTCACGATTGAAAGATCGGGCCGCAGACGCTTCAACAGCAAAGCCGTACGCCACACGTCGCCGGTCCACATATTCTGCCGCCGCTTGTCGACTGCCTGCCCGGTATGGCTGCGGCTTGTCATCGGCACTTCAACCGGCAGGCAGTCATGCAGCGCGATGATCGAGTTCTTGCGGCAGCATCGCTCGGTATTGATAAAGTCACGCAACAGGTATTCGCAGCGGTGCATGCCGTCCAGAAACGCGAATTCAACCGGCTGACCAAGCAGTTGGTCCGGCCTGAAGCGTGCGAAGAAGTCGTCGCTCGTCGTCTGAAACAACATCACGCTCGGTTTGGCCAGAACGCGCTGCACGCAGTTCAGATCAACGAAGCAGAACTGCGGATCAACCGCCACCGATGGGCATCGAGCCAGCGCCAGGGTATCCCCGGTTTCAACCCCGATCTCGAAATAGGTACGCGGCTTCAATGCGGTGTGCAGGCGATCCAGCACAATCTTGTAGCTCTCGCCGGCAAGATCGTCGAGGCACCAGTCGTTCCGCGGCAGCATCTGTCCCGGTTGATGCAGGGCAAGACTATCCATTTTCAGATTTCTTTCATCTTTACAGTAAATGCCGTCAGTTGTCGCGCATATCGCGAACAAGACGGCACCATGTTTCTTCGTAGTCAGCCGTGAAACGGGCGATGTCGCCAATCGTCCGGCTCCACGCATGTTCGGAGAACAAAGCCTTGTAGCCGGCATACGCAACCGGATCATTGGCAAGCTTGACAGCCGTGCTGACATAATTCGGCAGGCTCGTGGTAATCCCCTGGGATGCGCCAACCGCGTGCAGCAAGCTCGTCGCCATGCGCGAAGCGAACGCCCGTCCGCATAAGGTGACCAGCGGCAACCGCATGCGGATCGCATCGCTCGCGACCGTGCCCGCGTTGTAGGGGAACGTGTCCAGAAACAGGTCGGCAACACCCAGCCGGCTTAAATACAGGTCCGGGTCAGCCCGCTCGGAGAATATCAGCCGCTCCGGAGCGATGCCCGCCCGGCCGGCCGCCGCAATCATGTTGGCCTCTGAAAAGGCGTTGTCTTTCGCCAGCCAGATCACGGACCGGTCGGTCTGCCGCAGAATGGCCATCCAGGCGGCAAATATTTCCTCGGTTATCTTGAAGTGCTTGGTGAAACAGCAGAACACGAAACAATCTTCCGGCACCCCGGCCTCGGCGCGAGACAATGGACGGCCGATCGTTCGCTTACTGTCGTTTGCCTGATAGAACCGACCAATTGCCAGCGGCCTGGGTTGATAGGCGGCTTCGTGCTCCGGCGGGATCGCCACCGAGTCGCACAGCAGGTAATCAAGTTCGGGCAATGGAACGGGGCCGATGAATCCGAGATAAGTTGCCTGGATCGGCGCCGGTCGCCAGCGCAGGACGGTCAGGCGGGTTCCCTCGGTAATCCCGTTGAGGTCAACCAACACGTCGATTTCGTCATCGCGGATCAGCTGCGCTGCCTGCTCGTCGGATAGCGTGCGAATCTTGCGATGGTGGTCGAACGCGGCCAGGACCCGCTTTCGTATCTCACTGCCGTCATCCAGGCTGGAGCAGTAGCCATAAACCTCGAAACGGCTGCGGTCATGGCGTTCGAACAACTCAGTAACGAGATAGCTCATGGCATGACTACAGAAGTCGGATGACAAGTAGCCAATCCTGATCCGCTGATGCGGATAAGCCTTCATCGGCGCCAATCGCCGCGGCGCCGGCTCAGTCTTGCGTGCCACCCATGCGGCCGCGGCGTCGCGTTGCAGGTCGATATCGTCGCTGAGCGCCAGAAGGCCTAGCGGTCCGCAACTTCTCATCAGCGCCGCGACGGAAATGTCTGGCAGCGTAGGCACAACGGCCGGCCATTGACAGGCCTTCTGCCGGATATGAATCCAGTGATGAATTACATCGGGCTGGGCGGGATCGGTCATCAGGACGCGAAACAGGATTTTTTCGGCCTCATCGAAACGGCCGAGGTTTTCGAGCAGACGTCCTTGCTGGATTTGCAGCGCAACGCGGGCTTCATCCGCTTGAACCGCCCCGGCCCAGGTGGCCAACGCCCGTTCCGGCTGACCCGTGGCTTCAAGCAAAAGCCCAAGGTTGATAGCGGCACCGTGCATCTCGGGTCGGCAGGCCAACGCGTTGCCATAGGCGATCGCAGCATTGGTTTTGTTGCCGGCCTGAACGAACAGCGCGCCCAGATTGAACCAGGCCGCATACAACATTGGCGATGCGCCGGAGTTGGCGCTGATCCAACGCATGTAAAGCGCGATTTCAGTCGGGCCGCTAAGATTTGCCCGCGCTCGTTCGATCGCCGACAAAACAGCACCGAACGGGATATCTTTCAGCCGCAGCGTCACGTCGTCGTTGTGTGACGATGCATCCTTGCCGGCGATCAGCATGTCGATCAGGTCGTCGAGCCATTCATCGATGTTGGATACTGGGACACTGAGCTCTCGGAAGCTGGGCGCCGGCGAAGCGAATGTCTCGCGCGAAACGATATCAGGCTTAAGCTGGAGACTTCCCATCGAGGCGTCCTGCCATGTGGTCGACATACCAGGGTCTACACTGGCAAGCGTTAAGAAATGATTAACAACCCCGGCGGTCTCGCGATGGCGGCACCCCAGCGCCCTATGCAACGAAAAACGCCGGGAGGATTTTTCCTCCCGGCGTTCTGGATGGTTCGTATCCGCGGTCGCCCGCCGGCCCGGTTACAGGGCGTGGAGCTGAGCGCTGGTCATGGAGGCCAGCTGGGTCGTGGTGAAGTTAGGCACCTGCGTGGAAGTGAACAGAGCCATCTGTGCGGAGCTGAACGCCGCGATCTGAGCGATGGTCAGGGCCGGGATCTGCGCCGAGGTAAAGCTGGTAATCTGCGTCACCGTCAGCGCGGCGATATCGGCCGTGGTCAAGGCGGCGGTTTCCAGTTTCGACAAGACACTCACCTCGCCAGTCGTCAGCGCTGCCGCGGCGGCTGTCGTAAGGCCGGCAATGGCCTTGGTCGTCAGTGCCGCGAACTGGGTGTTCGTCAGGCCGGTTATCCGGACACCCATGGCAGCGACTTCGGCCGAGGACAGTCCAGCAAGCGCAGCCGTCGTGAAGCCGCTGATGTTAGACGTGCTCAGCGCGGCGGCGTTTGCGCTGCCCAAGGCTGCCACCTGCGTTGAGTTCATCGCACCCAGCGCGGTGCTCGTCAGGACCGCTGCAGCCGCGGTGCTCAACGAGGCGGCGGCTGCGCTCGACAAACCCCTGACTTGAGCGGTTGTCAACACGCTTGCCTGTGTCGTGGTTAGTGCAGCGGCTTCGGTTGAGGTCAAGGCGGCGATCTGCTGCGAACTGAGGGCAGTAAAGGCCGTCGAAGTCAGCGATGAGACGTGAGACCCAAGCCCGACGAGGGCTGCGGTGCTCATGGCCGGCGCCTGGGTGGAGGTCAGGACGCTGATCTGCGTGGTCGTCAGCGCCGCCGCTTCGGCTGATGTCAGCCCGGCAATCGCCGCGCTACTCAGGGCCGTGAAGTCGGTTGTCGTCAGCGCGGCGGCTCTTGCCGTGCCAAGCGCGACCACCTGTGTCGAAGTCAGCACCGCTGCGGCGGTCGAGGTCAGGGCCGCAACTGCCGCAGTGCTCAAGACGGCGATATCGGCACTCGACAGACCCTTGACCTGGGCGGTAGTCAACGCGCTTGCCTGTGATGTGTTCAGCGCGGCGGCCTCCACCGTCGTCAAGGCGGCGACCTGCGCCGAGGTCAGGGCAGTAAAGGCGGTCGTGGTCAGCGACGAGACGGCGGCACCAAGACCAGCAAGTGCTGCAGTGCTGAGCGCCGGCGCCTGGGTGGAGGTCAGCACGCTGATTTGTGTGGTCGTCAGCGCCGCTGCTTCGGCCGATGTCAACCCGGCAATCGCCGCGCTGCTCAGGGCCGTGAAGTCGGTCGAGGTCAGCGCGGCAACCCGCGCTGTGCCAAGTGCGCCCAGTTGCGTTGATGTCAATGCCGCCGCTGCCGTGGAGGTCAGAGCCGCAACCGCCGCAGTGCTCAGCGCGGCGAGGTCGGCACTCGACAGGCCCTTGGCTTGGGTAGTTGTCAACACGCTGACCTGTGACGTAGTCAGCGCGGCTGCTTCCGCCGTTGTCAAGGCGGCGATCTGCAGAGACGTCAAGGCGGTAAAGGCAGTCGTGGTCAGCGACGAGACGCCGGTCCGAAGCCCGACAAGGGCCGCGGTGCTCAGCGCAGGCGCCTGGGTGGAGGTCAGCACGCTGATTTGTGTGGTCGTCAGCGCCGCCGCTTCGGCCGATGTCAACCCTGCAATCGCCGCGCTGCTCAGGGCTGTGAAGTCAGTCGTGGTCAGCGCGGCAACCCGCGCGGTGCCCAGTGCGGCTATCTGGGTCGAGCTGATCGCTGCCGCGGCCGTGGAGGTCAAGGTGGAGATGGCTGCAGTGGTCAACACAGCGATGTCGGCGCTCGACAGACCCTTGATCTGGGCGGTTGTCAACACGCTTGCCTGTGTTGTGTTCAACGCGGCGGCTTCAACCGTGGTCAGCGCGGCAATCTGCTGCGACGTAAGGGCAGTGAAGGCCGTCGAGGTCAGCGACGAGATGTTGGCACCAAGACCGGCGAGCGCCGCAGTGCTGAGGGCCGGCGCCTGGGTGGAGGTCAGCACGCTGATCTGGGTGGTTGTCAGGGCAGCCGCTTCGGCCGATGTCAACCCGGCTATCGCCGCACTGCCCAAGGCCGTGAAGTCGGTCGTGGTTAGCGAGGTGATATTGGTCGTTCCCAGTGCGGCGACCTGTGTGGAGGTCAGTGCGACTGCCGCCGTGGAGGTCAGAGAGGAAACCGCCGCGGTGGTCAGATTGGCGATGTCGGCACTCGACAGACCTCCGATCTGGCCAGTGGTCAGCACGCTTGCCTGGGATGTATTCAACGCGGCGGCTTCGGCCGTGGTCAGGGCGGCAATCTGCCGGGAGGTCAGGGCAGTGAAGGCCGTCGTGGTCAGCGACGAAATGTTGGAACCGAGACCAACGAGCGCCGCGGTGCTCAGGGCCGGCGCCTGGGTCGAAGTCAGGACGCTAATCTGCGTGGTCGTCAGGGTGGCGGCTTCGGCCGATGTCAGCCCGGGCACCGCCAGGCTGCTCAGCACAGTCAAGGCCGTCGTGGTCAGGGCGGCAATATTGGTGGTCCCCAGTCCAGCCACCTGCGTTGAGGTCAACGCTGACGCAGCCGTGGAGGTCAGGGCGGCAACAGCCGCGGTAGACAGCACGGCGACGTCGGCACTCGACAGGCCGGCGACCTGGCCAGTCGTCAGCACGCTTGCCTGCGATGTGTTCAACGCGGCGGCTTCGGCCGTGGTCAGCGCGGCAATCTGCCGGGAGGTCAGGGCAGTGAAGGCCGTCGTGGTCAGCGACGAGACATTGGTGCCAAATCCGGCCAGCGCCGCGGTGCTGATAGCCGGCGACTGGGTCGAAGTCAGGACGCTGATCTGCGTGGTTGTCAGGGCGGCCGCTTCCGCCGATGTCAGCCCAGGCACGGCCAGGCTGCTCAGCGCAGTCAAGGCCGTCGTGGTCAGGGCGGCGATATTCGTGCTCCCCAGCCCAGCCACCTGCGTTGAGGTCAGCGCTGCCGCGGCAGTGGATGTCAGCGCGGCAATCGCTGCGGTGGTCAACACGGCGATATCAACACTGGACAGGCCTTTGACCTGAGCCGTTGTCAACACGCTCGCCTGCGATGTGTTCAACGCGGCGGCTTCAGCCGTGGTCAGCGCGGCAATCTGCCTGGAGCTCAGGGCGGTGAAGGCGGTCGTGGTCAGCGACGAAATGTTGGCACCAAGACCGACCAGCGCCGCGGTGCTCAAGGCCGACGCCTGGGTGGAGGTCAGGACGCTGATTTGCGTGGTCGTCAGCATGGCCGCTTCGGCCGATGTCAGCCCCGGAATTGCCAGGCTGCTCAGCACAGTCAACGCCGTCGTAGACAGGGCGGCGATATTGGCGGTGCCAAGCCCGGCGACCTGCGTCGAGGTCAGTGCCGTCGACGCCGTGGAAGTAATGGCCGCGATGGCCGCAGTCGTCATGGCTCCCAGATCAATGGCGGTCAGGCCTGGGACCTCGGCGGCCGTCAGCGAGCTGACCTGAGTGGTCGTCAGGGCAGCCGCCTCGGCTGTCGTCAGTGCGGCGATCTGCAGGCTGGTCAGGGCGGTAACAGCCGTCGAGGTGAGCGACGAGATGTTGGTACCAAGACCGGCAATCGCCGCGGTGCTCAGGGCCGGCGCCTGGGTAGAAGTGAGGACACTGATCTGGGTGGTCGTCAGCACAGACGCTTCGGCCGATGTCAATCCAGGCATCGCCGAACTGCTCAGGGCCGTAATGGCCGTCGTGGTCAGAGCGGCAACATTGGCGGTGCCAAAGCCGGCAACTTGCGTCGAGCTCAGCGCCGTCGCGGCCGTGGAGGTCAAGGCCGCAGCCGCAGCCGTGGTCATAGCCCCCAGGTCAATCGCGGTCAGGCCCGGGACTTCAGCGGCCGTCAGCGAGCTGACCTGTGTGGTCGTCAGCGCAGCAGCCTCGGCTGTCGTCAAAGCGGCCATCTGCTGGGTCGTCAGAGCGGTGATAGCCGTCGAGGTGAGCGACGAAATGTTGGCACCAAGTCCGGCAATCGCCGCGGTGCTCAGGGCAGGTGCCTGGGTCGAGGTCAGGCTGCTGATCTGCGTTGTGGTCAGGGCAGCCGCTTCGGCCGATGTCAGCCCAGGCAGCGCCGTGTTGCTCAGGGCCGTAATGGCTGTCGTGGTCAGAGCGGCAATATTGGCGGTGCCAAAGCCGGCGACCTGGGTCGAGCTCAGCGCCGTCGCGGCCGTGGAGGTCAGGACCGAAATAGACGCGGTGGTCAGGTTGGCAAGATCAGCACCCGAAAGCCCGGCAACCTGGGTAGCGGTCAATGAACTGAATTGCGAGGTCGTGAGCGCGCTCGCCTCGTCGGTGCTCAGCGCGGCAATTTGAGCCGAGCTCAACGCGGTGAAGGCCGTTGACGTGAGCGACGAAATGTCCAGGAACAGGCCGGCGACCGCGGCGGTGCTCAGGCCTGCCATCTGGGTCGAGGTCAACGCGCTGATTTGTGTTGTGGTCAACGCGAACGCTTCGGCCGAGGTCAGGCCAGCAAGCCCGCCAGTGCTCAGCGCGGTGATGCTGGTCGTGGACATTGCAGCAATGTTGGTGGTCCCGAGGCCGGCGACCTGCGCCGAGCTCAACGCTGCGCCGGCAGTCGAGGTCAGCGCCGCGGCAGATGCGGTGGTCAGATTACCAAGGTCGGTACCGGACAGACCGGCGACCTGGGTAGCGGTCAATGCGCTTACCTGCGTGGTCGTCAGTGCACTCGCTTCGTCCGTGCTCAGGGCAGCAATTTGCGCCGAGGTCAACGCGGCGAAGCCGGTCGTGGTGAGCGACGATATGTCAATGAACAGCCCGGCGACCGCAGCGGTGCTCAGGGCGCCGGCTTGGGTCGCGGTCAACGAGCTGACCTGTGTTGTGGTCAGTGCAAATGCTTCAGCCGAGGTCAGCCCGGCAATCGCGCCGGCACTTAGCGCCGTAACGGCGGTCGTCGACAGCGCGGCAATGTTGGTGGTCCCCAGGGCCGCCAACTGATCCGACGCCAGTGCCGCAGCTGCGGTGGAGGTCAGGGCTGCAACGGATGCGGTCGCCAGCACGGCCATGTTGGCGTCCGACAAACCAAGGATCTGGGTAGCCGACAACGAGCTCATTTGCGAGGTGTTCATCACACTCGCTTCGTCAGTCGTCAGCGCGGCAATCTGTTGCGAGCTCAATACGGCAAGCGACGTGGTGCCAACCGCGGTGAAGTTGAAGTCGAACCCGGCGATCGCTGCGGTGGACAGAGCCCCGAATTGGGTGGAGGTCAACGAGCTGACCTCGGCGGTCGTCAGCGCGAATGCTTCAGCCGATGTCAGCCCGGCGATCGCACTGCTGGTCAGGGCGGTAAGGTTGGCCGGCAACATCGCTGCAATGTTAGCGGTGCCTAAAGCGGCCACCTGTATCGAACTGAGGACGCCCAGCTAAGTCGTGGTCAGTAAACTGACATCTGATGTGGAAAACGCCGAAATATCGCTTGCTGACAAGCTCACGATTTGGGCGGTGCTAAGGTTGGTGACGGACATGGGGAACCATCCTACTAAATACGTGCAAAACCACTGGCGCTTTTTGTCACCAAGTCTTTCGGCGCTATCACCGCTGCCTTATGGATAGCCCCCAATCGCTAACAAACGATTAACGACGCCCGATCCGGGGTCAGTATTTTCGCCCACTCATGCCGCCGAAAGCGGGTGGATCACCGCCAATACTGCGTTGGTGGCCCGCTTCGCCGACGCCGCCGCAGCGACCAGAGGCCGAACCCTGAACCCTCGACCACACCGCACCCGGGCACGGAAACAGCTCGGCGGCGGATGCCCAAACAAGACCTGCACGCGGACCGACCCGACCCCAAACGCGCTTCATCTGCCTTGTGCACCGGCAGACGGCGGGGAAAACCGGCGGCGGCACCCTTCTCGCAATGCGAAAGTTAAACGAAGTCGCTGCGCCGGATTGGGCGGGCCGCTCCGCCGCGCGGTTCCAGCGACCCGCGTTCAGGGCGAAAAGCCGCGCAAGGTTGCTCCTTGTCGCCGGGGCCGCTAACCGTGCGCTCCTTAGTAATGTCTCATCAGGCGCGCGCCTCGGTGCTGCGTCGCCAACAGGAGTTCATCATGACCGACCTGGTCACCCTCGCCGGCGCCAATGGCACGGCTGCACGCTGGACCAACCACCCCTCGCCGAAGCTGCACATCCAGGCCGGATGCACGGCCTGCCCGAAACGCTAGCCGCTCATCCAAACCACGCCCAATGCAAACCAGTGGCCCAGCGGACAGCCTGAACCGTCTCCAGTCTCTCCAGGCGAACATAACCAGCGCACCAACCACGGTTGGCTCACCCGGAACCGGGAAACCACCCGATGGGTCCTGCGCGGCCATCCTGTTGTCCACCTACAATGGCGAGCGCTTCCTGCCCGAGCAACTCGCCAGCTTCACCGAGCAAACTCACGCGAACTGGCTATTGTACTGGCGCGACGACGGTTCCTCCGACCGCACTGTCGCCATTATGGACGCCTTCGCCAACGGTTCAGGCTCTGGCCGATGCATCGCCGGCCCCGATGGCAGCCGCATGCGCGCCACCGGCAGCTTCCTGGCCCTGCTGCGCACAGCCCTCCAAGGCCCTGCCAGATTTTTCGCATTCGCGGACCAGGATGATGTCTGGTTGCCGGAAAAGCTCGCGCACGGCGTGACAGCCCTCAGCCAGCTGCCGCCAGACCGGCCGGCACTCTACTTCTGTGCCCGCGCGTTGGTCGATGCGACGCTCGCCCCCGCCGGCCAGGTTCTCGCCCCGCGCCGGCCACCCGGTTTTCCGGCGGCACTCACCCAAAACCTCGCCCCCGGCTGCTGCATGGTGCTGAACCGGACCGCGGCCCAACTGGTAGATGCCAGTCCGGTCCCCAACGGGGCGTGGCACGACTGGTGGGCCTATATCGTCGTCTCAGCCAACGCCGGGTCGGTCATCGCGGGCGACACGCCCGACATCCTCTACCGCCAGCACACAGCCAACCTGGTCGGCGAGCCGCTCGACTTCTGGCAGCGGACGATCGGCGCCGCTCGCCGCGGCCGAGGTCCCTTCATGACCCTGTTCTGGCGACAGATCGCCGCCCTCCGCAGCGCACCCGTGCCATTGCCGGAAGCAACCCAGGCCGTGCTGACCCATCTGGAATCGGCGAACCGTGGCAACCTGCTCACGCGACTGCGAGCTCTACGCATCCCCGGATTGATCCGGCAAACCTGGGCGGAGACCGTGTTATTCCGCCTGTGGTTCCTGCTGGGGTGACCGCCAAGCCATCGCAAACGCCCCCCAAAAGAAAACGGCGTGGATGGCCCCGTCACCGGCCATCCACGCCGCACCTGCAAGTCCCGCGGCGCCTTAACGCCGGAAGTCGGCGCCCTTGCGTTCAACCGTGCGGACCAGGCCCTTCCATTCGTTCAAACCATAACCCTCGGTCGGGCGCACCTTCTTCATCCGCTCAGCCGCCTTGCGCTGTACGTATTCGTCAATGACCACCGGCGGCTCGTCCATCTGCCGCGCGATCAGTTCCAGCTCGCACGCGCGCTCGAGCATATAGAGTCGCATCAACGCGCCATGGATCGTCTCGCCCAGCGTCAGAAGCCCGTGGTTCAGCAGCACGACGCAGCTTCCGTTGGCGCAGCTCTGGCCCAGCGCGTCACATTCCTCGACCGTCGCCGGCACGCCGTACTCGTGGTACACGATGTCATCCAGGACATGCAGCGCGTCCTGGCTGATCGGCCGCAACCCCTTGCGCAACAGCGAAACGCCGGCGCCCGCGCGGGTATGCGTATGCAGCACGCAGTTTGCATCCGGCCGAGCCTTGTAGACGCCGCTGTGGATGATGAAGCCGGCGTTGTTGAACTTCCCGCCCGGCGTCAGGACGTTCCCTTCCATGTCCATCTTCACCAGCGAAGACGCCGTGATCTCGTCGAACATGTCCCCGTAGTTGTTGATCAGGAAGTGGTTCGGCTCGCCCGGAACACGCGCCGACATGTGCGTGTTGATCAGGTCGGTCCACCCGAGTTCGTTAATCACATGGTAAAGGGCAGCCAGTTCGCAGCGAGTATGCCACTCGGCGTCTGACATACCGGATTGGAGTTGCCCCGTTTGGAGCTGCACAGCAGCTGACATCTGATCTTTTCCCTCTTCCGTGACTTCTGCCGCCCATCGTGGGCGCGTTGCCTGCATCGCGCAAGGTTTCGACCCTTGTTGTGTTGGGAGCGCGTGATCTGTCCGGCTTTGTTAGCGCGTGAAATGTCCGGAATGTTCGTCCCTTGTTCGAGGGATGGCAGATGCGGCGACAATCGGCACTGTGGGGTGTTTTCGTGAGCCGCTTCCACGACGCGCTGGAGCGCTTTCGGCGCCGGCGTCTGAGTGCTGATGAGGCTGGCGCACTGCTTGGCGTTTCGGGTCGTCAGTTCCGCCGCCTGTGCGTCCGGTTTGACGATGAGGGTGAGGCGGGATTGCGTGATCGGCGGCTTGGGAAAGCCTCGTCGCGCCGCGCCGACGCGGCCGAGATCGGGCGGATGCGTGGGCTGTTCCGGGATCGTTATGCCGACTTCTCGGTCCGGCACTTTCACGAGACGTTGGTGCGCGAGCACAACTACAAGCTTTGCTACACGGTCACACGGCTGGCGTTGCAGTCGGCGGGGCTGGTGCGCAAGGCGACACTGCGGGGCAAGCACCGCAAGAAGCGTGAGCGGCGTCCGCTGCCTGGGATGTTGCTGTTCCAGGACGGCTCGACGCATGGCTGGCTGCCTGGCACCCAGGACAAACAGGATCTGATTGTGACGTTGGATGATGCCACCGGCCACATCACCTCGATCTTCCTGACCGAGGAGGAAGGCACGATGTCGAGCTTTCAGGGGCTTGCCGAAACGATCCGCCGGCATGGCTTGTTTGCTGCGTTCTACACCGATCGTGGCTCGCATTATTTTCTGACCCAGGAGGCTGGCGGCAAGGTGGATAAGACAAACCTCACCCAGGTCGGCCGAGCCCTGGCGCAACTGGGTATTCGGCACATTCCCTCGTATTCGCCTGAGGCGCGGGGTCGGATGGAACGCGCGTTCGGCACGCTGCAAGGCCGCATACCGCAAGAGCTGCGGGTGCGCGGACATGCCACGGTCGAGGCGGCAAACGTGTATCTACGGGATGTGTTCATGCCGGACTTCAATGTCCGGTTCGGGGTTACCGCATCGGATGACGGTTCGGCCTACATCGCCTACACCGGGGCTGCCCTGGAGGATACGCTCTGCCTCCAGGAAGACCGTCAGGTGGGGCGCGACAACTGCGTATCGTGGCAAGGCAAAAGTCTGCAGATCCCGCAGCAGACGCATCGTCATCACTATGTCCGTGCGACCGTGCGCGTGCATCAATACCCTGATGCCACCCTGGCTTTGTTCGACGGACCGCGCTGCCTGGCCCGTTACGACCGCGATGCCAAACTTATTCAACCAACAGTGCCGAGGGCCGCATGAGCGCGACGATGACCATCAGCCGACAGCAAGACACCCGTGGAGTTGTGCATAACGCAAACGCGTTACACACAACTCCACCGGCGCAGCCAAAATCAAGAAAGTGGACATTTCATTTATTCAGAAAGGCGGACATTTTAACGCGTCAACGACAGACGACCCTTGTTACTGCTGTTTAACCTGACTTTCCGGCATGTTTTCCGTACAAACAAGCGAAACGGAGCAGCGACAGATGATTGTGCCCTGGCGGGATCGCCGCGGAAGGTTCTTGCCGTTCAAAGCCGCGGTTCTGGCGTCTTTGTTCGTACCTGGCGTGCTCTACGCGATGTGGTTGGTTACCGACGAGCTCGGCGGCCGGCCGGTGATGGAGTTGATCCACGGCACCGGTTTATGGGCAATCCGTTTGCTGATGATTTCCCTGGCGATCACGCCATTGGCGCGGGCACTCGACTGGCCCGCATTGCTGTTGGTGCGGCGCAATGTTGGCGTCGCCGCCGCCTGCTACGCGGTCGCCCATTTATCGTTGTACATCGTCGATCAGAACTTCAAGCTGCTCACGGTTGTGTCGGAAATCGCGCTGCGGTTCTACCTGACCATAGGTTTCGCCGCCCTGCTCGTTCTGTTGGCGCTGGCCATGACCTCGACCGACGCCTGGGTCAAGAAACTCGGCCGCAACTGGAAGCGCCTGCACCGCCTTGCCTACCCGCTCGGTGCCGTCGCCCTGCTGCATTACTACATCCAGTCCAAGCTGAACGTGTCGGAACCGGTGTTCGTCTCCGGCCTGTTCGTCTGGCTGATGGCCTGGCGCTCCTTGCCCGAAACCTGGCGCCGCAAACAGAATATCGGCACGATCACCGCGTTGTATGGCGGTCTGGCCATCCTGTCAGGACTGATGACCGCCGCGATGGAATTCGGCTGGTACGGCCTTACAACCAAGGTCAACCCGTGGCGCGTGCTGATCGCGAACGAGACCATCGACCGCGGCCTCCGTCCCGCCCACTGGGTGTTCGTCGTCACCGCGTCGATGATCATCGTATTCGTCGCCCGACGCCTGATGCGGACCACCCAGCCTGTCAGGCGAGCCGCCGCCTGACACAGCCCCACGCGAGACCAACCCGGCGCACCGATCGCATCAACTAAACGCTGATTCCCACTCATCGCCGTCAAACTCTATTGATCGCATCGGCGACGGGATCACATGCGATGAGGTAAGACGGATTACGATCCAAAGCGCCGCAGCCCTCCGCAGTGCCATGCCGGTACCAGCTCGCACTTCGGCCGCCCGGCCCTATCCGCGTGGCGGGTCGTTTCCAACAACAAGGGAGGAAGCCATGTACGCCGCAATTCGTCAGGGCAAGGCAAAAGCCGGAATGGCAGAGGAGCTTGCAAACCGCATCAAGGAGGGCGCGATCCCGATCATCAGCGATGTTTCCGGGTTCAGGGCCTACTACGTGATCTATGCGCCGGACGACACGGTAACCGCGATCAGCGTCTTCGACGACTACGCTGGCGCGAGCGAGTCAAACAAACGCGGGCTCGCCTGGATCGAGGAGAACCTCGCACCCCTGATGGAAGGCCAGGCCACAGCGGTCGCCGGACCCGTCATCGTGCACTCCCTCGCCTGAGCCTCACAGCGCTCACCCGAAGCATACACCTGCACTCAAGGCGATTTGCGCGAACCCTTTACACCGCCTAAAGCCTGATGCCATCGCCAAAAAACGGCGGGCGCCCCTCACACCACGGCCGCCGTCAGGCTCCGCGACCAGGTCACCGGCTGGCGCAAGAAGCCAGGCCCAGCACCTGCAGCTTCCCTCGCCCTGTGAACACAGGCATGCCAACAGGGCAATAACACCGCGCCTCGGCTACTTCCGCGTTTGATTCCGACTTGGACAAATCTGGGAGATAAGCATGACAACGAGCAGCCATTTCGGCGGTCAGGCAATGCCCGCCAGCTACATTCTCGGAAACAAGCTCGACAGCATCCCCTTCAGCCCCTACCACCTGGCAATCATCCTGGTGCTCGGGACAGTCGGCTTTGTCGAGGGCTACGATCTGGCCCTTGGCGGCTCGCTGCTGGTGTTGGCCAAAGGGCCGCTCCAGCTCACCGGCGGGCAAATCCGGTGGCTCGCGGTTGCCCCGACCCTCATGGTCGTCGTCGGCGGATTTACCGCCTCGGCAATCTCCGATCAAATCAGCCGCAAGACCGTAATGCAGGTCGGCGTCATCATCACGACCTTCTGCACGCTGCTGGTCCCCTTGGCGCAAAGCGGCACGCAGTTGATTGTCATCCGACTATTCACCGGCATCGGCGCGGGCTTCGCCGTCTCGGCGCCGTTCCCCATCGCCGCTGAACTCATGCCAAAACAGCACCGGCGAACATTCGGCGCGATCTTCGAGGTCATGCTGGCAAGCGCCTTCACGCTGTTGCCTTTCCTCGGCTACCTGCTTGCGGGCGACCCGGATGGCTTCCGCTTGATCGCACTGCCCGGCGGTCTCGCATTGGGCATCGTGCCATTGCTGGTGCATTTTGGCCTGCCCGAAAGCGCCCGTTGGCATCTCCGCTCAGGCAACCCCCAGGCGGCGGTCGAGACCATCAACCGCATGATCACCCGGTGCGGCAACCGTGTCCCGAAACTTACCGTGTCCGATCTTGGACCCGATCTCGCAGTCGCCTATCAGGCACTGCCCCCGTTCTCGGCGCTGTTCCGCGCAGGCCAGCGCTCCCGCACCATCGTCGGCATCGTCCTGTTCGGCGCCGCAACAACCGCCTATTATTGTTCGGCAATCCTGCTGCCCAAGGCGCTGGTGGATCAGGGCGCCGCCGTCAGCCTCAGCTTCGGGTTGAGCGCGTTGCTGTTCATGGTGACGATCCCGGGCAAGTTCTTCACCGGGTTCATCATGGAAATCATCGGCCGCCGCTGGACAATCACCTATTGTCTCGCCGGCGCGATCCCGGGCCTCGCGCTGATGGGAACCGCGCATAGTGCGGGCCCGTATGCCTCGGTCGCCATGACCGCGGGGGCGATCATCACCGGCCTCACCGTCCTGTCCTCCTTCACCGCGGTGCGGGTCTATCTGTCCGAGCAGTTCCCCACCGCACTGCGCGGCCGAGGGCATTTCTTCGGAGAAGCCACCGGACGGATCTTCTCCGGCGTGCTGACACCGTTTTTCCTCGAACCGCACACCGGTTCGCCGACGATCTTCTTTGGCACGATCATCGCGGTCGTGGCGGTCGGAGCTTGCATTCCCATGCTGTTCGGCAAGGAAACGGTCGGCATGCTGGAACAGGTCACCGAACCGCACGACGAGCCGATCCCGGAGTTGACCCGATCGTAAACCACACCGGAGGTTCATCGGCGTAAATTGGCGGACGTCGGAGCGGCCAGCACGGCGAAACAAACAACCCAGTGTCCCGATAGAGCGACATCGCCCTGAGTGGAACAGTCGGGGTGATAAAGTTGCTCGCTGAAAAAAAGCGATGGAGCGCGCCGATTATTTGCGGTCGGCCCGAACGCGCTCCATCGTCAAGCGGAAGCTGCCCGCCCCGATAACGTTGCTTGGAAGAACGATGATCGCCCGAAGTCGGCTCAACCCCAGGCGATCGCCATCCGGAACCGATCCGGTTCACAAAGCTTTCGGCTGAACGGATAAAGCCGCTCGCCAAAGCAACGCACTGGCGCGCCCATCGTGACCCAGTGCCACAGCCAACCTGTCCACACCACCCGCCGCTTAGCCAATCCGCAGAAGACCGGAACCGCCTCTGCAAGCCTACCGGCTCAACTCCCGCGTCATCTCATCAATCCCGTTCACCGTCAGCGGAAACATCCGCCCTTCCATCAGGTCGTTGACCATGCTGATGGACCGCACATGTCCCCAACTCTGTTTCGGCGTCGGATTAAGCCACGCCGAATGCTTGTAGTGCGACGCAAGCCGATCCAGCCAAACCGTCCCCGGTTCCTCATTGAAATGTTCGACAGACCCGCCCTGCATCGTGATCTCATAAGGGCTCATCGCCGCATCGCCGACAATGATCAGCTTGTAGTCCGGCCCATAGGTGCGCAGCACCTGCCATGTCGGGATAACTTCCTCGAACCGCCGCCGGTTGTTCTTCCAGACCTTCTCATACGGGAAGTTGTGAAAGTAATAATACTCCAGATGCTTGAATTCCGAGCGGGCGGCCGAGAACAATTCCTCGGTCAGCTTGACGTGGTCGTCCATTGACCCGCCGACGTCCAGGAACAGCAGCACCTTCACCGTGTTATGCCGCTCCGGCACCATCTTCAGGTCCAGGCTGCCGGCGTTGTTCGCGGTCGACCGGATCGTGTCCGGAATATCCAGTTCCGTCGCCGCCCCTTGCCGGGCAAACCGGCGCAGCCGGCGCAACGCGATCTTCATGCCCCGCGTCCCAAGCTCCACCGTGTCGTCCAGATCCCGATAATCCCGCCGGTCCCAGACTTTCACCGCTCGCCGGTGCCGCAATTCCTCCTGCCCAATCCGCACCCCCTCGGGATTATATCCATACGCCCCAAATGGCGACGTCCCCGCGGTGCCGATCCACTTCGACCCGCCCTGATGCCGGCCCTTCTGCTCCGCCAGCAACTCCTTCAGCCGGTTCATCAGCGCATCGAGCCCGCCCAGCGCCTCGATCTTCGCCATCTCCTCCGGCGTCAGCATCTTTTCCGCCAGCTTGCGCAGCCATTCCTCCGGCAGGTCCTCGACCTTGACCCCTTCCGGCGGTTCCAGCCCCTTGAAGCAATGGGCAAACACCCGGTCGAACTTGTCCAGGTGACGCTCGTCCTTCACCAGCGTCGCGCGGGCCAGATAGTAAAAGTCCTCGATGCTGTATTCCGCGACCCCGGCCTTCATCGCCGCCATCAACGTCAGGTATTCGGTGATGGACGCCGGCAGCCCGGCCGAACGCAGACCCAGTACCAGATGCGAGAACATCAGGCCCCCCGGCGCGCCAGGAACGCCAGACGCTCGAACAGGTGGACATCCTGCTCGTTTTTCAGCAGCGCGCCATACAGCGGCGGAATCACCACTTGCTTTTCGTTGCTGCGCAGCGCTTCCACCGGCATGTCCTCGACCATCAGCAGCTTCAGCCAGTCCAGCAGTTCCGACGTCGCCGGCTTCTTCTTCAGGCCAGGCACTTCGCGCACCTGGAAGAAGACGTTCAGCGCCTCCCGCGCCAGATCCTTGCGGATGTCGGGATAATGCGCCTGCACGATCCGCTCCATCGTCTCGCGGTCGGGAAAGCGGATGTAGTGGAAGAAGCAGCGGCGCAGGAACGCGTCCGGCAGTTCCTTCTCGTTGTTCGACGTGATGATCACCACCGGCCGGTGCCTGGCCACGATCGTCTTGCCGGGTCTCGTAGACGAAGAACTGCATCCGATCGAGTTCCAGCAGCAGGTCGTTCGGAAACTCGATGTCCGCCTTGTCCACCTCGTCGATCAGCACCACGGTCTGCTCATCGGCTTCGAACGCGTCCCACAATTTGCCGCGCACGATGTAGTTGCCGATGTCATGCACCCGCGGATCGCCAAGCTGCCCGTCGCGCAGCCGCGACACGGCGTCATACTCATACAGCCCCTGCTGCGCCTTGGTGGTGGACTTGATGTGCCACTCGATCAGCGGCATGTCCAGCGCCGCGGCGACCTCATGCGCCAGCACGGTCTTGCCGGTGCCCGGTTCGCCCTTCACCAGCAACGGCCGTTGCAGCGTGACGGCGGCGTTGACCGCCACCTCCAGATCGCGCGTCGCGATGTATTTCTCGGTACTCTTGAACCCGGCCACCAGCGGCTCCTTCGATAAACGATCCACAGTCTCGGGGGATTAGCGTTACGCCGCAATACCCTCCACCGCCGGCAGCGGCGAACGCCCACGGATCATGTCCGACGCCTTCTCGGCGATCATCATCGTGGAACTATAGGTATTCGCGGACGGCATGTTCGGCATGATCGACGCATCGACCACCCGGATGCCCCGCAACCCATGCACCCGTAACTGATCATCCACCACCGATGTCTTGTCCGTCACCGGCCCCATCCGCGCCGTCCCGATCAGGTGATACGCCGTCGAGCCGTATTGACGCGCGTAATCCAGCCACTCTTCATCGGTATGGACATCAGGCCCCGGAAGCGCATCACTTTCAAAATACGGCGCCAACGCCGAGGTATGCAGCAATTTGCGCGCCAGGAGCATGCCCTTGACCAAAACCCGTTGGTCCATCGGATCCTTCAGGTAATTCGGCTGGATGATTGGATCCACGAACGGATCGGTCGAGCGCGCACGAACATAGCCAATACTTTCCGGCCGGTGCTGCCACACGCCGCACGTCATCCCCGGATAGTCGTCGAGCAGCCCGACAAACCCCTGCTTGTAACTCGCCGGGCTGAACACGCCCTGCAGGTCCGGCTGCCGCATCGTGTCCTCGGTTTTCCAGAACCAGTGCACCACACTCGGGCTCAACGCCAGAATGCTCGGTTTGCCCAACACCCAGCGCGCAATCTGTCCCGCCAGCCCCAAACCGCGCGACATCTCGTTCATCGTCGAGATGTTCTTCACCCGTGCGACAATCCGGGTCGAATAGTGATCACGGAAATTCTCTCCCACCGGCAGGTCGGCAACCACCGGCACCCCCAGGCTACCCAGCAGCCACGCCGGCCCAACCCCCGACATCTGCAGCAGTTTCGCGCTATTGGCGGTGCCTGATGAAACAATCACTTCCCTCCGCGCGAGCACAGTCCGTCGCTCCAAACCCCCACGATCATTGACGTATTCCACGCCCGTCGCCCGGCTGCCATCGAACACCACACGCGCCGCACGCGCATCCGTCCGCACATCCAGCCGCCCGGTCGCCCGCGCCGGATGCAGGAACACCCGCGCCGCCGAACGCCGGTAGCCTTTGTCGATCAGCCGCTGGAAATACCCGACACCCGCCTGATCGTCGCCGCTGTTGTAATCCGGGTTGCGCGGGATCCCGAGCTCCTGGGCCCCAGCGATGAACGCCTCGTTGACCGGATGGATCCAGTCATTGTCGGTCACCGGCAGACTGCCGGAACGCCCATGGATGCGGTCGTCACCTACCCCGATACGCCGCTCGCCCCGCTTGAAGTAAGGCAAGATATCGACATAGCCCCAGCCGCGATTGCCGCGCTGCGCCCAGTGATCAAAATCCTCGCGCTGCCCGCGGTTGTAGATCATGCCGTTGATCGAACTCGATCCGCCCAGCGTGCGCCCCTGCGTGGTCGGGATGCGCCGGCCATTGATCCCCTCCCCTGGCTCCGTCTGGAACTGCCAGGTGTAGGTCGGGTTGAACAGCATCTTGATGAAGCCGGCCGGGATGTGAATGTACGGGTGCCGGTCCGGCGGCCCGCACTCCAGGACGCAGACGGTGACGTCCGGATCCTCGGTCAGCCGGTTGCACAACACCGACCCGGCCGCCCCGCTGCCAACGATCACATAGTCAAACGTGTCCCCGCCCGGAACCCGGTCCGCTGCCATCTGGTTTCCCCTGTTCGTCCCGCCGGTTTGATCGCCAGCCATTTCCATTCTATGCTGGGGTCTCAGACCAATCCAAGCCACACCAAGAAAGCCACGGGGAAAGCGCATGGAGTATGTCTGCGACGCACCACGCAACCGCACCTGGTTCCGTCTTCTCACGGAAGGCGAAGCCGTCGCCAAATCATTGGAAATGCACCACGCGGTCGAAAAGCACTATCAGCGCGAACGGGAACGCGCCGTTGATGCCTTCCACCCGACCACGTCGGTATTCATCGAGCAGGATATCAACAAGGAAGCCCACATCCGGCGGTCGATGCCGCTGTTCCTGACGCTACGCGACCAGGACGGCAAGGCGCTGGTCACCGCCATGCTGCCGCCAAAAGGCAAGAGCAGCGGCGGCTGCATCATCGTCGGACCCAGCAACGCCGACCCTTATCCCGAACATGCCGACGCGATCGCGGCTTTGGCAAATCACTTCGGAATCACCCTCGACCGCGAGCAGTTGTTACCCCTATCGTCGATAACTGTAGGAGGATTAACCATGGCCATCACGTTGGAACAGTTCGCCGCCGACTGCCACGCCGCCCTGAAGTCCCAACCCGGAACACCCGGCCGCGAAAAGGTGCGCGACCTGGTCAAGCAGGCGCTCGCCGATCCCGAATTCGTCGCCACCTATATCCCGCCCGGCACGCCGGAGCGGCATCTGCTGTATGAAGACGCCGAACTCGGCTTCGCCATCCTGGCGCATGGCTACAGTCGGGCCGAAGGGCAGCAAGCCACACGACCATGGCCCGTCCTGGGCGATCTACGGCCAGGCCGCCGGTGAGACGATCATGACCGCTTGGGACTGTGTCGCCCGCCCGACTGACAGCGCTCCCGGCAAGGCCGCCTTCAACCACGACTACGTCATGAAGCCGGGCGATGCCTATCTGTACGACATCGGCGTGCTGCACTCGCCGGAGCGCAAGGACGACACCCGCCTGCTCCGGATCGAGGGCATCAACATGGCCAAGGTTAAGCGCTTCCCCTACGAAGCGGTCGCGCTCAGCCAGGCGGCGGAATAATCTGCCGCTCTTCGATCACATAGCTTTTGATCTGACCGATAAACAGCGCGCCGTCATCCGTTAACGCCTTCATCTCCGGGGTGGCGGCGGCGCGCTGGAAACTCTCCATATCGTCGTACCAAAGTTCGGCGATGCCATCGACCTCGACGCCCGTCTCGGGGATATCAGGACGGGTCAGTGTCTTCACAATGTGCGACTGGACATAACGGCGGATGCCCGGCACCGCGTGCGCGAGCGGGCCGTGGATATCGAACCAGTGGCGCACGAACTGCTCATGACTGATGCCTTCCTTGCGGGTCAGCAAGCCGACAACCTTGATCATTTCATCCCTCCTTCAAAGCCCTGACAGTCTGCAAGCAAACCTACGGCCTGGCAGCTTGGCGGACACGCCGGGCTGCGGCGGCGGCCGGCTCACACAATGCGAAGCCGCCCCACAAACCGCACGAGCCTGTGCGCCCCGCCCGACGACCCGCTCCTGAGCCAAACCCCAGGGCCAGTTTCCAGCCAAACCGGATATGCTCTACAACCCTCCAACCAATACCCAGAAGGAGCCGCCCAATATGAGCAAGATCATCCGCACCGAACCTGGCCCGATCCTTTCCAAAGCCGTCGAATACCACGGATTTGTCTACCTGCCCGGCATCACCGCCAAGGACACCAGCAAGGACATCAAGGGCCAGACCGCCGACGTCCTCGCCCAGATCGACGCGATGCTGGAGCATCACGGCACCGACAAGACCCGTCTGCTCCAGGCAATGATCTGGGTGAAGCACATCAAGGATCGCGTCCTGATGAACGAAATCTGGACCCCCTGGCTGCCGAAGGACGGCGCCCCCGCACGAGCGTGTGTGCAGGCCGAAATGGCCGCCCCGGACGTGCTGGTCGAAATCATGGTCACTGCCTGCAAATAACCAGACCGCATATAAACAGACTGGCCGGGGCTTCCTTGACCCCGGCCATGGCTGCCCTCAGGCGGTCGCACCCCCGTCCACCGGCAGCGTGATGCCGTTGACGAACGAAGCCTCGTCCGACAACAGGAACAATGCCGCATTGGCGATTTCCTCCGGCTGCGCCAACCGGCGCATCGGATTGAGCACGCCCCGCTTGGCGACCAGCGTCTCCGGCGTCTCCCCCGGTGGAAGCTGACTGTCCGCCCGGGCGACAAACACTCGCAGCATCGGCGTGTCAGTGGTGCCAGGGCAGACCGCGTTTACCCGTATATTTTCTTGTCCGTAACGTTTCGCCAGCCCCTTCACCAGGCCCACGACACCGAATTTCGCGATGTTATAAATCGGACTGTACGGCGAGCCCTGCAGGCCCGACGTCGACGCGGTAAACAGCAACGAACCGCCGCCACGCGCGCGCAATTCCGGCAACGCCGCCTCGGTGGTAACCAGCACCGTGCGAACATTCAAATTCATCGCAAAGTCGTAATCCTTCCAGTCCAGCCCTTCAATCGAAGCCGGACCCGGAGTGCCGACATGGTTCCAGACAAAATCCAGACCACCAAACTGCCGCACCGTCTGCCGCACGATGTCGCGAGCAAATTCATCGCTGGTCAGGTCACCGGAAAGCCCGATCGCCTTGCCACCGGCGGCGGTAATCTGTCGCACCACCGCGTCGGTGGCGTCCTTGTCCAGATCCACCACCGCAACCGAAGCCCCCTCCGCCGCAAACCGAACCGCCCCCGCTCGGCCCATCCCCGACCCTGCAGCAGTAACGATGCCAATCTTGTTTTCAAGTCGCATGTCTGTTTCCCCGTTGTGTTTAGAGCAACATCACCCGGACTGGAACAGTCAGGGTGATAAAGTTGCTCGCTTAAACAAAGCGCTCTAGCCAGTCTCCATCGGCAGGCTTTCGTCTTTGGCCCATTCCGATAGCGACGCGTCGTAGATCTTTACGTTTTCATGTCCCAGCATCGTCAGGACAAACGCATCCGCACTGGCCGCGATGCCGCCGCCGCAATAGGCGATGACCGGGCGATCCAACGCCCCCACCGCCCCGAGGCGCTGCCGCAACTCGTCAGCCGGCAAGAACGTATTTGTTGCGGGATCAAGCAAATGCGCCGCCGGCAGATTGACGCTGCCGGCGATGCGGCCAGGGCGGCCATAGCTGTTGCCGCCGCTGCCGGTATGCTGCGCCGGCAACAGCGCATTCAACGTGCAAACACCTGCATCGCCGATCGCCGCCTTCACCGCCTCCCTGCCAACCATCAGGTCGCGGACTTCGCGCACCACGAAGTCTCCCGCCGGACGCTGCGCACCCGGTCCGGTCTCGACAGCGCGCTTCTCAGCCACCCATTTCTGCCAGCCGCCATTCAGCACCGCGGCGTTATCATGACCGAAGGTCCGCAACAGCCACCACACCCGCGTCGCCCACCACGGATTACCCGTGCTGTACGTCACCACGCGGGAGCTGTTGCTGATCCCGAAACGACGCATCGCCGCGGCGAAATCCTCCGGCTGCGGCTGCATGAAATTCAGCTTCTGCCGCGTATCCGACACGTCCCGCGCCACGTCGCAGAACTGCGCCCCGGGAATATGCCCCTTCTCGAAATCCTCGCGCCCCGGCTTCACCACATAGGTGATCTTCGGATCCGGAATCAGGTGAACCGTGCAGTCCAGCACAACGACATCGGCAAGATGCTGAGCGAGCCATTCGGTCTCGACCATGTATTCGGGATGAACAAAATCAGTCATGGTTCAATGCCCCGCCGCGAGTTCAGCAAGCTCGATCACCACGTTCCCGGTCGCCGAGGGATCCAGAAAGATGATCTTTGATCCGCCATGCCCGATGCGCCAGGTATCGCTCTGCAGCTTCACGTTCTTGGCTTTCAGCTCCGCGATCGCGCCCTCGATATCCTCAACCTCAAAGCATATGTGGAACAGCCCGGTCCCCTTCTCCGCGATCCATTTGGTAACCCCGGACTCCGGCCCCTGCCCTTCCAGTAATTCGATATAGGACTGCCCAACCGGCAGCATCGCCAGCTTCGTCTGTCCGATCTGCTCCTCATATTCCAGTTCAAGACCGAACGTATCCCGCATCAGGTCCAGCGACTGCCTCATGGAATCGACCGCGATGGCGATATGTTCCACCCGCTTGATCTTCATGGTAAAGCCTCCCGTTGTTCAAGAAATGATCACGCCGCTGTCCACCGGATAGATATGCCCGGTCACCTTGCTGCTTTCGTCCGACGCCAGGAACAGCGCCATCGACGCGATATCTTCCGGCTCGATCAAACCCAGCAAGTGGGAGTTCGCCAGCTTGTCCAAAGCCGTGTTCCCGGCAACAAGTTTGCGTACCCGGTCGGTCATCGTCGCGGAAGGCGCGATGGCGTTCACCCGGACCTTCGGCGCGAACTCCACCGCCATCGACCGCGTCATCGCCGCGACCCCGCCTTTCGCCGCCGTATAGCAATCCCGCCCGGGCACCCCCATCAGCGCCACATTGGACGACATGTTGATCACCGATCCGCCGCCCGACCGGATCATCGCGGGAATACCAAACCGGCAGCCAAGAAACGTCCCGAACAGATCCAGCTTGATGACCCGCCAGAACTCCTCCAAAGGTGCATCCGTCACGTCGCTGTCGCGCGAAGTCGAGCCACCGGCATTGTTGTGCAGGATATGCAACCCGCCATACTGCGTCACCGCCGCATCGATCGCGGCCTGAATACTGTCCGGTTCCGTAACATCGGTCCGCACGGCAATCGCATCGCCGCCGGCTTGCACGATCAGATGCGCGGTCTGCTCCCCCGCCGCCGCATCCAGCTCCGCGACAACAACCTTGGCCCCTTCCTGCGCGAACAGTTTAGCCGCAGCCCGACCAATCCCCGTCCCGGCCCCGGTAATGACGGCAACCTTGCCCTTCAAACGCGGCATCAGCATTTCCCCCTTTATATGGGGAACATCGTCTCCCGTCAGACGAGGCGGATCAAGGGGGACGCCCGGTTAGCCCTTCAATCGCGTAATCTCATCGCTCAACATCGCTCGCTGCAACCACCCCAACCGGGCCAGACAGCCTGAACAAGGGCACACCGGGGAGGCCTTCGCCCCCGTCACCCGCCCGACGACGACAACCAAGGATCGGTTTCCCACAACTTCGCCAGCGCCGCCTGCTCGGTTTGCATGCTGGGCAAGCCAGGCCGCGCCATCCTCCCAGGCCGCATAGTAACCGCTCGTCTCGGCCTGATCGCGAAACTCATCGTCAGCCGCCACCGCCCGCATCGCATCCGCCAACCCGGCAATGAGCTCGGACGGCGTGCCAGCCGGCACCGCGATCCCGCGCCGGATGAACGGCCGCCAGCGGAATCCCGCCCTCGTCGAGCACCGGCGTATTCGGCAACAGACCGAACCGCCGTTGCGCGGCGATCCCGATAGCCGTCAGCGTGCCGTCCCGGATATCCCCGATCACGTCCGAAAGCCCAAGCGCCGCAGCCGACACATTGCCCGCAAGCACCGCCTGTCGCGCCGCTGCAGCGGACGGAAAGGTAACGATGTTCAATCGGGTCTGCGCCAGCACCTGCAGCCGCACGGCGGCCAGATGCGGCGGGCTTCCCGCCGGCGGCGTCCCCAGCGGCACCGCGTCGGCATCGTCGCCGGCACGCTGGATGATGTCCTGGATGGTGTTCGCCGGGTCGCTCGAAGGCGAAACAAACGCCATCGGCTCCCGCTCGACCTGCCCGACCATCTGGATGCGCTGGCCAAGCGACGGATCGCCGCGATCGATCATCCGCGCCGGCAATGTGGGTGTGACCACCCAGCCGATCGTCGCCCCGTCCGGCGCCGCCGTCGCCCAGGGCCGCCAGCATCGTACGGCCGGCCTCGCCCGGCAGGTTGCTGCAGACTGATATCCATGCCCGGCAAATGCGGCGCCAGAAATCCCGCAAACGTCCGCGCAACCTTGTCGGCCCCGGACCCTTCCGAAAACCCAAGCAGCATGGTGACGCGCCGCGTTGGCTGCACCGCCCGACCGCGCGCCGGGACCAGGATCGATGCCGCCGAAGCCAGCCAAACCCGCCAGCAAAACCCGCCGGCCAGCGCTCACGTGCGCGGCGCCGTAGTGGCTTTGACCGGCACGGTCGCAGGGGCCGCGGCCTCCCGCCGCAGCCGGTGCTCCCCCAGGAACAGCAGGATCGGCGCGGCGATGAAGATCGACGACGACGTGCCGACCACGATGCCGAACAGCATCACCCAGGCGAAGCCCGAGATCGACTCGCCACCGAACAGCGCCAGCGGCAGGCTCGCCAGGAACACCGTCATCGATGTGCCCAGGGTCCGGTTCAGCGTCTCGTTGATCGACAGGTCGATCAGCTCCCGCAGCGGCATCGATTTGTATTTGCGCAGATTTTCCCGCACCCGGTCATACACCACGACCTTGTCGTTGGTGGAATAGCCCAGGACCGTCAGGATCGCCGCCACCATCACCAGGTCGAACTCGATCCGCGTCAGCGCCAGGAAGCCGATCGCCTTGGTGATATCCAGCACCAGCGTCACCACCGCGCCGACGGCGAACTGCCACTCGAACCGGAACCAGATATAGACCAGGATCATCAGCAGGCTGATCCCCAGCGCCAGCAGGCCGTTGCGGAACAGCTCCGCCGACACGCTGGCGCCGACCGCATCGGTGCGCTGGATCTTTGCCCCGGGAACGCCCTTCTCCAGCGCCGCCCGCACCCGGGCCACCGCCGCCTGGGTTCGCCTGTTCCGATCGGCTGGGCGCCCAGGCGGATCAGCACCTCCGACGCGTCGCCGAACCGCTGCACGCCCTGGTCGGGGACGTGCTCGGCCGCCAGCGCGGCATGGATCTGGGCGAAATCGGCCGGTCCCTGGGTGCGGACCTCCATCACCACGCCGCCGGAGAAGTCGATGCCCAGGTTCAGCCCGGGATAGAAGAACAGGACGACCGAGGCGGTGGACAGGATCGCCGAGACGATCAGGCCCATGTAGCGGCCGCGCATGAAGTGGATGCGGGTGTTGTCGGGAACCAGGCGAAGGCGGGGTTTGATGAACATGGGCAGAAACCTCAGACCGGCAGCAGCTTCGGCCGCGTGGCGATATACCAGCGGGAGACCAGCAGCCGGGTCAGCATCCAGGCGGTGAACAGCGACGTGGCGATGCCCACCGTGATCGTCACCGCAAACCCCTTGACCGGGCCGGAGCCGAACACGAACAGCATGACGTGCGCCAGGAACGCCGTGGCGTTGCTGTCGAAGATCGTGCTGTAGGCGCGCGAGAACCCATGCTCCAGCGCGGCCAGCGGCGGCCGGCCCAGCTTCTGCTCCTCGCGGATGCGCTCGTTGATCAGGATGTTGGCGTCCACCGCCATGCCCAGCGTCAGCAGGATGCCCGCCATGCCCGGCAGCGTCAGCGTCGCCTGCAGCAGCGACATGATGCCCAGCATCAGCACCAGGTTGACCACCAGGGCCAGGTTCGCGAACCAGCCGAACAGCCCGTAGAAGAACGCCCATGAACGCGATGACGAACAGGAACCCGGCGACCAGCGAAATCGCCCCGGCCCGGATGCTGTCCGCGCCAAGTTCGGGCCCGACGCGTCCGCTGCTCCACCACCGTCAGCGGCGCCGGCAGCGCGCCGGCCCGCAGCAGCACCGCCAGGTCATTGGCGGACGTGGCGGTGAACGACCCGCTGATCTGCCCCCGCCCGCCGGTGATCGCCTCCCGGATCACCGGCGCCGAGATCACCTTGTCATCCAGCACAATCGCGAAACCGATGGTTGACGTTCGCCCGGCTGATATCGGCAAAGCGCCGCGCCCCAACCGAGTTGAAGGTGAAGTTCACCACCCAGTCGCCGGTCTCCGGACTGGTGCCGGCCCGCGCATCGGTCAGATCGGCGCCATCGACGTCGATGCGCTTGCGCACCGCGATCTTCTCGCCCGGCCGATCCTGCATCTGCAGGAAGTCGTCACCCGGCGGCGGCGGCCCCCCAGCCGCCGGATTGGCGGTCTCATCCACCAGCCGGAACGTCATGTGGGCGGTCTTGCCGATCAACTGCTTGATCCGGTCAGGATCGCCGACGCCCGGCAGCTGCACCACGATCCGGCTCTGCCCCTGCCGCGTGATCTGCGGGTCGACCACGCCGGTTTCGTCGATGCGGCGCCGGACGATCTCGATCGACTGATCCACCGCGCCGGTCGCCCGGGCCGCCAGCGCCGGCGCGGACAGCGTCATCGTGATCGTCCCGTCCGGATCGGACCCGATCGCCATGTCCGGCGGCCCGGTGGATGCATCCGGACTGATCAGCGGCTTGATCGCCGCCACCGCCGCATCGGTCTTCGTCGCGTCGCGCAGCCGCAGCAGCACCCGGTTCTGGTCCGGCTGCAGCATCCAGCGTCTGATAGAAGATCTGCCCCGGCCGCAGCGCCTGACGCACGCCGTCCGCCAGACTCTCCAGCCGCTCCTTCACCACCGCCTTCATGTCGACTTCCAGCAGCAGATAGCTGCCGCCGCGCAGATCGAGGCCCAGATGCACCGTCCGCCAAGGCATCCACGAAGCCGGCGCCGGGAACAGGTTTGGCACGCCCAACAGCATTCCAAGCAGGCAGACGCCCAGAATGAGCGTGGTCTTCATGCGGCTGAAATACATCATCGGTCTTACACGCAAGGCTCCTGGACACCGTGCCGTTCGTTCGGCGGCGGTCCTATGCGCTGCCCGTCCCTGCATTGTCCAGTGCGAGCTTGATCCACCCAATCGATCGAAATGCCAGCCGCGATCAACAACCCGCTCGCAACCCGCCGACAGCTTGCATCGCTCCGGTCTCACGCCACCAAATGCACACCGCGCTAACCCCAGGACGGTGCCATAAAACGGAGCATTCGATGCCACCGAAGCAGCCTGACATCGCCCAGCACATCTCCCGCTTCCTCACCATGCTGGAAACCGCCTTTGCACGCTATGGCGTCCAGGACGGCCTGCCCGCTTCAATCCGCGACGCCGTCCAGGCCACCCCACGACATCGTTTCGTCCACCGCTTCCGCCTCGGCGATGGCCCACTGCAGGATCTCGCCGCCAACCTCACCCAGCAACTGCCGACGATCTACAGCGACGCCGTCATGCGTCACGTCGACACCGACGGCGCGCCCCTGCCATCCAGCAACTCGCAGCCCAGCTACATCCTGTGGCTTCTGCACATGCTCGATCCACGGCCCGGTCACCGCGTGCTGGAAATCGGCTCGGGGTCGGGCTGGCTGGCCGCAATCATGGCGCGCCTGGTGGGCCATCAGGGCCACGTCACCGGCATGGAAATCATCCCCGGCCTCGCCGACCAAAGCCGCGCCGACCTCGCCGCGCTTGGCCTGGACAACGTCGCCATCCTCACCCGGGACGGCACCAGCGGCCACCCGGACGGCGCCCCGTTCGACCGTGTGATCATCACCGCCGCGACCTGGGACCTCCCCGCTGTCCTCTTCGACCAAGTAACCGAAGGCGGCTATGTCCTGGTGCCGATCGAGTTGCGCGGCACAGGTGGTTGCCAGGTCACCCTGCTGCGCCGAACCGGCCCGCGCTTCGTGGCGGAGCGCTCCGTCCCAGGCTGGTTCGTGCCCCTGGTCGGCGCCGGCCAGACCCGCCCTGACATCAACCGCACGCTCGACAGCCTGCCATTCTGGAGCCAGGTCCAGGCCGCCCCCAGCATCCGCTGCAAACTCCCGCTCGGTTTTCCGACCGACGGACAGCCGCCGTCCGCCGTGGTCGATTTCCGCGCGTTTCTCGCCCGGACCGAGCCTGGCTTCGCCATATTCGACAGCACCCGCAATCCGCCCACCCCAAACAGTGCATTCGGCGTCGTCGACGAAACCGCCAGCGCCGTGGCGCTATGGCAAGCAGGCCAACTCCTCGGCTACGGCTCCGACACCGCGGCCCGCCGCCTGGCAAGCGCCTTCGCCCGATGGGCCAGCTTCGGACTTCCCCCAGCCACCGCTTTTCAGCTCGAGATTTGCCGCACCGAAGCCACCCCGCCAGAAACCAGCCACCTCTGGGTAGAGCCCCGCCAACAGACCGCCTTACTCTGGAGCCTGCCGCCCGAAGCAACCGCCTGGCGATCGCTGCTCGAAGACACCTCACCGACAATTGAACCGCTACCGGAATAAGGGTCAGCAATAAGTCCGTCGGCACGCCGATAAAGCTGCCAGATCGCAACAACACAACCTGTAGCGATTATTGTCGACCAGGCCACGATCAAACCGACGATCAGCCGCCGCCCAGCCCAACCCAGTCCTCGGAAAGCGGATGATGCGCCTCCATTTCCTGCCGCAGCCGCTCCGTCTGCACATGAGTATAAATCTGCACCGTCGAGATATCGGCGTGCCCCAGCAGCATCTGCAGACTCCGCAGATCCGCTCCCCGAGCCAGCATATGCGACGCGAACGAATGCCGCAGCACATGCGGCGAAACCCGCGCCGGGTCCAACCCGGCCTCCAGCGCAACCTGTTTCAGCAACAGAAAGAACGCCTGCCGCGTCAACGGCTGCTTCGGGTCACGCCCGGGAAACAACCAGCGGCTCTCCGCCTCGGTCGCCGCCAGCAACGCCGCCGCAGCCTCCTTCGCCGCCACCGACAGCGGCACCATCCGCTCCTTGCCGCCCTTGCCCTTGATGATCATCACCTCAACCCGCGCGCCCAACGCCCCCCGAGGCAACGACAGCAGCTCGCGTCACCCGCATTCCAGTCGCATACAGCAGCTCCAGAGCCGCTCGGGCCAGCGCCCCCGGTCGACCCGGCTTGCGGGTCGCGGCGTCCAGCAACGCGTCAACCTCCGCCTCCGCCAGGAACTTCGGCAACGGCTGTGGCAGCCGCGGCGTATCGAGTTCATGCGTCGGATCGTCAGTCCGCATCCCCTCCCGCAACAGGAACAGGTGAAACTGCCGCAACGCCGACAGCCGCCGCGCCGCCGTCCGCGCCGAAAGCCCGCGGCCATGCAGCGACGCCATGTAGCCCTGGCACGTATCGGCATCCGCCGCGGCCGCACCGTGCCCCCGGCCAGCCGCATACTCGGCAAAATCGCTCAAGTCATGGGTGTAGGACTTGATGGTGTTCCGCGCCGCGCCACGCTCGACCGTCAGCATCTCCAGGAAGGCGTCAACCTTCGGGTCCATTTAATCGCGCAATGGTGAACTTGTCGTTCGGCACGACCTTCTCGACCGCCTGCGGATGCGGCGTCGGCGGGAAAATCCCCAGCATCAGCATCGCCCCCGCCGCGATCACCAGCCCCGCCAGAACCACAAAAAAGAAAATGCGAATCATCAAGGCTCCTGAAATCGGTGTTCCAAACCGTCTAAACCACCAGTATCCGATCGCAGCGAAGCGCAATTCGCGCAGCGGGCGCAATTCGTCGCGTGAATCGGCTACTTTCAGCATATCGCGACGTATCGCTCTCCTCCGACGGGCGATACCAGGCAATTCGACTCGCGGGCAATCGCCTGTTCCGGGGGCGGTGTGCTAACGTCCGGAATTATGACACGCAACACTGCCCTGCGGGAGACGATTCCGATCCCCGATACGATCGCCGGCCGCAGCATCGTGCTGGTCGGCCTGATGGGCGCTGGCAAAACCTCCATCGGCCGTCGCCTCGCCGCCCGGCTCGGCCTGCCGTTCCGCGATGCCGACCAGGAAATCGAGCTCGCCGCCGGCTGCACCATTCCCGAACTCTTTGCCCGCTACGGCGAACCAGCCTTCCGCGACGGCGAACGCCGCGTCATCCGCCGCCTGCTGGCCGGCGACCCGATGGTCCTGGCCTTCGGCGGCGGCGCCTTCATGGATCCGCAAACCCGCGAAGCCACCCGGGCCGAGGCAGTCACCGTCTGGCTGCGTTGCACCCTGCCAACCCTGGTCCGCCGCGTCGCCGGCCGCGACAACCGCCCTTTGCTCAACGGCCGTGACCGCGAAGACACACTGCGCCAGCTAATGGAAGTCCGCTACCCGATCTACGCCGAAGCTGACGTCATCGTGGATTGCGGCGACGAGCCACCTGACGTCACCACAACCGGCGTCATGAACGCGCTGCTCGAATGGAAGCCCGCGCGCCGGCTCCACGTCGTCCTGCCCAGCACCAGCTACGACGTCGTCATCGGCGACAACCTGCTCGCCCGCGCCGGCGCCCTGCTCGCGCCGAGACTGCCGCAGAAGCGCGCCGTCGTCGTCACCGACCAGACCGTCGCCGAACTTGCATCTGCAGACCCTGCATGGACGGCCTCGCGCAGACTGCGATCACGGCGACGTCGATCGTCGTCAAAGGCGGCGAGGCGTCCAAAAGCATGGACACCTACCTCGACGTGGTCGACCAACTGCTGGAAGGCAGGGTTGAGCGCCGCACCGCCGTCATCGCCCTCGGCGGCGGCGTGGTGGGCGACCTTGCCGGCTTCGCCGCCGCCACGACCCTGCGCGGCCTGCCGTTCGTCCAGATCCCGACGACGCTGTTGTCGCAGGTCGACAGCTCCGTCGGCGGCAAGACCGGGGTCAACACCCGGCGCGGCAAAAACCTCGTGGGCGCCTTCTACCAGCCGAAAATGGTCCTCGCCGACACCGCCACCCTCGACACCCTGCCGCCCAGGGAACTGAAAGCCGGCTACGCGGAAATCGCCAAGGCCGGGCTGATCGGCGACGCCGCCTTCTTCGCCTGGTGCGAACGCCACGGCCAGGGCGTCGTCTCCGGCGACCGCGAAGCCCAGGCCGAGGCGATCAAGCGCGCATGTGCCTTCAAGGCCTCGGTCGTCGGCGACGACGAACGCGAGGAAAAGCCCAACGACGGCCGCGCACTGCTCAACCTAGGCCACACCTTCGGCCACGCGCTGGAGGCCGAATACGGCTACGACGGCGGCCTGCTGCACGGCGAGGGCGTCGCCATCGGCCTCGGCCTCGCCTTCAAACTCTCCGCCCGGCTCGGTCACTGCGCCCCGGCCGACGCCGAACGCGTCATCGCCCATGTCTCCGCACTCGGCCTGCCCGCCGACCTGTCCATGCTGAACCGCCGCTTTTCCGCCACGACGCTGATCAACCACATGCGGCGGGACAAGAAGATGCGCGACGGCGCGCTGCACTTCGTGCTGACCCGCGGCATCGGCCAGGCCTTCACCAGCCCCGACGTGCCACCCGAGGCGGTCATCGACCTTCTGCGGGACGAAGGCTGCACGGTCTAGCTGGTGGCCCGGGCGGGAAATCCACCACCTTCAGTTGGCGGAAATCTCACCGGCCCACAGCCGTTTTCGCCCAGAACGCGACATCCAAGGTTTTGACCGGTCGCCCGATAGCGTCACCAAGACCCAAGAGTCCGGGTCAGGACCATGCCACGCAGCCGGTTCCGTCGGCCAGCGTCAGCCAGTGGCAGAACGGCTGCTTCATGGCCGGCTAGCAGGCGTTCGCGTTCGGCCGTCCCGTATCGAGCTCGATAACCGGCTTGCAAACGGATCGTGAAGACTGCCCTTTTGCAGCGCCCAGCCGGCCGCAGACGCCCGGTTCAATATTCGTCGTGCAGCCGCACCCAGCTCATGGTGCCGGCGTTCTCGTTGCGGCCCTTGGGCACGAGATCGAGCCAGTTGAGCGCGCCCATCAGCAACTCGGCGCCGCGATGGTAGCGTCGAGTAGCTGTGGAAGATGGCGCCGCCTTCATCCTTCACGAAGATGCTCGTGCCGAACATGTCCTGGCTGTTCCGGATCACCGTGCCGTAATTGTAGATCGCGCGGCCGGCGGCGATGTCCTCGGGCGTGAACGACACGCCGAAATCGAAATTGAAGTCGCTGCCTTGCGAGGAGACCCAGGGGAATGTCCAGCCCATCCGTTCCTTGACCTCCTCGATCCGCCGAAGCGGCACGCGCGAGACCGCGGCGAACGACAGGTCGGCATGCTCGAAATGCTGCCGCGCCGCGTCGACATGATCGGCGACGAACGAGCAGCCGCGGCACACATGGTCCGAGCCCGGCGTCAGCATGAAATGATAGATGGCGAGCTGGCTGCGGCCGTGGAACAGGTCGCCGAGCGTGCATTTACCGTCGGGCCCTTCGAAGACATAAGGCTTTCTCGATCCTGACCCAGGGCAGCCGCCGGCGCTCGGCGCGCAACGCGTCGAGTTCGTGGGTCATGGCGCGCTCCTTGGCGAGAAGCGCCTTGCGGGCGTCAAGCCACTCTTCGCGCGAAACGATCGCTTGGTTCATGGTCAGTCTCCTTTGGTTGCCAGGTGCGTGCCCGTGGTTGACCAGAAGCGGGGCGGCCAAAGTGAACTGCAGCTAGGGCGACAGGTGGAAGAGGCTCATCAGCACATACATCGCCGTCATGCCGCTGATCCGCGGCATGCTCGAACCCTGGGAGCCCAAACATTCGCCCGCGGGGACATCATCGATCGTTCAAGGCCGTGGATAAAATCAAAATGCTGGCCCGCCCAAAGCGCCGGACCGTATACAGCCGCTGCACGCGAAAAGAATATCCACCGACCCATGGACCCGGCTGAATACGCTCTTATGGACACCGCCGAGGACCGCATGTGGTGGTACCGCGCCCTGCACGCGCGCCTCTGCAACGCCCTTGCGCCCAGCCGCGGCCGTGTGCTGGACGCCGGCTGCGGCACCGGCGGCTTCCTCGCCTTCCTGCGCACCCACCGCCCCGACCTGACCCGCTTCGGCGTCGAATGGGACGCCGCCGCCGCCGCCCGCACCCGCGACAAATCCGGCGCGATCACCGTCAGGGCCAGCGTCAACACCCTGCCCTTCGCCACCAACAGCTTCGACGCCGTCATCTCCGCCGACGTGCTCTGCCACGCCGCGGTGAACCCGCCCGCCGCACTGGCAGAGCTGAAGCGCGTGCTCCGCCCCGGCGGCCGCCTGGTCCTGAACATGCCCGCCTACCAGTGGCTGCTTTCCGCCCACGACCGCCGCGTCCACAATGCCCGCCGCTTGACCGCACCGGCAACCGCCGCACTGCTGCGCAGGCCGGCTTCACCCGGGTCAACGCCCGCTACTGGAACGGCCTGCTGCTCCCGCTGATGATGGTGCAGCGAAAAATTCTCGCTCGTGGCGATACGGTGTCCGACGTCGCCCCGTTTCCGCCATGGCTTGATGCATAAGTTGCATGCCATGACGAAATTCGAACAGCGCCTGCCGTTTCCGCTTCCGGTCGGCGGATCCGTGCTGGCAATAGCAGAGAAACCATGAACGACACGCTGACCCTGATCGAGACGATCATTCCGCAACCCCAGACCACGCGCCGTCGGCCTGTCGATCGTCGTCCCGGTCTATCGCGGCGCCGCGACCATCGGACGGCTGGTCGACGCCCTGTCCGACCTGCATCCCGCCGGCGGGTTGGAGGTCGTGCTGGTCAACGACGGCAGCCCCGACAACTCGGGCGAGGTGTGCCGCGACCTGCTGCTGACCGCCCGCATCCCGCTGATCTATGTCGAACACGCCCGCAACTACGGCGAGCATAACGCCGTCATGACCGGCCTGCGCCACGCCCGCGGCGCCTACGTCATCACCATGGACGACGACCTGCAGAACCCGCCCGAGGAAGTCGTGAAGCTCTACGACCACGCCCGTCTGGGCCACTGGGACGTGGTCTACACCCGTTATGCGGTGAAACAGCATGATGGTTGGCGCAACCTCGGCAGCCGCTTCGCCAATGCCGTCGCCGACCGGCTGCTGGACAAGCCAAAGGGCCTCTATCTGTCGTCCTTCCGCTGCATGTCGGCGCTGGTGGTGCAGGCGGTCACCCGTTACAGCGGCCCGTACCCCTACGTCGACGGCCTGATCATGCAGGTGACCCAGCGCATCGACAGTATCGAGGTGCGGCATCTCCCCCGCCTCGAAGGACGGTCCAACTACACGCTGGTCCGGCTCGTCCGGCTGTGGCTCAACCTGGCCACCAGCTTTTCCCTCGCGCCGCTGCGGCTGGCGATCTACGCCGGTCTGGCGCTGTCGGTCGCCGGCGCGATCGGTGCCGTCGCCACGATCAGCGAAGCGCTGTTCATGCACGACACCCCATCCGGCTGGGCATCCACCATGACCGTGCTGCTGCTGGTCTCCGGCGTCCAGTCGATGATCCTCGGCGTGCTCGGTGAGTATGTCGGGCGAACCTTCCTGTCGGCCAACGGCAAGCCCCAGGGAACCGTGCGCACCGTGATGCGCAATTCAACCGGCCAGGATCTGCTATGACCGCCTACTGGCTGGCGCTGACGATGGCCATCTGTGCCAGCATGGTCGGGCAGACTTTGCTGAAGACTGCTGCGGGCGCACCCGACTTCATCACCCAGTTGTTCGATCCGCGCACCATGGTCGGACTTTGCTTGTACGGGGGCGCCGCCCTGCTCTACATCATCGCCCTGCGCCGCATCCCGATGTCGGTCGCCTTGCCCTGCACCGCCATATCCTACGTCGCCGCCGCCCTGATCGGGCACTATGCCTTCGCCGAACCTCTCGGCATGACCCACCTCGGTGCCCTTGCGCTGATCTGCACAGGCGTTGTGATGCTCGCCCTGGCCTGATTATCGGGGCCTGATTATCGGGGCCTGATTATCGGGGCGGAAATGCCCCATACACGCGTGAGCTTGGGGCGAACGCACCGTAGGCGTTGCCCCCCGCGACCGGATGGCCGAAATCCTGGTAGGCCCCGGATCCGCCGGACCCCGTCGGACCGCCCGCATCTGGCGCACCGCCCCGCTGCCACCGCGCCTCCACCAGCACCCGGTAAGCATCGCCAAGGGCCGGGGTTTCCGAGTGGTAGGCAGCGATCGCCCGCGCCCAATTCTTGCCGTTTGCATACAACGCATTGAGAAATCGCGCCGCATGGTTCGCGTTGCTATGGGGGTCGAAGGCTGCCTCCAGCGAAGCAAACGCATCCGGGTGGTACATCAGATTGACCTGCATGCACCCGACATCGATCGACTGCACGCCCCGGGCCTGCAGCGCCCTGACAGCGGCGATCGCCTGGTCCCGCGACGCAAAAAACTGGCCCTCCCCCTCGGCGTTGATGGTCCAGGGCCACGCCCGGACCTGCCCGGTCTCCGGATCCGCCCGCCCGGTTTCGGTCAGGCTGATAGCCCCCAGCAGGCGGGGAGGCAGGCGGTTCACATACTCCGCGGCCGCCACCGCCGTCTCACACAGCGCCGCGGGATCAACCAGCGCGCCGGGCCGCCGCGTCACGGAGCCGATAACCGCCCGAGGCGCCAGTCCGGCGGTCAGATCAGCGGCACCACACCAGGCACTGGATGGTGCCAAAAGCCCCAGCCCCAACCACAGCGGCAAACATACAACAAATCGCATACCACCGCGTTTACACACGAACCCGTGATATAAGCCAATGCAATCCGCTGATAAGTTGGATGTGATAATACGCGTCACGCAATCGTTTCCACACGTCGCGTTTTCCACCGACGATTTTCCGGCCGTGTGGCCCTTTTGCCCGAACTGCTGCCGAGATTGTCACGCTCCCCTTCTGATGATGTAACGGCACGCGCTCGTGATCCCGCATGTGAGAGGTTTGAGATAACACGTCAGGTGACGACTCAGGCGTCGTCGATCTTCGTAGATGGAAACGATCCAGGATGTCAGAAAGCCGGCCTTACTCACCGGAGACACGCATACCGCCATACGGCGAAGAGGCCACGGTGACACGGGTCAGCTTCGACGATCTGGCGCGCGTTCCGGCGCAGCGGCTGGCAAAACTCCTGCTCGAACGTGCCGCCGAAGATCCCACCCTCCTGAGCCGGCTGTTCGAGACCGTGGAACCCCGGAACAACCATCCCCCGCTCGACCAACCCGAACGCGATCAACCGGGACGCGATCAACCCGGGCCAGACCGCGGCCACCTAAACCACGGCCACCGAGACCACGTCCAGCAACACCAATCCCACCGCCACACCGCCCACCGCGACGGCGCCAGACCGGATAAGCCCGCCATCGTCGGCGACAGCCCCGCCATGCGCCGGATCGCCACCCTGGTACGCCGCTTCGAACAAACCGACGAACCGGTGCTGATCACCGGCGAAAGCGGCACCGGCAAGGAACTCTTCGCACGCGCCATTCATGATGGTTCACGCCGCGCGCGCGGCCCGTTCGTGGCACTCAACTGCGCAGCGATCCCGTCCGGATTGGTCGCGTCGGAATTGTTCGGCTACGAAAAGGGCGCCTTCACCGGTGCGGCGGCGCGCAGCCTCGGCCAGATCGAATACGCCAACGGCGGCACGTTGTTCCTCGATGAAATCGGCGACATGCCGATCGATCTGCAAGGCCATCTCCTCCGCTTCCTGCAGGAAGGCCAGATCAGGCGAGTCGGCGGACGCGAAACCATCAGCCTCGATGTGCGCATCGTCTCCGCCACCAACGTCCGGTTGGCCGAGGCGATCACCGCATCCCGCTTCCGCGAAGATCTGTTCTACCGCCTCAACGTGCTTACCCTGCCGGTGCCGCCGTTGCGGGACCGGCCGGAAGATATCCTGCCCCTGGCCACCCATTTCCTCCGCGCGGCGGAGCGTGACTTCAACCGCCGTATCGAGGGCTTTTCGCCCGATGCGGTCGTCGCGCTGCATCGCTACCGTTGGCCGGGAAATGTCCGCGAACTGATGTCAGTAATCCGCCGGGCCGTCGTGGTCGGCGACGGGCCGCTAATCACTCTCGCGGCGCTGACCGAACTGGAAGACCAGCCCCCGCCGGCGCCCACGGCCGCCGCGCCAAAGCCCGGGTCGCCTGAAGAACGCACCAGGTTACTGATGACGTTGGAGCGTACAGGCGAAAACGTCACCCTCACCGCCGACACGCTGAACGTTTCTCGGGTGACACTGTACCGGATGCTCCGCCGACACGACATTGTATTGAAACGGGGCCTGGCAGAACCCCCCATTGCGCGCCGCCAGCAGCGTGCACACGGATAAAGCATTCGCCGCACGCCCGCGCCAACCACGATAACAACGGGCAGCGCAAAGTAGTCCGCGACCGACAATGCGGTCGTCCTGAGTTCGATCCGACCCCAAATCCAGCTCGTCGGGTCCTGTCGGTCAGCGGTCAATACAGGTTGACAGAAGATACATCAATAAGTGCCAGAACATCGGACAAGGCGGCTGACACATCCGATACGAAACCATCCTCGCAGCTGATCAGGACCCAGCCCGAACTGTCCCGCACGATCAGCCAGGAAGCCTGATCCTTTGCTTTCTCGAACACTCCGACAATGGCACGCGGGCCATCGATCCGCCACGGCCTGCCCGCAAGATCGATGGCCTTGTCAATGCCGTCAGCGCGTGCACGGGTCAACCAGTCCGACAGGACTTGCCGATCATCCGCGTCAAACCCCGTGATCTTCTCCACCCGTGACACCCAGGATGCCTCGTCCCAGCCGACACTACGGCGGCCGACCCATCCACCCGCAAGGAACATGCCAGCAGTTTCCCCGCCCCATCCGGACGACGGCCATCCGTTGTCGCCTCCCGGTCGCCACACATGTACGGTCATGCGTTAATTGCCTCGACAATTCGTCTTATCGCGGCGGGCAACAGCAACCCTGATCAACCGCGACGGTCCCGTTTGGCCCCTGACACGTCTACGCCGTGCTTCAGTCCAGCCATCAACATTTGCAGAAGCCGGAAAACAGGCTCGCCATACGCATCTGCGCATCGGCGACCCATATTTCCCGCCAACTGGCATGATGCGGCGCCGGTCTTCCCGACGCCGCGTCAATACTACTTCGTCGCCGCTGCAGGCGCGGATGTCGTTACAACGCCACCATTTGTCGGATTGAGCAGATAGGAGAACCCGAAGCTCGGGTTCGCGAACTGGCCAATATACTGGTTGTAGAACTGATAAACCTCGGCGATGCCAAGTTTCGGCACGTAAACCACGTCATAAGGCGCCAGACGAACATCGGCGTTCGCATCGCGTCCCTGCCGCAGTGCCTTCCAGCTCGTGGACAGGAACTCCGGCTTGTCGCTTGGACCACGGCGGATGATGAACACCGACGTGTCGTCGCTGCTCAGCTTGGTGCCGCCAGCCCGCGCAATCGCCTGCGACAACGTAAGCGTCGGACCAACCGTGATGAACTCGCCCGGCGTGTTCACTTCGCCACCCACATACACCCGAGTCGGCGCGAACGACCGAACAACGACGGACAGGCGCGGGTTCTGCAGATCATGCGCATAGACAGCCCGCAGCGTATCGGCCAACTGAGCCGGCGTGCGGCCATATGCCAGCGCATCCGGCACCGCCGTTGTGGAAATATGACCGTCCGGGCGGACCGTCACTTCCTCGTTCAGTTCCGGGTTCAGTAACAGACGGACTTCAAGCACATCGCCCACCTGAATACGATACGCCGGCAGATTGGCACTGAAGGTCGTCTCTGCAGGCTCCATCGGTGCGGGCGGCAGGGTCGGAACGGTCGAGCAGGCCGACAAGGCCATCGCACCCGCCACCATAACGCCGAGCGATCCCAGCGCCTTGCCACGAATCGTCGGTCGCATGGGCAACCTACGCCGAAGGACCATGGAGACGGCTTCTTCACTCATATTCTTGCACCCTTCTTGAATGTTCAGCGGGATTTGGGCACCCGCACCAGGCCGCTGTCCTAAACACGTGTTGCATCGGTCACCCCCCCAAGCCAAGGCGCGAACCGTGTGAAACGATCACAACGTTAATAACAGCAAAGGCCGTGCCAACAAATACTGGCCGATATCTGCCCAGACAACCGCACGGGTTTACGTAACGGCGGCGTCAAGTGTTGCATGTTAACGCGGCGGATAGGCCGGTGCATACCCCGTGGCACGCAAATCAGGCGCCTGGGCCGGCGCAATCGACCCGGTTCCCGATAAATCGTCCGCCGCAACGTCGATATAACGGCGACTCAACGGAATGTTGTTGGCACTTAACGCTTCCAACGCGTGCGCAACGTCCGCCGCTCCTTTGCCCGCCAACGGCTGCTCATCCCCGGAAGCGCTGATCGGGCGGAACACCAGTTGCAACTGCGCTTCCTGCAACAGACGCCGCGCATCGTCGATCCGTCCATTCGCCAGGGCCAGCCGGGCGGAACTCAGTTTGGGCAGCGACGGCGAGGGCGGCAGCGGCGGCCGCGGCTCCGGCTGTCTTGCCTCGGGCACCGGCGGGGGTTCGGGCTGCTGGACGGTCGGCGGAGCAAATTGACGCAGCCGCGCCAGGACCGACTGCGTGTCATCGCTGTCCTGTCTCGGCGGCGACGGCAACGGCGGCGGTGGCGGTGTCGGCTTCGCCATTGCAAGCTTCTGCACCGCCGCCTTCCCTGGATCGGCCTTGGACGGCTCCGTCCTGACAGACTCGCTTCGAGGCGGCTCGCTCCGAGGCGGCTCAACCTCGACCACTTCAGGCTTCGCCGGCCCAAGCTTTGCCGGCCCAGTCTTTGGCGGCTCAGTCTTCGGCGGCTCAATCTTCGCCGGCTCAGTCTTCGGCCCGGCCGCCTGGGCAGCAGCGGGCTCCCGACGCTGGGGGATCACGACCGCCGGTGCGAGGGCGTCAGCCGGCACACTGACCACCGGAGGTATCTGCGACGCAAGTTTAGATGATGCCGCGGGAGCGACCGGACTTGCCGGCGGCCGAACCGTTGCAGGCGCCGCTACAACTGAAGGGCTTGTCGCAGCCATCGGCGGCGAAGGCAGTGGTGCGGTCACGGCCGCGGCCACCGGCGACGAAGGCGACGGTGCAGTCACGGTCGCGACCACCGGTGCTGCCGGCGGTGATGCCGTCGCGGCCGCAGTCACCGGCGGCGAAGGCAGTGGTGCCGCCACTGTCGCAGTCATCTGCGCGGCAGGCGGCGGCGCCATCGCGGTCGCGGCCACCGGGGGTGCCACCGCAGTCGCGGACTGCGGCGGCGCAGGCTGCACAGGGGCCGGAACCGGGATGGCAGGTTTCGGCGGCGATGCCGTCTCGGCCGCCGGAGGCGTCGCCTCCTTGGCCGCTAATTCGTCCCTTAACCGCGCAACCTGTTGCTGCAGCGCCGCCATACGCTCAGCAACGACCTCTCGGTCCAGGTCGGCGGGCTGGTCAGCTCCCGATTGCTCGGTGCCCGAGCCGCTGAACAGACTATTCCACTCTTCCCGCGCCTGCTGCACGTACAGGGCCGGTTGACCGTAAAAAGCGAGGCCGAGGAGAAGCAGACCAGAGGTCCCTGCAACGGCCGACAAGGCAAAACGCACGTTTACTCCCCTGCTGGTTGGCTGACACCCCACGATGCGATGGGTGCCAAAGAGATACAATGAAAGTGATCGTGTTCATCGCCGCGTGAGGTCACGCGATCGCGATCAGCGTTCCTGGAACCGCTATCCGCGGCGGTTACATCAACCTGGGCCATGCCTCGCCGTCGAGAAAACCGGCTCGGGCTCGATGGTGCCAAGGCGAAGCTATCAAGCCCTAACGTAAACGATAACGCAAACTATGCATCACCGTCCTGTCAGGCGGCTTGCACACCCCTGCTCTGCGCCACAGGTATTGAAGGCCAGCCACAACTGAATGGTCAGGAGGCTTCGTTCCATGCCGCAGGAATTTCACGATCAACTCATTTCGTTCATGCCGAAAATGCGTGTTTGGGCGCTGGCACTTAACGCGCAATCGCGCCGCCGCCGACGACTTGACTCAAGATGTCGCCACAAAAGCGCTGGTTGCCCAGGATTGCTTCATTCCCGGAACGAACTTTTCGGCCTGGGTCCATCGAATCATGATCAACCATTTCATTAGCAGCGTTCGCAGCAAACGCGAATTCACTGACATGGAAAACATGCCGGAAGTGCCAGTCGCCGCCGCACACGAAGATCGCACAGCGTTGCGCGAACTCGGGTGGGCCCTCGATCGCCTGCCGCCCGACCAACGGGAGGCTTTGTTATGATCGTGCTGCAGGAAAAATCCTACGAGGATGCTGCCGAACAGACCGGGTGCGCCATCGGCACGCTCAAAAGCCGAGTTCATCGTGCCAGACTGCAACTTCGTGCATTTCTGATGGGCGACGTCACCAAAATGGCGGCTTGAGCCAGCCAGTCTCTTTTTGCTGCAGAGCATACGCTCAAATTGTTTCAAATCGAGATAAAAACGTCATTTATTAACTAAACACCGATGCAAGTGGGACGAAGCGATCGTCAAAGCCCTGGTGTTTGACTGATCGCTTCGTCACCCTTGTCGTCAGCGGCGAGAGCCACGAACTCTGCATCGCACCGTTCCCGGGAAAACATCCGAAGCCGTCGTATGGGCGCCTGTCAGCCGCCTCGGAACAGGAATACGCCAAACAATCCCGCTGCATCCTTCCAGAGTTCCTGCATCTCCCAACCCGCTCGGCGTGCGATCCCGATCATTCTCTCGGGCGTATGCTTGTAGCTGTTCTCGGTGTGAATGGATTCACCTTCCCGGAACGCGATGCGCGAACCGCCGAGATGAACAGTCTGCTCACGCACGGAGATCAGATGCATCTCGATCCGACTCTCTCGGTCGTTCCACACCGCTTCGTGGCGAAACGCGTCAAGCTCGAAGTCCGCACCCGCCTCCCGGTTCAGGCGTCGCAGCAGGTTGAGGTTAAAAGCCGCGGTAACACCTGCGGCATCATTGTAGGCCGGCAGCAGCATTTCGGGCTTTTCCGCAAGTCGGCCCCAAGCAGGAACCACGCGTCTGAACCAAGCGAAAGCCTGGCGGCGCGGAGGAAATTTGTTGCCGCATCCGGATCGAGGTTGCCGATCGTCGAGCCCGGAAAGAACCCCATCCGCGGTGTCCCGAGCGACGGCAGGTTCAACGGTTGCATGAAGTCCGCGACGACGGGCACGACAGTCAGATGCGGATGGCTCGCTGCCAGACGTTCACGCATGCCTTCCAGCGCCGGGGCCGCGACGTCGATCGACACATAGGTTGTGAAAGGCGTGTCCGGCTGATCCAACAGCATGCGGGCCTTGGTTTCGTCACTGCCGCCGAATTCGATCAGAACCGCATCACGATACTCTTTCGGAACGACGTGCGGCGCGATGGCCTGCAGCAACGCGGTTTCCGTTCGTGTAAGGTAATATTCCGGCAGCCGAGTGATCTCGTAGAACAGGCGGCAACCTTCGTCGTCGTAGAACAACATCGCAGGTAATGTTTTTGGCGAGTGCCGTCAGGCCGGCCAGGGCAGCCTCGACGACGTCCGCCCGCAACTGGTGCGGGACAAATCCGGTATCGTTTGGCACGTCAGCCTCCGTTATAAGTCTTTTGCCAGACGAAGGCCGCTAAACTGCCATCGCTTGTCGGGATGAAAGAAATTCCGGTAGGTCGGGCGCGTGTGGCCCGCTCGGGGTCGCCAGGGAACCGCCGCGCAAGAACCATCTGATTGATCATGAACTTGCCGTTATACTCGCCGATCGCGCCGGGTGCCGCCCGATACGCCGGGATAGGGCCGGTAGCTGCTCTCGGTCCACTGCCAGACATGGCCGGTCATTTCGAGAATGGACGGATTTCCGCTGGCCACCTCCCATTCGAATTCCGTCGGCAACCGGGCATCGCTCCAGCGGGCGAAAGCATCCGCCTCATACCAGCTGATCTGCCGACAGGCGCATCCAGTGCCAACGGTGCAAGGCCGCCCGGACCGACCTGGAACCAGTCGCCATCCATTTCTCGCCAGTACAGCGGTGCCGTCCAACCGGCAGCCTGCACCGTCGCCCACCCGTCCGACATCCATAGCGACGACGTCTGGTAGCCACCGTCCGGATGAAATCGAGCCAGTCGCGGTTGCGCACAAGGCGAGACGCAATGGCATGAGGATGCATATAAACCTGATGCGCAGGCGTTTCATTATCAAACGAGAATTGGTTCCCGGCATGGCCCACCCGTCGCAGGCCGCCGGTAAAATTCGACGAAGGTCGTTTCGACTTCGGCACCCACTGGTTCGCGCCAGTCCGGGATAATCGCCGGAAACAGAGGATTGGCGGAGAACGCGTGCAGGATATCGGTCAGCAATAATTCCAGATGCTGCTGTTCATGATGCAGCCCAAGTTCGATGACCGCATGAACTTCAGAGGGCAGATGCGGAATCGCCTGTTGCAGCGCCTCGTCGACATGACGCCGGTATTCGCTAACCTGGGCGGCGGATGGACGCGTCAGCAATCCACGTGACGGTCGTCGGGTGCCGCGGACCGACGGCCTCATAGTAAGAATTGAAGAGAAAGCAGAACGCCGGATCAAATACGCGATATCCAGGCACATGCGGAACCAGCACAAACTGCTCGAAAAACCAGGTTGTGTGCGCCCGATGCCACTTCGTCGGGCTGGCATCCGGCATCGATTGGACACACTGATCCTCCTCGGTCAACCGAGCGGCAAGCGCCTCGGTTTCGCGACGCACATCCTGGAACCTGCCGGACAAATCGTCCACGCGTAGGGGTTCCTGGTATAGTCCAACATCATCCATTGTGTCCTCCGGAGGAGCCTGAACGCTGGCAGTATTTGTTCGATTCGACTGAACCGAACATTTTCTTGTCATCTGACTGTTCGTCAGCGCAGCTTAAAGCGAATTGCCTGAAGATCAAAAAACCGCCCCGCCCGGCCGGCGTTGTCAAGGGATGGCAACACCCAGGCCCATCTGGCGTGGCCACCTGCGCCTGGCGCTGGTGTCCTGCCCCATCGCTCTCTTCACCGTGATCCGCGGCAGCAGCGGTTTGCATTTTCATCTGATCAATCCAAAGACCGGGCACCGCATTCGTATGGTGTCTCAAGACGCGGAAACCGACGAAGAGGTGTCGCGACAGGATCTGGTCAAGGGGTTCGAATTCGAAAAGGACCGCTACGTCCTGCTGGACGAGGACGACTTCGAGCAGGCTCGCATCGAAAGTTCAAGCACCCTGACCATCGGCAAGTTTGTTGATGTGGCATCGATCGATCCGGTTTTCTTCGACTCATCGTACTATGTGGCACCGGATGACGAGGCCGGCTTGGACGTATTTGTCGTCCTGCGTGATGCCATTCGTAAGTCCCGTACCGCCGCCCTCTCGCGCATCGTGATCGCTCGACGGGAACGCGCGGTTGCCATCATTCCCTCTGGCAAAGGCCTGGTCTGCCATACGCTGCACGACCCCAACGACCTTTGGGACGCCAAGGAATTGTTCGCGGAAATCGGCGAGTCCAGGCCAGACGCCGACATGGTGAGTTTGGCCACGCAGTTGATCAGCCGGCAGAATGGCAAGTTCCAACCCGACGATACCCGCGATCGATATGAGGCCAAGCTGCGTGACGTTATCGACGCGAAATTAAAGGGCGAGGGTATCGAGCAAGAAGAGCCCGACGAACCCGATCGGGGCAATGTCATCGATTTGATGGCCGCATTGAAGGCGAGCCTGGGCAGCGAGAAAGCCCCTGCCGCGAAAAAGCGCGCGCGCAAACGGGCGTCGTGATGGCTGGATTGTCACGCAACCCAGGACGGTGAACGCCGTTCCGGGCGTGATCTCCAAGGAGGACATCATATGGCAAGCATTGCCAACCGAAAGATCGCCGTTCTCGCCACCGATGGCGTTGAGCAGGTTGAATTGACCGAACCGTTGAAGGCACTGAAGGCGGCGTCGGCTCAAGTCGTGGTGATCGCACCCAAAAGCGGACAGATCCAGGGCATGAATCACGACGAAAAAGGCGACATGCTGGCAGTAGATCACGATCTCGCCAGCATCTCCGCCGATAGCTTCGACGCGCTACTTTTGCCTGGTGGTGTGGCCAACCCGGATACATTACGGACAAATGATCAGGCCGTGGCGTTCGTCAAGCACTTCGTGCAGGCCAACAAACCGATCGCCGCGATCTGTCATGGCCCGTGGACCCTGATCGAAGCGGACGGCGTTCGCGGCCATCGCATGACGTCATGGCCATCCCTGCGTACTGACTTGAAAAACGCCGGTGCCACGTGGGAAGACAAGTCGGTCGTTGTTGACGGAAATTTGGTCACATCACGCAAGCCTGACGATCTGCCAGACTTCTGCCGCGAGATGGTCAAGTTGTTCGGCTCCGAGCCGGGCCAAAAAGCGGCGTAAGCCGTACGGTGGGGGCTGCGCGGGCAGTTTCCACCACGAGCTTCGGCGAGAGTATTATTACAATTCAGCATAGAGATCCCGCAACACTGGGACCCGCGCCGCGGATCCGATCGATCAGTCCAAGCGGTTCGGCTGGAACCGCATTGCCGCGCCAGGCAACGTGTTGGTCCGGGCGCGAAAGTACAAGTTTCTCGGCATACACCGCCTCGGACGTCTGAAGGTCGAGCAGCTGTAGTGGCACGCCACGAACCGCGGCTGCCGCCAGGATCGGACTGACATCCAACTTTGGATTAAATCGAAGTAGCGTGAAGTCGGGGCCCATCGCGTCATAAAGCGAAAGTCCCTCCCCCAGCCAGATATGTGGGGTGCGGCAGCCCGGGACAGTGGAGGGCGTGAAGTCGTAGATTGTGTAGGAAGGCGCGGGCTCGCCATCATAAGCGATGATCGGCGAGTTGTCGTAGAACGAACCGAAATTCAGCCCACCGCAACAGAACTGACCGACGTTGATGTCATAGGCATCCTGACCAACCCGAGCGCGCGCGGCATCACCTTCGGGTTCGGGTTCCTCGATGTTGACGGGCACGACGCCTCGTTGCTTGGCCAGTGCACTGGAGGTGTTCATGGCATAACGGGACACCTGTTCAGTGATCGGCATCCGTTCCGCTTCGTAACAGGTCAGAAGCGCCGGCGATGCCCAACCCTTTAGCACCCCGGCAAGCATCCAGGACAGGTTCATCGCGTCCGCGATACCCGCATTCATCCCGTAACCGGCATTCGGCACCCAGATATGCGCCGCGTCACCACATAGGAAAACGCGCCGGTCACGGAACTTGTCGGCAATCATCCGCCGCGCCGTCCAGTCTTCCTTGGCCAGGATCTCGATTGGGAACGACGGCCCGACCCCGAGGATGGTGCGGATGCAATACTCCCGGTCGACGCTGTCGAACGTTTCGTCCGGACGCATGTAGTTATGGACCAGCCAAGTCTCCTTGCCGTCGATCGCAAACATGTTGGCGCTGCGCCGCGGATTGAGCGAGGTGTTCGCCCAGGCGGGCTTCGTCGGCGTTGCCCGCAGCAGTTCCGGCGCGCGGATATAGGTTGACTGACGCCGCTCCAACATGGCGTCGCCGGTCAGGCTGGCGCCGATCCGCCGTCGCACCATGGAATGCGCGCCGTCCGCTCCGATCATGTAGTCGGCAGTAATCGTTATATTTTCCCCGCCATCCAGATCCGCGGCGGTCGCGACGACGCCGGTCTCGTGCTGTTCGAAGCCAATGAGCTGGGTGCGATTGCGGATCTGCACGCCGGGCATGGATTTGGCATGGGCGAACAGGACGGGCTCCAGAAAAATCTGGTTGATGCGGTGCGGTGGCTCCGGCGTCGGCCACCATGTGTCCGGCCCGCCGGTCGCGGTGTAACGATCGGCCCGGCAGGGGATCGGGATACGGGATAACTCGGTCCCGGTTGTGGTGATGCGAAAGGCAGCGTCATTCGGGTAATCGGCGGGCAAGCCGGTGTTGCGCACGGCCTGGACGACGCCAAGACGGCGGAAAATCTCCATCGTCCGAGCACTCACGTGATTGCACTTGACGCTCGGCGGTTCTCCGGGGGCACGGCTTTCCAGGACCAGGACAGAGACGCCGCGCCATGCGAGGTCCATCGCCACGGTCAAACCGACCGGGCCGCCGCCGGCGATCAATACGCGTGTCGTGATCTGGCTCATGGGCGCTGCCTCCTGTTGTTGGAGGCAGTTTGCCCGCTTCGGCGGATCGTCGAAAGAGGCGCAACCGTCGGGCCCGCAGGATTGGCCAAATTCATCGAGCCTTCATCAGATCAAGAACCGGCTTGCGGGTTTCCGCCCTTTCCCGCGTCCCGAGGCCGAACGCGGCCACGACCGCGAGGGTGGCAAGCACGACGGCGGAGAGGATGACGGCGATGCGCAAACCCCGCACCATGTCGGTTCGGATGAGTGCCCCGAACAGCGCGACGCCGATGGCGGCCCCGGCCTGGCGGATCGCGTTCAGCAGTCCGGAGGCCGCACCCGACCGCGAACGCGGAACCGTTGACAGTAGCGCGGCTGTCATCGGTGGGACCGCCAGTCCAATGCCAAACCGGATCAGCAACTGCGCTGCGAGCTGGGCGATGTAGCTGGTCTCGGCGCCGATGCCGCTAAGCCAGGCGAACCCGGCGGCGGCCAAGAAAAGGCCGCCCATCATCGGCAATCGCGCGCCGGCTTTTGCCGATAGCCATCCCCCGGCGAGGTTTGACACGGTGATGCCGATGGCGAACGGGACAAAGGCCCATCCGGTTTCGGCCGGGGAGTAGAACAGCACCTGCTGGAAATAGAGGCTCATGGCAAAACCCAGGCCATAGATGGTCAGGCTGATCAGGAAGCCGGCGATCGTTGCTATGCTGAAGGTCGGGTCTTTGAAGAAACCAAGCGGGATGGCCGGCTCCTTGGCGCGACGCTCCACCAGACCAAGGCCAATCGCCGCTGTTGCCGCGACGACCAGCCCGGCGATGACGCGGGGCGCCCGCCAGCCGTGCGGTCCGGCTTCGATGACCGACCACACAATCCCCAACAGAAGCGCGATTGCCAGGACCTGGCCGGCAGGATCGATACCGCGCTTGATCGGGCTGCGGTCGGTTTCGACGGCAAAGCGGCCAGCCAGCCAGATCCCTAGGGCGGCAATCGGCAGGTTGACCAGGAAGATGCTCCGCCAGCCCAGGGTGCCAAGAAGCACGCCGCTGGCGACTGGTCCTGCCGCCAGGGCGACGCCGCCGGAGGCTGTCCAGATCCCGATCGCCCGGGCGCGGGCGGCGGTGTCGTCCTGGCAGGCGTGGTTGATCAGCGCGAGCGAGCATGGCACCAGCAGCGCGCCGCCGATGCCTTGCATGGCCCGGAACGCGATGAGCATCCCCGTTGTGGTCGCCATGCCGCAGGCGCCGGATGCCACCGCAAAGATCGCGAAGCCGGCCATGAAGGCGCGCTTTGACCCGATCCGGTCGCCAAGCGCGCCGGCTGACAGCAGCAGCGCGGCAAACACCAGAAGGTAGGAATCGACGGTCCATTGCAGGCCGTCCACGCTGGCGTGCAGCGCCGCCCCGATGCTGGGAAGTGCGACGTTCAGGATCGAACCGTCGAGTTGCACGACCGCGAAACCCAGGCTGGTCGCCGCGGTGATGACTGCGATCCGGCTGCCGCCGCGGTTGCTTTCCTCTGCCATGGCTGGCGCCCCTTTCCCTATGGAGCGACCATGATAAAACCGGGCTACTGACAGCGTTGTGTCAGTAGGGTTTGGTTCGCGGCTTTTGTTATAGGATCCCAGATGCGCCGTGCCGACCGGCTGTTCGATGTTATCCAGGCGTTGCGTTCGGCGAAGGGGCCGATGACCGCGGCCGCGCTGGCGGAGCAGTTGGAGGTCACCGTTCGCACGGTTTATCGGGACGTCGCCACCCTGCAGGCCAGGCGGGTGCCGATCGAGGGCGCGCCGGGCATCGGCTACCTGCTGCGCCGCGGCTTTGACCTGCCGCCGCTGATGTTCACCACCGAAGAGGTTGATGCGATCGCTGTTGGCGCGCAGTTGGTGCGGCGGCTCAAGGACCCGACTTTGCAGGATGCGGCGGCGAGTGTGCTGGCGAAAATCGCGGTCGTGCTGCCGGACCAGACGCGGGCCTATTTCGAGTCGGCGCCCTTCTTTGTCTCGGACGGCAATGCGCGGGTGGCCGAAGGGGTTGACCTGTCGGAGATCCGCGGGGCCATTCGCGATACCCGCAAGATCCGGCTGGCTTACGTGGACGAACAGGAGCGGCGCACCCGGCGCACGATCTGGCCGATTGCGCTGGCCTATTATGTCGACGTGACCCTGATCGCGGCATGGTGCGAGCTGCGGGATGACTACCGGCATTTCCGGGTCGATCGCATCGAGACGCTTGCGGTCCTGGAGGACCGGTATCCGCCGGACATTGGGCGGTTGGCGGGTTGGCTCGCGCTTGGCAAGTTTCGGCCGAACGGGAGGGTATGATCGGGTTGGTCAGCGCCAGCCGGTCAATGGACGGTTCCAGCCTCGATGTGGCAGCGGGGGCACGGGGCAGTGACGGCGGTAAGGGTTGTTGCCTGGGTAGGTTTTCTGCCGGAACGGTTTGTACCGAGCGGTTGTCTTTTTGCCGGGCCCGGCGGGAAGGCAGTTGCGGATGGTCTGCCCTGAGACGGTTAGCGGGGCTGGATGGGGTGTCCCGGTTTGAAACGGGGTGGCAGTTGGCCGTTGTCGCCGGTGAGCAGGCTGTGGGCGGTGCTGCTTAATGCGGCGGCGCGCATGGAGGCGGCGCGGCGTTGGGCACGCGGAAGGTGGGGAAGGCTGGCGGTGACCTCCGCCGCTACGTCGGCCATGGCGTTGGCCCATAGGGTGCGGCGTTGTTCGTCGTCGGCGGCGGGTTCGGACGGCGCCGGCTGGATGCGGGCCTTGGCGTCGGCGGCGTGCTGGCGCACTTGCTCCACCCCGGCGGCGATGGCGACTTCGTCGGGGAAGTCATCGGCAGGACTGGCTTCTGGCAGCGGGGCGGATTCGGAGCGCGTCTGGGCCAGGGCGCGGCGGCATTGTTCGCTGGCGCGGTTGGCGGCGACGGCATTGGCCCGTAGGCGGAGGGTCATGGACAGGGAGATGTCGTCGGCCATCGACAGGCTAAGGGAACCGAGCGCGGCGAGGCCGAAGGCGATGAGCTGGGCGACGGAGAGCAGGTCGAACTTCGACTGGGCGCGGTAGGCATTCACCGTTTCGAGCGCGGCGGCGCGGGCGTGGTGGATGTCGCCGTTGACGACGGCGAGGAACATCGGGGCCAGGAAGGCGACGATGAGATCCATGAAGGTGTCGGCGGCGGATTTGTGTTGGGTGTTCATGTGGCCCGGCGTTGAATGCAGCGAGTCATTTCTATCGGAAGTTGTATTTCATGTCAAGGATTATTTACCTTATTAGGTTTATTTTCTCTTATGGCCAAGTGGGGAGAGCCGGTTGCGGATCCGGGCTCGGGGATGTGCGGCCATGGGGACCGCGGCTTGACAGTGCAGCGCGACCGGCGGCAGGCCGCTCCGATCGCCGTGAGTCGGGCATGCAATATGTCAGGGACTGCGATTTTTGCCGGGACATCCGTGGGAGAAACGATTGATTCTTCGTGATGCTGCGCTGCGAGACTGGGTTTCGTCCGTTTGATTGGGGCAGCATGAAAGGATACGCGACGATGCTTTCAATCTCTGGGCGTTCAATCTCTGGCTTTTCGCTTCTGGCGGTTGGCTTGCTGGCAGTTCCGCTGGCGGGCGCGATGGCTCAGCAGAACAATCCATCCTCGGCGGGTGGTGGGGCGGCATTGAAGAGCACGACGCCGGGCGCCCCGAATGATGCGCGGTCTTCTGGTCCGGCGACGACTTCGGCGGGTGGTTCGACGTTGAAGACGGAGACGATGGGGGATTCGGGCAAGAAGGTCGTTCCGTCAGACAATCAGTCGGCTTCTACTGGGCCGTCGGGCAAGCAGCCGCAATAGGTGGATTGCGCGGGTTGGATGCGGTGCTTGCTTGACTTGTGATGGGTGCAACGCTGGGCGGGTGGCTGTGATGGCTGCCTGCCTTGACGATGGGTCTGGAGACTGTCGCACATCGACTGGCCGCGATCGGCCAAGAGATGCTGTTGCCGCTGACAGTGCCGTCGGTTTTGGCAGCTTTCCCGGGCAACCTGAGCGCCGCTGGTGCACTGATTGTTGTCATGCAAATGGCCGACAGCAATAGTGCGGTTTGGCCCGGTCGTGGCAGCGGCCGGAGCCGGCTTCGGCTTACGAATTACCGGTGTGGCCTAGTGCAGCGGTTCCGTAGAACCGAGCCTATGGAACCGCTCTTCCGAGATCGATGTCGGCTAGCCGGCGAAGATTTATGATAGGTATGGTTTCACGGAAACGCTGTACGTAAGGGTAGTCTACGCCTGCGTGAAATCTCCATCGCCGGGGTTTTCCCCTTGTGCCATTTGTGGACGTCGTAATCCGGTGTTAACTGAAACGATGACGTTATGCCGCCCGGCCGAAAGTTCCGGTTGTCGGACCTGACGGCGGTTGCGTGCCACGCCTGCCCCGTAGCGGTTTACCAGTGAGCCGATTGCAAATCGAGATCACCGCGGGCGTGCTCACGAAAGGTGCCAGCCGGGTTGCTGACGTATTGACGCAGTTGCATGCCCATGGGTTCGCATCTGTACTGGACGGATTTGGCACAGGATACTCCAGCCTTGGCTACCTGCAGAAATTGCGTGTCAATAACTCAAGATCGACAGATCGTTCATCATGCGGCCTGGCGCCGCCGACGATACGCCAATCATCGTCCGAACGATTGTCGGGCTTGGCCGCAACCTGGGGCTTACGGTGGTTGCCGAGGGCGTTGAGGCGCCGCAGCAACTCGCGATCATGCAAAAGCTCCAGCGCGGCGAGATGCAGGGCTATCTTCTGGGCGGGCCGATGCCGATGGACGCCCCCATCGACCTGATGGTGGCGCGGGCGCGAATGGTCGTAAACGGCCAGCCCCAGGATATTGGAGCATGTTTCAATGCCGCCCCTGACGGGCGAACCCGACTGCTGATTTTTGGGCGGAGTGTGCCTGGAAGCGGCCATTTCCGCGACGCGGATCGTTAGCAGAAGGCGCGCAACTTTGCGGACTGCCGATATCGTTCCGTTTCAGCGGCGGGGATGTCTAGCATCGACTTGTCCGGCGGCGGGCCACAGACGCGGCTGCATTGTCATGTCCTAAGCCTTGCACAACCGCGCTCGCCGCGCCTTATGGGATGGGGCTTGTTAAGATATTCCATCTGATAATACACGCCGCTCGAGACGGGTATTGAGAGTTCAAGCAAGAAAATCTTGGCTGGTATAGCACAAAACGACAATAGAGGACGCGCTGGCCTCAGGCGCAGCGGTGATGCCACCGCTGCATTGTCCATCCGGGCCGGTCGGCGAGCCTGAGCCCGGCCGGAGAAGACGAGGGCAAAGTATCTCATTCGCCTGAACAAGGTGGCGGTGGCGGGCTCTTATTACCGCGTTCATGATTTGCCCGGTCCAATCGGCGCTTTGACGGATCAACAGAAAATGCATCCGGACAAATGACTGTGGATACAAACCTCAAGGCGTTCACACGCGCACCCACCGTTGAGATGTCGACCTGGTATAAAGGCATTCTCATATCCAATCTGGCAACGGAGCAGGATACGGGCGGCGCCCTTGAACTTGTCGTGACGAAAATGAAGAAGGGCACGGAACCGCCGCCGCATGTTTATGAACATGAAACGAAATGTTCTATGTGCTGGACGGCAGGCTGGCAGTGTATGTCATGGAGGAATGCTTCCACGCCGGTGCCGGGGCGTGCGTATTTATGCCAAGACGCCAGGCACACGCCTTCAAAATCCAGTCCTCAGAGCTTCACATGCTGGCGCTCATGACGCCGGGTGGGTTTATGAACGCAACCGCGACCATGGCCATTCCGGCGCAGAGCCTGGATATCCCGCCAGATGATGGGATTACCTATGCAACGGTAGACCTGGCGGAAACCATAAAGGTGTTCGCACAATACGGCGTTCGTTTTCTCGCACCGGAGGAGATTGCACGCGACCTGCCGGCTTTTCGCCTGACGCCCAGCCATTTGCAGCCGGCGTAATTGACGCCCCGCAACACCTGGTTTCAGGTGTCGAACTGACTGCACTGGCCGCTGGCGCATTCATGCTATGTTCAGACCGGCTCTGGGCCTGGCGCGCTCGTGCTTGCGGCCCAGAGCCGGGGTCCGCAACGGATCACGCTGGTGCGGTACCGTCGTGCTGGTCCTGCTGTTCGACGGCGATCACGGCTTATGGCGACTTCGGAAGCTATCCATCCCTGTCGCAAAAGCCTGCGACAACGAATCGCCCACAGGGATCACGGCCGGTTAAGTGGGATGCCGCCGATGGCACCCAGGAGCCAGAGCACCACTAAAACAATCAAGACCAAGCCAAGAACGCCGCCGAGGCCTGACCCGCCATAGCGATTATAACCATAGTATCCTCCGCCACCACCCAACAGTATAATCAAAATGACGATAATAAGAATCGTGCTCATTTGTCACCTTCACTCAACGTCGTTGAAACCGGGAAGCATCTTCAGCGCATCCCTGGCTGCACCCGGCAGGACCATGTTCTGACCGGGGGCCTTTATTGCATCGCACGGCGCAACCACCGGCCTTCCGCCCATGCGTAAGGCGCCGCGTCGCTGGGTGTCACGAACCGCCGTCACGCGTGGTAAATCGGTTCGCAATCGGCTGCATGTCGGGCGGGTTGCTTGCCACGCCCTCAATCACCAGCCTTCGACGGGCGTTGACGCTATTTCTTCAGTGCGTCTTTGAGCGTGTCTTTCAGACCACCGATGGCGTTCTGAATCTTGCCTTCGGCCTGATCGGCCTTTCCTTCGGTTTGCAGCTTTGTATCGCCGACCGCTTTGCCAATGGCCTCTTTGATTGAGCCCTTGATCTCTTTCGCGGACCCGGCGATCCGGTCCTTGTCCACTGTCATTGTCCGTCTCCCAAACTGGCAAGAATGACCTTAGGCCCGCACTCAGGCTCCGCTTTGATCCAGATCAACGTGGGTCTGCCGTCGGCCACGCCGCGTCCAGCAAGGCCGGGATGAACGGGCGGATACGATATTCGGTAAACTGGCAAATATCTCGGTTCGGAATGGCTACTTTGCACGCACGCGGTCTGTCATAGGCGCATAGTAGCCGTCGCGTCGGTGCGCGCTGCGCTCGCTTCCCGTCGTCAGCGGCCGGTCGGTGCCGTGGCCACCAGACCGGGCAGTCGTTGGACGAAGAGCCAAGAAACTGATCCGGCAATCCATCAAAATCACTGTGACGCGGTGCCATGACCGGTTTCAGGACGGTTGCGTCACCGGCTATCGGAAGCGTGTGGTCTCACGACTTGATTCCGTTGCGGCCGCTTCCCGCCGACATGCGGTTATCCGTGACCACTGGCTTGAACGACCGGACTTTGCCGGGAGCAGAACGGCTGCTTTCGGGCGGGGATCTGGGAACGCAACCGTTTGCTCGACCTTGCGCCGGCTGGCAGCGGTGAAAAGCTTCGCTGCTATCCCTCTCTTCAAGTTGAGGTCCATATCGCCTCAAACATACAGTGCCGCCATTTCGCGCCATGCGCCTGGGCGATGGGCGCGTCCGTCCCAGACATGCAGTTGATGGCGGACGCTCTTTTCGTCGAGGAGACGGCTGAGATGGCGGTTGTTTTCAAGGAACGGATCGGCCTTGCCGACGGCTAGAACGATGTCAAGCTGGCGCAGCTTTTCCAGCCGCCATGCGCAGGCAAGGCTTGGCAGGAAATGTGTCGGCGTGTGAAATAGATGTCGTCGCCGTAATGGCCGTCGAACAGGTCGTCGAAGCATTCCACCTTCATCGTCAGATCATAGCGGCCGGAAAAGGCAACCAGCTTGCGGAAGAGGTGGGGATGCCGCAGAACGAGGCTGGCGGCCTGGAATGCGCCGAGACTACAGCCCATCGCCATCGTGCAATCGTGGGAATTGGTCCAGGCCATGAGCGGAAGGACCTCGTTGAGGATGTAGTCCTCGAAAGCTGCGTGGCGGCGGATGCGGTCGGCCGGATGGCGGCCTGTGTCATAGAAGGTCTCCCGCGCCAGCCCCTCGATGCAATAAAGCTGCAAGTGCCCGGCATTGACCTTGTCGGCGAGGCCCGAGACGATGTTGAGCTTTTCGTATTCCCAGAACCGCCCGTCCCGCGTGGGAAACATCAGCACCTTTGCTCCGGCATGGCCGAAGATCAGGAGTTCCATGTCGCGATAAAGTCGCGGACTGTACCAGCGCCGATAATCTCGCCTCATGTCACCCGGAAGTGCTGCCTGACCTTTTCTGAGAGAAGCGCGTGCTGCTCCCGGCACCCGGGATAGTCGAAATGGCCCGCATCCAGGATAAAGGTTTCATGACGATTTGGCATTGGCAGCGCATTGGCGATCGAAAACTGGCAGGGCGGCGCCACCGCCGGATCGAAGCGGGCGACGGCAAGGAGCATGGAGATCTTAATATGCGTCGCCGCCGTCGCCGCATCGAAGAGGCGGAGGGTTTCGAGCACGTCCCGATGCGCCTTCAGGTAGTTTTGGACGGAATGGCCGCTGCCGACCATGGGCAGGGTCAGCCAGAGCGGCATGTTGCCGAAGTTCGGCACGATCAGATGGCCCAGCAATACGTACGGGTCAAGCGTAGACGCACAA
>CAWBPF010000021.1:0-274631 GCA_963790515.1 uncultured Alphaproteobacteria bacterium | reverse complement strand
AACGAAGTAGATGAACATAGAAGTAATGTATTGCTTACGCTTGCGGCCATCAAGACAGGGAAGTGTGGCATCGAACGGATTGCAGGTCTCCATGGAGGGAAAGGTGGTGTCAACCGCGGGTAGTCTATCGTAGCGTGCCGGGTGATTGTTACCCGTGCTGTCAAATGGCGTAAAGAGCAAGAGAAGAGAGCCAGCAAGGCAGAACCGGACAGGGAATGGAAAAGACAGCGCGAGAGGGATCAAAGGTATCAACTGCATATCGGCCGACAGCAGCTCGACCTTGAGTTCGGGGTGTTGCTGGCGGAAGTCGTCGATGGCGAATTGGGTTGCCAGCACCGAGCCCTCGCCGGTCAGGAAGGCGTAGGTGCCCGCCATGTCGGTGAGGACGCCGATGCGGATGGTCTGGTCGGCTGCCCGGGCGATGCGCGGTGCCGCCAACGTGACGCCGGCGGCGAGTCCCGCGCCGAGCGCCGTGCGGCGGCTGATGGTCTGTGTCATGGTCGTTTCCTCTTTTTATGCGAGCCCGGGAGTCCAGGTCAGCTTTGTCACGACATTAGTCTGTTCGTTCGCGGGGTGGATGGCAATTCCTGGGGGTCGGCGTTGGGTGACTGGAAGGCGGGCGGCGGTGCTGGTGCCGTCCATCTGCGAAGGGCGACACGGCGTGATATCGTTGAAGTGGCCGATTTACGCGGCGAATCATGATCGCGGCGCGAACCGCTTTTCTCTGCGATCGGGCACTGGTGCCGCTGCACGCAGGTTTTGACCAGTGGCGGATTGGCCTTCCATGATACAGAACCGGTGCCCGCCGTGTGGCTCCGGTAGGAGTGGGTGGGAGGCGGACTGGCGGCTTGGAGGGACAATGCGGAGGGGCTGGCACTGCCCCTTCGTCGAGGTGACCCTGATCGGGACAGCCTCGTAGGCTGCGCCGCTTCGCCAATGTGCGATAATGCCGCGCCGACGCGCCCGTCACCGTCGGTCGGTTGAACGGGCGCCAGAGCTACTGTGGGAGGAATCGACGCCAGATGAACGCCATCAAAGACTCCATCAAGTCAGGTAGAACCGTCGTCGGGACCGCCGGGGCACCGAACGTCGACGTGTCGATCCTGGCCGACGCCGGGTACGACTTCCTGCTGTTCGACACCCAGCACTCCCCTTGGGAGATCAAGCAGCTGCAGCCGTCGATCCAGGCGATGCGCGGCAAGCAGGCGGCGCCGGTGGTGCGCGTCGCCGCCAACGAGGCGTATCAGATCTGCTTCGCGCTTGACGCCGGGGCGCGCGGCATCATTGTGCCGATGGTCAACACCCGCGCGGAGGCGGAGGCCGTCGTGCGCGCCTGCCGCTATTTTCCCCTCGGCAACCGCAGCAACGCCGGGGTGCGCGGCGAGTGGGGCGAGTTCAAGAATTACCGCGATTACATGGATGCCGTGAACAACGAGCTTCGTCATCGTGCCGATGATCGAGACCAACCAGGCGCTGGAGAACCTCGATGCCATCGCCTCGGTCCCGGGCGTCGACGTCCTGCTGATCGGCCCGTCCGACCTTTCGATCGAGCTGGGGGTGCCGCTCGACTACCAGTGCGACATCTATCAGCGAGCGCTCGATAAAATCGCGGCGACCGCCGCGAAGCACGGCATCGCCGCCGGGATGTATTTCATCCCGCCCGGGATGGACCCGAACTTCTTCGTCCAGAAGGGGTTCAAGTTCTTCACCATGCCGTGGGGCCCCTGGGCGACGGCCGGGATCCAGAACGCCCTGGCCGGGATCAAGCGCTAACGACGGTCGACGCGGGCGGTCCGGCGATCGGCTGGATCGTCCAGCGTCCGCCGCTGATCAGTCGTTCCGCCACGCCGACGCAGGATGCGCCGTCAGAACGTCGACATCGAGATCGTGCCCGCGCCCGGCACCTTTTGATATTTCAGTGTAGCGCCGCCAGCAAACAGCCCGGCTGGCGGCTACTTTTGGGATGGTGGCGTTGTTCTTTTGTTGCCTTGAAGGGTTGAAGGCCGGCCTCTGAAACGTAAGGGTCGTGCCCGACCGGGTGTTCACACCTCGATATGCGCAAGCGCGTTCCCGACATCAACGCCGAGCTCGCGAACCGTGCTCTCGATCTCGCTATGACCTAACAGACGCTGGACTGCATTGAGGTTCCCGATGGCCTTAGAGATGATCGACGCCTGGTCCGGCGCAGGGATGACTGCCGTAGTTCTGAAAACGGCTTTCATCGAAATGCGAGTTCAGATCCGCCTGCAGGTTGCGCCGTTGTACGGGAAACCTTGTTCGGCCGCCCTTCATTAATCGGGTACATGTCCGGTTCCCGGAAGCCATTGGGGTTGCGTGAATTCCGTGCATGGGCCGAAACCGGCCGATCACTGAACGCCGAGCGAACGGCAAGTTTCCGGCCTCGTGGTCCAGACCCGCTATTCCACTCCCGGCCGGCTTCCGCCACCACCTGATATTCAGTCGTGCGGCCTGAAGCCCGAATTGGCCGAAGCCGGACGCCTCCGCACGGGTCTCTGCGATGCTGGACCCAAGTGGGGCCCGCCCGACAATCCATGTCCAGAGGCGTTAGAAGGTCGCCTCGGCCTCCATCGCCAGATGGCCGTCCGGGTTGCGGGCCCACAGTGCGGCGCCGTTCTTTTCGTCAGGCGCGCCGTGGACCGAGAACGGGGCGATATCGAACAGCGGGCTGACGGCGCGGAAGCGGAACGTCGCGACAGGTTGGGTGGTGTTCCGGCGCAGCAGGTCGATCAACAGCGTGGCGATCAGCGGGCCGTGGACGATCAGGCCGGGATAGCCTTCGGTTTCGGTGACGTAGCGGCGGTCGTAGTGGATGCGGTGGCTGTTGAATGTCAGTGCGGAGTAACGGAACAGCAGCGGATCGGTGGGATGGATGTCGCGCTGCCAGACGGCGTCGGTGCGGACCGGGCGCGGTGCGGCCGGGGCTTCGCCGGGTTGCGGCATGTCGCGATAGACGATGTCGTGTTCTTCCTCCAGTGCGAGACCGTGCTGGCCGGAGACCTCGTGCTTCACCAGAACGAAGCACAGCGCGCCGTTGCGGCCGTGCTTGATGGTGACGTCCTGCACGGTGGAGGTGCGGGTGATCGGCTCGTCCACGCGCAGCGGCTGGTGGAAGGTGAACCGGCCGCCGGCCCACATGCGGCGGGGCAGCGGCACGGGGGGCAGGAAGCCGCCTCGCGCGGGATGGCCGTCCGGTCCCAGGATCGATTGCCGGGCGGTCGGGAGGAAATACAGCCAGTGCCAAAGCGGCGGCAGAGGGTCGCCGGCCTGCGGCGGCGGGTCGTCGCGGTCGAGCGTCGCGGACAGCGCGGCGATGGGAAACCGCGTGACCTGATCGTGCAGGGTTTCCTGTTTGCCGATCCAGGACCGCAGGTGATCGACATCCAGTTCCGTCATTTCAGCAACTCCATCGCGGCGGCCCGCGCCCTGGTGGCGCCGTCGCGGGCCATGTCGGCACATAGACCGGTATAGGCGGTGGGGTCGAGCAGGCGGGTTGATCTGTTCCGGGGTCATGTGGGCGGTGACCCGGGGATCGGCGGCGAGCAGTTCGCCGAACGACTTGCCCTGGGTGAAGGCGTCCTGCGCGGCGTCATAGACCGCGTCATGGGCGTGCTGGCGGCCGATGGCGGCGCCGAGGTCGAGCATCACCGCCTCGGCCATGATCAGGCCGCCGCCGAGGTCGAGGTTGGCGCGCATGCGGGCGGGATCGAGGCGCAGGCCGCGCATGATCTCGGTGCAGGCGGCCGAGCATGTCGCCGGTGGCGATGCAGGCGCGCGATTCGGCGGTGTCCATCATCAGGCTGGTGGTGCGGTCGGCCTCGTGCTCGGTGGTCATCGCCTCCAGCGCCAGCGGCACCATGGCGCGGATTTCGGCGGCGGCGGCGATGACGTCCTGGCAGAGTTTCGGGTTGCGCTTCTGCGGCATCGTGGAACTGCCGACGGTGCCGGGCGGAACGGGTTCCTCGACCTCGCCGAACTCGGTCTTCATCAGGGTGTAGATTTCGCGGCCGATCTTGCCGCAGGTGGCGGCGAGCAGGCCGAGCAGCAGTGATGTTTTCGGCGAGGTGGTCGCCGATGGCGCGGGAGGGCACGGTCATGGAGCCGAAGCCCAGCAGGCGGCCGATGCCCTGCTGGACCGGCGGGCCGTTCTGGCCGAGCGAGGCGTAGGTCCCTGCCCCGCCGCCCAGCATGGCGACGAACAGGCGAGGGGCGGCCTGACGGAAGCGCTCGGTGTGGCGGATCAGTTCGTCGATCCAGACGGCGACCTTGTAGCCGAAGGTGGCGGGCACGGCGTGCTGGCCGTGGGTGCGGCCGGCGATCGGCATTTCGGCGCCCTTGTCGGCGAGGTCGGCCATCGCCGATCAGGATTTCGCCGATCTGGCGCAGGAAGACGTGGTGCGCCTGGCGCAGGACCAGCAGATCGCCGGTCTGGGTGATGTTCTGCGTGGTGGCGCCCCAGTGGACCCAGCCGCCGTGCGGGTCGCCGACGATGCGGCCGAGTTCCCAGACCAGGGGGACGATGGTGTGGCCGGTGCGGGCGAAGCCTTCGTCGATGCGGGCGCGGTCCATGTTGTCCAGGCGCGCGGCACCGGCGATGGCTTCGGCGGCTCCGGTTGGGATGATGCCGAGCTCGGCCTGGGCGCGGGCCAGCGCGACCTCCACGTCGAGCCAGGCCTGCCAGCGGTTTTCCAGGCGATAGAGGGCGCGGATGCCGGGGTCGGCGACGCGGGTGGCGGTGGGTAATGTGTCGCTCATGTTGGCTCCTGGCGGCTTCCTCTTGGGTCGGAGGATCGCAGCGTGGCGCTTGCGGGGCAAGTCAGCGGTGATGACGGAGCGGGGTGTGGCATGCGGCGGTATTCGGGGGATGGCAACGTCCAGGTCGTTACCATTGTAATCGTCAACGTGTCTCTGGGAAACGGCGAAAATCGGGCAGTGTTAGCCGCTTATTAACCTTGCGCGTGCATCGTGAGGCCGGGCCTGACGTGGGCTTAACCTTGGGCAGTTCCCTGCCTTGGCTTTGTTGACGGTTCAGCGGGAATAGCATGGTCGGTTCAAGTGGTAATTGCACAATTTGTCGGTCGATAAATTCCGCATTGAAGCCGGCCTGGGTCGTGTCGGCTGGTGCGCAAGCCGGTAGCGACGGCGGTGGCTGCCGAGAGATTTGGTCAACGGAAATGGACGCATAAATGGCAAACACGATTTCAGTTGATGGCCGTCTCGTTTTCAGCGGCGCGGCAACGCTTCAGTCGGCCGAGGCCATCCATGCGCAGCTTCTGGGTAAGGCCGACCAACCGGTCTTGGAGATCGATTGCGGGGGGGTTGATGAGGTCGACCTGAGTTTCGTTCAGTTAGTGGTGGCGGCGCGGGAAAGCGCGCGTAAGGCGGGCCGTTCCGTCACGCTGGCGCAACCGGCTTCCGGTGTGCTGCGCGAGGTGCTGGAGCGGAGTGGCTTTATCGGCGCCGGTGTGGATCAGCCAAATTCGGATCAGGCCTTCTGGCTTAAAGAAACAGGGTTGTCATGACAAAAACCATACTATGCGTTGATGACTCCGCCAGCATTCGCCAGATGGTGAAGTTGACGCTGTCCGGTGCCGGCTACCAGATCATCCAGGCGGGCGACGGCGCCGAAGGGCTGGCGAAGGCGCGGGAAACCACGGTCAACCTAGTGGTGACCGATCTCAACATGCCAGTTATGAACGGGCTTGGTCTGATCCGCGAGTTGCGCAAGCTGCCTGCGTACAAGGGCGTGCCGATCATCTTCCTGACGACGGAATCAGATCCGGCGATCAAGCAGGAGGCGAAGGCCGCTGGTGCGACCGGCTGGATCACCAAGCCATTTCAGCAGGAACAACTGATCGGCGTCGTGCGCAAGGTCATCGGCGCATGAGCGGGAGCGAGGCGACCGAAACGTTTCTGCAGGAGGCGCAGGAACTGCTTGAAGTGCTGGAGCAGGCGCTGCTCGATCTTGAGCACACGCCGGGCGACATCGACCTGGTCGACACCGCCTTCCGCGCCCTGCACACGATCAAGGGCTCCGGCGCGATGTTCGGCTTTGACGCCGTTGCCGGCTTCACCCATCACGTCGAGACCGCGTTCGATCTGGTGCGCAAGGGCAAGGTGAAGGCCAGCCGTGAGCTGATCGCGGTGACGCTGGCGGCCAAGGACCGGATGCGCCTGCTGATCGAGCAGCCAGAAGCGGCGGACCCGGTGGCGGAAGGCGAGATCCTGCGCGCGCTCAAGGCGATCGTTGAAGGCGTCCCATTGACGGCGGGGAATGTGGCGGCGGCGGGCGTGACGGCGGTGGGTGTGGCTGTGGCGGCGGCTGTGGCGGAACCCGGCCTGACCACCTGGCGCGTCCGGTTCCGCCTGGCGGAAAATGCCATGGCGATGGGCACCAACCCGCTGCTGCTGCTGGAGGAATTGCGCGGCCTGGGAACGGCCACCGTGACCGCACAAACCGCTCGGTGCCGCCGCTGGAAGCGATGGTTCCGACGAACTGCCATCTTGGGTGGGACGTCGTGCTGTCAACGCACCAACCTCGGGCGGCGATCGAGGACGTGTTCCTGTTCGTGATCGACGACATGGAGCTGGAGATCGTGGCAGTCGATCAAGGGCATGACGGCAGCCCGACGGGTGAGATTGCGGCCGACGTTGGTGCCGCCGATCCTGGTGTGGTTGGGCCGGTGCCTACTGAATCGGCTGCGCCAGATCCGGTGCCGGCGCAGGGCACGGCGGCGTCTGCCTCGGCCGAACCGCCCCAGGTTCGCGCAACCAAGGTTGCCGACAGCATCCGCGTACCGGCCGAACGGCTGGATGAGCTGATGGATCGGGTCGGCGAGCTGATGATCGCGCAGTCGCGGCTGACCCAGGTCGCGGCGAACAGCAACGACGCCCAGGTCAAGCTAGTCGCCGAGGAGATCGAGCGGCTCGCGGTCGAACTGCGCGACACCACGATGGGCGTGCGGACCGTGCCGATCGGCTCGCTGTTCGGCCGCTTCCGCCGCCTGGTCCACGACCTGTCGCAGCAGCTTGGCAAGAAGATCGAGCTGACCACGGTCGGCGAGGAGACCGAGCTCGACAAGACGATGATCGAGCGGCTGAACGATCCGCTGATCCATCTGATCCGCAATTCCATCGACCATGGCCTGGAAGGGCCAGAGGCACGGACGGAGGCGGGCAAGCCGGCGCACGGGCACATCACGCTGTCGGCGCGCCATGCGGGTGCGGAAGTGCTGATCTCCATCGTCGATGACGGGCGGGGGCTCGACCGCGCGCGCATCCAGGCCCGGGCGGAGGAGCAAGGGCTGCTGGCGCCGGGCACCAAGCTGTCGGATGGAGAATTGTTCCAGGTGCTGTTCCAGCCCGGCTTCTCGACCGCGCGGGAGGTCACCAGCCTGTCGGGCCGCGGCGTCGGCATGGACGTGGTCAAGCGCACGATCGAGGGGCTGCGCGGCAAGATCGACATCGCCAGCACGCCCGGCAAGGGCACGGTGATGACGCTGCGCCTGCCGCTGACGCTGGCGATCATCGATGGCCTGCTGGTGCGGGTCGGCAACGGCCGCTATGTGCTGCCGCTGTCGGCGGTCGAGGAATGCGTCGAGCTGTCGCTCGAGCGAAGATGCGCGGTCGCGCGGCCGCAGTTTCCTCAACATCCGCGGCGATCTGGTGCCGTTCCTTCGGCTGCGCGAGCTGTTCGAGACCTCGACGCCGCCCGATCCATACCAGAAGGTGGTGATCGTCTCGTCCGGCGAGCAACGGGTCGGGCTGGTCGTCGACCAGGTGATCGGCAACCACCAGACGGTGATCAAGTCGCTGTCGAAACTGCATGCCGATGTCAGCGACGTTCTCCGGCGCCACGATCCTGGGCGACGGCGCGGTGGCGCTGATCCTGGATGTCGCGCACCTGGTCGATTTCGGCCAGGCGCATGAAGACCGGTTGAAGGCGGCGGTATGAACATGGAAGGGCGCGCAACATGACGACCTGGAACGGCGGGCATTCGCTGGAGGTCCTGACCCTTGCCCTGCAGGGTGAGATCCTCGATCTAGTTTCGATAACGGAGGTTCCGAACAGCCGGGCGGTCGGAGATCATCCGCTGCATCGGCAAGCGCGACAGCAAGCTAATTATCGTTTTTGATACAGTTTGAATATTCTCAAGCCCAGACGTTAGAGACCGCCCCATTGCGTCTTAGCGCGACCCGAAAGATTATCGCATGCGTATTACGATCAAGTTAAAACTCGGCCTGGCATTCGCCGCCGTTATTCTGCTGTCGATGCTAACCGCCGCCGTTGGGATAAGCAGTCTCGGTTCGCTGGACACCTCGATGGATGACCTCCTGCGTGGACCGGTTGAGCGTGCGCAAGTAGCGACGGAGCTTTACACTGATCTGGTCGCACTTTCGCGGGCCGAGCGGAGCCTGATCCTGGCGCCCACCGACTTGCTGGCAAAACATTACGAGGATGAGATAGCGGAAAGCCGCAACGCTCTGCTTGCTCGCCGCTCACGACTTGAGGCCATCGCCACGGAAGAAGGCAAAAAGTCGCTGGCCGCCTTCGCCGTTACCTGGGAAAAATTTGTGGCTGCGCAGGACAAGGTTCGCGGGCTGGCTGAGCTTGATAAGAAACAGGCCGCGGAAATTACCTTCGGATCCGGCAAGGTCGCGATCGACGAGGCGAAGGCCGAACTTCGTGCAATTGTCGATCTAAACAAGAGGCTGATGCACGAGGCTCGGGAGAGCGGTACAAGACAGTATCAGAACGCGCGGATCACCCTCATCGGCATCGTTACGCTCGCGCTGATCATCGCCACCGTAACCGCGGTGTGGATTTCATTCACGATCAGCCGTGGGCTAGGACGAGCCAGACTTCTTGCCAACGCAGTCGCTCTTGGAGATCTCGCACAAGAGATGGTGGTTCGCAGTAACGATGAGATAGCTGATCTGGTTGCTGCGCTCAATACGATGGCTGCGAACCTGCGGACCACCGCGAAATTGGCTGACACGATCGCACAGGGAGATCTGACAGCCGAGATCGAGCCTTTGTCAGACAAGGACACGCTTGGAATCGCAATGAAAAGAATGACCGTCAACCTGCGGGCAACCGCAAATGTGGCCGACGCGATCGCCGATGGCGATCTGACGGTCGAAGCCAAGCCGCTGTCCGACAAGGACACGCTCGGCATGGCGCTGGAGCGCATGCTGGAGAAGCTGCGCGAGGTCGTCACCGAGGCGATCGAGCGCCGCGGAGAACGTGTCGTCGGGCAGCCAGGAACTGTCGGCGAGCGCGGAGCAGCTGTCGCAGGGCGCGACCGAGCAGGCCTCGTCGGCCGAGGAGGCCTCCGCCTCGATGGAGGAGATGGCGGCCAACATCAAGCAGAACGCCGACAACGCCAGCCAGACCGAGAAGATCGCCCGCCAGTCGGCCAAGGACGCGCAGACCAGCGGCGAGGCGGTGAGCCGCGCGGTGACGGCGATGCAGACGATCGCCGAGAAGATCACCATCGTGCAGGAGATCGCCCGCCAGACCGATCTGCTGGCGCTCAACGCGGCGGTCGAAGCGGCGCGGGCGGGCGAACACGGCAGGGGCTTCGCGGTGGTGGCCTCCGAAGTGCGCAAGCTCGCCGAGCGCAGCCAGACGGCGGCGGCCGAGATCGGCACGCTGTCGTCGCAGACGGTGAAGGCGGCGCAGGAGGCCGGCGAGATGCTGGCCCGGCTGGTGCCCGACATCAAGAAGACGGCCGAACTGGTCGCCGAGATCAGCGCCGCCTGCCGCGAGCAGGATGTCGGCGGCGACCAGATCAACCAGGCGATCCAGCAGCTCGACAAGGTGACGCAGCAGAACGCCAGCGCCTCGGAACAGATGTCGGCGACCTCGGAGGAACTGGCGGCGCAGGCCGAGCAGTTGCAGGCGACCATTGCCTATTTCCGGATCGACACCGTGCCAACTCAAGCGCCACGAGCGGCAAAGGAGGAACCGGTTGAGCCGGCACCGAAGCGGCGTTCCATCAGGATCGGAGCCGGGACACCGGTGGCGCATAAAGTTCATCCGAGCAGGCCTGTTGCGGTCCGCGCCGGTCATACCCGGAGCGGTCACGACAAGACCAATGTGTCGGGCGGTTTCGCGCTTAATCTGGTCAACGAGGCGTCGGATGCTCGCGACGTCGATTTCGTAAAGTATTGATTAAATCATGGACGCTACGGCAGACATGCAAGGTGACGCGCAATTCGTCGCCAGTATTCGTGGCGATCTTGCGCCTCATCTTGGATTGCGCGAGTTGTACAAGACCTCTGTCCCGCCAGATCCCTATCAGAAGGTGATGATCATTTCTTTAACCAAGCAACGGGTGGGGCTGTTTTTTGACCAGGCGATCGGCAATCACCAGACGGTGATCAAATCGCTGTCGGAACTGCATGCCGATTTAGCGGTGGTCCAGGGCGACGGCGCGGCGGCGCTGAGCCTTGGGTGTCGCGCACCTGGTCAATTTCGGCCGGGCGTACGAAGACCGGCTGAAGGCGGCGGTATGAACATGAAAGGACGCTCAGCATGACGATCTGGAACGGCGGGCATTCGCTCGAGGTGCTGACCCTTGCCCTGCAGGGTGAGATCTTTGCGCTTGAGGTCGCGCACGTGCGTGAGATCCTCGACCTGGTGCCGATCACGGAGGTTCCGAACAGCCGGCCGTTTTTGAATGGCCTGATCAATGTGCGGGGCAAGGTGGTTCCGCTGGCGGATCTGCGGCTGAAATTCGGGATGGAGCAAACGCCGCCGACGATCGACACCCGTATCGTGGTGATCGAGGTCGAGATCGATGGCGATCCGGTCACCGTCGGTATCCGCGCCGACAAGGTGTACGAGATTACGGAAGTTGCCGCCTCGGCGCTGGAAGAGACGCCACGGATCGGGATGCGGTGGCGGTCGGAGTTCATCCGTTGCATCGGCAAGCGCGGCAGCGACTTCATTGTCGTGCTGGATATCGGGCGGATCTTTACCAGTGCCGACGTGAAGGATGTCGCTGTTTCGGCTGGGCATCCGTCGGCGCAACTGGCCGCGGTGTGAGTTTTGGATCTGGCTCCGGGCGGTGTCGTTACTCCATGCCACCGCGCGGACTGTTTTATCGGTTCGGCTGAGATCCAGTCCGGTCCGCCTCATGGCTTCAGCGTTACGAATCAGGAATTCAAATCATGCGTTTGACAATAAAACTAAAGCTCGGTGTGGCCTTTGGCGTGGTCATTGCCCTGGCGGCCGGCGCGGCAGGACTTGGGATCAGCAGCCTCGGTTCTCTCAACCAGACGATGGTGGGCATGGTGAACGGCCCGGTGCTGAAGCTTCAGTGGTCTGAGGAGGAAATGATAGACCTGGTCGAGGTGGTGCGGGCAGAGAAGAACCTGATTTTGTCGACTACACCCGAGCAGATTGAAAAATATGACCAGCAAATATTGGCCCTTCGTCAGCAGTTTGAAACTCTATTTGATAAGATACATGCGATCGTGAGTGTCGAAGCGAGGCCGAAATGGACCGTGCTGCATGGTACCTGGGAGCAATTCCTGGCCGTTGACGACAAAATACGTGATTTTGGCAAGCATGGCGAGCAAGCCAAGGCACAGGAGCTGTCCACCGGCCCTGGACGCCAACTGGTTGGTGACGCGCAGAAGCAACTGTCTGACCTTGTTGCGGTCTATCGCAGGCAGACGGGCGATGCGCAGGCGGAGGCGGCGGCTGAGTACGAACGGTCGCGGACGATCCTGTTGAGCGGGGTTGCCGCGGCGTTGCTGATCGGCATTTCCACCGCGGTGTGGCTGTCGCTGACGATCAGCCGGGGGCTTGGCCGGGCGAAATTTCTGGCGGACGCTGTTGCGCTGGGTGATCTTGACCAGCAGATCGAGCGGCGAACGAACGACGAGATCAAGGATCTGGTCGACGCGCTGAACAAGATGTCGACGAATTTGCGGAACACCGCCAAGGTAGCCGACACGATTGCCGACGGCGACCTGACTGTGGTCACGACGTTGCTGTCCGAAAAGGACAGCCTTGGGCTGGCGCTGGAGCGCATGCTGGTCAAGCTGCGTGAGGTCGTTGGCGAAGCGATGGGCGCGTCGGAGAACGTTTCGTCGGGCAGCCAGGAACTGTCGGCCAGTGCGCGAGCAGTTGTCGCAGGGCGCGACCGAGCAGGCTTCGGCGGCCGAAGAGGCTTCGGCCTCGATGGAACAGATGGCGGCCAACATCAAGCAGAACGCCGACAACGCCAGCCAGACCGAGAAGATCGCCCGCCAGTCGGCCAACGACGCGCAGATCAGCGGCGAGGCGGTGACCCGTGCGGTGACGGCGATGCAGACGATCGCCGAGAAGATCACCATCGTGCAGGAGATCGCCCGGCAGACCGATCTGCTGGCGCTGAATGCCGCGGTTGAGGCGGCGCGGGCCGGCGAGCACGGCAAGGGCTTCGCGGTCGTTGCCTCGGAAGTCCGCAAGCTGGCCGAACGCAGCCAGACGGCGGCGGCGGAGATCAGCACGATGTCGTCGCAGACGGTGAAGGCGGCGCAGCGAGGCTGGCGAGATGCTGAGCCGGCTGGTGCCGGACATCAAGAAGACAGCGGAACTGGTGGCCGAGATCAGTGCGGCCTGCCGCGAGCAGGATATCGGCGGCGACCAGATCAACCAGGCGATCCAGCAGCTTGACAAGGTGACGCAGCAGAACGCCAGCGCCTCGGAGCAAATGTCGGCGACGTCGGAGGAACTGGCGGCGCAGTCCGAGCAGTTGCAGTCGAGCATTGCGTATTTCCGGATTGATACGGCGCCTGCGAACGGGCGCCGTCCGGTTCGGGCGGCAAAAGCGGAGCCGGTGGAACCTGCCCCGACCCGGCGTGCTACGCGGATAGCCGCCGCGGCGCCGGTGGCGCACAAGGTGCGTCCCAGCACCCCAAGCAAGTCCGTCGCGATCCGGACTGGCGCATGGCGGTAACGGTCACGACAAGACTGATGCAGCCGGTGGTTTCGCGCTTGATCTGGTCAACGAGGCGTCGGATGCTCGTGACGCCGATTTCGTGAAGTATTGATTGCATCATGGACACCAGGGCAGAAATGAAAGGTGACGCGCAATTCGTCACGCTGGGGATCGAGCAGGAAGTCTTCGCGGTGCCGGTCGAGTCGGTGGTGGAAATCCTGGACATGCGGCCGATGTTCCGGCTTCCCGAGGCGCCGCCTTATCTTGCCGGATTGATCGATGTGCGGGGGCGCAGCGTCCCGGTCATCGACCTGCGGGTGAAACTGGGTCTGCCGGCGACGGCGGCGAACGAGAACACGCGCATCCTGGTCCTGGAGATCGAGATCTCCGGGCGGCGCCTGGCGCTTGGGCTGATTGCCGACCGGGTGTTCGAGGTGATGGCGCTCAGCCTGCGGGAGGTCGAGGCGCCGCCGGATATCGGGATCAGGTGGCGATCGGACTACATAAGCGGCGTGGCTCGCCGCAACGGGGAGTTCGTTATTATCCTCGATCTTCCGCGATTGTTCTCCAGCGACGACGCGGCATTGATGGATACGAGGACGACGGTTGAGACGAGTTAGGCAGTTGGACTGTGAACTCAGAAATTGGTTTCACTGTCAATTTTGCACTTCGCGAGGAATTTGAGACATGCGCTTTACGATCAGACTTAAGCTTGGACTGGTACTTTCGCCATTGTCATTGCTTTGTCAGCCACTACCGCGGCATTCGGCATCAACAGCCTAAGCTCACTTGAGAGCAGCATGCGGGAGATGGTGGCGGGCCCGGTCGAGAAGCTGCAGCTTGCCGAGGAGATGTTTATCGACCTGCTGCAGGTGGTACGGGCGGAGAAGAACATGATCCTCGCCACCACGCCCGATCAGATTGCCGGTTATGACAAGCAAATCCAGCAGTCGCGACTGGACCTTGCGGCAAAGCTTGACCGCGGCATCAGCATCGCCACAGTTGCAGGCAAATCGCGATGGGTAGCCATCCACGACGGCTGGCAGCAGTTCCTTGGGATCGATGACAAGCTGCGTCGACCTGGTCGAACATGGTGAAGCGCCGAAGGCGCAGGAGCTGTCGGTCACCGAAGGACGAAAGCTGGTTGGCGAGATACAAAAGGAGATCCTTGGGCTTATCGATCTCCAGCGGACCCAGATGGCGCAGGCCAATTCCGCCGCCTCATCCCAGTATGAAAATTCGCGTATGCTGTTGATCAGTGCCATTGTGGCGTCTGTACTTATCGCAGCGGGCGCCGGGATCTGGATCTCGCTCAGTATCAGTCGTGGATTGGCTCGTGCCGGGTGCGCTTGCCCAAGCTGTTGCCGATGGCGACCTGACGCAGACGATCGATAATGCGTCGCGCGATGAGGTCGGCGACCTTATTGGTCATATCAACAACATGGTCGTGCGGCTGCGCGAGGTTGTCGGCGAAGCGATGAGCGCGTCGGACAACGTGTCGTCGGGCAGCCAGCAACTGTCGGCCAGCGCGGAGCAGTTGTCGCAAGGTGCGACCGAACAGGCGTCGTCGGCCGAGGAAGCCTCGGCCTCGATGGAGCAGATGGCCGCCAACATCAAGCAGAACGCCGACAACGCCAGCCAGACCGAGAAGATCGCGCGCCAGTCGGCGAAGGACGCGGAAGCGAGCGGCGAGGCGGTGAACCGCGCGGTGACGCGCGATGCAGACGATCGCCGAGAAGATCACCATCGTGCAGGAGATCGCCCGGCAGACCGACCTGCTGGCGCTGAACGCCGCGGTCGAAGCCGCGCGGGCCGGCGAGCATGGCCGCGGCTTCGCGGTGGTCGCCTCCGAAGTGCGCAAGCTGGCCGAACGCAGCCAGACGGCGGCGGCGCGAGATCAGCACGATGTCGTCGCAGACGGTGAAGGCGGCGCAGCAGGCCGGCGAGATGCTGACCCGGCTGGTGCCGGACATCAAGAAGACCGCGGAACTGGTGGCGGAGATCAGTGCGGCGTGCCGCGAGCAGGATGTCGGCGGCGACCAGATCAACCAGGCGATCCAGCAGCTCGACAAGGTGACGCAGCAGAACGCCAGCGCGTCGGAACAGATGTCGGCGACGTCCGAGGAACTGGCGGCGCAGGCCGAGCAGTTGCAGGCCAGCATTGCGTATTTCCGGATCGATGACGCATCGGCGGCAGCGTCCGCTTGCCGGTCACCAAGGCAGAGCCTGCCGTATCTGCGAGCGCTGCGCCGCAGCGCCGCCGCCATCCGCCGTTCGACGGCGGCGCCGCTCGTGCAGCCGGCGCGGACCGCTGCCGCTGTCAAGCCGGTCGCGACGCGCAGTGGCAATCGGGGCAACGGTCATGCCAAGACCGACGCGTCGAATGGCTTTGCGCTCGACCTTGCCAATGCCGGCGCGGATGCTCATGACGCCGACTTCGTGAAGTATTGAGGGGCATGCGAACAGGTGGACAGGGTGGCCAACGGTGTCGACCATCTCAGCAGCCGCGATTTCCGCCGGCTGGCCACGTTCATCCAGGACTACAGCGGCATCAAGATGCCGCCGACCAAGCAGACCATGGTCGAGGGCCGCCTGCGCCATCGTGTCGGCGCGACCGGCTGCGCCAACCTGGCCGACTATTGCCGGCTATCTGTTCGACGAGGCGGGCTGGCGACGGAGGCCGTCCATCTGATCGATGCCGTCACGACCAACAAGACGGATTTCTTCCGCGAGCCGGAACATTTCCGTTTCCTGACCGACACAGCGCTGCCGCGCATTCTGTCCGAGCGGCAGGGCGGGCAGCAACACGCTGATCAAGCTTTGGAGCGCGGCCTGTTCGATCGGCGCGGAGCCTTACACGCTGGCGATGGTGATGGCCGATGGCAGTCAGCCGCCTGCGGCGGCTTCCGGATCAGCATCCTGGCGACCGACATCTCGACCCGGCGTGCTGCAGACCGCCGCAGCGCGCGATCTATCCGGAGGCGATGATCGCGCCGGTGCCGCCGGATTTGCGCAAGCGCTATTTGTTGCGCGGTCGCGACGATGCTCGACGCGGCCTGGTGCGGATCGTCCCGGAGCTGCGCGCGATGGTTCAGTTCGGCCGGCTGAACCTGATGGACACAGCTTATCCGGTCGATCGGGACATGGACGTCATCTTCTGCCGCAACATGCTGATCTATTTCGACAAGCCGACGCAGCAGGCGGTGCTGCGGCGGCTGTGCGATCATCTGCGGCCGGGCGGCTACCTGTTCCTTGGCCATTCCGAATCGCTGGCCGGGTTCGACCTGCCGCTGCACTCCGTCGGCACCAACGTGTTTCGCCGTGAATAGATCCGCCGCAGGCCGCAAGATCCGCGTCCTGATCGTCGATGACTTCGGCTCTGGTGCGCCAGACGCTGACCGACATTCTGGAGTCCGATCCCGACATCGAGGTCATGGGCACCGCGTCCGATCCGTTCGTCGCCGCGCGCCGCATCCAGCAGGAGGTGCCCGACGTCATCACGCTGGATGTCGAGATGCCGCGCATGGACGGCATCACCTTCCTGCGCAAGCTCATGGCGCAGCGGCCGATGCCGGTGGTGATGTGCTCGTCGCTGACCGAGAACGGATCGGAGACGCTTGATGCAGGCGCTGGAGGCCGGCGCGGTCGACGTCATCGCCAAGCCGCGCGTCGGCACCGCGCAGTTCCTGCAGGAATCGAAGATCCGCATCTGCGACGTGGTGAAGGCCGCGGCGCGCGTCGCGGCATGCGCCAGTCTGCCGGCCAGTCGCGCACGGCCCGACGGGCCGCGCGCCCGGCCAAGAAGCTGACGGCCGATGTCATGCTGCCGGCGCCGGTCGCCGGCCAGGCGATGGCGCGCACCACCGAGACGGTCATCTGCATCGGCGCCTCCACCGGCGGCACCGAATCGCTGCGCGTGGTGCTGGAGGCGCTGCCGGCCGCCAGTCCCGGCATCGTCATCGTGCAGCACATGCCGGAAAAGTTCACCGAGGCCTTCGCGCGCCGGCTGAACGGCCTGTGCGAGGTCGAGGTCAAGGAAGCGGCCGACGGCGACACGGTGCTGCGCGGCCGCGTGCTGATCGCGCCGGGCAACCGCCACATGCTGCTGCAACGCAGCGGCGCGCGCTACTACGTCTCGGTCAAGGACGGCCCGCTGGTGTCGCGCCATCGCCCGTCGGTCGACGTGCTGTTCCGCTCGGCCGCGCGATATGCCGGCGCGAACGCCGTCGGCATCATCATGACCGGCATGGGCGACGATGGCGCCCGAGGCCTGCTGGAGATGAAGCAGGCCGGCGCCTTCACGATCGCGCAGGACGAAGCCAGCTCGGTCGTCTTCGGCATGCCGAAGGAAGCGATCGCGCTGGGCGCGGCCGACAAGGTCCTGCCGCTTGACCTGCTGGCCGCGGAAATCGTCCGGGCCGGCAATCGATGACGGTTGTCGCGGTTGAGCCTCATTTGGATGCCGACGGGCTGCGACAGGTGTTTCTGGAGCCGGGATCGCTGTACTGCAGCGCCGAACCGGCGGTGGTCAGAACGGTACTGGGCTCGTGTGTCGCGATTTGCCTGGTGGACCGCCATGGCCGGGCGGGCGGCATGAACCACTACGTGCTGCCGGACAGCCCGGATGGGCAACCAAGCCTGCGCTATGGCGATGTGGCGATCGAAGAACTGATTCAGCGGATGAACCGGCTTGGCTGCAAAACCGGTGACCTTCGGGCCAAGGTGTTCGGCGGCGCAGCGGTCTTGCCGTTCGGTCAGGCGGAGGACACCGTTGGGACGAAGAACGTGGCCATCGCCGTGGAATGGCTGCGTAGCCGCTCGATCCCGGTCGTGGCGCGGCGGACCGGTGGTGAACACGGCCTGCTGATCAGGCTTTATACCACGACCGGGCGGGTTATGGTCCGCCCGATAATCGGGACCGGCGGCGTGCCGACGGCCGGCCGCGCGAGTACGCAGGATTCGCACCACGGCTGGATTACCGGCCCCCCTGCTCCGCTGCCGCGGTTCACGCAGGTGGGTCTAACATGGAACCCGGTCGGCGTAGGCAGAGGCGATAGCGGATCACGTCGAATTCGATTCGATGACAGTGAAATTGGAGAATAGTATGTTGTCGATTGCCGAATGCGCCAAGATCTCGGATGTGATCCGCTCTGTTTCCACCTCGACGGAGGCGCGATTTCTCGATATCGGGAATCGCCTTGGAATGGCTGTCGAGACGATCGGAACGCTGACCCAGACCTTCGATCTGCTGGCGAACGAGCTGAAGGGCGAGAACCTGCGTGACGCCACGCATGAGCTGTCCCGGATCATTTCGCGGGTCACTGCCTTGGCGCGTGCGCATGACGACGAACGGGGCGCCCTGGAGCAGCTTGCGGAACTGACAAGCCGAATACAGCACCGCGTCGGCCAGATGGGCAAAGCGGTAAATGGCATCGGGATGCTGGCGATCAACGCCAGGATCGAGGCGGTCAGCATCGGCAATGCAGCACTCGACTTCGCCAGCTTCACCACCGATGTCAGACGAACACTGGGACTGGCACAGACCAGCCTGGATCATTTCACAAGTGAACTCGGCGGCGTGGGCAATCGGCTTCGCACGGCGGCGGCCAGCCAGCTTGCGCTTGCCCAGCACCAGAAGGCGGCGATCCATTCCATTCCCGGCAGACTGGCGGCGAGTGTCAGTGCGATCACCGACCGCAGCAAGCGTGCGGTCGCCGCCGCATCCGCGGTGACGCAGAAGTCCCGGCAAGTGGGGCAGCGCATCAGCAGTGCGGTCATGGCTTTGCAGATCGGCGACACGACGCGCCAGCGCCTGGAGCATGTGGAATATGCCCTGGACATCCTGAGCGCCATCATGGCGCCGCCGTCGGACGGCAGAGCCGGCCGTCATGGTGACTGGACCGCGTTGACGGCGGCGCAACGTCACGCTCTTGCCGGCCTGTGCTGCCGGTTGCAGTCGGCTCAACTGCTTGATGCAGCGGATGAGTTTGATCAGGAGGTGCGGCAAATCCTGTCGTCGATCCAGCAACTTTCCGGAGATGCGCGCGATATTATGCAGCTCGGCAATGCCGCGGTGGGGGCTTCAAACAACCAGCAGGGGACGTTCCTGGGTGAGGTTGAGGCGCAGGTGGGGGAGGTGAGCGAGCTGCTGGATGCGCTCGGGACGGCGCGGCGCGAGGCCGACCAGGTGGCGGTATCGGTGACCGAGGCAACGATCCGACTTGTCAGCCATACCAGCACGCTGAAATCACTGGAAGACGACATCCGCATCATGGGTCTGAACACGACCCTGAAATGCGGGCGGCTGGGTGACGTCGGCAAGCCGCTGATCGTTATCGCGCAGGAGCTGCGGGTTTATGCCAACCAGATTGCCGTGGAAGCGGGTGCGATCACCATCAACCTGGACAGCATCGTGGCGACCGCTGGTTCTTTGTCGAGCGGCCAGCAGGAAGAGAAATCGGCCGACGTGTCGGCTATCGCGACCGGCATGGCGAGTTCCGTGTCACGGCTGCGGACAGCGGGCGAGAGCCTTGCCGATGCGGTGACGATCCTGGCACGAGACACCGCGGGCGTCGCGGAGCTGCTTGGGGACACCGTGGCGCGCGCCGCGATGCATGACGACATCAGCAAAATCATGCGTCAGGCGGCCGCTGAGCTGGCAAAATCAGCGGCGGACAGCGATGGCCGGGATGGTGTTTTGATGCCTGAAACGGGGCGGATGCTGGACCTGTTCATGGGCAGCTATACGATGGACCGGGAGCGTATGGTGCATGCCCGATACTCGAACGGGCATGTCGGAGCGGTGGCCGCGGTCGTCAGGCCATCGGCGCCGGCCCGAGCGGCTCCGGCAGATTTGGAGGACGTGTTCTTCTGACGGGGGCCTGATCGAAGCGGCAGCGCGTTCGGCCGGCGTCCGTTTTATTCGGCGCGGATCAGGCCGCGTGGCTGGGAGCGTCGATGAAGGCCAGGACCTCGGCCACCAGGGGGTCGCCGCCGAACCTGGCGCGGGTGGCCTCCAGGCGTTGGGCGAAGACGCCTTCCTTGCTGTGAACAGCGCCTTGAACGCGATGTGCAGGCGCTGGATCGCTGCTTTGTCGAAGCCGCGGCGGCGCAGGCCGATGATGTTCAGCGCGGCGAGGCGAGCGCGGTTGCCGATGACGCTGCCGAACGGGATGACGTCGGCTTCGACGCCCGATACGCCGCCGATCATCGCGGCGCGGCCGATGCGCACGAACTGGTGGATCGCGGCGGCGCCGCCGACCACGGCATGATCGCCGATGCTGACATGGCCGCCCATCACCGCGTTGTTGGCGACGATGACGTTGTTGCCCATCGTGGCAGTCATGCGCGACGTGGACCACCGCCATCAGCATGCAGTCGGTGCCGACGCGGGTGACGCCGATGCCGGTCGCGGTGCCGCGGTGGATGGTGCAATGCTCCCGCACCAGGGTGCGGGCGCCGATCTCGCAGCGGGTTGGTTCGTTCTTGTATTTCATGTCCTGCGGCGCCAGGCCGACGGTGCAGAACGGGAATAGCTGAGCGCCCTCGCCGATCCGGGTGTGGCCTTCGACCACGACATGCGAGACCAGCTTGGCGCCGGCTTCGATGACGACATTGGGTCCAACTGTGCAGAACGGGCCGATTTCCACGCCTGGGCCGAGTTCGGCGCCATGCGCCACGATCGCGGTCGGGTGAATGCTGGCGCGATTGTTCGCATGCAGGCTGATGTCTGTCATCGAGTCCATGGTGTTTCCGTTCCGAGGCGCCGATCTTCGCGGCAGGATCGAGGCGAAACTATGGTGGGCGGCGGTTGCCACCAACTCAATCATTGTTGCCCGATGTTTCCGATCCTGCAGTGTAACGCTCTGTTTCGTCTAGCATTTTGGCGTTACTGAAGGCAGAAGATGTGCTCAGAGTGGCGGCGGCGCGGTCCATGATCATGGCGGAATAGGTCGCTTCGGCCACGGCGACGCCATCGACCCTGGCGATGGCATGGAACTTCCAGACGTTGCCGCGGCTGCGCTCCTTGACGATGTGGATGCGCAACTGGTCGCCGGGCACGACCGGGCGGCGGAACTTCGCGCCCTCGATCGACATGAAATAGACCAGCTTGCCGGCCGCGTCGGGTCCCAGGGTCTCCACCACCAGCACGGCGGCGGTCTGCGCCATGCTTTCGATGATCAGCACGCCCGGCATGACCGGATGATTGGGAAAATGGCCGGCGAAGAAACTCTCGTTGACCGAGACGTTCTTGACCCCGACCGCCGAGCTTGTTCAGGACGACATCGACCACCCGGTCCAGCATCAGGAACGGGTAGCGATGCGGGATATCGTGCATGATCCGCTGGATATCGATCAGTTCGATCGTGGTGCCCGCCTCGGGCGTATGGTGTGCTGTGTCGTCCATGATCTTCAGTCCACGTGCGGGTTCTTTGTCGCGCTTCTGGCCGCGCCTTACGGACGGGCACGCCGCCGTTGCGGACCCAGCGCCTGATGGTGGCGATTTCCTTGAAGAAGGTCTTCACCGGCTGAGCTGGGGCTCCGATCATCTCGGATCGCGGCGGCACGTCGGCCATGACACCGGATTTGGCACCGATACGTGCCCCGGCGCCGATGCGCAGATGGCCTGCCAAGCCCACCTGGCCCGCCAGCACGACCTGATCCTCCAGGACTGTGGAGCCGGATATGCCCGCCTGGGCGACGATGACACAGGCTTGACCGATGCGGACGTTGTGGCCGATCTGCACCAGATTATCGATCCGGGTGCCGGCGCCGATCACGGTGTCCTCCAGCGCGCCGCGGTCGATGGTGGTGTTGGCGCCGACCTCCACATCGTCCTCGATCAGCACGCGGCCGAGCTGCGGGACGGTATGGAAGCCGTCCGGGGTGATGGCGAAGCCGAAGCCGTCCTGGCCGATGCGGGCGCCCGGATAGATGTAGACGCGGTCGACCGATCAGCGCGTGCGACAGGCTGGCGTGCGATCCAATGCGAACGTCGCGGCCGATTTCCACGCCGTCGCCGATCACCACCATGGCGCCGATGCGGCCGCGCGGCCCGATCACGACATTCTCCCCGATCACCGCGAGCGGCCCGACCTCGGTCGTCGGGTCGATCCTGGCGGAAGCGGCGATGACGGCGGACGGATGGATACCGGGGGTGACCGGGTGGCAGCGGATGGAACAGCGCGGCGACCTTCGCCCAGGCGACGAGCGGATCGGCGGCAACGATCGCCACCGCGGTTTCCGGCACCTGTGCCTGCATGTCGGGGTGGACGATGACCGCCGCGGCCTGGGTCGCCTGCCAGTGTTGGCAGGTATTTGCGGTTGTTCAGGCAGAAGCTGACGTCCTGTCGGGCGTTGCCGCCGCCAGCGGGGCGATGCGGTGCAGCATCAGCCGGCGCGGCGGGGCTTCGGCCGCCGTCGACCGGCGCATCGACGACCGCCGCCAGGGTATGCGGTCCGGCGCGCCGAAAGAAGCGGGGATCGCCCGCCAACGCCGAGCGGTCCCCAGCGCATGGCGGCGTCATGGTTTAGTGCTTCTGAGGCGGCTTGGCAGACGCCGCCGCGGAGGCAGGTGGCGGCGGTACCGGTGCGGCGTGCACCGGCGGCTGCGGCCGGGTGCGGCCATCGCCAGCGGAGAGATGCCATCGGGCGGAACGATCACGCTGGGCAGTGCCTTGTTCAGCACTCGGCAACCGCGGGGGTCAGGTCGAAATCCGCTGTGGTGCCGAGGATCTGCGCGCGGTTCAGCACCAGGTTGATGCCACGGGACAACGCCACCTGCTGCGCCACCTGCTCCATCGTGCGGTTGATCTGCATCATGACGTACTGGCCGGCTTCCTGGATGATCCGGTTGCGCTCGCCGAAGCGGCGCTGAGCCTCGGTGGCGCGGTCCTGGATTTCGCTTTTCCTTGGCGCGGATCTGCTCGGGCGACAGCTTGGCCGCGTTCGGCGGCGAAGGTCTGGCCGAGGTCGCGCAGGGCGACCTGTTCCTTCTGGGCGTCCTCGTTCAGCTTCTGGCCGCGGGCGTTCAATTCCTTGTACGCGGCCTGATAGGCAGTGGAAATCCGCAGCACGTCGGGCACCGACAGGATGCCGACGATCGCGGCCGGCGTTGCCGGCCCTTTGGGATCGGCGGGAATTTCGGGCGCGGGCGGAAGCTGGACCTGAAGCGGCGGTGCAACGGCAGCGCTCTGATCGCCACCGTTTGCGTCACCCGGCAGCGGCAGTGCGGACGGGTGTGGCGGACGGCGTGCCGACCGGCCGCGGTGCCGGACGCGGCTGCCGGCGCCGGGGCGATGTCTGCCCTGGCACGAACCACTCGCCGTTCGGCGCCTGCTGCGCGGAGCCGGCGACAGGATGAAAAGCCAACGCCAGCGCGACGACCGCGCCGGCGCTTTTGATATAACTTTGAATCACTAGAACCTCGTGCCGAAGCCAAACCGGAAGATCTGCGTCTGGTCGCCGGGTTGCTTGACCACAAATGGCGCCAAGTCAACGTTTATCAGACCGAATGCCGTGCGCCAGGAGATGCCGACGCCGGCGCCGACCCGCGGTGCCGGAGGACTGGGAGATCTGGCAGGACACGGTTGCGGTCGACTGACAGGCGCTGGCGCTTCTGAACGATGCCTCGGTCAGCGCGCCGACATCGACGAACGCGCGGCCGTTCAGGCCGAGATCGGGAGAAACCGGCAGCGGAAAGCGCAATTCGGTGGTCTGGGTCCAGATGAAGCGGCCGCCGAGCGGATCGCCGGAGACGGTGTCGTGCGGGCCGGCACCGCCGGTCTGGAAGCCGCGCAGATTGTCGCCGCCCAGGAAGAAGCGGTCGATGATTTCCTCGCGGCCGCCGGGCAGCAGATCCATGTAGCCGGCGCTGCCGCCGAACTTGATGCCCCAGTCCGGATTGCCCAACAGACGCTCCAGCGGGATGTAGTAGGCGGCGTTGACGTTGCCGCGGAGGAAGCGCGCGTCGCCGCCGAGGCCGGCGTAGTCGGTGCCGAGCTCGACGATGTAGCCGCTGTGCGGGTAGATCTTGCTGTCGCGGTAATCCAGCGTCAGCACCTGGCTGACCTGGGACAGCAGCGTCGTCCCGGCCTCATTCAGGATGAACGGGCTGGCGCCGGCTTCGACGTTGAAGACGTCGCGATCGACCAGCGAGTAGCTCCAGACCTGCCGCAGGTGTTCGTTGAAGGCATAGCCGAGGCGCAGGGCGAAGCCGGCGCGCCGTTCGTCGTAGGGTTCGGTGCCGAGGAAGTTGGTCTGGATCAGGAAGACGTCGATGCCGGCGACCAGGTTGCGATCCAGGAAATACGGATCGGTGACCGACGTGTTGATCGAGCTGCGCCGCTGCGCGAGCACGCCGTTGATGCTGGCGTTGATGCCGGTGCCGACCAGGTTGCGCTCCGCCAGGCCGATATCGATCAGCGCGCCGGCATCGGTCGAGTAGCCGCCGCCGAAGGACAGCTCGCCGGTGGCCTTCTCGCTGATCGTGGTGGCCAGGATCGCCTTGTCCGGCGGCGGATCCCGGGATTGGTGGCGATGTCGACCGACTGGAAATAGCCCAGGTCGGTCAGGCGGGTCTTGGAGCGGCGAACCGCTTCGGCGCTGTACGGGTCGCCTTCGGCGAGGCGGAACTCGCGCCGGATCACCTTGTCCTTGGTGCGGGTGTTGCCGATGATGTCGATGCGCTCGACGTAGACGCGCGGCCCCTCGCCGACGTCGAACGTCAGGTCGACGATGTGCTTGACGGTATCGCGGTTGACCCGCGGCTTGACGTCGACGAAGGCGTAGCCGCGGTTGTGGACGGCTTCCTCGATCAGGTCGGCGGTCCGGCCCGACCGCGTCGCCGTCATACCAATCGCCCGGTCGCGAACTGCAGGCTTGGCTGGAGATCCGTGCCGACTGAGGTTGCGCAGCTGGGAGTTGATGGCGATCTTGCCGACCTTGATAGCGCGCGCCCTCGTTGACCGTGAAGGACAGGAAGAACGCCTTGCGGTCGGGTGACAGTTCGGCGCTGGCATCGGTGATCTGAATGTCGGCGTAGCCGTTCTTCAGGTAGAACCGGCGCAGCAGTTCCTTGTCGTAGGCCAGCCGTTCCGGATCGTACTGGTCGGAGCTGGACAGGAAGCGCCACCAGCGGGCCTCACGGCTGTTGATGACCTCGGTCAGCCGGTCCTCGGAGAACGCCTTGTTGCCGTTCACCACGATCTTGCTGATCAGGGTGGCGGAGCCGTCATTGATCTGGAAGACGACGTCGACGCGGTTCTGGTCGAGGCGGATGATCTTGGGTTCGACCGTGGCGTCGTAGTAACCGCGCTTGGCATACATGCCTAGGATATGCTGCCGATCGGTCTCGGCAAGCGCGGGGGTGAAGACCGCGCGGGGACGCAACTGGATTTCGGGCCGGAGCTGGTCGTCGGTGAGCTTGTGGTTGCCTTCGAACGCGACGCGGTTGACGATCGGATTTTCGACCACGCGCACCACCAGCGTATCGCCGACACGGCCAAGCCGGACGTCCTGGAACAGGCCGGTGGCGTAAAGCGTCTTGAGACTGCGGTCGAGGCGGTCCGGGTCGAACCGGTCGCCGGGCTGAACCAGGACGTAGGACCGGATGGTACCATCCTCGATCCGTTGATTTCCTTCTACCCTGATCGCCTGGATGACGCCGGACGAGGATGCCGGCGCTTTATGTTGCAGCGAAGGGCGGGGAGCCGAAGTGCGGGCGGGCGTTGCGTCTTGAGCGGCAGCGGTTCCGATGGCCAGCAATGGCATCAGGCAGGCGGCGACAAGCCGCACAGCACGGATCGTCAACAAAAGGCTGGTCCCCCCAAAGGCGTGCGCGTTTCAAAAGACTTGCATCCGCAATCAACGTAACACGAATGCCGCGCACCATAACGACGGGCCGCGACCGAGGCTAGTAGCGGTGTTCCGCTACGACCAATCTGTCACAGCTTAAATAAATAATTGACATTGCTCGATATTTTCCAAGCGATCAGCCATTCGGCGCAAATTCACCGAATGGCTGATGCGACTCGGCGGGTCAACCGATCAGTCCGGCGACCCAGCGGAACAGACCGAGATGGGTCAGGTCGTTCCAGGTGGCAAACACAAACAGACATGCAAGAAAGGCGACGCCTGCCCGGAAGCCGTATTCCTGGGCCCGTGGCGGCAGCGGGCGGCCACGCAGTGCCTCGGCCATGTAGAACAGCAAATGGCCGCCATCGAGTACCGGGATCGGGAACAGGTTGATCAAGCCGAGGTTCACCGAGAGGACGCCGATGAATGAAATCAGGCTGGCGATCCCAAGCTGAGCCACTTGTCCGGACAACTGCGCGATACGCAGCGGGCCGCCCAGTTCCTCGGTGCCGCGATTGCCACTGATCATCTGCGCCAGGCCGGTAAATGTTTCCCGTGTGATCGTCCAGGTCTGGGTCACGCCATTCCAGATCGCGCCAGGTACGCTGACATGCCGGTATTCCACGGCGCCACCGCGAACGCCGAGCATGCCGACCTGATGACCACCGACGTCTCGTGCGTCGGTGGTGACCTCGAACTGCTGGTCCTTGCCGTCGCGCTGGACGGTTACCGCGAGCTTCTGTGCCGGATGGGTGGTGATGGCGTGCTGCAGGTCCTCGAACGTCGCGATGGGCGTGCCAGCGATGTTGACGATACGGTCGTTCACCATCAGGCCAGCGCGCGCCGCGGCGCCATCAGCCACGACGCCGCTGATGACGGGCATTGTGACGGGGGTGCCGATGGCCACGAACAGTCCGGCGAAGAGCACCATGGCCAGCAGGAAATTGGCGACCGGGCCGGCGGCGACGACAATCGCGCGCGACAGCACGGACTTGTCGTGAAAGGTCTCTCCGGGAACCCAGGTGGCGCGCACGTCCTCGGACACGTCTTGTGGGCGTTCCTGACCGTGCAGCTTCACGTACCCGCCCAGCGGCAGCCATGCCAGCTTCCACACGGTGCCGCGGCTGTCGGTCCAAGAGGTGATTGCCCGGCCAAAGCCGATGGAAAAGGCTTCGACCCGGACACCGCGCCAGCGGGCTGCCAGATAGTGGCCGAGTTCATGCACGAAAACCAGCACACCGAGCACGACGACAAATGCTGCGGCGCTGCGAATGAAGTCGGGGATAACGGTCAGCACGGTCTTGGCTTTCCAGGTACGGGTGATCATACGGTGTGGACGGGAGCGGGTAGCAGTTGGCTGGCGAGGCGCCGGGCGGTCGCGTCAAGGGCGATGACGTCATCGATCGTATCGGCTGTGGGTGTCCCGAGCTGTTGCAGGACACGGTCGACCGTTTCGGCTATGTCGAGGAAGCCGATGCGCCGTCGCAGGAAAGCCTCGACGGCGATTTCATTCGCCGCATTCAGAATGGTGGGGGTTCCACCGCCCGCTTGCAATGCTTCCCGCGCCAGGCGCAGCGCTGGGAAGCGGATCAGGTCGGGGGCGGCGAATTCCAGGCGGCTGACGGCGGCGAGGTCGAGCCGGCGCGAGGTTGTCAGCCATACGGTTGGGCCAAGCCAGGGTATGCGCGATTGGAATACGCATGTCGGGGGAGCCGAGCTGCGCGAGGACCGATCCGTCGTGGTAGTAGACCATGCCATGGATGACGGACTGCGGGTGAACCAGGACCTCGATCGCGGTTTCGTCCAGATTGAAAAGGCGGGCCGCTTCGATCAGTTCGAGCCCTTTGTTCATCATGGTGGCGGAATTGATGCTGATCTTGGCGCCCATCGACCAGACGGGATGCCGCAACGCCGCCTCGGGCGTGGCGCGGGCCATGTCCTGCATACTGGCGGTGCGGAACGGGCCGCCGGATGCGGTAAGCACAATCTTTTCGACCGCGCCGTGATTGCCGTCCGCGAGGGACTGGAAGATCGCGTTGTGTTCGCTGTCAACCGGCAGCAGGGTCGCGCCGGCCTCGCGCACGGCGCGCAGCATCACATCGCCGGCGCAGACCAGGGCTTCCTTGTTGGCGAGCCCGACATAGCCGCCCCGGCGGATCGCCGCGAGGGTGGCGGCGAGGCCGGCGGCACCGGTAATCGCCGCCATCGTCCAGTCGACATCCAGGGACGCGGCGGCAACCACCGCCTCGGCGCCGGCGGCTACCTTGATCCCGGTGCCGGCGAGCGCGTCGCGCAAGGCGGCATAAGCACCGGCATCAGCCACCACCGCGATTTCGGCGTGAAGGGCGATTGCCTGCTCGGCGAGCAATGCCGCGTTGCGCCCGGCGACCAGGGCGCGCACGCGGAAGCGGTCAGGATCGGCTGCAAGCAGTTCGATAGTCTGGGTTCCGACACTGCCTGTGCTGCCGAGAACTGTGACGGAACGCACCGCGTTGGGTTGTAAGGTCGATGTTTGATCGGCGCTCATTCCCACAGAACTACTCCACGTCCCAGGATCAGCGCCAGTAGTGTTGCCATCGGGGCCGCGGTCAACACTGCGTCGAGTCGATCGAGCAGGCCGCCGTGGCCTGGAATCATCGTCCCGGAATCCTTCACGCCGAAATGGCGCTTGAGCATGCTTTCGAAGAGATCGCCGGCCTGGCTGACAACGCCGATCAGCAATGCGAACGCCGTCGGGCGCCAGAAGAACGGCCTATTTCCGAGGATCGCCGAGGCGGCCAGGCCCACAGCTGCGGCGGCAACGAGGCCGCCCACGGCACCGGACCAGGTTTTTCCGGGGGAAATCAACGGCGCCAAACGCGGCCCCCCGACCGCTCGGCCGACCAGATAGGCACCGATGTCACTTGCCCAGATGAGCGACAAGAGCACGATCACATTGACGCCACCACTCTCCGGAGGTTGTCGTAGCCAGATCAACGCAACCGCGGCGAGCCCAAAATAGGGGATGCCAAAGGCCAGTGGCCGTTTCGGCGAAAGGCCCCCGGCAAGGACGATGCCGGCGACGGTTGCCAGGAGCAATACAACCAGGGCCAGGGGTGCGGCATGCCATTCGGTCAGCACGACGGACACTGGCAGCACGGCAAACAGCAGCATGGCGGCGGGCGAATCGCGCCGGCTGCATAAACCGAGCCATTCATAGGCGAGACCGATCACGATCAGGGCGATCAGGGCGGCGAAAGCGGTCCCGCCGATCCAGATGCAGGCCAGCGCCAGGGGTGCGAGGACCGCGGCGGAGAGAACCCTAAGCCTGAGGTCACCCCAAGGGCCAGATGCACGGCGATCGGGTGGCGACCCTGGCTGCGACCCGGACGGGGTGATCATGGAACGAAGGTCACATCGACCACTGTCGAGCCGGACAGTGCGGCTCAATAGCGGTCGTTTGTTTTGCGTCCGGCCTTCCAGCCACCCAAGCGCGCAAGCGACGCGGTTCAATCCTTGCGGGCACCAAATCGCCGTTCCCGCCGGGCGAACTCCTGCAGGGCGGTGTTGAAATGGACCTGGTCGAAGTCTGGCCAGAACACGTCGAGGAACACCAGTTCCGCGTAGGCGGCCTGCCAGAGCAGAAAATTGGACAGACGCTGTTCGCCCGAGGTGCGAATGATGAGGTCGGGGTCGGGCATGCCCGCGGTGGCGAGAAAGCTCGCGAAGGCGTCTTCCCCCAGGTCACTGGCCTGTAGGCATCCTTCGCGGACAGCGGCGAGGGCGGCGCGGGCGGCGGCGGCGATTTCGGCCCTGGCGCCATAGGACAAGGCGATCGTCAGGTTCAGACGGTCGTTCGTTGCGGTATCCCGTTCGGCCGCCGCGAGGTCGGTCTGGATGTCCGGGTCGAAGCGGCCACGATCGCCGATGAAGCGCAGACGGACGCCGTTTTGCTTCAGTTCGTTGATCTCGGACTGTAAATACCGGCGCAGCAGGCCGGTCAGGTCCAGTATTTCACCGGCTGGGCGGCGCCAGTTCTCGCTGCTGAATGCGTAGATGGTGAGCCAGGACACGCCGGCGCGGATCGCCGCCTCCACCGTCCGCCGGACGGCGCGTGAGCCCTCGCGGTGTCCGGCGATTCGCGGCAGGCCGTGCGCCTTCGCCCAGCGGCCATTACCGTCCATGATGATGGCGACATGAGCCGGTACGATCTGGGCCGCGGCGTTAGCGGCCGCTGACAGGACGTCCGTGACCGGGGACGCCGCGATGGCTGATGACACGCCGTCCTCCAAAACGAAGTCAGGGGCTGCCCGCTTGGTGATAACAGGCATCGTATGCCGTGACCCGCCTCAGACCTGCCTGATGTCTTTTTCCTTATCGACGAGCACTTCGTCCACCTTTTTAATGAACTGGTCGGTCAGTTTTTGCACTTCCTCGGCCCAGTTCTTGGCCAGATCCTCGCCGATCTCGTGCTTCTTCTCGTAGCCCTTGATCTGCTCCATGCCGTCACGGCGGACGCCGCGGACCGCGATCTTGGCGCCTTCGGCGTATTTATGGGCCAGCTTGGCAAGTTCATTGCGGCGTTCGGTGGTCAACTGCGGGATCGGCACGCGGATCAGCATGCCGTCGGCCGCCGGATTGAGGCCTAGGCCGGAGTCGCGGATGGCCTTTTCCACGGCCGAAATCATGGACTTGTCCCAGACCTGGACGGTCAGCATACGCGGTTCCGGCGTGCCGACTGTGCCGACCTGGTTGAGCGGCATTTCGGTGCCGTAGGCGACCACCTTCACCGGCTCCAGCAATCCGGGATGGGCCCGGCCGGTGCGAAGGCCGGCGAAATCGCGGCGCAGCGTTTCAAGCGCGCCATCCATACGACGGTTGAGATCCTGTTTCAGGGTATTCAGGTCCGCGGTGGCCATGATGATGCCTCCCAACTCCCTAGTGCTCGATGATCTTGGTAAACGCGCCTTCACCCCGCATGACCTGGGCAAACGCGCCGGGTGCGTGGATGTTGAAGACAATGATCGGCAAGTGGTTTTCACGTGCCAGACTGATCGCTGCCGCATCCATGACACCAAGGTCATTGGCAAGGACATCGAGGTAGGTCAACTGCTCATAGCGGGTGGCGTTGGTCACTTTACGGGGGTCGGCCGAGTAGACGCCATCCACCTGGGTACCCTTCAGCAAGGCATCGCATTTCATTTCCGCCGCGCGCAAGGCGGCCGCGGTGTCGGTGGTGAAGAACGGATTGCCGGTTCCGGCGGCGAACACCACCACCCTGCCCTTCTCCATGTGCCGTTCGGCCCGCCGGCGGATATAAGGCTCACAGACCGATGCCATCGGGATGGCGGACTGGACGCGGGTCGGGACGTCGCGCTTTTCCAGCGCGGACTGCACGGCCAGCGCGTTCATCACGGTTGCCAGCATACCCATATAGTCGGCCTGGGCGCGGTCCATGCCGGAGGCGGCACCGGAGACGCCGCGGAAAATGTTGCCGCCGCCGATGACGACGGATACCTCCACGCCCATGGCGACGACGGCCTTGATGTCGTTGGCGATGGCGCCGACCATCTCGTTGTCCAGGCCGAACTCCCGGCGGCCCATCAGTGCTTCCCCGGACAGCTTCAGCAGAACACGCTTATAAACTGCGGGCTGGGTCATGCGACTCCGATACGGTAATGACGAACGGGCGGCACCCTAGTGATCCTGCCTGTTCCAAACAAGCCGCGGGTTAGCGATCAAGAACGTTGGACCCGTGGGTAAAGATAGGTCGTGTCGCTGTCGCGGGTCGGTATGTTCCTGGCCACCCCGGTAGTGCGAGTCCGACATCCATCGAGATTGGAAATGTCAGGCCGGGGACAGCGAATTTGGCCTTTGCGGTGTACCAGCCGGCCAGTGGTCCGCCAACTGATGTTGACGGACCGATGATGCGGCGCGACGGCTAGACGCCGGCGGTAGCGGCCACTTCGGCGGCGAAGTCGTCTTTCGGCTTTTCGATGCCTTCGCCGAGCTGGAAGCGCACGAAGCCGGTGAGCTGCGACACCGGACTTCTTGGCGACGGCGCGCACGCGGCTTTCGCCGTCATGCACCCAGACCTGCTCCAGCAGCACCACTTCCTCGTAGTACTTGCGGATGCGGCCTTCGACCATCTTTTCGATGATGTTCTCGGGCTTGCCGGAGGCGCGGGCCTGTTCGGTGAGGACCGCGCGTTCACGTTCCAGGGCGGCGGGATCGACGGCGTCGATGTCTAGCGCCTCGGGGCGGGTAGCGGCGACGTGCATGCCGACCTGACGGCCGAGGGTTTCCAGCGCTTCGATCTCGCCCGGGCCTTCGATGGCGGCGAGGACGCCGATCTTGCCGAGGCCGGGCTTGAGGCGCTGCATGCACATAGGTGGCGACGACGCCCTGCGTCACCGACAGGACCTTGGCGCGACGGATGGTCATGTTCTCGCCGATGGTGGCGACGAGATGGGTGAGTTGTTCGGCGACCGAGCGGTCGGTGCCGGGGAACGGCGCGGCGCTGATGGCGTCGAGATCGTCGCCGATGTCCAACGCGATCTCGGCGACCCGGGCGACGAAGTCCTGGAAGGTTTCGTTGCGGGCGACGAAATCGGTTTCGGCATTGACCTCGACGATCGCGGCCTTGTTCCGGGCGGAGGCGACGCCGACCAGACCTTCGGCGGCGACGCGGCCGGACTTCTTGGCGGCGGCGGCGAGGCCCTTCTTGCGCAGCCAGTCGATGGCGGCTTCGATGTCGCCGTCGGTTTCGGTCAGCGCCTTCTTGCAGTCCATCATGCCTGCGCCGGTTTTCTCGCGCAGGTCTTTCACCAGGGCAGCGGTTATCGCGGCCATGTCAGTAATCTCCTGAAAAATGGTTCAGGCGGTTGCCGGAGCGGCTTCCGGCTCGATCTCGTCCAGCACCTCGGGCGGCAGTTCTTCCCGGGCGCCGATATCCGTGCCGGAGGAGGCCATTTCGGCGCTGATGCCGTCCAGCACCGCGCCGGCGATCAGGTCGCAATACAGCGTGATGGCGCGGATCGCGTCATCGTTGCCGGGGATCGGGAAGGTGACGCCGGTGGGGTCGGAGTTGCTGTCGAGCACCGCGACGACCGGGATATGCAGCTTGTTGGCTTCCTCGACCGCCAGCTTTTCCTTGTTGGTGTCGATGATGAACAGGATGTCCGGCAGGCCGCCCATGTCCTTGATGCCGCCCAGCGCGCGGTCGAGCTTGTCCTTGTCGCGGGTGATGTCCAGGACTTCCTTCTTGGTCAGGCCCTGGGTGTCGCCGGCGACGAGATCCTCGATCTGGCGCAGGCGCTTGATCGAGCCGGTGATGGTCTTCCAGTTGGTCAGCGTGCCGCCGAGCCAGCGATGGTTGATGTAGTACTGGCCGCAGCGCTTGGCGGCGTCGGCGACATGTTCGGCGGCGGCGCGCTTGGTGCCGACGAACAGCACGCGGCCGCCGGCGGCGGTGACGTCACGGACGGCGCGCAGGGCGCGGTCGAGCATCGGGACGGTCTGCTGCAGGTCGATGATGTGGACCTGGTTGCGGGTGCCATAGAGGAACGGCGCCATGCGCGGGTTCCAGCGGCGGGTGTGGTGGCCAAAGTGAACGCCGGCTTCGAGTAGCTGGCGCATTGAAAAATCGGGCATCGCCATGTGCGTGCTCCTTTCCTGTCGTCCGGTTGTTGCCTCCGCGGGGGTTGCCTTGCGGCACCGGATCCTTACCGTGACGGCCTGGGCCATGACGGCTAGGAAGGTTCCCCGCGTGTGAATTACCGGCCCAGGGGATCGCGCTGCGCCGGCGGGCGGGATATGGCGGAGAATGGCGGCGATTGCAAGGCGGGATAAGGCCGGGCGCTGCCCGAACCCGCAAAGGGCCGGCGGCCCTTTGATCCCGGTTGCTGGCCGTTCGAGCCAGATTGCCTATACTGCGGGTTCCGGTGTCCTGGTTCCCTGACGTCAATAGCCTGTAGCGGAGACATCCCCATGCGCCATGCCAATCGCCGAGCCGCCTGGACGGTCGGGGAGCTGAACGCGGATCCGAACTGGGTGTTTGAACTGGATGAGCCGATGCGCCGGGGGCTGGTCTCGGCGGTGCGCTCGGCCGCGGATCCAGCGAAGACATTGCTGGATTATCGGCGGGACGACTTTGACCTGGGGCCGGCTTGGAAGGTGATTGCAGCGGCGTTGCTGGAAGTGCGGGATGGCACCGGGTTCACCATTTTGCGCGGGCTGCCTCGGGACGGATTGAGCGCGGACGAATTCGAGCTGCTGACCTGGGCGATCGGGCTGCATGCGGGCGTTGCCAGGCCGCAGGGGAAGGCAAGCCCGTTCATGACTGCGGTACGGGATGCGGGAACGGTTTACCGGTCCGGCAAGGGGCGCGGGTATTCGTCGAACGCGGATCTGGATTTTCATACCGACAGCGCGGATATCGTGCTGCTGACCTGCTACAACGTGGCCAGGTCCGGCGGTATGAGCATGGTTTCCAGCTCGGTGACCGCGCATGAGATTATGTGGGCGGAGCGGCCGGACCTGGCGGCGCTGCTGCACGAGCCGCATTACTTCAGCCGGCAGCAGGAGCAGGCGGCAGACGAGGCGCCGTTCTATCCCAACCCGATTTACGATGAGCGGGACGGGCTGCTGTTCAGCAAGTGGAACCGCAACCGGCTGCGGTCGGCGCAGGCGATCGACGGGGTGCCGGCGCTGTCGCCCGCCCAGTTTGATGCGCTGGACCTACTGGATGACGTGCTGCGGCGGCCGTCGGTGATGCACACGATGTATCTGCGGCCGGGCGACATGCAGATCCTCAACAATCATGTGACGCTGCATTCGCGGACGGAGTTCGAGGATTTCGACGATCCGGCGCTGAAACGGTGCCTGTTCCGCTTGTGGCTGGCGCCTCCGGATGGGGTGGCGCTGCCGGAAAGCTGGCGTCCGGCTTATCGGGCGGTGGAGGCCGGTGCGGTTCGGGGCGGGATCGTCGGGCAGGCATATGATGATGCCCGGCGGGCGTTTGAGATGCGGCAGGCGGCGGACCTGGGGATGCGGGTCGCATGACGCCGAAAGTTGCGCTGGTGACCGGGGCGTCCCGGGGTATTGGGCGGGAGACGGCTGTCGCGTTGGCGGCGAAGGGGTTCTCGTTGTTTCTGGTCGCGGAGGGCACGCAGGCGGAACTTGATGCCGCGGCGAGGGATTGTCTTGCTTGTGGTGCCCCGGAGGCCCGGGTGGGGCGGGTCGATTTGTCGCTGGCGGGGCAGGCGGAAGCCATGGTGGGGGCCGCTTTGGGGGCGCTTGGGCGGGTCGATGTGTTGGTGAACAACGCGGGCATCCGGTGCCGCAAGGCGTTCGGGACGTTCACGCGGGGCGATTTCGCGGCCGTGATGGAGGTCAATCTGGCAGCGGCGTTCTTTGCTAGCCAAGCGGTGCTGCCGGCGATGCGGCGGCAGGGTGGCGGGCGGATTATCCATGTCGCCAGCCAGCATGGGTCGGTCGCGTCGGAGGAGAACGCGCTTTATGGGATCGCCAAGGCGGCGCTGATCCACCTGGCCCGGAACATGGCGTTCGAGCTGGCTCGGGAGGGTATTCATGTGAACACGGTCAGCCCGGGGCCGATCGCGACACAGTATAACCTGGATACCTGGGGCAGGCAGCCGGGCAAGCTGGAGATGATGGCGTCTCGGGTGCCGGCGGGGCGGATGGGGCGCCCGGCGGAAATTGCCGAGGCGATCGTGTTCCTGGCGACGACCGAGGGCAGCTTTATCCACGGCCACGATCTGGTCGTGGACGGGGGCTATATCATTCACTGATGCGGCTTTCGCCGACGTCGTTCACCAGTGCCGGCGGCGATCAGACTTATCGCGATCAGAGACGTGGCGATCAGACTGGTGGCGCGCCGGAAACCGCCCGTGGTTGAGGCTACCGAGCGTGCTCTTTGACGGCCTCGAGTGTGGTGTCCAGCGTTTGGGTGCGACGTTTCCTTGCAACCTCATGGCTTTGCGGGAAATCGGTGCGGAAATGGCTGCCGCGACTTTCACGCCGACGCATGGCGGCTACCGCGATCATCAGCGCGACCAACGCAGGATCCGCCGCGGGGGCGTCGGAACAGGCAATGGGCAGCAGCGCGGCGATGGCTGCGTCCAGGGTTTCTCGGTCACGCACCACGCCGGCGCCGAACGACAGAACGGGCCGAACCGGTTCCGGGTCGGGCGCGGCCGGAATTTCGGTGTGTGTCCACCGCCGGTCCTGGCCTGGGGATGACATGCTGACGCTGTCGGCCACCGAGGCGGCGCAGACTACCGCTTCAAGGAGTGAGTTGCTAGCAAGGCGATTGGCGCCGTGCAGTCCCGTGCAGGCAACCTCACCGCATGCCCATAGGCCAGGCAGCGTGCTGCGCCCTTCCCAGTCCACGGCGACACCGCCCATGTGATAGTGGGCGGCTGGACGCACCGGGATCGGTTGGGTTGCGGGATCGATGCCGGCGGCCCGGCAGGCCCTGGCGATGACGGGAAAATGCCGGTCGAAGGTGTGACTGAGCGCGGCGGTGGCGTCGAGGAATACGCGATGACCGTTGGTTAGATGCCGCCATACCGCGCGCGCGACGACATCGCGGGGTGCGAGTTCGCGCCCGGGCACGTTGGCCATGAAGCGCTCACCGGCCTCGTCGATCAGGACGGCACCCTCGCCGCGCACTGCCTCGCTGACCAGGATCAGCGGATGGTTTCCGGTATCGAGCGCGGTGGGGTGGAACTGGACGAATTCCATGTCGACGAGCTCCGCTCCGGCCCGAGCGGCGAGGGCGAGTCCCTGGCCAAATGAGCCGCGCGGGTTCGTGGTGTGGAGGAACAGGCCGCCGAGGCCGCCGGTGGCCAGAACCACGCGGCTGGTTGGCAGCAGCGCCGCGCCCTGCGCCGAGGCCACGAGGACACCGCTGACCGCGCCGTCGGTGACCACGAGGCGGCGAGCCTCGGCGCCTTCCATCACGGTGATCGAGGGCGTGTTGCGGACCGCGATGGCGAGGGCACGCATGATTTCGGTGCCCGTGCCGTCGCCCTTGGCGTGGACGATACGGCGTCTGGCGTGAGCGGCCTCTAACCCGAGCAGCGGGGCGCCGGTGGCGTCGCGATCGAATTGCACGCCGTAGTGGACCAATGTCCTGATCGCGGCGGGGCCCGAGGCAGTTATCTCCCGCGCGACGTCCATGGCGCATAATCCGTTGCCGGCGGCGAGCGTGTCCGCGAGGTGCAGTGCGGGGTTGTCGTCGGAACCGATCGCGGCGGCGATGCCGCCTTGTGCCCAGGCGCTCGATGCCTCGGTCTGTAACGGCGCTTTGGCGAGGAGGATCACTGGTGCGGGCGCCAGGCGCAACGCGGTCAGCAGACCGGCGATGCCGCCGCCGACGATGACCGGGGCACGGCCAATATCATGCAACAGGGCGGTCATGATGCAGCTCCGCGTTGGTGGTTGCTGGTTGTCGGGGCATTGCCGTCTTTGGCCGCTGCGTCTCTGGCCGCTCGGTCGGGCGTGTGGCTACTGGGCGAGCGATGGGTTTGATCGATGGCATATATGTTCATCACATATGCTCCTTTTGAGGATAAGAGCCATATGCTGACATTGAGCATAAGGTCTGTCAACCTTTGGTTTCCGAGTGTTTCCCCGCGGTTGGGGGTTCCGTTGTGTTGCAGACCTTCAGGCGTCGACCGGATGGGGTGGGATGACGATCCGGGGGCAGATGCTGACAACTCGATGAAGGCGTTTGTTGCCGAGGCGGAAAATGGGGTTGGCCCGTTTATGACCGGCACTTCGGTTCGGCCGCCTGTAGGCGCGCGGATTGGCGGGATGCCAACGCATCCGGTCCGTGACGGCTCGGGCGGATCGCTTTGAGCCTGACCAGTGGGCCTGACGGCAGCCTACTGTCCCGAACCTGGAGCCCGTCATTGTTAGAGACGTCAGGTTAGTGAGGGTAAACGCTTTGTTTTCAGCATATCAACCGGTCTGACGTCTGCCGCCTGACGCTGGCGAACTAATGACCCGGCGGTGACGTATCGCCCGGCAATGAGGGGCGATACGTCACCGCTCGCATTTCTGGGGCGCGTTACGCGGCGAATTCCGATCGCTGCGCGACCCGCGTTTGTCCGCGATCGGACACTGGCCGGTTGTTTTCGCGGGCGGCATCACCGACCGGGCGGTTTCCGGTCCGGGCGTTGCATCACTGGATTCGTTAGCTGGCGGTGGCGACCTCGGTTACCAGCCGGGCGGCTTCGGCGCCGCGAACCTTGGCGATGTCATCCTGATATTTCAACAGGACACCCAGGGTTTCGTCCACGTCGCCGGCGGTCAGTTCAGTTTTGTTGAGGTAGGTCAACGCCTGCGCCCAATCGATGGTCTCGGCGACACCGGGCAGCTTGAACAATTCCTCGCCGCGCAGGCGTTGCACGAAGTCGACGACCTGCTGGGCCAGCCTGTCGGGAACTCCAGGGGCCTTGGCGGCAAGGATGGCTCGTTCGCGGGTGGCGTTGGGGTAGTCGACCCAGTGGTAGAGGCAGCGGCGGCGGATGGCGTCGTGGACTTCGCGGGTACGGTTTGAGGTCAGGATGACAACCGGGCGGGTAGCAGCGCGGACGGTGCCGAACTCGGGGACGGTGATCTGGAAGTCGGCGAGCAGTTCAAGCAGGAAGGCCTCGAACGGTTCGTCGGCGCGGTCGAGCTCGTCGATCAGCAACACCGCGGGCGGCAGGTCGGGGTCGATGGCTGAGAGCAGGGGCCGGGCCTGCAGGAATTCGCGGGTGTAGATGTCGCGCGACAGCTCGTCGCGGTCGGTGTGGCCGGCGGCCTCGGCCAGGCGGATCGCCATCAGCTGGCGGGCGTGATCCCATTCGTAGGCGGCCGCGGACAGATCCATGCCGTCGTAGCATTGCAGGCGCACGAGGCGGCGGTTGAGGCCGGTGGCGAGCACCTTCGAGATTTCGGTCTTGCCGGTGCCGGGTTCGCCTTCGAGGAACAGCGGGCGCTGCATGACGAGCGCCAGGTGGACGGTGGTGGCGAGTTCAAGGTCTGCGATGTAGCCGTTGTCGGAGAGCAGCTTGGCGGTTTCGGCGACGGTTGCGGGAAGGCTGTGCGAGGCGTGACCCGTCACGGAGGATACGATTGGCACTATAGCATGCTTCCCAACATCAGCAGGACCATCACCAGATAGACTCCGCCGCCGATCCAGGCGGCGATAGGCAGGCCGAAAGGCTCGCTCGGGATCAATGACCAGATCGAGATCGCAGCGGGTGGCGCTGAAATCGGGGCCGGCGTCCTGGCGTCCGAATAACCGGCCGGGGTTGCCTGGGGCTGCCCGCCGCCCATCGGCCTGCGGGGCGGCGCCAAGGTTGCGCCGGCGGTGGCTCCGGCCTGCATGTCGGCCGCGGTGGCGAAATCCTCGGCCGCCGGCGCCGATTCGGCCACGGGCGTCATCGCCTGGACCTGCTTGCTGAAGCGGTCAAAGAATGCGTCCGCCATCTGCTTGGCGGTGGCGTCGATCAGGCGGCCACCAAGCTGGGCGAGCTTACCACCCACCTGGGCGTTGACCTGGTAGCTGAGAAGCGTATCGGGGCCGTCGTCGGCGAGGGTCACGTTCGCGCCACCCTTGGCGAAACCGGCGACACCGCCCTGCCCTTCCCCACTGATCCGATAGCTGGTCGGCGGGTTGATGTCGGTCAGTTGCACCTTGCCGTTGAAGCGGGCCGAAATGGGACCGACCTTGACCGCGGCAGTTGCCTTCATCTGGTCGTCATCGAGTTTTTCCAGGCTTTCACAGCCGGGGATGCTGGCTTTGAGCACCTCCGGGTTGTTCAAAGCCTCCCATACGGTTTGCCGAGGCGCCGGTATGCGCCGCTCGCCCGTCATGTCCATGCGAAAACCATCCCTTGCTAAGCGCGGCGGACGTTAGTGGCAGGTGCGTGAGCGTGCAACCGACGCACCCGTGAACCCACCCGCCATCGCCATGCCAAACGGCAGGGGACGTGCGCGGTCCGGCGGGTTGAACGCGGTGCCTCGATTTGCGTTCCAACAGCGGGTTGAAATCGAGCGGGACACGGCGGTTTTGTGACGGCTGAAGTCCAGGTTGGCTGGCAGCCTGCATACGACAGGTTGCGTGGCGCCTGTCGTTCCCTGGTCTCGTAGCGCCCCGAACCCGAAGTTCGTTATCGCAAGAAACGTTAGGTTGGTAATCCGAAACGGCATGTTTTCAGCATGCCGGCCGCTCAGACGTTCGCCAACGGGCATTGACGAACGTCTGGCCCGGCGCACCAAACTGAGGCGGCAGCAGGAGTTGGTCAGCCTCTGACAATCGCGGTTTAACGTATCACGGTGCTGATCGTATGGATCAGGCTTGGATCGGCGCGATCTGCTCTCGCCTCGACGATGCCGGGCTGGTGGCGGAGGGGAACGGCTTCTGGCTGTGCGGCTGGGGCGGCCTGTTTGTGCAGGGGGCCGCAGTCACCGGAGGAGCGGGACACAACATGTGGTGCCCGATCGTGAGCGGAATAGGTGATCTGGACGCTACGCATGCAGACACCCGGGTCGGAAAAGACCGGTGCGACATCGGGTCGTGTTGCATCCGGCATGGTCGCAAGGGCGTTTGCCTCTCGCAACATTGCTTCAGCCTGCCGGTCCATCGCAGCGGCGAACTGGCGCAACATGGCGAAGGTCGGTTCCTGATCGAAGGCGATTGGCCCAAAGTCGATTTGTTCGAAAGCGGTGGGGAGCGGTATGACGGACGCTGCCGGCGGCGCCACGATGATGGTTGGCGGGACGTTGCCGGTATATTCGATTCGCACGACCTGGCCGTCCGGCAGGCGCGCGTTGAGGACGCGCGTTTGCGGGTTCGCCGCACTGCCCGGCCCGGCAAAGCCAGCCAGAGTGATCGCCGCGGCACCCGTGAGAAGGATGGTTCGGATGATTTGCATGACGGTCTTCGTCGCTATGGGAAGCGCTTCGGATCTATCCGCAGATGGTCTACCGGCGAATGTACTGCAAGATGAATTTTTCTTAATTCGTAACCATGGCGGGCACCGCGTCCAGCACGCCAGGCAGGTGTCGGCATGTAACGAATGAAAAAGTAGCGTAACTTGCCGGCACCGAACCTTGTTGGCACCGCGTGCACTGCTTTATCCGCGTGGATCGCTACGAGCCGTCTGCCCAACCGATAAAGGACACGACCCTGCATGGATGAACGTGTTGACCGGTCGGAGACCAAAATAGCCCCCGATCCCGTGTCGCGTGTCACGCCGGCCGCGCCAGGTCTACGCCCCGGCTTCTGGGTGCTAACAGCCATGATCCTGTTCGGGCTGTTCGGCGTTGGCTGGTATCTGTGGGCGCATCGTCAAACCCAACCAGCGCCGCGCGGCGCGCCAGTGGGACGCAGCGCCCAAGGTGCGCCCCAGCCCGTCGGCTTCGCGACCGCGGACAAAGGCGACATCCGCATCGTGCTGAATGAGCTGGGCACGGTCAGCTCGCTGGATACGGTGACGGTCTACACGCAGATCAATGGCCAGTTGCAGGAGGTCGGGTTCAAGGAGGGTCAGGTCGTCAAAAAGGGTGATTTCCTGGCGCAGATCGACCCGCGGCCTTACATCGCGGCGCTGGAGCAGGCGCAGGGCACGCTTGCCAGGGACCAGGGATTGCTCGGGCAGGCGCAGTCCGACCTGAAACGATACCAGACGCTGGGTCGGCAGGACTTGATCGCGCAGCAGCAACTGGATGACCAGCGCTTCCTGGTGCAGCAGTATACCGGCACCGTCCAGACCGATCAGGGGGCGGTGGACACGGCGAAGCTCAACCTCGCCTACTGCCATATCATCTCGCCGATCGATGGGCAGGTTGGGCTGCGGCAGGTCGACCCGGGCAACTACATCCAGACCTCCGGCACCACCGGGGTGGTGGTGATCACCCAGATGCAGCCGATATCCGTGCTGTTCTCGGTGCCGGAGGACAATCTGCCGGACATCATCCAGCGCGTCCGCGCCGGCGCGGCACTCAGCGTCGAGGCCTATGATCGTGCGAATACGAGGCTGTTATCGACCGGCCAGCTCGGGACGCTCGACAATCTGATCGACACCACCACGGGGACTTTGAAACTGCGGGCCATTTTCGCCAACCCGGACGAAATGCTGTACCCGAATCAGTTCGTTAACGCCCGATTACTGGTGAATACCATGCAGGATTCGACCAGGGTGCCGGTGCCCGCGGTGCAGCGTGGGGAGCCCGGGACATTCGTTTACCTGATCAACCAAAACAACACCGTATCGGTGCGTCCGATCAAGGTAGGTCCGGTTGACGGAAACTATCAGGCGGTGCTGTCCGGCCTGGAGCCAGGCGACCGGGTGGTGACCGACGGAACGGACCGGTTGCGTGATGGGGCGACAGTGACGCTGCCGGCACAGAAGGCGGGACCAGCTGGGCCGCAGGCGGGGCCGGACGGACAGAAGGCGGGGCGCAAGATGAGCCCCGCTTCCGGTGGCAAATCCGGTTCGGCCGACGAACCGGCGGCGACACCTCAGCAGCGTCGCCAACCACAAGCGCAGTGACGAAAACCCCGCTGCACAATGAGCCCGTCCCGCCCCTTCATTCTCCGCCCGGTCGCAACGTCGTTGTTGATGGCGGCGATCATGCTGGTGGGGATCGTCGCCTATCGGTTCCTGCCGATCTCGGCGCTGCCGGAGGTCGATTACCCGACCATCCAGGTGCAGACCTTCTACCCCGGCGCCAGCCCAGAGGTAATGACGTCCTCGGTCACATCGCCGCTGGAGCGGCAATTCGGGCAGATGCCGAGCCTGAATCAGATGTCCTCGACGAGTTCGGCCGGGCGCCTCGCTGATCACGCTGCAGTTCAGCCTGGATCTCAGCCTGGATGTCGCGGAGCAGGAGGTGCAGGCGGCGATCAACGCGGCTGGCAACCTGTTGCCGTCCGATCTGCCGGCGCCGCCGATCTATGCCAAGGTCAATCCGGCTGATGCGCCGATCCTGACGTTGGCACTGACCTCGAAGACCTTGCCGCTGACGCAGGTCGAGGATGTGGCGAACACGCGGCTGGCGCAGAAGATCTCGCAGCAGCCCGGGGTTGGGCTGGTCAGCATCAGCGGCGGGCAGCGGCCGGCGGTGCGGATGCAGATCAATCCGCGGGCCTTGGCGGCGTATGGGCTGAACGTCGACGACCTGCGCACGACGCTGGGCAACGCCAACGTCAACACGCCGAAGGGCAATTTCGACGGACCGGCGCAGGACACCACGATCAACGCCAATGACCAGATCTCCGATCCCGGGCAGTACCTCGATCTGGTGATTGCTTACCGGAACGGGGCTCCGGTGAGGCTGAAGGATGTGGCCACCGTGGTCAACGGCGCGGAGAACACCAAGCTGGCCGCCTGGGCGAACAAGACGCCCGCGGTGATCCTGAACGTGCAGCGTCAGCCGGGCGCCAACGTGATCCAGGTTGTCAACACCATAAAGTCGTTGCTTCCCCAGTTGCAGATCGACGCTGCCGGCGGCAGTCGACGTCGCGGTGCTGACCGACCGCACGGTGACGATCCGGGCGTCGGTCAGCGACGTGGAGTTCGAGCTTGGCCTGGCGATCGCGCTGGTGGTGGCGGTGATCTTCCTGTTCCTGCGCAACCTGCCGGCGACCATCATTCCCAGCCTGTCGGTGCCGCTGTCGCTGGTGGGCACGCTCGCGGCCATGTATCTGCTGGGCTTCAGCCTGGACAACCTGTCGCTGATGGCGCTGACGATCTCCACCGGTTTCGTGGTGGACGACGCGATCGTCATGATCGAGAACATCGCGCGCTATGTTGAAGCCGGCGAACCGCCATTGCAGGCGGCGCTGAAGGGCAGCGAGCAGATCGGGTTCACCATCATTTCGCTGACGGTGTCGCTGATCGCAGTGCTGATCCCGCTGCTGTTCATGGGCGATGTGGTCGGGCGGCTGTTCCACGAATTCGCGATCACCCTGGCGATCACCATCGTGATATCGGCCGTGGTGTCGCTGACGCTGGTGCCGATGATGTGCGCAAAGCTGCTGCGCCACCACCCGGAAGCCGAGCGCAGCACCTTCGACCTGCGGGCGGAGCGCGGCTTCAACTGGATCATCGGCCGTTATGACCGGGCGCTGAATGTCGTGCTTGATCATCAGCCGCTGACGCTGCTGGTGGCGGTGCTGACGCTGGGGATCACGGTCCTGCTGTACACCGTGGTGCCGAAGGGGTTCTTCCCGGTGCAGGACACCGGGGTGCTGCAGGGTATCTCGGTCGCATCACAGACCGCGTCCTATGGTGCCATGGCGGCGCATCAGCAGGCGTTGGCCGATGCCATCCTGCAAGACGCCGATGTCGTCAGCCTGAGCTCTTTCATCGGTGTCGATGGCAGCAACATGACACTGAACAGCGATCGGTTCCTGATCAATCTGAAACCCAAGAACGAGCGGACGCTGAACGCCACCGAGATCGCCCGGCGGTTGCAGCAGGAGACCGCCGAGGTGACGGGGGTGTCGCTGTATCTTCAACCGGTGCAGGACCTGACGATCGACGCCTCGGTGAGCCGCACGCAGTACCAGTTCGTGCTGGAAAACCCGAACCTGTCGGCGTTCAACGAATGGGTGCCGAAGCTGCTGGCCGAAATGAGCAAGTCGCCAGACCTGGTGAACGTCGCCAGCGACCTGCAGCAACAGGGTCTTACGGTCAGCGTCTTGATTGACCGGGAGACGGCGGCGCGGTTCGGAATAACGCCGGCAACGGTGGACAATGTGCTGTATGACCTGTTTGGGCAGCGTATCATTTCAACGATCTACACCCAGTCCAACCAGTACCGCGTGATCATGGAGGCAGATCCGTCGCTGCAGACGTCGCTGGCGTCATTGTCGGAGATTTATCTTCCGTCGTCGGCCTCCACCACCGGGCAGGTGCCGCTGAGCTCGATCGTCAGTATCGTGCAGAAGCCGGGTCCGTTGCAGATCAGCCATCTGGCGCAGTTTCCGGCAACGACGATTTCATTCGACACCACGCCGGGGTCGTCGCTGGGCGCCGCGGTTACGGCGATCCGTCAGGCGGAGGCGGATATCGGTCTGCCCGAGAGCTTCGTGACCGCATTCCAGGGTGCGGCGTCGGCGCTGGAGGCGTCGCTGTCGAATGAACTGCTGCTGGTGCTGGCCGCGATCGTGACGATGTACATCGTGCTTGGCGTGCTGTATGAGAGCTTCATCCATCCGGTGACGATCCTGTCGACACTGCCGTCGGCTGGTGCGGGTGCGCTGGTGGCGCTGCTGATCGCGGGCGACAACATCGACGTGATTTCGGTGATCGGCATCATCCTGCTGATCGGTATCGTGAAGAAGAATGCGATCATGATGATCGACTTCGCGCTGGTGGCGGAGCGCGAGGAAGGCAAGACCCCGCGTGAGGCGATTCACCAGGCGTGCCTGCTGCGCTTCCGGCCGATCCTGATGACGACGATGGCGGCACTTCTGGGCGCGCTTCCGTTGATGCTGGGCAACGGCACGGGGTCTGAGCTGCGCCGGCCGCTGGGCGTGGCGATCGTCGGCGGGCTGATCGTCAGCCAGGTGCTGACCCTGTTCACCACGCCGGTCATCTACCTGGCGTTCGACCGGCTTGCGTGGCGGTTGCGCGGCGGCAAGCCGGCGGCGAGCCCGGCGGAATGAACCTTTCCGCACCCTTCATCGGACGCCCGGTGGCGACCACGCTGTTGACCATCGGTATCGCGCTGGCGGGCATTTTCGCTTATTTCAAGCTGCCGGTGTCACCGCTGCCGCAGGTCGACTTTCCGACCATCTCGGTGCAGGCGCAGTTGCCGGGTGCCAGCCCCGACACGGTTGCCACCAGCGTCGCCAACGCGCTGGAGCGGCACCTGGGGCAGATCGCCGATGTCACCGAAATGACCTCCACCAGTTCGGTCGGGCAGGCCAGGATCGTGCTGCAGTTCGGGCTGAACCGCGATATCAACGGTGCGGCGCGCGATGTGCAGGCGGCGATCAATGCCGCGGCGGCCGACCTGCCGACCAGCCTGCGCAGCAATCCGACCTACCGCAAAGCCAATCCCGCGGACGCGCCGGTGCTGATCCTGGCGCTGACGTCCCAAACGCTGACCCGTGGACAGATGTATGACGCGGCAACCAATGTGCTGTCGCAGAAACTGTCCCAGATCCAGGGCATCGGCCAGGTGATCATCGGCGGTTCGGCGCTGCCGGCGGTGCGGGTGGAGCTGAACCCGACGGCGCTGTTCAAGTACGGCATCGGGCTGGAGGATGTGCGCGCAGCGCTGGCTTCGGCCAACGCGAACAGTCCGAAGGGCTCGATCGACACCGACAGTCTGCATTATCAGCTTTATACCAACGACCAGGCCTCGCACGCGGCGGACTACAGGCCGCTGGTGGTGGCTTACCGGAACGGCGCCGCGGTCCGGCTGTCCGACGTCGGGGAGGTGCTGGACTTGGTCGAGAACATTCGCAACGCCGGCCTGTCGCAGGGACAGCCGGCGGTTCTGGTGATCCTGTTCCGCCAGCCGGGCGCGAATATCATCAGCACCGTGGACAGCGTGAAGGCGGCGATTCCGCAGTTGATGGCGGCGATGCCGCGGGACATGAACCTGCTGATCGCCAACGATCGCACCACGACGATCCGCTCGAGCCTGCACGATACCGAAATGACCCTGCTGATGGCGGTCGGGCTGGTGACCGTGGTGGTGTTCCTGTTCCTGCGCAGCGCCCGCGCGACGCTGATCCCGGCGATCGCCGTGCCGGTGTCGATCATCGGCACGTTCGGGACGATGTATCTGCTGGGCTACAGCCTCGATAACCTGTCGCTGATGGCATTGACGGTTTCCACGGGCTTTGTCGTCGATGACGCGATCGTCGTGCTGGAAAACATATCCCGGCATCTGGAGGACGGGATGCCGCGGGTCCAGGCGGCTCTGCTGGGTGCGAAGGAAGTCGGGTTCACGGTCATTTCGATCAGTCTGTCGCTGATCGCGGTGTTTCTGCCGATCCTGTTGATGGGCGGGATCGTGGGCCGGCTGTTCCGCGAATTCGCGGTCACGCTGTCGATGGCGATCATGGTCTCGCTGGCGATTTCGTTGACCACGACGCCGATGATGTGCGCGTTGATGTTGAAGCCGGCGCACCGGGAGATGCCGAAGAAGCGGACGTTGTTCGATCGGGCACAGTCATTGTACGGGCGAACGCTGGCCTGGTCGCTGCGTCACTCGCTTCTGGTGATACTGGTGCTGTTGACCACCGTGGTGCTGAACGTGGTGCTGTACGTGATGGTACCGAAAGGATTTTTCCCGCAGCAGGATACCGGGCGGCTGATCGGCGGCCTGCAGGCGGACCAGAGCATCTCGTTCCAGGCGATGCAGCAGAAGCTGACACAATTGTCCGCCATCGTGCAGAGCGATCCCGCGGTGCAGACGGTGGTCGGATTTACCGGCGCGGGCGGCGGCGGTGGCGCCGGTCAGACCAACACCGGTTCGGTGTTCGTTGCGCTGAAGCCGCTGGCCGACCGCGACGAGATCGACACGGTGATGTCCCGGCTGCGGCGCAAGCTCGCGGTGGTGCCGGGGGCGCGGCTGTTCCTGGTGCCGATCCAGGACATCCGTGTCGGCGGCCGGTCAGAGCAATGCGGCCTACCAGTACACGCTGCAGGCCGACAGCGCCGCAGCATTGTATGAATGGGCGCCCAAGCTGGTGACGGCGCTGGAACACGACGCAGTGCTGCGCGACGTCAATTCGGATCAGCAGCAGAAGGGGCTTGAGACCGATCTGATGATCGACCGGGCCAGCGCGGGCCGTCTTGGCGTCAATGCCACCGAGATCGACAACACATTGTATGACGCGTTCGGGCAGCGTCAGGTCTCGACGATCTACAGCGCGCAGAACCAGTATCACGTGGTCATGGAGGTGGCGCCGCGGTACTGGCAGAGCCCGGAGACGCTGAAGGACATCTACGTCAGCACGTCGGGCGGGAAAGCCTCCGGCACGGAAACGACGAACGCTGTCGTCGGCACAGTTGGTGGCGCGACGGGTTCCGGCCGATCGGTGTCGGGTGCGTCGGCATCGAACGGACCAGCATCGGGCGGATCAGCATCGGGCGGGTCGGGGTCGGGCGGGTCGGGGTCGGGCGGGTCGTCATCCGGGGCGACGACGGCCGCGGCGATCGCGTCCAGTTCGGCGCGCAATGCCTCGACCAATGCGCTGGCGAACATCGGCAAAGGCAGCGCGTCGTCCGGCGCGGCGGTCAGCACCAGCAAGGAAACGATGATTCCGCTGGCGACCTTCACGACGTTCGGGCCGGGCAACACGGCGCTGGCGGTGAACCATCAGGGGTCATTCGTTGCCAGCACGATCTCTTTCAATCTGGCGCCGGGCAAGTCGCTGAGCGATGCGACCGTGTCGGTCGAGCGGGCGATGCGCGGAGATCAAGCATGCCGGCCGCCATTCACGGATCCTTCCAGGGCACGGCGCAGACCTTCCAGCAATCGCTGGACAGCGAGCCCATCCTGATCGCCGCGGCGCTGATCGCGATCTATATCGTGCTGGGCGTGCTCTACGAGAGCTACATCCATCCGATCACCATCATCTCCACCCTGCCCTCGGCCGGTGTCGGCGCGGTGCTGGCGCTGATGCTGTTCAACACCGAGTTCAGCATCATCGCGCTGATCGGGGTGATCCTGCTGATCGGCATCGTCAAGAAGAACGCCATCATGATGATCGATTTCGCGTTGGACGCTGAACGAACGACTGCGGGCTGGAGCCGCGTGAGGCGATTTTCGAGGCCTGCCTGATGCGCTTCCGGCCGATCATGATGACCACCAGCGCGGCGATGCTGGGCGCCCTGCCGCTGGCGCTGAGTTTCGGCGACGGCGGCGAGCTGCGGCGGCCGCTGGGCATTTCCATTGTCGGCGGGCTGATGGTGAGCCAGGTGCTGACGCTTTACACGACGCCGGTGGTGTATCTGTATCTGGATCGCTTCCGGCTGGCTGCGAAGCGGCGATGGCATCGGGTGTTTCCCGGCCCGGCTGCGCCGGAGGCTGCCGAGTGATCCATCGCGCGTGGGTTTGCGCCGTGTGCCTGACGGTGGCCGGATGCATGGTCGGGCCAGACTACAAACGTCCTGACGCGCCGGCGACGCCTGTGTTCAAGGAACTCGCCGGGTGGAAGATCAGCCAGCCGTCGGATGCCATGGACAAGGGGGCGTGGTGGTCGGTCTATCACGATCCCGATCTCGACCGGCTGGAGCGCCTGGTCGAGGTCGACAACCAGACGGTGAAGGGGTTCGAGGCACAGTATCGCAACGCCGTCGCCCTGGTGGCCGAGGCGAGGGCTGGCCTGTTCCCGACGGCGAGCCTGTCGCCGGGGGTGACACGTTCGGGCGGGCGCGGCGGCGGCAGCAAGCGGCGGGAAGAGCGGCTTCGGCGGCGGTTCTTCGTCCAGCACCGAATACAGCCTCAGCGGCAGTGTCACCTGGGACCTGGACGTGTGGGGTCGCATCCGCCGGCAGGTAGAGAGCAGTGTCGCCGGCGCCCAGGTCAGCGCGGCCGACCTTGCCAATGCGAAGCTGTCGGCGCAGGCGACACTGGCCGCCGATTACTTCGATCTGCGTGCCGAGGACGCGCTTGCGCAGCTTTTGCGGGACACGGTCGGCGCCTACCGGCGGGCATTGCGGATCACGCAAAACCAGTATCGCGCAGGCACGTCGTCCAGCATCGACTACGTGACCGCGCTGGCGCAGTTGCAGTCGACCGAGGCGCAATTGATCGCGGTCGGCGTTCAACGGCAGCAATATGAGCATGCGATCGCCGTGCTGACCGGCACGGCCGCCGGCTGAGCTGACGATCGCGCAGGCACGCTGGCGGCCGATGTGCCGGTACTGCCGCCTGGCTTGCCGTCCGCGCTGCTGGAACGCCGCCCCGATATTGCCGCAGCGGAACGGACGATGCAGCAGGACAACGCTCTGATCGGCGTGCAGGTCGCGGCGTATTACCCTGACATCTCGCTCTCGGCGCTGGGCGAATATGCCGGCAGCCCGCTGTCGAGTCTGTTCAATGCCAGCAACCAGATCTGGTCACTGGGCGCCTCCGGGACGCAAACGCTGTTCGAAGGCGGATTTCGCAGTGCCGGTGTGGCGGCTGCGCGGGCGACCTATGACGCGGCGGTGGCGAGCTATCGGGCAGACCGTGCTGACCGCGTTTCAGCAGGTGGAGGATGCGCTGTCGGGGTTGCGCATTCTGGAGCAGCAAGCGAAGGCCGAGGCGATTGCCATCGGGTCCACCAAGCGGGCGGTGGCTGCCACGCTGAACCAGTATCTGGCCGGGACGGTCGCGTATACCAGCGTCATTACGGAGCAGACTCAGTTGCTGGCCGACCAGCAAACGGCACTGGCGGTGCAACAGAGCCGGCTGGTCGCGAGTGTGGCGCTGATCGAGGCGCTGGGCGGAGGATGGTCGCAGCAGGACCTGCCGGGGACGATCGAAACGTCCAATCCTTTGCTGCCGTGACGCCGGGCGGTTGCCTCGATCCGGTCGAGGTTGGCGCAAACGTGTCGTGGCAACTGTTTATCCGCCGGATACCGGCGGCTGGTGACTGAATTGGCGTGATATCAGGCTGGAGCGATGCGCATTGGCAATACTTGCGCCTTGATTGCCTGCGGCGATCATTACTCTGTGCGATCTTCACCCATAGTTGAGGGCAACTACGGCCGCCGGCATCGGTTGCAGGCATGCCACGTTCCGAAAGTGCGTGCGGCGATATGGAGATTTAGAATGTTCCTGCACAAGTCGATTCTTATCCACGAGGTTCGCGTGCAAAACCCGGACCCTGTTTTCGCGGAGAAACTGCTCGAGCAATACGGCGGCGCGACCGGCGAATTGTCGGCGGCGCTGACTTATCTGACACAGTCGTATCATACCGACAATCCTGGCATCCGGGACATGCTGCAGGACATTGGGACGGAAGAGCTTGGGCATCTCGAAGTCATTGCGCTGCTGATCGAACAGCATACCAATCGAGCTTCGCAGAACCTGCAGGACAAGGCTTACCAAAGCACGCTGTTTGCGATCCGCGGTCCGGGCCCGCATCTGGTGGATTCGAAGGGGACGACCTGGGATTCACGCTATGTGAACGAGGGCGGGCATGTGGTGCGTGACCTGCGTGCCAATCTGGCCGCGGAGGCAGGCGCGCTGAATACTTACGAGCAACTGATCGCGATGACGACCGACGACGGCACGCGCGCGGCGCTGACACATCTCGCCACGCGCGAGGTATCACATACGCATATGTTCATGGAGGCGCTGAAGTCGCTGAACGCGCTTGATCAGCCGCTGTTCGGCGATTTGAAGCCGGACGAGACGGTGAACCTGTATTTCAACCTGTCCTCGGGTCCCGGGGCTGAGGAGCGCGGGCCGTGGAACCGTGAGCCCACGTTCCAGTATGTGGCTGACCCGTTGCAGCGTGAGATGCAGGAACACGGCGGCCGCTCCAAGGCGTCGAATGAGATGACTCCGCCGGGCGCGATGCCGGAGCGAAACCAGGCCACCAACCGTTGAGGGAACCATGAGGGGCACTTTGCTTCACCGGCGCGTGGTTTTGCACGGCGGCATGGCTGTTGCAGGTTTTCTGGCATTGACCGGGTCTCAGTTTACGCCAGCGGTTGTGGCATCGCCGGCCGGTTCGGCGCCTTTGACCGGGGCGTTGGTTGGATGGCTGGTGATGGCGCCGGATGGTGGCGGGCGGATCGGCCTTTTCGACGTTGATGCCGAATCCGGACCCGCGCGGCAGGTTGCGATGGAAGCGATCGTGCCGATGTCGTCGGTGGCTGGGGCAGCGCGTCAGGCGACCGCGGTCGCCGTGCGGGCGGCCGCGGCATCCTGGGGCGTTCCGGCCGAGGATTGCACATGCGGGTGGGGGCGGATCGAACACCGGTCAAGTGGCCGATCCATTCCGTTCAAGATCTGGACCGATTTTACTTAGGATATATCAAGTATCGGCGGTGGTGGCCCTGGGGGTCACCGCCGAGCGAGGCCGGCGGCGAGGATAAGCGCGGCGGCGGCGGTGAGCGATGGGATCGCGAAGCCGCCGAACGCATCTGACAGTATTCCGGCGGAGGCGGGTCCGATGATCTGGCCGACACCGAACGCCCCGGTCAGCGCGGCCATGACCGGTCGTGGGTTGCCGTGTGCGAGCGCTCGGCCACGTAGCAGGCCCAGGGCGGTCAGGCCCATGAAAGTGCCGCCTACCAGCACCGCAGCCAGGCAGATGCCCACCGTCCCTGGCGAAAGGACGCTGGCAAGGACACCTGCCGCCTCGGTCAATGCAGCAGTCGCGAAGGCGGCCGGTATTCCTATGCGGCGGCCGACGAAGGTCCAAACCATGACGGAGGGGGCCGCGGCCAGATCGACCAGGACCCAGATCACCGGTTCCAAGGCGCGGACAACGGGCGTTGCGCGGACGATTGCCACCAGGAACGTGGCGGTGATGACGTAGCCGAAGCCGAATAATCCGTACGCCAGGGTCATGCGGCGAAGGCGCGGGTCGGGTCGGCTGCCAGGCGCGGTTGCAGCGGTCGGGAATGCGGCATGGTTTGGCAGGAGCATGGCGACGGTCAGGGCGCCCAGCAGCGAGACGGCGCCGCTGACTGTCCACATGGCCGCCCATCCGGTGCCGGCGGCGTTCTGTGCGGCAACCAGGGCGGCCGATATGGCGATGCCGATCCCGACGCCGGCAAAGTGCAGCGCGGACAGTTGCGGGCGATGGCAGGCCGCCAGGTAGTCGAGCACCTGGGACGAGGCCAGGATCAGCACCAGCGCGCTGGCAATGCCACCGAGGAAGCGCAGGATCATGAAGCCGGCCAGTGCCTGGGTCAGCGCCATCGCGGCGGTGGTGACGGCGCTGAGGATCAGGAAACCGAGCAGCCAGCGGCGTGGGGAGCCGGGGAGCGATGCTCGGGTGGCGGCCAGGGCGCCGATCAGGTAGCCGGCGAAATTCGCTGATGCGATCAGACCGGCGGCGGATTTGCTCAGGCCGAGGGTCAGCATCATTGGCGGCAGGATGGGGGTGTAGACGAAGCGGCCGATGCCGATGGCGACGGCCATGGCGATGAGACCACCGAGGGCGATGGAGACCGGCGAGCGGTCTGATGCGATGGGTGCGGACATGGGCGGCCAAGTAGCGTCGCGTGGCCATGTTATCAAACGATTGGTTGTGATAAAAGCTATCGCCTGAAGTGATATGGCGATGGAGGTTGTTGCATGGATACAGCTGAACTCAAGGTGTTCGAAGCTGTGGCCCGGACGGGTGGGATGAACCGAGCGGCGGCTGAGCTTCATACGGTTCAATCCAACGTCACGGCGCGGATCCGGGCGTTGGAGGACGAACTGGGCTGCGCGCTGTTTGAGCGCCACAGCCGGGGTGTTGCGCTGACGCCGGCGGGGGAGCGGTTGCTGCCGTATGCCAAGCGGGTTGCGTGGCTGCTGGCCGACGCGGCGCGTGCTGCCCGGGATGACGGGATGCCGCGCGGTCCGTTGACCATCGGGTCGCTGGAAACAACGGCGGCGCTGCATCTGTCGCCGCTGTTCGCGAGTTACGCGGCGGCTTGCCCGGAGGTCGACATCGCGCTGCGTCCCGGCACTACCGCGGAATTGATCGCGGCGGTGCTGGAGCGGCGGCTGGAGGGGGCGTTCGTTTGCGGGCCAGTCGCACATCAGTCGTTGATTGAACAAGTGATGTTCAGCGAAGAACTGGTGGTTCTGGCGGCACCGAACGTAACCTCGCTGGAGGCGGCGATCCAGGGTGGGATCGCGCGGATCGTGGTGCTGCGGTCGGGCTGTTCGTATCGCCAACGGCTGGAGGCGCTGCTTGCTAGCCGCGGCATCGCGGTGCCGCGGCTGATGGAGTTCGGCACGCTGGAGGCGATCTTCGGCTGCGTCGCAGCGGGGCTTGGACTTACGCTGCTGCCGCGGGCGCTGATCGGTCCGGTCTGGCGGTCGCACCGGGTTTCCGTGCATCGGCTGCCGGCGGAGGAAGCGGTGGTGACGACGGTCTTCATCCATCGGCGGGAGGCCCATCTGTCGAGCGCGCTGCGGGCGTTTCTTGAGCATGTGCGGGCCGGTTCGGAGCCGGTTGCCGAGACGTTGCTTTCAAGACATGTCGAGGCTTTGACCGAGTGATTTGCGGTCTCCGACCGCTATGGACCGTCGGTGGGTTTTGCCTCACGCTTGGGCTTTGCTGAAGCAGGCGAGGATACTTCGCATGACCCATCGTCCGACAGTCTACGGCACACGGCACGCCGTTTCGGCCGGCCATTATCTTGCCGCCGCCGCGGGCTTTTCTATTCTGGAGGGTGGCGGCAACGCGATCGATGCCGGGGTGGCGGCTGGAATCGCGCTGGGGGTGCTGCAGCCTGATCTGGTGAATTTCGCCGGTGTGGCACCGATCATGATCCGGCTGGCTGACGGCACGGCGGAAAGCATCGCCGGGCTTGGCTGGTGGCCGAAGTCAATCCCCGCCGATCTGTTCATGCGCGAGCATGGCGGCAAAATTCCCGATGGCGTACTGCGAACCGTGGTGCCGGCGGCGCCGGACGCCTGGATCACGGCGCTGCGCCGGCACGGGACGATGCGGTTTGCCGATGTCGCGGCCTCGGCGATCCGGTTCGCCGGCGAGGGTTTTGCCGTCTATCCGCTGCTGGAGCGGTCGATCGGGTCGCATGCGGCGGAGTATCGGCGCTGGGCTTCGAACACGGCGGTGTTTTTGCCGAACGGACGGGTGCCACGGGCTGGAGAGAAATTCGTGCAGACGGATCTGGCCCGGACGATCCAGTTCATGGCGGATCAGGATCTCGCGGCGGGGGCGGACCGGATGGCCGGGTTGGATGCCGCGCACCTTGCTTTCTACCGCGGCGACATCGCCCGGGTGATCGTTGCGTTTCAGGAACAAGAAGGCGGCTACCTGTCGATGGAGGACATGGCGGGGTACCGTTCGGCAATCGAACCCGTGGTGCGGCGGTCCTGGCGGGGGCACGAACTGATCACCTGCGGCCCGTGGTGCCAGGGGCCGGCGCTACAGCAGGCGCTGGCGTTGGTTCAGCATGTCGGGATCGATGGGCTGGCGCATAACTCGGCGGATTACCTGCACCGGATCGTTGAATGCGTGAATCTGGCCTTGGCAGACCGGGAGTATCATTTCGGCGATCCCAAGTTCGTCGATGTGCCGGTGGCGCATCTGCTGGATCCGGCGACAATCGCGCGTCGCGCGGCAGCGGTGCGGGACGACAGGGCGTTTGGCCAGATGCCGGCACCGCTCGATCTGCCGAACCGGTCGTACCTCGGGACGGATGCGGATCTGCCGAAGGTGGAGGCCGATACATCGTATTGCTGCGTTGTTGACCGGTGGGGAAATGCGTTCAGCGCCACGCCGTCAGACGGGTCGGGTAACGTGCCGGTTGTTCCGGGGCTGGGGATCACACCGTCGGGGCGTGGGTCGCAGAGCCGTCCTGATCCGCGGCATCCAGCGGGTGTGGCGCCCGGGAAGCGGCCTCGGTTGACGCCCAATCCGGCGATGCTGGTGACCGACAAGGGCGGGGTGATGCCGTTCGGGACGCCGGGTGGCGACGTGCAGATCCAGGCCATGTTGCAGGTGCTGTTGAATGTCATGCATTTCGGCATGGATGTGCAGACCGCGATCGAGGCGCCGAGAGTGGCATCGTATTCGTTCCCGTCGTCGTTCGCGCCGTTCGAGTATTTCCCTGGGCGGCTGGCGGTGGAAGGCCGAATCGACAAGGGGACCCGCGAGGAATTGGCGGCGCGTGGACACACGATTCAGGACTGGCCGGATTCGACTTGGCTGGCGGGTTCGGTGGAGGCGATCCTGACGGATCCGGAGAGTGGGCTGATCGGCGGGGGCGCGGATCCGCGGCGGCCGGCTTATGCGATAGCGATCTGAGGAGGCGGTCTGGAAGAAGTTGCCGAACCCGCGGGCGTGGCGTCGATGTTGACCTGAGGTGAGATAACCCAGACCCGCCAAGCTTCACATCGCTGGGCCGAGTGATCAGGAGCGGCGCGCATTGGCGGTGGTGCCACCTGGTTCTTGTTCAGTTGCGATAATCATCGGTCGCAGAACGCGGCTGCGTGGCCGGAGACCTCGGCCACCGAGCGAGAGGGTGGCGATGCGCCACTGCGTCGTGTCGATACGATACGCCGCTGATGCTGGTGGGCAAGGCTTGACGGGCTGGATTCACACTATTCCGCGTAAGGGTTCAGGGCACCACCGATTGGAACCGAAGACCGCGCTGCCTAAAAGACCAACCGCCCGCCGACGATGCAAAGCACCGTCGCCAGCATCGGGCGCAGAACCCGGTCGGGGACACGGGTAGACAGGTAGCTCCCCAGGATGATGCCCGGGACCGACCCGCTCAGCAGGGACGTCAGCAACGGCCAGTCCACCGACCCCAGCCACCAATGACCAATCCCGGCTACCAGCGTCAGTGGCACGGCGTGGGCGATGTCCGACCCAACGATCACTGGCATGGACACCCTGGGGTACAGCAGCAGCAGCGCCGTCACCCCCAATGCGCCGGCACCGACGGATGACAACGTGACCAGCACGCCCAGGATGATGCCTGTGAGCACCGTCAGTCGCGCTGCCTGGTGTGGACTTACACGATCAAACACGGGGCCCATCAGGCTGAGAAAGCGCTGCCGGAAGATCAGTGACACCGCTGTCAGCAGCAGCATGACACCAAGCACCATGGAGATAATCTTCCCGCTCATCGGGCCGGTCATGGTGAAATTCGAAATCGCCACCAGGGTGATCACTGTCGCGGGCACGCTGCCGGACGCCAGCCGTCGGACGATTTGCCAATCGACCGTGTGGTTCAGGCCATGCACCAGGGTGCCGACGGTTTTCGTAGCCGAGGCATAAAGCAGGTCTGTCCCGACCGCGGTCGCTGGGTGCACGCCGAACAGCAGCACCAGGATCGGCGTCATCAAGGAGCCACCGCCGACCCCGGTCTGGCCGACCAGCAGACCCACGAAGAAGCCTGAAAGCACGTATAGAGGGCTGATGGCGGGAAACAGGTTCATAGATCATCACTCGTTCGCATGCCACATTCTACAATAGCGGTTTCGCCGGCTTAAGTGTCTGAAATCATCGCCTTGACATCGACCTCATCGCTTCGTGGCCGCCGCCCGGGTGAATTAGAACGATCGACCAGGAGGGCGGCCTCAGGGAGATGGATTGTCTTCGAAAGGCCAGGGAAAGAGCTTAATCCCGTCGTCGGACAGTCCGCCAGCGGGGTCTTCCGGCATCTGCCAGCGAGGTTTTCGCAGTCAGGCCGCGCTATCGATCATCGACCGGCATGTTCGCCTGCACCGAAGGTCTGGCATTGAACGTCTCGTGCCAGGCAGCCAGATTGGGGTGACCGTCGCGCCAGGCCAGCTCTGCAAAGCGGAAATCCAAATAGCCCAGAGCCACCCCGATGGCCAGGTGGCCGACCGTGAAGCCGCTGCTCCCGAGCGCCTGGGCCTCGTCCTCGAGCGCGTCGACACACGCGACCAGCTTCGCCCGCCAAAGCGCCTTGTGCGGCTCGCTCTGCCGCTCCAGAGGGCGAAATCCTTCGCCCAGCAGCGGCAGGGCATTATCCAGCATCCCCTGGCCCAAGGCATGACGCCGCAGTGCGGTCAGCCGCTCCGGCCAGGCGGCCGGATAGAGCTTCGGCCCATCGTGCAACGTATCGAGATATTCAAGAATCACCGGCGAATCATAGATCGCCGTTCCGTCCGGCAGCTCCAGCGTCGGAATTTTGCCGACCGGGATTGATCTTCATCAACTCCCAATGCGGGGTGGTGCCGCCGGCGACGGTGCGAACGGTCCGAACCCGGTCCTGCAGTCCCATCTCCGCTATCGCGATCATCACCTTGCGCACATACGGCGACCGGGGCGACCAGTGCAGGATCATCGTCTGGAACATGCGCGCACCTTCACGAGGCCTCTGGTTCGGCATATCGTCCGAGCCAAACAACAAAGGGCGCGTTTGCCATGAACTGGATCGAAGTCAACGGCACAAGCCTGCGCTACGAGTTGACGGGCAGCGGCCCCAGCACGTTGGTTCTGGTGCACGAAATGGGTGGCACGCTGGACAGCTGGGACCAGGTGCTGCCGGCCCTGAACAACGGAAGGCGGGTATTGCGCTACGACACGCGCGGGGCGGGATTGTCGGAGAAGATAAACGGCGCGGTCACCTGGAACCAGATGACGGATGACCTGTCCGCGTTGCTGGATGGACTTGGCATCAGCGGAAAAGTCGCCTTGGCCGGCATTGCCGTGGGTGCCGCGATCGCCGCTCATTTCGCCGTACGGTTTCCGGAGCGGGCCGGTGCGCTGGTGCTGCACGGACCCGCAGTCGGCGTGGGCGAGGACCGCAAGCAGGCGACTCTCGATCGCGCGGCGTCTGTTGAAGCCGGCGGCATGCGGGCGGTGGTCGAGACCAGCCTAGCGGCTTCCTATCCGCCCGCCGTTAGGCACAACCCCGAGGTTTTCGCCGCGTTCCGCGCGCGTTGGCTGGGCAATGATCCGGAAAGTTTCGCCGCGATCAACCGCATGCTTGCCGCCGAAAACATCGAACACGAATTGCAGGAAATCGCCTGCCCGGTGCTGCTGACCGCCGGACGGCACGACGGCCTGCGGCCCCCCTCGATCATTGCGCCGATGGCAGAGGCCATTCCCGACGCCCAGTTCCTGGAATTGAACAGTGGCCATTTCGCCGCCGTCCAGACCCCCGGGCTGATCGCCCAGGCGATCCATTACTTCCTCCATGGACTTGGTTACTAGAGCTGTTTCTGCGGATCAATTCCCCAGCCAGGCAGTTATGGTCGGGCCAACGTTGCCCTCGTGGCTAACTCTGGCAGATGGTGTCGTAAGATTTTAGCCACTGGGGGGCCGATTCGGCCGACGCTTGGGAGCGAAACGTCGGCGCACGACCCCGTCACCTGCCTTGAGGCCGACGGAGTCGTGCCTGGCGCTCGTCCGGACGATTATCTATACAAACGTCACTCTGCCGCGCGCCGCTTCGCCGCCAGCCGGTCGATCTCCGCCTGCACCGCGGCGCCGGACTGACCGGTGAACTCGTCGTGGTGTCCCGGGCGTAGTCGTAGCTTGCCCGGCGCCATTCGCGGGACGACTGGAAATGCGGATGGACGTAGCGCGCCATCAGCTCGTAGTGCCGCTTGGTCTGCGCCCAGTCCGCCCAGTTCTGCGCCAGCTCCATGATCACGCCGAAACCACCCGAGCCTTTCAGCAGCCGATCGATAAACGCGATCGCGTCGTCCGGCGTGCCGATGCAGGCAGAGCCGCTGTCGATCATGAACTGGTAACGATCGGTGATTTCGCCCGGAACGATCGGGAAGGTCGCGACATCGCGGAAATAGTCGCAGAACCGGTCCAGGCCGTACTTCACGTTTTCCCGCGCCTGCTCGCGCGTTTCGGCGATGTGCATCAGCGTCACCAGGCGCCAGTTCTTGCGGTCCGGCACATGCCCGTTCTGCCTTGCGCGGTGGCGGCATACAGATCCCAGTTGTTGGCGTGATGCTTCATCGCATCGTCGCTGGTGCCGCCGATCGACAGCATGCCGAGCCCGTGCCGCCCCGCCGCCAGCGCCCCGGCCGGAGACCGCGCCGCCGCCACCGCCATCTCCATCCGCGGCCGGGTGTACGGCGGCAGTTGCAGCACGCGCATCGTCGCAGGTCGAACCAGTCGGTCTTGCGGGTGACGGTCTCGCCGCGCAGCAGCTCGACGATGACGTCGAGCGATTCGTTCATCATGCGCCGCTGGTCGGCCGGATCGATGCCGATCTTCTTCGCGTCATGCACCAGCGAGCCCGGGCCAACGCCCAGCATCGCCCGCCCGCGGGTCTGGTAGTCCAGTTGCACCATCCGATCGGCCAGCATGAACGGGTTGTGATAGGGCAACGAAACGACGCCGGTGCCGAGCCGGATGTGCTGCGTCCGCTCGGCCGCCGCGGCGATGAACATCTCGGGGCTGGCGATGATCTCGAACCCGCCGGAATGGTGCTCGCCGATCCAGGCCTCGTGGTAGTTCAGCGCGTCGAGGTGCTGCAGCAGCTCCATGTCGCGCTCCAGCGCCAGGATCGGGTTTTCCTGCCAAGGCGTGGAACGGCGCCAGGAAGATGCCGCTGCGCAGATAGGTCATCGAGTCCTCCCGTGTTTTGCCGGCCGACGATATCCTCGGTCGATCCTGGCTGATTTTGCTCGCAGCCTCAATGTTGGGCCGACACGCAGGGCCCGCAAGGCTTGACACCGGACGCGAAACCCGGACGCTCGCCGCATCCGTCAAGCCAGCCGAAAGCCCGCATCATGTCCGAAGCCATGGATGAAGTCCGACCCGCCGAGACAGCCGAAGCCTTGCACCTCGACGTCGCTGTCGTCGGCGGCGGGCTCGCCGGCCTCTACGCCATCCATCGCCTGCGCAGGCTCGGCTGCGGTCAAGGTCGTTCGAGGCCGGCTCCGGCGTCGGCGGCACCTGGTTCTGGAACCGCTATCCCGGCGCGCGCTGCGACGTGGAAAGCCTGGAATATTCCTACAGCTTCTCCGAGGAGCTGCAGCAGGACTGGAAGTGGCCGGAGCGCTACGGCACGCAGCCCGAGATCCTGAAATACATCAACCATGTCGCCGACCGCTTCGACCTGCGCCGCGACGTGCAGCTCGACACGCGCATCAAGTCCGCGCGTGTTCGACCGCAAGGCCAACGAATGGACCCTGAAGACCGAAGCACGGCGAGGAGTCCGCGCGCGCTTCTGCGTGATGGCGGCGGGCAATCTCTCGACGCCGCGCGTGCCCGACTTCAAGGGCATCCACGACTTCAAGGGCAAGTGGTACCACACCGGCCTGTGGCCGCATGAGGGTGTCGACTTCACCGGCAAGCGCGTCGGCGTGATCGGCACCGGCTCGTCGGGCGTGCAGATGATCCCGATCATCGCCGCAGCAGGCCGAGCACCTCACCGTGTTCCAGCGCACCGCCAACTTCAGCCTGCCCGCCCGCAACGCGCCGATGACCCCGGAAAACGAACGCCAGCACAAGGCAGAATACGCAGCCGCCGCGCGCGCCGCGCTGGAGACGCCGTTCGCGATCGGCGGCCATCCCGCCGCCGACCCAGTCTGCCCTTGAAGCGACGGAGGAGGAGCGCCGACGCGCCTACGAAGCCAAATGGGCCGAAGGCGGCAGCATCAGCTACCTCTATTCCTACACCGACCTGCTGGTGAACAAGGAGGCCAACGACACGGCCTCCGAGTTCGTGCGCAACAAGATCCGCGGCATGGTGAAGGATCCGAAGACCGCCGAGCTGCTGGCGCCCAAGGATCATCCGATCGGCACCAAGCGGCTCTGCCTCGATACCAACTACTACGAGACCTACAACCGGCCAACGTGTCGCTGGTCGACGTGCAAGAACGATCCGATCCAGGAGATCACCGCGACCGGCCTGCGCACGCGCGACGCACGACTTCGGCCCGTTCGATGCGCTCGTCTTCGCCACCGGCTTCGACGCCATGACCGGCGCGTTGCGGGAGATCGACATCCGCGTCGAGGGCGGACCCGCGCTGCGCAGAGCATTGGGAGGGCGGCCCGCTCACCTATCTCGGGCCTGATGGTCTCGGGCTTCCCCAACATGTTCGTCGTCACCGGTCCCGGCAGCCCGGTCGGTGAAGACGCAGATGATCGCTGGCGATCGAGCAGCACATCGACTGGATCGCCGACTGCCATCGACCATCTGCGCGCCAGCACCAGCTCGACCGCATCGAACCCACGCCGCACGGCCCAGGATGGACTGGGTGCGATCACGTCAACCAGGTTGCCGACAGCACGCTCTATCCGCTGGCCAACTCCTGGTATGTCGGCGCCAACATCCCGGGCAAGCCGCGCGTGTTCATGCCCTATGTCGGCGGCTTCGACCGCTACAAGAAGAAATGCGACGCGGTGGCGGCGAACGGCTATGAGGGCTTCACCCTGACAACCTGAATCACGTCCGGCACGACGACCGGTCCGCTCCCGGTTAACCTGATATTAAGCTTGCACGGCTCAGATACTTTTCGGTTCAGTATCAGAGATATCGTATCTTGCGCCATTTTTATCATTATATTGCCCGGAAAGCGTTTCCGGCCAAGCTGACTGCGCTTATCGGCATGGAAATCCTGCTGATGGTCGTGATCTCGATCGCCATGCTGTTCGCCGCCCGCGAAATGCTGATCACGGAACGTGGCGCCAAGGCGCAGGCGGTGATCGAAAATGTCTGGAATTTGGCGAACGCTTTGCAAAAAGAGGCGGAAGCCGGAAAGTTCACCCAGGACGATGCAAAGCAGCGCTTCTTTGAACTTGCTGCCAAGCTTTGGTACGACAATCACTCCAACTACACATTTATTTATGACACCAAGACCGGTGTTTCCGTGGTCAATCCCGGCACGCCCAACCTGATCGGCAAGGATATGCGCCAGAAGCAGGACGCGCTCGGCAAATTCTTCGCACGTGACATGTTGGACATAGCCGCCAACGGTGGCCGCGGCTCGGTTCACTATACCTTCCCGCGGGCAATGGGCGGCGTGCCACTGGAGAAAACGAGCTACGTGCAAGGCTTCGCGCCGTGGAACCTGATGATCGCGACGGCCAGCTACCAGGACGATATCGACGACACCATCAGGGCCCTCGCCTACAAGGCGGCACTCATCATCGGCGGCGTCGTGTTGCTGTCGATCGGGCTCGCCTTCCTGACCACCCGCAGCATCATCCGGCCGCTGAACAGGCTGAAATCCTGCATGGCGGGCCTGAGCGCCGGTCGGCTGGAGATTGAAGTGCCGGACACCAACCGGCTCGATGAGGTCGGTTCGATGGCGCGATCGGTCCAGGTGTTCAAGGACAACATGATCAAGCTTGGCCACATGGCGCAGGAGCAGGAACAGATCACGCTGGCCGCCGCGGCCGAGCAGAAAGCCACCATGAACCGGACCGCCGACGCGTTCGAAGCCAAAGTCAGCGGGCTCGTCTCTCACGTATTCTCGGCTGCAACCGATCTGCGCGGCACCGCGACCTCGATGTCGACAGCCGCCTCGGATACCACGCAGCAGGCCGCCAACGTCGCAGCCGCGGCGGAAGAGGCGAGCGCCGGGGTGCAGACGGTGGCCGCGGCCGCCGAGGAACTGGCCGCATCCATCAACGAGATCAGCCGCCAGGTTGCCCAGTCGTCCCGTATCGCCGGGAAGGCCGTCGACGATGCCACCCGCACCAACATGATCGTCCGCGCGTTGGCCGAAGGGGCGCAGAAAATCGGCAATGTGCTGGAACTGATCAGCAACATCGCCGGACAAACCAACCTGCTGGCGTTGAACGCGACGATCGAAGCTGCCCGCGCCGGCGACGCTGGAAAAGGTTTCGCGGTGGTCGCGTCGGAGGTCAAAAGCCTGGCGCAACAGACCGCCAAGGCAACGGACGAAATCGGCAGCCAGATCGGGCAAATCCAGACTGCGACGGCCGAGGCGGTCGAGGCGATCAAGGGTATTACGGTCACCATCGAAGAGGTCAGCGCGATCGCCACAACGATTTCCCTGGCGGTCGAGGAACAAGGCGTTGCAACTGCCGAGATAGCGCGCAACGTGCAGCAAACCGCCGCCAGTATGCAGCTTGTCACCGCCAATATCGGCGGCGTGAGCCTGGCCGCGAACAGCACCGGCACCGCGGCGAACCACGTCCTCGGGGCGGCCGGCGCGCTGTCCAAGCAGGCTGAACAACTGTCGGCCGAACTGACCAGCTTCCTTGCCGGCGTCAGGGCTGCATAGCCCGAACGCCCGCCAGGACTTGTCCAGACGACACCAAACCACCTGGCGGGCGGCATCGGTGGTTGGCGGTTAGCGGATCAAGCGGCGGCGCCCCGATCCGAGCGTCCGGTGGATAAACTCAGCCGTCGGTATCCAGCCGATAGCCGTCGCCATCCACCACCAGCCGCCCCGCCGTCGCCCCGGCGAAATGGGTGCCGATGATCAGCACCGGCGTCCCCGCCAGCCGCTTGAACATCCGCCGCCGCGTCTCGATGCCCTGGTCCGCGTCGCTGTCCGCCAGCGTGCTCCATTCCGGATGCGCGATCTGACAGGGATGGTGCATGAAGTCGCCGGTGATCAGCGCCTGCTCGCCCTGCGACTGGATCATCACGCTGACATGCCCGGGCGTATGGCCCAGCGTCGGGACCAGTGTGATCTCATCGCAGATCCGCTCATTCGTTTCGACCATCGTTGGCAAGCCCTGCCTCGACGATCGGCGTCACCGAGTCCGCCAGGATATGCGCCATGTCCGGCCGGTCCTTCACCGTGCGACCAGTGCTCATACTCGGTCCGCCCCATCAGGTACTGCGCGCGAGGGAACGTCGGCACCCACTTGCCGTCCACCAGCCGCGTGTTCCAGCCGACATGATCGACATGCAAGATGCGTGCAAAGCACCGTGTCGATCGACTCCGCGGGAAACCCGGCCGCCGTCAGATCCGCCAGAAACGGCCCGTCGCGGTCGTTCCAGTGCGGGATCCGACGTTCCTTCTTGTCGTTCCCCAGGCAGGTATCGACCACGATCCGCCGGTCCGGCGTCTCCACGATGAAACTGTGGATGCTCATCCGCAGCCGCCCGTCCTCATCGGCGAAATGCGGCCGCAGCCATGCGATCGGCAAAATCTCGTCCCGCGTCGCCTGCGGCAACAGGAACCGCGTGCCGCCGGTCATCTCCAGTTCGACGATTTTCGTCACGGTGACGTCGCCGATCATCCACTTCATGCCGCTCACTCCCGCCGTTCCGCCATCCTACGCCGGTTCGCCCGGCTTGTGCCAATCCGCGCCCTCCATCAGGATCACGCCAAAGACCTGGAGGAAACAGATGCCGCTGCACATCGACTACTACGCCTCGCTGAATTCCCCCTGGACGCATCTCGGCGCGGCGCGGATCGAGGCCATGGCGATGGCCAACAACGCCACCCTGCGCATCTATCCCGGTCGATTTCGGCGCCATTTTCGCCCAGTCCGGCGGCCTGCCGCTGCCGCAAGCGCTCGCCGCAGCGCCAAGCCTACCGCCTGCAGGAACTGCCGCGCTGGCGCGACCACCTGGGCATCCCCATCCATGATCCAGCCGAAGTTTTTCCCGTCCAACGAACTGCCGGCCGCATGCTGCGTCATCGCGCGTGCGCGAAACGATCGGCGACCAGCCGGCGATCAAGCTGGCCCATCGCGTGCTGAAAGCGCTGTGGCAGGAGGAAAAGAACCCCGGCGACCCCGCCACCCTGGCGGCACTGATCACCGATGTCGGCCTCGACGCCGAAGAGGTGATGAAGCTGGGCGAGCGACCCGAAATGGGCGGAACGGCGCATCGCCGACACCCAGGCGGCGCTGGACCGCGGCGTGTTCGGCGCCCCCAGCTATGTCATCGGCGACGACATCTTCTGGGGCCAGGACCGGCTGGAATTCGTCGAACGCCGCCTGGCCCGCGGCTGCATGCGCGTCTACACCATCCTGCCGCAGCGCGCACTGGCGCGACGTCGCACCCGCCGCCGCAGCCGCCGAGGCCGCCGGTTTCGACGCGCTGATGACGGTCGAACTGGGCCACGATCCGCTGGCGCCGCTGGCCTTCGCCGCGCTGGCGACCCAACAGCGTCGAGCTGACCCCATCCGTTGTCGTGGCCTTCCCGCGCAGCCCCACCACGCTGGCGCAGCAGGCCTGGGACATCCACGCCAACTCCGGCGGCCGCTTCGTCCTGGGCCTCGGCAGCCAGGTGAAAGGCCATAACGAGCGTCGCTTCGGCATCGCCGTGGACCGCCCCGGCGCCGCGCATGCGCGACTACGTGCCAGGCGCTGCGCGCGGTGTGGAAGGCCTGGGAAACCCGCGGGCGGCTGAACTTCGACAGCCCGCACTACAAGCTGACGCTGATGACCCCTGACTTCTCCCCCGAACCCACCGGCCTGCCGATGGTCCCGGTCACCGTCGCCGCGGTCGGCGAGGCGATGCTGCGCGTTGCCGGACAGGTCGGCGACGGCGTGCGGCTGCATCCGCTGTGCTCCCGCGCCTATCTGGAACAGGTCTGCCTGCCGCAGATGATGGAGGGCATGCGCCGCAGCGGCCGCTCCCGGCTGAATTTCGATGTCCATGGCGGCGGCTTCGTCTGCACCGGTCCCGACGAAGCAGACCGTCGCCGCCGAAATGGAAAAGGCCCGCCGGCGGATCGGCTTCTACGGCTCCACCCGCACCTACCTGCCGATCCTGGCCCTGCACGGGCTGGAAGATCTGGGCGCGAAGCTGCACCGCATGTCGGTGGAGGGCCAATGGGACCGGATGGGCGCCGAGGTCTCCGATGACGCCGTGCGCATCTTCGCCGCCTGCGGCACCTATGACACGACTGGCGACGGCCGTCGATGCCAGCGCTTCGGCGGCGTGGCGGATTCCGTCGACCTGCATTTTCCTGCCGGCACGCCGCCGGGCCTGATCAGGGAACTGGTCGCCGACATCCGCCGCATCCCCCACACCTTCGCCGGCTTCAACACGAACTGGTAGGGAAACGACCATGGCCACACCGATGTTCCGTTTCGATCCTGTCGAACTGCCGCCCGAGGCGCTGGCCATGCGCGACGAAGTGCGGGACTTCATCAAAGAACACCAGCACCTGATGGGATTCTCCAGCAGCGAGTTCAACCGCGACTTCTCCCGCGCCATGGGCAAGCGCGGCTGGATCGGCATGACGTGGCCGAAACAATATGGCGGCCACGAACGCAGCGCCTTCGAACGTTACGTGCTGATCGAGGAAATGCTTGCCGCCGGCGCGCCGCTGTCCGCGCACTACACCGGCGACCGGCAGAGCGGCCCCAATATCCTTCGCTTCGGCACCGAAGAGCAGAAGCACTTCTTCTGTCCGAACATCGCCGCCGGCGAACTGACGTTCTGCATCGGCATGAGCGAGCCGAACTCCGGCTCCGATCTCGCCGGCACCCGCACCCGCGCGGTCAAGGTCGACGGCGGCTACAAGATCAACGGCAGCAAACTGTGGACCTCGAACGCCCACCGCGCCGATTACGCGATCCTGTTCTGCAAGATGGCGGGCGACGGCAAGGAAGAGCCCGACCGCCACGCCGGCGCCACGCAGTTCCTGCTGGACCTGAAAACGCCCGGCATCGACATCCGCCCCGTCATCAATCTGCTGGGTGAACATCACTTCAACGAAATCTTCCTGACCGACGTCTTCGTCCCCGACAATCGCCTGTTGGGTCAGGAAGGCAACGGCTGGAACCAGGTCACCAGCGAGCTGGCTTTCGAACGCAGCGCCCCCGACCGCTTCCTGGTACTGTTCCAAATGCTGCGCGAAATGGTCCGCATGGCCGGCCCTTCACCCGACAAAGCCACCGCCGCGGCACTGGGCAAACTGATCGCGCAATTGGCGACCCTGCGCAGCATGTCGTTGTCGATCGCCGGCATGCTGCAGGAAGGCCTGCAACCCAACAACGAATCCGCGGTCGTGAAAGACCTCGGCACCCGCTACGAACAGGACATTCCCGTCGTCGCCCGGCAGTTGTTCCCGACCGAACCGGAACTCGAGGCGATCGACACCTACGTGTCCATGATCGCCCGCAGCACGATGAACGCCCCGCGCTTTTCCATCCAGGGCGGCACACGCGAGATCCTGCGCGGCATCATCGCCCGCGGGCTTGGCTTGCGCTGAAGGAACCGACAAATGGCCATTCGCGACGAAACCCGGATGCTGCTGGAAAGCATGAACCGGCTGTTCGAAGACAAGTGCACCAAGCAGGTGATTGACCGCTGCCGAAACCGGAATGTTCGCCGCCGATCTGTGGCAGTCCGTAGCCGAAACCGGCGTTCCGCTCGCGGCGCTGCCGGAATCGGCGGGCGGCGCCGACGCAGAATGGTCCGACCTGTTCGCCGTGCTGCGCGTCGCCGGCCGTTATTCAGCGCCGCATTCCCCTGGCTGAGACGATGCTCGCCGGCTGGATCGCCACCAGTGCGGGACTGGAACTCTCTGACGGACCGATGACTGTTGGCCCGGTGCGCGGCACTGACCGGCTGAGCCTTGTCCGCGACGGCAACGGCTGGCGCCTGTCGGGCAAGGCCACGCGCGTGCCCTACGCGTCCCACACGACCAAGACCATACTGATCGCCGACGGCCCTGACGGCGAAATGGCCGTCGCGCTGGAAGGCACCACGGACACCGACGTCACTCCTGGCAAGAACATCGCCAACGAGCCGAGGGACACATTGGCATTCAGCAATATCCGCCTGTCGGCCGACGCGGTGGGACGCGCTGGGCAAGGGGTCTCCCGCGGCGCTCTGTACCGCCGCGGTGCACTGGCCCGTGCGACCATGATGTCGGGCGCTCTGGAAAAAGCCATGGACCTGGCGGTCGGTTACGCCCAGGAGCGGGTGCAGTTCGGCCGCCCGATCTCGAAATTCCAGGCTGTGCAGCAAAACCTGGCTGTCCTCGCCGGCCAGACCGCTGCCGCCGTCGCGGCGGCCAACCTCGGCATCGAGGCGCTGGGTAAAGCCGATGCTGAGCGTGAAACATTCCTGATTGCGGTTGCCAAGACCCGTGTCGGCGAGGCCGCCACGCTCGCCTGCGAGATCGCCCACCAGGTGCACGGCGCGATCGGCTTCACCAAGGAATATGCATTGCAATTGTCAACGCGGCGTCTCTGGTCCTGGCGGGAGGAATTCGGTCCGGATCCGGAATGGGCAGCCAGGGTCGGTTCCTACGCATGCGCGAACGGCGCGGACGGCCTCTGGGAGATGCTGACCGCGGTCGCATAGAAACAGCAACGACCTAACCGCTCTGGGCGATCAATTGGCGCATGCCCTCGAGAAGCTCGTGAATGTTGGTACTGGTGCCGAGCGAGGAACGCGGCGAAGTCACTGCTCTGCGTCAGCCGCAGACTGGTGCCGCCCGCAAGTAGATCGATGATTTTTGGCCCGCCGCTGGATGTGCTGACGACCCAGTCGACCTGGTACGTCGGACTGTTCGGCCGGTCGACCATGGTAATAACGATCTCCGTATCCGCGGCGGTCCGCGCCAGTCCCATATTGACTCGGACGCCCTGATACTCCCCGAGATGGCCGGCGATTTTGGTCACCAGCAGATCGCCAAACAGGTCGAGATACTCCTTCTGCTGTTCGGGCGTGGCGAGGCGCCAGAAGCGGCCGAGGCAGAAGCGTCCGATGTCATTCACGTCCACGGTCGCATCGATCACCTGCTGCAACCTGTGGCGCCGTTCGGGCGGTGAAGCATCGCTGTTGACGATTCCCACCAACCGTTCGGCGGTTGTCCTGACAAAACCGACCGCCTGTTGCCCCGGCGATGCCGCGGCTCGGCTGAGCGTCGGCGGCGCTATGACCAAGATGCCTATAGCTGAAGCCAGGGCGATGACCGTCCGGCGCGGCTGCATGGTTGTGGTCTCCCTTCGATCAACCGGGCGTCGGCCATTGCTGGCCCGTCTATTACACCGATCGTCTGCCCGGTCGATTGGTCGACCATCGATGCGGAGCGTCAGCCGAATACAGCCACGAAACAGCAAGTGACCTCTCTGCGATAACGTCGTTTGCAGAACGGCTCTGAATGTGAACATCCTATCTCACAAACTCGAGATAAGACAACGAAAGGGGACACGAAAATGCAATCACCGATTTCGATACCGAAGACTCCCGGCTGGGTCGCGGAATTTCGTGCCTTCATCATGCGCGGCAATGTTGTTGACCTAGCTGTTGGCATTATCATCGGCGTGGCGTTTGGCGGCATCGTCAGCAGCCTGGTGAAAGACATCCTCAATCCTGTCATCGGCCTGGCGATCGGCGGGGTTGATTTCAGCAACATCTTCATTCCGCTGAACGGCCAGCATTATGATTCGCTGGATGCGGCGCAGAAGGCCGCGGCGCCGACGCTGAACATTGGGATATTCATCAATACAATCATCAACTTCCTGATCATCTCCTTCGCCATCTTCTGGGTTGTGAAGGCCATGTCCCGCCTGATGCCGAAAGAAGCGCCGCCGGCGCCGGGTCCGACCAAGAGCGAGGTATTGCTCAGTGAAATTCGCGACCTGCTGGCGACACAACCGCGGGTGCCCGCACCACCGATCTAGTCACCACCAATGCAGCCCCCGCCAATGCAGCCGCCAACCATGCAGTCAGGCGGCTACAGCCCGAAAATCCTGTGAATCGTGTGAAATAATTGCTTGTATCGCCAGTGAGCGGGCTTCGAAGTTGCACGCCTGTGATAGGCAATTTCGCTGCCTCTCGCCCACGGTGAAGCTGGTGAAGATTTCGGGTCTGTCGCGTGGCTTCTGCGTTTCAATGTGGCAGACCGTCATACCGACATCACGGCCAAATCGCGTGACATCAAACCCGGTGAGAACCTGCACCCTCCGACAAAAGGCGACCTGTTCCACCGGGCACGATCCGACTGTGCGATCCCGGCTGAGCGCCGGCCGATTTGCCGCGCGATTACATGCTGAGATGACCACATAATAGATCAGGCTACGAAAATCTTTGAGGGCATCACCCCGGATTGTATCACCAATCGGGGGCGCTCGCCCGGCACAGGGGAATGGACGAATGGCAATCATGCCACTGTCCTCCCCGGCAGCAAATGCCGGCACCCGCGGAACGATGGATCACGCGGATCCCGTCAAAATCACCGCAACAGCCGTTACGCCTGCTTGGTCTTGGCCGGAAGGACCGGATGCTTCTCCGCCGAGAGCCCATCCAGTAACGAGCGGTCAATGTCCAGATGCGAGATCACCAACTCGGGCGGGGTCAGTTTCATCCACTGATTCAAGGAAAAATCCGCAAATCGATCGCTGCGGAACACTTCAAGAAACCGCATCGGCGCTGATCCGGTATTCTCGATATAATGTCCCATCGCGAACGGCACATATCCGACATCCCCTGCCCGGTAGTCGAACGTACGGGCCTTGGCCTCCGACCCGAACACTGTCATCCGGCCCTGACCTTCCAGGTAATACTGCCACTCATCCCCGTTCGGATGCCAGTGCAACTCCCGTATCGCCCCAGGCTCCAACTCCACCAATGCTGCGGCAATCGTCTTGGAGGCCGGAAAATTCCCCGAGTCGGTAATACGCACCGCGCCGCCCGGCATCCGCTCAGGCTCCTGCGCCGTCATCCGATGCAGGAACGTCTGCGGCACCGGTCCGGCCCCGCCCATCTTGTCCTGATCGAGCGAAGCGGGCGCGGCCGCCGGAAAAATATATTTCTCCTTTGTTGGCAGATGCGCCAGCGCGTCTTCCTTGACGCCAAAATTCTTCGCCAGCACGTCCTTCGGGGTGTGCGCCAGCCAGTCGGTAATTAGGAAGGTCGAGTCCTCGGAAAACGAACCGCTGTCGAACACCAGCAGGAATTCGACACCATCGACATCGCTCGCCAGTCCTTGGATTGAATGCGATGTGCCCCCCGGAAAATACCAAAGGTCGCCTTCCCCCACATCACCGACGAAGGTGTGGCCGTCCTGATCAATGGCGGTGATGCGGGCACGCCCCTTCAGCACGTAGGACCATTCGGCTTCCTTGTGCCAGTGCAACTCCCGCACCGCGTTGGTCTTCAGCCGCATATTGACGCCGGCCATCGCCTTGGAGATCGGCAGTTCTCTTATGGTTGTCTCACGCGCCCAGCCGCCTTCTTCCAGCCGTATGTGGCTATCGGAGAAAGACCACTTCATATTCGGCAGGGTGCCATGGTCGGTGCGCGGCGGTGCCAGGGTAAAGGGTTCCTCCGCCTGCCGTGCGGGATTCGTTGGACCGACAATATTCGCCCCATCGCCTCCGCGTTCCGGTTCCGCCGCGTTCTGGCCTTGCGCTGCCACAGCGGTGAAGGCAGCGCCCCCGGCAGCGGCGGCCAACACGCCGCGACGGTGTAGGTTATGCATCAATAACTCCCAGGAGATTGCTCAGTGTCTGGGGCAACGTGAGATGCGCCGGAATGTTGCCGACGTTCTCTTCACCAATTGGTGCAACCGGAAGATATCAGCGATTTCCGCGAATTATTTACGATTAAGTAACGATACGTCCGCGCCAATCGCGATCGGGGCACGTCGGAATGCCGCGCAGCGGCGGTTGGAGACAGACCCGGCGTGGTCAGTTCGGCACGGGTATCGTAAATCCTCCGGGGTCGTCGTAGTGCTTACCGGGGACACATTGTGTGAACTTGCCAGACTGCTTATCGTCAAAGCCGGGTATCGGAGGCCGTGACCGACATCCCGCACCCGTGCGGTTGTTTTGATTTCGACATGGCGCCAGATCTTGCCGCGAGGCCGATGTTCGGGTTCGGCAGGGGCGATCGGCCGAATTCAGGGCCTTAAGTCGAATTCAGGGCGTTAATGCGTTTAGAAGGACACGATGCGACGCAAGATCAGGTTATCCAGGGCTGTCAAAGCTAACAGGTCATCCACACGCCGGCTGGATACCAATGTGCCGGCGGTGCCGACTTTCAAGCCGGATCCCGACGCTGCCGTCATGAAGCCAGTTATCGATTCCAAGACCGCTGACGATCCGGCCGAAGAGGCCGTGAGGCGGATGGTGGAGGCAGCCTACACATAGGTCTGTTGAATCTGCCTCAACCTCGGATCAGGATCCGGCTGCGTTTGGTGTTGCCGCGTATCGCCCAACAGGCTGGTCATTTCCAGGCGCAGCCTGCGCTCAGGGCGCGTGGGTCAGTCAGCCGGGCCGGCCGATGAGTTGGCACCCGATCGTGACGTCCTCAACAACCGGACAGCCACATAGACGGTCGCCGGAATTGGGGCAATCATCGGCCTGTGCCTTCCCCACGGCCGGACCCTCCGGCTGGGCAGTCACGTCTCAGCATGTCGAGGTTCTGTATGTTTCCTGCGGGTTTGACCAGACGACAGGCGTTGCTCGCAGGCGCGGGCGGTATTACGGCTGTAGTGACATCGCGTCGGACAGCGCGTGCCACGGCAATGCCGTTTACCGTGGTGCTGGAATCCGAGGTGGTGATTGTGGACCCCCACATGACGACCGCCGCCATTACCCGCACCTTCGGATACCACATCTTCGATACGCTGTTTTCGATGGACTCGAAGGGCCGCATTCATCCGCAGATGATTGGCGAATACAGCAGCACTTCGGATGGGCTTGCATGGTCCTTCGTGTTACGCAACGGCCTGAAATGGCACGACGGCTCGGATGTCACCGCAGCCGACTGTGTCGCGTCGCTGCAGCGCTGGGGCAAGCTGGACAGCCTCGGGCGGATGCTGCTCGCCGCCACCGACAGGATCACGGCGGAGGATCAGCGCCGCTTCACCATCGCCCTGAAGCAGCCGTTCCCCTTGATGCTGGACGTGCTTGGCAAGCCCAATGCGCCGGTGCCGTTCATGATGCCCACCCGGATCATGCAGTCGGCCGGCGCCGGACGCATTACCGACATCGTCGGCTCCGGCCCGTTCGTGTTCCGGCCGGACCGGTGGCGCGCGGGTGACTCAATGGTGCTGGGACGGAACGCAGCCTATGTGCCGCGGGCCGAGGCGCCTGATTTCCTGTCCGGCGGCAAGGTCGTGCATGTCGACGAGGTCGTGCTGCGTGTCATGCCCGACCAGGCCACGGGTGCGAATGCACTGATGGCGGGCGAGATCGACTATATGCAGTTCCTGCCGTTCGACCTGCTCACCCCGCTCGCCCGGACGGATGAGGTCAGGCTGATGGAACTGAGCGGTCCGGACATGTACCAGGGCAACTTCCGGCTCAATCATGCCAGCGGACCGTTTGCCGACCCGGCGGTCCGGCGCGTCCTGTGGAAGCTGGTGAACCAGGACGAAATCCTGACCGCGATCGGCATACCGGACCGGTTCCGCCTGAAGACCTGTCCGTCCTACTTCATGTGCGGGACGCCGCTGGAAACCAGCGCCGGCGCCGAGGTCGCGCGGTTTTCGATTGCGGATGCGAAGGCGGAACTCGCGCGCACGCAGTACCGGGGCGAGCCGGTGATCATGCTCGAGGTCAACGGCTCGATCAGCCAGACGGCCGGCAATGTGCTGGCGCAGAACATGAAGCAGGCCGGTTTTACGGTCGACGAGCAACTGATGGACTGGGGCACGGTGCTGGCTCGGCGCGGCAAGCGGGACGGATGGAGCCTGTTCCCGGTGTACTCCAACGGGGCGGACATGGACTCGCCGCTGACGCATTTCTACCTCACCAACAACTGCGCCGACTATCCGGGCTGGAGTTGTGACGCGGGGATCACCGGGTTGCTGACGCAGTTCGCCAATGCGGGAACACTGGGCGACCGTAAGGCGATCGCGGCGAGGATACAGGCGGCGGCCTACAAGTCGGTGCCGTCGGTCATGTGGGGTCAGTTCGCGATCCCGGTCGGGTATCGGTCACGGGTCCGCAACCTGATCCAGTCGGCGTTTCCAATGCTCTGGAACGTGGAGATTGCGGCCTGAGGGCTACGATAGCGTTCGGAAGGCAGCGTCGGCGGCGGCCAGCACGTGGTCGATGTCGGCCTCGGTGTGGGCGCAGGACAGGAACATGTTGTGCTTCGGATGGAAATAGGCGCCGTGACGCAGCGCCTCGGCACAGAAGGCGAAACCGCGCCGCCATTCCGGGTCGTCGGCGAACAGCAAGGTTGGCATCTGCACCGGGCCGCTCTGGCGGATGGCGATCCCATGGCGCGCCGCGAGGGTATCCAGCCCGTCGCGCAGCCGCTGCCCCATCGCCTGCATGTGCGCGGGGCCGTCGATCCGGCGCAACGCCTTCAAGGTCGCCACAGCGGCGGCCATCGGCACCGCGGCGCACCAGAACGACCCGGTGGTGAAAACCCGTGCGGCGGCGTCGCGAAACCGATCAGTGCCGGTGACCGCGGCGAGCGGGTAGCCGTTGGCGATCGCCTTGCTCCAGGCCGACAGGTCCGGGCGCATGCCGAGCGGCTCCCAGCAGCCGCCGAGATTGAGGCGGAAGCCGGCGCGGACGTCGTCGAGGATCAGGGCTGCGCCGGTGGCGTCGCAGATGGCGCGGACAGCTGCGGGCGAACACCGGGGTGGGCATTTCCTGGTCACGGCCGAAATCGTGGCGGAACGCGGTGACGATGATCGCGGCCAGGTCGCCTTTGGCCTGTGTTGCCGCATGCTGCAAGGCTGGCGAGGTCGTTGTAGTCGAAGGTCAGCAGGTGGGCGCGGTCCTCCGCCGTGACGCCGGCAAGCGAGGGCGAGCACCAGGGCACCGCGCCGTGATAGCTGCCGCGGGCGACCAGCACCTTGCGCCGTCCGGTTTCGGCGCGGGCGATGGTGACGCAGCTTGTGGTTGCGTCGGTGCCGTTCTTGGCGAACAGGCACCAGTCAGCGTGGGGGATCATCCCGATCATCAGTTCGGCGAGCTCGACCAGGACCGGGCCGGGACCGTTCATGCAGTCGCCCTGTTCGGCCTGTCGGCGCACTGCCTGCTCGACGGCTTGGTGGCGATGCCCAAGCACGATTGGTCCCCAGGAACACATGAGGTCGACGTATTCGCGGCCGTCGGAGTCACGGATGCGGCAGCCCTCGGCGCTGGCGAAGAACTGCGGGTAGCCGGGCGGCAGCAGCGCGGCGTTCATGTGGCCCCACAGGCCGCCGGGAATGACGCGTTGCGCACGCTCCCGCAGGGACCGGTCGTTGGTGACTGGGTTGCTCATGATCCATCCCCGCGGTTACTCGGCAGCCCGTACTACCTTCAGATCGGTAATACCATTAGACTGGCGATGATCCAGGAGGCGGCTGCATGACGATCCTTGACGACGCGATTTTGGAAGCCGCCTTGCCGCCGGTTTCGGGTGAGCTACGGGTTCCCGGCCTGGTGGCGGCGGTGGAGGTGTATCGCGATCGGTGGGGTATCCCGCATATACGCGCTTCAGACAGTGGCGACGCGTGGTTCGCGCTCGGTTTCGTGCATGCCCAGGACCGGCTGTTCCAGATGGACCTGAACCGGTTCCGCGCGCTGGGGCGCAGCGCGGAGTGGTTCGGTGCGGCCGCGGTGGATGCTGACGCGCTGGTGCGCCGGCTGGGCATGGCGGCGGCATGCCAGCGGGACTATGCGGCGCTGGGGGACGACGCTCGGGATATGCTCGATCGCTATGCCGCCGGGGTGAACGCTTTCCTGCGATCCGGGGCGCCGTTGCCCGTGGAATATGGACTCTTGGAACTCACGCCTGAAGCGTGGGAGCCGTGGCACTCGATCGCGGTGATGCGGCGGCTCGGGCTGTTGATGGGGTCAGTGTGGTTCAAGCTGTGGCGTATGCTGGCGCTTCCCGTGGTCGGCGCAGAGGCGGCGATGACGCTGCGCTATGACGATGCCGGGGGAGACCTGCTGACGATCCCACCGGGCGTGACCGCTGCCAGGTGGGAGGCTGATCTGGCGGTGCTGGCCCCAAGTGTGCGGGCGCTTTTGCAGGCGATGGGGCCGGAAGAGACAGGCGGCGGCAGCAACAACTGGGCGGTCGGACCGGAACGCAGCGCCACTGGGCGGCCGGTGCTCGCCGGCGATCCGCACCGGGGGTTCGAGATTCCGGGCATGTACGCCCAGCACCACCTGGCGTGCGACGAGTTCGACATGATCGGGCTGTCCGTGCCAGGCGTGCCAGGGTTTCCGCATTTCGGCCACAATGGCCGGGTCGCTTACTGCGTCACCCACGCCTTTGTCGATCTCCACGACCTGTTTCTGGAGCGTTTCGATGAAACCGGCACTCGGGTGCTGTTCAAGGAGGTTTGGGAACCGATCGCGGCCCACACTGAGCGGATCCTTGTACACGACGGCGAGACGCGGGAGATTGAGGTGGTTGTTACCCGTCATGGGCCGATCATTGCCGGTGATCCCCGTCGCGGCTCGGCGCTGGCGCTGCGGTCAGTGCAGTTCGCCGAAACTGACCACAGCTTCGATTGCCTGCCGCGCATGACGCAGGCCGGAACGGTCGCGGCACTGTATGAGGCCACACGGGGATGGGGGTTGATCGACCACAATCTGGTCGCCGGGGACGTAGCCGGGTCGATCGGTCACCGCGTTCGGGCGATGATTCCGCGGCAGCCAAGGGCGAACGGCTGGTTGCCGGTGCCCGGCTGGACCGGCGCGCATGAGTGGGATGGCTGGGTGCCGCATGAGTCGATGCCGTGCGTGATCGATCCGCCCTCGGGCATGATCGTGACCGCCAACAACCGGGTCGTGGCCGCTGATGGGGCGGATTATCTATGCACGGATTGCCATCCTCCGTACCGGGCGCAGCGCATTCAGGCGTGTCTTGAGGCGTTGGTGTCTGTTTCACCTGACGACGCGGCCGCAATTCATGCAGATGTGTTATCGCCGCATGTGACGCTTCTGCGGGGTTGCCTGGCCGAGCTTCGGCCGCTGACTGACGCTGGCGCCGAAGCGCTGCGCGGCGAGCTGCTGGCGTGGGATGGGCAGATGCGGGCCGATGTCACCACGCCCACGGCCTATATGGCTGTGCGGCGCGCGATCACGTCGCTGGTGGCCGCGCGCAGCGGGCTGGCCGGTGTGGGCAAGCATGCCTGGGCGGCGGTTCCGCCCGGTATTCTGCCGATGAACCATTTGTGGTGGGCGGTGCCGGCCTTGATGCGGCAGGACGATGCGCGCCTTCTGGGTGGTTGGAGCTGGAAACAGGTGCTGACCGAGGCGCTACGGCAGGCGGCGGAGCGTGGCGTTTCGGGGCCGCGGGCCTGGGGAGAGGTGCATCGGCCTAGGTTCAAGCACCCGCTGTCCGCGCATTATCCGGTTGTGGCGGCTTTGCTTGATCCGCCGTCTTTGCCAATTGGCGGCGACACCGATACGGTGCAGGCGAACGGCATTTTCGCTGCCGCCGGGCTGGAGGCCACGTACGGGGCGATCGCCCGTTATGTCTACGACGTCGGGAACTGGGACGCCTGCCGGTGGGCGGTGTTTCATGGTGCATCCGGACATCCGGGCAGCGCGCATTACGCGGACCAGAATCCGTTGTGGAGCCGGTGCGAGATGGTTCCGATGCTCTATGACTGGCTGCGCATTGCTGACAATTGCGAGGTTCGTCAGGTGCTGCGTTCGTAGGGATGTCCGTCGGGCATCGTGTCATAAATTCGTCTAACGGGCGTTGCATTCGTCATGTTACCCGTCAGTCATCGCCTCCGGAGGATCGAACTGACACATTGGTGTCAGAGCCTGGGGCGCCGACAGGAGGCAAGCCCGGAGCGGGGCTTCCTATCCGTTCACCTGCCGCATGACGTCTACCCACTGGTCCAGGATCGGCAGGATCGTGTCCTCCTTCTCCGATGGCAGGCTGGGATAGACGATATCCACGTCCAGCGCCTGATAGCGCCCGATTAACGCCGGGTCAGGCGGTTGCGCGCCCATGACGATCTGCATGGCGGCCGGGTCACGTCCCGCCTCGGCGGTCATCTGCCGGAACCGGGGGATCAACTCTGTCAGCGGCGCTGCGTCGGACTTGGTGACCTGCGGCATCCAGCCGTCACCGTAGCGGACGGCGCGCCGTGCCGAGTAGGGGAACGCGCCGCCGATGAGGATGGGCGGATGGGGCTTCTGCACCGGCTTCGGCCAGGCGGCGAGGGGATCGAAATCAACGAATTCACCATGGTACTCGGCTGAGTCCTGGGTCCAGATCGCCTTCATTGCTTCGACCCGTTCCCGCGCCAGCTTGTGCCGCGACGCGAAGTTCGTGCCATGGTTCTCCATCTCGTCCTGGTTCCAGCCGTTGCCGATGCCGAAGATGAAACGCCCGCCGGAGACCTGGTCAATCGACGCCACAAGCTTCGCGGTCTGGATCGGGTCGCGCTGGGCGATCAGGCAGACCCCTGTGGCGAGCCGCAATTTGGTCGTGACGGCTGCCGCGGCGGCCAGGGTCACGAACGGGTCCATGACGTCGTAGTACCGTTTGGGTAATTCCGGTCCCAGCGGGAACGGCGTCTTGCGGCTGAGCGGGATATGCGAATGTTCCGGCGCCCAGAGGATATCGAAACCGCGTTCCTCCAGCGCTCGGCCGAGCGCCGCGGGGGTCATGGAATAGTCGGTGAAAAACATCGAGGCGCCGAATTTCATGTCGCTGCCTTTCGAGGTTGGCTGAACCTGCCGTGCCGGATCAGCGGGCGGCGTTTCACTTGTTCCGCCGCCGCGCTTTCGTATCCTGGCTCAGGAATGGTCGGATGCGACCCTGACCAACAGCTTGCCGAAGTTGCGGCCGGACAGTATGCCGGTCAGCGCGTCGGGGGCGTTTTCCAGGCCGTCGATCACGTCCTCCCGGTACACCAGGCTGCCGTCGGCAACCAGCGGTTCGGCCATCGTCCGCCATTCGGTCAGACGCGCGGGCCGGTCGGAGACGATGAAGCCCTGGATCAGCACCCGCTTGCCGACAACGAACCCAAGATTGGGGCCAGGCGGCGGGGTGGGATCGTTGTACTGGGACACCATGCCGCATATCGCCACGCGGGCGAACGGGTTGAGATGGTCGAACACCGCCGCCTGAACGGCGCCACCGACATTCTCGAAATAGGCGTCGATGCCGTTGGGGCATGCGGCCCTAAGTTCCCGCCCCAGGTTCAGCGAGCGGTGGTCGACGCAGTCGTCGAACCCGAGGCTGTCCTGCACCCACAGGCATTTTTCGGAACCACCGGCGATGCCGACGACCCGGGCGCCGGCGCGCTTGGCAAGCTGCCCGGCGACGGACCCGACGGCGCCGGACGCGGCCGATACCACGAAGGTCTCGCCGGGTTTCGGTTTGCAGATTTCGGTCACGCCGGCATAGGCGGTCGCGCCCGGCATACCGAGCACACCCAGATAGGCCGACAGCGGGGCGGCGCCTTTGGTGATCTTCACCAGGCGCTCGCCTGGGGTGACGGAGTGGCTCTGCCATCCGCGGGCGCCGACCACGATGTCGCCCGCGGCAAAGTCAGGATGGTCCGAGGCGATGACCTCGCCCACGGTTTCGCCGGTCATGACTTCGCCGATCTGGATGGCGACGGCGTAGGTCTGTTCCTCCCGCAGGCGGCCGCGCATGTAAGGATCGATCGACAGCCAGATCGTTCGGGTGACCACCTCGCCGGGTCCCGGCGTCGGGATCGCGTCCTCGCTGGATTTCAAAATCGTCGGCGGTTGGCTCGCCACGGGGACGGCGTTTCAGGACGACCGAGCGGCGGATGGCGGGTTGTTGGTCATCACGCCGCCTCCGCTTTCAGGACCAGACGGCCGGTGACCTTGCCGTCGCGCAGCCGCATCAGCGCGTCGTCGGCCTGGCTTTGCGGCACCGTGGAGACCGGCAAGCGCTCAGCGATTCCCCTCCTGGGCCAGCTTGATCAGCTCGCGCAGTTCCTTCGGGTTGCCGACATAGCAGCCCTGCACGGTCAGCGCGCGGATCGCCATGATCGGCAGCGGCAGCATCAGTTCGCCGCCGAACAGGCCGACCTGGATCAGCTTGCCGCCCTTGCGCAGGGCACCGAAGGCGAAGCGGGCGGTCTGCGGTGCCGTTGACCAGGTCGATCACCGCCAGCACGGGGCCGCCGGCGGCCTCGATGATGCGCTTGGCCACCGTCGGGCCGTCGCCGCTGCCGTCGACGACCTTGTGGGCGCCGGCCTTCAGCGCGGTATCGCGCTTCTCGGGGCTGATATCGACCGAGATGATGTTCTGATGCTTCAGCGCCAGCAGGACCTCGATCGCGTTCAGCCCCAGGCCGCCGGCGCCGACCAGCACGATCGCCTGGTTCGGGGCCATCGGCATGGCCTTCCTGATGGCCGAGTAGACGGTGATGCCGGAACAGGCATAGGTCGCGGCGACCGCCGGATCGACGTTGCCGGGGTCGACCAGGTGGCGCGGATGCGGCGCGATGACGTGGGTGCCGTAGCCGCCGTTCTGGTAGACGCCCAGGCTGCGGTTGGCGACCGACGCACATGTTGTCTTCCTCGGCGAGGCACTTCTCGCATTTGCCGCAACCCAGCCAGGGAAGACGATGCGCAGGTCGCCAACCTTCACGCCCGTCGCGTCAGGGCCCAGCTTGGCGACGCGGCCGACAATTTCGTGGCCCATGGCCAGCGGCAGGGCGACGCCGCGATCGACCAGCGACATCTTCTGGCCGCCGCCGACATCGTAGTAGCCTTCCCAGATGTGCAGGTCGGAGTGGCAGACGCCGCAATGGGTGACCTCGAGCAGCACCTCGGTGCCCTTGGGTTCGGGTGTTGGCAGCTCGATTTCCTGGAGCGGTTTTCCGTTTTCGACGACGGCCCAGGCGCGCATGACTGAGTCTCCTGCTTTCTGGCGTTGGGCGGATGGATAGCGCGTGGGGCGGATTACGCAAGATCGGGCCCTGATCCGATCGGGTATTGCAAGGACCGCCTTGCCTGATGCCAAACGTTGGGCGGGTGCCGCGTCGAAAGCGGCGCGTCAGTCCCCGGCACGCCGAACACCACCTGGACATAAGCATATCTTTATGTCATTGAGTCGCTATCATGGAGCATCTTCTCGCCAGCCTGCGCGCCGCCGCTGAACCGACCCGCCTGCGACTGCTTGCGCTGGCGGCTCGGGGCGCATTCTGTGTCATGGAATTCACCGAGATCCTGGGTCAGTCGCAGCCGCGGCTGTCACGGCACCTGAAGCTGCTGTGTGACTGCGGTCTGCTGGACCGGGTGCGGGAAGGTGCCAATGTCTGGTTCGCACTGCCGACGGGCGATGATGGCGCCCTGCCCCGCGAACTTGTTGCCCGCCTGCCCGCCGATGACCCGGTGCTTGAAGGCGATCGCCGGCAGGCCGCCCGGGTGCTGGCCGAACGGGCCCGCGTCGCATCGGAAAGCTTCCGCCAGAAGGGCGCCGACTGGGACGAGATGCGCGCTTTGGAACTGCCCGCCCAGGCGGTGGAGGATGCGCTGCTGTCGTTGATCCCGCCCGGGCCGGAAGGCCGGCTGCTGGATATCGGCACGGGGACCGGCCGGGTGCTTGAACTGCTGGCCCCCCGCGTGCGCCAGGCGTTAGGCGTCGATGCGTCGAAGGCGATGCTCGCGCTGGCGCGGTCCCGCCTGTCCGGCCCGGGATTTGCCCACTGCGCGGTCCGGCTGGCGGACATGTATCGCCTGCCGCTGGCGGACCAGTCGTTCGATACCGTGGTGCTGCAAATGGTGCTGCACCATGCGGAGGATCCTGCCGGCGCGGTGACGGAAGCGTCGCGGGTGCTGGCACCAGGCGGACGGCTGCTGGTGATCGACCTCGCCGAACACGACCGCACCGACCTCACCGCGAAGCTCGCGCATCGGTGGCCGGGTTTTTCCGATGCCGGCATTAACCAAATGTTCAGCGCGGTTGATGTGGAATGGCGCGATCCGGTCACGATTCCGGGTCCCCTGCCAATCCGGATCTGGCCTGCCGCCCGGATGGCAGGCGCCACCGCCGTCAATACGCGTGAACTTGCCCACTGAAAGTTGCTGAGAATGACCCGACCACACTTGCTCGATGCCTTGCGCGATCGCGTGCTGCTGTGCGACGGCGGCATGGGCAGCCGCGTCCAGGCGCTGACCCTGGATATCGAGAAAGACTACTGGGGCCGTGAGAACTGCACCGATGTGCTGGTGCTGTCCCGCCCCGACATGGTGCGGGAGATCCACCGCGGATATTTCGCCGCCGGCGCCGACATGGTGGAAACCAACACCTTCGGCGGGTCGCCTGTCACCCTGGCTGAGTTCGACTTGGCCAACCGCGCCTTCGACATCAACAAGATCGCCGGGGAACTGGCGCGGGAGGCCGCCGAAAGCTTCGCCGACGGCCGCGACCGCTGGGTTATCGGCAGCGTCGGGCCGGGAACCAAGCTGCCCAGCCTGGGCAACATCGCCTACGATCCGCTGGAGGCCGCGCTAGCCGAGCAATGCCGCGGCCTGATCGCCGGTGGGGTGGACGCGATCCTGATCGAAACGTGCCAGGACACGCTGCAGATCAAGGCGGCCGTGAACGGCGCCAAGATCGCCCGGGCGGCGGCGGGCAAGGATACGCCGGTGTTTGTTCAGGTCACGGTCGAAACCACCGGCACGCTGCTGGTCGGCCCCGACATCGCCGCGGCGGCCGCGGTCATCAACGCGCTGGATGTGCCGCTGATGGGCCTGAACTGCGCCACCGGGCCGCAGGAAATGGCGGAGCATGTGGGGTGGCTGGCGAAGAACTGGCCGGGCCTGATCTCGGTGCAGCCGAATGCGGGCCTGCCGGAACTGGTGGACGGCCATACCCACTATCCGCTTGGGGCAGCCGATCTGGCCTCCTGGCTGGAGCGGTTTATCCTGGAGGACGGTGTCAACCTGATCGGCGGCTGCTGCGGCACCTCCATCGAGCATATCCAGGCGCTGGATGCGATGCTGCGCAAACGCGGCGGCTATCGCCCTGCCCCGGTTCCGCGCAAGCCGGTCTGGGTGCCCGGCGTCGCCAGCCTGTACCAGGCGGTTCCGCTGCGGCAGGAGAACGCGATTTTCGCCATCGGCGAGCGCTGTAATGCCAATGGTTCGAAGAAGTGGCGCGAACTGCAGGAAAAGGCCGACTGGGACGGCTGCGTGTCGATGGGCCGCGAACAGATCGGTGAGGGATCGCACGCCCTTGATATCTGCACCGCGTTTGTCGGGCGCGATGAGAACATGGAGATGACGGAGGTGATTCGTCGGTTTACCGCCTCGGTGAATTCGCCGTTGGTGATCGACAGCACCGAAACGCCGGTGATCGAGGCGGCGCTGAAGCTGCATGGCGGCAAGCCGATCATCAACTCCATCAACTTCGAGGACGGCGAGCAACACGCCACCGACCGGCTGATCCTGGCCAAGCGCTTCGGCGCCGCGGTCATTGCGCTGACCATCGACGAGGTCGGCATGGCGAAATCGGTGGAGGACAAGCTGCGCATCACCCGCCGGCTGGTTGATTTCGCCTGCAACCGGCATGGGCTGGCGCAATCGGACCTGCTGATCGACCCGCTGACCTTCACCATCGCCACCGGCAACGAGGACGACCGGAAACTGGCGATGTGGACCTTGGAAGGGATCGCCGCGATCCGAGCCGAATTCCCGGATATCCAGATCATACTGGGTCTGTCGAACGTCAGCTTCGGGCTGAACCCGGCCGCCCGCGCGGTGCTGAATAGTGTGTTCCTGGATCACGCGATGCGTGCGGGCATGAGCGGGGCGATTGTCCACGTGTCGAAAATCCGCCCGCTGCATCTGATCGCAGAGGAGGAGAAGCAGGTTGCCGAGGACCTGATCTTCGACCGGCGCCGGGAAGGCTACGACCCGCTGCAGCGGTTGCTGGAGCTGTTCGCCGGCCGTAAAGCCGCCGACGCGGTCAAGAAGGAGCGGGCTGCCACCGCCGAGGGCCGATTGAAGGACCGCATCGTCGATGGCGACCGCAAGGGCCTGAACGATGACCTGGACGAGGCGCTGCTGACGCTGCCGCCGCTGGACATCATCAACAACGTCCTGCTCGACGGCATGAAAGTGGTTGGTGACCTGTTCGGCGCCGGCAAGATGCAGCTGCCCTTCGTGCTGCAATCCGCCGAGACGATGAAAAGCGCCGTCGCCTACCTGGAACCGATGATGGAGCGGGTGGAAGGCCAGGAAAAGGGCACTATCATCCTCGCCACGGTGAAGGGCGACGTGCACGACATCGGGAAGAACCTGGTCGACATCATCCTGACCAATAACGGCTACCGGGTGATCAACCTGGGCATCAAGGTGCCGTTGGCCGACATGCTGCAAGCCGTGCAGGACAACCGCGCGCACGCCATCGGCATGTCGGGCCTGCTGGTGAAATCCACCGTGGTGATGCGGGAAAATCTGGAAGAAATGTCGCGTCGTGGGCTGGAAATCCCGGTCCTGCTGGGTGGCGCGGCGCTGACCCGCAACTACGTGGAGGATGACTGCGTCCGCGCGTACACCTCGGGCCGCGTCGCCTATGCGCGTGATGCGTTCGACGGACTGCATCTGATGGACCGGGTTACCGGCAATGCCTTCGACGATTATCTCGCGGTGATCCAGTCCAAGCGCGTCGGCAAATCGCGCAATGCGTCGCGGTCACTTGGGCAGGCCGACGCCAAGGCGTTTCGTCCGGTCGATGTGGCCGCAGTCCGGGCTCGGCGCCACCGCCTGACGCATGACGTGCCGGTGGTTGAGCCGCCGTTCTGGGGTGCGCGGGTCATTGAATCGGCGCCGAAGGCGATCGTTCCGTTTGTGAATGAGCGCAGCCTGTATCAGTTCCAGTGGGGCTTCCGGAAACAGGGACGGACGCTGGAGGATTTCCTCGGCTGGGCGAAGCAGGAACTGCGGCCGGTGATGCGGCGGATGCTCACGTTATGCGAGGAGCAGGACATCCTGAAGCCGCAGGCTGCCTACGGCTACTGGAAGGCGGCTGGACAGGGCAACGACCTGGTCATCTTCGAGAAGGATGGCACGACTGAAGTCACCCGGTTCTCCCTGCCCCGCCAACCGAAAGAGGATGGCGAGTGCATCGCCGACTTCTTCCGGGACGTGGACGATGCCGAACGCGACGTGATCGCGTTGCAGGTGGTGACCGTCGGGCAGAAGGCATCGGATACCGCGCGGGTCTGGTTCGAGGATAATCGTTACCAGGATTACCTCTACCTGCATGGCCTCTCAGTCGAAATGGCCGAGGCCATGGCGGAATACGTCCACAAGCGCATCCGTGCTGAGCTCGGCTTTGCCGCGGAGGACGACCGCGACATGGAAAAGATGCTGTCGCAGGGCTACCGCGGCAGCCGTTATTCGTTTGGCTATCCCGCCTGTCCGCGCCTGGAGGATCAGGAGCCGATCCTTGCCATGCTTGGAGCCGAGCGCATCGGGATATCGCTGTCGGATGAGTATCAACTGCATCCGGAACAATCGACCAGCGCCATCGTTGTGCTGAACCCGCGGGCGAAATACTTCTCGGTCTGAACTGACTTGCAGGTCGGAGGGGCCAGGCTGCGCTAATCGGATCACGGTTTCGGACCGCCGGCAGAACTGTGAGCAGCGCCACAGCCGCGGCACCGTGGGCATGCCTTGATCAGTCCGCTGACGCGATGATGCGGCAGCCTTGTATTTCATGGAGCTTGCGCCGATGGCTGACAATTCCGATGTCGTTCTGTCCCTGACAGATCAAACCGCGTTGCCCACGATCAAAATGGTCGAACTGGATGACAGTCTTACCAAAATGGTGGCGGGTGGTTTGAATCCGCAACCGCTGCCCCCGGTACACGAGTATCATTTCAAGTAAGCTGCCGCTTGGCCTAGTCATTTTCTAAGCCTGGACTACAGACACGATGACAAACACCAATCGGGTTTGTCATCGTGTTTCTGTCGTTTTGTACCTGACCGACCACGGAACGCGGGCATCTGTCTGAATTTTTCGTCGATTTAAAATACAACGGACAACCTGCGACCTCAGATTTTCGGCGGGATCTCAATGCCTGTTGCGCAGGCCACAGCGTAGGACTTTGTTGTGTGTCTAGATCGGTCTGCTGTGGCGATGACGCGACAGTGTTTCCAACCAGGAGTTTGAAACAATGACCACTGTTTTTGAAGAGCTGCCTCCGTCCCCAAATCAAAGCCTGTCGCCTGAATTTGATATGGCCGAACTGGATCCATCGTCCATTGCGATGGTGGCAGGCGGGATCAATCCACAACCTTTGCCACCAGAGCGTGCACAGCGTCTTGACTGACGGGTCAAACCGCTCGAATTCGTTCTAACCAGCCTGTGTCGCGATGACGAAGATTATTCCGTCTTCGTCATCGCGTTCTGCGCGGCTCTCGTCGTTTATCCGAATTGCACGACCGTGCGGTGTTCAGGATGTCCAGATTGTCCGGCGGCCCTGGTGTCGAGTTCCGCTACGTCGCACGAACGTCACATTCGTGATCCCTTCCATCGATGACCGGCGCTGTTGACCCGTTTGGGTCTTGCGGCCGATGTGTCTGTTCCACTGCGGGTCTGGCGCCACCCTTGCGAGCGTCTCCGCCTTGATGGGCGGTGACCCACTCAGAACAGAGCAACACTTTGTGACCCCAGGCAAAAGAGACTGGCTTCATTGACGTCAACCATGCACGTAGAGACCAACCAAGCAGCCTTAAGGTGCTATTGTGGCTTTTGATCCAAAATCCGAATTCACCCGACCTGTTTCGGCAGGGCTTCTGGCCGTTGCGGTGGTGGGATGGTGCGTAGCGATATACTTCGGGTGGTCTGCCCATGAACTGCGGACTACGACGACCGCCCAACTGGAGGAGCTCGAGAATTCCCGTCAGGCGGTGACCACCGAACTGGACAAGCAGCGCCAGGCGTCTGGAACCCTTGCGGACCTCCAGGCAAAGGCGACCCAGACGCGGGCAGCTCTTGATCAGGCGACCCGCGATCAGAACACCACCACAAGTCAACTTGCGGCGACCCGCAAGGACCTGGATGGTGCACAGCAAAAACTGACTGACGTCACCAATCAGATCAAAGAACAATCGGAGCAACTGGCGCAGTTGCAAGCTGCATATAAGGACAGCGGTCAGCGGCTGGCCCAGGCCAAGACCCAGGCGACGACGCTGGAACAGGACATGGCGGCCCGGTCACAGGAGCTGGCCGACATCGGCAAACGGATGGAAACCGCTCGCCAGCAAGAGAGTCAGACGCGTCAGAATCTAGCCCAGATCTCTCAGGAGGCGGCGGCGAGGTCGGCTGAGATCGCGCGAGCCGAAGCGGGCATCCAGCAGGCGCGCCAGGCCAATGCCGATGCTCAAAAAGTCCTGCACGAAACGCAAGACCAAGTGAAGCAAACAACCGAGCAGCGAGCCGATGCGGAACAGCAACTAAAAGCCCTGCAGCAGCAGTTGAAAGAGGCTCAGAAGGCGGTTGAGGATGCCACCGCCAATCGCGATCAGATCCTGGCAACCGTGCAGCAAGGGCAGCAAAAAATCAACGAGACCGAACAGCAGATTGCTCAGGTGACTGATGCGATTGCCGCACGCAACAAGGACCTGTCCGATGTTGATGGCCGCCTGCAGGCTGCGCGGCAGGAGACATCCGAGATGCAGGCGCGATTGGCGGCCATGCATCAGGAAATTGCCCACCAGGGCGGGTCATCCTCCGACTCCGGGACTGACACCTCGACCGGAACCCAGAAGTAGCCGAGGGCGCGGCGTTCTCAATTTGGCTGATCCAGCCAGGGTTTCGGCTCTGGCTGGGCCTGTTCCTCGCGCGCCGTCAGCGGTTGCTTCAGGCGGCCGGCATTTCCAGCAGGGCCGTCTGCTCTTCCGCCTGGTGTGGTTCGGCGACAAGACCCTGGCACACCGTCAGCACGCGTGAGGCCGAGGCAATTGTCTCCGGACGGTGCGCGATGATGATCCGGGTCAGGCCAAGCGCCTTGATGGCACTGTTCACCCGCGCCTCCAGCGCGACGTCCAGATGGGATGTGCCCTCGTCCATGAACAGGATCTCGCGGCCGGCGATACAGCGCCCGGGCCAGGACGATACGCTGCTTCTGGCCACCCGACAGAAACGTGCCCATATCGCCGATCAGGCTGTTGTAGCCCATCGGCATCCGCATGATCTCGTCATGGATGCCGGCGGTCTCGGCGCAGGTCTGCATCCATTCGACATCGAACGCCTCGTCGAAGCAGCAGATGTTGTCAGCGACCGATCCGGACAGAAGCTGATCGTCCTGCATCACCACCCCGACCTGATCGCGAAATGCCCGGATGCCGAACTGACGCAGCGGCATGCCGTCGATCAGGATGTCGCCGGAGGACGGGTGCAGCAGCCCGAGCATGACTTTGATCAGGGTGGTCTTCCCGCCGCCGGACGGGCCGGTGATCGCGACGTACTCGCCCGGGCGCGATCGAGAAACTCGCATTCTCGAAGACGAACGGCTCGTCATCGCCATACCGGAACGACAGATGCCCGGACCTCGACCGCACCTTCCAGCGGACGACGATAGGCGTCCGGAACGGACGGACGGGCAAGGTCCGGCTCCGGTTCGCTGCCGACGATGTCGGCCAGGCGTTCAAGGTGCACGTCCAGCATCCGGAACTCGATGGCCTTTTCGACGAAGCGGGCGGCTTTGTCGACGAACTGTGTCTTGTAGGCCATGAAGGCGAACAACATGCCGATGCTCATGCCGCCGTTCAGCACGGCGGATGCGCCAAGGTAGATCACCAGCACGTTTTCGATGCCGAACACCAGTTCGTTGACCGATCGGAACATCGCCTTCAGGCGGGCGACGGCGGCGTCGGCGTTCAGCACCTCGATCCGGCAGTTCGTCCACAATCCGCAGCGTTCGTTTTCGCGGTTGAACACCTTGATCGTCTGGATCGCCCGCAATGTCTCCACGAAGGTGCCGGTTTCCCGCGCCTTCGCCTGCAACGACGTCAGGGCGCGGGCGCGCAGCGCCCGGTAGGTGCACGATACGCAGCGCGATGTAGACCAGCAGCGCCGGGATCACGACGCAGGCAAGTGTCGCGCTGTAGACGAAGATCAGCACCGCCCATCAGGATCGCCATGACGCCGTCGACCGCGGCCGACATGACGCCTTCGGTCAGCATGTCACGGATCGGATCGGTGGCGCCGAAGCGCGACAGCAGATCGCCGGTGCGGCGCTTTTCGAAATAGTCCAGCGGCAGGCGCAGCAGATGGCGCAGGACGGCGGCGCTCAGCTCGTATGCCAGCCCGGTCTGCAGATGCACCAGCGCGAGCGAACGCAGCAGCCCCGCGCCGACATTGATGCAGCAGGAACAGACCGAAGCCGAACGCGAGCACTGTCAGCAGATCATGATCGTTCTGCGCGACGGCATCGTCCATCGCGATCTGCATATAGAACGGGCTGGCGATGACATAGACCTGAAGCAGCACCGACAGCACCAGCGCCTGAACGACGGACAGTCCGCCGCCTCGCGGCCAGATCACGATGTCCCTCAGGCGCAGTCGCGCACGCTCGGTGGTTCTCGGTAAAGCCCTGGGTCGGGGTCAGTTCCAGCGCCACGCCGGTAAAATGCCGCCCGGCTTCGGCATAGGAATACCGCCGTGCGCCGGTGGCCGGGTCGTGGATGTCGATGCCAGCGCCGGGACACGCGCTTCAGGACGACGAAGTGGTCCATGTCCCAGTGCAGGATCGCCGGTGTTTTGATCTGCGGCAAGATGCGCCATTTCCAGGCGCAACGGCCGCGCCGCCATATCCAGTTCGGCGGCCATCGACATGACGGAGCGCAGGGACGCGCCGCGAACCGAAATCGGGTGCCGCCGCCGCAGCGTCGCCAGGTCCATGTGCCGCCCATGGTATCCGGCGATCATCGCCAGGCACGCCAGACCACACTCGGCTGCTTCGGCCTGACGGATGTCGGGGAGCCGGGAACCACCCCAGGGATTCAGGATCAGGCTATGGGTCATGCTGCCGCCTCCACTGGGGTTTCACTCAGATCCTGCCGCGCGCGCTCAACAACGGGTCGAACAGCCATTCAATCAGGCTGCGGCGATCGAAGACGATGTCGGCCTTCAGCGGCATGTCCGGTCGCAACGGGATTTCGTTGCCGTACGCAGTGACGGTCTGGCGCTCCAGACGCGCCGTGATGCGGTAGGACGGTTCCTTCGAGCGCGATGGGTCCGGTCGACTTCGGTTGGTTTCAGCAAAGTGATCGGAAACCGAAACGATCGTGCCGTTGTAGAACCCGAAGCGCTGGAACGGAAACGGATCGAATGCAACGCGCACCGTCTGCCCGCGCGTCACGAAGCCGATGGCTCGGGCCGGCACCAGAAGTGACGCTTCCAGCGCCGCATTCGTCGGGAACAATGGACATGAACGGCATCGCCGGTTTCGGTGCTCATGCCGACCCAAGCCTGCAGGCTGTTGACGCGGCCCGCCATTGGCGCGGAGACGACGTAGCCCTGCTTGCCCCGAGCCTCGGCCAGGCTGGCATCCGCATCGGCGAGCGACGCCTGCAGCACGGCAAGGTTGTCCGCGGTCTTGGCTTCCGCCTGCGCCAGAGCATGGCGCTTCTCTCGCACGTCGACGGCCTTGGCGGAGATCTGGCGGTACATCTCCGTCGCCGCCTGCTGCAGCGACAACTCGATGTCCTGGCGGCGGCGGAATTCCGTCATGGATGTATAGCCCTGTGCAACTGTCGGTTTGACCGCTTCAACCTGATCGTGCGCGACCTTCAGGCGCTCCCGATGGGTCCGCATTGCGTCGGCCATGGTGGCGACTTCCGCCTCCAGCCCCGCCAGGGTGTCGGTCAGCGACCTTTGCTGCTACCGCCGCCGATTGCTGTTCGATCTCGATCCGCTCGGCGACAGCGTCGCGCTTGGCCTGCAGACGGTCGATGATCGACGCATCAACGGCCTGCCCTTGTGCGCCGCGTCGGTCCGATCTGACCAGCAGCAGGCGTTGGCCGCCTGAAACGATGTCGCCTTCCGTCGACATAAAGTTCGGCGACTACACCCGGGTTCGCTGGCATAACCTTGGCGACGCCGGTGGCCGGGGTCAGATATCCGGGCACGATCTCCTTCCGGCCGTAGGTTGTCAGGGAGAGAAATGTGACGGCGATGGCGATCGACGTCGCGAAGAAGCCGGTCAACAGCCAGGTGGCGACCGGAAGGGCGGTGGTCGCGCCAGACCATGCGCGCCGGCGCTGAAATTCCACGGCTTCCATGCGAAACAGTGAGGCGGCCATGCGATTTTCCTGTCCAACGGTTTGAACCGCGTTCCCGGTGTTGATATTCGGACCGTACCGGGGCCACCGCAGGGCCGCTGTGATCTGGCCCACTATGCAGTTCTATATTGACGATTCTTGATATTCCGGCGGCGGGAGGCGATGGCGTGCCTCCGGTGGCAAATCGGACGAAGCTTGCCGTCTATTCAGGCTCTTGCCAGGCCGCATCCGGGTCGGCGACCTGCCGTTGCAGTTCGGTTCCGCCATAGCTGGTGGTGACCACCTGTGGGCATCGCAGACAGGCTTTCCCGCCCTCCTGCTGAAACCATCGGCAGGTCGGACGAATGCGGCAGGGGGGCAAGGCACTGACAACGGGATCAAAGGACGCAACGATCCGCTTCACCAGATTGCAGTCGCCGCCAGAGAAATGCTTGCAGCTTTCGCCCATGCAGGGTGACGCCATGCGAAACACCTGCGCCGGTGCGACGGGCGCGGCCAAGGCCAAAATCTCGTCCGTCACCGGCTGCGGTTCGGTCAGATAACCGATACGCGGTTCTGCCGCCGTCCCGGTCACCACGCCGATCACGACGCCATCGGCGCTCGGCTGGGCACTCGGGCAATGAATCGTGCCGGATTTATTGATCTTCGTCATAAGCACCTCGCTTCGGTATGGCGATGGAATTCGGCGTGACGGTGGAGCCGACGTGCGTGCCGGCCGGGAGCAGTCCATGCTCCCCGCCGGCACGCGGTCAGCGGTCAGGCGAGGCTGGGACCGCCTGCCGGAATGCCGCCGGCAATGAGGATTTTTCCCGCCACCGGGGCACATCCGACACCGGCGGCTGCAACGCGCGCCAGATCTTCCGGTCTCAAGACGATGGGTCGGGGCAAAGCGGTTTCGGCTGGCAGCTCACGTTTGTTCATTTCAAACCTCCTGTGGTTCCCTCGGCTGACACGGCCCGCGGGTGCGCCGCGTGACGAGAGACCCACGAAAGGACAAGCAGTGCCGCCGCACGTCTTCCGCCACGGCTGATCAATCGACGAAACCGCTGTGCCGGTCTGTTAGCTGGATCACTCTCCGCCGGGGCGGCGGAAGAAAGATGGGGCCAGTACCCAAGACCATTTGTTTCGCCTCAAGGTGGTGACCGGGCAGGGCGGTTGTGATGTGATGCGGTCGTTGCGGCGTGCCATGGACACCGCCGGTCAATCGGGGGAGCTGTCTGCCACCCTCGTGGGCTGGAACCGAGGCAAGGATAATGTCCGATCGCAGCGAGGCGCGGGTCGCATAGCGAACGCGTTTTGGTGCGTGAAGCGGCCACTTCCAGCCTATCGCGACGTGTCGCCCTTCACTGATGGGCGATATCAGTGGTCCGATCCGGACGCCTGGTTCCCGGGTGTCGGGTGAATCGGCCCACCAATCAACGGCTAGTCGGAGGATTCATCATGTTGGACGGCAATACTGACGACACCATCCGCGACGTCCTAACCACGACACGGCGCATCGCGCTGGTCGGCGCCTCCGCCAAGCCGTGGCGGCCGTCCAACGGGGTGATGCGCTTCCTGCTGGATCGCGGCTACGATGTCACGCCGGTCAATCCAGGGCTCGCCGGGCAGACCATCCACGGCCGGACCGTGGTCGCGTCGCTCGCCGAGGCGGGACCGCTGGAGATGGTGGATGTGTTTCGAGCATCCCAGCATGTCGGGGCGGTGGTGGATCGGGCGATTGAACTGGGCGCGCGAACCGTCTGGATGCAGTTGGGCGTCATCGATCAGGCCGCGGCGGACCGGGCGCGTGCCGCCGGATTGACCGTCGTGATGGACCGCTGCCCGGTTATTGAGGACCGGCGGATCGGTCCATTTGGCTCGGCTGACACCCGCCATTGAACCAAAGCCAAATCAGCGCCACATTCTTGGTGTTCGGGTCGTTCTGACAGACCCATAGGGGATACCCCATGACGAACGAAGAACGCGACATCATCAGCAAGTTCATTGCCCGCGTCGGCGGCGCGACTCAGCCCGCCGGCTTCTGCCGCGGGTTCCGTCCCGCCGACCCAGCAGCCGGCTCTGCCGCCGGTCGACCGCGAAGCTGACGCCTTTATCGGCCAGGCCTTCACCCAGTATCCGGAAGCGCGCTACCGCATCACCCAGCTGGCGTTCGTCCAGGAGCATGCGCTGGTCGAGGCGCAGAACCGCATCCAACGGCTGGAGTGGGAGTTGCAGCAGGCTCAGCAGGCCGCGCAGCAGGCGCAGCAGTCCGGTCAGAAGGCCGGCGGTGGCGGCTTCTTCAGCGGGCTGTTCGGCGGTGGAACCGGCAGCAGTCGGCGCCGCCGCAGGGCGATCCGCGCTGGGGCGGCCAGGGCGGGCCAGGGTACCCGGGCGGCCAGCCGCAACAACAATATGCGCCGCAGTCAGCACCGCCGCCGCCGCAATATCCGCCGAACTACCAGCAGGGCATGTTCCAGCAGCGCGGCGGCTCGGGCTTCCTCGGGTCCGCGCTGACCACGGCGGCCGGGGTGGCAGGCGGGTGGTGGCCGGTAATGCACTCATGAGCCTGTTCTCGCCGCACCAGAGCGCTTCGGCGGTGGATTCGGTGGTGGCGGCTTTGGCGGTGCTCCGGCCGGCAGCCCGTGGGCGACCCGGCCGAGCCAGGACTACGTCGACACCGGAAGCTGGGGCCAGGGTGGCGGCGCACCCAGGCGGCAACCAGGACTATGTCGACAACGGCACCTGGGACCAGCAGAGCGGCACCAGCGATTCGTCCTGGGTCGACAACAGCGGCGGTGGCAGCGACAGCAGCTGGGACAGCGGCGGCGGCAGTTCGGACGATACCTTCTAGAAAACCGCGTTCGGCTTCAGCCGCCGGCCGATAAGCTGAGACCTTACTGGCGCGTCGACCCGGCTGAAGTGTCGGCGCGCCGACCACACGGCCGTGACAGCGCCGTCATGAACAGTGCCGTCATGAACAGCCCGGCGATGGTAAATCACTCGCGTTCCCAGGCCACTTGATAAAAAAACGGCGGTGCTTTTGGCACCGCCGAAGTTTAGGGAGGAAACGTCCAAGAAAGCAGTGCGCCGAAGCGCGTCTGCGAGTCAGAGAATGGGCTTCGCAGCGCGCACTTGCAAGGATTTTTTGCTGCGACGCAGCATTTCGTGATCCAAGCGATCCGTAGCGTTGCATAAATCTGCCACATAAATGGGCGTTCCACGGTGCACCCCAACTTCGAGCCCATCAATCAGGCGGAATCAGCCTGCATTGCCCTCGCCAGGGCAACGACAGTGCCTAAACTATTGGCCATGTCGGTCGGAATCAGCACGGTCGTCCCGCGCTCCTTGTTCATCTCGTAAAGCAGGTTCATCTGCCGCAGCTTCAGCGCGTTCGGGTCGCTGCCATACAGCTTCGCCGCCTCCAGGATCTGTTCGGCGATCGCCTTCTCGGCCGACGCCAGTGTCACCCGCGCATCCTTCTCCCGCTCCGCCTGCGCCTGGCGGCTCATGGCGTCCTGCAGTTCGCGGGGGATCGACACGTCCTTGATCTCGACGCTGCGGGCGGTGACGCCCCAGGTGCTGGTCTTCGCGGTGATCGTCACCCGCAGCTGCTCGTCCGCGGTCTTGCGGTCCGACAGCAGCTTCGACAGGTCGGTGGCGCCGATCATCTCGCGCAGGCTGGTCTGCGCCACCCGCTCGATCGCCTCGCGGTAGTTGGCGATGCGAATGGCCGCGGCTTTCGGCGTTCCTCGACCTGCCAGAACACGATGGCGTCCACGCCGACCGCCACCGTATCCCGCGTCAGCGCCTGTTCGGCGGTGATCATGGTGGTCTGGATGCGCAGGTCGATCACCTGGGCGACCGCGTCGATCAACGGAAACACCAGGTAGATGCCCGGTCCCTTGACCTTGTGGAACCGCCCCAGCCGCAGGATCACCGCTCGCTGCCATTCCGAGGCGATGCGCACCGAGCGGGCCAGCACCAGCAGGACGACGACGGCGATAACGGCAAAGGCGATACTCATTGAAACGCTCCCAGGTCATTTTGCTTCTACATAGGTACTTATATCGGCCCGCCTGTCACCGCCCGGACGCCCCGTGGACAGGCCGCTTCGTTAGCTATGGTGGCGTGATTTCCGGCCCGCCTGTATAGACGGTGACAATGCCAGCCCCCTTCCCCAAAGCCGCCATTGTCCTGCCGCCGCGTGAGGGTTTTGGCCCCGGCCGCGCGGGCGCGATCGGTCTGCTGGTGCGCCGCCTGGTGCGGACGCCCGGATTTCGAGACCATCGTCCTCGGCGGCAAGCAGGACGGCCCCGCCTTCCCCGGCATCGACTTTCAGCCGGTCACGCCCTTCCCTGTGGTCCCTGGGCAGCACCAACCTGCGCTACGCCGCCGCGGTGGCGGATGCCTTGAAGACGCTCAACCCGGCCCTGATCGAGGTGCACAACCGTCCCGAAATCGCCCTGGCTCTCGCGGCCCGCCTCCCGCGGATGCCGGTGGTTGCGTTCCTGCACAACGACCCGCACGGCATGCGCGAGGCCTCGTCCCCGGCGCAACGGACCGAGATGCTGCGACGCCTGGCGGCCGTGATCACCCCGTCGGAATATCTGCGCCAACGTGTCCTGGAGGGTGTCGAGGCGCCGGCGAGTGATCCCCGTCGTCCTGCACGAACTGTCTGGACCTGGCGGAACTGCCGCCCGGCGGCGCGAGCGTCTGATCCTGTTCGCCGGCCGGGTGGTGGCGGACAAGGCGCCGGACGCGTTCGTCTCCGCCTGTGCCGCCGCGCTGCCGCATCTGCCGGGCTGGAGCGGCGGAGATCATCGGCGCCGACCGGTTCAGCTTCGACAGCCCCGACACCGGCTTCGTCCGGATGATCCGCGCCGCCGCCGAAGGCGCCAACGTCCGGATGCTGGGATATCGCGACCACCCTGAAGTACTGGCCGCGATGGCCCGAGCCGCCATCGTCGTGGTGCCCAGCCGCTGGCCGGAACCGTTCGGCCTGGTGGCGCTGGAGGCGCTGGCGAGCGGAGCCGCCCTGATCTGCTCGCCGCGCGGCGGATTGCCGGAGGTCGCCGGCGACGCCGCCATATATGCCGATCCCGATCGTCCGGCCGAGATCGCTGCCGCCATCCGGGCACTGGCCGGGGACGAACCGACGCGCGGGCGGCCCTGGCCGAAGCCGGACGGCAGCGCGCGCAACGCTTCGACGTGTCGGTGATCGCGGCACGGTTGGCTGCCCTGCGCCGGGACATCCTGGCCGCCGCTGGTTGACGCGCCACACCACACCTATATTGCTGCTCCAAACAGCTAGGGAGCCGACCATCATGGCTGACATGAACACCCAAGTGCCGGTGACGGTGCTGACCGGCTATCTGGGCGCCGGCAAGACGACCTTGCTCAACCGCATCCTGACCGAGAACCACGGCCGCAAATACGCCGTGGTGATCAACGAGTTCGGTGAACTCGGCGTGGACAACGACCTCGTCGTGGATAGCGACGAGGAAGTGTTCGAGATGAACAACGGCTGCATCTGCTGCACCGTGCGCGGCGACCTGATCCGCATCGTCGGCGGGCTGATGAAGCGGCGCGACAAGTTCGACGGCATCATCATCGAGACCACCGGCCTGGCCAACCCCGCCCCGGTGGCGCAGACCTTCTTCGTCGATGACAGCGTCAAGGCGAAGACCCGCCTGGACGCGATCGTCACCGTGGTCGACGCCAAGCATCTGCCGGCGCGGCTGGCCGACAGCCACGAGGCCGCCGACCAGATCGCCTTCGCCGACGTGATCGTGCTGAACAAGACCGACCTGGTGACGCCGGAGGAACTGGACGCGGTCGAGGCCACCATCCGCGGCATCAACCGCTTCGCCATCATTCACCGCACGCAGCGGGCCGCGTTGCCGATCGAGCAGGTGCTGGACCGCGGCGCCTTCGACCTGTCGCGCATCCTGTCGATGCATCCGGACTTCCTCGATGGCGACGACGACCACGAGCACAACGAGGATGTCTCCTCCATGAGCTTCGAGGTTGAGAAGCCGATCGACCCGGAGAAGTTCAACGCCTGGATCGGCGTGCTGCTGCAGGACAAGGGCGCGGACCTGCTGCGCACGAAGGGCATCCTGCACTACGCCAATGAGGACCGCCGCTTCGCCTTCCAGGCGGTGCACATGATCGCCGACGGCGATTTCATCGGCGCCGCGAAAGAGGGCGATCGCGAAGACCAGCCGGCTGGTGTTCATCGGCCGCAACCTGAACCGCCCGCAGCTGCGCCGCGGGTTCGAGAGCTGCGCGGCGGATTGACCTCGGCCGCGATTTCCTGTGTGATGACTCGGCCAGCCCGATGGCTGAGGGTTTGCTATGACCGGGCTTTTCAGCGCGGGGGCGAGCGGCAGGCCCGGTCAGACAACGATGGGGAAAGCGCCCTTGTCGAGGCCATGACGAACAGAGAGAACGACCTAGCATGAGCCAAACCGCCGAAGCCGCCTTTCTGCTGAAGACCCGCGGCCTGTCTCACGAGCTCGACGCCTTTGTCGTCGCCGTCCGCTTCTCCCGCGATGGCCGGCACGCTGGCTTCGCGCTCGGCGACGGCACGGTGCGGATCGCGACCGTTGGGCAGCTCCGGCGACTGGATCTCGGTCGCTGTCGCACGACGGCGCCATGCTGGACTTTGCCGCCGACCCGGCCGGGGACGGCTTCATCTCCGGCGGCGATGACGGCAAGCTGCGCCGTGTCACCGCCGACGGGCACCGTGAGCGATATCGCCAGCTTCGGGATGAAGTGGGTGGAGCATGTCGCCAGTTACGCCCTGGACAAGGGCAAGGGCCTGATCGCCGCCAGCGCCGGCAAGATCGTGCGGCTGTTCGACCAGTCCGGGCGGATGCTGAAGGAGCTGACCCACCCGTCGACCGTCACCGGCCTGGTGTTCGACGGCAAGGGCAAGCGGATCGGCGCGTCGCACTACAACGGCGCCTCGCTCTGGTTCGTCGCGGCGAAGACCGACACGCCGCGCAAGCTGGAATGGAAAGGCAGCCACACCGGCATCATCATCCATCCCGGAGGGGAGGCCGTGGTCACGGCGATGCAGGAAAACGCCCTGCACGGCTGGAAGCTGCCGGACGGCGCAGCACATGCGCATGAGCGGCTATCCCGCCAAGACCGACCAGCCTGTCGTTCACCCGCAACGGCAAATGGATGGCCAGCAGCGGCGCCGACGCGATGGTGCTGTGGCCGTTCTTCGGCGGCGGTCCCGATGGGCAAGGCGCCGCTGGAACTGGCGGGGGGTCGACGGCATCATCTGCACCCAGGTCGCCTGCAACCCGAAGGACGAGATCGTCGCAGGCGGTTTCGCCGACGGGCTGGTCGTGGTCGCCGACATTACCTCGTCGCGCATCCTGCCGGTGGTGCCGCCCGATCATGGGCCGATCAGCACCCTGGCCTGGAGCCCGGATGGGACCCAGCTGGCGGTCGGCACTGAAACCGGCTTCGCCGCGATCATCGATTTCGCCAAACACTAACCGACGCCATGGACCTCGGCTTCTCTGTTCGTCCAGCGGTGGCAATCGACATGGACGCAGTCGCCTCGCTGTTCCGGGAATACGCCAACTCGCTGGGCGTTGACCTGTCGTATCAGGGATTCGAGGCGGAACTGGCCGGACTGCCTGGCGCCTACGCTCCGCCCGGGGGCGCTTTGTTGCTGGCATGGTCCGCCGACGGGATCCCCATCGGTTGCGTGGGCGTAAGGCCGCTGGCGGAGCCCGGAAGCTGCGAAATGAAGCGGCTGTATGTGCGTGGGCCGGGCCGCAGCATCGGGGGCGGGCGGGCGTTGGCCGTGGCGGCGATCGAGGCCGCCACCGCGGCTGGTTACCTCACCATGCGCCTCGATACATTGCCCGCGATGACCGCAGCCCAGGCGCTGTACCAACGGCTCGGGTTCGAGATCACCCCGCCCTATTACGCCTCCGCCGTTGCGGGCACGATCTTCATGAGAAAGACGCTTGGACCACCGGAGGCCGGCCCCTAGAAGGATGGCGTCGCACGGAGACCAGACGATGACGTTGCTTCCCCCGTTCGCTGCTTCCGGCCGGTTCTACAAAGGCAATCTTCATACCCACTCGACGCGATCCGACGCCGTCCGCGACCCCGGGGACGTTTGCGCGCTGTATCGCGATGCTGGTTATGATTTCCTGGCACTGACCGATCATTTTCTGCCGCGCTATAATTTTCCAATCACCGACACACGGCGCTTCCGCACCAACAGCTTCACCACGCTGCTGGGCGCGGAAGTGCATGCACCGGCGACCGAGCTTGGTGAGTTGTGGCACATCCTGTCGGTCGGGCTGCCGCTGGATTTTGAAGCCACTCCACCGCAGGAGAGTGGACCCGCACTCGCCGCCCGCTGCATCGCCGCGGGTGCGTTTGTCGCGATCGCGCATCCGGCATGGTACGGCCTGACGGTTACCGACGCAGAGAGCATCCCAGGCGCCCATGCGATCGAGGTTTACAATCACACCAGCGCCGTCCGCGCCGACCGCGGCGACGGTTGGGGGCTGCTGGACGCCATGCTGGCACGGGGCCACCGCCTGACCGCATGTGCCACCGATGACGCCCATTTCAAATGCGACGATTTTTTCGGTGGCTGGATGATGGTGAAGGCGGAGTTGCTGGAACCGGAGGCTCTGGTGGCCGCGTTGCGCGCGGGCCAAGCCTACCCGACCCAGGGACCGGAGATCCATGCCGTCGCCATCGACGGTGACGCCGTTTTCGTCGAATGCAGTCCGGCCCACGCGATCACACTGCTCGGCCGGGGTTCGGCGTCGACCGTGGTGTTCGGCACCGAACTGCGCCAGGCGCGGCTTCCGCTGGAGTGCGTGAAGCCCGGCGGTTACGGGCGCGTTGTCGTCACGGACGCAGCGGGTAAACGGGCGTGGAGCAACCCGTTCTGGCTAGAATGACCGTGTGGGTACAGGTCGTGGGCTCGTCGCGCTGTCGCCGAACGAACTAATCTGCCCGGTATTGGCCGTTACTTCACCGGCGTATCGCCAGCGAGCTTCTGGTTGTCCCCGACGCTGCCGGTCAGTTTCCGGAACGAGTTACCAATGCCCTTCGATATATCGCCGAACGAACCGTCCGCTACGTTGGTCTGGCAGCCCGGCCCAGTTACGCAAGGCGTCTTGACCGGCATCATTTGCGACGCCGCAATCTGAGCAAGCGGGGCGGCAACGCAGCCGCCGAGGCCCAAAGCCAGCGCGCAGGCGGCCACAGGCAGATAGGGGAAGAAATATTTGAACGGCATCGTATGTTCCTGAGGCGCTGGGCTGTCCGAAAGGCGTTGATGCCTTCATCGGCCGGGCTGAATGGAACCGGAGGCGCCGCGACGATTTTCGACGACAGCCTCTGCCGGTGCACGAAACGTGACGGGACTGAATGAAAATCTGGTTAACGACCAGGAATTAAAAGCCGTGTCAGGTCATTTCCGCTGACATGGGTGCGGAGCAGACGAGGCCACGGTTGCGGCGAGGCCAAATCATTGGCAGCGCCAAGCGGCGTCACCGTAACTTGGCAATGACTCCGTTGATCCAGCGAGAAGGGGTGAGCCCCCGGTCATCGATGTCCGTCTCACAAGGCGGCCTAATGTTCAGGCCCCGACCGTTGGCGATGGTGCCTTGGATGACGTGTTGATCTCCTACCGCCATAGCCACCGCGAGCAGATCAATGCATTTGGGGCGAAGTTTTGCGCCACAGGGTGCGAACCATTCCAAGACCCGATTTTTCCGGAGTTGATAGGCGCGCTGAAATCGTGCTGGCAGCCCGAGAAGAGGCTTCAGCTTCGCCGCTGGCTGCGCATGAGCTATGCCCCGATAATGGGGAGAAATCGAGGCCACGGCACGCGGCCGACACAGACGTCGCTACGCCGTGCGATCGAGACGATTCCAAAGGCAAGTCTCCTGTCAGGCGAGGTGATCTTCCTGGACCGCCATGGCCTTACATGCTTTCATGCCCCGGTACTCAGGAGTCATCGGCCATTACCGACAAGATCGTGCTGTCGGCTGAAGACGAAGCGGCGCTCGACGTGACAATCCAGAGAATTGCCGAGAATCAACGGCTATGTTTCCAATCTGATGCAAACTTTGGCCCTTGCGCCGGAAGGATTGGCAGCCTTCGCCGCCCTTGGCGGCTACACGCGCTACGGTTCACAACTCACCGTTCTACAGCGCGAACTCGCGATCATCGTTGCCGTGCGCGATGTGCACTACGCCCGGGCTCACCACGAACCGCTGGTGCGAGCCGCCGGTTTGACCGAGGAACAGTTGCTGCTAATCCGCGAAGGGCGCACCCCGAAGGACCTGTCTCCGGCAGAGCATGCCCTGTGCGACTACACATTCGAGATTACCTCCGGACGACGCATACCGCAGCGGGTTGCGGAGGCGGTGCACGCCAATTTCGCGCCGCGCCAGATCGTCGATATCGCCCTGCTGACGGCCTACGCCATGGCGATGGCGGCACTTGCGATGGGCCTGGAAGTGCCGATGGAACCGCCTGAAACACTGCAATTCGAGCTTGAGTGGGAGCAGGCCAAAATCCGGGCCTGAGAAGACCCGGCCCTGGCGAGACCCGGGCCAAACGAGACCCGGGCCAGACGAGACCCGGTGCCCGGACCGTGGCGATCGTCATGACCCGGTCGAACGGCCACGCGCTCGCGCGGAGCCGTGTGCTAGATGCCGCCGTCGATCGTCAGCACCGTGCCAGTCGTATAGCCCGACGCTGAACTGGCCAGGAACGCGACTGCATTGCCGATTTCGCGTGGACGGGCCGGACGCCCGAACGGCATGCCGGCGCTGAGTTCCTGCCAACGTTCAGCATCGCCGAACTTTTCTTGCGCCTCCGCCTTGCGCAGCATCACCAACCGGTCAGTTTCCACCGGTCCCGGATTGATCGCCACCACCCGGATACCATCCGCCGGCGCCCCCTTCCCCAGCGCTCGGGTGAACGCCATCAGGGACGCATTGCCAGCGGCGCCGGCAATGTAATTGGTGGGAAATTTCTCGCCCGCCGCGCCGATGACGTTGATGATCACACCGGCCTTGCGGGCCTTCATCTGGCCGTAGATCACCCGGCAGAAGGAGATATAGCCGAACACCTTCAGGTCCCATGCCTGGCGCCATTTGGCGTCGTCGATGGACAACACATCGCCCGGCGGGATCGCGCCGGCGTTGTTGACCAGGATGTCGAGCTCTCCGGCTTCCAGCGCGACTTTGCGGACAGCCGCGTCGCTGGACAGGTCGGCGGCGATGGTACGGACGTTAACATGGCGCTTGGCACGGATTTCCGAAGCGGTGGCGTCCAGCGTGGCGGCATCACGGGCAACGAGGATAAGGTTGCAGCCCTCCTCGGCCAGCACCTCGGCCGTGGCCTTACCGATGCCTTTCGAACCGCCGGTGATCAGAACGGTTTTACCCGCGAGTTGAAGGTCCATGGTCAGGCCGCCTTTCGGTTGGACGTTTTGTAAGCGCGGCAGGCATCGCCGAAAGCGGCGAAAATAGCAACACTGTGGGGGTTGGTGGCGAAGGCCCACTCGGGATGCCACTGCACGCCCAGCAGCCAGCCAGGCGCGAGCGGCATCGCAACGGCCTCTATGGTGCCGTCGGAGGCGAGGGCTTCGACCGTCAGACCGTCTCCCAGCCGGTCGATCGCCTGGCCGTGCAGCGAGTTCACCTCGATGGTGTCGGCCCCGAGGATGCGGGCCAGGCTGCCGCTGACCGAGACGGGATGCCTGGGGCCGTAGCGTGTCTCATGCGGACCTGGTCCGCCGCGGTGATCCATCATGCCGGGCTGGACATGCACGCGCTGGAACAGCGAGCCGCCGAGTGCCACGTTCAGCTCTTGAATGCCGCGGCAGATCGCCAGCAGGGGTATGCCTCGGGCAATCGCGGCGCGGATCAGTGGCAGGGTGGTATGGTCGCGCTCCAGGTCGTGGAAATCGGGGGTTTCACTGTCTCCACCCTGGTAATGGCTAGGATGCACGTTGCTGGGGCTTCCGGGCACCAGCAGTCCATCCAGGCTGTCGAGCAGACCGAGCATCTGCTCGCCCAGGGGCGGGAGCAGGACGGGAAGCGCATGGACGCCGCCCAGGACGGCCTGGGCATAGCGGGCCGGGGTCTGGTGGAACGGCATGTCGGCCAAGGTTTTGGCGCAGGCGGGAATGCCAACGATCATGGGCGTCTACTTTCGAGGCGTGTACCCTGGGGTTGAGGACGAAACCGGTCGGCGATGACCGCGCCCAGCATGCCACAGAACATCATCGCCGCCATGCCGCGCGGTGTCCCGTCGGTCAGCAGCCCGACCAGCACGCCGGAGCTGGCGCCCAGGCTGAACTGGAACGTCCCCATCAGCGCCGAAGCACTGCCGGCGTGCCCAGCGTGGCGGGACAATGCGCCGGCCGTGGCGTTGGCATTGTTGAAACCCTGGCAGCCGATGACGACGATCAGCGGCGCGACGGTCAGCACCAGGTTATGGATGCCGCTGAACGCCACCACCACCAGTGCGATCGTGCCGCAAAGCGAGATCCTGGCGATGGTTGTCAGCATCCGCGACAGCCCGACCCGGGGCAGAAGCCTGGCATTGAGCTGCGAGCAGCCAACCAGGCTGACGGCGCACAACCCGAAGATCAGCGCGAACTCGGAAGGGGTAAGGCCAAACCCATCCTCGAATACCGGCGAGCAGCCAGACAGGTAGGCGAACATGCAGAACGTGCTGCAGCCGCCCATGATCGCATGCGACAGAAAGGTCTTCTCGCGCAAAATCATCAGGTAGCGGGCGGCCTGGCCCCCGAAGGACAGCCGGATGCGGCGTTCCGACGGCAATGTTTCGGGCAGCACCTGCCAGGCGGTGATGACGCAGGCGGTGCCGTAGATCGCCAGCACCCAGAAGATGAACCGCCAGTGGGCGAAGGCCAGGATGGCGCCGCCGATCGTCGGGGCGAGGATGGGGGCCACCCCCATGACCAGGACCAGGCGGGACATCATGATCGCGGCGGCCTGGCCCTCCGACAGGTCGCGCACCACGGCACGGGCGATCACCATGCCGGCCGAGGCGCCGAACGCGGCGATCGCCCGGAAGATCGCCAGGGCGGTCAGACTGGGGGCGATGGCGCAGCCGATGGTGGCAAGCGTGAAGACGATGAAGCCCACCATCAGTGGGATGCGGCGGCCGAAGCGGTCCGACAGCGTGCCCTGGGTGATTTGCCCAACCGCGAGGCCGGCGAACCAGGTCGCCAGGGTCAGCTGCGCGGTGCCCGGCGCGGTGCCGAAACTGGCCTCCACGGCCGGAAATGCCGGCAGGTACATGTCGGTGGCGGCCGGGCCGACGGCGATGAACAGGCCGAGGAGCGTGGGTAGCCAGGTTGGATGGGTGGTACGGGGCGCGACTTGGAGGCTCATCCGGTACGGTCTTACGGTTCGATGTGGATGAACGTCGTCCCAGGCGTGGTTTCTTGTTGCGAAGAGAGGTGCAGGGAAAACCGGCGATGGGTCAAGGGGTAGCCTGGTGGCCGCCGCGCCCTCTCCTTCGGGCAACCGTTGGACCGATGCTGCCCGGTCGAGGCGTCGTTACAGGGCCCATCAACGAAGGGCAGTGCGTCCCGATATGCTGGAGGTCGCCGATTCACGCGACAAAACACCCTCGCGGTGCGATCCGCTTCTCAGCGATCGGACACGCGTCGCCGTCAGCCAAATTTGCCCGCAACATAGTCCTGCGTGGGTTTCAGTCGAGGCGCGGTGAACATCTGTTGGGCCGGTCCGACCTCGATCATCTCGCCGAGGTAGAAGAACGCCACCTGGTCGGCGCAGCGCGCGGCCTGCTGCATGTTGTGCGTCACCAGCGCGATAGTCAGATGCTGCTTCAGGTCGTCGATAAGATCCTCAATCTTTGCCATGCTGCGTGGGTCAAGCGCGCTGGTCGGCTCGTCCATCAGGATCACCTCCGGCCGTGTGGCGAGGGTACGGGCGATGCAAAGCCGCTGCTGCTGGCCGCCGGACAGGCTGCCCGCCGGTTCGGACAGCCGGTCCTTGACCTCATCCCACAACGCGGCCCGGGTCAATGATATCTCGACACGTTCATCCCGCTCCCGTCGCGACAGTTTTTCATGAAGTTTCATCCCGAATGCCACATTGTCATAGACCGACATCGGGAATGTCGTGGCCTCCTGGAACACCATGCCGACGCGGCTGCGCAACTGTCGCAGGTTCACTTTCGGGCCGAGTATGTCCTTGCCGTCGAGCAGCACCTCACCGGCCACATGCTGTCCGGGGTACAGATCGTACAGCCGGTTCAGCACACGCAACAGTGTCGACTTGCCGCAACCGGACGGCCCAATCAGGCCGGTCACCTGCTTTTTCGGCAGGTTCAAGGATACACCCTTCAACGCCTTGGTAGCGCCATACCAGAAGCTCAGATCCCGGATGATGACCTTGGCGTTGCTCAAGCCGACGTCCTTGGGCACCGTCCGCCCGCCTCCAGCCGCATGGGTGATGGTTTCACTCATGGCTGTTTGGCCCCAGATTCATCCCTGCACCTCGTGAAGACGCTGTTCGCCGGGAGCCCGAACATGGCGGTCTCCTCGACCGGCCATGCAACGAGCGGCACACCCGCCCAGACGCCGGGGATCAGCCCGGCAAGCCGGGGCTCGGCCCGCAGGCTTGCGGGACCGTGGCCCCGGAAACCACTCACGCCGCAGCCGCGCGCCGCCATCCGGCAATCGCCCCCAGCGCCCCCTCCGGACGCTCGGTTACCGGCACCAGCCGCCCGGCATGGACCGCGCCGGTGTTGCCGTCCAGCGACAGGAAATCGCCCTCGTTCAGCAGCATCCCGCCGATCCGGCACTGGCGGTGCGCCAGGTCGATGTCCAGGTCCGGACAGGCCACCAGACACACTTTTCCAACTGCCGCGCCACCACCGCCGCATGCGACGTCCGCCCGCCGGAGGCCGTCAGGATCCCGGCCGCAAGAGCCATGCCCTCGATGTCCGAGGTCACTGTCTCCCGCCGCACCAGGATCGCCGGTGTGCCCGAAGCTGCCGTCCGCCGCACCGCCTCCGGGTCAAGCGCGATCGCACCGCTCGCGACACCCATGCTGGCCACCTGAGCGACCGCAAGCGTCGGTGGCACCGGCGGCACGAAGCTGGTGCGTGCGACATTGGCAAGGTCGATGCCGTGCAGCAGTGCCAGCCCCTGCGCCGGGGTCAGCAAGCCCTCGTTGACCATGTCGACAGCGATCGTCACCGCCGCCCAGTTGGTCCGTTTAGCCCGCCGCGACTGCAGCAGATAAAGCACCCCCGACTGCACGGTGAATTCGAAGTCCTGTGCGTCGCCGAACAGGACCTCCAGCGCGTGACGGATGTCATTCAGTTTCGCCCAGACCGCTGGCAGCACCAGGCGCAGGCGGTCGTTGTCGTGCATCTTCTGGCGGCCGGCAACGACATCCTCGCCCTGCCCGTTGAACTGGAAATCGAAATAGAGTTCAGCGCGCACCGGTGGCCGGATTACGAGTGAACGCCACGCCCGCGCCCGACGCCCCGCCGGCATTCCCGAATACCATCGTCTGCACCGTGACCGCCGTCCCGGCATCGTCGCTGATGCCGTTCATCCGGCGGTAGCTCGCCGCCTTCGGCGCATCCCAGGACCGAAACACCGCCTCGGCCGCCGCCGCAAGTTGTTCATGCGGATCGGCGGGAAACGCCGCGCCGGTCAGGCTCTGGTAGCAATCCAGCATCGCCAGCGTCAGCGCCCGCAAAGCGCGGTGATCCAGTTCCCGCTCGTTTTCCGCCTCTGCTCGGGCCAGCGCCTCGGTGACCAGGGAGTCGAACGGTGACTGTCGGCAGATTCGCCACGACCTCGGCATAACCTTGCACCAGCCGCCGGAAACTGTCCCAGGCGAGGCGCGGATTGCCGGTCAGGCGGATCAGGCCCTCGACGGTTTCCCGGTTCAGGCCGACATCGAGCACGGTCTCCATCATCCCTGGCATCGACACGGCAGCACCGGACCGGACGGATACCAGCAGCGGCCGACGCGCGGCGCCGAACGCCAGGCCGGTCGCGGTTTCCAGCCGGTCGATGCCGGCGGCCAAGGTCTGGCGCAGGCGCGACGGTTCGGCTTAAGCCGGCACCATGTCGTGGGCAGCACGAAAGCCGGCGGGCACCGGCAAGCCGGCTTGCGCCATCAGCATCAGGTTCCAGGCCTTGTTGCCTACCTCCTCCGCGCCGCCCTTGGATGGCACGGATCCGGGCAGGATCAGGTGCAGATCAGCCATCGATGACATCCTCCAGCACATGGTCGCGCAGCATCAGGCTGACGTGCTTCAGCGCGTCCGCCGCCGCCTCGAACTTGGCGCCGATGGCGGTGAACAGATGCAACTGGCGGAAATCCTTTGCGTGCTGCACGGCGCATGGCCGCCAGCGCGCGTTCCGCGTCGTCCGCCTCATGCTCCAGCGCGGAGACACGATCGATGGCGGTCAGGAAGTCCTCGGTCTCCGCTCGTCCCGCCGAGAGGCCGATCTGTGTGGCATGGCCCAGCGCCTTGATCCATTCCTGCGAAGCCTCCGCCAGAAGATCGGCCAGCATCTGCAGGTCCTCCAGCGGCTTGCCCTGAAGCATCTCCAGATCCAGCAGGAAGGCGGCGTCCTCCAGTTCGTCCGCCGCGTCGTCGGCGCCTCTCAGCAGCGCCAGGAACAGCTCGAAATCCGGACGGCGACGGACGGCTTCACGCGTCTCGGATGACCAACTGGTCCGCATCGTGCTCGAAACTGGCGGGCGCGTTTGGCGCGCTTGCCCGCATCCGTCCGCCTCGGCCTGCAGCCCGTCGCGCACCAGGCTGGCGAGTTCGAAGATCAGGCCGGCATGATCCGCCGCAAGCCGCAGAAGCTGGCGTTCTCTCGTTGCTGAAATGCGTGGCGAGCGTGACCCGGATGCGGTCATGGATCAGCGCATGCGATGCGGCGGACAGAAGTCCCTCGGTCGCGGTCTGGAAGACAAAGCGCAGGAACGCCAGCGTCTCCGTATCGCCCAGGACGTCGCACAGCCGGTCGCCGAAATGCATCGATGATCCGGCGGTCGCCTCGATCGCCTGGTTGACCAGCTTGCGCACCGCCGAGTTCCAGGAAGCCGCGATGCCCGATCTCGGTTTCCGCCGCCCAGGCCAACAAGGCCAGGCGATCCGGACCGCGCAGGAATTGCCGGAGTTGCTTGCGCGCGCGATTCCAGTCGATCAGAAACACCAGACGTGAACCCAGAAATTCAAGATAATCGCGGCAGCCTTTTTTGTCCGCCGCCTTCATCTGCCCAGTCGCCAGATAGAACGGCGCGCCCGCTGCCAGCACCGCCGTCCGTTGCGATTCCCACGTGACACCGCGGGGCTTCAGCATGTCCTGGAAAAACGCCAGCCGCTCGGCGTGAACATCGGTGTAGGTCACGCTGACGGTCAGATCTTCCACGCGAATCACGATGACATGCGCGTCGGTTGTGCCGATATCATTCTGAATAACCAGCCGCCCACCGGAACGCGTGGCCGTGGTAGCGAGGCCAGGATGGCCGAATTTCAGCTTCGCGGTCCGATTGAGCCCAGCCATGAATGCCGTGACCATGGGACGGTCCGCGTCGGCCAGGTTATAGGCGGACGCGCCATCGAGTGTTTCCTCGGCCAAGGCTGACTGCATGGCGTTCAGCTGCTTGTGCAGGTCCATTACCAGGCGATGCAGGCTGTCCGTGTGGCCGTGGCCGGCTTGCATCATCGCCGAAGTCGTTTCGATATCAAGCAGGTCGTCGTTGCCCGCCGGCAACGCGGATAGCAGCCCGTCAAGCCGAGCAGCAAGGCCGTCCGGCTTCGTCGCGAGCACGGGGGCGGCCATCAGGCGCATGTCTTCCGCAATGCGCGCCATGATCCGACCGGCGCCGGGAACGCGACAGGACTTGCCTTCGATGCGCGATGCGGCGACAGCGGTGTCCAGGTCTGGATCGTCTATCCCGCAGCCGATGCGCTCCTGCTTCATCGACGCCGCCGGCTGTTCCGGATTCTCCGCGTGGACGATCGCCATTTGCAGCAGGGAGAAAGCATATTTTACCCGGTCATTCGCGGCCAGGCCTGCGTTAAGTGCCGCCGCCGGTTGCAGTCCATCTTCGCCGATTGCTGCTAGAATTTGTGTTTTCATAAGCCCGCCTCCTGATCGATGAACGGGATGCTGGCCGCCCTGTGATCAAGTGACTATGAGATGGGTCAAACGGCAGGCGTGAACGTCTATGTCACAAAGGTTTAACAGTCGTTGTCAGCGGAGATTTCTTGTCACTATCGTTCGCAGAACCGTTTGTTCCTGGCGGGTTTTGTCTTGGCACACCACTGCGTTTATCGAAATGAGCCAGCTAAGCGGGATTTACTGCGATCAGATCGCTTTTCGCCGGCTCGCGGTTTCGCCGGCCGCCAGCTCGATGATTTCTTCGGTGATCTCTTCCTGCCGGACCATCCGCTGCTTCGACTGCAGCGACGCAAGCTGCCGTTCGATCTGAACTCCGCGCCGCCGCCATTGCCTCCATGCGCGCCTGGTTCTCTGCCGCGAAGGCGTGCAGCGCGGCTTCGCAAAGCTGTGCGTGCAGATATTCCGCTGTCAGCTCCATCAACAGCGATGGCGGCGGCAGGTTCACCAACGGCGCTTCGTTTCCCTTCGGCTGCGGGAAACGCGTCATGTCCAACGGGAACAGGCGCCGGCGTTCCACCGCGATACCCGAATGCCCTTTGCTGAATATGGCATCAAGTCTGTCGACCTCGCCGCTTGCGATACGACTGTAAAGCGCCTCGGCGATGGCGTCCGCGAGCTTGGGAATACCAGGGGAATGTGACGGCATCGCACTTTTCCAGCCCGCGTCAACGCCCCGTTCCGCCGCCGCAACGGCACCCCTCGTGCCGATCAGGAACAATTCGGACCGTGTCAGGTCAGGGCCGACCGCGTCCAGCACTCGCTCACTGAACGCGCCGGCGAAACCTTGCTCGGCACAGAACAGCACGATGGCCAGACGACCGGAATGCCGCGAGACCTCGGAGCGTACGTCAGGCATCAAGGCGAGTGCACGTCCGATCGCAACTGCAATGGTTGTGGCGTATCGATCCACAGCTTCAAGCTGACCACGCGCTTGTTGAACCCGAGCGGCAGCGATCCCGCGCATTGCGTTGACGACCGACCCGAGTTGCCGCACCCCCGTGATTCGCGCTCCGATATCCGCCAGCCGCTCGGTCATTCAGGCAGCATCGTCATGGCGTAACGTTTCAGCACGTCCAGCAGCAACCGCTTGCGGGCTTCATCGAGCGTGCCGGATTGCTGAATCAGCTTCACCGCGTCGACGGCGTCCCGGTCAAGCACCGGGCCCAATCCTTTGCGGAATGCGTCGATGACCGGCAATGGTAGTGCGTCCAGGTATCCGCTTTGCACCGAAAGGACCAAGGCGACCTCGTCGGCCAATCGCACCGGAGTGTGCTGTATTTGGTTAAGGATGGCGCGGATGCGGGCGCCCCGGGTCAACTGATCGCGCACCCGCGTATCCGGCATGCCACCGAAACGCGTGAACATCTCGAGCTCCAGGAACTGGGCATAGTCAAGGCGCAATGTTTCCGCGGCTTCCCGCAGCGCCTTCGCCTGGGTCTTGCCACCGACCCGGCTGACGCTGGTGCCAACGTCCACCGCTGGTTTCTGTCCCTCGTAGAAAAGTTTGGCATCGAGCACGATCTGGCCGTCTGTGATCGAGATCAAATTGGTCGGGATGTAGGCGCTTAGATTGCCCGCATCCGTCTCAGCGATCGGCAGAGCGGTCAACGACCCGCCGCCTTTCTCTTTCGACAACTTCGCGGCCCGCTCCAGCAGGCGTGCATGAACGTAGAAGACGTCGCCGGGATAGGCCTCGCGTCCTGGCGACTGATGCGTCAGCAACGCGATCTCGCGGTGAGTGGCTGCGTGCTTGGTCAGGTCGTCGATCACCACCAAGGCGTGCTGGCCGCGGTCACGGAAATATTCCGCCATAGTGAAACCGGCGAATGGGGCGATCCACTGCAGCCCTGGGGAACTCACGGAACCGGCCACCACGATGATGCAACGTTCAGCCGCCGCGTTGCCGAAGATCGCATCGATTGCCCGTCGCACGCTGGAGCTTTTTTGGCCGACCGCGATGTAGATACAGATAATGTCGCTGTTTTTCTGGTTGATAATCGTATCGATACCGATGGTGCTTTTACCGATGGCACGGTCGCCAATGATCAACTCGCGTTGGCCGCGGCCAAGGGCGAACAAGGTATCGACGACCACCAGCCCGGTCTGGACCGGTTGGACCACAAGATCGCGGTCGATGATCGCCGGTGCCGGGCGTTCGATTGGCTCCATTGTTTTGCTATCGATCGGTCCCTTTCCGTCCAGGGGGCGACCCAGCGGATCGACGACCCGACCGAGCAATGAGGGTCCGACGGGGACGCGGATGATATCGCCGGTGCCGGTAACGATGTCGCCTGCATCAACGCCGTCAGCATCGTCTAATATGACGCAGCCGACACGATCGGCTTCAAGAACCTGAGCAAAGCCAAACTGTCCCTTCTGGAATCGCAACAATTCATCGAGCCGGACATCGGGAAGGCCGGAGACCAGTGCTATGCCATCGCCGGTTTCTTCAACACGGCCAACCTGCAGCGCTTCTGCCCCAAGAGTGGCAATGCTAAGTCTGCCGCGGGCGGCCGCGAGCCATGCATCCGGGTCCATGGGTCAGGTCCGCGAGGATTTTTTTGAGATCCGCCCGCCAACTGTTGCTGACGATCAGGTGCGGCCCATGCAATTCCAGGCCGGCAATCAGCGCCGGATCGGTCTGGAACGTGATGACGGGCGTGCCACCGAACGCTTTGCCGATCAATGCAGACACGCGTTTCTGCTCCTGGGGATCCAATGCCGAGGCACTCACGACTTCCAGACCTGTGGCTTGTCGTTGCGATTCTGGCAGATCGTCGACCGCCTTGGTCAGCCGATCGACGAACGCAGCCCTGACCGCCGCACTGTCCAGCCGTTCGACCAGGCGTCCGGCGATTTCGACAGCCAAACGACTTGACCGATCCGCCCACGCGCCGTCGGCCGCCTGCCGCTCTTTCTCGATCGCTGCTTTGGCGGCGGTTTCCAGTGCAGCCGCCGCCTGGACTGCCTCCGCCAGCACAGCGGTGCGAGCCTGATCCGCCGCGACGTGCGCAGCGGCCAGAATGGCCTCACGTTCTTTCGCAAAGCCGGCGCGCGTGGTCTCAGTCTCCGCCAACGCAGTCGCAGCCTTGGCTTTCGTCACTTCCGCGTCGGCAAGAGCGGCTTCCACCGTCGTCCGGCGCAACTCGATCATGGCGGCGACCGGGCGCCAGAAGAAGCGTTGCAGCAGCCAGACCAGTATGGCGACGTTGACGGTCTGGATACCAAGTGTCCACCAGTCAATCGTCATTTCAGCAGCGGATTGGCGAACAACAGAAGCAAGGCTATCACCAGGCAATAGATCGCCATCGTTTCGATCATCGCCAGCCCAACAAACAGCGTGCGGGAGATGGTGCCGGCGGCCTCCGGCTGTCGGGCAATCGCGTCCATCGCCGCGGCCACGGCGCGACCCTCACCAAGGGCCGGACCGATTGCCCCGAAGGAAACCGCCATTGCGGCCGATACAATGCTGGCAAGGGCCAACCAATTCATGAAGATGTCCTTTCGGTATGCTTCGGAGTGCTGTCGGCGTCCGGCGGGACGGATTTTGCTTCGGCTATCGCCCCCGAAATGAAAACCATTGCCAGGATCGCAAATATGTAGGCCTGCACCGCGCCCGTCAGCAGATCCAGCGCCATCAGCGGGATCGGCACCAACAGGCCAGCCAGGGACAGCACGATGCCGACCATGAAGACGCCGCTCATGACATTGCCGAACAGGCGGACCAGCAGCGAGAATGTGCGGGTGATGCTTTCGATGAAATTCAGCGGGATCATGATCGGGCTGGGCGTCGCGAACGTCTTCAGATAGCCGCCAATACCGCCGGCGCGGATGCCAAACCAGATCACCGACAGGAACACCAGAAGGGCCAGCGCGGCATCGGTTTCAAGATGTGCGGTTGGCGGTTCTACGCCCGGAATGAGCGTGGTCCAGTTAGCCGCGAATATAAACAGGAACAATGTTCCAATAAACGCCCGGTATGGCCCAGGGTCGGCCCGCATTGTATCCCGTATCTGGCTATCCACGGTATCGACGATCAATTCGAGGACCGATTGTGTTTTCGACGGGTTCAAAGCCAGCCGCCGCGTAAGCAATAGGCTGCCGAGAAACATGACTACCATGATACCCCAGGTGGCAAGTACGGCTTCCGAGATCGGCACCGGACCAATATGGAAAACCGCCAGGCTGGTCAGGGGGGATTTTATGCTGCCCGGATCCTGCGCATGACGGCAAGGCGTGCGACCAAGACGCCCAGCGCCATGGTCAGTAGCGGCATCGCCCCCTGGAGGCTCGCCAGCGTGAGCAATCCACCCAAAAACACGAAGCGACCAATCATCACCAGGACCATCGTCCGGGCGCTGCCACCTTCGGCGAACAGGCGAATGTTCCACCAGAGGCCACCGAAATAGAAGCCGCCGGCGATGACGCCACAAACGAAGCTGATGCCACAAACGGAGCTGATGCCACAAACGGAGCTGATGATAGTCATACGCCTTGCATCCATTTCCACGCCGACCAGCAGCCAAAAGCGGCACCAAGCATTAGCAGCGGCGCTGTGCAGAACAGGCCGGAATGAAACTTCTGATCAAGCCAGCGTCCCAGGAATACGCCAATGAGCATTGGTATGACAATGATCCACCCAAGCACCCCAATCTGGGCGAGGCGGTGGGCAACGGACGGGTCGCCGTCGCGCTGCCAGCGCCGGTATCGTTCCGCACTTCGCTGGATGCCCCTGAACAACGGATCTTTTTCAGGCTCCGTCATGCGAAATCCGCTGAACTGCCCGGGCGGAGATGACTGACGATCTGACGAATGGCGTTCAGCTGCAAGCGGGTGCTGTCCACCCGTTCGGTCCGTTCCGTTTCGATATCAGCGCGGAATCGCCTCAGCACCGTTTGATCCAGCGTCGCGAGATCGTCGCCAGGCACCGCCTCGCGGGTGACAATTGCGATGTCCTGACCACCGCTGACGGACAGAACACCTTTTCGCACCGCGCAATAGTGCCTTGTCCCGTCGGCACTTTTCCAACTCACTGCACTGATGGACAGGCTGGTGAGGAAGTCGGCGTGTCCAGGCAGGATACCGAAGCTGCCGGTGAGATCGTCCGCCCGCAAAGCGAGTACGTCGGCCTCGTCAATGATCATCGCGAGCGGGGTCGTGATGCGCAACCTCATGGCGCGTGTTCCTTTTTCGCCGATGCAGCCTCTTTCCGCCGCGCCCCGTCGATGTTCCCGATCATGTAGAGTGAGCTTTCGGCCCAGTCGTCGGCTTCACCGTCAAGGATCGCCTTGCACCCGGCGAGCGTGTCGGAACGGCTGACGCTGCGCCCTGGGGTGCCGGTGAAGGCCTCGGTGACCACAAAGGGCTGGCTAAGAAAACGCTGAAGGCGCCGCGCTCTTTTCACGATCAGCCGGTCGCTGGCGCCGAGTTCCTCGACACCCAGAAGTGCGATGATATCCTGCAGATCCTTGAAGCGGGCCAACGCCTCTCTGGCCCGTTCAGCGAGGCGGTAATGTTCCTCGCCCACGACAAGTGGATCAAGCAAGACAGATGATGAGGCTAACGGATCGATTGCCGGGTAGAACGCTTCCGCCGCGAGCGTGCGGGACAGCATGATAATGCTATCCATGTGGCTTGAGATCGCAGTCACCGCAGGATCGGTGAAATCATCGGCCGGGACATAAACCGCCTGGATCGCGGTCACCGCCGCACCGGCTACCGAAGCGATGCGTTCCTGTAATGATGCCACCTCGGTGGCAAGTGTTGGCTGGTAGCCGACCCGGGACGGCAGGCGCCCAAGCAGACTGGATAGTTCGGCGCCCGCCTGAACGAACCGGAAGACATTGTCCATCAGCAGCAGAACATTCTGGTGCTTCTGGTCGCGGAAATACTCGGCAATCGTGAGGGCGGTGAGCGGCACACGCCAGCGGGCACCTGGCGGTTCGTTCATTTGCCCGTAGACCAGAACAGTACGCGCGAGCACGCCCGAGCCCTGCATGTCAGTCAGTAATTCGTGCCCTTCCCGCGATCGTTCGCCGACGCCGGCGAATACGGAAATTCCCTTGTATTTTTCAACCATGGCGTGGATCAGCTCCATCACCAGCACGGTCTTTCCGACGCCGGCGCCGCCGAACATCGCGGCCTTGCCGCCTTGCGCGAGTGGGGCCAGCAAGTCGATCACCTTGATGCCGGTCTCGAACACTGTGGTGGCGGACGTTTCGTCCTGCAGCGACGGTGGCTGGCCATGGATGCCGCGCCGAGGGGTATCGTCCGGCAGCGGTTCACCACGGTCCCGCACCGTTCCAATGACGTCGAGAAGGCGGCCAAGAACCGCTTCACCGACAGGTACGGATATCGGCGCCCCGGTCGGCGTTACGTTCGTGCCGCGCGCAAGACCAGCGGTCGCCTGCAGCGCGATACCCCGGACCGTGTTGCGGTCGACATGGCTGTGCACTTCCAGGATCAGTGTTTCCGGCCGGTCCCAGCCGACGATCATCGCCGTGTCGATCGGGGGCAGTTCGCCGTTTATGAACGTCACGTCTACGACCGCGCCCCGGACCGACAAGACTGTACCGGTGGGTTCCATCGGGGCTCAGGCAACCATTTTGTTTACAAGAAGCAAAGGGTAGATGGCACCTGTATAGACGCCACAATCACCGCTGCTCGGCCTGGCCATCGCGATGGTTGGCAGGCACCTCCGTGTGGGCCACTGCAAGAGGGCAAGGCGTGTTCTGGCACTTCCTCGATGCCGGACAATACTTCCCCTCATGCGGCGGCACCCGCCCGCGCCGCCAGCACCCCAAGGGCGCACGAGGCCAGCCTCGTTCCGGCGCTATCCGCCCGGCTTGTCAGAATAATCGGCACGCGCGCCCCAAGGACCAACCCAGCGGCCTCGGCCCCGGCCATGAAGGCCAGTTGCTTTGCGAGCATATTGCCGGCCTCCAGATCGGGCACCAACAGGATATCAGCCCGTCCAGCCACTCTCGAAACGATCCCCTTCTCCTTCGCCGCGGCCTCATTGACCGCATTGTCGAACGCAAGTGGTCCATCAAGCAGACCGCCAGTGATTTGACCGCGATCGGCCATTTTACATAGCGCCGCCGCATCGATCGTCGATCGCATCCGGTCACTGACGGTTTCCACCGCAGCTAGGATTGCCACGCGTGGCTGCGCGATACCAATCACACGCGCCAGATCAATTGCATTCTGCACGATGGCCGCCTTGTCCATCAGGTCGGGCGTGATGTTGATCGCAGCATCGGTCACGAGCAACGGGCGCGGATAGTCCGGCACGTCCATCAGATAGACGTGGCTGATCCGCCGGGCGGTGCGCAGACCGCCATTGCCAGCGACCACCGCGTGCATCAGGTCCGAAGTGTGAAGGTCGCCCTTCATCAACAGCCCCACCTCGCCGGCACAGGCAAGTGCCACGGCACACGACGCGGCCGCCTCCGGATCGGGGGCATCGATCAATCGCAGGGCGGTGATGTCTGCATCTGCATCTTTCGCAACCCGCTGAATGCGGGCGCTCGGTCCGATCAGGATTGGAACAATCAACCCAGCCGCCGCGGCGTCCAGCGCCGCGCGCAACGATATCGTATCGACCGGATACACAACGGCCGTCCTGATCGCAGCGCCCGCAGCCGCCCGGGCAATCATTGCCGACATACGGTCATGACGTTCAACACGCACCTCGGGCAGGATGACGCGCTTGATCCGCAGCTTTTCAGTCGGGGCGCGGACGAATGCCGTCCCCGTGATCACCGGCTTTCCCTCCTGGTTGGCGCAGATGCAGTCGAGCACGACGTCGCTCTTCGTCGGCTTCTTTTCCCGCACGGTTACTGTTGCCGTAATGGTATCACCAATACTGACCGGCTGGACGAAGCGCAGATCCTGACCCAGATATATTGTTCCGGGGCCAGGAAGCTTGGTGCCCAGCGTGGCGGAAATCAGCCCGCCCCCCCACATCCCCTGAATGATAACATGGTGAAACATACCAGTCGCGGCATAGGCAGGATCGACGTGGGCCGGGTTCACATCGCCCGTCACTGTGGCAAACAGATCGATATCGCGTTGCGTAACGGTGTGCGACACGCTCGCGGTTTCACCGATCGTAAGTTCATCGAATGTACGGTTTTCGATGAACAAATTGGTACATCCATCTGGCAAGACGGTTATCCTTCGCGAACGTGTAGGCTTGGTACGCAGCAACGTGCCATGAAACCGAAGGCGCCCATTTGCGGTGGATCAACCTGGCCACTTGATCGCACAGCCGACTCAGCGCCTCGTGCCCCGCGCCAGGTCGTTCGTTCAGACGGTGGCCGCCGTCGCTTGGGTAGTACTATGCAGCGTGAGCGTCGTGGGATTGGATGTGCCCAGAATCGCGTGAGCGCGCGCCATATCCTCCGGGGTGCCGTGGGCCATGACCAGGAAGCCATCGGCCTTTATCGCGGTTTCGTACTGAAAGACGCTGTCCTTCGGGATGCCAATGCTGTAGAGCGCCGCGCCCACAGCACTAAGACCACCCGCCACGACTGCAGTCTCGACGGCCGACACAGCCGTCGCTGCCAGATAGCCGAGCACGACAACGTGGCCTACCACGGGAACTGTCAGAAAGAGGCCGCCGAAAAATAACCCCCAGAGACCACCCCAGAACGCGCCCCGGGTCCCCCAGAATTTTATCCGATCGCCGATATTGTAGAAACCGACTACCTTTTCTTCAGTATGGTAGCCTTTGCCAACGACGCTGAGTTGTTTCATCTCGAAGCCGGCATCGGTCAGTTTCTTTATGGCGGCTTCCGCCGCGGGATGATCGGCGAAGACGGCGATAACTGAGTCTAATACTTCCATAATATTCTTTCCTTGTGGCGCGGCAACGGCAGAAATGCTGGCGACAGCCGCTTTTTGACGGTATCTCCTGCTCGTCTGGATCTTGCCACCAGACGAGCCACTGACGGAAGGTTCGGAAACTACTCAGGCAAGAGCAGTCATTCGATTGAAACATTGGCGCCAGGGTCACTTTGCAATCTACAAAATCAGCGCCCATTGGCAAAGATTTTTTCAATAGACGAACAAGGTTGAGCCTACCGAATAGGGTAATGAGCCACGATGTCTCGTGCCAGGAGCGATATCCGCCAACCCCAGTCGCTTGCCGATCCCGACCCGCCTGCCCCGTCGTCAAGGACGCCCCGTTGGCCTCCCTTGCATTGAGGCATCGCAAATGAACGGAGCCAAAGTGTCGGTAATCTCCGGCCAAAGAGGACGTCTCCCAGCGGAAGGCACATCATGACCATGCATCTCCATGTCCCCTGGTCCAAAACCAATGTGCCGACGGCAACGCACGCGACGATGCCGGAAACAGATATCCTGCGGCTGAGCCGCGAGCCGCGTGACGGTCTTTTCGCCGAACTGGGCGCAAACGCCGACGGGCTGACCCAGGCCGATGTCGATACCCGCCTGCGGCGCATAGGACCCAACGAAATCGCGCAGACCAAGCACCAGAGCATCGCGCGGGAGCTTTATTCGCGCCTTAGAAATCCGCTGAACGCATTATTGCTCTCGCTGGCGGTGGTGTCCTGGCTCACCGGTGATGCCCGTGCGGCGATCGTCATCGCCGTGATGGTCATCCTGAGCGTCACCCTTGGCTTCGTGCAGGAACACCGGTCCAACCGAGCCGCCGAGGCCCTGCGCGCCATGGTTCGCACAACCGCGAGCGTGTACCGACGCGGCAGTCCGGACACAACCGAGGTCCCGATCGAAAGCCTGGTCCCGGGTGACGTGGTCCGGATGTCAGCCGGCGACCTCGTGCCCGCAGACCTGCGCCTGCTCACGTGTAAGGACCTCCACGTCAACCAGTCGGCACTGACTGGTGAGGCAATGCCAGCGGAGAAATCCGAAAGCCCGTCGCCTGAAACGATCGTGGATCCGTTTGATCTGCAGAACATCTGTTTCATGGGCAGCAACGTGCTCAGCGGCACCGCGACCGGCGTCATACTGCAGACCGGTGCCAGAACCTATTTCGGCCACGTTGCCGGCAGCGTCGCCGGCACGCGCAGGCTGACGAGCTTCGACCGTGGCATCACCCGGTTCACCTGGCTGATGATTCGTTTCATTGTGGTGATGGTGCCGGCGGTTTTCCTGATCAACGGATTTACCAAGGGTAATTGGTTGGAAGCGCTGCTGTTCGCCGTCGCGGTGGCGGTCGGCCTCACGCCAGAGATGCTGCCGATGATCGTGACGATGAACCTCGCCAAGGGTGCCTTGGCGATGGCGCACAAGAAGGTCATCGTCAAGCGCCTGAACTCGATCCAGAACTTTGGCGCAATGGATGTGCTGTGTACCGACAAGACCGGGACGCTCACCCAGAACCGCATCATCCTCCAGTATCATCGCGATATAGAGGGCAAGGAGTTCTGATCGCGTCCTGCAGTTCGCCTGGCTCAACAGCCATTTTCAGTCAGGACTGAAAAACCTGATGGACGAAGCTGTCCTGGCCTACGCGAAGCGGCCCGACACTCCGGCAATTGTCGCCAATCAGACGAAAGTCGATGAACTGCCCTTCGATTTCCATCGCCGCTGCATGTCGGTGGTAGTCGATCCCGGCGACGGGACGCACCTACTCATCACCAAGGGCGCGGTCGAGGAAATCTTCGCCATGTGCGATGAATACTGGCTCGAAGGCGCCGGAGGAAAACTGGACGCGAGCCATTTGGCGCGCGCAAAACAAGAGGCAGAAAGGTTGAATGCGGAGGGATTTCGGGTCGTTGCCGTGGCGTACAAGATCATTGCGGCACCGCAGAAATCATACACCACTGCCGACGAAAAGGGCCTGACCCTGTTAGGCACGATCGCATTTCTGGATCCACCGAAAGACGGCGTATCAGCGGCCCTCACCGCACTGAAACGGGGCGGCGTGTCGGTTAAAATCCTGACCGGCGACAACGACCTGATCACCCGCACGATCTGCCGGCAGGTCGGACTACCGGTCGAGCAGCTTGTTCTTGGCGGCGATGTTGAACGGATGGATGACGTGGCACTGCAAGATGCCGCCGAACACGCAACGGTCTTTGCCAAGGTCTCGCCCGAACAAAAGGCCCGCGTTATCGAGGCGTTGCAGCGCCGCGGCCACGTCGTCGGCTACCTCGGAGACGGGATCAACGATGGTCCGGCCCTGAAAACCGCCGACGTCGGCATATCGGTCGACACGGCCGTGGATATCGCGAAAGAATCGGCCGACATCATCCTGCTGGAGAAAAGTCTGGCAGTACTTGAAGACGGCATCATCGAGGGACGCAAGATCTTCGGCAACATCACCAAATACATCAAAATGGGCGCCAGTTCCAACTTCGGCAATATGTTCAGTGTGCTTGGTGGCAGCATCTTCCTGCCGTTCCTGCCGATGGCGCCGATCCAGGTCCTGACCAACAATTTGCTCTACGATTTCTCCCAGACGACGATCCCGACCGACAACGTGGATCCGGACTACCTGGCCACACCGCATAAATGGGATATCGGCAACCTGACGAAATTCGTGCTGTTCATCGGCCCGATCAGTTCGATCTTCGACTATGCGACCTTCTTCACGATGCTTTACGTGTTTGGGTGCTGGGACAACCCAGCCTTGTTCCAGGCAGGCTGGTTCGTGGAATCGTTGCTGACCCAGACGCTGATTATCCACATCATCCGAACCTCGCGGATCCCATTCTTCCAAAGCCGCGCCAGTCTGCCGTTGATCCTGACCACCATCGCAATCTGCGCCATCGGCGGGGTCATCCCCTACACGCCGCTGGGGACGACGCTAGGCTTCGCACCGTTGCCACCACTGTATTGGGCGCTGGTCCTGGTCATGATCGCTTGCTACGCCGTCCTGACGCATCTGGTAAAAACCTGGTTCGTGCGGCGTTGGGGCATGTAGCGCCATTCACGCCGGCGCTACCATCGGAAGTATCCGCAACCGTCGACCAAATGCCCGCCAGGAGACCGCCATGCATGCCATGCTGCTGAAAGCGCCTCACACCCCTCTGGAGTGGACGGAACTTCCCGACCGGTCACCCGGGCCCGCGGAAATTCGCGTCCGCATCGGCGCCTGCGGCGTCTGCCGGACGGACCTGCATGTCGTCGACGGCGAGTTGCCCAAGCCCCATCTGCCGATTATTCCCGGGCACGAGATCGTCGGGCGGGTCGACGCCATCGGATCCGCCGTCACCGGACTGCGCCTAAACCAGCGCGTCGGCATTCCCTGGCTCGGTCACACCTGCGGCACCTGCCAGTACCGCGTCAGCGGCCAGGAGAACCTCTGCGATCATCCACTGTTCACCGGCTATACGCGCGACGGCGGTTTCGCCACCGCGGTGATCGCCGACGCGCGTTACGCGTTCCCGCTGCCCGAGGATGGCACCGACGAAGCACTGGCGCCTCTGCTGTGCGCCGGTCTGATCGGCTGGCGGTCGTTGGTGATCGCGGGCGACGGCAAGCGGCTGGGCCTCTATGGTTTCGGCGCCGCCGCCCATATCGTGGCACAGGTCGCAAGATGGCAGGGACGATCAGTGTTCGCCTTCACCCGGCCGGGTGACGTTGGGACGCAGGCGTTCGCCCGTGGCCTCGGCGCGAAATGGGCTGGCGGATCGGACGAAATGCCCCCTGAAACGCTCGATGCGGCAATCATTTTCGCAACCGTCGGCGATCTCGTGCCGCTGGCGTTGCAAGCCGTACGCAAAGGCGGCCGCGTCGTCTGTGCCGGCATCCACATGAGCGACATCCCCAGCTTCCCGTACCGGCTGCTATGGGAAGAACGGCAAGTCGTTTCGGTCGCCAATCTCACCCGGCAGGACGGCCTCGACTTCCTCGGCCTGGTGCCGAAGATGGGTATTATTACGCAAACAACGCGATATCCGTTGCGTGAGGCGAACCAGGCACTCGCCGATTTGCGCGCCGGACGGTTCGACGGTGCAGCCGTTCTGGTCCCGTGATCAGGTCAGACCCGGGTGCCGAAAGCCGCCCCGATCCCGGCCGTCACCGCCATCGCGATCGCCCCCCAAAAGGTCACCCGTATCGAGGCCCGCAGCATCGTCGCACCACCGGTTTTCGCCCCGGCCGCACCTAGAACAGCCAGAAAGATCAGTGTCGTTACCGAAACCGCAGCGACAACGTATTGCGTCGGCGCGATCAACGCCATGATCAGCGGAAAGACTGCACCAACCGCGAAAGAGGCCGCCGATGCCAGAGCGGCCTCAATCGGCCGGGCGGACGTGGCGGAAGAAATGCCCAGTTCATCGCGCGCATGCGCCCCCAGCGCATCGTAGGCCATGAGTTGTTCCGCAACCTGCAAGGCAAGCGCTTTATCCAGCCCACGCCTGATGTAGATCCCGGCCAGTTCTCGCGTTTCGCCAACGCTGTCGTCGGCCAGTTCCCGCCGCTCCCGGGCGAGGTCAGCCCCCTCGGAATCGGATTGCGAACTGACCGAAACATATTCGCCCGCTGCCATCGCCATGGCACCGGCGGCAAGTCCGGCCACGCCGGCAATCAGGATGCTGTCGTGGGTGCCCTGCGCGGTCGCAACGCCAATGATCAGGCTGGCGGTCGACAGTACGCCATCGTTCGCACCAAGAACCGCCGCCCTCAGCCACCCAAGGCGATCGACGGCATGGCGTTCCCGGTGCCGCCTGGAACCAAGCTGTGGGGTTCGAGCCAAGTGTCGCCCTCCTTCTCAATTAAGTGCCGCGACTGCCATCGCCATCTCTTCGTCCAGATACAAATCGCGTGGCGTGGCCGGCATCGGCAGGTACCACCTACTCTCCTGCAAAACCCCCGTCAGCAATACTGGCATGGACCGATCAACGCCGACGAAATCCAGACCGCAGAACCAGGCCGGTTTAGAAATAACCCTGAGACCTTCGCCGATAACCGTCATTATTTGTGATATTACAATGAATACCGATGAAGTCTATCGGCTCGTTGCGAGCGAAACCCGAACCCGTCTCGACAGACCCGGCGACCGGCACGATGCTCAGACAACCCAGCCGACAGTGTTCCAGCAAGGTGCAGATAAATCATGGTCCGAGAATTGCCAGACGACCAGCCCGGAACCTTGAAAGCCGGCATCTTCGACGTCGACGGCGTCCTTCTCGCATCGCCGCATGAGCGGGCCTGGCGCGAAGCACTCGACGGCTTCACCGATCCCGGTCGTTTCACAACCATCCTTTATCAGGCATACGTCGCCGGCAAGCCCCGCCTCAGCGGTGCACGCGCCGCCCTTATGGCGCTTGGCGTGCCGGACGCGGAGCGACAGGCAGTCCTGTATGCGGAACGCAAGCAGACGCGTCTGGAGGAACTGATCGAGAAGGGCCACGTCGAGGCCTTCCCGGACGCGCTCCGTTTCGTTCAGGCGGTCGCCAAACTGGGTTGGCGCATGGCCGTCGCCTCATCCTCGAAAAACGCCAACGGAATGATGCGTTCGATTCGCCTCGATTCAGGCCAAAGCCTGCTCGACATCTTCGGCGCCAACGTGTGCGGGCGCGACCTGCCGCTGGGCAAACCAAATCCGGCAATTTTTCTGCTCGCCGCGCAGGAGTTGCATGTCGAACCGGCGCACTGCTTCGTCGCCGAGGACGCCCCCGCCGGCGTTCTGGCAGCCCGCGCCGGCAACATGGCCGCGCTCGGCGTTGCCAGAAACGACGACACTCCCTTGCTGGACGCAGCAGGCGCAAATCTTGTGGTGACAAGCCTGGACGACGTCTCGGTCAAGGACCTGGCTGAAGGCCGTCTGCGCCGGCGCCTACCGTGACCGATCCCGCGCCGCAACCGTAACCGAGGTATCCGTTACCGGAAGCCGGTAACCAGGCAGACCGACAATTTTCGCAGCAAGGCGCGATCAAGCCCGGTCAGGCAATGGTGCCCCAGCCACCCTGGGGCACCATTGCCGACCGCTGACTTTACCGCGTGAATCCGTCGAGTTCGTCCTGCGCCCAGGCGATCACCTGCGGGATCGTCTGGCCGTCGCGCAGACGGGCGAACATCTGGTTGTGGATGCCACGGTTGTAGATCTGCACAGCGACTTCGGGCGCCGCCTCGGACGCGGTCAGGGACGGCTTCTGGCCGCTGGCCGGCGCGCAGCGGATAGTTGAACACGGTGCCTTTCGGCGGCCCGACCTCTTCCCAGATCTTGAAGTCGTTCAGCTTGGCATAGGGCGGCAGGTCGTAGCCCTCGCTGGCGATGTCGCGCGCCTCGACATTGTCCCGCTGCATCAGGAACTCGACCAGCTCCTTGCCGGCGGTCTTGTTCTGGCTGAAGCTGTAGGTGCCCCAGAAATAACATCTGCGTCGGCACGAAGCGGCCCTTCGGACCGGACGGCGCCGGGAATGTCCAGCAATCCGCCGCGACCTCCGGTGTTATCGCGCTTGGCCACCGCCCAGGCCGACGGCGGATTGAAGATCAGCGCCGACTTGCCGGAGATCAGCGCGCGGTTGTTCGACGCATCGTCGTAGCTGACGGCGTCCGCCGGGATAGAACTTCACCAGCCGCTGGGCGTATTCCAGCGCCTGGCGCGTGCCGTCGGACTTCAGCTGCGACTTGCCCTCGGCATCGATCAAGCGTGCCGCCGAACGCCGCGAACAGCGCGCCGTGCGTGTCGGTGGCGTCGGTGTTCAGCCCACCGCCCATGCCCATGGCGAAGGTCATGTTATCCTTGGCGGCGAGTTCGGCGTATTTCAGGAACGTCTCCCAGGTCCAGCTGTCCTGCAGGGCGTTCTTCTCTTCCTTCGCCGGATACATCGCCTGGAGGTCCAGGCCGTGCTTCTTGAACCAACTGATCCGGGCGCAGGGCGGCTTGGTCTGCGTGCCGCTGCTGGACGGGACGGCAGCCCAGTGGCCCTTGAACTTGGCCAGATAGGTGCAGACGCTGTTCACGTCGCCGTTGGCCGCGATCAGACGCTTCATCACGTCGTCCACCGGCTCCAGGCTAGTCGGCGTAGTTCTGCACGTCCCAGGTGATGAACGTCATCACGTCGTGGCCGGTCTTGGCCTGCGTTTCGGCCGCCGGCGTCAGCTGCAGCTTGCCGCCGGAGGTGGTGATGAAGTCGGCGGTGACCTCCACCTTGTTCTTCTCGGCCCAGGCGTCGACCTGCTTCTGCATGACGTCGTTGGCGCCGGGCACCCAATGGTCCCAGAAGCCGATGTTCAGTTTGCCCGCGGCCCCGGCGGTGCGGATATGCACCAGCGGCAGCGCGGCGGCTGGCGGCACCCAGTTTGACGGCTTTACGGCGTGAGATGGTCCACGGCTTCGACATTTTTCGGCATCTCCCAGTAGCCTCGTTTTATAGCAGCACCCTTTTGACGGGTGTGCGCCCGTTCTACGGCAAGTGACGCGGTTTTTTGCGGAACTCCGTGAATACTGAGACGGTTAAAACGTAATCTGAAATTGACGTTTTGCGAACTGTCAGCACCGAAAGTTATGCGCGCCGCATCGCCCAACCGAGGACGGCCATGATCTGTCCGTCTTTACATATCCTGCGTTGACGCCAGTGGCGCTCTTATCCCATCAGCTTCTTCAAGTTCGCCGCCATCTCGTCGCCCGAAAGATCCGCCCGCACCGGTGCGACGAAGCCACCGTTCGGGTCCATTAAATAGAGCACCGAGCTATGGTCCATCGAATAGTCGTTCGGCCCGGGTCCGGTGCGATGTTCGGCATAATAAACCCGATACTCCTTCGCCACCGTCGCGATTTCGTCCGCCGTCCCGGTCAGCCCCTCGATGCTCGGTCCGAACGCCGCGACATATTGCTTGACCACGCTGGGCGTGTCCCGCTTTGGATCGACCGTAATGAACACCGGCTGAACGCGGGACGCGGCTGGACCAAGCTTGTCCATCGCGTCCGCCACGGCATTCAGCGTTGTCGGGCAAACATCTGGACAAAACGTATAGCCGAAATACACCAGCATATATTTGCCGCGAAACCCTGGTCCGTGACCGGCTTGCCGTTGCCGTCCTCCAGGGCGAACGGACCGCCGATACTGATCGGGCTGTTGCCGCCCTTGCCGCTCAGCCAAAGGAACCCGCCGGCGCCGACCAGCAGCAACGCCAGCAGCAGGCCCATCGTCGCATACAGGACGCGGTTCGGTGGGGTCTTCGGCTTAGTGGTGGTGTTCATGCAGGCCTCCGTTCGGTTGCTGGATCGGGGTGGTGCAGATGTCGCGGATCGCGGCAACAAGGTCGTCTCCGGCAAGCCATCCGTCGTCCGTGCCGCGACGGTGAACCGCCCGCAGCCAGCCATTGGGATCGACCAGGAATTCGGTCCCGGCCAGATTGTCGGGCGGCAGGTTGGCGAGAACCGCGTAGGCCCGTCTGCCCGCCGGATCTGCCGCGACGCAGGATCCGGGTGCCGGTGTCGCTTCGTCCTCGCAGCGCTAGATGTCACCGTCGAGATGCCGGCCTGCAGGCGGAATCTGATCACGGTGCCGCCGCACCCGATGACCACGTGCACGACGTGACCACGCAGGTCCGCCACGCTGGACGCGCCCCGGCCCGAGCAAGTCACCGGCAATCGCAGGCGCCCGTACCGGCACGTCGAACGCCGCTGTCGCGCTGCATGCGCAACGCCCGCGTTATGCGCCCGGACGTAGTCGATCAACGCCCAACGATCGTCCGCCGACAGACGCGTCGCCGAACCCGGGCATCGCCAACCCGCCCTCGGGATCCTCGATGCCATGGGTAAGCCACCAGAACATCTCGCCGTCGGTGTGCTCCCAGACATGCGGCAGCGTCAGATCGGCTGGCTTGATGTGCAGGGCTGGCCGCGGCCGGCCCGTCGCCCTCACCGTCGGGTCCGTGGCAGCCAACACAGTTGTTGATCGAACAGGTCCGGCCGCGAGCGATCGAGGCGGCTGAAAATCCCGTGGGCGAGGTCTGGAAGCTGGTCGGATAAGCCTCGACCGTCAGCAGCGAAAACGACGGCCCGCCAGAAGATGATCGCCACCGCCAGCATGACACAGCGCTGGCAGACGCAGCCGCCGCCGCAGCATCGCCGCGACCACCAGCCCGCCCGCACCGCCGATCGCGATCAGGCTGAGCGACCACCTCCCGGCGCAAATCCGCATCCTCGTTCACGGTGACCAGGCTGAACTGCCAGGAGAACGGCCAGACCGGCGTCGAGTGCACGGCCGGGACCGACGATGCCATGAACGCGGCGGCCGCGACGATCGCCAGGCCGACGCAGGTCTCGATGCAGACCGACAGCAGCAGATGCGTGCTGCCCACGCGCGACGCCTGCCGCCAGACGGTCGGTCAGCCAAAGGCGATTGAACGCGGCCATCGCCAACGCCAGCAGGAACAGCGCGATCTTCAGCAGTGCGATGTGGCCGTAGGTGGTGCCGAACAGAGCCGGCAGGCTGCCGATCAGCTCCATACCCTGGGCAAAGCCGGTCCCAGCCAGCACCAGGACGCAGGCCAGCCCGATCGGGGAAAAGCGCTCGCACACCGAAGCGGCCGGCGCCTGGCGCGCAATGCACGCGCAGGCTGAGCCAAAGCGGCAGCAGCGCACCAAGCCAGATGCCCGCGGCGACAGATGCAGGGATTCGGAGACAACAAGGCCCTCTCCGATCGCGCCCCCGGTCGCCCCGGCATGGCCGATCACGCCTTGAAGCCCGAGCGCGACGGCACTGAGAACCAGGGTCGTGTAAAGGGTCCACGCTGCGGGCGGAAGTTCCGGCCCGCTGGCCGGACCGCGAGCAGCCAGCAACGTCGCCACCGCCAGCAATCCCAGCCGCACCATCAGGGTGTTGCCGTAGCGTGTGTGACGCGCCACCAGCGGCAATGCGTCCAACATATCGGCCAGGGTATCCGCCCCGGCGATGGCAGCGGCCTGCAGCGCGAACCAGCCCGCCCCGGCCAGCAACGCGACTGCCCCGCTGATCCACCACAGCCGCCTCAGTCGCTGGTGCAGCGCCGCCGGCACCACCGATGCGGCCGGCAGCATCCACGCCAGGAACCCGGCCGTCCCCAGCAGCGACAGCATCGCCGCCAGGTGCAGGCCGCGGGCATCGCCATGGTTGTGGCGATGCCGGTCATTCAGGGCCTCACGGTGAAACTGAAGTGCCCCTCGGTCTTGTGGGTATCGACCGACGTGACGTGCCACTCAACCGAGTAAACACCGGGCGGCAGCGTCTTCAGGCTGACGGTCAGAACCCGCCCGTCATCGCCCGTGGCAGGCTTGCCGATATCCACCCGCGCACCCGTGGCGTCAGTCACGTGCACCGAGCTGAACAGCGGCTCCACCGGTTCGGTATAGGTCAGGTTGATCGCCGGCGGAGCCTCGGAGATCTGCGAACCGACCGCCGGAGACGCCCGATCAAGGAAAGCGTGCGCGAACGCGGTTTGCCCGGGCAGGCAGGCAACCGCTGCGAGCAAGATCATCGGCTTCATGGCATCAAAACCATTGTGCGATCGGTTTGCCCAGGCTGTGCGGAAACAGATCGTCGAAATACAGGTGAAACTGCGCGATCACCCCGACATGGGATCCGGTATTGCGGTTGCCGGGAACCAGGGCCTCGAGCCCGAAAGCGTAGCTCGTCGCAGTGTAGTTCAGGCCTATGCCCCAAAGATACGTCGTGGCGTCCTGTGTCGGCTTTCCCGCCGGGGACGACCACGCCAGCTCGATCACCGGCGTTAGCCTGTTGACGAATTCGGGCAGGCCGTAGTCCTTCACCTGGGACGACAAATAGCGAATGCTGTACTGCAGCGACAACCCGCCGGTCCAGGCGTTGGAAATACCATTGTTGACCGGTGTATTGGACACCGGATCGACCTTCAGGTTCCTGTCGGCGATCTGAAAGCCAATCTCCCCGGTCAGCGCGAGTGGGCGAACCCAGCCGACAGGAATATCGCCAAAGCCCTTGGCAAAATAGAGCGTCGGGATGGTCGAACCCGCTGTCGCTCGTTGCCCAGCGCCGCACCGTTGTCGCCGGTGGCGCCGGTGCGGGCAAACACCCGTTGCACGCCGATGGAGACCAGGAATTCGTGCGTGTCATTGACATAGGGCTTGTATTTCAGCGTGCCGACAAGGTTCAGCCAGCCGTTCGCGGTCTTCGCTCCCGGCTGTGTGATCCAGTTGTAGCCGTCGTTCAACGCAAAGCCGAAGTTCTCGGTGATGCGCTTGTCGAACTCAAAACCGAGACCATAGGCATTGGGCGCGGGGCCGTTGTCGGTGGGTCCGGGGAGGAAGCTGAACGTTGGCAGGCTCGCCTCGTCAGCGACATTGGCATCGTCAATCAGCAACGTGCTGATGAATAAATGATCGCCCGCGAAGCCATGCGCCCCGGCGTGGTTGACAAATGCCATCGTCCCGACAGTGAACGTGGCCGCTGCGTAACATATTTTCATGGAGACAATCCCGAAGCAGACAAAATCAGGCCCGTGCGAACGGACCGGCGGTTGTGCTCAGGATACGGTTGGGGGCGCTCTAGGCTGTCCGGGCGGTCGATGCTGCGTCGGAGGAGCGGTGGAAGGCGGCGGCAACTCGGCTTTGAGCACCACCTCGATGCCCGATGGCATCAGTGGAACGCCTGCTGGCACCAACACCGCCAGCCGGGCATGCAGGATGCCGCAGACCGGACAAACCAGGCAGTCGCCAGCGTGAACGGGTATCTGCGATGGCGCCCCGCCGGTGTCGTCGTCCTGGTGGCACAGAGCGCCGACGGTCGCAACCGGGTCGATCCGCGGCACGACGGCGCCGGTGCCAAGCTGCACCATCAGGGCAAGCAGCGCCGCGAACAGCTCGTGCAACCGGAACCGGGAACTGAACATCTCGGAAAATCTTACCCCGGTTCGGTGCCGTTTGAAAACACTGATGGCGCTCGGTCGATGCAGCCCCTGGCATAGAGCGCGAGCGTCAGAGGTTGACCCAACTTCAGACGTGAATCGCCCTCTCAACAAAGAGTTTTAGAGCCTGATCGCAGCGCAGAGCGGGTCGCACGGCGAACGCCTCTCATCGCGCCAAACGGCCCCTTCCAGCAAATCGCGACGTGTCGCCCGTCTCTGATAAGAGCGATCCTAGTCGGCCGTCGGATGCAGATGCTCCTGCAGCCGCGGCATCAGCTCCACCAGGTTGCAGGGCCGGTGCCGATTATCCAGCTGCGACAGCCAGGATATCGTCCCAGCCATCCTTCACCGCGCCGGTGCTGCCAGGCAGCGCGAACAGATAGGTCCCGCCCGCAACGCCGCCGATGGCACGCGACTGCATCGTGGACGTGCCGATCTTCTGGTAGCTCAACATCCGGAACAGCTCGCCGAAACCCTCGATCCGCTTTTCCATCACATGCTCGAACGCTTCCGGCGTCACGTCACGACCGGTGATGCCGGTGCCACCGGTGGTGATGACCACGTCGATCTCCGGATCGGCGATCCAGCGGCGCAGCAGTCGCTCGATCGCCGCGGTGTCGTCCTTCTCGATCGCACGCACGGCAACGCGATGGCCGGCCTTGACGATGCGGTCGGCCAGCGTGTCGCCGGATGTGTCGTTGTCGAACGTGCGCGTGTCCGACACGGTCAGCACGGCGATATTGACCGGGATGAAGGGGCGGCTTTCGTCGATGCGGGCCATGGTTAGTGCCTCCAGCGTAGAATGGCGGGACGCCCGCGGTTACTTCAGGCCAGGCGCCAACAGCGCCATTCTGCGCTCCTGCCCGCGCGGCGTGAAGCGGGGGAATTCGCCTGCCGCCAGATCTGTCCAGGCTGTGCCGCCGGCAGGTGCATACGGGCGGCGTAGATCCACGAGTAGATCAACGCATGCGGCACGAATGCCCGCGTCTCCGCCACCGGAATGGCTTCGATGAACAGCAACGGGTCGCCATGATCGCGGATATCGGCACCCCAGCGCGCGAAATTGCCCGGGTCCGGCATTATAGCTGGCAAGCATCCGCATCAGGTCGTTATCGATCCCGTCCTGCCGCGCCAGATAGGAGATATAGCGCTGGCCGATGTTCAGATTGGACGCGGGCTCGTGCAGCCGATCCGGCTCGAAAAACAGATCGCCGGTGATGTATTGCGCCGTTGCCGGCATGATCTGCATCAGCCCCCGCGCGCCCGCCGGTGAGACGGCATCGGGGTCGAAATTGGATTCGAGCCGGGTCAACGCATAGACCAAAGTCGGATCGATACTGAAGCCGCCCGCCGGCCGCAGTCGTGGCACCGGAAACCGCAACGTCATCCCGGCGATGGCCGTCCTGGACCTGCAACAAGGCTGCCATCTGCGCGGCGCAATCGGTCAGCCCGGATGCCGCCGCCACCATCAGCAGCGATCGTCCGAACACCGGATCGGCCTGCGCGTCCGACCACAGCGCCACGCAATTCCGCTTCGGCGCGATCGGCCTGACCGATCTGCAGCAAGGCGAATGCACGCCGGCCACGCGCGGTCGCGGCAACCGCATCGACATCGGCCTGACTGAGCAGTTCGCCGCTGGGCAAAATGCCAGTGTCCATCCGCAGGATGCGCCGCGCCAGCAGGCCGTGCAGCGTCAGCCGCTCCTCGGCCGCGACCCGCAGCCACTTCAGGGTGCCCGCCGCGATCATGCATCGTGCGGCTGGCGCGCGACGCCCAGAACGCCGACGCAGCCTGCACACGCGGCGCTTGTTTTGGCAGCGCGTCGCGCCGCCCTGCGAACATGGTCGCGCGCAAGGTCGAAACGATCAAGCCGCCACGCCGCCAGCCCGCCAACGTAGATAGCCAAGACCAGGCTGGTCCGCCGCGGGAGCATCGTTCAGTGCCGGCTTGCGCGACGCGCAACGCCTCTGTATCTTCATTACGGATAAATAACACTTGCGCGACTTCGGCACGAAGCTGCGCGGCATAGGCCGGGGATAGTCCTCGCGTCGCCGCGATCAGCCGCAGCGCGGACGCCGCATCGCCACGTTGCGCACGCTCCAGAACGTTCCGGTCAAGTGCCGGATCGCGCGCACAAGATCGCTACGCGGGGGATCGATATCCTCCGGTCGACATGTCCGCATCGGCGGCTTTGACCAGCAACGCTGACCTCCGGCGCGGCGGGCGGCGTCGCGCCCTTCGGCAGCCGGGTGCAGCAGCAAGGCGTGGATCGCCGGTGCGTCCGGCAAGTCCGGATACCGCGCCAGCCAATCGGACAATTCATCCGGGGTCGAGCGGTGACGCCGCCCCAGATATCGGTCCGCCAAGGACGTCCCCAGCAACAGCGGATCTTCCAGTCCCGCCGCCGCTCGGACGCCGCGGGAACATCCCCGCGGGCCTGAAAGGCGAATATACGCCGCATGATCACGACGTCGTTCGGGCCAAGCGGCTGCGGAAACTGCCACGCCCGGCGCGCTGCCATGCGGAACGCGCGGAACCGCCCACGCAGCCTCATCGGCGCGTATCGCGTCCGGAGTGAGTGTCCCTGTGCCATTCCCCAATCCGGACGTCTGCCCGTGCGCGGCGGACGTAAACGCCCCCGCGAGGATCGCAGCCCCGGCAAGAAATGCCCGAGCGGTAGGAAGGCGGGAGAGCGTATGACCGATCCCTCGCATACCGTTTCGCTAGCCGCTCTAGCCATGAGACGCAACCGCAATAGGTGAGATATATTCCTATTTTTGGATAACCCGCCGAAATACACGCAATTACCGCCCGATAATGAGAGGTCACGTTTTCGTGGGTACGCCGTCGATCGAACGCCGCAACAGGCGTAAACCCGCCCATGCATCCCGCCGCAAAGGTGGGTTTTTTAACATTTCGACCAGCCCGGGAAGCGCCAGGGCAGGCAGCGTGGCGGACATGGCTGGTATGCTGGCTTCGACCCATCGCTCGGGTACCGCGACGGCGACCAGGTGCTGCCGGCAGCAATGCACGGGCAGGCAATCCGCCGAACAGCACGATTCGCTGGGGTTTCAGCAGCACGATCAGCCGATGCAGGAACGGCAGGCAAAGTGCGATTTCAGCCGGTGACGGCGGCCGTCCCCCCGGCGGCCGCCACGGCAGCAGCGGGGTCAGCATCAGTTCCGCTCGCGTTCAGACCGATGCTGCCGAGCATCTGGTCCAGCAGCTGACCCTCGGCGCCGGCGAACGGATGGCCGCTGCGATCCTCTTCCCGGCCCGGCGGTTCGCCGATGATCAGGGTCGTGCTGGCCGGATCGCCCTTCGGCGAACACCAGATTGCTGGCGGTGTCGCGCAAGCGCGCACCCGTCGAAGCCAGCCAGCGCGGCGCGCAGCTCCTCCAGCGATCGCGGCCTGGCTGCGCCAGCGCGAGTGCCCGCTCGGCCGGCGTGCCCTTTGGCACGTCAGCGGCAACGGCCGCCTGCGGGCTGCGGCGCGCGCCGGCCTTCGCTCGACCGCGCGCAGCCGGTCGATGGGGTCAAGGTCGATCGCCTCGTCGGCGCCCCATTCGACCTGCAGGCGCAACAGTGCAAAGGCGTCATCCAAGCAAGGCGGCCCGGAAACGATCGCGTTCGATGTGCGGAACGAGATTCTTCTTGCCGTCATGCGTCGCCGGACCTTCGGTCACCCGCAGCAGGATGAAGGTCAGACCGCCGCCTTCGCGCACCAGCCGGCGCCCCTCCGCCATGTCCGCCTCGGTGTTGATCACATGCACCACCGGAAAACCGCAGCCCGACGGCGATGACGTCCAGGCGCACGCCCAGGCCGGTATGGCTGTCCTGGTTGCCGGTCTCGCCGTAGTGACCATTGTCGACACAGATGATCGTCAGGTTGGGCGGGTTCTGCAGCGCGATCGTTGCCAGCGCGCCGACATTCATCAGCAGTTCGCCGTCGCCGGTCGCCACCAGCACGCGCCGCTTCGGCTGCGCCAGCGCCAGGCCCAGTCCCATCATCGGCGCCGCGCCCATCGCCCCGCCCAGGCCGAACAGGCTCGGAGATTCATGTGTCAGCGCCGACAGTTCCCACGCCGTGCCGGCCAGCCCGGCGACCATCAGGAAGTCGCCCGGATTTTCGATCAGCGCCGGCACCGCCTGCCGCCGATCCAGCACCGCGTCGGGCAAGGTCGCTGTCTGCAGCTTGTTCAGTTTGGCCATGATGTTGCTTCCGTCAGAATTTCTTGGCGCCGATCAGGCGCTGGGTCAGCAGCACGGCGACCTGCTGGCCGGACTGGAACGCCATGGTGATCGCCGCGGTGACGCACGGGATGACGTCGGCCGGCTGTTCCGCCCGCAGTACGATCACGCCCATCGCCTTCAGCACCGGCTCCACCGCCTGGCCCATGGCGAACTGCCAGGGATTGCCCTCGCCGAACTCGCCGCGCATCGACACCATCGTCAGGAACGGAAACCGGCCGCCCTGTGTCAGCGACAGCATGTTGATGCAGTTGCCGACGCCGGACGACTGCATCAGCAGCACCGCCCGCTGCCCGCCGAGGTCGGCGCCGGCGACCATCGCGACGCCCTCCTCCTCGGTGGTCAGCGGCACCGAATGCACGTCCGGATCGGCCAGCGACCGGTCGATCAGCACCTTGTGTCCCGGCATCCGGCACGTAGCAGAACTGGGTGACGCCGTTCGCCCGCAGCAAGTCATACAGCGCGCCGGGCCAGACTCTCTGAAGTGATCGTTTCCGCCATCGTCATCTTCCTATTGGGTAACAAGCCTGCAGCCGCCCTGATCGAGCGGCCGGAACGCCTCATCGCCCGGAATTCGCGCGAGCACGTTGTAGATGTCCCACCGCGACTTCGACTCACCCGGCGTCTTCACCCTGAACGTATACATGTCATGCACCGCTCGGCCATCCTGCCGAACCGTCACTGTACCGAACAGCTTGTCCTCGATCGGCTGCTTGCGCATCTGCGCGAACGACCGCCTCGCCGTCGATCGTGTCGGCCGCCTTTACCGCATGCAGATATGCCAGTACGGATGAATAGACACCCGCCTGGTTGGCGGTCGGCATCACGCCCGCCGAACCGCTGCGGCGAAACGCGCGCGAACGCACGCGTATCGTCGTTCAGGTCCCAGTAGAACGCCTCAGTCACGGTCAAGCCCCTGCGCCGCCTGCAGGCCGATCGAATCGACATCGACGATCTGGGTGAACAAACCGGCCAGCATCTGCTGCTTCGTCAGGCCGAACTCGGCCGCCTGCTTCACCGCGTTGATCAGGTCGGCGCCGGTGTCAGCCAGCGCCACGACCTTCGCGCCCGAAGACTGCGCCTGCAGCAGGTAGGACGAAAAATCCGTGGTCCCAAGCGGATGCTTGACGGAGCCCAGGACCTTGCCGCCGAGGCTGGTAAGCACCGCGGCGGAATCACGCTCCAGCGCCGCGCCGAGCGCATAGTCGAAACTGATATAATACCAAGTGTCGCCCCGCTGCGCAGCCATCGCCCGAGCCATGGTGTTGCCCGAACGCGTAGGTGTCCATCGTCCACTGCACCGTGGTCGGCTGGCAGAACTTGCCGGTCAGGTCGGAGGTGCCGACATTGGTGGCGATGAACGTGCGATGCTTCTCCGCCATCACCGTGTTGACCGCCAGCCCGACCCCGGAGTTCACCGAATCCGCCACCGCATCCACGCCGTCCCGGTCCACCCACTCGACGGACGATCTGCGCACCGACATCGGGTTTGTTCAGGTGATCGGCCGACAGGATCTCCACCTTGAACCCGCCGCCTTGCGCGGCGAAATCCTCGGCTGCCATTTGCGCCGCGACGACCGACCCGCGGCCCGACTGATCCGCGAACGGCCCGTTCATGTCGTTGAGGACGCCGACCTTCACCGTGACGGGCAGTTCGGCCTGCGCGACAGCGGCTGGCAGCAGAAGTGCCAGGGCCAGGCCCACGCTGCGGATCCACATGTTGACGCCTCCCCTACCCATTGTTTCGAAGATTACATCAACCGAAGCAGGACACCAGCACCTGCGCAAACGCCCTGGCCCGGTGGCTGACCGCGTGCTTCTCGTCGGCATCCATCTCGCCGAAGCGTCAACTGTGCGCCCGCCGGGACGAACATCGGATCGTAGCCGAAACCCTTGTCGCCCCGCGGCGGCCAGACCATCGCCGCCGTCGATGCGGCCGAGGAACGTCTCGGTATGGCCGTCCGGCCAGGCAAGGCACAGCGCGGCGATGAACCAGGCCCGCCGGTCGGGATTGTCTGCCCATCACGCTCGTGCACCGTCGCCATCGCCGCGGCCAAAATCCTTCGCCGGCCCGGCCCAGCGGGCGGAGTGAACACCCGGCGCGCCGCCCAGCGCGGCGACGCAAAACCCGAAATCGTCGGACAACGCGGGCAAGCCGGTCGCGGTCGCCGCCGCCAGCGCCTTGATCCGGGCATTGCCGGCGAAATCCGGCGCATCCTCATCCGGTTCCGGCAGACCCAGCGCGGCGGCAGAGACGACCTCGATGCCAAGCGGGACGCAGCAAGGCCTCGATCTCACGCAGCTTGCCCGGGTTGTGGCTGGCCAGCACCAGCTTCTGGCCGCGATGCGAGCTTGCGTGCCATCAGTCCGCTCCCAGCATGCGTTCAGCGCCTGACGCTGCATGTTCGAACAGTGCGCTGGTGCCGCTTACGGGCGAGGGCCAGCAGCTCGTGGAACTGCGCTTCGTTGAACGCGGTCTTTTCCGCCGTCGCCTGGATTTCGACGATGCCGCCGCCGTCGGTCAGCACGAAATTGGCAGTCGGCGTCGGCGTTGGAATCCTCGTCATAATCAAGGTCCAGCACCGGCGCGCCGCCGACGATGCCGCAGGAAACCGCGGCGACCTGCCCGGTCAGCGGCATCGCCTTCAGCACGTTCATCTTCACCAGATGGCGGAACGCCAGCGACAACGCGACCCAGGCGCCGGTGATCGCGGCGCAGCGCGTGCCGCCATCGGCATTCAGCACGTCGCAGTCCAGCGTGATCGACATCTCGCCCATCGCCGCCCGGTCCACCACCGCGCGCAGCGACCGGCCGATCAGACGCTGGATTTCCTGGGTGCGGCCGGATTGCTTGCCGCGCGCGGCCTCCCGGTCGCCGCGGGTATGGGTGGCGCGGGGCAGCATGCCGTATTCGGCGGTCACCCAGCCCAGACCGGTGTTGCGCAGGAACGGCGGCACCCGGGTCTCGACGCTGGCGGCGCACAGAACCTCGGTGTTGCCCATGCGGATCAGGGCGGACCCCTCGGCGTGGCGCGAGAAGCCGGTGGTGATGGAAACCGTCACGAAGAGCAGTCGGAGGTGCGGCCGGATGGGCGCATGAGTAAGGTCCTTGGGATCGGTTCGCGGCGGACCATACAGAGTCGCGGGTGGGCCGCAACCGTATTGCTGCGCCCACGGCCTCATCCGCGACCATGCCGTCCGTCCCGCCCAAGCAACGCGGTCCGCTTCAGGCCACACTCCAGGACTGCCGACCTCGCCAGATCAACCGCACCCACAGGACCGTTCCCAGCGCCATGCGCGAGGCTTTAGCCGAGAATAATGACTATATCGAACCGGACGGCCGCCCTCGCACACGGGCTCAGGTTTTGTCTGCGTGAGGATCCCGCTGCCACGCGGATCCTCACCGACCCGCTATTGCGCCAGTTTGACGGCAACGGCCTTGAATGGCGGCGGCGTTTGGGTCTTCATATCGGGCACGAACAGGTACTTCAGCGGCACATCCAACACGTACGCCGTGTCGCCGACCTGGGTAACCCCGACCGGTCCCTGGAAGCCGCTCTGTACCGTCTCAACCGTCGCCGTGTCCCCTTTAACCGTGATCAGGTCGAGCATCCCTCGCGTTTCGCCCTCCACCATCAGCAATTTATCCGCACCGGAAGACCGCATCCCGTCCGAGTGGTAGATCGGCCGTGACGTCTGCAGTTTGGTGATCTTTCCGGCGCTGCCGTCCGCATTGACCGCGACCCGATACAGGCCATCGCCCTCGAATACATTGGCGTAGACTGATCCGTCACCCAGCACGGCAATGCCGTCAAGCTGCGGCCCTTTGACCTCCCACCGTGGATCATGCGCCCAGATTTCAAGCGTCTGCGCGCCCGGCTTCAGTCTTAGGATACGGCCGCCCAGCGTGTCGGAGACATAGGCGGTGCCATCCGCGCCCACCGCGATGTCGTTGCAAAGTGCCGGCTGCCCCAGCAACGTCGAAGCCGGAAGCGCAATGCTGCCCTTCGGAGCGCCGGTCTTCAGGTCGAACATTTTCAGCGCGGTGGGCTTGGCGCCGGTGGCAACGGTGATACCAAATCCCGCCATATCCGAGGAGCATGCGTAAAGCGTGTTCGACCGGTCATCGGCCAGCACCCCCAGTGCGGACAGCAACCCATTGGTCCCCGGCTTGACCCATTCGCTCGCATGATCCTGACCCGGAGCAGCGCGAAAGATGCGACCGCCGGCAATACTGCTGAAGAACATCGTGCCGTCGGCCGTCGATGTAACGCTCTCCGGAAAATCGGTTGTACCCGGGACGACCACATCAGCGGCCCGGGCGGCCTGGCTGGCGCTGAACAAGCCCAGGACGCACAGGCTCACCACGGTCAGTCTGGCATGCGGCCGGGATTTCTGGTCAAAGTGTCGCATTCCTTCCCCCCTTTTCTTGTTTTCCCAGGACGAATTCGTTATGATATTTTGGCTATAGCGATAATCGTCCAAATGGGATCAGGGAAGCGTACAGCTATCAAGTTTTAAATGTCAATCAGCCCACCTTGTGCCGATCCGCGTCAAAACCGGTAAGTCGCGAACAGCACGAAGAACGTCACACTCTTGCCGAACGCCTCCTGCACCGCTGGGCCCGAAATGAATTCCGCGGCGATCGCCCCAAGCAGCAAGTGCTGATCCACCCGCCAGCGCACATCGGCGGACAATTCGCTGCCAATGCGGGAGCCGCTGACCTTGTTGGTGCCGGCGTATTGCGACATCCCACTGCCGTACAGCCCGTCCGCCACCGAGGCGCGCCACAACGTATCCCACCCGAACGTCGCTAAAATATTCGGCTCCGGCCTGAAACTGAGCACCGGTCGTATGTCGTACACGTTTGCCGGCACCAGCAGCGAAGTCTCGGCGAAATACGGCAGCCGCGGATACATCGCATTGAACGTGCCGATCGATGAACCACGACCGCTGTCGCCACTGGCAAAGTTGGCCTCGATCCCGATCCTGGGCTCCCATACCACCTCGCGGAACGTATATCCCCCGATCCCCGCCAGCATGTCCGCTCGGATATCGCGACCACGAAACCGGCCGGTCTGCAACGCGACTTCACCGTTCCAGTCGAAACCCTCGGTCCCGCCGAATAGCCGCAACCCAAAGGTCTGCCGTTGCTCCACCCCGGTCAGGCCACGATATCGCGCCGTCTTGTTCTCGTAGTTCAGCCAGTAGACATCAGTCTTCAGCACTGGCCCGACCGGCACCGTCACATAACCGCCCCACAGGCTCTGGTTCTGGTTCGTATGGTCGTCGAGCACATACTGGTTGTCGTTGACCGGACGGACAGTGAACACATCGATCGTCGCGCCTCCGATATGATCATTGAAGCGCAAACCGTCGAAGTCGCGTCGCACATTCGGCCCCTCGCGCACCGCGATCAGCCGCTGGAAGCCGAACAGCAACTCCTCACGCCCGACCCGCATGACCGGCGCATCGCCCAGGGGCGACGGCGGACGCACGTCAATAAACCCCTGCATGAGGTCGAAATGGTCGATATCCGTGGTCGATGTCACGCCGCGGTCGCCCAGACGCTCCATGTTGCCGACCTGCAGGAATACCCGCACATAGTCCGTTATCTCGGCGTCAGCATTCAGCAGCAGCCGGTGCAGCAGATACGCATTGGCCGGGGGAGCACGCAGACCGAAGTTGGGATTGAGGTATGACTCGAACCGCTCCCTAAGCTCGCCGCCAAGGCTGAGGTAGCTGGGACCGTACTGGCCGTCGCCGATCGGTATGTATTTGAACCGATCCCAGGGATCCGACGCCTTCGCCGGATCGGCCAGATAGCTGAAATCATCATTGTACCGCAGCGAATGATAGACTGCATCCCCGGGTTCCGGACTGGCCCCGCGCGCGTTGATCGACAGCGTCAAAACGACGCCGAGCGCACTCCCCAGAACGAGTGCGCGAGAGGTTGCCATGGACGTTTCCCGAAATCTGTTGGGGCCGCGTCACCGCGGTGGCGGAATAATCCTGTTTGGATGGATTATTGGCAAGACCGCTCGCCGCTGCTCACGAGAACGCGTGCCACGCGCGACACTAGTCGCGATCGATCTCGGAGCTGAGTTTCGTGTCTCCCATGAACGCATAGACCAGAAGCGACAGGAAAATAAGCACGGTGACATACCAGTAGAACCAGCCCTCATGTCCGGCGTCCTTGAACGCCAGCGCAACATACGGCGCGGTGCCGCCGAACACCGAGGCAGCCACCGCATACGGCAGCCCGACACCCAACGCCCGCACCCCGGCTGGAAACAGCTCCGCCTTCACCACCGCATTGATGGACGTGTATCCGGACACGATCAGCAGCGCCGCCATGATCAAGCCCAGCGCCGTGAGATAGTCACGCGTGGCGCCCAGCGTCGTGAGGATGGGGATGGTGCAAAGCGTCCCCAGGATACCGAACCACAACAGCACCGGCCGGCGGCCGACCCGGTCAGAGATCGCGCCGAACACCGGTTGCAGCGCGGCATAGATGATCAGCGAAATGAACGATATCTGCGTCGCCTGATCACGGGTGAGCTTGACCGTATTGACCAGAAACGTCGGCATGTAGGTGGTGTAGGTATAGAACGCGGTGGTGCCACCCATCGTCAGGCCGAACACCAGCAGGATCTGCCTGGGGTGGCGCAGCAATTCCTTCATCAGGTTGCCGCGCTGCCGGGACGCCGCTTTCTTGAAGGCATCCGTCTCCGCCAGATTACGCCGTAGATAAAGGCCGAACACCGACAGCGCCGCGCCAATCGCGAACGGAATGCGCCAGCCCCAGGCCTCCAGTTCGGCAGCGGTAAACGCCTGTTGCATCACCAGCAGCGTCAGGCTGCCGAACACCTGCCCGCCAATCAGCGTGACATACTGGAAAGAGCTGTAGAACCCGCGATGCTTGGAAACCGCGATCTCACTCAGATATGTGGCGGAGGTGCCATACTCACCGCCGAGCGAGACGCCCTGGATCAACCGCGCCACCAGCAGCAGGATCGGCGCCCCCAGCCCCAGCACGGCGTAGGTCGGGGCAATCGCGATCAAGAACGACCCGGCGCACATCAACGTAACCGACAGCGTCAACGCCGCCCGTCGGCCCGCTCGGTCGGCGTAGACACCCAGGATCCAGCCGCCCACCGGACGGATCAGGAAGCCCAGCGCATAAATGCCGAACGTGTTGAGAAGCTGCACGGTCGGGTTGGCATTGGGAAAGAAGGATTTGGCGAAATACAGGGCGAAGAAATTATAAACGTAGAAGTCGTACCATTCGATCAGGTTGCCGATCGATCCGCCGAAGATAGATTTCAAACGGTAACGCATTATGGCGAAATCGTCGCCGACCGGGGTACTGGGAGTTCGAGTTGCCTGAGGCACCACTTGCATTCCTGCTGTCTGATCAGGTCGCTCATGTGACGGTAAATCCGGCGGACGGCAACATCTCGCGACGGCCCGCCGATCTGGACAGCAAGCGGAACGCCGCGTAACGCTGCGGGCCAACATTCACATGAGGCCGGTCGTGCTGTTCGATTTTGTCGATCTCAAAAATGAAAACGTCTACAAGCTGTTGACCTCGACCATCGGCCCACGCCCGATTGCCTGGGTGACCACGCAGGATACCGACGGCACCGTCAACGCCGCGCCGTTCTCGTTCTTCAACGCGATGTCGGGCAATCCCCCGGTTCTGGCGTTCGGCATCGGCGGCCGCGGCCCCGGCGACGTCAAGGACACCGGCGGCAACATCCGCCGCACCGGCCAGTACGTCATCAATCTCGTCAGTTACGAACTCGCCGAACCGATGAACATCACGGCCATCGACTTCCCCAAGGGTGTCGACGAGCTGAAGGAAGCCGGCTTGACAACGGCGCCATCGCTGCATGTCAAGCCACCCCGCATCGCCGAGGCGCCGGTGTCCTTCGAATGCGAGCGTCTGGTGATTGTCGATGTCGGCATCGACCGTGCCGTGGTGCTGGGCAAGGTGCTGGCGATCTACGTGCGGGACGATTGTGTGCTGGACAAGGACCGCTGCTATATCGACACCCCAAAGCTCGACCTGATCGGGCGCCTGCACGGCGGCGGCTGGTACTCACGGGTAACGGACCGGTTCGAATTGCCGCGCATCCCGGTCGCGGATTGGCCCGCCATCAAGGCGAAAGCAGCCGAATAGCCGCCCGCACGGCCGCGCCTTTCCATCGAGCCCGGGTAGCGCCACGCGTTCGTTCGGCGTAGACCCGGCGTCGCCCGATCGAGGCCCTCGATTACAGATCATAAACGCAACAAATACGCACCGCCTTTGCGGGCTATGACAAGACTGTCAAATGATCGTACCGTAATGAACACAAAATAACTGCACACAATGAAATTGCCCGAATACAGTGCAATGTCCAGAGCCAATACGAATCTATTAGATTGATGCAGATTTATCACTGAGTTGTCGCAAAGTGCCGTGATCTCACGAAAAATTGCCAGTGCATAGGCAACGTTAAGACACAATTCATTTCCATACTGTTCATCAGAAGCGAGTAGACTTGCTTTTGTGCTAAAGGGGAATGGTGACAGCGATGTGCACGACAACGGTCAGCACACTGACTCTGGCAAAGATGCTGCAGGACCCGCTGATTCAGTTGGTAATGCGCAGCGATAACGTATCGCCGGAAGACCATTCCGAATTGCTGCACCGCGTCGCGGAATCCCTCAGCAGCCGCGCGTCAATGGCGGATCGCGCACAAGAGCCAGCCATTTAAGGCACATGCGGGGCAGGTGCCCCGCACTTTGGTAAAACGTCGCGCCACTTGGAAAAAATAACTACCTGCTCGCCTGTATCGCCTGCCACACCCGCAGCGGCGTGGCGGGCATGTCGATGTGCTTGATGCCGTAGGCTGACAGCGCATCCACCAGCGCATTCATGACCGACGGCAACGCGCCGGCGCATCCAGCCTCCCCACACCCCTTCGATCCCAGCAGATTGGTTTTCGCCGGCACCGGGTGGGAAGCGAAGTTGAACATCGGCGCATCGTTTGCTCGCGGCAGCGCATAGTCCATGTACGACCCGGTCATTGGCTGGCCGCTTTCGTCGTAGACGACATGCTCCAGAAACGCCTGGCCAATGCCTTGCACGATCCCGCCATGCGCCTGCCCTTCAACCAGCAGCGGATTAACGATCACGCCGAAATCGTTCACCATGTGATAGCGAACGACCTCGCTCACGCCGGTTTCGGGATCCACTTCCACCTCGGCGATATGACATCCGTTGGGATAGGCAAAAGGTGGTCCCTCGGCGACATGCGACACTGAAAGCGTCTGCGGAACCCCCTCCGGCAGCACGAGCCCACCGGAACGGATCTGCTCCGCCAGTTCCATGATGCCAACCGAGCGGTCGGTGCCAGCGATACGGAACTGACCGCCGCCGCGAACGATCTCGAATTCGATATCGCCTTCGGCCGCCTCCAGCACATGCGCCGCGATCTGGCGCCCGGCTTCCCGCACCTTTTCAGCGCCCTCGACAATCGCCGTGCCGCTCGCCATCAGCGATTTCGATCCACCAGTGCCGCCACCGGCCAGCAGCTCGTCGGAATCCCCCTGCAACAGGTTGATCTTGTCGAACGGGATTCCAAGCCGGGACGCCAGCACCTGGGCAAACGGCGAGGCGTGCCCCTGCCCATAATCCAAGGTTCCCGTAATGATCGTCACCGTTCCGTCCGCCTCGAACCGTATCCCGCCCATTTCCGGCGCCGGCGGTCCCGTGACCTCCAGATACTGGCCAATCCCGCGGCCCCGCAGCTTGCCACGTTCGGCACTTTCCTTCTTGCGCGCGGCAAATCCGTCCCAGTCTGCCGCGGCCAGGGCCTTGTCCAGCACAACCGGGAAATCGCCACTGTCGTATGTTGTGCCCGCCGGGGTCTTGTACGGCATCGCCCCGGGCTGAATATGATTGCGGCGGCGGATTTCGGCAGGATCGATACCCATCTCCCGCGCCGCCGTGTCCAGCAGTCGCTCTATATAATAGTTGCCTTCGGGACGACCCGCACCGCGGTATGGCCCGACCGGGCTGGTATTGGTAAACACCGCCTTGGCACTCACCTCCTGCAGCGGGGTCGCATAAACGCCGATCGTGTTGCGGACAATATTGCCGGTCGGCTGCAGCACGGTGCCGTTGGACAGATACGCGCCAATGTTCCCGTACCCGCTCACCCGCAAAGCCAGGATCCGACCCTGCGCATCCAGCGCGAGTTCCTGCTCCATATCATGGTCGCGCCCATGACTGTCCGACAGGAAACTCTCCCCACGCTCATCGGTCCACTTGACCGGTCGCCCAAGCAAACGCGCAGCCTGCAAAATAGCCGGGTATTCCGGATAGCAAGACGCCTTCATACCAAACGACCCGCCGACATTGCCGGTGAGCACACGAATCTTCTCTACCGGCGCCTTCAGCGGACCCATCAGCAGCTGCCGCATGTTGAACACGCCCTGGCAACCAAGCCGCAGCGTCCAACGTCCGGTTTCCGCGTCATAATCACCAATCGCCGACCGAGGCTCCATCGCGCAGACAACCACCCGGCTGTTGCGGATCTTCAGCCGCGTGACATGCGCCGCTTTCGCGAACGCCTCGGCCACCACCTTCGCATCGCCGTGATGGAAATCGAGGATCACATTACTCGGCGCCCCGTCATGCACCAACGGCGCACCAGGTGCCGCCGCCGCGGCGGCATCGGTCACCGCCGGCAGCGTGTCGATATCCACAAACACCGCCTCGGCGGCATCTTTCGCCTGCGCAGCCGTCTCCGCCACCACGATCGCAACCGGATCGCCCACAAAGCGCACCTTGTCCGTGGTCAGGATCGGCTGGACCGGCTTCGGCATGTCCCCGCCATCACGCATCTTGAACGACATCCCGGACGGCATGTTCCCGAGACCGGCATCAATCAGGTCCTGCCCGGTCAGAATGGCCAGAACCCCAGGCATGTCCTTGGCGCCAGCCACATCAATCGACCGGATCAGGCCGTGCGCGGCATTGGATCGCACCATCACCGCATGCGCCTGGCCGGCAAGGTTGAGGTCGTCGGAGTAGCGCCCCTCACCCCGCAGCAACACCGGATCCTCCTTGCGCGGGACCGGCTGACCGACGGCGTATCTCTCCTCGGCAAACTGGGTCAGGTCGACTTGTGCGTTCATTCGGGCATCCTTCAAGCCGTTGTGCTCTGCAACATGGCCTCGGTCTTCCGGGTCGGCAACCCGGTCTCTGGCCGGGCAGACCATGAAATGGCAGTATGGCCATAACCGATCACGGAGGATTTGGATGCCGACTTATGAATATGAATGCCCGGACTGCGGCCCCTTCGCCGAGGTTCGCCCCATGGCCGAATTCGAGCTGCCTCAGCCCTGCCCCGATTGCGGCGCACCCGCACCGCGCTTGCTGACCCTGGCTGCGATCGGCGGCGGCGCGCAACCAGCCGATGTCGGCGGCGCACCGTCACGAGCCCATATGGGCGGCTGCGCCTGCTGCGCACCCCGGCGGCTGTCAGCCGAAGCAGTATAGAATTCCGCCGGTTCCACTCGTCTCATCAAAGAAACGCTACGGGGGCGGTAGATTACATCGTGGTTAAATTAGGATAAAAGTCTCCGCCGCTTCGCTTATCCACAGCGTGCAACTGTCAAAATCGCCGCTGTCCGCTTAATTGCGGCCATAATCCGTTGTGACGCCCCCCCACCCGCTGTAACCCCCAACTCGCTCGGCGCCGGGCGTTTGGTTTCATATGCAGCGGAATGGAGGACTTTGATGTCCGGCTCAACGAGTAATGGCAACTACATTGGTTCTGGTTCCGATACAATTACGCTCAATATGGCAGAGGATCAGGCCCTCGGCGAGGACGCCCAGTTCACCGTTAATGTCGACGGACAGCAGATCGGCGGCGTGCAGACAGTAACGACACCGCAATCATCTGGGCAAACCGAAGCTTTCACATTCGCAGGAAACTGGGCGCCAGGCCAGCACAACGTTGTCGTAACGTTCGTCAACAACTTCATCTATCCCGGCCAGTCCGGCGACCGGAATTTGTACGTCGACGGCGTGTCTTACGACGGGCAGACCGTGTCCAACTCGACGACTCCAATCTATCAATCCCCATGGTTCCCGCCGAACTCGACCGTTGGCAACGTCTGGGGCAACGCGACCTTCGGGGTGAACGATACAACACCAGTCCCGTCCGGTGCCTCGAACCAGAGCACGACACCCGGTTCAGTGACCGTCGGCAGTGGCGCTGACACGCTCGTCCTGAACATGGCGGAAGACCCCTACCAGGGCGACGCGCAGTTCACCGTCGCGGTTGACGGACGGCAGATCGGCGGCGTCCAGACCACGACAGCCGTTGTGTCAGAAGGCCAGTCGCAGGAATTCGACGTCAAGGGCAATTTCGGCGGCGGCAGCCACACTGTTACCGTGGACTACCTGAACGACGCGGTTGGCGGCTATTATCCCCCCGGCACGCCCGGACTACCCGGCGGCACGCAGTGGGCGCTGGATACCGCTGACCGCAATCTTTACGTGATGGGCATGAGCCTGAATGGCGGCGCACCCGCAGGCGGCGCGCCCTGGGAATTGTCCAGCGCCGGTTCGGAAAATTTCAGCGTCACCTCAGGTTCCGGCGGCACGGCTTCGTTCGGCAGCGATGGCGCCGCCGCCACCAGCGACAACGCAGCAGTCACAACCAGCGCATTGTCGGCTTCATCCGCCCCGGCCACATCGTCAAGCGGCATGAGCTTCATCGCGGCGCCAACAACCACCGCCAGCACAAACCCCACGACCACTACGGATCCGACCGCGACCACCACCACCACAGCCGCCACCGACCCGACCACAACCGCCGCGGCCGCTCCCATGACTGCTGCGACAACAACCACGCAGGACTTCAGCGTTCCCGCAACGACAACGTCCTCTGGTACCAACACCACCGGCAGCACCAGCGGAAGCGGAGCTTCCTGGTCGACATACCAGACCGCGAACGTGGCTGGCACACACATCCATCACCACGGCTGAAACCCTTGCCCCGGGCGGTTCGATCCCGCCCGGGCACCGGTTCGGCAATCACTTCCGTTGCCGGAACGCATCCATCAGGCGCTTCGCCTCGTCAGTGCCATGCGCCGCGGCAACCGCACGGATGCCTTGCTGGACCGCGTCTGCGATCGACATCCTCTCCCAGTCACGGATCAGTTCCTTTTGCGCCCTGATGGCGTTCGGCCCGGCTTTGAGAATAGCCCCGACCCAGTCCTCTACCGCCTCGTCCAGCTTTTCCTGCGGGACAACCCGTTCGATCAGATGGCACGCCATGGCTTCGGCACAATCGATGTGACGGCCGGTGAACACGAGTTCCCGAGTCTTTCCCCAGCCGATCAGTTGCGGCAGCAGGCAGGCTTCCATCCCGGACGGCAGGCCAAACAACACTTCCGGCATGCCGAAGCGCGCGGTATCCGCCGCGACCCGCATGTCGCAGGACGCAGCAATCTCCAGGCCGGCACCCAGGCACCAGCCGTTCACCCGGGCAATCACCGGCACCGGCATCCGGCGAACCGCCTCACAAACCCGGTGCGTCAGTGACGGCCCCTCCGACGCGTCATGCCGCACGAAGCTGGCCATCTCCTTTACATCGGCGCCGCCGATAAACGACTTCTCCCCGGCGCCGGTCAGGATGACCACACGCAGGCCATCCACCGCCGCCACCCGTTCCAGCGCCTCCGCCAGTTCGCGCTTGCCGCCATTGCCCAGGGCATTGCGCTGCCCCGGGTTGTTGACCGTAACGGTCGCGACCACCCTTTGGTCGATCGCCGTCTCGATCATTGCCGGCGGCGGAGGACGGCGTCCCTGATCAGCGGCATCCGGTCATTGCCGAAATACATATCGTCGCCGCCGACGAAGATCGTGGGCGACCCAAACGCCCCGCGGTCAATCGCCTCCTGCGTGTTGGTCCGCAGCGTGTCTTTCACCGGCTGCTGCTCGATCGCCGCCATCAGCTTCGGGGCGTCGATGCCCAGACCATTGCAGATCTCGGTCAGCACCGGCACTTGCGAAATGTCCTTGTCGTCGGTCCAGTAGGCCTTGAACGTCTCGCGTGCGAACGGAACAAGCTTGTCCTCCGCTTCCAGCACAATGCACGCCCGCATCGCCTTGACGCTGTTGACCGGGAAAACGCTCGGACGATAGTGGATCGACAGGCCAAGATGCCGAGCCCAGTCCTGCTGGTCCTTCTTGCTGTAGGCGGACTTGGCCGGAACCGGCGTATCGCGTGAATTATACACGCTCGGGTTGACAGCATTGAATACGCCGCCAACCAGAAACGGCCGCCATTTGATCGTAACGCCAATTTCGTCCTGCATCCGCAGCAACGATACAAAGGCGAAATAGGTCCATGGGCTGGAACAGTCGAAGAAACATTCCACTTCGGCCATAAGTAAGTCCTCCGTTTGATACCTGATCGTCATGGCCGAGCGCGAACCGCCCGGCTTTTCCGGCACCCCGGTCTCCAGGGTGCCGGACCGCTGCTAACCTACCGGGACAGGCCGGGCGCGCTGGTTGTACATGATCTTGGCGCGGCGCTCCTGTTCCTCCGGCGGCAGCTTTGTCACGTCCTCGGACAAATCGGCGCCAACCGCCATGCCGCGCTGCACGGCGGGACGGGCCGCGAGTTCATCCGCCCACCGCTTCATATAGGGGAATTCCTCGATGTCCTGGCCCTGCGCCTTCCAGTTCACCGTCCACGGATAGCAGATCATGTCGGCGATCGTGTACTCGTTCCCGGCCAGGTACTTGCTCGCATGCAGCCGGTTGTTCAGCACCCCGTACAGGCGGTTCGCCTCGTCGGTGAAGCGGCGTACCGCGTAGGACTGGTCGCCCTGCTTGTCGCCAAGCCGGCGGAAATGGCCGCACTCGCCCAGCTTGGGACCCTGGTTGGCCATCTGCCAGATCAGCCACTCGGTGACAGCGTATTTTCCGCGGATGTCCTGCGGGTAGAACCGGCCGACTTTTTCGGCCAGGTACATCATGATCGCACCGGATTCGAAGATCACGATCGGCTCGCCACCGCCGCCGGCGTGTTATCCACCATCACCGGCATGCGGTGGTTGGGGTTCATCTTCAGGAACTGCGGCGTGAACTGATCGCCCCGGCCGATATTGACCGGGACGACATTATAGGGGATCGCGGCCTCCTCCAGCAGGATCGTAACCTTCTTGCCGTTCGGCGTGGGCCAGTAATGCAGGTCGATCATGGTACCTGGTTCCTCTCGGTTTATGGTTGCGCCCAGCTTAGCAGCAGGCGCCAATTTCGGCCAATGACGACCGGTCGCCGATGCCAGCAAGCACCGGCGACAGTTGACGGGCACGACGCGCCCCGGTCTGATGGCGCAAAGCAACCGCCTGGGTTCCGATCGTGACGTCCTCTGATATCATTCTGCTGCATAGTTCCGATCTTCATGTCGATGACGATCCACACCAGGGCCCATACGGAGAGGACGGCACCACCGGCCTGCGTGTCGTCCTGAACGCCGCAAAGGCGCATCAGGCCGACTACGTGCTGCTGGTCGGCGACATTTTCGACAACAACCGCCAGTCCGCCGCCATCATCGACCAGTGCGTCACGCTTCTGAACGACGTCGGCCGCCCGGTCATCGTCCTGCCCGGCAACCATGACCCGGTCACCCCGGACTCCGTCTGGCTTCGCGGCGGCCTGAACAAGCTGCCGCATGTCCATATCATTGGCGTGACACATGACCTGACAGTGCATTTCCCGCAACACGACATGGAGGTCTGGGGCCACGCCCACTTCGATTACAACAACATGGTGCCGCTGCGGCAGCCAAGGCCACGAACGGCACGGTGGCACGTGACCCTGGCGCACGGGCATTACGAGGACGACGGCGTGCCCCCGTTGCGTCCCTCCTGGCTGATCAGCAACGCCGAGATCGAGGCAACCCAGGCAGACTACCTGGCCCTGGGCCACTGGAACCGCGCCGCCGCCGTCGGCACCGGAACGACAGTGCCCGCCTACTACTCCGGGTCGCCGGATCTGGCCAAGACAGTGAACGTCGTGCGGCTTCGCGGCAACGGCACCGTGGAGGTCACCCGCGAGCCTATTCACTGGGACTAAAACAGCATCCGCCAGGCGGGAAACAGTCGGGATGATGTTGCTCGCCACGCTTTCAGCCCTACAGTCGGCATGAAAGCGTTCCAGCCGCCTCACCGGCCGCAAGCCGGCCTGATCGAACCCAACCCCTGACCGATCGTCTACCCGCGGACCAGCCCAACGCCGGCGCGACCAGACGACAAAACCCGTCAATTACTCCAGCGGAACGGATCCGCTGTAGCGGATGATATCCAGCCCGCCGCTCAACCGGTCATTCGCGTAAATCAGCCCGTTCTCATCCACATAGACATCGTTGATCTGGATACTATGCGTCGCGTTGCCCTTCGGCGGTGCATCGACCATGAAGCCGATCTCCGACGGTGCATGCGGATCGGCGATCGAGTAAGCCCGCACGCCACCATTGAAGAAACTGCCGACAACGGTCTGTTTCAAATTCCGCGCGGTGGGATCGGGCCGGTTCTGCGCGATGTTATGCGCGCCAAAACGTCCCCCCTGCTTGCACAACGCGGCAAAATCAGCCGGCGGCGGCATCACCGACAGCACGACCGGCGCCTGTTCATCCGCGATGTCCCAAACCCAATCGCGCTTCGGCCAGTCCTTGCAGTTCGCCTCCACCGCTTCCTCGGTCTGGATCGCCAGGCCACGCGACGGGATCGGCAACACCGTATGCGCGAAGCCGACATTCTGCGACTGCCAGGACCGATGCGCCACCAGTTTTGGATGCGCCTTGTCGGCGATATCCAGGATCACCCAGCCGCCATCGATCCATCCGACATAGGCCCGGTCCGGGCGCTCCGCAGACACGATCGGCGTGTGCATGCGAATGCCGGAATCGATGCCCACCCGAGGCGGCGGCGGCGCCTTGTCACCCACCCGCGTGCCAGGCATCCACCACCGCCCGACCTCCTTCGGATGGGTCGGGTCCTCCATGTCCACGATCATGAAGAACTGGTCATCCAGCTTGTTCTTCGGGGTGAAGTCCTTCGGCACCGGTCGTCAGGTAGGCGTAGTGACCGTCGGCGAACCAAAGATAATGCACCCCGCGCGAATGCGGGCCCGAGGTGTCGAGGAACGCCAGCTTCCTCGGATGCGCCGGGTCGGCCACGTCGAACACATCCATGCCCGCGCCCGGCTGCCCCTGCTTGTCGGTCTGATGCGCCACCGCCATCGTCGTGCCGGACAGGCCCAGACTGTTGCAGCGAAGTTGCGGCGCCGGATTCGGGATCTGGGTGATGACCCTGGGGTCCTCGGGCTTGGTCACGTCGATGATGCTGACGCACATGGGCGCCGATTCATGCGCCAGGAACAGCACGCGCCGGCCGTCCGGATACTGGCGCAGCGCCAGGCCCTCGCCGCCCTTTCCCGCGCCGTTCAGGTCGCTGTGGCCGATGATCTGCATATTGCTGGACGACTGCACCGCCGGGATCGGATCCGCCCAGGCCCCCCCGGCCGCCACCGTCAACGCCAGCCCCAAAACCAGTGCTTTCCGCATCACCACCCGCCTCTTGTTATCATTATCAGGCTGATCCCCGCCCGGAGATTGGAGGTACCACACAACCACGCCGCATCCGGCGACCCCGGCCGGGATGTCGATAAGGTGGGACGCCATCGAACGGCCGGGGCCGCACGGTTCGTGGTGCGCACCGGGAACCCGACCGTCTCGCCCCAGGGCCAGGTTAGGGCCGCAATGGGTGGGAAGCCGACATTGTCCGGTCTGTGCCGCGAGCTCTGTTGCGCGCCCATCCTGGCGGTTCCTGGGCACAGCGAGGCGTCCCGAAAGCGGCCGTTCGTTCCGATTGCCCGTTTGCCGCCCTACGGAAGTTCGTCTCGCTATTCCAGATACGGCGTCAGCACATCTTCGATCCATTTCATGAATGCGCGGACCCGGCGCGACAGATTGCTCCGATGTGCCACGACGAGGGACACGGCGAGCGCCCGGCGACGAAAATCGGGTATGATCTCCACCAGCGCTCCACTCTCCAAGTATCGGCCAATCCCCAAGAGTGGCGCCTGAATCAGGCCAAGGCCGGCGAGGGCAGCGGCTTCGTAGGTCTGCGCGCTGTTGACGTGCAGCGCACCTGGCAACTGAAGCGTCGCGTAGCTGTCGCCGTCCGGATATTCCCATCCAATGGGTCTTGCGCCCAGCATCGTCGAAAAATGAATTGCCCGATGTTCCTGACGCCGGAGATCTTCCAGCGATCGAGGGACGCCATGGCGCGCCAGATAGGCGGGACTGGCAGCGTTGACCATGCGCAACAGGCCCAGCGGGCGGGCAATCAGCGTCTCGTCCCGGATGGGGCCAAGTCGCAATACACAGTCAAACCCCTCTTGAACCAGATCGACTTGCCGATCCGTACTCGACACCTCCAGCTCCAACTCGGGGTGAGTCGCCATGAAATCCGGCAAGGCCGGCACGATCGTCGTGCGCGCCACCTCGGTCGGAAGATCGACCCGTAAACGCCCGCGAAGTGCCACGCGATCGCCTGCGAACATCGAGTGCAGATCATCGACTTCAGCAAGCAGATCGCGGGCGCGGGCATGAAATGCGCGTCCGTCCTCCGTCAACTGCACGCTGCGCGTCGTCCGGTGCAGGAGCCTGACACCGACATCTTCTTCCAGCTTCCGGACCGCCGTTGAGGCCCTCCCCTTTTGGATGCCCAGGCTATCGGCCGCGCGGGTGAAGCTCCCCATTTCCGCTACCGTTATGAAAATGAGGATGGGTTCGAGATTCTGCATTTTCGTGCCTCGGCATTGTTCACCACAGAGAGAACAGTGAGTTCAGTTTCTCGGTGTTTATCATACCGATGAGACACAGTAAGCTCTCGAAATTGGGATACCCCCATTGGAGAATGACAAGTGTCCGAAACCATGAACCTGCATCAGGTGCCTGAAACCATGACCTTGCATCGCGCCCTGTGGGCCGGCCGGATAATGAGCGCGTTTGTCGTTATCGCTCTGGTGGCAGACGGCACTATTCAGCTTTTCGCGCCGGCACAGATCGCGAGCATGTTGCAGGAAACCGGGTTCGCGATGGACCTGACCCGTGTCGTGGGTCCGATCATACTCGCCTGCGCCATCCTTTACGCCATCCCGGCCACCGCCGTCCTCGGCGCGATCCTGGTGACGGGCTTTTTGGGAGGTGCCATCTGCGCCCATGTCCGCATTGGTGAGTTGGGGTCGCCGCCGGAAATCATTTCCCTGCTTCTGGGCGCGATGACATGGGGCGGCCTCTACGCGCGCGATCCCCGTATCCGGGCCATTCTGCCGCTCATCCGTTGAACCAACAGGGGCAGTGCTCTGTCCCTCAAGATCAGGAGAAAACGCATGTTTTTAGTAATGGGAATCACCGGAAAAGTGGGCGGCGCAACGGCGGAACATCTGTTGGCGCGACGGCAAGGAAGTACGCGCGCTCGTCCGCAATCGCGAGAAAGCGGCTAACTGGGCGAACCGGGGCGTGGAACTGGTAGACGGCGATTGGAATGATTCGGCAGCCATCGAGCGAGCGCTCAAAGGCGTCGAAGGCGCGTTTGTCATGTTGCCTTCTGTCTGGGCGCCCTCCCCCGACTACAAGGAAGCCAAGGGCGTGATCGCAAACTATGTCGAGGCGCTCACCAAGGCAGCGCCGCCGCGCGTGGTTGCGCTTTCGTCGATGGGTGCGAACAGAACCAGCGGGCTCGGGATGATCACGGCCTTGTCGCTTCTGGAGCAAGGTTTTCGCGATCTGACATCCCCAATCGCGTTTGTGCGCGCAGGTGGATTCTTCGAAAACTTCCTCTACGGCTTGCACATCGCCCAGGGCGGAACGCTACCGGTCTACTATAATCCGACAAACCGGAAATCGACCATGGTCGCAACGAACGACATCGGCGCGGCGGTCGCAACCATTTTGACCGGGCCAGCCTGGTCAGGGCAGCGCGTCGTCGAGCTTGGTTCGATGGTCAGCGCGGATGAAGTCGCCGAGCAATTGGCTGACGTTCTGAAGCTCGGCGTGAAAGCCTTTGCAGTCCCGCGTGCAGGGTGGGCGGAAGCGTTCGAGCAATTCGGCATCCCGAAGGGCCACACCGGACCTGCCGAAGAAATGTTTGAGGCCGTAAACGCGGGCTGGATGGACCTCGGATCCGAGGATACGGAGCACGTAGCAGGTACGACGTCCGCACGCGATGTATTCGAGGCTGCCCAGAACGCCGCCAAGGCGTAAGCCCGGGACGGATCGAGGACGTCTCCAAGCTAAGTTTGAACCAATGTTAACAATAGGTTGTGGCTTTCAAGAGATATGACCGAAATCTCTGAAAACATCGGTCAGGCCCAACCTTTTGTTCTGATTTCGATGGCTTTTTGCCGCGCAGGCGGGTCCTAGGCCAAATGTCCTCCACCCGCGTCTTTTTTTCATAACGGACCAGCCGCACTCGGCCAATCCCGGTCTTTAACATAGCCCCAGCTAATTTCTGCAACGGATCGAGAGGAGCCCTAGGCGGCACGCGTCCCAAGTGGCCTATCTTCGATGGACACCCGCTAAACCACTGTCCCAGTTGATGCCGCAGTCGTCACGCTCAAACCAAACGCCAACCTGGACGGCGCGAGCGGCGTTCCCGGTACGTGCCACGAACCGTGCGATCCTGCCCATTCTATGGCGTATCGCCGATACGGAGAAAAGAACCAGCGCGACGTCCCCCCACACCGGTGCCGTACCATCCCAGGCGCCACCGGCAGACCCCGGCGTTCGGTCACAGGCCCAACCCCACAACCGCCCGAAAAAAGACTTCTTCCGATTGTCGTTTCATGTTTATAGCGCAAGGAAGCCCAACTGGTGTATGACACGCATGTCTGTATGGCACCCAGGCCCGACCGTTAACGCATCGGTAAGGTTCTTCAGCTAATGTCTAACCGAGCGTGGGGACCCGAGCACCGGTATGAAAGGTTTGATCGACAGCATCCGGAAGCTTGGCATGGTGCGCGTTGCCATGCTCGTCGGCGTGACGCTGGGCATTATCGCTGCATTCATCTGGCTGGAGCTGCAAGGACCGAACCAAACGCGGATGGCCGTGCTGGCCGCCGATCTCGACCCGATGGCCGCCCAGCAGATCGCCACCGAACTGACCGCTCGGAAAATCCCCTATCGGCTCGATGGTAGCCAGATCTTCGTCCCAGACGGCGACATGGCGGCCGCCCGGTCATTACTCACCGCCAGCGGTCTGAGCAACGGAGCCATCACCGGATACGAAATATTCGACCGTGGCAACGACATGGCGATGACCGACTTCGATCAGCAGGTCAAGCTGACCCGGGCGCTGGAAGGCGAGCTCGCCCGCACCATCATCTCGGTGCACGGTATCACTCGGGCCCGCGTCCATCTGGTGCTGCCGCGGCGTGAGCCGTTCTCGCATGACCGCCAGCACGCCCAGGCAAGCGTCATGTTGACCGTCCCCGGCCGGCAAACCCTGACGCCGGAAGCCATTCAGTCCGTTGTCAACCTGGTGGCGGCCGGCGTGCCGGGCCTGCGGCCGCAGGATGTCACCGTCGTTGATTCGAATTTGCATCTGCTGGTTCAAGCTGGCGATGGCAACGACCCTCGAGCAAAATCGGCGACCGAGGAAGACATCCGCCAAAAAACCGAAACCCGCCTGTCTCAGGCGGTCGAACTGATGTTGGAACGTAGCCTCGGGTCCGGCCACGTGCACGCCGAGGCGTCAATCCGCATGAACTTCGACAAGGTCAACGAAACCCAGGAAAAATACGATCCGGATGGGTCGGTGGTCCGCAGCACGCAGAACGTGACCTCCAACAACAAAACGACCGACAAGACCGGCCCGGTCTCGCTGCAGAACAACCTGCCGAATGCCGACGCGGGCGTTCAGGCGTCCGGCAGTCAGGAAGGGCGGCAGGAAGAAACGACCAATTATGAAATCGGCAAGACCGTTCGCGCCATCGTCCACGATCAGCCTCAGGTCGAACGGATCACCCTCGCCGTGATGGTCGACGGTGTCGATGAGGTCGGTGCTGACGGCAAGCACACCTGGAAGGCCCGCGATCAGGCAGAGCTGGACCGGATCGAGAAACTGGTCAAAAGCGCGGTTGGCTTCGACGAAAAACGCGGCGACCGGCTGGATGTCGTCAGCATGCCGTTTGTGACCAACATGGAAGCCGCGGACACCGGGCCGGCGCCGAAGGCCACCAAGGTCAATGGCGACCTGGTCACGTTCCTGCAGATGATCGCATTCGGAGTTGTCGGGTTCGGGATCATCATCCTGACCGCCCGCTCGATCTTCGCGGCGCTGCACAAGCAGTCCGCGAGCCTGACCTTCGCCGGCCCGGCACCCGGAGAAGTCGCGCCGGGGCTAGCGCCCGGTCTCATGCAACAGGGCGGCGGCGGGGCGCTGGGCATCGGACACACGGGATCCGACGGCGGCGGCGGCCAGGCTGGTGCCGACGAAGATGACACGATGACGATGAACAACGTGCAAGGACAGTTGCGCGCGTCCTCCATCCGCAAGGTCACCCAGTTGGTGGACCGCCACCCCGATACCACGCTGGGCATTATCCGCGGCTGGATTTCGACCGACAACGGCTAACCATAAATCAGCGCCGCATCACCCTGGTTCGACGCGATCCCGATTCTCACTGCTCCGCTCACCCGGCTCCCTTTATCCAGCCGACGACGCGGCGTCTGGTCCGGACAAGCCAGGCGCTGACGCCCTTGCATGGTTCAACACAAATCACTCCGCCGCGTGACGCAGCGCCACCGGGCGCACCACCTGCTTGAGCCGCTCGTCATAAACCGCCTGCCAGTCGTCGCCGGCTGCCACGCACTCCCCGCTCCGCGCCCGGGCATAAACCTCCGGCGCATCCACCCCTGGCGGCACCGTCCCGTTGTCCCGCAACGCCCGCGCCGCAATCAACAACCGCCGCCGGGTCCGCGTGATCATCTGGTCGCTCGGCGCCAAATGTTCGAAGGTATGATCCACGATCGATCCCATGCTCTCGGTAATCGCCTGATCCTGCATATGGATATGGCTGATCCCGGTGTAGATGACGTCGTTGCGCTGCGCATCCCGATCGATGAGATAGTCATTCGCCGCATTCGCCACCGGCCGCCAGCGTCCGTACCAGTCGCTGCTCGCCGGCTGATAGTCGATCTGCGGCCGCGCTCCCGGGATCGGATTGCCATCCTTCAGCGGCGGCATCCGCGACATTTTCGTCCAGGTCAGGCTGATGAACATCGTGTGGGTATCGTCCATCGGCACCCACGCCCGAGCCTGCACCCGGTCGGTGATCTCCCCCTGCGGCACCCAGGTCCAGAACGGAAAGCCAAAATGCGCGAACCGCCAGTAGGTCTTGCCGTCATCCGCTGGACGATAGGCGCTATACATCGTACCCCAGTCGGTATCGGCGACATGATACGCCGGCGCCCGGTTGCCCACCTGGTACCGCAACAGATTATCGTCCCCGACATGCTCGGGACGCACGCTGCCGACATGCAGGAAACCAAAGTGCGAGGTGTCGATGTCCCCCTCCAGCGCCTGCAGCCAGTTGCATTCCCGCTGCACGAACATCGGCTGCAGCTCCGCCTCATCCAGCAGCGTCGCCTCGATCTCCGGCATCGGCGGCGCCTCGGCGCGGGACCCCATATAGACCCAGATCAGCCCGGCCCGCTCCGTCACGCGGTACGCCTTCGCCTTCACCTTTTGCCTGAAATCCTGTTCCGCTGGCAGATTGGGCATGTCGAGGCAGTTGCCGTCAGCGTCGAACTTCCAGCCATGGTAGACACATCGTATACCGCCCTCTTCGTTGCGGCCAAAAAACAAGGACGCACAGCGATGCGGGCAGCGATGATCCATGACGCCAACGCGCCCGGCGCTGTCACGGAAGGCAATCAGCTTCTCGCCTAGCAGCATCAGCCGCATCGGCTCGCCCTGGGCCGTGACCTCGGATGATTTCGCTGCCGGAATCCAGTACTGCCGCATGAGCTCGCCCATCGCCGAACCGGGGCCGATGCGGGTCAACTCCTCGCTTTCGCTCGCGTTGGTCATGTTCCTCTCCCACGCCGCCTTGAGGCGGTTCAGGGACAGGCTATGAGCCAGCGCGCCGTCCGGTCAACAACCCCGGAACCAAGCGCGGTTTGACGCGCCAACAGCCCTCCCTCTACCATCCGCCGTTCACCGCCCTGCGCCAAAAAAGCAAGACCCCAACACCATCGGAGGAAAATCGTCATGGCCCGAATCACACTTGGCCTGGGCACGTCCCACACCCCGATGTTGCTGGTCGATGCGGCCGACCTCCCGCGCTATGAGGAGAACGACCGCCACCGGCCCCTGCTCGACCTCGATGGCGCGCCGACCACGTTCGATGATCTACTGGCCCGCAATTCCAGTCGTGACATCCCCGATGTGACTGCCCGGCAATTGTCGGCCCGTCACGCCGCCGCCCGCCAGGCGATCATCGGATTGTCCGCTACACTGATGGCGGCTGCACTCGACGCGCTGATCGTGATCGGCGACGACCAGCAGGAGATGTTGGGCGGCAACGGCTCGCCGCCTTTGCTGGTCTACGACCACCCCACGATCCGCAGCCAGCGCCCGGCCCATGCCCCCGGCCGGCCCGAATGGGTGCTGCGCGGTTCCGACCGCTTCTACCCGGATAGCCCGCGCGACTACCCGGTCGCGGCCACGCTCGCCCGCCATATCGGTGCCCACCTCACCGCCCAAGGGATCGAGGTCGCAGCGTGTGAACACGACGATGTCCCCATGGGGCACGCCTTCGCCTTCGTCCATTCGCAGCTCATGCGCGACCCGCCGATCCCGGTTGTCCCGGTGTTGCTGAACGCGCTCTACCCGCCCACCCAACCGACGCCCGAGCGGTGTTTGCAGGTCGGCGAAGCCATCGCGCGGGCCGTGGCGGCGTTTCCCGAGGATGCCCGCGTGGGCGTCGTCGCGTCCGGCGGCCTCAGCCATTTCGTCGTCGACGAGCGGTTGGACCGCGACGTGATCCGCGCGCTGAACGGGCAGGACCACGCCGCCCTGGCCAGATTGCCCTTGCATAAGCTGAACTCCGGCAGCGGCGAGATCCGCAACTGGATCTGCGCGGCCGGTGCCCTGCGGTCGCTGCGGGTCGAGCAGATAGACTACCTCCCCGGCTACCGGACCCGCGCAGGCACCGGCACCGGCCTGTGCTTCGCGGTATGGCGGTGATTGCGCGGTTGCACCCCAAAAGCGACTTTTGAAACCATCCGCAGGTCCACGCGGATCAGGTCATCGGACAGCCGATCCGGTCTAATGCCGGAAATGCCGCATCCCGGTGAACACCATCGCAATCCCAGCCGCATCCGCCGCGGCGATCACCTCCGCATCCCGGATCGACCCGCCCGGCTGGATCACCGCCGTCGCCCCGGCCGCGACCGCCGCCTCCAGCCCATCGGCGAACGGGAAGAACGCATCCGAGGCCACCACGCTGCCCTGGGTCAGCCGCTCCGGCAGTCCGGCCGCCTTCGCCGCTTCCTCGCTCTTCCAGGCGGCGATGCGCGCGGAATCCACCCGGTTCGGCTGCCCGCCGCCGATCCCGACCGTCGCACCGTCCTTCGCATAGACGATGGCGTTCGACTTCACGTGCTTGCAGACCCGGAACGCGAACAGCAGGTCCGCCATTTCGGCCGCCGTCGGCGCGCGCTGCGTCACGACCTTCACGTCCCCCGCCCCGATCCGCCCGGCATCGCGGGTCTGCGCCAGGAAGCCGCCGGACAGGCTGCGGAACGTCAGCCCGCCCGACGCCGGATCGGGCATCCCGCCGGTCAGCAGCAGGCGCAGATTCTTCTTCCGCGCCAGCACCGCCTTCGCCGCCTCGTCGGCATCCGGGGCGATGATCACCTCGGTGAAGATCGCGGCGATCTTCTCCGCCGCCGCCGCATCCAGCGTCCGGTTCACCGCGACGATGCCGCCATACGGCGACACCGGATCGCAGCGGAACGCCGCATCCCACGCATCGGCCAGCCGCGCCGCCGAGGCCACGCCGCACGGCGTCGCGTGCTTGATGATCGCGATCGTCGGCGCCTCGAACTCGGCCACGCACTCGAACGCCGCATCGGTGTCGTTCAGGTTGTTGTAGGACAGTTCCTTGCCCTGCACCTGCACCGCGGTCGCCACGCCCGGACGCGTCGCCGGAGACGTAGAACGCCGCCGCCTGATGCGGATTCTCGCCATAGCGCAGCGTCTGCCGCAGACGTGCCGGACGATGGTCAGGCGCTGCGGAAACACCTCGCCTCGCTGCTCCGCGAACCAGGCCGCGATCGCCGCGTCATACGCCGCGGTCCGCGCATAAGCCTCGCCCGCCAGGCGCCGGCGCAGCGGCAACGACGTGCCACCGGTCGCCGCCAGTTCCGGCAAGCACGTCGGCGTATTGGTCCGGATCGGTCAGCACCGTGACGAAATCATGGTTCTTCGCCGCCGCGCGGATCAGCGCCGGCCCGCCGATGTCGATGTTCTCCACGCAGTCGTCATACGCCGCACCCTGCGCCGACCGTCGCCTCGAACGGATACAGGTTCACCGCCACCAGATCGATCGGCGCAATGCCGTGCGCCTGCATCTGCGCCATATGCTCCGGCACATCCCGCCGCCCCAGGATGCCGCCGTGGATCTGCGGCACCAGCGTCTTCACCCGCCCGTCCATGATCTCGGGAAAGCCGGTGTGATCCGACACCTCCTTCACCGCCACGCCGGCGTCCCGCAGCGCCTTCGCCGAACCGCCGGTGGACAGGATCTCCACCCCCCGTGCCGCCAGCGCCTGCGCGAACGGCACCAGCCCCGTCTTGTCGGAGACGGAGATCAACGCCCGTCGGATGGGAACGATATCGGTCATGGCGGCGGACACCCCGTTATGCTGCAAGCGCGGCGGGATAAACCTACAGACCGAGCAGGTCCAGTGTCCGCGCGAGGACTTTGGCCTCGTCATAACGCTCCAGCGCCCGCTGCCGGCCGGCCTCCCCCATCCGAAGGCGCAGTTCCGGGTCCCGCACCAAGCGGCCAAGCGCCGCACCCAGCGCCGCCGCATCGCCAGCCGGGACAGACAGCCCGGTCACCCCGTCCACCACCTGCTCCGCCGGCCCCCGCACGTTGGTCGCGACAACCGGAAGCCCGGTCAGCATCGCCTCGATCACCGACATCGGCAGACCCTCGAACCGGCTGGGCAGTGTGAAGATGTCGGCCGCGGCGAGCAACGCCGGAACGTCGGACCGATAACCCAGCATCCGCAGGCGAAACCCGAGCCCGGCGGCCCGCAGCAACGCGACCATATCCGCCCCCCGGTCGCTCTCCAGCCTCTCCCCCACCACCCAAAGCTCGGCCTCCGGCACCATTCGCATCGCCGTGGCGAGCTCCGGGTAACCCTTGTGCCAGACCAGCCGCGACACCGCGATGATGACCACCCGGTCCCGCGGCACCCCCAACTCCTCCCGGATCCGCGCCCGTGCCAGCGGATCCAGCCGGAACACATCGGGATCACGCCCGTTACCCACCACCTCGGCGCCGGCCGCGATACCCAGCCGCCTGGCATCCTCGGCCTCGGCTTCCGAAACGGTCAGGAAAACGTCAGTCACCCGCGCGGCGAGCCATTCCATCACCAACGACAGGCTCCGACGCGACCAGGTGGAGGACGCATGATTGAACAGGAATCCGTGGCAGGTATAGGCGACCTTCGGCACACCGGCGACCCGGGCCGCCAGCCGCGCCAGAAACCCGCTGATCGGCATGTGGGCGTGTACAAGATCCGGTTTCTCTGCCCGCAGGATCGCAACCAAGGACTGGAACGCCCGGAAATGCGCCAACGGAGAAAGCCGCCGGACAAACGGCACGGCGATGACGCGAAAACCCTCGGCCCGCACCTCGGTCAGCAGTGGGCCTTCCGCGCAGGCCCCGACGACGTCATGCCCGCGGGCGCGGATGGCGCGCATCAGCGGCAGCAGGAAGTGCCGCAACGAGAAGTCGACGTTGGTGATTTCGATGATTTTCATGGCCGTAAAGGGCTGGGTGTCAAAGGCTGATTGGCCCCGGTCGCCGCGGGCAGGTCAAGCCGGAAGCGAAATCCGTCCCGGCATGCCATCGGACGGCGGGCCGGGGCACGCCAAACCGGCGCCGCTGCCTATTCGATCTTGATCAACCCCGACGCCATCATCCGCTCCCGCGCCTGGCGCATGCTCTCGCCAACCGCCAGGGCTGCGGCCAGCGCCCGCCGTCCCACCGTGGCATCGACCAGCACAGGGGCTCCATCCAATACCGAGGCGGCGAAGGCGGCATGTTCAGCGGCAAGCGAGTCGTGCTCCTCCCACGACACCTCCTCCATGCCGAACCCAGCGACGCCGGCCACCGGTTGCTGACCGGGCGGCAAGCCGCCATCCCCCGGCGCGCGGGCAACAACCGTCAGTGTGCGGGCGGAAAAATCCGCCGCCATATAGGAATCCTGGGCAAAGATCCGCATCCGCCGTTCCGTTCGCGGTGAGATCCGGCTGGCGGTGATCGCGGCGACGGCGCCGTTGCAAAAACGCAGCCTGGCATTGGCGATGTCCTCATGCGGACTGGCCACCGGCGCACCGACCGCATCGATGCTCTCGATCTCGCTGTTGACCAGCGCCAGCACCAGGTCGAGGTCATGGATCATCAGGTCCAGAATGACCGAGACATCCGTGCCGCGCGGCTTGAACGGCGCGATCCGCGTTGCCTCGATATACAACGGTGCGCCAATTCGTCCCGCCATCGCCTGGTACGCGGCGGAAAACCGTTCCAGATGCCCCACCTGCAGCACCAGTCCGCGCTGCTTCGCCAGTGCCGCCATCTCGTCCGCCTGCTGCAGCGTGGCGGCGATTGGCTTTTCGACCAGAACATGCTTGCCGGCCCGCAGTGCCTGCATCGCCAGGTCGTAATGAACTTCGGCTGGCGCGGCGATGACGACCGCGTCGACCAGGTCCAGCATATCGCTGAAGCCAATCTCCTTCGCCCCGGCCTCCCAGCCCACCGTCTTGGCGCGCTCCAGGTCGGGATCGAAAACCCCCATCAACCGGGTTCGCGGTGATGCCGCCGCCTTCAAGGCATGGTAGCGGCCAAAATGGCCCGTGCCGGCAACCCCGATGCGAAGGATGGAATGCGTCATGACAATACGTAACTCGCAATCAAATACATCGAAACAAAGAACGGCACACATCCCAGGCCGCCAGCTTCTGTCAAGAGGGGTCGAAGAGCCGCAGATCCCTGACCGGTGGTCCGAGACCTCCAGACGTTCCGGCATCCCATGTTGTTTCGGCTCCTAAGATACTAGCCGGACCCGCGGTCCCCTGCAACGCGCAGCCGCTGTCGTCCAGTCGGAAAACCGACCAGGACGCGGCCTCGCGGTACCGCCCGACGCCGCGCCGGCGAACCCAACGGATACGCACCATCGATGTCCACCATCGAGGCGCGTAACGCCATTGCGCGCTTGCTGCCGTCCCACACCTTGCCGCAACGACGCCAATCCGCGACGCCCGCCGTGAAATACTGCCCCAAGTACTACTGATGTATTCCAATCGTTAACGCCCGGCGCGGCAACAGCCCGCTGCCGGATCGCGACGCGACGCGCTCGATACGTGACCACCTTCGTACCCGCACACCTCGCGGCACAGGCCGCGATGATACGGTCCAACGGCCTCGGGCGTATCGTTGTCGCCATCACGTCCAACGCGGTTTTTTTTCGTTGAACCCGTCTCACTCGCCTGGCGCTGCCGAACAGTTCACGAAATTGTCCGCTTGAACTCTGGCCGGGCCGGAACAATGTCCGGCACATAACACGATCCGGGCCCCTCTGGCGGGATGTCGGTGCAAGCCGGCTAACCTTGCGATGTCGGATCACCGCATGCGGTCACGCAGCGGTCGAGCCCGGTCGGTACACCCCCGCGTTTGATCCCGCTCCGCATGCACCTTCGACAGCATTGCACGGAGCAAGATCATGGTAACTTCAGATCATCCCACCCGACCCAACGGTTTCACCCCAAGCGGTGTCATCCCAGAGGGACGCATCCCAGAGGGTAGCATCCCAGACGGCGTCATCCCGGGCGGTGTCACCGTCCTGTCGCGTCCCGGGCCACGCATCCAAGGGGCGATCATCGCCGCGGCAGCGGAAATGGCTCTCGCCGACGGCCGCGCGGACCCCGTCGAACGCCGCGGCCTGTTGGCCTTCCTTAAGCACAACAGAATGCTGCTGTCGTTCGGCCGGACCGCGACACTCAGCCGCTTCGCCGCGGAAATCGACCGGGCCACTCAACACAGCGCAAAATCACTGCATGGCCAAGCCGATAGCGCGAGACCCTGGCAGGATCTGACCGACAGGCTGCGCCCACTCGCCGGCACGGAGGCAGCCCGCCTCGTCGCGGATGCCGCGGCCCACGTTGCCGCCGCCGACGGGGTGGTCGACGCCCGGGAAACCGAACTCCTGCGCCTGTTACGTGCGACCCTTGGCCTGACCCGGGCCACCGAGGGCGCGGACGCATGAGCCCGCTGGCGACAACGCTGCGTCCCCCAGAACCAAGGCACGCCGGCATGGCCGAAAAGCTGCACCGGCTGATGGAGCGCCTTTCCAACCCTCACCTGCCCAACCAACAAGTCGCCCTGGGCCAGGTCGTCGATGAGCTCGATGCCACCGGTACCGGGCTTTGTCTGCTGCTGTTCACTCTCATCGCCCTGATCCCTGGCGTCGCGCCGCTTTTCGGACTGGCATTGTCCGCCGTCGCCCTCGGGATGGTGCTGGGCCACACGCAACCTTTCCTGCCGCAGCGGTTGCGCCGCTGGCGCATGGACAGCCGCCGGCTCCATCGCGGGTTGCAACGACTGGTGCCCGCCATTGTCTGGCTGGAACGGTGGCTGCGCCCGCGCGCGGCGCACCTGCTGGGCGGACCCGCCAACCGGCTGACCGGTCTCGCCGGCTTGATCAACGGCGTACTGATCGGTACTGCCGATCCCCTTCGGCAACATAGCCCCCGCCATCGCCCTGCTCATTCTCTCGCTCGGTCTGACCGCGCGCGACGGCATAGCGGTCGGCGTCGGCTTGCTGGCAACCGTGGTCGCGTTGGCCGTGGACCTCGGCATGATCGCCCTCGGCTACACCGCGATCGTCAACCTGATCGAAAACCTGTCCTGACAGTCGTGCCTGTTTGGGCGCCCCAAATGTCGGGCCCCTGCCACGTCGTTCGGCGCTCCCAACTTCTGACACCCGGAACCCACCGAGATGGAAACCCTCACCGACCCGCAACTCTGGGCCAGCCTCCTCACCCTCACCGTCATGGAGATCGTGCTCGGCGTTGACAACCTGGTCCTGCTCACCGTCATGGCGGACCGCCTGCCGGAGCAGCAACGAGCCTCCGCCCGCCGCCTCGGCCTGCTCGCGGCACTCGGCACCCGCCTGCTGCTCCTGCTCAGCATCACCTGGGTCATGCGGCTGACCGCGACGATCATCGAGACGCCGTGGCACAGCTTTTCCTGGCGCGACCTGATCCTGGCCGGCGGCGGACTGTTCCTGGTCTACAAAGGCACCGCCGAGATCCACGAACGGATCGAAGGCGAAGTCGCTGGAACCACCGCCCGAACCGGCCACGCCGGCTTCCTGGCGACCATCGCGCAAATCGCTCTGCTCGACATCGTGTTTTCCCTCGACAGCGTCATCACAGCGGTCGGCATGGCGAACCATCTGCATGTCATGATCGCCGCCATCGTCATCGCGATCGGCCTGATGATGCTCGCCGCCGACACCGTCGCCACCTTCATTAACCGCCATCCCACGGTCAAGATGCTGGCACTGAGCTTCCTGCTGCTGATCGGCATGACCTTGATCGGCGACGGCTTCGGGGCCCACGTGCCGAAAGGCTACATCTACGCGGCAATGGGCTTCTCGGCCCTGGTGGAGGTGTTGAACCAGATCGCCGCCCGCACCCGCCGCCGCCGCGCGCTGTAGCCCGTCTCGGATTAGTCCCGCCAGGACCGGATGACAGCGTGATGCGCGGCCGCGCCAACCCCAACCGTCCAATCACAACCCTGCCGTGTATTTCGTTCTTGATTTATCCCTAAATCTTCTATAAGAACGAAATACAAACAAATGCCCGGATGACGCCCGCCATGACGACTGCCACGAGACCTGTGATGACGCCTGTGATGACAGCCCCCCAGGCCAGCCCATTTCTGGCCAGCCCGTTCCTCGAACGCCTGCTCCGCTTCCTGATCCCCTACTTCACCGACGTCACCCCGGACCTCGCCGCCGCCCGCGCGGAAGCCCTTGAAACCCTGGCCTCCTACGGCGCCAGAACCCGCGCCGAACTGTTGTGCGCCGTCCAGATCATCGTCTTCGGGTTCGCCGCCCTGGAAACCCTCGGCGAAGCCAAGACCGCCGAAATGTCGCCATCCCTGCGCCTGAGGTTCCGCGGCTGCGCCAACAACCTCAACCGCAGCGGCCAGAAAACCGAGCAGACCCTGCTCAAGCGCCTCGCCTGTGATGCGCCCGCCGCGACCGAACAGGAACCGATCAACGACCTCCCCGAAGCCCAGGCCGAGGAACTGCTGCAACAAACCCAGGCCACCATCGACACCTACCGCACCCGTCTGTCCGGCAACCGTCCCGCCCACAGCCCACAGCCGCCCGCGCATGACCCGAAGCGCGACAACAAGCGACTCTGGAGCAAGGCGATGATGGACACCATGGCTGAAATGGGTATGCCCGTCACCCCGAAGTAGGATCAGGCGGACCACCGCCGCCGGAACGGCAAAGCCCCGCTCTCGGACCTGGAAACGCAATCGCATGCCCACGCGGACGCCCAAAACCAATCCGCATCGCCAGGGCCGCACCGTGGCCGTCCAACCCGACTAACCCGGCCCGCCTCATGTCACAGCCACCCAAGGGCCTTGCCCGCGACGTCCGCGGTCACGTCGCCACCAGCTAGTATCGTCCACCAGATCCCAGCAATGCGTCGCGGTATACCGCCGATTTACGCGACGAAACGCGCTCGCCGTGCGATCTGCATTTTGTTGCGATCGAACACTGAAGCGATGCCTGCCCGACTGCAACAGTCTCGCTGGCAAACGTGCCCGGGGAAATATTGCGGCCAGGACGAATCCCGTTTGATGGCTTCCCCGACCCGGCAGATACCCCGCTCGCCATGAAGCCTCCGACGCATCGCCGCCATAAACGCTGGAGTCCGCCCACGCCTTGTGCTGAATCACCCTGTATCGACGCAGGAGACACAGCACGTGCGTATAACGATGATCGGCGGCGGCTATGTGGGCCTGGTATCCGGCGCCTGTTTCGCCGAATTCGGCACCGAGGTAACCGTGGTCGAGACCGACGCCAACAAGCTGACTGCCCTGCGCGAAGGCCGCATGCCGATCTACGAGCCGGGCCTGGAACAGCTCGTGACAGACAACGTCAACGCCGGCCGCCTCGGCTTCACCGGCGACCTTGCCGCCGCGGTGGACGGCACCGAAGCCGTGTTCATCGCCGTCGGCACGCCGACCAGACGCGGCGACGGCCACGCCGACCTCACCTACGTCTACGCCGCCGCCGAACAAGTCGCCCAGTGCCCTGACCGGCTACGCCGTGATCGTCACCAAATCGACCGTCCCGGTCGGCACCGGCCGCCGCATTCAGGAAATCGTCCGCTCCACCCGACCCGACCTCGAGTTCGACGTCGCCTCCAACCCGGAATTCCTGCGCGAGGGCAATGCCATCGGCGACTTCATGCGACCCGACCGCGTGGTCATCGGCGCCGAGTCCGACCGCGCCCGGGAGGTGATGCGCCGCCTCTACCGCCCGCTGTATCTGATCGAGGCGCCGATCGTCTTCACCGCGATCGAAACCGCCGAACTGACCAAATACGCCGCCAACGCCTTCCTCGCGATGAAGGTCACCTTCATCAACGAAATGGCCGATCTGTGCGAGAAAGTCGGCGCCGACGTGCATGACGTCGCGCGCGGCATCGGCCTCGACGGCCGCATCGGCCGCAAGTTCCTGCATCCCGGCCCCGGCTACGGCGGCTCCTGCTTTCCCAAGGACACGCTCGCCCTGGTCCGCACCGCGCAGGACTACGGCGCCCCGTCCCGCCTGGTGGAGGCGACGGTCGCCGTCAACGACGCCCGCAAATCCAGCATGGCGATGCGCGTCATCACCGCCTGCGGCGGGTCGGTGCGCGGCAAGACCATCGCCGTCCTCGGCCTGACCTTCAAGCCCGAGACCGACGACATGCGGGATTCGCCCTCGCTGTCCATCCTGTCCCGCCTCGCCGGCGACGGCGCGATCATCCGCGCGTTCGATCCCGAGGGCATGGAGCAGGCCCGCCCGCTGCTGCCGGAATCCGTCCACTACTGCACCGACGCCCTGGACGCCGCGGCCGGCGCCGACGCCCTGGTGCTGATCACCGAATGGAACGAATTCCGCGCCTTGTCCCCGGTCCGGCTGGCGCGACGCGATGCGCGGCCGGGTGATGGTCGATCTGCGCAACGTCTATGACCCCGTCGCCATGCGTCAGGCCGGGTTCGACTACCACGGCATCGGCCGACCGCTGCCGATCTGATGGCTGATCCGACGCGGGAGTCCGCCTTCGACCTGCTGACCGCGGTCCTGGAAAAGCACCGCCCGCTGGAAGAAGCCCTGGACGCACTGCCCGCCGCAGGATGCCCGGGATCGCGCCGCCGCGCATCGTCTCGCCGCCGCGGTGCTGCGCCGGATGGGCACGCTGGACGCGGTGCTGGAGCCGTTCCTGCGCAAGGAGCCGCCGGACCCGGTCCGCAACGTCCTGCGGATCGGCGCGGCCGGGCTGCTGCTGCTGGAAACCCCCGAGCCACGCCGCGGTCGCCACCGCCGTGTCGCTGGCCAAGCGGCGCGGCCTTGACCCCGTTCGCCGGCCTGGTGAACGCCGTGCTGCGCAAGGTCGCCACCGCCGGACCGTCGGATGCCCTGGAGGACCTGGATGCGGCCCGCCTCGATACGCCGGCCTGGCTGTGGACCGTCGTGGGGTCAGTCCGCACGCGCCATCGCCACGGCGCATCAGACCGAGGCGCCGCTGGACGTCACCCTCAAGCCCGGTGTCCCGCCGCCCGAGGGCGGTGATCTGCTGCCCACCGGATCGGTCCGCTTCCCCGCCGGCACCCGGGTCGGCCGACATTCCCGGCTTCGAGACCGGCGATCTCTGGGTGCAGGACGCCGCCGCCGCGCTGCCCGCGCAGTCTGCTGGCCGCGCAGCCGGGCGAGCGCATCGCCGATCTCTGCGCCGCGCCGGGCGGGCAAGACCGCCCAACTCGCCGCCGCCGGCGCGATCGTCACCGCGATCGAGCGCGATCGCCGCCCGGATCGAGCGCCTGACCGCAAATCTGAAACGACTGGCAGCTTCACGCGGACGTGATCAACGCCGACGCGACCGACCTGGACGCCGCCGCAGCCCTTCGACGCCGTGCTGCTGGACGCTCCGTGCAGCGCCACCGGCACCATCCGCCGCCATCCCGACGTCGCTCGGCTCAAGCGGCCGCGGGACGTGCAAACCGTCATCCAGGCGCAGGACAAACTGCTGGAAGCCGCGCGGCCATGCTTCGCCCTGGTGGCCGCCTGATCTACGCTGTCTGCTCGCTGCAACCCGAGGAAGCCGCCCCCCGCGTTGCCGCCGCCGTGGCAAAAGGCGGCGTCCGCCATGACCCGTTCCGCCCGGAGGAACTCGCGGCATTGCCGGAGGCCCTGACCCGCGAAGGCTTCCTGCGCACCCATCCCGGCCTCTGGCGAGACCGCGGCGGCATGGACGGTTTCTTCGCCGCCCGGCTGATCAAGACCTGATGTTGCCTTGTGTGACATCGGCCCGGTGTCTAGAAACAGGCCATGGTTGCTCCCGAGTCCCGCCACGTCACTATCGCCCCAAGCCTGCTCGCCGCCGATTTCGGCCGGCTGCGGGAGGAAGTCGCCGCGATTGAAGCGGCTGGCGCCGACTGGCTGCACCTGGACATCATGGATGGCCATTTCGTCCCGAACATCAGCTTTGGTCCGCACGGTTCTGGCGGCCCTGCGCAAGCACACCAAACTGCCGTTCGACGTCCATCTGATGATCGCCCCGGTCGATCTCTACCTGGATGCGTTCATCGACGCCGGCGCCGACCATATCAGCCTGCACCCGGAAGCTGGGCCGCATCTGCACCGGTCGCTGCAGCATATCCGCAAGGCCGGGAAGAAAGCGGGCGTGGTGCTGAACCCGGCGACCTCGCCGGATGTCGTGGCCTGGGCGCTGGACCTGATCGACATCATCCTGGTCATGTCGGTGAACCCCGGTTTCGGCGGGCAGAGCTTCCTGCCCTCGCAGTTGCCGAAGATCGAGCGGTTACGCCGGATGATCGACGCGGCCGACCACCCGATCGCGCTGGCGGTCGACGGCGGCATCACCCCGACGACCGCACCGGCGGTGATCCTGCTGCCGGCGCCGACACCCTGATCGCCGGCACCTCGGTCTTTCGCGCCCCCGATTATGCCCAAGCCATCGCCGCATTGCGGGGAGGCACATGACCGCGGCCAACACCCGACCCGTTGGATGCGCGGCGCCAGCCGAGCGATGGCACGCCTGCCCAGCCTGCGCATGGGGCGCGTGCCCGATGCCCCCGCCCTTTCGGTGCGCGATCCCTGGCCCGGTGACCCCACCCGCGGCGCGCAACTGATCAAGGGCGAACTGGAAATCGGCGGCGCGATCCAGCCGCTGCGCCAGGGCGGGTTGGAGTCACCTCGGCGGGTCCGCCGTCCTGCGGGCCGGCGCGCACGGCTTCTCCTGGCTGCGCGACCTGCGCGCCCTTGGCACCGATGCCGCCCGGTTGCGGGCCCGTGCCCTGGTATCGGAGTGGATCGCCAGCCCGCCCTCCGACCCGATCGCCCATCGCCCCGACGTCGCCGGCGCCCGAATCACCGCCTGGCTCGGCCATTACGATTTCTTTGCCGCGACCGCTGACGACGCCTTCCGCCAACGGCTCATGAGCCGCCTGGTCGCCGACGCCCGCGGCCTGTCCGCCGCCCTGCCCGCCGAGGAACTGGACGCCCGGGCGCTGACCGCGATGAAGGGCCTGGTCGCCGCCGCCGTTGCCTTGCGCGAACATGCCGGGTTTCCTGACTCGGGCGCTGCGGTTCCTGCCGCAGGAGATCAGCCGCCAGATCCTGCCCGATGGCTGCCACGCCGAACGCAGCCCGGCCGCGCAGTTGTCGGCGTTGCAGGACCTGACGGAAATCCGCGCCCTGTTCCAGACCTCGCAGACCCAGCCGCCGCCGGTTCTGGCGCATGCGATCGAGCGTATGGCGCCGGCGCTGCGGATGATGCGGCACGGCGACGGCGGCGCTGGCGCTGTTCAACGGCAGCAAGGAAGAAACCTCGACGCTGGTCGATCTGGTGCTGACCCAGGCCGGCCGCGGCGGCCGTGGTCCTTCGGCGCTGACCGAGGGCGGCTTCAGCCGCATGCAGGCCGGCCGCAGCGTGCTGATCGTCGATTGCGGCGCCCCGGCGCCGCCCGGACTGGACCGCCTCGCCCATGCCGGCACCTTGTCGATGGAGCTGTCCGTCGGACGCGACCGGCTGATCGTCAACTGCGGCGCGTTCCCGGCCGGCCCGCCGGAGTGGCACGACGCCGCCCGCGCCACCGCCGCGCATTCCACGCTGGTGATCGGCGACCTGAACAGCAGCGAACTGAAGCCCGAGGGGCTGGGCCGGCGTCCGGTGGCTGGTCGAGGTGAACCGCCAGGAAGCCGCCGGCGCGCATTGGCTGGACGTGTCCCATGACGGCTGGAAGAAGCCGTTCAATGCCGTGCACCGCCGCCGCCTGTATATGGCGGAAAGCGGCGAGGACATCCGCGGCGAGGACCTGATCGAGTCGCCCGAACCGCAGCCGTTCACGCTGCGGTTCCATCTGCATCCGGACGTCCAGGCGAATGTGCAGCAGGATGGTGCGGCGGTCCTGCTCCGCCTGAAGTCCGGCACGTTCTGGCGGCTGCGCGCGGATGGGGCACAGTTGAACCTGGAGGAGACCATCTACCTTGGTGGCGCCGAACCGCGGCGCGGTGAGCAGATTGTGCTGACCGGCCATGCCGACGGGCCGCAACACATCAAGTGGGCCCTGAGCAAGGTCGAACGTGCGGGGTGATCGGCCAAGCCGATTTCGGTCGGGCTGCTTTCGGTTAGTCTGATGCTGGTCCAGCGTTCCGAACCCGCAATTCGTCATGGTGAGGAATGTCGGCTTCATGACCCCGAACGCGCGTTTCCAGCCGGCCGACCGCTCGAATTTGCCAGCTGACGTAGAGTTTCTTCTGGCCCGGTACGCTAGCCCCGGAAGATGGCCTGCCTGACGTTCACGACTGCTTCCTGGTCATGCTCGACGACAGGCGGCCAGGCGTCCGGGCCGCAGGCTTGCCTGATGGTGAACGGGGTGTCCCGGACTTCCCAGAACATCCCCTGCCCCCAGATGGCCATGCCGCCGGGGCCGTCGTCGGCATACCAGCCGTCGTGCACCGGCACGACCGTCCAGCCGGCGGCCTGCGCGGCCTGTGGGTCGCCGTTGCAGAAGACATCGATCCGTCCGGACGCGCCGGGGATGATCGCCGGCGTCTGACGGACCATCTTGATGTCCAGCGGCGGCAGCGGGCCGGCCTCGGTGCGGATGATGAAGATCACGACAGGAACCGTTCGATGCTGGCAGCGAAGGCGGCCGGCTGCTCCAGTTCGGGGTGGTGGCCGGCCTGGGGGATCGTTTCGAAAGCCGCACCGGGTATCAGGCCGGCGTAGTGACGGCCATAGTCGGGAGTGACGATGCGGTCGCTTTCGCCCCACAACACCAGGGTGGGGACGCCGATGCGGTGCAGCCAGTGTTTCAGTTGCGGATTGAACATGTGCGGCCGCCAGGCGAACAGGCACAGAGAGTCCCAGTTCCGCGCGAGCGAGATCATTTCGGCGTCAGTCATTTCCTCGGTGATCGTCGCCTGCCAGCCCAGGCCGTAGATCCCCGGTGGTCGCCTGGCGGGATCGTGCCAGGCACGACGGTCGAGCTCGATCGGATTGGTGTTGAACAGGTGCACGATGTCGCGTTCCTCGCGGCCACCGAGCTTGATGCCGACTGGATCCACGAGGATCAGGCGGTGCAGCTTTGGGTGCCCGCAGACAGCGAGTTCGGCGGCGATCCAGCCGCCGAAACCGAAGCCGATGACCGCAGCTTCGTCACCGGCAGGTTGTCCAAAACATCCAGATAGAGGTTCACGAGATCGTACATCGTATCGAAATCCGGCGGCAGCGGGGAGGCGCCGAAGCCGGGATGCGACGGGGCGATGATCTGGCGGTTACGGGCGAGTTCGGCGACGAATTCCGCCTTGGGACTGATCGGGTTGGTGCCATGGATCAACAACAGGGTGTCGGCATCGTCGGCACCGGCACGCAGGATTTCCAGCTCGTGACGCATCATTCGGCGGCGACCCGCTGCTCGACCGGGGGCAGATCCTGAAGTTGCGGCAACACATCCTTTGCGGCGCGTTCGAAGCTTTTCATGGCCTCGGCGTGGGTGACGAGGCCCTGGCGGGTCATCATGATGATGCGGCCGACACCGCCGACGCGCTCACGGAAGGCCTTTATTTGTTTTACGACCGTATCAGGATTGCCGGCGAACATCTGACCCTGGGCGACCAGGGCTTCCACCGTCAGGTTGGTGGGGCGCTTGGAGGCGCCGGCACGCCAGGCGCCGGGGGTCAGTTCCGGCGGAAGCTGGCCGGGCATGAACTTCGACATTTGCGGCGCGCTTTTGATACTCACGGTCAGGAACCAGGGAATTTTCTGGCCAATGCGAAAGGCTTCCTCGTCGGTGTCGCCGACATAGCAGAAGGCCATGTAGGAGAAACGGTCCTCGCCCGGTGCGGGAAGACCGGCGACGCGACGGGCTTGCTTATAGGTTTCGAATGCCTGGCGGGTGCGGTCATAGCCGCCGAACAGCAGGGTGTTGATGATGCCGCGGCGGCCGAGTTCGGCGCAGGTCGGCATGTCGCTGGTGGCGGCCCAGAATTCCGGGCGCGGTTGCTGGTAGGGGCGCGGCCAGACATTGACGTGGGCGTGGGTGAAGAACTTGCCCTCCCAACTGAACGGGCCGTCGTGGCTGGTCAGGGATTTCTCGATCAGGTCGATGGCTTCCCATTCGCGCTCGCGGATGCGCATCGGGTTGGCGTCGCCGGACACCATTTCGGTGGCGCCGGACTTGACGAAGCCGATGTCGAGGCGGCCGCGGGAGATCACGTCGATCGTTGCATATTCGGTTGCAACGCGCACCGGGTCCGGGCGCACCGTGATCAGCGTGCCCAGCGACAGGATGCGGACTTTTTTGGTCAGGCGGGCGACGATGCCGGTGATGACCGGGCTGGCGGCCCAGAGATTATTGATGCCGGAATGGTGTTCATTCGTAACGATATTCAGACCGATGTCGTCGCAGAGCTGGTATTCTTCGAATACTTCGTCGTACAGCCGGGCGGCGATCTCCGGATCGCAGTATTTGCTCGGAAGACTGGCGCGGACCGATTCAGCGGCGTCGAGCACCTCGGCCGGGACGAACGGATATGGGTTCTCGCAATGGTTCCAGAGTTCGATGTCGGTCATGGCTCGGTTCTATCCCAGACGGCGGCGATACAGCGCGATCAGGCGTTCCCAATGGCGTTCGGCGGCTGGCTTGTCGTAGCACCAGCGTTGCGGGAAGGCGAAGCCGTGATGGACTTCGGGATACATCTCCAGTTCGCCGCTGTTGCCGGATTTTTCGAACAGCGCCTTCAGCTCCGCGACCATCGGCAGGGGCGCGAGTTCGTCGTGCTCGGCGCAGGCGATGTAGAGTTCGCCTTTGGCCTTGGCCAGGTTGAGGTGCGGGCTTTCCTCGTTCTCGCTGACCAGCCAGGTGCCGTAGAACGATGCGGCGGCGGCGACGCGGTCGGGATAGCGGGCGGCGGCGGCGAGCGCGTATGGGCCGCTCATGCAGTAGCCGTGGGTGCCGACGGGGCCCTTCTTCGCGGCTGGCTGGTCATCGACGAAGGTCAGCATGTCGGCGAAATCCTCCATCACCGGCGGGATCGTCATCTTGGTGCGGACCGCGCGCATGCGGGCCTGTTCGGCGCTGCCCTTGGTGGTGACGTCGGGGCCGTATTTCGTGTCCTTGCCGGCGCGGTAATACAGGTTGGGCAGCACGACGTAGTAGCCGACGGTGCCGAGGCGGCGGGCCATGTCGTAGAGTTCCTCGCGGATGCCGGGGGCGTCCATCAGCAGGAACACCACGGGGTGCGGGCCGTTGCGGTCGGGATGGACAATGAAAGTCTCCATCGCACCGGCGCGGGTGGGTATGTCGCGGATTTCCTCGATCATGGGCGTTTTCCTCCGGCTTCGGCACGGTGACGGTCGGCGTGTCTTGGCGGGATGGTTCCACGACCGGCGGTTGGCGACAAGGTCGGGGTGGCGGCCGCTGCGCTATGCGGGCCGCGATTGGCGCTACGATATTGGCACGGCGATGGGCCTGACACGACGCTGGGCGCGATTTGCGGCGATCCTGCGAAGAGCCGAACGGTGCCGCTGACGGCAGTAAGTGCCCCGGGCCAACCAGAGGGGCTGGAACGCACGGGGCGCAGGCGCAATGCGCTAGCGGGTGGGAGCTGCCTCCTGAGAGCAGCGACGCACGCAGTTTCTGCCCGCTGCCTTGGCCCGGTACAAAGCGACATCGGCGGCATCGATCAAGGCGGTGGGATCGCTGCGATGGGAAAGTGAATGCGTCGCGGCGACGCCGGCGCTGAGCGTGACCTCGCCGAACGCACTGCCGGCGTGCTCGATGCGCAGATTTTGCAGGGCGAGGCGAACCCGCTCCGCTACTTCGGCCGAGCTGCCGGCGTCGGTGGACGGCAGCAGCAGCACCAACTCCTCCCCGCCGTAGCGTGCGGCGAGGTCGCCGGGCCGGCGCTTGGCCGCAGCCACGCAGCGCGCGATCCGGCGCAAACAGTCGTCGCCGCTGAGATGGCCGTAACGGTCGTTGAATGCCTTGAAGTGGTCGACGTCGAACAACACGAGACCGAGCGGCAGTTGCTGGCGTTGCGCCCGGCGGAATTCGTGATCGAAAATCTCGTCGAAATAGCGCCGGTTGGCGAGCCCGGTCAGGCCATCGACCTGAGCCTGGCCGAGCAGAACGGTATTGGCGGCTTCCAGTTTCGCGTTGGCTTCGGCGAGCTGGCGTTCGACCTGTTTCTGGGCGGAGATATCACGCAGGACGGCGAGGACACCACCATCGGCGGGCAGGTAGCGGTATGTTGCCCCGACCCAGATATAGGTGCCGTCCGCGCGGCGCATCCGAAACGTCAGCTCCTGCCGAGGGTATTCGGGACCAATCCTTCCGAACACGGCCTGGGTGCGTGACAAATCATCCGGGTGCACCAGCTCGTAGGCGTGTTTGCCCAGCATGTCGGCCGGTTCGAAGCCCAGCATCTCCCGCGAGGATGGCGAGACATAGGTACGGTTGCGCGCGGCGTCGCCCTGCACGATGAGGTCGACGGCATTCTCGACGATCAGCCTGAAGACGCTGTCGTCGGTTGCGGGAGCGCCCGGAGCGGGGGAGCCTGGTGGCGGGTCTGGGGTCAGATCATCCTCGGTCACGGCATCCGCAGGTCCTTCGCTGGCACGACGCATGGCCGCGGGCCGATTAAACGCGCGGGAGATAAACCAACGGTTAAGATTTTGCGCCGGGCGCGGATTTCCGAGGTGCCACAGCCCGGGGCGGTTGCGGTTCCTGCTGGTGCCTGGTTACGCGTAGCGGGGGGCAGCCGCGCACCATATGGGCCGCAGTCATGCCACGAGCCTGCAAGCCACCTGACGAGTTGCCGGGTTCGTCACATCAGTCTTTATTATGGTTTTTCGTCGCACAGTTGAACAGCGGAGATAGAATTTCTTCCGTATTCCGACAGACTGCCGGAAATTGCTGGCCCGGGATGTCGACGAAGCGGCCCGCGGTGTTGAACAACCGGAAGAATTACCATTCGACCAAGAAATGATAATCGCACAGTCGGCCGCGTGTTTTTCTTGTTTTGCCTGGCGCGGCGTTCTGTCCGAAGGGTGCCCATTAGGCTTTTATTAGGGATTTGCCCTTAGACAAACATTGCCTTCGTAGGCAGGAGATCACATGTCGGCTCGCCATTCCATATCAATTGCCGCTCGCATAGCCTTGGGCTTGCTCGCGCTGGGCATCGTGGCAATCGGTGGCGCGGGTGCGACCTACGTCGCGATGGACGCTCAGGCAGATCAGGTCTCGGCACTGACGAGGGCCGCCGAAGGGCCTCGGCTGGTGGAGCGTATACGGGCCGAGGTTTACGCGATCGTCATGGAAAGTCGTGGCCTGTATTTCGCCCGCGATGCGGCTCAGGCGACCAAATTTGCCAACGGCCTGCGTGGTCAGATTACTGAGATGGGGGTTACCTGGCGGGGCCTGCAAGACGTGCTTCCGCCCGAGCAACAGGCTCAGCGAGCGGCGCTGGATGGGGCGTTGGGGCGCTTCGTCGCATTGCGCACCGAGCTTGCGCGTGTCGGCGTGGAGATGGGAAGCCAAGAAGCGGATAAGCTCGGCAACAATGATGCCAACCGGGCGTCGCGGGAGGAGTTTGGCCGTGCCCTGGATAAACTCGCGGCGTCCACGGCTGACACGGTCCAGCGGTTGGCGGCGGAGACCGTCGCGAACGGCCGGCGGGTTGCGTTGATCCTGCTTGCGGCGAGCAGCGCAGCGGTCGCAGTCTCACTGGCACTGATTCTTTGGCTGATTCGCCGCTCGGTTTCGATACCGCTGCTGCGCCTGACCGGCGCTTTGGGAGACATGGCCGAGGGTCGATTCGACGACGTCACGCTGCCACCGGTCAGTGGCGACGAAGTCGGTCGTATCACTGCCGCCGCCAAGGTTTTTCTCGAGAAGCTTGTGCACAACCGCACGCTCGAGGCCGCTGCGACAGCAGCGCGCGCGGCGCGCGAACGCCAGACCGCGGCGATGGAACAACACACCCAGGATTTCAGCCAGTCGATTTCGGGCGCGATGCTCTCGCTTGGCGCCTCGACCGAGGGTATGCGGCGGGCCGCCAACGAGATGGCTGTGGCGGTGGAGCGGACCCGTGACGGCGCGGTTCGCACAGCGGCGGGCGCCGAAGTAAGCGCGGGCAACCTGGCCGCCGTCGCTGCCGCGACCGAGGAGTTGACGGCGAGCGTGAATGAGATCGCGCGTCAGGTGACCCATGCGACGCAAACGACGAAAGATGCGGTGAGCCAGGCGGCGGCGTCGGACACGAAAATGAGTGGTCTGGCGCAAGCGACCGGGCAGATCGGCGATATCATGCGGCTGATCGCCGGTATCGCCAGCCAGACCAACCTGCTTGCGCTGAACGCGACGATCGAGGCGGCACGCGCCGGGGAAGCTGGCAAGGGCTTTGCGGTGGTGGCTTCCGAGGTCAAGCAGCTCGCGACACAGACTTCGCGAGCCACGGAACAGATCGGCATGCAGATTGCCGCGATCCAGGCGGCGACCGCCGATGCCGCGGGCACGATGCGCGGCGTTAGCGACACCATCATGCGGGTGGATGAGATCGCGTCGGCGATTGCCGCGGCGGTCGAGGAACAGGGTGCGGCAACCCGGCAAATCGCCTCCAACGTGCAGGCTGTGGCGGAAGAGAACGACAGCGCGACCCGGTCCATGCGCGAGGTTTCCGATGTGGCCGAGGGTGCGGGCGGGTCGAGCGAATTGGTGCTGACGGCTGCCGACGATGTCACACGGGTGTCCAGCACGTTGCGCGAGGAAGTCGATCAGTTCCTGGTCGCGATGCGCTCCGGTGCGAGTGATAAACGGCGTTATGAGCGGATTCCCGGCGCCAATGCGGCTGGCACACTGCGGCCGCGGGGCGGGGCGGACGTACCGGTCAGGCTGATCGATATTTCACGCAGCGGCGCGGCTTTGGCCTGCCGGGTCAAATTGGCGTCGGGCTTCGAGGTCGAGATCCGGTTGCCCGGCGTCACTGACCTGATGCCAGCGCGTGTGGTGCGCAGCAACGGCGAGGTCGTGGCGATTTCGTTCCTGCAGAGATTCGGCCGTGTTGGCGCGCGTCGACCGGGCGATGAAGGTGGTCCAGGAATCCGCCGCCCAGGTCCATGGCGCGGCCGCCGCCTGACTGCCAGCGATGACATGCGGGTTTGCGGGCCGAGGTGGTCGGGGGGTGCCGGCGGGCCGGTCGTGGTTTGGCGGTTCATGGTGCTCGATTTGAGTGGACGGCAAAGCTGGCTGTCCGAGGACTTGACGCTGCCGGTGACCTGGTCCGCGCCCGGGTCGAACCGGCGGGCCTGACCTCAATCCAATGGTCTTTTTTCCCGCGCTTTAAGGGAGCCTTAACCAATTTTCCCCACTGTTTCGTCACGATGGTTCGTTTTTCGATTAACCGGCTGTCACAAGGTCTCGGTCTTGTGGGCCTGGCCACGGGCGGTTTGCTGGCGGCGCTGATCGCGGGTCCGGCTTCGGGCCCTGTCGCGGTGGTGTTTCCACCCTGGTGGGACGCGACGCGTTCGATCCAGGCTGCGGCGGGCGGCGGGTTAGTGCTGCGGCTTGGGGTTGCGGGTTTTGTCGTGGTTGTCGCGCCGGACGGTGCGCAGGCGCGGGACCGACTTTGGCGCTCCGGTGCCTGGCTATTGCTTAATCCTAATGCGTTTGCGGGATGCGACCCGCAGGTTGGAGTAAAATCGGATGGCGACGGAAGTGCAACGCACGGATGAACTCGCCCTGTTGCGGGGGCAGACTGACAAGGCGCTGACGGTGGCGCTGTGGGCGCATGTGCCCTTGATCGCCGGTGTCGCCTGGTTCCAAGGCAACGCGATCTTGGCGCTGGCCGGCGGGGCGGCGGCGGTGGCGGCTGCCATCACGTTCGCGGTGCAAACCTGGTCGGCGGATTCCGCGCGCCGGGTGGCTGTGGGCATCGGACTGATTGTGATGGTGTCGCTGCTGCTGGCGGCGACCGCCGGCAGTGCCTGGCAGACCGACATCCACATGTATTATTTCGCCATGCTGGCCGTACTGGCGGCCTATTGCGACCGTAACGTGATCCTGGCCGGAGCGGCTGTGACAGCGGTGCATCACCTGGTCCTAAGCTTCGTCGCGCCTGCCCTGGTGTTCTCCGGCACGAGCGATCTAGGTCGGGTGTTCCTGCACGCCGGCATCCTGGTGATCGAGGCTGGGACGCTGGTTTGGCTGACGGATTACCTGGCAAGCCTGATCATCACGCACATGGCCAGTCTGACCGAGGCCGACGCGGCCCGCGCCGAGATCCAGGCGCTGAGTGAAGCGCAGGAGACGGCGCGGCGTCAGGCAGCGGCGGCGCGACGCGCCACGATGATCGACCTGTCCGGCCAGTTCGAGGCGAGCATCGGGGACATTGTCAATGGCGTTGCTTCCGCGGCGACGGAGCTGCAGTCAACCTCGCAGGCCATGGCGGCGACGGCGGATGACGCCATGCAGCGGGCGGGGACGGTCAGCTCGACCTCAGACGATGCTGCCCGGGACGTGCAGAACGTGGTTTCGGCGGCGGAAATGCTGACCTCCTCGGTCAGCGGGATCAGCCAGCAGGTGACGCACGCGAGTGCTATGATCAACGAGAGTGTTCGGCAGGCGACGATGTCGAACGCGCAGATCAAGGGGTTGACCGAGGCGGCGGACAAGATCGGCGATGTGGTGCGCATCATCAGCGACATTGCCGGTCAGACCAATCTGCTGGCGCTGAACGCGACGATCGAGGCGGCGCGGGCGGGCGATGCCGGCAAGGGCTTCGCGGTGGTGGCGTCCGAGGTCAAGGCGCTGGCCAACCAGACCGCGAAGGCGACCGAGGAGATCGGCGCCCAGATCCGGTCGATCCAGGAGGCGACACAGATTTCGGCGCAACTGATCCAAGGCGTCACCGAGACGATCGGCAAGGTCAGCGAGACCGCGAGCACGATCGCCTCAGCGGTCGATGAGCAAGGGGCGGCGACGCAGGCGATTGCGCGCAACGTGCTGAAGGCGGCGGAAGGCACGCGGGCGGTGTCGGGGAACATCTCTGGCGTCAGCGAGGCGGCTCGGCAGACCGGTGCCGCCGCCGAACAGGTGCTCTCCGCGGCGGGCGAACTGTCGAGGAATGGCGAGGTGCTGCGGTCCCAGGTTGCGACGTTCCTGCGTGAGGTGCGCGCGGCCTGAGCCGGGTCTTGTGCTGTTGTCGACCAAGGACTGATCGCTGACTTCGGGCGGTCGGCCCCTGGATCGGCGGCGCCTGGCTGGTTTATTTGCGCGGGTGATCGCGGTCGTTGCTCGCGGCGCGGTTATGCCGGCGGGCTTCGACCTGGTGGATGTGCGATCGGCGGGTGGGCGGCGATAAAGGCGGTCGTGCGTCAGGTATTGGCTGTCCCGATCAGCCGCAGCCGCAGATAGCGCGATATCGTGTCGATCATCGCGACGGTGATCAGGATCAGCACGATGACGTAGGCCACCTGATCCCAGGCATTGATCTGGATCCGCTCCGACAGCCGCAGCCCGATGCCGCCGGCGCCGACCAGGCCCAGGATCGTCGCCTCGCGGGAATTGGACTCGATCGAGTACAGCGCCTGGCTGATCATCACCGGCAGGACCTGCGGCAGGACGGCGAAGCGCAGCCGGCCGATGAAGCCGGCGCCGACCGAAGTGATGCCCTCGACCTGCTTGCGGTCGATGTTCTCGACCGCCTCGGCGAACAGTTTGGCCAGCACGCCGGTTTCGGCGACGGCGATGGCCAGGATGCCGGCGATCGGGCCCAGGCCCATGGCGCGGACGAACACCAGCGCCCAGATCAACTGGTCCAGGCCGCGCAAGCCGTCGAACAGCCGGCGGGTGCAGAAGCGGAACACCGCGCTGCGGGATGATGTTGCGGGCGCCGAGGAAGCCCAGCGGCACGGCGAAGACCACCGCCGAGCATGGTGCCGAGATAGGCCATCGCGACGGTCTCCAGCATCGACCGCCAGAGTTCGGCGTGGTCCCACTCGGCGATGCTCGACCAGTCCAGCATCAGCCGCACGATCACCCAGACCTTCGGCAGGCTGGTGAAGACGCGGCCGAAGTCGAACAGCCACATGCAGGTAGAACAGGTAGCCGAACACCCCGGCCAGCAGCAGCCAGCGCAGCCAGCCCTTGCGCGCGGAACGCCTCCGGATGGCGGGCGCGTTCGGCGGCGATATCGATGCGTCGTGCCGCTCATGCAACAGTCCACGAGGCGCTGGCCGATGAAGCGGTGGCGGATGCGTTCCGACAGCAGGTCGATGGCGACGACGATCAGCAGGATCAGGATGACGATCGCGCTGACCTCCTCATAGATGTTGAAGCCGATCACCCGCTTCAGTTCCTGCCCGATGCCGCCGGCGCCGACGAAGCCGATGATGGTGGAGGAGCGGACATTGATCTCGAACCGCAGCAGCCCATAGCTCAGGAAGCCCGGCAGCACCTGCGGCACGACGCCGTAGCGGATCTGCGCGAGCCAGGAGCCGCCGACGGAGCGGATGCCCTCGACCGGGCGCAGGTCGGCGTTTTCGTTCAGTTCGACAGAACAGCTTGCCCAGGGCGCCGGTGGTGTGGACGGCGATCGCGACGATGCCGGCCAGCGGGCCGATGCCGAACGGCCAGACCAGGATGAACGCCAGCACGACCTGCGGGATGGTGCGCATCACCTCCAGCAGGCGGCGGGTGACGAAGACGACCATGCGGCTGCCGACAAAGGTGCGGGTGGCGGGAAAGGACAGCGCGAAGGCGGCGGCGAAGCCCAGCGCGGTGGCCAGGATCGCCATCTGGATGGTCTGCCACAGCAGCGTCGACGTAGACGTTGATGCGGTAGAACCAGTAGGCGATGGACTGCGGTTCCTTCACGCCGCCGAACAGATGGCGCCAGCGCCAGCACCGGCACCGGGCCGGCGCCGCGCGTTTGGCTCGATGGAAAACAGCTTGCCGAAATACTCGCCGATGCGGGGCAGGCCGGCGGCGATCTTGTCGGGCGAGAAATCGGTCCAGACGGCCGCGACGACGAACAGCAGGACGACGACGGCGACGGTCAGCAGCGTCTCGGTCTGGCGCGCCCGGCGCAGCGCGCCGAAGCGCTGCTGGAACAGCCGGTAGGCGGGGTCGCGAGTCGGATCGTCGGCGTGTCGAGCGTCATGCCACGGCCGGTCACCGCGATTGCCGCGCCGCTCGGCCTCACGCAGCTCGATGATGTCCTTGTACAGGTCCATCGTCGCCGGGACGTAGCCGACGCCGGAGCCCTGCTCGACCGCGTCGTAGATGTCCTTGTGCGACTTCGGCAGGTCCAGCATGAACGCGGCGAACGCTGCTTTCAGGCCGGCCGGCAACGCGGAGCGCAGCGCCCAGGGCCCGTTGGGGATCTTGCCGGACTGCCAGATGATGTTGACGTCGGACATCTTCAGCATGCCGCGATCCACCATGCCGCGCAGGGCGCCGCGGCTGTAGCCTTCGGCGATGTCGCCCTGGCCCGAGGTCCAGGTCACGCAGGCGTCGTATTGCTTGTTCAGCACGGCGACGATGCCCTGCTCATGCCCGCCGGCGAACCCGGTGCGGGAGAAGTACGCGCCGTCCGCCAGATCGATCCCCGTGGCCTTCAGCGTCGCGCTGGGGATCAGGTAGCCGGAGGTGGAGTTCGGATCGGCCCAGGCCAGCGAATGGCCCTTCATCTGCTCGATCGAGGTGATGCCGGAATCCTTCCGCGTGACCATGACCGAGATGTAGAAGACGGTGCCGTCCTTCTCCTGCGGCACCACGATCGGGTCGACGCATTTGCAGTCGAGCCAGGCGCCGGCGAAGGCGGAGGGGCCGAACTCGGCGACGTCCAGTTGGCCGGCGGCCATGGCCTGCATCACGCCGGCGTAGTCGGCGGCGGGAAACAGCTTCACCGGGATGCCCAGTTTCTCCTGCAGCAGTTTGCTGGAAGCCGTCGTAGCGCGCCAGGCGGCTGGAGGTGTTCTCGCCGCCCAGCAGGCCGATGCGGAATTCCTTGACCTGGGCTTCCAGTCCTGGGCGTGGGCGTGCCAGCGGCGCGAGCAGCGCGATGCGCCAGCGAAGCGCGAGGCGGATGAACGATGCGGCGAAGCATGGTGGCAGTCTCTCCTCGGTCGAACGCTATAGCCCGCCAGGGCGGCGAGCGCGGCGTGCCGGCAGAGCTGGTGGAGGTGATGCGCTCGTCCAGGGCGCCCGTGCCGTCGGCTTGGCCGTAGATGTCGCGCAGCACGGCTTCGGTCAGCGCTTCCGGCGCGCCGTCGAACACGATGCGGCCGGCGGACATGCCGATGATGCGGCGGCAATAGGTGCGCGCGGTATCGAGCGTGTGCAGGTTGGTCAGCACGGTGATGCCGTCGCGGCGGTTGATGTCGGCGAGCGCGTCCATCACCACCTTGGCGTTCAGCGGATCGAGCGAGGCGATCGGCTCGTCCGCCAGCAGGATCCGCGGCTGCTGCATCAGCGCCCGCGCGATGGCGACGCGCTGCTGCTGGCCGCCGGACAGCGCGTCGGCGCGGTTCATCGCGACCTCCGCCAGCCCCAGCCGGTCCAGCGCGCGGATGGCCAGTGCCCGTTCGGCCGGGGTGAACATTTCAGCAGCACGCGTGGTGCGGGCATTTCGATGCAGCCGGCCGCACATCACGTTGGTCAGCACATCCAGCCGGTTCACCAGGTTGAACTGCTGGAAGATCATCGCGGTGCGGGCGCGCCAGGCGCGCAGCTGCCTGCCGTGCAGCGCGGTGACGTCGATGCCGTCGCAGAGGATGCGTGCCCTCGGACGGGTCGATCAGGCGGTTGATCAGGCGCAGCAGGGTGGATTTGCCGGCGCCCGAGCGGCCGATGATGCCGACCATCTCGCCGTCGGCGATGGTCAGGTTGGCTTGGGCGACCGCGCATTTTTCACCGAACCGGCGGGTGAGATCAACGAGTTGCAGCAAGGAATCGTCCCATCCGTGTGCGTCCACCCGGCGACCGAGCGGTCTGGGGGCTTCAGGCGTTTAGCAGTGGGTTGGCCTGGGTAGTGTGATGGTTTGGTTACGCTGAGGATGGAGTATGACTGGTTGCAACGGCTTAAGCGAGCAGGACGACTGAACATTACGATCAAGGCGTGGTCGATTTATGATTCGATATCATATCAGTTTTTATGACATTATATATAGGGATATTGTTTAGACCATACGACAATTTTTCGGCATAATATGTTCGTATTCGTAATAGAATTATCAAATATGCAGCTGATATTTTATGGTTTGCCTCTTTCATACCGATCTTGTGAAATGTAATGATCGGAAAAATACCTGACAACGTGATCAAATAGTCACGATTTTCGATTGAAGCTCCTCACGTATCCGTGAAAAGCCTGCTTCCACTGATCACATTTCAGGGAGCAGCGACGGCAATGAGCGGCACACAGACATCCAATTCCAGTCAGGCGGTCACACCGGGCAATTGGGTCACGCAGACCATCAACGGCATGCAATACGACGTGCTGTTGCCGGCGAACTACGACCCATCAATCAAATATCCCACTGTGCTGTACCTACACCAGCTCGACATGGGGAATGACCCGTCGGGGCTGCTGGCGGAGGTCGATCCGTGGTTCAACACCACCGCGTTCCGCACCTCCACACCGGCGATCGTCGTGATGCCGCTGCTGGACCAGTCGGCAGATCCATCTGGCGAGACGATCAACTTCGGTGGCGTCAGCTCGGCCGACAGTGCCGGCGAGACGAACGCCATTGCCGCGCTGAAGCAGGTCATGGCGCAGTATTCCAGCGATGCGTCGCGGATCTATGTGACCGGCAACAGCATGGGCGGCATCGGCACGGAAGACATGCTGATCAAATACAATGCCTATACCGGGACCGAGGGCAAGCTGTTCGCGGCCGGCCTTGCGCTGGCAGGCGCGGATTATGGGCAAGGCTATCCGCAGCCGGATCCCTCGATCGTGGCGGCCCTGAAGAACGTGCCGTTCTGGGCGATTCATGGCGGGCAGGACACCACGGTGCCGTTGACCTGGGACCAGAACCTGTATGCCGCCGAGCAGGCTATCGGCGGCGACATGCAATACACCCAGGACAACAGCCTCGGTCACGATGTCTGGGACACCTATTACCCGCAGGCCGGTGCAGGCTCGCCGCTCGGGTGGCTGTTCAGCCAGTCGACTGGCGGTTCCGGCGTTGTCACGTCCCCGCCGCCACCGCCGCCGCCGCCAGCCTCGCCGCCATCGGCCAACGATACCGTGGTGATGGGGACGAGCGGGTCGATCACTGATGCCAGCGGCAACAAGTGGACGATCAACACCGCCGGCCAGGTCGCGGTCAACGGCGCGGCCGACACCATGACGGCGAACGCCAAGGAACTGGCCTATGTGAACGGGACGATCTGGCAGGAGAACACCAGCAATCTGTGGTGGGGTGAGACGCAGAACAACGATGCCTGGGCACCGAGCGCGGGGACCGCGACCAGCCCGTTGCCTGCCACAACCACGACGCCACCACCGCCGCCACCGCCACCACCGGCGCCGACGCCATCGGCCAACGATACCGTGGTGATGGGGACGAGCGGGTCGATCACTGATGCCAGCGGCAACAAGTGGACGATCAACGCCGCCGGCCAGGTCGCGGTCAACGGCGCGGCCGACAGCATGACGGCGAACGTCAAGGAACTGGCCTACGTGAACGGGACGATCTGGCAGGAGAACACCAGCAATCTGTGGTGGGGTGAGACGCAGAACAACGATGCCTGGGCACCGAGCGCGGGGACCGCGACCAGCCCGCTACCCGCCACAACCACGACACCACCCCCACCACCACCCCCACCCCCACCGGCGCCGACGTCATCGGCCAACGATACCGTGGTGATGGGGACGAGCGGGTCGATCACTGATGCCGGCGGCAACAAGTGGACGATCAATGCCGGCGGCCAGGTCGCGGTCAACGGTACGGCCGACACCATGACGGCGAACGTCAAGGAACTGGCCTACGTGAACGGCACCATCTGGCAGGAGAATGCCAGCAACCTGTGGTGGGGTGAGACGCAGAACAACGATGCCTGGGCACCGAGCGCGGGGACCGCGACCAGCCCGCTGCCGGCCGTGACCACGCCACCACCACCGCCACCCCCACCCCCACCGGCCGGCACCATCGGCAGCGGATCGGACACGATCGTGTTGACGATGTCGGAAGATGCCGATGGGCCCACGGGGGCGGCCGGGGCCGATGCCGAGTTCACCCTGAACGTGGATGGCCAGCAGATCGGCGGCTTGCAGACCGTCACGGCCTCGCATACCGCCGGGCAGACGGAGACGTTCACGTTTCAGGGCAATTTCGCGCCCGGCAAGCACGCGATCACCGTCACATTCGCCAACAACTCGATGACCGCGGGCGACAAGGCGGCGTTCAACGACGGCGGCGACCGGAATGTCTATGTCAACGGTGTTACCTATGACGGCAGCGTGGTTTCCTCGACCGTCACCGGGATCTACCAGTCGCCGTTCTATGCGCCGCTCAATACCGGGGCCACGGTGTACGGCAACGCCGTTTACGCAGTGACGGACACCACCGCGGTTCCGGCCGGGGCGCCGTCGACACCCAGCACCACGCCGGCCGCGGTTTCGTTCGGGACCGGGGCCGATACGCTGACCCTGGGGATGTCGGAGGATCCGTACCAGGGCGATGCCCAGTTCACCGTCTCGGTCGATGGCACGCAGGTCGGTGGCACGTTCACGACGTCGGCGATCGAGTGGCAAGGCCAGACCCAGCCGTTCGTGCTGCATGGATCATGGGGCAATGGGCCGCACACCGTATCGATCGCGTATATCAATGATCAGATCGGTCCGCCTGATGCACGGGGCACCTATGACTCGGTCGACCGCAACCTGTTCATCAACAGCGTGTCCTATGACGGGACGACGGTGACCAGTGCGCCGTATGGGCTGTTCAACAACGGATCGCACAGCTTCAGCGTGCCCACCACGACGGCGTCACCGCCCCCACCACCGCCCCCGCCGCCCACGGTGACGGCCTCACCAAACGATACGATGGTGCTGGCGGGCAGCGCCGCGGCGATCACCGATGCCGCCGGCAACAAATGGACGATCACCAGCGCCGGCCAGGTGGCGGTCAATGGCGTCGCCGACACAACGACCGGGCATGTGACGGAACTGGCCTATGTCGGCAAGGCGGTATGGCAGGAGAACACCAGCAACCTTTGGTGGGGCAAGACCAGCCCGACGGCGGCGTGGGCTCCTGGCGCGGGGACCAGCACCAGCCCGCTGCCGGCGCCGATCACCATCGCGTCCGGCACGACCAGCGCGACGGTCAGCCAAAGCCAGGTCTCGGTGGTGGCAACGGCCGGCAACCACATGCTGTTCCTCAGCGGCTCGGGCGACATCGTCAGCCTGTCCGGCGGGACCGACACGATCACCGACACCGGCAAGCGGAACACTTACATGATACCCAGCGCCGGCAAGGGCACCGACACCTTCACCAGCAACATCCTGACCAGCGGGGACACGCTGGACCTGAAGACCGCGCTTGGCGGCGACCAACTGGAACGGGTCGGCCTCGACCCTGGCGAACTACCTGACGGTCACCGACTCGGCGACAAGGTGCGACACTGTCGGTCGCGCCGACCTCGGGCGGCACGGGCGTGGCGATCGCGACCATCAACGGCGCGACGCACGCTGACCCTGTCCAGCCTGCTGGCGCATGCGATAACTTAAGCCTGCAGTCTGATCTGGAAGCGCCGCCGGGGGCAACCTCGGCGGCGCTACCATGTATAGGGCTGAATTCTGGCCCGACCACTACCCCTAGCGGTCGGTACGGACGGTTATCCACATTATTTTGTGCAGTGCCACCGGATTCTCGTTGACCGTCCGCCAGTCAACGGATAGGTCGGGACTGTGACAACATCCGAGACAAAACCGCTGATTCGCCTGCGTGGCCGCTCCATCATGGCCCTGGTCCTGGCGCCCGAAGTGCCGCTGAACGAATGGCTGAGCGCACTGGATGCGCAAATGGAACGATCGCCGAATTTCTTCGATGCGCGCCCGGTCGTGGTCGATCTCGGCGCCGTCCCGCGCGAGCAGCAGGGCGTCGCGCAGTTCCTTCAGCTGCTGGAACAGCGCGGCATCCGCATCATCGGCACCGAAGGCGCGCACCCGTCCTGGGCGGGGATCGAGGCCTGGGGCCGGCCGTTGCCGGTTTCCACCAAGCCCGGCCGCGAGATCGAGGCGCCCGGAGGCGCAAAGCCCGTCAACGGCGCGCCAGCCGGCCGATACCTGCTCGCGTCCAGCGCGGCGAGAGGTCAACACGCTGCTGATCGACCAACCGGTTCGCTCCGGCCAGTCCGTCGTGTTCGAGCGTGGCGACATCACCGTCCTGGGTTCGGTGGCGTCGGGCGCCGAAGTCATGGCCGGCGGGTCGGTCCATATCTATGGAACGTTACGCGGAAGAGCCATTGCCGGGCTGGCCGGGACATCCCGGCGCCCGGATTTTCTGCAGCAAGTTGCAGGCCGAACTGCTGGCGATCGATGGCGTCTACCAGACCGCCGACGACATGCCGGCCAAAGCTGCTGGGCAAGCCGGTGCAGGCCTGGCTGGACGGCGAACAGATGAAAATCTCAGTGCTGGATTAAGGGGAACGCAGATGGGCAAGGTGCTGGTGGTGACGTCCGGCAAGGGCGGGGTCGGCAAGACGACCTCCACCGCCGCGCTCGGCGCTGCGCTCGCGCGCGGTGGCGAGAACGTCGTGGTGATCGATTTCGACGTCGGTTGCGAAACCTGGACCTGGTGATGGGGGCGGAACGCCGTGTGGTGTTCGACCTGATCAACGTGGTGCAAGGCGACGCCAAGCTGGCGCAGGCGCTGATCCGCGACAAGCGGATCGATACGCTGTCGCTGCTGCCGGCGTCGCAGACCCGCGACAAGGACGCGCTGACGACCGAAGGCGTCGACAAGGTCATCGCCGAACTGCGAGAGAAATTCGACTGGGTGATCTGCGACAGCCCCGCCGGGATCGAGCGCGGCGCGCTGCTGGCGATGCGCAACGCCGATGTGGCGGTGGTGGTGACCAACCCGGAAGTTTCGTCGGTGCGCGACTCCGACCGCATCATCGGCATGCTGGATTCCAAGACGCTGAGAGCGGAAAAAGGTGAGCGGATCGACAAGCATTTGTTGGTCACGCGTTACGATGCCGGCCGAGCGGCGCGCAACGAAATGCTGAAGGTCGATGATGTGCTGGAGATCCTGTCGATCCCGCTGCTGGGAATCATTCCGGAAAGCGAGGAAGTCCTCAAGGCCTCCAACATCGGCTCGCCGGTGACGCTGAACAATCCGCAACAGCGCGCCGGCGCGGGCCTATTTCGATGCGGCGAGGCGGCTGAAGGGCGAACTGGTCGATGTGGTCGTTCCGATGGAGCGCACCGGCTTCATCGGCCGGCTGTTCGGGCGGAGGGTCGCATGAACCTGTTAGAACTATTCCGCAAGAAGACCACCGCCCCGGTCGCGCGGGACCGGCTGCAGGTGCTGCTGGCGCATGAGCGCAGCGTGATCGGCAAATCCGATCTGCTGGCGACGCTGCAGGAGGAAATCCTGGCGGTCATCGCCAAGCATATCACGGTCGATCGGGATGCGGTGCAAATCAAGCTGGACCGCGGGGCATCGTTCTTCGACGCTGGAGATCGACGTCGAAGTGCCGCTGAACGCCGCAAGATATCGCGGCCGCCCGGGACGGCCAGCGTTCCGGCCTAGGTCCAGGTCTTAGAAAGATAAGTTACCGGAAGGCGCCGCCGCCGCCGAGGGTCGATGGCCCTTGCAATCCCGGCAAGTTCGCGGGATCGAAGGGTCCGTCGGATCCTTGGCGATCCGAAGCAGAGCCCGACTGGCTTATTCTGCCTCAGACCCTGAACGTCGACGTGCAGAAAGACGGCATGTGGCGACATTGAGCGCGATAGGTTCAGGTTGAACCCATCGCGCTCCAGCTCTTGTGTCTGAGAGGGCGATTCACGCCCGAGGTTGAAGTCAACCTCAGACGATCGCGCTCTAGACTGCCGGCCACATGCCCCTGCCCTTCCCGGTCAGCCTTGGTTGTTCTGGCCGCCGACGGTCACGCCGACAAACACCGGCTGACCGTTGCGGATCACCCGCAGCGCCAACGCATGGTCGCTGCCGTTCAGCGCGGTGCGCATGGCGTGGGCGGCCTCGGCCGGCGAGGACACCGCATGCGTGCCGACGCCGACGATCACGTCACCGGGCTGCAGGCCCGCGGCTTCGGCCGGAGAGCCGGGCTGCACGCCCTGCACCACCGCACCCTTGGTGCCGTCCGGCACGTCGAGCTGGTTGCGCATGTCCGGTGACAGCGGCGCCAGCGCCAGGCCGATCTGAGCGTGATGCTCGTCGCTGCCGCTGGTTGTCGTTGCTGGCGGTCTGATCGCTCGGCAGCGTGCCGACCTTCACGGTGACGTCCTTGGTCTGGCCGTCGTGCAGCACGGTCAGATGCGCCTGGTCACCGGGCTGGATGCCGGCGACGTTCAACGCCAGTTCCTTCGGGTTGGCGATCTTCGTGCCGTTGACCGCCTGGATCACGTCGCCGGGCTGCAGGCCGGCTTCGGCCGCCGGGCTGTCGGGCTGCACGCCGGCCAGCAGGGCGCCGTCATTCGCCTTCAGGTGCATCGCCTGGGCGGTGCTCGGCGGTGATCTGCTGCGCCTCCACGCCGACATAGCCGCGGGTGACGTGGCCGTCCTTCTCGAGCTGGCCGAGACCGTGCGGATCATGTCGGACGGGATGGCGAAGCCGATGCCGACCGAGCCGCCGGTGGGCGACAGGATCGCGGTGTTCATGCCGATCACCTTGCCGTCCTGGGTGAACAGCGGGCCGCCGGAGTTGCCCTGGTTGATCGGCGCGTCGACCTGGATGAACTGGTCGTACGGGCCGGCGCCGATGTCGCGGCTGACGGCCGAGACGATACCGGCGGTGACGGTGCCGCCCAGGCCGAACGGGTTGCCCATCGCGACGACCCACTCGCCCGGCTTCACGTCGCGCGAGTTGCCGAGCTGGATGAAGGGCAGCGGCTTGGCCGGCATCGACCTTGAGCACGGCGATGTCGGTGCGCGGATCGGTGCCGATCACCTTGGCCGGCAGCACGGTGCCGTCGTCGAGCGTGACGCTGAGGGTGCGTGGCGCCCTTCACCACGTGGTTGTTGGTGACGATGGTGCCGTCGGCGCTGATGATGAAGCCGGAGCCGCGTGCCTCGACCGCATGCTCCTGCTGCTGCGGCATCCGCGGGATCATCTGGTTGAACGGGAACGGAAGCTGCTGCATCTGGCCGCCCTGCTGGTCGTCCTCCAGCGACGCCGGGGTGGCTTTCAGCTTGTTGGTGATGGAGACCACGGCCGGCTTCACCTGGGTCACCAGGTTCGGTGAAGTCCGGCAAGGTATGCGGCTGGAGCTGGGCGCCGGGCGGATTGACCGGGGCGGGATTGTCAGCCCAGGGCGCTATGGCCGAGGGCGAAACCGCCCAGGCTGGTGCCGGCCAGCAAGGTAGCGGCGAGCGCGGTCCGTCCTAACGGATGGCGTTGGGGTTGGGTGTTCATGTTTGCATCTCCTGTTCCCGACGGTGGTTTGTAAGACTGGGTCGATGCGGCAGTAGACCAGGTGAACCGCACGACCGACCGCTTTAACATGCGGACCCACAGTTAACCGTTCTCTAGGCGGAGCAATTAAACCCGCGTCATGCGGATGAATTTCCTGCCACGTATGATTGCCGTGGCGGGGTCAGCGGTTTTCGGGCGACGCGATATTATGATTAATATTTGTGCATTACTGGAGTTCATTCTACCATTTATCAATCAATTGACTTTTTAGCGATCGAATTTATGACGTATTTTTCGTCATGTCTTCTTGTGTGATCAAAAATTGACCTTTAGCGTGAGCCCCTGAGCAAGAATTGGGGTTGCATGATCAATCGGGATTTTCTTCGCGCGGGCCATCCACCGACGCTGTTTGCCGCCTTCTTCTATTTCGACATCAGCTTCATGGTTTGGGTGATGCTTGGCCCGCTGGGGGTGCAGATCGCCAGCGAACTTCATCTCGATGCCGCCCAAAAAGGTTTGATGGTGGCGATGCCGATCCTGGCCGGCGCGGTGCTTCGGGTCGTCAATGGGGTGCTGGTCGATCGCATCGGGCCGAAGCGGACCGGATTGATCGGTCAGACGATCGTCCTGGGCGGGTTGCTGCTGGCGTGGGTGCTCGGGGTTCGTAGTTTTGGGCAGGTCCTGTTGCTGGGCATCGTGCTGGGGGTGGCGGGCTCGTCGTTCGCGGTGGCGCTGCCGTTAGCCTCGCGCTGGTATCCGCCGGAGCACCAGGGGACGGCGCTGGGCATTGCCGGCGCCGGAAATTCGGGCACGGTGTTCGCGGCGCTGTTCGCGCCGGCGCTGGCCGTGGCGTTCGGCTGGAACAATGTCCTGGGGCTGGCGGCGATTCCGGTGGCGATCGCGCTTGTGGTGTATGTGCTGATGGCAAAGGACAGCCCGAACAAGCCACCGGCCAAGGGGTGGCTGGAATACCTGGCCGTGCTGCGGAACGGCGATGCCTGGTGGTTCATGTTCTTCTATGGCGTCACGTTCGGCGGCTTTGTCGGGCTGACTTCGTCGCTGACCATCTACTTCAACAGCCAGTATGGCCTGGCGCCGACGACGGCGGGATATCTGACGGCGGCCTGTGTTTTTGCCGGGTCGCTGGTGCGACCGATCGGCGGAATTGTCGCGGACAGTATTGGCGGGATCCGAGCGCTTTCCATTATGTACGTGGTCGCCGCGGTGGCTTTGGCTGTCGTCAGCTTCGGGTTGCCGGAGGCCTGGATGGCGCTGGCAGTATTCATTATCGGCATGCTGGCGCTGGGCATGGGCAACGGGTCGGTGTTTCAACTGGTACCGCAGCGGTTCCGTCAGGAAATCGGCGTGATGACCGGACTGGTCGGGATGACCGGCGGTATCGGCGGGTTCTACCTGGCGTCGAGCCTTGGGTATGCGAAACAGTTCACCGGCAGCTATCAGGCTGGGCTGCTGGTGTTCGCGCTGCTTGCGCTGGTCGCGGTTGTCGGGCTGAGCAGCATCAAGTCGCGGTGGCGGACGACCTGGGGCGCGATGCCCGGCGTGGCGCGGATCTGAGATGGAGCCGGCGGCCTCGGTCGCCACGCACTGCCCGTATTGCGCGCTTGCAGTGCGGCATGACGCTGGTGCGGCAGGACGGGAAGTTGCAGGTCGCGGCACGGGATTTTCCGACCAACAAAGGTGGACTGTGCCGCAAGGGATGGACGGCGGCATCGCTGCTGGATGCGCCCGACCGACTGACCACGCCGCTGGCCCGGGCGCATCGCGGCGCACCGTTGCTGCCGGTCACGTGGGATCAGGCGCTGGACCGGGTCGCAGCGTCGATGCGCTCGATCCAGGCGGCACATGGGGCGGATGCGTTCGGTATGTTTGGCGGCGGCGGGCTGACGAACGAAAAGAGTTATGCCCTGGGCAAGTTTGCCCGCGTGGCGCTGCGGACGGCGAACATCGATTACAACGGGCGGTTCTGCATGGCGGCCGCGGCGGCGGCTGGCAACCGCGCGTTTGGGGTGGATCGTGGGCTGCCGTTTCCGCTGGCGGATATTCCCCGGGCGCAGGCGATCCTGCTGGCGGGGGCGAACCCGGCGGAAACCATGCCGCCGGTGATGCAGTATTTCGAGGCGCAGCGGGCTGCAGGCGGAACGCTGATCGTGGCCGACCCTCGGCGGACCGCGACGGCGAAGGCGGCGGATCTGCATCTGCAACTGACGCCGGGGACGGATGCCGCGCTGGCCAACGGGTTGCTGCATGTCGCCATTCAGCGCGGGCTGATCGACCGGGACTACATCGAGGCTCGGACCGCGGGTTTCGAGCGCGGTGCGGCGGATCGTCGCGTCGTGCTGGCCAGACCGGGTCGAGCGGATCACCGGGGTGCCCGAGCGGCAACTGGTGCGGGCGGCGATGCGCTGCTGGGCGAGGCCAGCAGTGCGATGGTGATCACCGCCCGGGGCACCGAGCAGCAGAAGCCACGGGTCGACAACGTGCCGGCGTTCATCAATCTGGCGCTGGCACTGGGTCTGCCGGGCCGGCCGAACAGCGGCTACGGCTGCCTGACCGGCCAGGGCAACGGCCAGGGCGGACGGGAACACGGGCAGAAGGCGGACCAGTTGCCGGGCTACCGGAAGCTGGACAACCCGACCGCATCGCGCCGAGGTCGCGGCGGTCTGGGGCGTTCGATCCGGACAGCCTGCCTGGGCCCGGGCTGTCGGCGAATGGAGTTGCTGGCGGCGCTGGGCGGGCAGGTGCGCGGGCTGATGGTGATGGCGTCCAACATCGTGGTCAGCGCGCCGGACGCTGGGGCCGCTGGCGCAGCGGCATGCGATGAGCTGGATTTCCTGGTGGTGGCCGATCTGTTCTTGTCAGAAACGGCTGCGATGGCCGACGTTGTGTTGCCGACCGCACAGTGGGCGGAGGAATGACGGCACGATGACCAATCTGGAGGGCCGTGTGCTGCTGCGTCAACGCGCGGCGGCGCCGCCTGACGGCGTGTGGACCGATCTGCAGATCCTGAAGGGGCTGGCGGACCGGCTGGGAGCCGAGTGATCATTTCAGCGCGTCGAACGTGGCGGTGTTTGCGGAACTGCGGCGTGCGTCGGCGGCGGTATCGCTGACTACGCCGGCGTCAGCTATGACCGCATCGCGGCCGAGGACGGCGTGTTCTGGCCGTGCCCGGAGACGGAGCACGCGGGCACGCCGCGGCTGTTCGGGACGTCGTTCGCCGACCGACGGATGGGCGCGCGCGGTTCCATCCGGTCGAGCATCGCGGGCCAGCGGAGACACCCGATCGGCGGACTATCCGTATTTCCTGACAACCGGCCGGCTGATGGGCCATTACCAGTCCGGCACCCAGACGCGCCGCGTGCCGGAACTGGCGGAAGCTCAGCCGGAACCGTTCGTGGAGATGCATCCCGAAACGGCGCGCGACATGGGGGTGCGGCGACGGCATGAGGGTGCGGCTGACGACGCGGCGCGGGCAGATGTCGCTGAAGGCCCGACTAAGCCGCGGACATCCGAATGGATACGCTGTTCGTGCCGTTCCACTGGGGCGGCGCGGGCGCGGCGAACATCCTGACCAACACCGCGCTCGATCCGATCGCGCGGATTCCCGAGTTCAAGATCTGCGCGGTGCGCGCGGAACCTGATGAACAGCCAACAAGCCAGGCAGAGACAGCATGATCGATTCAGAACCGAGATTTATCCAGGGCGTTTTTCGTTCGTCGGTGCCGGGTACGCCAAGCCGGTGCCGTTGGCCGGGGCGCATCTTGACGTCGCCGCCGACAAGCGTGCCCAGCCGCTGTATTTTCGCGGCGGCAACAGCAGTGCCGAGATGATCACGGTCGCGCTGATGCGGGACGGCAAGCTGATGCGGTATTTCCCGATCGGCGCCAAGGCCTCGGCGCACGTGCAGCTGGCCGTGGTGGAGGATCTGCAGCCTGAGACCAAGCTGGAACTGATGATCCTGGCGCCGGAGGGCGTTGAGCGGCACGGTTGTTGTCGATCTGGGACTGGTCGAGATCTAGCCGGCGGAGTCGGCATTATGGTCAAGCAGAAACTCGTTGTCATTGGCAATGGCATGGCGGGCGCGCGGGCGGTCGAGGAAGTCCTGGCACGCGGCGGCGGCGATCAGTTCGAGATCACCATGTTCGGCGATGAGCCGTACGGTAACTACAACCGTATCTTGCTGTCGAATGTCCTGAGCGGGGCGCAGGATACCAGCGAGATCTACATCAATCCCTTGGATTGGTACGCGGAGAACAACATCACGCTGCATGCAGGGTCGCGGGTCACCGACATCGATCGGATGTCGCAGATGGTGCTTTCGGATACCGGCATCAAAGTTGCATTACGACAAGCTGCTGATCGCGACCGGCAGCCGCGCTTTCATTCCGCCGATGGAGGGATTGAGCGGGCCGGATGGCGGGCTGAAGCACGGCGTGTTCGGATTCCGCACGCTGGATGACTGCTCCGGCATCATCGCGCAGGCCAAAGAGAGCAAGCAAGGCGGTGGTGATCGGCGGCGGTTTGCTGGGGCTGGAGGCGGCGCGTGGGCTGCTGAACCATGGCTGCGAAGTGCATGTGGTCCATATCGGCAAGCAGCTGATGGAGGCTCAGCTCGATGCCCAGGGTGGCGCCATCCTGCGGACCGCGATGGAAAAGATGGGTGTTACGATCCATCTGAAGAAATCGACGACACAAGGTGCTGGGAGAGGAGTCCGTTACCGGGCTGGTGTTCAAGGACGGAACTTCGCTCGACTGCGACATGGTGGTGGTCGCGGCCGGCATCCGGCCGAATGCCGAGATCGGGGTGCGTGCCGGACTGACGGTCGAGCGCGCGATCGCCGTCGATAACCACATGCGCTCGGTTGACGACTTCAACATCTATGTCGTCGGCGAGTGCGCGCAGCATCGCGGCAAGGTCTACGGCCTGGTGGCTCCGTTGTGGGAGCAGGCGAAGGTGTTCGCCGACCACATTACCGGGACGGATACGACGGCGGCGTATCACGGGTCGAAGCTGGCGACGAAGCTGAAGGTCATGGGGGTCGAGCTGGCGTCGATGGGGCTGACGAACCCGGCCGATGACGGCGACGAAACGGTGCAGTTCTGCGGAGCCGCGGCAGGGGCATCTACAAGAAACTGATCGTGCGCGACGGGCGGCTGGTGGGCGCCATCCTGATGGGCGAGATCAGCAAGGCGGCGTTCCTGATGCAGGCGTTCGACCGCGACAGCAAGCTGCCGGAGGAGCGGCTGTCGTTGCTGTTCGACCTTGGCGCGCCACCGCAGAAGGTGACGCTGGACGAGATGCCGGCGGAAACCCAAGTCTGCAACTGCAACGGCGTGACCAAGGGCGGCATCGGCAGCTTGCGTACGCGGCGGGCAGCCGGACCGCAACGGCGGTGATGAAGGCGACTCGGGCGGGCATGGGCTGCGGGTCGTGCAAGTCGCTGGTCAGCGAACTGGTCGATTGGTTCTGTGGCGGAACGGCCGAGGAAGATCCGTCGGTGCACTACTATGTGCCGGGCATTCCGATGACCAAGCCGGAACTGGTCAGGCGGTGCGGGAACAGGGGCTGCGGTCGGTGTCCTCGGTGTTCGCGACGTTGGCGGGCGGCATCGAGGACGCGGCGAGCAAGCCGGCGCTGGCCTCGATGCTGGCGACGATCTGGGCGGATGAGTATGAGGACGAACGCGACGCGCGGTTCATCAACGACCGCGTGCACGGCAATATCCAGAAGGACGGCACGTTCTCGGTGATGCCGGAGATGCCGGGCGGGGTGTGCACGCCGGCGGAACTGAAGCGGATCGCGGAGGTGGCGGAGACCTTCAACGTGCCGCTGGTCAAGGTGACGGGCGGGCAGCGGATCGATCTGGTCGGCGTGGCCAAGCAGGATCTGCCCGCGGTGTGGCAGGCCCTGGACATGCCGGCAGGCTGGGCGTGGGGCAAAAGCTATCGCACCTGCAAGAGCTGCATCGGCACGGATTTTTGCCGCTTCGGGCTGGGCGACAGCATGGGGCTGGCGTTGCGGATCGAGCAGCGGTTCCGCGGGCTGGATACGCCGGGGAAGATGAAGCTGGCGACGGCTGGATGCCCGCGGAACTGCTCCGAGGCGATGGTCAAGGATGTTGGCGCGGTGGCGATCGGTGACGGGCGGTGGGAGATCTACATCGGCGGCGCGGCCGGCGGGCATGTGCGCAAGGGCGACCTGCTGTGCACGGTCGATTCCGAGGATGATGTGCTGCTGTACACGGGTCGTTTCATGCAGTACTACCGTGAGAACGCGAAATACAAGGAACGGAGCTATACGTTTGTCGAGCGGGTGGGTCTGGAGCGGATACGGGCGGTGGTGCTGGAGGACAGTGAGGGGATCGCGGCGGCGCTGGATGCGGCGCTGGAGAAATCGATCGCGGCGACGTTCGATCCGTGGACCGAACGGGCGAAGCCGAAGACGGCCAATCAGTTTGAGGATGTACTGGCGGGAGTGGATGCATGACGAAGGACGAACGGGCGATTGGGCATGTCTCGCAGGTGCCGCCTGGCGAGGGACGGAACTTCGATGTCGACGGGATCGTGGTGACGGTGTTTCGGACACGCAACGGGGAGGTATTCGCGACGCAACCGAAATGTCCGCATCGGCAGGGTCCGTTGGCGGACGGATTGCTGGGGGGCACGCTGCTGGTGTGTCCGCTGCATGATACGACGTTCGACCTGCGCACGGGAGAAGCCGTGGCCGGGGATTGCCGGTTGCGGACCTATCCGGTGCGGGCGTCAGAGGATGGGCGGATCATGCTGGCACTGGAGATGCCGGCGATGGCGTGAGGACCGGCGCCGTCAGGCAGGGAATGGTGATTTATAGCCTGATAGGTTGAGGTTGAACCGATCAGGTCTAAATCTCTTTGCTTGAGAGGGCGATTTACGTCTGAAGTTGGGTTAAACCTCAGACGAACGCACTCTACTCGACGCCTGATTGGGATCGTTGCCTTCTGGCGGCGCGGAGGCGAACGACGCCCTGGTCGATTGCGGTATCGATGGTTTTGCCGATCCGCGATGAGAGGGAGACGGCGCCGCCTTCGATCAAGGGCGTGAGAAGTGCGGCGATCGCGATGGCCGCAACATAGAACGTGACGAGAGCGATCAGATCGCCGGCGAAGGGTGGCAGGCCGAGCGGCCGGGTGATCAGGATGACGTTGCACTCGACCACCATCAGCAGTGGCACGTGCAGGATATAGAGTGGAAACGAGATGCGTCCCATAAAACGGCTTACGGGGTGGGATAGTTTGGTCTGAATGGCGAAACTCGACGATGCCGCCAGCAAGATGAGGGCGGCGGCTATGCCGTGCCAGAAGGATTCCGGCGAGTGCGGCCACCAGGCTGTGCGCCATATGACGCGAGATGCCAGATTGGCCAGCCGGTTGTAAACGGACCAGCGTTCAACGCTGTACGGCATCGTGGCGAGGAACAGCGCGGCGCCTACGAGAGCGAGCAGCCGCCATCGGCGGTGTCTCAGCCAGGTTTGGATTCGTTCCGGTTGTAGCAGTCGCAGGGCTGCGCCGAACGCAAAGAGGCTGACGAAGGAGCTGGCCAACACGACGGCGCACACGCAGAACATATAGCCTCCGATACGATCCGCGTTGCGGCCGGCGTATCGGAGCAGGACGAAAATCGTTATGAGAACCAATGAAATCTCGGCCTCGATCGACATCGTCCAGAGCGAGGAGTCGTAGCTTGTGGCGAAGGGCGTCGGGGTGGCGAGCAGCAGAAGGACCGGCTCTTGAATCGCTTTTATCAGGTTGGGGTGCTGGTGGAATTGCCCGCCGAGCCACGATGAATGGGTAAGCAGGGCGGCTTGTTCGTTGCGCATCAGTCCCAGGGCCAGCAGCAGCCAGGCAATCAGGCATCCGGCCAGCATGGGGAGCCCGAGGCGGAGATATCGGCGTACCGCCAAGGTAAGCCAGTATTGGCGTGAGTGGCTGTAGGCGTGGGCGAGGACGAAGCCGCTCAGGGCGAAGAAGATGCAGACGGCGGCGTTGCCGGCGGCGGCGAGTGGGAAGAAAGGGGTCCCGGAGAGCCAGAGATCGCCGTGACCGCGGGATTCGGATGGTTGTCCGGTGAACAGGGCAAAGTCGACCGCCAGGATTCCGTGGTGCAAGACAACCAGCAGGGCGGCCCATCCGCGCATTCCATCGAGATAGGCAAAGCGATTTTTCTCGGGGGGTGGCGTCGCCGGCGGGTTCATGGGTTTCGTTTCTAACAGGGTGGGACGCGCTGGGCCGAGGTCGTTGGTGGCTGGTTTCATGCGCCGCTGCCGGATTGTTGCGGCGCGGGGGCGTTGGAGGATCCTGGGTGTTTGCCGCTTGTGAATGAGACTTTGGCGGGTGCGGGCCACCGCGCGTCATATGGCGACCTCTCACACACGTCAAATGGAGGCATTGGGGAAAGTCGTTGATTCCACATGGCTTACAGGGGTGGCGAAAACCTATGGCGTGCGAGCGCGCATGTGATAAAACGGCGGCAGCGCCGGGTTAGCACAGTGGTAGTGCAGCGGTTTTGTAAACCGAAGGTCGGGGGTTCAAATCCCTCACCCGGCACCAGAGCAACCAATTGGTTTTGACGGTTATTTCTGGGTCGGACCCAGCCGTGTCAGCTCCTCGGGCTGTGCCTGACAGGGCATGGGGCTCGGGATCCGCCGCTGATCTCCGCAGCCTTTTTTCCGTTCCGCGGTCGATTGCGACAGGAGGCCGACTGCGAGCGGCGAACGGGAAGATCCGCCTGGCCGTCTCGCTCGGTATCTGAGCAGGAACGCGAACATTTGCGTGGTCCTCTCCGAGGAGGGTCAGCGCTGGTGCGGTGGTTGAGCAGCGTGAATGGCGAGGCTTGTTGATATTCGCCGGGTCCATGTGGATGCAGTGAGACCCCACGAACGCACGCCGACCCAACCCCACTGTCAGATTCTATTTGGCAGCCACCTGCGCCGGCCGATGCGCCCGGAGAAACGCCCGCACCTGCTCGATGGTCCTGGCCTTCAGCTCAGGCGGCTCGCGCCAGGGGAACACAGTCGACTGAGCCTTCGGCGCCAACGCCGCGACGTCCATCGATGTCTGCAATGGATGCGCGGGCGTATCGTCCGGCATCACCAGCATCGGCGTCTGGCACGAGCGCACGAACTCCCGCGACACGCTGTAAACGAAGTCGGCCCGTGCGCGATAGAGATTGTGCAGATACGCCTCGATCGTCGCCATCGTCAGATTCGGGCCGCCGTGCCATCAATTCCGGCGCCCAGACATCCCGGCCCGAGTTGTACATGACATCCGGATTTTCCGGCCGGTGCCCGACCGTCTGGCAGAGCACGCCGGCCACCACGCGATCCGGCGCCCGCTCCATCAGCTTCAGGGCAAAGCAGCCGCCGATGCAGTAGCCCATGAAGAAGAATTGCCGGATGCCGAGATGGTCCATCAGCCCGAGCTGATCATCGGCGAACGCGCCCCAGGGGTCATCGACGGCAACCGGGCCGGTGGACTCGCCGCCGTTGGCGTTGCGCTGATCCATCGTGATGCAGCGGAAGTCGTCCTTGAACACCTCCATGGCGTTGAACACCGCGGTCGGCCAGTTGCTGACGCGAGAGTTCAATCCGCCGCCGGGGGTCACCAGCAGCGGAAAGCCGCTGCCGGCCTCCTCATAGCGGATGCGAACATCACCTTTTTCGTAGAATGGCATGGCGGGACCTCCTTTCCAAACATACCGCTGGCGGCTTGGCCCTAGTTCCCCGCCGCCACCTTGTCCTGCGTCTTGGTCTCGAAATCGCTGGCGTCATGCCGCTCGTGCAGCTGGCTCGATGGTTCGCCTTGCATCCGGTTGACCATCCGCCCCCGCCGCACCGCCGGCCGCTGCACCGATCGCGTCCGCCCAGCGGTTGACGTTCTTGTACTCGTGCACCGACAAGAACTCGGCTGCCCCATACTGCCCGAACTTCACCAGCCCGCCGTACCAGGGCCACGCCGCCATATCGGCGATCGTATATACGCCGCCTGCCAGGTACTCGTTGTCCGCCAGCCGCTTGTCGAGCACGTCCAGCAGCCGCTTCGTCTCCATGGCGAACCGGTCGATCGGCGTATTCCATCTTGGTCGGCGCATAGGCATAGAAATGGCCGAACCCGCCGCCGACATAAGGCGTGCTGCCCATCTGCCAGAACAGCCAGGACAGGCATTCGGCGCGAAGATCGGGTTCGGTCGGCAGGAACGCCCCGAACTTCTCCGCGAGATACACCAGGATCGCGCCGGTCTCGAACACCCGGATCGGCTTTGGTCCGCTGCGATCCACCAGCGCCGGGATCTTGGAGTTGGGATTGATCGCCACGAACCCGCTGCCGAACTGATCGCCGTCGCTGATCTTGATCAGCCAGGCGTCGTACTCCGCGCCGTCGTGGCCCAGCGCCAGCAGCTCCTCCAGCATCACTGTGACTTTCACTCCGTTCGGCGTGCCCAGCGAATAGAGCTGCAGAGGATGGCGGCCGACCGGCAGTTCCTTCTCGTGTGTTGAGCCCGAAATCGGGCGGTTGATGTTCGCGAACCGCCCGCCGCTTGGCTTGTTCCAGGTCCAAACCTTCGGTGGCGTGTATTCGGATGAATTGGACATCTTCGAAGCTCCCGATGTTTACCTGCCAGCGTGGCCTTGCGAGGCGACGAGCGCAAGATGCGTTTGCCGCCCATGCGTTTGCCGGCGACTGTCCGAACACGAGCCTGTCCGCTGCGTCGAGCGGCAGACCCGGTGGCAAGGCAACGTCCGTGATGGCGATGTGCAGAACGTTGGTCGCACCTGGTGTTTCGGATTGAAGCAGCAAGGCCCGAGGTCGGATCCCGTTCAAGCGGCGCCGGCTGCGACCGATGACGGGCGCTGGACGCCTGGGGCAGCTTGGGATACTGATCAGTAGGAAATTCAGACAGAGCGCGGGAGACACATGCCATGAGGTTCGGCCTGATCTACGAGCTGCAATTGCCGCGTCCTTGGGACGAGGAGTCCGAGCACCGGATGGTGCAGGATGCGTTGGTCGAAGCAGAGGTCGCCGACCGGCTGGGCTTTGACTACATCTGGGCCAACGAACACCATTTCCTTGAGGAATACTCGCACAATTCCGCGCCCGAGGTATTCCTTGCCGCGGCCGCGGGGCGCACCAAGCAGATCCATGTCGGCCACGCGGTGGTGCTCTCACCGCCCGGCTACAACCCGCCTGCCCGCGTGGCCGAACGTGTTGCCATGCTCGACCTGGTTTCGTCCGGGCGCTGTGAGTGGGGCACCGGATCATCCGCCTCACGCGCCGAGTTGGAAGGCTTCAACATCAATCCTGACCAAAAGAAGCTGATGTGGGCCGAGGCGACGGAGCAGACCGCCAACATGATGGCGATGGTGCCCTATCCGGGTTTCAGGGGCGACTTCTTTTCGATGCCAGCACGCAACGTCATTCCCAAGCCGTTGCAAAAGCCGCATCCGCCGATCTGGCTCGCCTGCTCCAATCGTGAAACGATCCACGTCGCCGCGCGCAACGGGGTGGGCGCGCTTGCCTTTGCTTTCGTCGATCCCGAGGAGGCGGCGAAATGGGCAGGTGAATACTACGAGATCATAAAATCCGAAGCCTGCGTGCCGATTGGCCATTCGGTGAACGCCAACATTGCCATGGCAACGGGCTTTTCCGTGCATCATGACGAGGCGGAGGCCATCCGCCGCGGACAGGACGGTTTCCAATACTTCGGCTACGCGCTCGGCCATCACTACGTCTACGGCGAGCATACGCCTGGCATAACGAATGTGTGGGAGCGTTTCGAGCGTGCGCGCGAGGCACTGCCGCCTGCAGTGGGCAACGGCATCGGCACGCCCGCGCAACTGATCGACCGGCTGAGGCAGTATCAGGATGTCGGCGTGGATCAGGTGATCTTTATCCAGCAGGCGGGGCGCAACACGCACGCGGACATCGTCGCCTCGCTCGAGCTGTTCGCGGCCGAGGTGATGCCGGTTCTGAAAGCGGATCAGGCGGCACGCGATGCGCGCAAGCAGGCGGAACTCGCGCCCTACATTGAAGCGGCGCTGAAACGGAAAAAATGGATGCAGCCGCTCGAGCGGGCGGCAATCCCGTCGATACCGGCGTATGGGCGTTCGGTGGTCGCAGGCGAGCGCATCGCGACGGCTGTCACATCCCGGCGCGGTGGCGGCATTAATATCCCGAGCGAAGATCCATCCGAAAGGCTGCGTGCGGTCGGGGATGATTAGGTGACCGGGGCGGAACAGCCGGTATGTCCCCGGCGACCGGCTGTTCCGCCATTTTTAGGTGAATTCCGCAGTATTGCTCTGGTGCATTTTGGACGAACTCACGTCGGAGCTGGCGTTGGTCCAATGGATTCGTTGTCTTCTAGCACCTGGCTGGACTGATTTGGGGCGCCGGGCGGCCTGAAGAAAGAAACACATCAGCGAACCGGCCCCTTCCTTTGATAGGGAAACACGAATTCTGGACACGCTATCGAGATGCAGGCATGCCGAAGCGCCCACCTGCTCAATCGATTGCTGTTTGGCGCCTGGCCATCGACTGTGCCGACGTCAGCACCGCCCGGGTTGTTCCCCGGATGACCGCCGAACCGGCCGTGGGCCTGTCGTCTGAGCAGGCTTTCGCAAGTTGCCCCACGCTTCACGTGCGCAAACCGCAGAAGGTCCGGTGAGGCTTTTGCCTATGGATTGATCACACAACTGGCCGCGGGGTCTGTCGCTCCGACAGACACGCGAATGGTCGTCATGGCATGTTTCCTGCAGTGCTCGTCCAGTCCGTTCATCTCAAGACGCCAACAGGGAAGATCGCCATGAGGACGTCAAGGCCATGCGGCGGACCGCTGACATGTTCGACCGCTTCCAGGCGGAGTCCGAACGCATTCTCAGTGTTGGTGCCCCCGCGCCGGCCTGATCCAAACCCTGTAACTGAACGAGATCAGACATGGACATCGGCGTCTTCATTCCAATCGGCAACAACGGCTGGCTGATCTCGACAACGTCACCACAATACAAACCCAGCTTCCAGCTTAACAAACAGATCGTACTGGCAGCTGAACGGTACGGTCTCGATTTCGTGCTGTCGATGATCAAGCTGCGTGGTTTCGGTGGCCCGAGCGAGTTCTGGGACCACAACCTCGAGTTCCTTCACGCTGATGGCGGGCCTGGCTGCGGTGACCGAACGCATTGAGCTCTTCGCTTCGGTCCCGGTCCTGGCCATGCCGCCGGCCATCGTCGCCCGCATGGCCGCTACCATCGACAGCATCGCGCCCGGCCGCTTTGGCGTTAATCTGGTGACCGGCTGGCAGAAGGCCGAATATGACCAGATGGGAATCTGGCCGGGCGACGAACATTACACCCGTCGCTATGACCACCTGAGCGAATACGTCACCGTCATGCGCCAGCTCTGGCAGACCGGCCGGTCGGACTTCAAGGGCCGCTACTTCACCATGAACGACTGCCGGCTCAGTCCTCGCCCCGCCCAGGGCATCAAGCTGGTCGCCGCCGGACAGAGCGGCCGCGGCTGCCAGTTTGCCGCCGAATACGCCGACTTCAACTTCGTCATCGGCTCCGGCCGCAACATCCCCGACGGCCACAGCCAGGTTGCTGCCCGCCTCGCCGACGAAACCGCCAAGTCCGGCCGTGACGTCGGATCCTACGTTCTGACCATGGTCATCGCCGATGAAACCGATGACGCCGCCTGGGCAAAATGGAACCACTACCGGGCGGGCGCCGACACCACGGCGCTGGCCTGGATGGCCGGTCAGGCTGCAGCCGACAGCAGGTCCGACCCCACCGCGCACACCAATACCATCTCCCAGCCGGAGGGCGCGGTGAACTTCAACATGGGCACATTCATCGGCAGCTATGCGTCCGTCGCCCGCATGCTGGACGAAGCGGCACAGGTTCCCGGGACGAAAGGTATTCTGCTGACCTTTGACGACTTCCTGATCGGGATCGATCAGTTTGGCGAGCACATCCAACCGTTGATGAAGACCCGCCAGCCCGTGGGTGTCCACTGACCAAAAGAACTCGCGAACCGCCGATGGTGGGATCGGTCGAGCGACGGCCCGTGGGTGAATGCGGTCGCTCCTGGCTGTATCCGCGCCCGACGTGCTTTGTCGAAGGAACACTCCCTTGGGCGGGGCCGGTCTGAGCGCCACCGCCTCGTCTCGATGGGCAGCCCGAGAGGATATCGCCGATTCCGTTGGCTTCCTCGTCTGCGACGCTGCGCGCTACGTCAACGGCCGGTGCAGCACCATTGGTGCTGGCCCCGCTCAGCGGTTGGCTGCGTGACGGTCAGTCCTCGCCCAGCAGCAGACTGACTGCCAGGCCTGCCGCGGCCTGAGCCGGTTCGATCACCGGCAGTCCGACCGCCTTCCGTATCGCGGCACGGTGATGGGCCATTCCGGTGCAGCCCAGGATGATCGTTTCGGCCCCCATCGCCGCCAGGGTTTGGCCCGCCGCGATCAGCGCGGCTCGGGCGGTGTGCGGGTCCAGCAGCGTGTCCATCGACACGTTCAGTGCGACTTCTCCGGCCAGGCGGTCGTGCAGTCCCATCGCTCTTAGCGCGGCGCGATGGCGAGCCTTGGAGGACTCGACAAGTGCGATCACCCCGAAGCGTTCGGCTCGGGCTACCGCGGCGGCGACGGCCGAGCGGAAGATCCCGAGTACGGGTCGGTCGGTGGCGGTGCGGACGGCTTCTATGCCGGGGTCGGAGGCACAAGCGATGACGTAGACATCCGCGTTCGATCTTTCCACGAGCCGGCACATGGGTTCGGCGACGGCGTGCCAATCGCGCCAGGAGTAGATCGCGGGCGGCCCCTCGGCCAGGGTCACGACGTCCAGAACGGGGCCGCCGGGCAAGCGGAACGGCGCGATCGCACGGGAAATTCCGTCCGAGCAGGACTGCGACGCGTTAGGATTGATAACCAGAATACGTGCCATGCGCCCACTCTTCAGCTACTGGCGTTGCAGATCAAGCGAACCGATATGGCATTGCAGCGCAGCAAGGCTTATCCTGCCAACCCAGTTGTCGTTTGGCGTTGTGGTTTTCCATGGTGCAAACGACCGGAAGGACCTGAACATGACGCCGACACAGTGGCAGCCAAACCGGTCTGCCGTTCCGAATTCCTGGCCGCATCCGCCGATGATGATCGCGATTGGCCGGGGTTTGCTGGGGCGTTGCCCGGCCTGCGGCAAATCCCATTTGTTCAACGGCTTTCTGCGCGTTGCCGCCGAATGCCGGAATTGTGGAGCGCCGTTGGGCCTTGCCCGCGCCGATGACGCGCCGCCGTATTTCACGATTCTGGTCACCGGCCACATCGTCGTACCGCTGCTGTTCATTGTCGATCGCATGAACGAGCCACCGATCTGGCTCATGAGCGCGATATTTGTTCCGCTGACGTTGATCATGGCGGTTGGCCTGCTGCGGCCGATCAAAGGGGGCACGGTGGGCCTGATGCTGAACCTGAACATGCTGAAAAGCGATGTCTCCGAGAGATGACCGGGACCGCTGTCACCGCCTCCCGGCTGGATCGGGTGATCCTGGATGGCGAGTCGCCCAACAACCTGTCGCCCTTCATCGAAGCGGACCGGGAGCAGGCCGTGGCCGACCTGGCGGCGGCCAATCATTTCGCTCCCTTGATCGGCACGGATCAGCCCGGGCCGTACGCGTTGCATCTATCGATCCAGGAAGGCCGGTTGATTTTTGATATCCGCGACGTGGCAGGCCGGCCGCTGACAGCGGTTGGGCTGGCGCTGGGGCCGTTCCGGCGGCTGGTCAAGGACTATCAAATGCTTGTCGACAGCCACATCAAGGCGGTGGAGGAAGGGCGGGAGCAGAAAATACAGGCCATCGACATGGGCCGCCGCGGGTTGCACAATGAGGGCGCGGAGCTGATGAACCAGCGGCTCGCGGGCAAGATCGATATCGATTTCGACACGGCGCGCCGGTTGTTCACCTTGGTCTGCGTGCTGCACCAACGAGTTTCCTCGCGATGAAAATAGACGGCGTTGATTACCGCAGCGTCTGGGTCGATCAGGATGACCGCTGGTCGGTCCATATCCTGGATCAGACCAAGCTGCCCTGGGCGCTGGAGGTGTTGCGCCTGACTACGCGCGACGAGGCCGCGCATGCCATCAAAGCGATGCAGGCGCGGGGTGCGCCGTTGATCGGCGTGGTAGCCGCCTATGCGTTGTGTCTGGCGTTGCGCGCGGATCCTTCGACCGAGGCGATGGAGCGGGACGCCGAACTGATCAACGCGACCCGACCGACAGCGGTCAATCTGCGCTGGGCGCTGGACCGGATGCTGACCCGCCTGCGCAATACGCCGGTGAATGAGCGCGTCGGGGTTGCCTACGCCGAGGCTGGGCTGATCGCCGATGAGGATGTGGCACAGAACGAGGCGATTGGGCGGCACGGATTGCCGTTGATCCAGGCGGCAGTGCGTCCGGGGCGCCCGGTCAATGTCCTGACCCACTGCAATGCGGGGTGGCTAGCGACGGTGGACTGGGGAACCGCGCTTGCTCCGATCTACACCGCGTTCAATGCGGGTGTGGATTTGCATGTCTGGGTAGATGAGACCCGGCCGCGGAACCAGGGTGCGGCGTTGACCGCGTGGGAGTTGGGCAAGCATGGCGTGCCCCATACGGTGGTGGCGGATAATGCCGGGGGCCATTTCATGCAGCACGGCATGGTCGATCTGGTGATTGTCGGTGCGGACCGGGTGGCGCGAACCGGTGATGCGGCAAACAAGATCGGCACCTACCTGAAGGCGCTCGCTGCGCACGACAACAACGTGCCGTTCTGGGTCGCCATGCCATCGACGACCATAGACTGGACGCTGTCGGACGGCGTGGCGAATATCCCGATCGAGGAACGCTCCGCGGCCGAGGTCACCGACATGACCGGGCGGTTGGCGGATGGCTCGATCGCTACGATGCGCGTGGTTTCCGCTGACAGCCCGGCGGCAAATCCGGCTTTTGATGTCACCCCTGCCCGGCTTGTGACCGGGTTGATCACCGAGCGCGGTCGGTGTGCCGCGAGCGCCGAGGGATTGCTGGCGTTGTTCCCGGAGCGGCGCTGACGGATTTGGTGGTTGGCAACTGACTGATCGGGCTCCGATTCGCCGTGACTTGCGGCGGTCCCGGAGCCGGTCAGTGCTACTTCTTGCCGTCCTTTGCTTCTGATTTCGGGCTGGAGGGTTGGGGCCGAAGAAATGTCGATGCGGCTGCAGCGACTTTCTTTTCTGCCTTTGGTTTCTTTTCCTCGCGCCCTCTGGCGCCTTTGCCCTTGGCCAATGACGTTCTCCTAATTTATTCGGGTGTTACGGGGCGTGCTTTTCGGCGCTGTTTGTCATCGCATGGCCGCCGGCGGAAAGATCCTCACCGACGCCTGCCGTGGTATGGCAAGCACCGAGCAGCGGCACGGCGCCGAGAAGGGCCAGAATTGTCAGTGCGATCGAGAACTTCTTTTGCATGCTGGTGGTTTCCTTTTGATCTGCTCATCATAGGCTGAGGCTCGCCGCAAAACGGCAGGAGGTGCCGGGCTGTGTGCGTCGATCGCGGCGAAGGCGATAGGCGCGAACCCGGTTTTCGATGCCGGTCAACCTGTCAGGGGCGGCGGTTGTCCGATCCGGCCCTAAGAATCATGCGTGGGTGTGTTACGAGACTGCGCCGCGTCACCACGACCGGATCCGCGGATGCGTTGCGTGGACGTTGACGATGGCAAATTGTCTCGGGTAGCGACACCTGGTCATTGATCCGATATCGCTACGTCCTGAGCTGATTAACAGGGGCATCGGTTTGTCGCATTTACGAATCCGTCGCAATGCCGGGAACTTGATTGCGCCGCGCGGCGAGGACGTCCGGCGGCCGGGACGCTTGATACGGGCGCTTCGTCGCCCGTTTGCGGGCAGTTTGGCTGGCGTTTTGGTCGGGCGGCTGGTTTTGAATCGCGCTGCGAAAAAGACGCTTGCGAAAAGAACGCGGCAGTGGCTGGTTTCCGCCCCGCTGCTCCTGCTTGCCGCCTGCATAGGACGCCCGATGCCCGACGCCCATGTCCCACCGTTTGCCAAAGCTCCCTTTGAGCCGTTCAGCCGCGAAGCCGTGGTGGCGATCGCGTTGCGCGAATGGCGGCTTTTTGGGCAGAACGTCGCCGACCCGGATGCCGAGGCGAGCCGGATCATCAAGCCGGAACGGGAACCTGGACTTTGGCAACGTGTCGGTGAGTACCTGGTGGCTGGGGCTGAATGCCGGATCGGCGGAGGTTGCCTGGACCGGCAAACATGACGGGCGCGGCGTGGTTTTCCCACCGGAGAACGACGGCGATTACGCCTGGTCCGCGGCGTTCGTTTCGTATGTCATGCGCATTGCCGGGGCTGGTCAGCGATTTCCCTATTCGGCGGACCACGCCGATTACATCAATGCTGCCCGGCGGGTCTCGCTGGGTCAGACAAAGACCTGGCTGGTCTCGGCAGAGCGGGTGCAGGACTATGCGCCCCAACCGGGCGATCTGGTGTGTTTCGGGCGTGGTTCGGCAAAGGGACTGCGGTTCGAGGACCTGCCGACACCCGCGTTGTTCACGTCCCACTGCGATATCGTCGTGGACACGATGGTTCCGGGACGGATCTCGGTGATCGGCGGGAATATCGAGGAACTCGGTGACGATGAACTATGTCCCGGTGACCGCGGACGGCAAGTTGGCGGCGCCCGAGGGCGTCGTGTTGGATACGCGGTTTCCCTGGATGGCGGTGTTGCGGCTACTGGTCGATGAGCCGATTGCGTGATGCTGGCCGGATAACAGGGTGCGCCGGTTGCGATCTCTTGACCGGTATTCCTGCGCGGGCTACCGGCTGGTAACCGACAGCCGAGGACAGCACCGGTGAATGCCTTCAGTTTCCCCCCTCCGCCCCCGTCACCCGAGGCTGACGCGCTGCGGCTGGAGGTGCGCGACTTTCTGAAGACCGCGCTGGCGGACCGTAAACCGGTCGAGCGCGCAGAATCCTGGACCGGGATGGACGCCGACTTCAGCCGCAAAATGGGCCAGCGCGGCTGGATCGGGATGACATGGCCGAAGGCGCATGGCGGACATGAACGGTCGTCGCTCGAACGTTATGTCGTGCTGGAGGAGATGCTCGCCGCCGGCGCGCCGGTTGCGCTGCACTGGATCGCCGACCGGCAGTCTGGGCCGCTGATCCTGCGTGTCGGCACCGATGAGCAGAAGAAGATCCTGCCGCGCATCGCCGCCGGGGAGGTGTTTTTCTGCATCGGCATGAGTGAACCGGATGTCGGGTCGGATCTGGCGTCGGTGCGTACGCGGGCAGCCAAGGTCCAGGGTGGTTATCTGGTCAACGGCACCAAGGTTTGGACCAGTTTCGCCCACAAATCGCACTATATGATCCTGTTCTGCCGCACGGGTTCAGCGGAAGACCGGTCGGCGGATCGTCATGGCGGGGTCAGCCAGTTCCTGGTTGACCTGCACAACACCCCGGGACTGACAATCCGTCCGATCATCGCGCTGACTGGCGAACACCATTTCAACGAGGTGGTGTTCGAGGACGCATTTCTTCCTGAGACAGCCCTGTTGGGGCGGGAAGGGGATGGCTGGAACCAGGTTACCAGCGAGCTGGCGTTCGAGCGTAGCGGGCCGGAGCGGTTTCTTTCCTCGTTCTGGCTGTTTGTCGAACTGGTACGGGCACTCGGGGCGAACCCTGGGGATGCGGCGGCGATTGCAGTCGGCCGATTGACCGCGCACATCATGACGTTGCGGCGGCTGTCGCGCTCGGTGGCGGGAATGCTGCAGCAGGGCGAGAATCCTGCCCTGCAGGCTGCCTTGGTGAAGGACCTGGGGGCGCTGGTGGAGCAGGAAATTCCAGAGATTGCGCGGCAATTGGTCGATGCGGAACCGGACGCGAAATCCACGCAGGCCTTCGCTGCCGTGCTGGCCCATACGATGATGCATGCGCCGTCCTTTTCGCTGCGCGGCGGGGCGCGGGAGATCCTGCGCGGGATCATCGCCCGCGGCCTGGGGCTGCGATAATTTCAGAGGGAACGAGAATGACGGATAAGGTGCTGTACCAGCAGGACGGCCAGATCGTTACGATCACATTGAATGATCCGGCGATGCGGAATCCGATTTCCGAGCGGGAGACGGTGGATGCGATTGTTGGGGCGATCGAGCGGCTGAACCAGGATGGAACGGCGCGGGTAGCGATCCTGACCGGCGCCGGTTCGGCTTTCAGTTCCGGCGGCGACCTGCGGGCGATGCAAAAGGCGTTCGAGGTGCGGGCGGAGAAGCCGTCGCTGACGACGCAATACTATAAATTCGGCATCCAGCGTATTCCTCTGGCGTTCGAGAAGCTGGATGTGCCGATCATCGCGGCGGTCAACGGACCGGCGATTGGCGCGGGACTGGATCTGGCATGCATGTGCGACATGCGGATCGCGGCCGAAAGCGCTCGGTTCGCCGAAAGTTTCGTCAAAGTCGGCATCGTGCCGGGTGACGGCGGTGCGTGGCTGCTGCCTCGGGTCGTCGGATATTCGAAGGCCTGCGAGATGGCGTTCACGGGCGATATGCTGAACGCGCAGGAGGCGTTGGCATGCGGGCTGGTGTCGCGCGTCGTGCCGGATGCGGAGTTGCTGGAGGCGGCGAATGCGCTGGCGGGACGGATCGCGGTCAACCCGCCCTATGCCGTGCGGATGGCCAAGCGGCTGCTGATCGAAGGGCGGCACAGCCGGTTGGACACGCTGCTCGAATTGTCAGCGAGTCTGCAGGCACTGGCTCATTCGACCGCGGATCACCGGGAAGCGGTCAATGCGTTCCTGGAGAAACGGAAGCCGGACTTCAAGGGCGACTGAGGCACGCAGTTTTGGGTTCGTCTGCGCGGGACTGGGTGCTTTGCGGCTGTTGGGCATAAGGCAGGGCGGCTTGGAGTCATGTGCGCCGCCCCGGCGAACTTCTTGCCATGAAGGCTGTCAATGATGGGCCTCTGCCCACCATGACCATCGTCAGGTCCGTGCCAGACCGCGGCCAGACTGATGTTTCGGCCGGTGGACGGCCGGTCGGGTCGCCTCAGTTCCTCAGCGCGCAAAGGGCTCGTTGGTCCTTTATGAGAATACGCCGAGCGGTTGGGAGTTCGATGGTGCCATCGCGCTCGAGCTGAGAGAAGGTGCGCGACACCGTCTCGATCGTCAGACCAAGGTAGTCCGCGATGTCCTGACGGCTCATGACAAGGTCGATGACGTTGAGCGTGCCCTGTCGTGCTGCGACCTCGGTCAGGAATGCTGAAATCTTCTGTGCGGCACTGCCACGCCCTAGCAAGAGCGAGTGTTCGCGGGTGCGTGCGAGGGAGATCATGGCATGCGAGAAGAACCAGTGGGCCAAATGGTCATCCTGGGTGATCATCGCTTCAAGGCCGCGCCGGCGATAGGCGATCACGGTGCAGTCCGAAACCGCTTCGGCGGAGAGAAGGTGATCGGCGCCGGCCTCCAGGCCGAACACGTCGCCGGTGCTGTAGAAGGCGTCAATCTGACGGTGCCCGTCGTTGAGGAACCGGCAGGTTCGCACGGTGCCGCTGACAACCTTGTAGAATGAACGGGTTTCATCGCCCTCGGCGAAGATCTGGCGATCAGCGGCGAAATGCATCACCACGCCACTGAGATCGAAGCCGTCCCGGGCTTCGGGCGCTGTCCATGCCTGTGCGAATTTTGCTGGGGCTGCTATTTGTGCATGCTTGGGTGCGACCGCGAGTGAAACCGACATCAGAGGCTCCTGTCATCGAAAGACCGTGCCTCCGTTGTATTGGCGTCGTCTTGGCGTGTGTATTCGGTTTAATACTACGGAAAACTACGTACAGCCATCGGATGGCGAGTGCCCAGGTCTGCTGACGGCTATGTCCAGTCCACCTCCTGGAGAATGGTCCTAATGTTCTCCAGCAACGCATTATCCAGCAATGGCTTCTCCAGCAGCGTGCGAACCCCGGCGGCATCGGCGCGGGCGCGAACTTTCGGCGTGGCTTGGCTGGTCAGCATGATTGCCGGCGGGCATACGTTGCGTTCGCGAAGATTGACCAGCAGGGCAAACCCGTCCATCGGCTGCAGGCTGTCGCCCAGAATGACACACCTCGCGCGGTTCAGGCTTGGATCGGCGAGCAAGGCTGCCCCGCCGCTATGCACATGGACGCAGAGACCTTCGAGTTGCAGGGCGAATTGCAGCGCGTCCCGCACGGCCCGGTCACCATCGACTATCAGAACAAGTTGTCTGTCGGGCATGCTAGAACTCCCGTTCCGCCGCAATTCGTTATTATCGCGGACGGAGACGGAATTGTGGATTGTTCGGCGCTAAAATGCGTTGATCTGGGTCAAACCGGCGATTGAGCGACCAAAACCATTCGGACCAGATCCGCGACGCTGTCCGCGCCCATTCTGGTCATCAGGTTGGCGCGGTGCACCTCCACGGTGCGGGCGCTGATCTTCAGGTCGTAGGCGATTGTTTTGTTGGGCATGCCGGCGATCAAGCCGTCCAGGACCTCTCGCTCGCGTTGCGACAGGCTGGCCAGCCTGGCTTTGATGGCGGTTACCTCGTTGTCGCGGCGCTGATCCCGCGCATGACGGTCGATCGCCGCCCGGATGGCGGACAACAGCGTATCGTCGGCGAACGGCTTCTCGATAAAGTCGACGGCGCCGGCTTTCATTGCCTCGACCGCAAGGGGCACGTCGGCATGGCCGGTGATAACGATCACTGGCAGCGTGACGTCCCGTGCCTTCAGTTCCCGCTGCAACGCCAATCCGTCCATGCCGGGCATCCGGATGTCGGTCACGATGCATCCTGGCTGAACGGATGGCAGTGCATCCAGGAACGCCGATGCGGATTCATAGACCCTGACGGCGAAACCTGATGTCGCCAGCAGAAACGCGACCGCATGGCGAACGGCTTCGTCGTCGTCGATGAGGTGGACAACGGCGTCAGTCGCCATCAGTCAGTTCCTCCCTGGTCAGAACCTTGAGGGTAAAGCGGAAGATCGTTCCGCCCTTAGGGTTGGGTTCGGCCCACAGGCGTCCGCCATGCGCTTCGATGATGGTGCGGGAGATCGACAATCCGACCCCCATGCCCTGCGGCTTGGTCGTGACAAAGGGCTGGAACAACTGCGAGACGATCTCGGGCGCGATGCCCGCACCGGTATCGGCCACGCTGATCTCCACCATTTGGCCTGGCTGCGCGACGGTGGCGACGGTCAGTTCCCGCCGCGTGGTTTCGTGCATCGCCTCGATGGCATTGCGCATCAGATTCAGGATGACCTGCTGGATCTGGATCTTGTCGGCCAGGACGAAGCTAACGCTGGGGTCGAACGCGAAGCTGCACCCGGATGCCGGCTTCCTTGACGCCGACCAGTGCGAGCGCGCTTGCTTCCTCGACCAGTTGTGTGCAGGTTTTCGACATGGCGCTCGGTCTCGCCGCGAGCGACGAACTGGCGCAGGCGGCGGATGATCTGGCCGGCACGCAGTGCCTGGTCCGCCGCCCGGTCGATCGCGTCGCGCAGCATCAGGTTGTGCACGGTTTCGGCGCCACCCAGCAGCCGGCGGCAGCCGTTCAGGTAGCTGGCGACGGCGGTCAGCGGCTGGTTCAGTTCGTGCGCCAGGGTCGACGCCATCTCGCCCATGGCGGTAAAGCGCGACATGTGGATCAGCTCCGCCTGCAGATCCTGCAGACGCTGCTGGGTTTCCCTGCCGTTCCGTCAGGTCGCGCACGAAGCCGGTGAACGATCGGCTCTCGCCGGAGATCATTTCGCCGACGGCGAGTTCCATCGGGAAGGTGGAGCCATCCTTGCGCAGCCCGACCACGACGCGGCCGCGGCCGATCACCCTGCGCTCGCCGGTGGCGAAATAGCGTGCCAGGTAGCCGTCATGCTGCTCCCGGTAAGGCGACGGCATCAGAACGCTGACGTTCTGCCCGATCGCCTCTTCGGCCGTGTAGCCGAACAGCGCTCCGCCGTCGCGCTGAACGAACTGCATGATCCCATGGTTGTCGATCACGATCATCGCGTCCGGCACGGTGTCAAGCACCGACCGCAGATGCGCCTCGCGTTCCTCGAGAGCGACCTGGGCGCGTTTGGCGGCGGTGATGTCGCGCGCGACTTTGGATGCCCCGACCAGGTGGCCGGTCCTGTCAAACAGCGGCGAGATGGTCAGCTGAAACATCGATGACGGTGCCGTCCTTGCGCCGGCGCTGCGTCTCATAATGCTCGATCCGCTCGCCGCGCTTGAGGCGGTCAAGCATGACGAGGGTTTCATTCGGGCGGTTCGGCGGCAGCAGGGTTGCCAGGGGACGGCCGATCATTTCCGCGGCAGTGTAGCCGAAGACGGCTTCCGCGCCGCGGTTCCAGTCGGTCACGGTTCCATCGAGGGTCTCGCCGACGATCGCGTCATCGGACGACAATACCAGCGCGGCCAGGCGGCTGTTGAGTTGATCGGTTGAGGCGCGGCGGCTGGCGTCAAGCAGGATGCCGGCCGCTGCGGCGACTCCCGAGCCAGCGTGGGGGGTGCCGGTATGGGTGGGTTTGGCGCCGAACGCCTGCCCGCGGGCACGAAGCCAGCGGCCGGTCGTTCGGGCGCGAAAGTCAAAATCGAAATGCCCGCCCGTCGCAATGCTGTCGCGCAGCGTCTTTTCGACCATGGCGCGATCGTCCTGGTCGATCAGGTCGATAAATACTGTATAGTCGGGCGACTGGATGTGAGCGCAGCCGAAAAGTGTGCCGGCAGTGGGGGAAAGGCTGACGACGTCGGTGGTCAGGTCCCAATGCCACAGCCCGATATCGGCGGCTTCCATCGCCTGCTGGAAGTTGCCCGCGAGACCGGTCACAGGGTCTGCAGAAGGATTGGCGCCAGTGGACATAACAGCGTTTATGCCTGGGCTCGGACCGTTCGTCGCCATCATATTTACTTTGACCGATCCCATCCACAAACCGCCGCTGTTGACCTGGATCAATGTCGTGGGGACCATTGAATGTGTCTGATGGGAGCTGGTGAAAGAAAAGGAGGGGATTGTGAGCCTTCGTGATCTGGTGGTTGTGCTCGACGGATCGGAGCGTGACACTGTCAAGCTGGCCGTGGCGCTGGGGCTGGCGCGACGACACGATGCACACCTGACCGGGCTGTGCCCACTGGAGCTGCTGCTGCCGGCGGACATGTCGTTCGCCCTGGGCGGGTATCCGGACATGTGGGCGCTGCCGGATTTCGCCAGGCAGATCGAGGCTCAGGCGCGGGGCAAGGCTGTGGTGATCGAGACAGGCTTCCGCGATCTGCTCCGCCGCGAAGGCATCAAGGGTGACTGGTCGTTTGACTCAGGGGCGCTGATCCCGACGGTGATGAGTCGCGCGCAGGTCACGGACCTGGTCGTTATCGGCCAGGCCGATCCCGCCAATCCACCGCCGGCGGTCGCGCGGACGCTGGTTGAGGATGTGCTGGTGGCAGCAGGACGGCCGTTGCTGATCATTCCGTATGCCGGCCGGTTCGATGCGATCGGGAGCAACACGTTGATTGGCTGGACCCCGTCGCGGGAGTCGGCGCGAGCGGTGCACGACGCCCTGCCCCTGATGGCTCCGGACGGGAAAGTGACGGTGTTGAGCGTCGAATCCGTCAGGCCTGATCCAACGGTCGAGATGCTGCCGACAGCGACGATCGCCGAACACCTGGCGCGGCACCGGCTGGACGTTACAGCGGCACGAACGGTAGCGGCCGGCGGGCTGTCGCCGGCTGATGCCCTGCTGGACTATGCATCCGACATTAGCGCGGATCTACTGGTGGTGGGCGGCTATGGTCATTCGCGGACGCGGGAGATGATCATGGGCGGCGTGACGCGGGAGTTGCTGCAGCATATGACCTTGCCGGTGCTGATGTCGCATTGACCTGTAATCTGGTCCCGGAAGTCCGGGACCAGATGGCGTCATCGCGTTCGGTCGGGGACATAAGCGGCCGGATTACGGCTCCTCTACAGTGGTGGTGAAGAAACGGCGTAGATCGTGCCGGGCGCTTCGACTGGGATGCATCGGACCGCGATTGCGTGTCGGAGGGCGGCCTGACTGCCATAGGTTTCCACCGCCGCGGCTCCCTCTTCAGGCTGCGAGCGGTTATCTGTTGGGCGCACAACCCGTCCGATTTGGCGTCGCACCGTTCTGGCCCGATCCGAACATTCGCCCGATCGAGGTGAACAGCCCGCCGCCGGAGGCGGGTTTGCCGCCGCCGTTGGCGCACCGGTCCGGCGGCATAACCGGTGGGAGCGAGCCCAACTGCACCGGCACCATCGTGAGATCGGCGGACGGAGCAACCGCGGCAGCCTGAAGCTGGGCCTGCAGGACATCGAGGTAGCCGGCAGCCCTTTCCGTCTCCGGCCTGGCACCGAGATCGAGCGGCGTTGCGGAGCCGATCGCCACGACAAGAAGCCATCCGGTCGGCGGTGTGGCGATCCAGCTTGCATGGACGCCGGAGGCCGTTTCGGATGGCGCCGGACGCAGGTGGTGCACCGAACCATCCCCCTGGTAAAGGTCGATATAGATAGCAGGCAGCGTCGTCGTAACGTCGATTCCGAGCCGCGCGCCGCTCGCTATTCTGCGTTGGTCGAGCTGGATGGCGAAGTTTGAGGAAGGATTATCCCAGGACTGCCTGACCGGCCCGGCGATCGTTGCGATCGGCGCGCAGGCAAAATGACCGACCGGGGTGATGCCGTTACTAAGGTGGTTTGAGCCGCGCAAGTCGGCAATCAGGCGATCAAGCTCCGGCCCGGACTGGGCCGGGCCTGAGATACGCAACCCGTCAGATCTGTCGCTGACTTTGAGCACTGAGCAAGGCACGGACCGTGCCTTCGCCTGGGCAAGCATAAGGCGTGACGCAACATCGTCCGCACTGGCGACAGGCTTCGAACCGATCAACGGCAGCGGCGCCACAAGCGCCTCACGATCCGACGCGTCCGCAGGGGACGAGGCATCAGGGATCTCTGTGGCTTGATCGCTTGATGGCTCAGCATCCGGTTGTGGGCTTGCGGCGGTCGCCGGTGGCGCAGGTTCAGTGACGGCTGGTTGTGGCGTGGCAGATCCATCCGGGGTTTGCACCTGCGGCTGGGAGAGCGTGTCCGGGATGGACGGGGGCGATGCCGCCTGGCTAGCCTCGGGCACCGGCTGGGGTTGGACCGCCGGCTCGCCAGGATGGGCGGCGGGCAGTGCTGGAGATTCAACTGATGGGGTATGGTCCTGAACGACCGCGGGGGGCGCGATCAACGGCTGGACCGCGGCTGTGCTTTCGGTCGGGGACTGCGGCGCGATTGTGGCATGATAGTCGTGCCTGTCGCCTGCCCCGTCTCCGGCGGGATGATGGAAGAGCCACCAACCTCCGCCGCCGGCCAGGATCATGCAGCCGATCGCTGCCGCGGCAGCCCTCGTCCGCGAGGCGTTGTTGCGGCCGGACGGGACGGCTTGCGGTTTAGCCCGTGCGATGGCTTCGCTCACTGACACGGACCGCCGTAGTGGCCTTGGCAAAGTCGCATCGTTGCGATCGCTCAGGGAAGTCTGACTGGCGGCCATTTGGATTGCCGCTGCGAACGCCGCGGCCGACGGAAAGCGATGCTCCGGTTGCTTCGCCATGGCCTTGCGAACGACGGCATCGAATGCGGGCGACACGGTGCGTGCGAGCTTTGATGGCGCGGGCGGCTCGGTGTTCAGCACCTTTTGCATGATCGCAGACATGGTGCCGACGAAAAGCCGATTTCCGGTCAGCATCTCATGCAGCAGCACACCGGCCGAATAGACATCGGAGCGCGCGTCCACGACCTGTCCCAGGAATTGCTCGGGCGACATGTAAGCCGGTGTGCCCAGCACGGTTCCGACTTGCGTCATTGCGCTGCACTCGATCCGAGCGGTGCCGAAATCGGCAATCTTCGCCTGGCCCGCACTCGTCAACATGACGTTGGCCGGCTTGATGTCGCGGTGCACGACCCCGTGCTGGTGGCTGAACTGTAGCCCGGCCAGCAGATCATTCATGACGCGGAGTGTTTCCGGCAACAACAGCCGCTGATGCTGTTCCAGCAGCGTCTTGAGCGACTGTCCGTCGACGTATTCCATAACGATGTAGGCGATGTCGCCGGTTTCACCATAATCGAACACCGACACGATGTTGGGATGGGTCAGCTGGCCGGCGGCTCGCGCTTCACGGCGGAATTTGTCGATCGCATCCTGGGCTTCGGGATCAGAAATGGCGGGTAGGCGCACCGTCTTGACCGCCAGGCGGCGGGCGATGATGGGGTCCCAGCCTTCGTAGACGATGCCCATTGCACCACGCCCGATCTCCCGCCTGAGTTCGTATTTCCCAAGCGCGAGAAGTGTCGGCGTTGCTTCAGCATGTGGTCCTGCGTTGGCCTGGGTGGTGGCGATGGAGCGTTCCATTGGCTCGATCCGCGGCAAATTGGTAACAACATCCATGTCAAAGATCCCTTCGCGTTTTGGACGGGGTTTTGGACGCATGCTGTCATCCATTCTGTGATCCAGGTCACATAATGGCCGAATTAAAAAAATGCTGTCCCGACTTGGATTTATGGCTGATCGAGGTTACGCGGCGCAGGGGCGTCAAATTGCGTCCGTTATTACTTTCAGGTTCCGGTTTTTGCACGGACAATTGATAATTGTTCAGGTCTCATTGGCCAACCCAGATCTATGCTGGAGTCAGTCGATGTCTTATTAATTTCTAGGGAATATGAAACTAACTCTTTCGACTTTAAGCTGGAAACCAGGCACGATCGATATCTTCTGAACTGGACACATCATTTCCAGCCATCTCAGCAAAACACGATTTGGTCCGTGCAGGGGGCATCCCAACAATCGACCGTCATACTACTATATCATCGCATTCAAGATCATAATATATCTCATTATTCAATATTATCAATAATGTACGGGTTTAGAAAGATAGCATCGGGCTTTGTGGCTTTGCGTTTGCCGGTATTCCGAACTTCGGCGGATGCCTGTTGCGCAATTCGTTCAACCGCGGGGGTGGGAGGTTGCCAATTTACCACACGGGCAGCGCGAACCCGACATCGACAGACACCGGTTACGGGATGCGGTATCGGTTGCTGTTGGCGAGGTCGTGGCAGCGAAGGCTCTCGATTGCCCCACACGCGGCAAAGAGGGCCCGCGCATCAGCGTCAAGGACATCACCGGCCCTTGTGGTCGCTTCCGCTCTGCTGCGTAGCTGAGCAAGCCGGACATCAAGCAAAACCTTTCGCGTGCGCCCGGGGCGGTGGGTCGCGGTCGAACCGCGCCGCGAACAGACGCTGCCATTCGAGCGCCGGTGGAGAGCCGCGACAGTTGGCCTGCAGCTTCGCATGACCGCGCCAGGCTGCCACCGTTGGTTTGCCGTGGTTGGTTCGTGTGGTTTCCGTCTTCCCAAAACCGCACTAAGGTCCGGCCGACAAAAAACCGAACCCTGCCGACGACCTCTTTGGCGGGTGTTCCGTAAGGAGAATATCTGACATGAACGAATTCCGACGGCTTATGCGTTCGAGCATGCCAACAGCGTTTGGCCTTGCCCTCATCGGCCTGGTGCAGTTTGCAGGCTATCCCGCGCAGGCGCAGCTGATGGATCAGCTGAAGGGCGCGGCTGGGTTGGGGCAAGGCGGGTCCAGTCAGGGCGGCAGCGCGTTGGGCGGTCTCGGCAGTCAGGCCGGTCTGCCGTCGGTCGGCCAGGCAAGTCCGGGCAACACGGCCGGCGTGTTACAGTACCTGTGTCCGAAACAATTATGTTGGCGGCGGCGCCTCGTCGGTGAAGGACTCGCTGATGGGCAAGCTGACAGGCTCTGGTCAAAGCAGCAACGACAGCGCGTTCAAGGCCGGCAACAACGGGATGCTGGATACCGGCAACGGGCAAAGTTACAGCCTGGGTGGTAGTGGCGTGAAGGCGCAGGTGACGCATAAAGTCTGTGACCTGGTATTGCAGCATGCGAAATCGCTGCTTTAGCGCGAGTCTTGCGCGATCGTGTTGGGTTACCGTTTGACGTTATTTGGCTTACAGCCTGAGGGCAGCACGTTGCGTGCCGTCAGGCTGTCTTGCGGATGGGCGACAGGGTGATTCGGCGCAAAGAAAGACACAACCATGGGCGGCGCCGCAGTATGGGCGGTGCTGTCCAGCGCTACACGGTCACGACGACGTAGCTGTCCTCGACCGTCACTTGCACGGATTCCGCGACGAACGGACCGTCCACCAGCGCCTTGCCGGGCTCGATGGCCACGTCGAATGCGCGGGCCTGGACACTGTTGGGGTCGCACAAGGATTGGCCGGTGCGAATGTCGAACTCCCAGCAATGCCAGGGGCAGCGGATCATTTCGCCTGGTCGCGTCAGCCGGTAGTCCCCTGGGCTGGGGGCTACCAGACGGCTGACGATCTCACCGCGGCATAACGGCGCGCCCTGGTGCGGACAACGGTTGATCAGGCCGTAGAAGTCGTCACCAACCTTGAAGATACCGATTTCCCGGCCCTTGACGGTGACGATCTTGCAGGCGCCGGACGGGATTTCCTCGGCTTTGGCGACGACATGGCGGCTCATTGGTTAATCCAGGTTGTACAGCGCCTTGGCGTTGTCGCGGTAGATCCTGCGCTTCCAGTCGTCGGGCAGCGGGATCTTGAAGGCGTAGCGCGGGTCGTCCTGATCCCAATGCGGGTAGTCGGTCGAGAACATCACCCGGTCCGGCCCGATCCATTCCAGGATGGACAGCATGTCCTGCGGCCGCTCCGGTTCCTCGATCGGCTGGGTGGTGACCCAGATGTGCTCATGCACGTATTCCGACGGCGAGCGCTTCAGATGCGGCACCTCGGCCTTCAGGCGCTTCCAGTGCTTGTCCAGGCGCCAGCACAAGCGCCGGCAGCCAGGCGAAGCCGCCCTCGACCAGGACGATCTTCAGGTTGGGGATCTGCTCGAACACGCCCTCGCAGACCAGGCTGGTGACCAGGGTCTGCATCGTCTGCACGTAGGACGGATGTTCCTCGTGGTAGAACGACGGCCAGCCGCCGCCGGTCGAGGCATGGCCGCTGGTGCCGCCCAGATGCAGCGAGACCGGGAAATTGTTGGCCGCGCAGGCCTCCAGGATTGGCCAGTAGCGGCGGCGACCGAGCGGCTCCAGCCCGCGCGGCGGAATGTTGACCTGGGCGAAGCGGCGGTCGCCGGCGCGTTTCTCGATTTCCGCGATGGCGGCTTCGGTGTGCTCGATGTTGACCTGGATGGCACCTAGCAGGCGGGGGTCGGGATCGCACCAGTGGGCGAGCTGCCATTCGTTGACGGCGGTGGCCATGGCGGCGCCGAACTCGACGTTGCGTTCGCCGCCGGCGCCGCCGACCAGCGGGGCGAGCAGGCCGTAGGCCACGTCGAACAGGTCCAGCAGCTGTTCCTGCATCATCGGCAGGTCGGAGCCGGGATGGCCGCCGGTCTTGGGCCAGCTAGTCCATCCGCATGCCGGCGCCGGGGGACATGCGCGGATACATCGAGGTCTTTGCCAGTCCCTGGCGGGAACGGCCGCCGATGGTCTGCTTGTGCTCCAGCCAGCGCTTCGACAGGAACGGGTCGAAGTCGTTCGGGCCCTTGACGTAAGGATGCACGTCGCAATCGATGAAACCCATGTGGCTTTGGGCGGGGTTCGTCAGTTCGCGGTCGGGTTTGCGATCCAGGACAGTCATGTTCATCACGTAGTCTCCTTGAGGCGCGGATAGGTTTCCAGCGGGTTATCGATACAGATCTTTTGGATCAGTTCAGCTGGCAGGCCGGGCGGTAACGCCTCGTCGCCGTCGAAGTGCCAGTGCGGATAGTCGGACGAGAACAGCAGCATCTGGTCGGAGCCGAGCTGTTCCAGCAACGTCTGCAGCTGCTGCTTCGGTCGGCGGGGCGTCGAAAGGCTGCAGCGTCAGGCGGACATGCTGGCGGACGGTCTCGGTCGGCAGCTGCTCCAGCCACGGCACTTCGGCGCGGACGCCGCGCCAGGTCTTGTCGAGCCGCCACAGCGACGCCGGCAGCCAGGTGACGCCGGATTCGATCAGCACGACCTTCAGGCCGGGGAATTTCACGAACACGCCCTCGGTGACCAGGCTGTTCAGGGTGGCCGCGAAGCCCTGGGACTGCGAGACGTAGTCCTCCAGATAGTAGGACGGCCAGCCGAGCGCGCTGGGCGGATGGCGGAAGCTGCTGCCGGCGTGGATGCCGATGGGCAGGCCGTGGGCCTCGGCGGCCTTGTAGATCGGCCAGTTCTGCCGGCGACCGAGCGGGAGTTCGGTCATCGACAGAAGCAGGACCTGGACGAAGCGGTGGTCGGGGGCCAGGCGCTCGATTTCCTCGGCCGCGAGTTCGGCACTGTGCGGCGGGACGACGATGGACGCGCGCAGGCGGGGATCGCGGTCCAGCCACTCTGCCCGGATCCAGTTGTTGATGGCGCGGCAGAAGGCGGCGGAAAGATCCTCGCTAAGCATGACCTGGGCGCCGTGGATGACGTTGCAGATCGCGTGGCTTGGGTGGAGGCGGTCGAGCAGGTGGGCTCTGCATCGCGGCCAGGCTGCTGCCGGGCGGACCGGATGGCAGGTGCCAGTCGGGGCGGCCGTTGATCGGGGCGTTGGCAGGGTAGCTGCTGGGTTCGAAGTTCTCGCGCTCCAGGCCGCGGCGCAGGACGTGCTCCCGCCAATAGTCGTCGAAGATAGGGCAGCAGAGACGCGCGTGCCGGGCACGGCGGGATGGATGTCGCAGTCGATGGCACCGGCCAGATAGTTGGCTCGGTCGCGCGCAGGGTTGGCCATGGGCGGTACTTTCGCCTTCGCTTGTCGCCCGCGACGGTAGGGGATGTGGGGGATGGTGTAAACGCCGAGGCCTTGCTGGTAAGATGGGGGTCTGATCTGTGGCACGTCGCGCGAAAAACAGCCCGGTGATCGCGACTTTCGGGACGCGGCATCACGTGTTTTCGTTCTTGATTGTTTTCGCCGCTGTTTGCCCGAGGATCACATTATGAGCCTACGCAGGAGGGCCAACACCATGTCGTTGCTGACATCGCGGCGTTTGGGACCGCTTTGCCTGACCCAGGCTTGTGGGGCGTTCAACGACAATCTCGTCAAGAACGCCATGGTCGTGCTGGCGATCTTCAAGTTGGGCGCCGGCGGGGCGGGACTCGCGGCCTTGGCTGGGGCGCTTTTCATCGCGCCCTATGCGCTGCTGTCGGCAACCGCGGGGCAGCTGGCGGACCGTTTCGACAAGTCGCGTTTGATCCGATTGGTGAAGGCGGCGGAGGTGCCGTTGATGGCCTTGGCAGCTTACGCGTTCGTATCCGGTAGCGTGCCCGGCTTGCTCGCGGTGCTGTTCGGGCTTGGGGTGCAGGCGACGGTGTTCGGGCCGTTGAAATACGGCATCCTGCCTGATCATCTGCGCGAGGACGAGCTGGTTGCCGGCAATGGATTGGTCGAGGCCTCGACGTTCGTTGCGATCCTGGTGGGAACTGTGGCGGGCGGCGCACTGGTGTTGCTGGATTCCGGGCCGGCCGTTGTTGGGGCATGTGGGATTTGTGTTTCGCTGCTGGGATTTGCGGTGGCGTTGTTTATTCCGGTCGCCCCGGCGGCTGACAGTTCATTGCGGATCGATTGGAACGTCTTTCGCCAGACGATCGATGTGACACGGCAGGCCGCGAAGAATCGATTGGTGTGGCTGCCGATCTTGGGGCTCAGTTGGTTCTGGGCGATCGGTGCGACGTTGCTGTCCGAATTCCCGTCTATTTCCCGCGACGCGCTGGGGGCAGACGGGCATGTCGTTACGCTGCTGCTGACAATGTTCGCGATCGGCGTCGGTATCGGATCGATGTTGTGCGCACGCCTGCTACACAATGAGATCAGTGCTCGGCTGGTTCCGTTCGCCGCTGTTGGCATCAGCGTGTTTACATGGGACTTCGGGACCGCGGCGATTGCCGGCGGCGGGCTGCATCTGACCACGGTCGAGGCGATGCTGCACGCGGTGACCGGGTGGCGGATGCTGATCGATTTGTTGCTGCTGGCCGCTTGCGGCGGGCTCTATTCAGTGCCGCTTTATGCGATTGTGCAGGAACGGTCGCAGCCGTCGCATCGGGCCCGAACGATCGCCGCCAACAATGTCGTCAACGCGGTGATGATGGTTGTGGGGGCTGGATTTGTCGCCGGGTTTTCAGCGGCGGATGTTCCGGCGCCCAGGGTGCTGCAGATCGCGGCGGTGGTGAATTTGGCCGTTGCGCTCTGGATTATCCGATTGCTGCCGCAGACGGTTTTTCGGTCGTTGTTCCAGCTATACTTTCGGCTGTTCCATGGGACCCGGGTCGAGGGACTGGACAACATAGCCGCGGCGGGAGACCGCTCGATCGTGGTGATCAACCATCTGTCGTTTCTGGATGGCTGCCTGGTGGCGGCCTTCATACCGGGAGACCTCGTATTCGCGATCGACACCGAGCAGGCTCGGCGGTTTTGGTTTTTGAAGTATGTGATTGATGTTTTCCCGATTGACCCGATGAGTCCGATGGCAATCCGTGCCATGGTCAGGGCGGTGCGGGATGGCCGGCGGCTGGCGATCTTTCCCGAGGGACGCATCAGCCTGAATGGCGGACTGATGAAGATCTATGATGGTCCCGGAATGATCGCGGACCGGGCGGGCGCCGCGATCATTCCGGTGCGGCTTGACGGGCTGCAATTTCACAAGACGTCGCGGATGCAGGGAAAGCTGAGGCTACGCTGGTTCCCAAGATTGAATTTGACGGTGCTGCCGCCGGTGCGGGTCAATGTTCCGTCGGCTCTCGTGGGACGCGCTCGGCGCGCGATGCTCGGGCAGATGATGCAAGATACCATGGCCAATGCCGCATTCCGGCCAGAGCGACTGCGAGATTCGCTGTTTGCCGCTCTGCTGAACGCACGCGAGTGGTATGACAACGGGCAGCCGGTCGTGGCCGATATCGTTCCGAATGGAACGAGTGTGTCTGCGTCGACCGAGCTGACTTATCGCCGGCTGATTTTGGCGAGCGTGGTATTGGGGCGAAAGCTGGTGGGGTTCACTCGTCCGGCAGAACATGTCGGGGTGATGCTGCCGAATTCTGTGGGGACACTGGCGACGTTCTTCGCGTTGCAGTCACAGGCGCGGGTGCCGGCGATGATGAACTTTACCGCTGGTGCCGACGCGATGCTGTCCTGCTGCCTGGCGGCTGGCATAAAGACTATTCTGACGTCTCGGCGGGCGGTGCGAAAGGGCAACCTTTCGGGATTGGTGGAGACTGTGGGCGCGAAGATCCGATTCGTTTATCTGGAGGATGTGCGTGGCTCGATCGGGTTGATCGATAAACTGATCGGGATGTTGGCGGCGCGGCGTGCCGAGCGGCTGCCGGGGGCGCGGGTGGATGTCGGGGCGCCGGCGCTGGTGCTGTTTACCTCAGGGTCGGAAGGTTTGCCGAAAGGGGTCGTGCACAGTCATCGCAGTTTGCTGGCCAACTGCGGGCAATTGCGGGCGGTGGTGGATTTCAGTCCGACGGACAAAGTGTTCAATGCGCTGCCGATGTTTCACTCGTTCGGCATGACGGCAACCTTGCTGCCGCTGATGTACGGGGTTCGGACATTCCTGTATCCGTCGCCGTTGCACTACAGGATCGTGCCAGAGATGGTTTATGCGGAACAGTCGACCATCATGTTCGGGACCGATACGTTTCTGGCTGGCTATGCGCGCAAGGGTAACGCGCTGGACTTTCAGTCTTTGCGTTATATTTTTGCGGGTGCCGAGCGGGTGCGACCGGAAACCCGGGCAGCCTATATGGGGCATTTCAAGAAGCCGATCTTTGAGGGTTATGGGGCGACGGAGACTGCCCCGGTCTTGACCTTGAGCACCTGGGCGCACACCAAGGATGGTTCGGTCGGGCGGTTGTTGCCCGGCATCGAGGCCCGGTTGGAGCCAGTTGCGGGCATTGACGAAGGTGGGCGACTTTTGGTGCGCGGTCCAAACGTGATGCTGGGATATCTGCGGGTGGAGGCGCCGGAGGTGCTGGAGCCTCCGACCGGCGGATGGTACGACACGGGGGATATCGTTCGGATTGACGGCGCCGGGTTTGTTACGATTGTGGGGCGTGCCAAGCGCTTCGCGAAGATTGGAGGGGAGATGGTGTCGTTGGCTGCGGCGGAATCGCTGGTGAGCGCTGTGTGGGACGACGCAGTGCATGCGGTCATTGCGGTGCCGGATGGTCGGAAAGGGGAAAAGCTGCTGCTTGTCACGACGCAGCGGGACGCCGAGGTCCGGGCGCTGCTGGCCGCTGCTCGGGCGCGTGGGGTGAGCGAGATCCAGGTGCCGCGGGAGGTGATGGTGGTTGGCAAGATGCCGCTGCTGGGAACGGGGAAAGTCAACTATCCGGCGGTGCAACGGTTGGTTCTGGCGCGGGGAGAGCAGGCGGAGGTGGTGGTTTAGCGGGTTGTGCTTTGCCCGATGGCTATGCTGTTTCGTGCGGTCGCGGTGGTCTCAGGGGTAGGGTCGGCCCTTAGACCCCATCGTCGTGTTGGATCGCCGATCAGGTAAAGCTGCGGATGGCCGGCCTGCCCCGACCATAACGGAGTTATCGGTAGTGGTGCCTTGCGTCACGGATGCCAGGCGGCATCACAAATCGCGGTTATTGCTGGCACGATATCGCATGAAGTCACGGATGATACTTTGCAAGACAGAGTTAAGAAGTTTCCTGTTGTATAGATGAAGCTTTTTGCAGCAGACAGTCAGATCCCGATAGCCGCCTTTACTTTCGGGGCGGAGAACGGCACGTCCCGAAGCCGAACGGCCGCCGCGTCCCGGATCGCGTTGGCGATAGCGGCGGCGGTGGGTCCCTGCCCTGCTTCGCCGGTGCCCAGGAACGGTTGCCCTGGACGTGGAACGATGTGGACCGTGATCGATTCCGGGACTGCCTGGGAAGCGCATGATTGGATAGCCGCTCCAATCGCGTGCTGAGGATATGCTTGCGGTCGAAACGTACGGTTTCGTAGAGCGTCCAGCTCGCGGCCTGCACGATGGCGCCTTCGATCTGGTTGCGAATGCCGTCGGGGTTGACTGGCTGTCCGCTGTCGACCGCGGCGACGATCCGACCGAGGTGGATCCGACCGGTTTCGTGCTCGACCCGCAGTTCCAAAGCAATTGCGCAGTATGCGCCGAGATTTTTGTAGCGGGCGAAGGCAAAGCCCCGGCCATGCCACTGGCCCGGCGGTTTTAGCCGCGGACCAGCCGAATTTCTCGGCGGCCAGAGCGATGACGGCTTTGGCGCGCTCGTCCTTGAGGTGGCGCAGGCGGAAGTCAACAGGATCGGCACCGGCGGCTCTCGGCCAGTTCGTCCATGAAACTTTCGATGGCAAAGACGTTCAGATAGGCACCGAGCGAACGCAGGGCGGAGACGCGAACCGGCATCTCGGGGATGAAGTGCGAGACAACCCGGGCGTTGGGGAAGGCGTAGATGGGATTGCTGTTGCGCTCGCCGCCGCCCTCGGGCATCGGGATGGGGGCCGGTGGCGGCACCGGCAGCGGATCCGGCAGCGCGGCGTTCTGCAGCATCAGGCCGCCGACATTGGGCCGGCGGTTGTGCGTGTTGCTCCAGACGCCGTAGTCCCAGTCGACGATTTGGCCGTTAGCGTCGATAGCGCCGGCGACCTCGGCGATCATGGCAGCGCCGTATGGTTCGTTGGTATGCTCCTGCTCGCGCATCCATTGCACGCGGATCGGACGGCCGGGGATTGCGCGGGCAATCAGGGCCGCGTCGCCGGCGGCGTCGTCGGCACCGTTGTGGCCGTAGCAGCCGGAGCCCTCGACGTGGATGCAATGCACCTGTTCGGGAGGCATCCGCAGCAGGCCGGCCAGCGCGGCACGCAGCGGGTAGACGCCTTGGGTGTGGGTCCAGACGGTCATTTTCCCATCGGTGAAGTTGGGCAACGGCGCAGGATGGCCCGATCGCGCCATGCATGATGTAGGGACGGGTGTAGCGCGCCTGCAGCCGCTTCACCGGCGCCGCGGCCGCGGCCTTCCATGTCAGAACCGGGATGTCGCGGGCCGGCAGAGCTCGGATTGTTTCGAGGACAGTTGCCTGATCCGGCAAGGTGGCGGTTTCCTGCCATTTCGCGGCGGCAGCCAGGGCGCGCATGGCCTTGATCGCCTGCCACTCCTTCTCGGCGACGACAGCGAGGTAGCTGCCATCACGAACGACCTTTACGACGCCGCGGCATTCGCTCGATCGGGGCGGTATCGAAGTCGAGCAGCCTGGCGCCGACGCTGGGCTGGCGGATCGCCCGCGCATGCAGCATCCCGGGCAGGCGGATGTCCTGCACGTAGGCGGCGCCGCCGGTCAGTTTCGCCGGGATGTCGACCCGGGGCATTGACGTGCCCATGAGGCGGTAGGTAGCTGGATCCTTCAGCGGACTGGCGGGCATTGCGGCTCGACGTGCAGATTCAGCCTCGCGGCCAGCGGTCCGTAGCCGATGCTGCGTCCATCCGGCGTTGCGACGGACCCGTTTTCGGTGCCAAGCCTGTCCGGCTGCGACGGCGAATTCCGTTGCGGCGGCGGTGCAGCAGCAGTGCACGCACCTGGGCGGCGGCGTTCAGGATCGCGGTGCCGCTGTCCTGCATGGAATGGCTGCCGGCAGTGAAGCCCTCGTTCGGTGTGCGGGCCGTGTCGGCGGTGACCAGTTCGATCTGCGCCGGGCGCAGACGTCCAGTTGTTCGGCGGCGACTTGCAGGAAGGCGGTCTTGAGCCCCTGCCCCAACTCGACCTTGCCGGTGAACACCGTGACGTGGCCGTCCGGGGCGACGCGGATCCAGGCGTCCAGGAAGGGCGTTTGCTTCAGGCTTCCCGGGGCTGGGGCGGTTCTTCGGCGCGCGAGGCAGAACGCGATGACAAGCCCGCCGCCGAGGGCCAGCAGGCCTCGGCGCGAGAGGGTCGCGTTCATGGTTTCACCATTCGGCCGAACCCATGGCGGCAGCGGCCCGGCGCACGGCCGCCAGGATGCGCATATGGGTTCCGCAGCGGCACAGATTGACGGCCATGGCTCGGCGGATCTCCGCTTCGGTTGGATGCGGATTGTGTTCCAGCAGGGCCAGGGCGCGCATGACCATGCCGGCGATGCAGTAGCCGCATTGGGCGGCCTGTTCGTCGATGAAGGCGCGTTGGAGCGGCGTTGTTGCCCAGGCCCTCGATGGTGCGAATCTGGTCGGCCCGGTAACGCGACGATCGGGGTCAGGCAGGAGAACACGGCCTGACCGTCCACCATGACGGTGCAGGCGCCGCACTGGCCCAGGCCGCAGCCGAATTTGGCTCCGTTCAGCCGCAGGTCGTCGCGCAGGACATAGAGCAAGGGCGTATCCGGCTCGGCATCGACCTCGTGGTCGTGTCCGTTGATGTTCAGCCGGATCATGATGTCCCTCGTAGCCTTGGCGACTTCGGCCGGAAGGTCGGTCCAGGCTGGCTTGTCGCTGTAGGTCTGCGCGAAGATAACGCGGCGAGGTCCGCCACCTGGGCGTCGGTCAGCGCCGATGCGAACGACGGCATGTAGGGTGTCGGCTTGCCGTCGCGCCAGGGGATGCCGTGCAGGATGACCTGGATGACGCCGCGCGGCGTTGGGGCATTTACGGCGGTGCTGAGGGCCAGCGATGGCGCGCCGTTGCGGGTCATCGGGGCATCGGCGTCATGGCAGCCGCCGCAGGCGCCGGTGAACATGCCGGGTTTGCGGTCAGGGCCGGCGTGGGCGGCGGCCGCTGCCGAGGGCGGGGATTTCGGCATCAGCGACGCGATGTAGTCCGCCATCGCCTCGATGTCCGTATCCGGGACAGTGGCGAGTTGGTCGGTTACCGTCGGTCATCGGGCCGGCGGCGGCGCCGTGGTGCGTCGTCGAAACCGGTGCGCAGGTAAGCCGCCAGCGCTTCCTGGTCCAGGGCTGTTGCGCCGGTGATGCGGCTTGCAGTGGCGGCGCGTACCAGTTCTCGGCCTCGCCGCCAGCCAGCGCTTGGGCGGATTTTTCGGCGCCGAGGGCGTTGTGCGGGGTATGGCAGGCGCCGCAATGGCCGATGGCTTCGACGAGATAGGCGCCTCGGTTCCAGGTGGCGTCGTGCGCTGGGTCCGGCATGCCAGGGGCCGGGGTTCAGGTACAGAATATTCCAGCCGGCGAGCAGTACGCGGTTGTCGAGCGGGAACGGCAGTTGGTTGGGTGTCCTGGTGGCGTGGACCGGAGCGCGGGTCATCAGGAAGGCGTAGAGCGCTGCGATGTCCTGCATCTGTTGCCCGGGTGAAATGCGGATAGGGCAGCACGGGATAAAGGTGACGGCCGGAACGGTCGATGCCGTCACGCATGGTGCGGCGGAAGGCGTTCGGGGACCAATGGCCGATCCCGGTTTCCGGGTCCGGGGTGATGTTGGTGGCATAGACGGTGCCGAAAGGGGTCGGGATGCCTCGGCCGCCGGCGTATGCGCGGCCCGTTCGTGTCGGTGTGGCAGACTGCGCAGTCGCCGACAGCAGCCAGTTCCGCGCCGCGGGCGATCTGTTCAGGTGGGAAGCTGTCCTGGGCCTCGATCGGCGGGATCTCCGGGTGCCAAAGTGCGGCGCAGCCGCTGGCGATGATCAGGACCGCAACCATCACGGCTACATGTCGCTTGGACAACGGCATTCCGGCGTGTTCCCTTTTGTCGTTCATACCGATGGCCGGGGGTCATACCAATCGCCAGCCGTGTCAGCCCATGACGGATGGGCCAACGCCGGTCCTTGTTTGGCACGCGGCCGACCCGGCGACCCCGAGCTTGGTGTTACAACGCATGCGGCACCGGCAGTGCGTCAAGGATCAGCTGTCCGAACAGGGTCATCTCGGGGCTAGTTTCGGCGTACCGGTCGATGGTCGCCAGGATGCGGCGGGTGGCATCCTGCTCCAGAGGCCCACGGTCCGGCAGGTCGGGAAGGTGGGCGACGATTTCGGGTGCAGCCGCGCGCGCGGCCGAGCGGAATGCGGTGCGGGCGGCGGCGGTTTCAGGGGCAGTGAACCGAGGGGCCAGTTCGGTCGCCAACCATCGCAGCACGGCAGGCCAGTGGGCAAGCTGGCGATATAGCGCAGGGATGAACGGCTGGCCGTCCACCTCGGTGGCGAAGCTCATGAGCACGGTGCGCTGCTCGGCGGGCAGCGAGAGCGGATCGACATTGCCCGGCATTGGCGGCAGCATTGCGGGCGGCGTCCAAGTATTCGAGAAGCCTGGTCCGGAGGGGCGAGCGCCGGTTAGCAACTCGGCCAGACAGGCGCCGGTGACCAGGTTCACAGGGGACACGCGGACGAAGTTGGCAGCGATATTGCGGATCGCCGCCAGGGCGGCCGCATCGATATTCCAATCGCGGAGCCTCGCCGTGGATAGTGGCTTGGCGGGTGGCAGGCGTACGGCCTGTGCCAGGCGCCAGCCGGTTTCAGGAATGGCACCTGATACCATCGCTGGACGCAACGCATCCCAGGCCCATTCCAATACACCAGGCAATGTGGCGAGGTAGCGCTGCAGCGACGAAACATAAGGCACGCCGGAGAAACGACGGATCTCGTCGTAGATTTCGGCGATCGGGCCGGAAGCCGCGCTTTCGGACAGTTCAGCGAGCATGACAGGCGGTTGGCTGACCACGGCGCAGTCTCCCTGGGAGGATGAGCGGGAGTACCGGCCGATGGGGGTATGGGTCAATGGGTGAGCCCAAGGCGCTCGGGTTTGCCACGTGGGTTCGGCGCTGCAAAAACCAGCGCGATCACTGCAGGTGTCGGACAGCGAAGATGTGGACCTTGATTTGATCGGCCATTGAGGCCTTCGGGGCTGATCGCTTCTCCATGCGCGCCGTTGTCACCGGTGTTCTGTTGGCGCGGCTACCGGTGTGACAGCAGCCCCTCCAGGGTTGCGCGTTGGTCTGGACTGAAGTGGAGCCCCAGTTTGGTGCGCCGCCACAGGATATCGTCTGCCGTGCGGGCCCATTCGGTGCGCACGAGCCATTCCAGCTCGCGTTCGGTCAGGTCAGCGCCGATGATTCGCCCCATATCGGCGGCGGCGGTGGCATTTCCGAGCATTTCGGCGGTCAGGGTTCCGTAACTGCGAACGAACCGTTCGGCGGTGGCAGGCGCCAGGAACGGGTACTGCGCAAGCAATGAGTCCCGGAGGTTGGCCGCCCCGTTCCAGGGGAAATCTCCGCCAGGCAGCGAGGCGCCGGCAGTCCACGATGCCGGCAGATCAGTGAAGAAAGGGGCCAGCTTTGTCATCGCTGCCTCCGCCAGACGCCGATAGGTCGTGATCTTGCCGCCGAACACGCTTAGGACCGGGGGAGACCCTTCCAGTTCAAGCACGTAATCCCGCGTTGCCGCCTGGGCTTTGCCGGACCCATCGTCGCGCAGCGGACGCACGCCGGCGTAGCGCCAGACGATGCTCGCGGGATCGATCGGTGTCTTCAGATAGAAGCCGACCGCGGCGAGGAGATAGGCTTCCTCCGCGGGGGAGATCGCTGCGGCGTACGGATCGCCTTCATAGTCCTCGTCGGTGGTGCCGATCAGGGTGAAATCCTGCTCGTAAGGGATGGCGAAACAGATACGGCCATCGCGGTTCTGGAAAATATAGCACCGGTCGTGCTGGAACAGGCGGCGGACGACGATGTGGCTGCCCTTCACCATGCGGACCTTGGTTGGCGCGTTCTGGCCGAGGGCACCGGAGAGGAAGCGTGCGACCCAGGGGCCAGCGGCGTTGACCAGCACGCGGGCACGAACGTCTTCCCCGGAACTGAGCTGCAGCGTCCAGGTGCGGTCGACCCGCCGGGCCGATACACACGCGGTCCGGGTGCGGATGTCGGCCCCGCGGGCGGCAGCGTCACGGGCATTCAGTACCACCAATCTGGCATCATCGACCCAGCAGTCGGAATACTCGAACGCCGAGGTGAAAGTGGGTTTCAGCGGCTCGCCGACCGGGCTTCGCCGCAGGTCCACGACTTTCGTGGGCGGCAGGATGCGGCGGCCACCGAGATGGTCGTAGAGAAATAATCCGGCCCGGATCATCCACCAGGGCCGCAATCCGGCATGGTGGGGCAGCACAAAGCGCAGTGGCCACGCTATATGCGGGGCGGCCCGCAACAGCGTCTCCCGCTCGGCCAAGGCTTCGCGGACGAGGCGGAATTCCCGGTACTCCAGGTAACGCAGGCCGCCGTGGATCAGTTTGGTTGAGGCAGAGGACGTGGCGCCGGCAAGGTCCCCCTGCTCTACCAGCAGCACGGACAGGCCCCGGCCGGCGGCATCGCGGGCGATACCGGTGCCATTGATGCCCCCACCGACGACGGCGAGATCGTAGAGCCGGCTCATGCGCTATGGCGTTTCGTCCGGTCCTTCGATCACCGTGCCGGTGTAGGGTTCGATGTACACCAAGTGGTCGTTGACCTTTTTCACGCCGGGCGTGTTCTCCACGACGACGCGGATGCCGTGGCGCTCTTCCTCGTTGGTGATCGTGCCCCAGATATCCACGACACCGGCCGCCACGGTGACGTTCAGGGTTGTCATTGGCGCCCAGGGTTGCGCTTCGAGTGCACTAAGGATGGCCGAACGGATCGTCCGGTCGTCGGTCGCCATCGGGGGAATGTCACGCACCCGACCGATCAGCGCGCGCAACAGGTCGGAGCGGCTGACGATGCCGATGATCCGACCGCCCTGGGTGACCGGCAGGCGTTTGACACGGTTGCGCTCCATCGTTGCGACCACATCTTCCAACGGGGCATCGTGGGCAACGCTGAGAACATCTTCGGTCATCACGTCACGGACATGACGGCCGTTGGCGTGGGTGAAGTCGGCGGCCATGCGGGCGGGCGAGGCGAACAGACGCAACCACCATGGACGGCTGCGCTGGGTGCCGAGTTCGTCGCGACGGAGCAGATCGCCCTCGGTGACGATACCGGCAAGGTCGCCGGCCTTATCGACCACGCACAGGCCGGAAATGCCGCGGGCCAGCATCAACTGGACGGCTTCTTCCACCGTCGCGTCCGGCGCGATGGAGATGACGTTGCGGGTCATGACGTCGTCGACGATCATCGGGTTCACCCTTGTGGTTGCGGAGCCAGAATACACCGGGCTGACGGGACGGTAAGCTGAATTGCAGCCTACGCTGGTGGCCAGACACCGCTTGGCCGGATTTCATGCGGCTCCATGACAGGACGGGAAGGCTGACCTAGAGTGTGGCGCAGGTATGGATGGGGATGAGCATGGGTCCGCTTGTGACGACTGCATTTCTGGCCGCGGAGCTGGGAAAGCCTGATCTGGTGGTGTTCGACGCGACGAAATACCTGCCGAACGAACCGAAGGACGGCGAAGCCGAGTTCCTCCGGGCGCACATCCCTGGCGCGCTGTATTTCGACATCGATCAGGTGGCTGATCTCGATACCGACCTGCCGCACATGGTCCCGACGCCTGGACGGTTCGCCAAGCTCATGAGTTCGCTTGGCGTCGGAAACGACTCGCGGGTCGTGTTCTATGACCAGAAAGGTCTCGCATCGGCTGCGCGGGGCTGGTGGTTGATGGGTCTGTTCGGCCACGACAACGCCGCCGTGCTGGATGGCGGGTTGCCGAAATGGCTGCGGGAAGGACGCGCGACGGAGGACGGTGACGCCGGAGCGGCAAAGGCGGCGACATTTCGCGCAGACTGGCGGGCCACGCGGGTGCGGGGTGTTGGCGATATGCTGCGCAATGTGGTGACGCGGTCGGAGCAGGTCGTCGACGCCCGCGCGGCTGGTCGCTTCACCGGAGCGGTGCCGGAGCCGCGGGCCGGCATGCGGAGCGGCCATATCCCGGGATCTGTCAGCCTGCCCTATACCGACCTGCTCTATGACGATGGGACGTTTCGTTCAGCCGGAGAGGTGCGAGGGCGGCTGGAGGCGGCCGGTGTCGATGGCTCGCGACCGGTGGTGACAAGCTGCGGTTCGGGCGTTACAGCCTGCATCCTGACATTGGGACTTCGCGTCGCTGGGCTGCCGGAAGGTGCGGTGTATGACGGGTCATGGACGGAATGGGGCGGTCGCTCCGATACACCGATCGAGGTAGGCTGAGCATGACTGACGACACCAAGAAGCGCGGCTTTCGTACCACGTTGTCGCATATCGGACGGGCGACCAAGCGGGAACATGGCTTCGTCAACCCGCCGCTGCTGCGTGGATCCACTGTCCTGGTGCCGACTGTCGCCGAACGCCAGGCGTTGCAGGCGCGGCGTGGCGAACGGGTGCTGACTTATGGCACTGGCGGGTCGGCGACACACTGGGCGCTGGAAGACGCGATCGCCGCGATCGAGGGCGGGACACGCTGTTATATCGTCTCCACCGGGTTGGCCGCGGTGACCACGCCGCTGCTGGCGTGGCTGAAGGCCGGCGACCACATGCTGATGCCGGATCATGTCTATGGGCCGGCGCGCAATTTCGCCTCCACGATGCTGCGCGACTTTGGCGTGGAGACGACGTTTTACCTGCCAGAGATCGACGAGGCGGGTGTCACCGCGCTGATGCGGCCGAATACCAAGGTGGTTTATACCGAAAGTCCCGGCAGCCATACGTTCGAGGTGCAGGATGTCCCGGCAATCGCCCGGGCGGCCCATGCCGGCGGGGCCAAGGTGTTCATGGACAACACCTGGGGTATCCATCACTTCCAGCCGTTCACCCATGGCGTGGATGTTTCGATCCAGGCGGCGACGAAATACCTGGCGGGCCATTCCGATGTGCTGATCGGTTCGATCACGGTGAACAACGATGCCGACTGGCAGATCCTGCACGCGGCCGGTCGCACGCTGGGGCAGTATGCCAGCCCGGACGATTGCTGGCTGACCTTGCGCGGGATCCGCACCATGGCGGTGCGCCTGCAGGCTCAGATGGAATCGGCGCTGCTGGTTGCGCATTGGCTGCGCCAGCAGCCGGAGGTCGCCCAGGTGCTGCATCCCGGGCTGCCGGGCGCGCCGGGGCATGAACTGTGGCGGCGGGATTTCACCGGCGCGTGCAGTCTGTTCGGGATCGAGTTCAAGCGGGAATTCACCACCAAGGCGACGCACCGGTTTGTCGAGGCGCTGGATCTTTTCGGCATCGGTGCATCCTGGGGCGGATACGAGAGTCTTGCGGTGCCGACAACCGGGTTTGTCACGCGTACCGCCGGTGGACCGGCATTTGCCGGACCGGTGGTGCGGATGCATATCGGACTGGAGGACGTGGACGACCTTATCACCGACCTGAAGGGGGGTCTCGCCGCGCTGCGGGGCTGATCAGGGAGCGATCAAGGCCCGCGGAAAGCCAGTCTGACCGGGGCTGCGCGATAAGAGTCCAGGGTTCGACCGGGTACCGACGATCCGGCTGTCGCGTCGGGCGCCTGAAGGATGACCCGTGGCGCGCTGGGTCTCACGGCGGACATCAACATGCCCCGGCTTATCGGCGGAATAAAGGGCATGGCGTAGGCATGGGGTGTCAAACCGGACGCCTCGACCGGGAGCGGTTCCTCCATCGCCAGTTTCTGCTCGACTGGCCAGACCGCGTAGACCCTGCGTTGATATTCCTGTCCCAGTTCCGGGTGGCGGAATGATACAGTTCGACGGCCCTTGGCCAGGAATTGGTCCGCTCGAACAGTTGCACCAGAAAACGCGCACCGTAATCGGCATTGGACGCCGGATCGAAAGCCCGTTCCATGTTGGGAAACGCATCCGGATGATAGGTCAGGCTGATCTGCATGCAGCCTACGTCGATCGACTTCGCGACGTGCGAACGCTGGGAAACGGCTGCGGCGACGGCCTGCGCCTTGCTGTCAAAGAAGTTGCCTTGGCCGTCAGCGTTGATGGTCCAGGGCCACGGGTTGAATGTGCCGGAAGCCTGATCGCGGCGGCCACTTTCCACCCGCGCGATCGACGCCAGCAGACGCGACGGTATCCCGTGCGCACGCTCGGCGGCAGCGATTGCCTGGCGGCACAACTGACCGTCGGGCGGTGGGGGCGCCGTACCTGGTATCCGCCAGGGCCTGCCACGGCACCGAGAGGATCAGCAGGACATGGATCGTGCGCCAGTTCATGCACCCGGTTTACGGGTCAAAAGTGAACAAAAGGTTGATGAAAATGACAATGTATGACGGGCTTTTTCTCATCGGTCCGGGTTAATTCCGATTATACGCGGTAGAACATGCGGTGCGATTTCGCCGACGTCACTGAATATTTGTCGTGACATCTTGTCGGGCGCATGAGGGACGGCCGCCGGATGAACTTCAGCCCAGTCAGAACCGCATATTAACTATTCCGGCTTTAGCCTTGCGATACCAGGGCCGGAAATAAGCAATACAGTAGTATTGCACTCAGATGCGAGCCAATCTCTTGGAGGGCCAGGGGCGCCCGGCGCCGGCATCATCGGCGCACGCGTCAGACCTGGGGACAGGGTGGCGTGAAAACACCTCCGTCCTCGGCTGCCCGAGCCGGTCGTGCTAACGTGGTTCGGTTACGGCTGACTTCAGAGTCATTGTCAGCGTTTCCGGGACATAGGCGAGTGAGGCCTGGTCAGCGGGACAAAGTCCCTTGCCGGTTACCGCACGGCACCAGATCATGGGCTTTTGCTGACTTGGATTGCCGAAGCGATCTGTCATCGCGCTTTGGATCTTCCAAGCTTCTCCAACACCATGGGCAAAAAAGACGTAATCAATTTGCTTCGTGCCAGCTTCGCCGATCAGAACAGCCCGCAGTTCGCCGTCCTTGGTGGTGGCTTTCAGCGTCACAATGCATGAAGCCTCAGTCGAACAGGCGCCATTCGTTCTTGCCACGGAAAAACCCTGGTGGGTCAATTGGGCAGTCACTTGCGCTTCGGACATATTCAGACGCACACCCAAGAGGTCGGCGCCGGACGCATCAAACGCGTAGCTGGGCGCGGCTGACAACATCGCACTCATGATCAACGCCGCCGCCAATTGTCGCATGGGAGTCTCCAGCTCGTCCGATTCCGGCAACTTCGCAGGAAATTCCTAACGGCAGCTTAACATGTTCGACTAATTCGTAGCTTGGCCGCCGCAGAGAACGTCCGGCGCTGAGGCCGTGGCGACAGTTCGGGCGACGCGGCAGGCGAAGGTGGCACTGTTGTCGGTTTGCGGCCTTCTTTAAGGCCAGCCGCGTTTGTCAGTTCGATTGGGCCATTTGTGTTGGGCATAACCACGAGGTCGTTCTCCTGTGCCCAAGTCTAAACTCGCATAGGGCCGGTGTCTCATCATCATTGGCATAGAGGGCAAGGTCTCACGTCACGAACGCCCGCTTTTGGCTACTAAACTCCGATCCGGTGAACTGATCCTGACGGAGGGATCCAAGCGGGCGATCGGACGCCGAGGCCGACCTGGATTGATTTTATGCGTGACTTGGCTCGTTGAGTTCCATCGCATCACTGGCTGCACGGTCACGGTGGTTTGATTGCCAATGGTAGTTCTCCATCGCTTCCACCGACGCCCGAGGCGATGGCACGAACTCGGCCAGTCTTGCCTGTCCTGCGCTATAGGCGGCCTCCATGCTGACAAAAGCCTCTGGCGATACGTAGACCGGCTCAACCATACTGTCTCTGTTGATTTCCCATACGAAAGGAGTGGCGCCTCTTTTCGCCCGACGGACGACCACCTTAATGGACAGGGCCTCTTTGGTAAGCCTCATGCATGTGCTCCTGAAGTCTGGAATTCGGTATGAGCACTACATGACGATCTAGCATTGATACGGCAATACACATATAATTAATATGCAATGACATTGGCGTGGGCGGCGATTCCGGGCTGGCGGCAATGCTGACTTCAGGGTCTTGACGGGCTCTGAGGGAAAGACCGGGACATAAGCCCGATTGAGCCCCTCAATCGATTGACGTGCCCTTGCATATTGCTCTCTGGCCTGTTCGGCGGCGTTCCGGGTCAGGTTCAGATTCAGGTAAAATCGGCCCTTGTGGGGCGTTTCGCCCGGCTTCAGCTCCCCCTCGAGCGGCGGATCAGGCCGCACTGCCGAATTTGTAAAGCAATGCGCGGTCTAGCCAGATCTCGAGACCATCACAGTCGTCTATCTCCAGATGATCGGCCAAGATCTTCTGGCCCGTCGCGATGGCGGCGTCGAGCGTAGCGACCTTGAGGTTGCAGCCTTGGGCAACGCGGCCCTTCTGCGTGAAATAGCAGCGGTACATCAATGCGTGTCTTTCCGTCGGAACCGCGGGAGTTCTGATATAACAACGAAAAGACGTTCGATTGCAATCAGGATTTCGGCCATCTGTAAGACGCACGTAGCCCGATTCAGGATGTCATCACCTGGACTCAGATTTACGGCATTCGGACATAGCGGTTGCAGCTCCAATAGCCATATCGGACTTTGTAGATAACTATACCGAATTAATAATGATAAGACCCATGGTGGCGCGACACGACCTGCTGTCCGGCCGTCGAAACATCAGTTGTTCGAGACGCAGGCAAATTTGGCTGGATAGGTCCGTGGTTCCGGGCCTGTCGATCCTGGCCGGGCCGATGACCGTGTGGTCCGGTTTGGTGTTGAGGGCAGCTTCGGTATAACCGCGGCATCGACACGGCAAAAGGAACACGACGATGCTGACCAGGCGCTGGGACAAGTCCAAAATGCCATCCCGGCATGTGACGGTCGGGCCAAGCCGAGCGCCGCATCGCAGCTATTATTACGCCATGGGGCTGACCGAGGATGAGATCAACCAGCCCTTTGTTGGCGTCGCGACATGCTGGAACGAGGCAGCACCCTGCAATATCGCACTTAGCCGGCAAGCACAGTCGGTCAAGAAAGGTGTTTCGGAGACTGGCGGCACGCCGCGGGAATTCACCACCATCACCGTCACCGACGGCATCGCGATGGGTCATCAGGGGATGAAATCGTCGCTGGTATCCCGCGACCTGATCGCTGACAGCGTGGAACTGACCGTGCGCGGGCACTGCTACGATGCGTTGGTCGGGCTTGCCGGGTGCGACAAGTCGCTGCCTGGAATGATGATGGCGATGCTGCGGCTGAACATACCGAGCGTATTCATGTACGGCGGGTCGATTTTACCGGGGCGGTTCAAGGGGCGAGACGTTACGGTCGTTGATGTCTTCGAGGCTGTCGGCCAGCATGCCGCGGGTGGCATGTCAGACGAGGATCTGCATGAACTGGAATGTGCCGCCTGCCCTTCGGCCGGCGCCTGCGGGGGGCAGTTCACTGCCAACACCATGGCGACGGTGTCCGAGGCGATCGGCCTGGCGTTGCCGGGATCGGCCGGGTCGCCAGCCCCGTATGAGGAGCGCGACCGGTTTGCGGTGGAGTCCGGCCGCGCCGTGATGAACCTGATCGACCAACGTATCCGACCGCGGGATATCGTCACGCTCAGGGCGCTGCAGAACGCCGCCGTGGTGGTTGGGGCGACGGGCGGTTCGACAAACGCCGGGCTTCACCTGCCGGCGCTGGCGCATGAGGCGGGCATCCGGTTCACCATGGACGATGTGGTGGAAATCATGCGGCGGACGCCGTATATCGCCGACCTCAAGCCCGGCGGCAAATACGTTGCGTTCGACGTGCATAATGTCGGCGGTATTCCGGTGATCATCAAGGCGCTGCTGGATGGCGGCCTGCTGCATGGCGACTGCCTGACGGTGTCCGGCAAGACGCTGGCGGAAAACCACAAGGATGTTGTGTTTCCGGCTGATCAGGACGTGATCTACCCGGTGTCGAAACCAATCTCGCCGACCGGCGGCGTGGTTGGGCTGAAAGGCAGTCTGGCGCCGGACGGGGCGATCGTGAAGGTCGCCGGCCTGCACAGCCTGCGGTTCGAGGGGACAGCGCTGTGTTTTGACTCCGAGGAGGAAGCCTACGCAGCGGTCGATGCCCGGGCTTACAAGGAAGGCGACGTGATCATCATCCGCTACGAAGGTCCGAAAGGCGGGCCGGGCATGCGGGAGATGCTGTCCACCACGGGTGCGATCTACGGACAGGGCATGGGCGAGAAAGTGGCGCTGATTACCGATGGCCGGTTCTCCGGCGCGACGCGTGGATTCTGCATCGGCCATGTCGGGCCGGAGGCGGCGGTCGGCGGGCCGATCGCGATGGTGAAGAACGGCGACAAGATCGTCATCGACGCTGACAAGGGGACGATCGACCTGGTGGTTCCGGACGCGGAACTGGCGGCCAGGAAGGCAGCATGGCAGCCGCGGCGGACCGACTACAACGCCGGGGCGATCTGGAAATATGCGCAGTTGGTTGGCCCGGCGCATCTGGGGGCGGTCACCCATCCCGGTACCGAAGCGGAGACCCATTGCTACGCGGATATTTGACACGGTCTGGCCGCGACCCCGCTGTTACTTTCCGGCACCCAGGGTTACGGGTGCCGGTGCTATTTCCTGATCCAATCTATCGAGGAGTTCATGATGAAGTGGCTTGTGGTCGGCGCGGCAGTGTTCGTGGCCGGAATAGGCAGCTGCCAGCGCGCAACCACCGCCGCCGGGCTACGCGCCGATCCCGCCGCCGCGGGCGGAGTCGTTCCCCCACCGCCGGGCGGTCGCATGATATGGCAGCCGGGCCATTGGCATTGGGATGGTTATCGCTACATCTGGGTCGGCGGGCACTACGTGGAGCGCCGACCGCACTATGGCCACTACGTTGAGGGCCGTTGGGTCTGGGCGCCCCGCGCTGGACGCTGGATCTGGCGACCGGCGCACTGGGAATAGCGATCAACTCAGTGTCAGCTCGATGAGCACCGGAACGTGGTCGGACGGCTGCGGCTGATCGCGTTCGTTCTTGTCCGGGTCGGCTGAGACCAGCCGTTCCGCCAGTGTCGGCGACAGCAGGGCGTGGTCGATCCGCAGGCCCAGGTCGCGCTGCCAGGCGCCGGCCTGGTAGTCCCAGAATGTGTAGGCCGGGCCGTGCGGGTGCATCGCGCGCACGGCGTCGGTCAGGCCCATCCAGAGCATCCGGCGAAACCGTGCGCGGGTTTCCGGCCGCACCAGCGCGTCGGTCGGCGACAGCGCGCCGGGGGCATAGTCCTCGTCGGTCGGGCAGACGTTGAAGTCGCCGGTGATGACCAGCGGCCGGTCCTCGTCCAGCAGTGCCTGGGCCCGGTCGGCCAGGCGGTCCATCCAGGCCAGCTTGTAGGCGAAACCCTCGTCGCCGCGGGAGTTGCCGTTCGGCAGGTAGATGCCGATCAGGGTCATGCCGTCGGTCTCGATCTCGATGTAGCGCGCCTGGGCGTCGTCCTCCGGCAGGCCGGGCAGCGCGCGGTGGACGACGGTGAACGGCACGCGGGCGAGGACGGCGACGCCGTTGTAGGATTTCTGCCCGACCGCCTCGGCGGTGTAGCCCAGGCCGTGGAACGGCAGCGACGGGAAGGCCGCGGTCTCGCACTTGATCTCCTGCAGGAACAGGACGTCGGGCTGGGTCTTCTCCAGCCAGCGCTGCACGTGGCCTTCCCGCTGGCGGATCGAGTTGACGTTCCAGGTGGCGATCTTCACGTCGGTTCACTCCGTGTGGCGGGCTGGGTGTCTTGCCCTGGGTCGCGCTTGTGGTCACTGTGCGGCTAAATCATGGAAGGGCGAGGTCATGGCGATCGAACTCTATACCTGGAACACCCCGAACGGCCGCAAGATCAGCGTGGCGCTGGAGGAGATGGGCCTGCCGTACAACGTGCACCCGGTCAATATCTCCAAGAACGAGCAGTTCGCGCCGGATTTCCTGAAGATCAGCCCGAACAACCGGATCCCGGCGATCATCGATCCGGACGGGCCGGGCGGGACGCCGATCAGCGTGTTCGAGTCGGGGGCGATCCTGATCTATCTGGGGCAGAAGACGGGAAAGTTCTATCCGACGGACCTGCGCAAGCAGGTGCCGGTGCTGGAGTGGCTGATGTGGCAGATGGGCGGGTTTGGGCCGATGCCAGGCCAGGTGCACCATTTCCTGCAGGTGGAGAACCCGCAGGACCAGCGCTACGGGCTGGAGCGCTATTCGAAGGAAACGGCCCGGCTTTACGGCGTGCTGGACCGGCGGCTGGCGGAGCACGAATATGTCGCCGATGAGGTCTCGATCGCCGATTTCGCCATCCTGGGCTGGGCGTGGCGGCATGAGCGGCACAAGATCGACCTGGCCGCGTTCCCCAACGTGAAGCGCTGGTATGAGACGATGATGGCGCGGCCCGGGACGGCGCGGGGGTTCGAGGTGGCGCTTGAGCTAGATTCGCGTTTGACGCTGGGGCGGCGGTTGCCTACAAGACGCGGTGCAAACGCCGTGTCCGGAGTTGTCCGCTGCGAGCGGGTGGTCCGGGGATGTTGCCCCGGCGGAGGGGTGGCCGAGTGGCTGAAGGCGGCGGTTTGCTAAACCGTTGTAGGGGGTCAACCCCTACCGTGAGTTCGAATCTCATCCCCTCCGCCAGTTCATCTCAATAACGCTTTGAAATTGCTTTATTTTTGGCCTCTTAAGGTTCGGCTATCCTTCGCGCTACCCCCAACTGCGTTTTGGGTGGGACAGGAGCATGTGGGGTGCTGCGAGCGATCATTGGGACCAAATCATGCTCTTAGCCTCGCCGTAGATCACGGATATGATGGTGAGCGTGACTGACCTTGTGAACCCGAAAGACCCTTCCGTTCATCCGGATTGGACCGCTCATGCTCCCAGCGATGACAATGGCATCTTGGACCAGCTTGAGCGCAATATGCCCGTTCGGTTGATCGCGACGCTCAGCGATTATACGTAAGCGTCACGGCGACACCACGGGGCGCTTGACGACTACGCCGGGGTTCGGGCGCGGGTGATCAGCTTAATGCTGGGTCTGCGACTACCCTTGAGAGCCCTTGTACGGGCGATCTCCACTCCAGCGTCCGGCTCAGTGACAATGGCGTCCGCGTCCATGACCCAAGATCAGCATAACCGGATCCGGCGGCGCCATGTGGGGCTGACGCAACCCTTACGACTGCTCGTATGGGCGCTCACTTCCAATGCCGCCGTCTCGGTCAGGGTCGTCACCGTGTCCATAGGAGGCGTCAACCATGCCCAACCCTCGGAAAGCGACATGGGGCGCCGCGCAACGCTTACGCGCATGTCCGGCATGTTGCCGTCGCCGCCCTGCTTCCACGGCCAGCGGCCGAACAGCCCAAAGCCGGCCGGTTAGGCGGGTCAATGCATTGATATATGGGGATAACTTGGTTGCGGGGATAGGAAACCACCGACAGTTGACTCTACCGCCAGTAGCCTGTTGAGCACACATTGTTTGAAGGTGCCCCATGAGGGTCACAGCGTGCGGTTATCACGAAAGCTGCGGGCAAGAGCGCCTGGGGCGGTCTGCCGCGCGCCTCGGCACCGGGGATGCGCCGACTTGGTCCCAGTTATGGGCGACGCTGGTTGTGGCTCCGCCGGCGCCGGTGGAAGGCCGCCAATGAGGAGGCGGCGGACCGACCCGGCGACCATCAATCAGCAGCACCTCAGGCAAATGGCTCGACACCCGATTATCTGCCAGACCCGTCCGAACTCAAGATCGGGGCTTCTCGGCGGCACTGCCACCGCCGCGTGCGTTATGATACGCTCGCTGCTTCGCTCTCGCTCTGATTCTCCACTAGGTAAAGGTATCGCGGCGCGACCTTACTTGCTGCGGAGTAAACATGGCCTCGAACATTATCGTCGACGCCACGGCGAAGCGCCGAGGGTCAAGCTATTTTCGGCAAAGGGCGGCTCATGCCATTTAGCGCCACATTTATCATCGATCAAACAAACCCGCAGACTTCTACGCGGCCTAGGTAAAGGATGTGCGCCGATTCGTACGTCATAACAGGACGCATCCCAATGACGACGTCGGAATATGTCAGCGCAACGGAATCGTTGACTTGATTGATGCCGTCACCCAATGTGGCAATGACCTTACATTTTGGTTACGACTTGGCGATGACTACCGCCCTTATAACGGACCGGTGCGGATCGCCAACGGTGGATTCCCGCACCACGGTGGCGCTATCCCCCGAAGCGGGTCGTTTGCGTCCCTTGCGATCGCCGGACCCGCACGGGGTCAGTCGATCCCCGCTAGGACCAGCAATGGATGCAGAACAAGACCCGCCAGACCGCCCACCAGCATGCCATTGAGGCGGATGAACTGGAGATCCCGACCGATCTCCAGTTCCAGCTTGTCGGTCATGAAGCTTGTATCCCATGCCCGGATCACGTCCTCGACAAGCGTGGAGAGGCGCAGTCCCGCGCCGCTCAGGGCGGCCGTCACGGCAACCGACAAGCGCTGGTTAAGGCCGTCAACGCTGGCCCGCTGACGTATTGCGTGGCGGCAAATTCGCGCGATCAGATGGGCGATCCGGTCGGAATCGAAGCCCGACGCACCGGCTTGGATCGCATGCCAGACGTCCCTTGCCAGCGAGTCCATGTCAATCCGGCCAAGAAATTGCCGCTGGATCTCTGTCACCCGAGCCTTCAACGCCGCATCGGTTTCGAGGTGTTCGGCGAAATCGCGCAGCCATTCAGCGAACTTCGTGTGCACCTCGTGGTTCGGATCGCCCGCGACCTCAATGGAGAGATCGATGAGCCCGTCAACGAATTGGTTGACGACGAACCGATCGAAAAATGGATGCGTCAGCGGTGAATGAGCACCGAACCGGGCGCTGACCAGCGAGCGATTCTCATCGAGCCAGCCCGAGACGGTTGCTAAAGCGTGTTCGATGATCGAGCGATCCGCGCCGGAGGCAAGAACGGCCATCAGTGCCGAACGGATCAGACTCGAGATGTCGGCGCGCGAAAGGGTTTCCGAAATGCCGTGCGTGGCCATCCGAAGCAACACGGCCTCGCTGGCCTCATCCATCACCGGCGCCAGCACGTCGGCGAACGTACGCAACGCCGCCCGGACGTTGGCGGGCTTGGAGCCCCAGCGCAGCAGACGACCCACAAGGTCCTGTTTCGCCAGCCACGGCGCGATCGTGTCAGACGTCACGAAATTCTGTTCTATCGAATCGGCCGAGTTCCTGACCGATGCGATCCTTGTTTTGCGGTACGATCGCGGTGTGGGGAAGTGGAAGGCCGAACGGATGCCGAAACAGCGCGACCACGGCGAACCAGTCGGCGAGGCCCCCGATCAGCGATGCCTCGGCGAAGAGTTGTATCGCGGCGAATTCGGGATATGTGCTCTTCAAGCGACCACTGACGACGAGCAATATCGCCGTCAGCGGAAGCAAGACGAGCGCGATCAGTTGAATGCGTCCCAAGCGGTGCCGCTTCTCACGCTCGTCCATTGTCCACCTCGGTTATGTCTTGCGGCGGCGCAATCGGATCGCGGAAACACCGCGGATCCGTGCCTTGACCCAGGGCCCAACCGTCATGATCTGCTCAAACGACCAGGACGGCGTGTGGTGTCCAGGATGTTGAAATCACGCCTCGATAACGTAGGTCCCCGGCGCGGCAAAACCTGGCGGATGACGCGGGCTGCCCAACTCGGTCGGGGCTGGCCGCATATCACCTGACCGTGCCGCGATCCACTCCCGCCACCGTTCCCACCAGGTGCCCGAAACCTCCTTCGCGCCCGCGAGCCAGGCGTCGGGATCGGGCGGAAGATCCGTGCCCACGAAGTATTTCGCCTTCGGGTTGCCGGGTGGATTGATCAGGCTTTGGATATGACCGCTGGAGCTGAGGACGAATTCCGTCTTGCCGCCGAACACGCGGGCGGTGCGGAACACGCCCTTCCACGGGGTGATGTGATCGGTGGCGCCGCCAACAACGAATTTGTCGCAGTCGACCTCCCGCAGATCGATGGGTGTGCCCAGGACTTCCAGGCGGCCGGGCTGTTGCAGCAGCCGATCGCCGACCATATCCAGCATCTGGCAGTGGAAATCGGCCGCCAGCCTGGTCGTGTCGTTGTTCCAGTACAGGATGTCGAAGGCGGGCGGCGGATTGCCCATCAGGTAATTGTTTACCCAGTAGTTCCACACCAGGTCGTTAGGTCGCATCCAGGAGAACACGCGACCCATCTCGGTGCCGTCCAGCACACCCTTCAGCCGCGAATTCAATTTGGCCGCGGCGATACTTTCCTTTGTCGCGAAGAGGCCAAGGACAAAGTCCGCATCGGTATCCAGCACCGCGACCATCAAAGTCACCGCATTGACGACTTTGCGATTTTTTGCGGCCAGATAGCCCAGCAACGCCGCGACGGTCATCGCCCCCGAACAGGCACCGTGCAGATTGACGTCATCGGAACCGGTGATCTCGCGGATCGCATCGATCGCATCCAGGAGCGACGAGACGTAGGTGTCCATGTTCCAGTTCCGTTGCGCACGCGTGGGATTGCGCCAGCTCACGACAAAGGTCTGGAAGCCGCTATTGAGCAGATGCTCGACGATACTTCTCCCAGGGGCCAGGTCGAAAATGTAAAACTTGTTGACCTGTGGCGGCACAATCAGTTGCGGTCGCGCATGAACCTCGGCGGTCGTCGGCGCGTACTGGATGATTTCAAGCACGTCGTTCTTCCAGACCACAGCGCCCTTCGACAGCGCCAGGTTCTCGCCGACACGGAATGCATGCGTGTTTACCTGGGACGGCATCGCGTTGTTCGAGGCAATGTCCTTCGTAAGGTTGCTGAGCCCATCCACCAGGCTCTTGCCGCCGGAATCGACGGCTTTCTTCAGCGCCGCCGGGTTGCCGAACAACATATTGGTTGGCGAGAGGGCGTCGGTCAGCAGCGATGCAATGAACCGCGCCCATTGCTTGACGATATCGTCAAGGCCCGTGCTGTCGATGTAGTGGTCCAGCGCTCGGCTCCAGGCAAGGTAGCCTTGGAGATACATCCGATAGAACGGATTGCTGTTCCATGCGGCGTCAGAGAAACGTTTGTCGCCTTTCGCGGGGGCGATCTCGGCGTTGCCGGTCACGATCGACAGCAGCGTGCCGGCCAGCGCAGCCTCGTGCTCCACCGCTTGCATTGGGGCTCTGATGGCCTCGCGCGTCAGCTCGCCGAGAGTCGCGAAAACGTCGGACGGATCCAGACCGATGAACGGATTCGGCCCCAGGAGTCCCTCCGCGGCCTGGGCAGCCACCTCCGCCGCGGACGCGGGTTGGGTTTCCACTGTCATGAAATTGCTCCTTACATATTGGGATAGACTGGACCTTCGCCGCCCTGCGGCGCGGCCCAGACGATGTTCTGAGTGGGATCCTTGATGTCGCAGGTCTTGCAGTGCACGCAGTTCTGCGCGTTGATCCGAAGGCGAGGGTTCGATCCGTCCGCCTCGCGTTCGATCTCGTAGACGCCGGCGGGGCAATAACGCTGCTCCGGCGCATCGAATTCCGCGAGGTTCACCGCCACGGGAACCGTGGCATCCTTCAGCGTCAGGTGGCAGGGCTGATCTTCCTCGTGGTTGGTGTTCGACAGGAACACCGAGGACAGCCGGTCGAAGGTCAGCTTGCCGTCCGGCTTCAGATACGCGATCGGCCGGCAATCCGTCGCCTGCTTCAGCTTCCTGTGATCGGGCGTCAGACGCATCGTCCACGGCGCCTTGCCGCGCAACACTGTCTGATCGATGCCGAACATCAACGAGCCAACATACAGGCCCTTGCTCATCCATGGCTTGAAGTTCCGCGAGCGGTATAGTTCCTTATACAACCAACTGGCCCGGTAGGCGTTCGGGTAGGCGGTCAGTTCGTCGCCTGAGCGTCCAGCCGCCAGCGCACCGGTGATGGCTTCCGCCGCCAGCATTCCGGACTTGATCGCAGCGTGCGATCCCTTGATGCGCGAGGCATTCAGGAACCCGGCATCGTCGCCGATCAATGCGCCACCCGGGAAAATCAGTTTCGGCAGCGCCTGATGGCCGCCCGCGGCGATCGCACGCGCGCCATAGGCGACGCGGCGTCCACCCTCGAAAAACCCGCGCACATAGGGATGGGTCTTGTAGCGCTGAAATTCCTCGAACGGCGACAGGTAGGGATTGCTGTAGTTCAGGCCGACAACGAAGCCGACCGCGACCTGATTGTTGTCCAGATGGTAGAGGAACGATCCACCATAGGTATGGGGATCAAGTGGCCAGCGCGCGGTGTGAATGACCAGGCCGGGGTGATGCTTCTCCGGCTTGATTTCCCACAGTTCCTTGATGCCCAGGCCGTAGACTTGCGGATCGACGCCGTCGCGCAAACCGAAGCGTTGCTCCAACTGCTTGCCAAGATGGCCGCGGCAGCCTTCGGCGAACAGCGTGTATTTGGCCAACAGTTCCATGCCGGGCTGATAGGCGTCGCCTTGCGTGCCGTCGCGGCGGACACCCATATCGCCGGTCGCCACACCCTTCACCGCGCCGCCCTCGTCGTAGAGTATTTCGGCACCGGCGAAACCGGCATAGATCTCGACACCGAGTTCCTCCGCCTGCTTGCCCAGCCAGCGGCAAATCTCGCCCAGGCTGATCACGTAGTTGCCGTGGTTGCGGAAGCATCCCGGCAGCAGCGTGTTCGGGACGCGCAGGCCGCCGGTTTCCGACAGGAAGTAAAACCGGTCCTCCGTCACCTGCGTCCTGAGAGGCGCGCCGGTTTCCTTCCAGTCCGGCATCAGTTCGTTGAGCGCGCGTGGGTCCATCACCGCGCCGGACAGGATATGGGCGCCGATTTCCGCCCCTTTCTCGATGACACAGACGGTTGTTTCGGCAGACAATTGTTTCAGACGGATCGCCGCGGCAAGGCCGGCGGGACCGCCGCCGACAATCAGCACATCGAACTTCATGGATTCCCGTTGCATGGCTGATCCTTTCCTCAAAAATCGTCGTCGTGCAGCGCCTGCGCGTGCGAGGCGCCACTGCGAACCAGCGTCAGCAACGAAGTGGCCTTCGGCAGAATCTGTTCCGCGTAGAATGTTGCCGTAACGATTTTCGCCCGGTGGAAGTCCGTATCTTCGCCCGACGCCAGACCGGCGTTGGCGGCGAGCGCGGCGCGCGCCATCTGCCAGCCGCCGCAGACGAACCCAGTCAGCATCAGGTAGTTGACGGAAGCCGCCATCGCCTCGGCGGGATGACCGGCGATGTTTTCCAGGATCCAGGCGGTTGCCTGCTCCTGCGCATCGATCGCGGCCGCGAGGTGTCTGCCGATCGCGGGGATTTCGTTGCCGATCCGGACCTGTAGGTCATGCATCTCGGCGATCAGGGCGGCCATCGCCGAGCCGTTGTCCGAGGCCAGCTTGCGTCCGACCAGATCGGCCGCCTGAATGCCTGTGGTGCCCTCGTAAATGGTGGCGATCCGAGCATCGCGAAGGTATTGGGCGGCACCGGTTTCCTCGATGAAGCCCATGCCACCGTGCACCTGCACGCCCATCGACGCGATCTCGATTCCGAGTTCGGTGCACCATCCCTTGAGTACCGGGGTCAGCAGTTCGACGCGTGCCTGGCGGCGGCGGCGTTCAGCTTCGTCCTTGTGGCGGTGGGCCCAGTCAACATCCGCGGCCAACACGTAGCCAAAGGCGCGCATCGCCTCGACCTGCGCCTTCATCGTCAGCAGCATGCGGCGGACATCGGGGTGATGGATGATCGGCAGCCGTTCGGTTCCCTTGGTGCCGGCCGGCCGGCCCTGCACGCGCTCCTTCGCGTAATCGCGCGCCGCCTGATAGGCGCGGTCAGCGATCGCCAGGCCCTGGATGCCGACTTTCTGCCGCGCCTCGTTCATCATCGTGAACATATGCCCGAGGCCACGATTGGCGGTGCCGACCAGATAGCCGATCGCGCCGTCCTGCTCGCCAAACGCCATCACACAGGTCGGGCTGGCATGGATGCCAAGTTTGTGCTCCAGCGAGGCACACACGACATCATTCCGAACACCGAGGCTGCCATTTTCGTTGACCAGGAACTTCGGCACCAGAAACAGCGAGATGCCGCTTGTGCCTTCGGGGGCGTCAGGCAGGCGGGCCAGGACCAGGTGCACGACGTTCGCCGTCATGTCGTGATCGCCCCAAGTAATGAAAATCTTTTGGCCGTGGATACGGTAATGATCGCCTTCGGGGATCGCCCTGGTGCGGACCACAGCCAGATCGGACCCGGCCTGCGGCTCGGTCAGGTTCATCGTGCCGGTCCACTCGCCGCTGATCAGCATCGGCAGGTAGATCGCTTTCAGTTCGTCCGACGCATGCGCCTTGATCGCCTCCATCGCACCCGTGGTCAGCATGGGGCAGAGCGCGAAGGACATATTGGCCGCGTTCCACATCTCGGCGGTGGCGGCGGCGACGAGGCCGGGCAGACCCTGGCCACCGTATTCCGGGTCGCCGCTCAGTGAACACCAGCCGTTATCGGCGAAAGCTCGATAGGCGTCGGCAAAGCCATCGGCCGCGACCACGCCATTGGCGCCCAGCGAGGCGCCCTGCTGGTCGCCGGGCTTGTTCAGCGGGTCCAGCACCTCGCTGGCCAGCTTCCCGGCTTCCTCCAGCACCGCCTCGGCGAGATCTTGTGTCAGTTCCTCGAACCCGGGCAGGGCGAACACGCCGTTCACGCCGGCGAGTTCGTTGATCACGAACTTCATGTCGCGCAGCGGCGCACGATATTCGGTCATTGGAATCCTCCTTGAATAACTTTGAATGAGGTCAGCTCTGCTGGGCGTATTTCTCGCGCAGAACCTTCTTGTCGATCTTGCCGACGCTGGTCTTCGGCAGCGCGTCGATGAACACCACATGTTCCGGGACCGCATAGGTGGAGATTAGTCCGCGGCTCGCGAAGTCGCGCAGATGAGCCCTGATGTCCGTCTGCGTCAGGTGCTTGCCAGGCTTGACCGCGACGATAGCCATGGGTCGCTCGCTCCATTTCTTGTCCGGCACACCGATGACCGCGGCTTCGGCCACGCCGTCATGTTTCAGCAACAGATCTTCCATATCGATCGAGGACACCCACTCGCCTCCGGTCTTGATGACGTCCTTCAGGCGGTCAGTGATCTTGACGTAGCCTTCCCTGTCGATTGTCCCAATGTCGCCGGTATGCATCCATCCGCCGGCCCACAACTTCTCGGAGTTCACCGGGTCCTTCAGATAGCCCTGGGTCAGCCAGGGCGCGCGGACGACGATCTCGCCCGATGACTTGCCGTCGTGCGGGAGGTCGTTCATCGCTTCATCGACGATCCGGATTTGCACCATCGGGATCGTCCGGCCCGTCATGCAGCGGATCTCGACCTGACGATCAATGTCCCATTCCTCCATATGCGGCTTCATGTGCGCCACGGTCATAATCGGGCCGGTCTCTGACATGCCGTAGCCGGTCAACAGGTCGATGCCTTCCTCCAGCGCCTGACGAGCCAGCGATTGCGGCATCGCTGCGCCGCCGGTCACGACTTTCCAGCCCCGCAGCGAAAGGTTGTGCTTCTTCGCGGCGGCCATGACCAATTGCAGGATGGTCGGCACGCAGTGCGAGAAGGTGACCTGTTCCTGCGCGATCAGGTTCGCCAGCGCATCCGGGACATAGCGGCCGGGGTAAACCTGCTTCACGCCGAGCCAGCGTCGCGATATAGGGAAAGCCCCAGGCGTGGACATGGAACATCGGCGTCACCGGCATGTAGACGTCGCCGCTGTTGAAACGTCCGTGCCCGGTTCCTGCAAACGCCATCCGAACGGCCAAGGTGTGCAGGACAAGCTGGCGGTGACTGAAGTAAACGCCCTTCGGCAGGCCGGTTGTACCGGTCGTATAGAACGTCGTTGCCCGCGTATTTTCATCCAGTTCCGGAAACGGATAGTCCGGGTCCGCCGCAGCCAGCAGCGCCTCATATTCGCCTTCGAAGGTCAGATGCGTTGCCGGCGCATGCGCCGTGTCATTCAACAGGACCAGTTTCTTGCCGGGATCGACGCGATCCCAGATCTGCTCAAGGACTGGCACGAACTCAGCATTGACCAGAATGACATTGTCTTCTGCGTTGTTGATCGTGTACAGAATCTGTTCGGGCGATAGCCGCACATTCACTGTGTGCAGCACGGCGCCCATCATCGGAACGGTGAAGAAACACTCCAGATACCGAGGTGTGTCCCAGTCCATCACGGCAACGGTCTGACCGATCTGGACACCGATGTCCGACAGGGCGGAGGCGAGGCGATGAACGCGTTCGCCGAATTCGCGGTAGGTGAACCGGCGGTGCGCGGCGTGGACGATTTCCTGGTCCGAGACCAGATTCATGGCACTGCGGAAGATGTGCTTGATCAGCAGCGGGTTTTCATAGGCCGATGGTGTGTGAACGATGGGGGTGCCGGTCATTTTGTATCCTGCGTTGTCCTGATCGGTTGGTGTTCTTGATGTCGGCTGCGTTTTTCTCTCTTTGGCGGCTGTGGCGATATCCCCACAACGGGGGAGGCGCGCGCGGCCAATCGGGGGAGATCGCCCGCCGATCAGCCCGCGACCGCTGCCGCTTCGTTCGCGCTCAGGAAGTCCCGGATGACCGGCACGATGTCGTCGATCCGCGACAGCAGGAACAAATGGCCGTCGTCGATTGTCACCAAACGGGAATTGGGAATCAGACCCGCCAGGATGCGCCCGTTCACCACTGGAACGATCGGGTCGTCCCTGCCCATCAGCACCAAGGTCGGCTGCTTGATCTGGCGGAGCCACAGGATGCTGGTCCACCCCGTTGCCGCGAGAAGCTGCCACAGGTAGCCGCGCCCGGTCGGGGGCGACATGTGCCGCGCATGTTCGTGGATCAGGTCTGGATCGTTACGGAATTTTCCGCCGTGACAATTCGGCGCCGATCTTCACCATGAAATCCTTGTCAGTATAGCGGCGTGGGTTGACCATGTTCTTCAAAACGCCGAACCGTCCTGGCACCATGACCGCACCCGCGGAGGTCGCGGCCAGGATCAGCCTGCGGCATCGGGCGGGATACTGGTGCACGAATTGCTGCGCCAACGCGCCGCCCCAACTGACGCCGAGCACATCGACGGGGCCGGAGACGTTGATGTCGCGCAGCAAGTGTTCGACGCCGCGGGCGATACGCGACAAACGGTACGGCAGAAGCGGCGTCGCCGATCCGCCTACACCGGGCACATCGAAGGCAATACAGGAGAATCCTGCCGCTCGCATCGCGTCTGAGAAAGGGGCGATCAACTCGATGCTGGCGCCAATGCCATTAAATAGAAGCAACGGTGTATCACTTCCCTCCGCTTGCGTTCGGCCAAAGCGGATGGTCAAGCCATCAACCTTCGTCGTTTCGATCTGCATCTGTCTGTTCACTCCAGCTGGAAATTGTCCGTAAGGTCGACATCCAGGTCAGCAGTCGCTCGGTCTGGATATCGAGCAGCTCGCGACAGGATTCGCTGGCCACCACCACGATTTCGCCGAAGCTCCGGAGCATGCCATCCGTAACGATCGGCGCGGCGTCCGACGGGTGATCCGACGATCGAAACGTCTCCGCGGCCAGATCGGTCTCGGCGACCAGCGATCGCGTCAGCGCCGCCAGCATCCCGGCGACGATCCCAGCCTGATCGCGCGCAACGCGCTGAACCGTGGCGAACGTGAGCGCGCTCATCCGCCACAGCGTTTCGCATTCTATCTGCAGTTCCTCGACCAGAAGCTCGGCGTTGGCGCCCAGCCTGCCGGCGTCACATGTCCGCGAGACTGAGACCGGCAGGCCGAAACGAACGACCTTTTCCTCTTGGACGCCCGGCGTGTATACCCGCCGGGGTGGCGGATCGTTCCTCGGCCGGAGGCTGATCGGATCGGTCTTGAGCGTGTTCGTCACGGGGGAATTCTCATCTGTCGATTATTGATCGCGCATTGCCGATGCCGTATCCCCCGTTCGGGGGAAATAAACGCGCCAACGGGGGAGGCCGCCGTGGATGCGACAGAGATCAGCGACATCAGCACCGTCGCGGACCCAATCCAGGGGTTCATGTGGGGCGCGATCGCCGACCGGCCGCGCACGCATTTCCTGGCCACCAAGACCCTGCGCCCACGCCGGAGCTCGGGGCTGATCGACCGCCCGCGCCTGTTGACGCTGCTCGACCAGGCGCAGGTCAAGCGCCTGACGGTGATCAAGGCTGCCGCCGGCTTCGGCAAGACCAGCCTTGCGATCGCCGGTGCCGAACGCCTGCTGGCCCTGGGACACGCCGTGGCCTGGCTGTCACTGGATGAGGACGACAACGAGCCCACGCAGTTCCTGTTCTACGTCGCACATGTACTGCGTCAGGCGTGCGATGGTCTGGCCAAGCCGGCGATCGACCTGATCCAGGAGATCATGCTGGTCCGGCCGAACGCCATCGTCAGCGCGCTGATCAACAGCCTCGCCGAGGTGGAGAACGAGGTCTTCCTGTTCCTGGACGACTACCATCTGCTCAGCGATCCGGCGATTCGAGAGAGCGTCGTGTTCCTGCTGCGGCACGCCCCGTCCAACCTGCATCTGGTGCTGATGACCCGCACCGAACCGGCCCTGCCACTGGACCGCTGGCGCGCGCGGGATCAGGTGCTGGAAATCGACGCTGCGACGCTTCGCTTCAATCTGGAGGAGACGAGCCGGTTCCTGGCGCAGGAGACATCCGGTCTCGGCCAGGCCGACACCAGAAGCCTGCACGCGAAAACCGAGGGTTGGCCGGCGATGCTGCGCATCGTCGCGACGATGTGCGGCCAGTCGGGGTCTGCGCGGTCGGGGCAGGATTTCGCGCAGTATGTCCACCGCCTGTCCAGCGAGACGCGGCCGATCCGCGGCTACCTCGCGGACCTGCTCGGCGGCCTGCCCGAGCCCATGGTCGGGTTCCTGCTGCGCAGTTCGATCCTGGACCGGTTCTGCGCGCCGCTGTGCGAGGCAGTCACCGGCCTGAAGGCCAGCCAGGACCTGTTGCAGGACGCCGCCGATCGGCGGCTGCTGCTGGTCCCGCTCGACGCCGACGGCACGTGGTTCCGCTCCCATCCGCTGCTGCGCGGCGTCCTGTCGCGGCGGCTGGCGGCGGAGCACGCCGGCGAGATCCCGGAACTGCACCGCCGCGCCTATACCTGGTATGCCGAAGCGGAGCTGTGGACGGACGCGATCCATCACGCCACTGCCGTGGGCGATACCGAACAGGCGGTCGCCTGGATCGAGAACTGCGCCATGGCGCTGCTGAAGCGCGGCGAGTTGCTGGCGCTGCGGGCCTGGGAACGGCTGATTCCGCCGGCCCTGATGAAGCGCCAGATCAAGGCACGGCTGGCGATCGCCTGGGGCATGGCTCTGGCCGTTCGCTTCGAGGAAGCGCTGCGGCTCGCCACCGAAATCGAGCACGAACTGGCGGATGCGGATCCAAAGATGATCGAGGCGCTGGGGTGCGAATGCGAGACGATCCGATCAGTGGCGACGGCGCTGCACGACGACACCGATGCCGCCCTGAAACTGGCTGAGTCCAGCCTTGTTCGGCGCAGCAGCGGCCCGTGGACGACGAATGTCGCCGCCAACGTGGCGATGCTTGGGTACTGGAAGGCCGGGGATCTGGCCCGGTGCTACGCAGTGCCCTGGATCGCCCGGTCCGGGGACGATGGCAGCGGCAACGTCGTTGCCACTGTCTACCGCCTGTGCCTGCGTGGGCTGGTGGAATACGACCAACTGCGGACGGCCTCGGCGGAGCGGCTGTTTTGCGACGCCCTGCGGATCGCGGAGGCGCATTCCGGCACCAGTTCCGTCGCCGGGGCGATGCCGGCCAGTCTGGTCGCGCGGCTGCGCTACGACCAGGGACGGCTGGACGAGGCCGAGGCCCTGGTGATCGACCGGCTACCCGCGGCCGACGCGGCCGGCATGCTGGAATGTGTGCTGTGGGCCTATCTGGTGCTGAGCCGCGTGGCGCTGCGGCGCGGCAATACCGAACGCGCCTATGCCCTGCTGGAGCAGGCCGAACATCTAGGACATGCTCGGAACTGGGGCAGACTGGTGGCGATGGCCGTACTGGAGCGCGTACGGATCAACCTTCGCGAGGGGCATACCATGCGAGCCGAGGCCGGCGTGGCGCATCTGGATCGGCTGGCCCGGGCCTATCCGGCTCCGGTGCGGTGCGCGTGGTCCGAGATCCATGACGCCGCCGAGGTGGCGCGGGCCGAACTGCTGGCGGCCCGGGGTGGGTCCTTGGCGAGCGCTGCTGTCCTGCGCCGGTTGCATGGGGAGGCGATCGCTGGCCAGCGACATGAACCGGCCCTGCATCTGGCCGTCAGGCTGGCTGCCGTGGTGTGCCGTACCAACGAAGCGGCCGAGGCACTGGCGTTTTGCCGGCAGGCGGTGCTGTCGGCGGCGGCGTCCGGGCTGTGCCAGCCAATTGTCGATGCGGATGCAGCTATTGCGCCGCTGTTGTCGCGGCTGGATGAAGAGATGCAGCGTGGCGCTTGCTCGGACGAGCAGCAGCGTTTCCTAGCCGACGTCCTGGGCCGCCGCCGGGCTGCCGCTGGTCCGGCTACGGGCACCGCCGTCGAGCACCTGGGTGCCGATCTTATTAGCCGACGCGAGCAGGAGGTTTTGGGATTGGTGATCGAGGGGCAGTCGAACAAGGACATCGCCCGCGCGCTGGGCATCGCGCCTGAAACCGTCAAGTCTCATATCAAGAACATATTCGGCAAGCTCGGGGTTGTGCGGCGGGCGCAGGCGGTGTCGCGCGCGCTCAGTCTCGGGTTGATCCGCGCGCCCTGACGGGCAGCCCTGGGTTGCGCAGTGGTTTGTTCGGCGGGCTGGCCTGACAGGCGTGGAAACTGCAAATACCCGAGCCGAGCCGTTGACGTCTGGTCTGCGCCCAAGTCGGTCGATCAGCTAGTCGGGCCGCATCTTGGAGCCGACATACCGCCCGTGAAGATTGGCAGACTAGCTAGACTAGAAAAGCCAGTTTTTGGCTTCAATCCTTAAAATATGTTCCCTCGGCCCGCTGAGAGATCGAGCTCTTCATTCGATCGTCGTCGGCGTCGCGTTCTTTCACGACCAGACCTTTGTCCCGTAGCTTAGAGGTGCGTCGCCCAACAAGCTGATAAGTTGCGTCGATTGTCGCGGAAATCTCACCTGCGGCAAGCCCCCTTCCCTCATGGTGCAACGTCTCTAGAATTTCGAGCTCAACAGGCTCGAGCTGAACCTCTTCAGCCGCGATTTCGGTTAAGCGCTCCAGGTCACCTGCAAGGTTGGTTATGGAACACCGACCTTCTTTGCATTCCGGGCACTGCCACTTAAAGAACTCGAAGTGGTCCTTTTGCTCGACGGAGAAAGAGGCGCGACAAGCGTCGCATCGAATTGTCTTGTTTTGAGTTAAGAAATTGTGAACTAGAATATTGTAGTCGAAGCAGCGCTGGACAAAGTAATTTCTGTATTGACGACCCTCTGGATACCCCCAATTGAGCCTCTCAACTTCAGTTAATCCCATCGAAAGCGCAAATACAGTAGCCGGCTTGCCATTTTTATCCCTTGTGTCTTTATACCTTGAGAGGAAGAAATTTGCCTCAAGCGACAAGAATACATCTTCCAGGTTCGAGGAGACCAAAAAATGACTTACAGGCGGGGACGGAAGACCGACAAAATAACTCCCGCCAATCTTGCCTTTCACTATAGCGCTTCGAACTTCTCGTGCCTAAAATCACAACCAACTCAAGAAGGGTTTTCTGGTTTTGCCGATCGATCTTATTCTCAAAAGGCTCCAACGCAAATCTATTCATCCTGTCAAAATATTGGACGATAGTGTTTTCATAATGCTTTCGCGCGGCAAGTCGTATGCTCGACAACGTTACCGGCTTCCCTTTGGACACTACGTCAAGATAGCAAATATGAAGTATGGCGCCCATAAGGCAAGGAACATTAAATGTTGCCTGGAACATAATACGGTAGTAATCGAGCATGGAGGCAGATGATGTGTCGAAATATTCATCTATCGCACACCCAAAGGTCGAGAACCTTGTTTCGAGCAGCCTCTGAGTATAATTTTGTGCTGAGGATTCCATTGTTTGAACGTCTGATGCCTCATATAATTCTGAAAAATCCAGCTGGATTGTATCAACTTTGGTAGGGTCAATTTTACCGTAATAAACCCTTCCAGGATATCCGGCGACCTTCAGTTTCACCATTTCCTGACTAGAGTTATTCAGCGGCGAGAGGATAACATCCACAAAAAGCTTTTGGTCAATATAGTTCAGCTCTGAAAAATCATCGAAGAATATCACTAACCTCTTTAAACCCAATTCAGTGAGCAGGTCCTTAATGTCCTCGAATAGATCGGAAAATGGAAAGGAGCAAAAAACAATATCTGGTACTCCTTATATACCTCGGTATCTTCCAAAGTTTTATCAAAATCTTTTGCAGTTAGCCCTATGCTAGCTGCCGGCCCAGTCGGCGTAAACTTAGCGGTTACATTACCTGCCAGTTCTCCCCCTTCTTCGGCACATCTTCTAGCCTTCGACGAGTTTGTAATCATCTTTAAAATAGGGATCTCTGTCTCTTCGAACTTCTGAACAGCAAGCCGGGCCTTGAACTTCTCAAAAGATTTCCTCAAGTCCTCTAGGTTTCGCTTCTTTCCGCTCCATCGGTCCCATATCGACATTTCCTCCGATATTTGACTTATATTCGAAATTATTTCTGTTACTACACTTGACAAGAACCTCTTTCGTAGCATGTGGGCATGCAATACACTCTTGTCCACATCGACCTCTTTGGTCGCGGTAAATCCTTCCTTGTTCGAAGCCAGATCATTTATACTCTTAGCGTCAATGTAGATTGGAATTACATTCCGCCTCTCGCGATAAACATCCTGAGCCTTGGCGAATACAGTGCTTTTGCCGGTGCCCTTTCTACCGAGAAGGAAAGTTGTATTCGAGGATGTTACCGAGTTAAGGACACCGTCGCCCGGTAGGGGATCGCAATAGAGCTTGCTAAGAGGGTTTGTTCCCAAATCCTCCTCGAAATCCCGCAGATCTGCCCGGCGATACTGTCTCATCGTATCGGAAATCTTTAGAAACTTTGGGCCGTTGATAGCCACCTCTGCCTCCAATCCCGCCGATCTAAAACTCTATCTATCACCGAAGCCAGAGATAATCTCGTCAATTCGTTTCACCGTGGGCGCCCGATGCACCGCGCGAGATCGAGCTTTGCTCCAAACGCGCCATCCCGCTATCGGCCAATCCCGGACGGTGGGCTGTGGCTGCAAAGACCGCTTCGCGTCGGATCCGGTCCCGGAGGAAAACCGCTGGTCGATCCGCCTGACCGACCTGCAACCAGTTCCGCCGGAGCATGGTTTCTGGTCTGTCGATCGCGGAACTCGATCGCTGGCCGGCTCATTGCCCGACCAGGGTCGGGAAAAAGGCATGATCGGACGACGCCAATCGTTACCCCCGTCAGGACAGTCGGCTCCCTCTCCGCAACCGGCTCACCTCCCCACCCCCGGCAATGCCGCCGCCGTGTCCGCATTCAGCGCGCCTGTCGCGAACGCCAGTCCGGCGGCATTGACCAGCGACTGCGTGTGCGCTCGCGCCAGAGTCGCCCGTGCCCCGGCGAGCGCCGCCTCGGCCGTCGCGGCATCAGTGAACGTGCCCACGCCGTGAGCATAGGAATCTCTCGCCGCGTCGAACGCGGTTCGTGCCGCGCTCAGCAAAGCGTTGGCCGCATCGTATTGCTGCAGGCCGGTGGCAAGCTGATCATAGGCCAGTGCAACTTCCCGCAGCGCCTGACCACGCGCCTCCTGCACGGCGTCTGCCGCGGCTGCCTGGCGGGATTCCGCTTCCCGCAACCGGTTCTGCAGCAGCCCGCCTTGGTAGAGCGGCAAATCAAAGTGCAGGAATACGCGCCACTGCGGCTGCGCAACGCTTTCATACGGCAGGTTGTCCACGCCGATCCGGCCGATATTGCCCTGGATGTTCCCGCTCACCGACAGCTTCGGCGCAAACGCTGAGCGCGCGAGAGCAATCCCCTGATCGGTCGCGCGCAGCCTCGCCACCGCCGCGACCAGATCCGGGCGCTGCCGTAGTGCTTCGCCGAGCAGGCGCGGGAGCGTGCCATCGGCCGGCCGTGGCAATGACCGCGCGGATGTATCGACGATCTGGAATTGCGTCGTGGGCGGCAAATCCATCGCGGTCAGCAGCCCATAGGAGGCATCGTGCTGCGCGGTGCGCGCCAGCGCCAAATCATACCGCCGCTGCGCCGTGTCGCGCCGCGCCAATCCAACCGTCACAACCGTTGCCAGGCCACGCGCCTGTAAAGCTTCCGCCGAGCTCTGCAGCTCCTGCGCGTCCTTCAGCGCCTGCTCCGCGGCACGCATTGCCGCATTTGCTCCATTGAGCGAAAAATAGGCCCGCGCGACGTCGAAGATGAGCTTCTGATGTGCCTGGGTAAACGTTACATTGGCAGCAACGGACAATTGCTGTGCCGCATTCACCGCTGCTGCCCGGCCGCCGAAGTCGAGCAGCAGATAGTTGACAGCGAGAGTAGGCAGGAACTCCTCGGTGGTCGCGGTGATGTAGCCTCGCGAAACGAAGTTGCTGGGAAACGGGAGTGCAGCGTGCTGATAGCCGGCGATGGCGCTGGCGGTCAGGATCGGCAAATACGCTGCTTGCGCGATACCTACATTGATTGCGGCCTGGCGTGCCTGTTCCCATACGATGCGAGTCGCGTGGTTACGGCGCTCTGCAATATCGATCAGTTCGGCCAGTGTGTATTGGTGGGCTGGATTGACCTCAGGCGGAGTAGCATCGGAAACCGGAGCAACCTCGGAAACGGTGGGAGCGGCGGAGGCCGGGATCGCCCAGGATTCGGCCGGCGTCGTCGGTGCGAGGTTGCGCGTATCGTTGCAAGCCGCAACCGTCAGGCAGGCGGCCAGAACCAGCCCCGGACGCTCAGTCCGTCGCAAGGCTCAGTTCCCCGGCTGGGGCATGGCGTGTTGCCCGCGCCTCCACTTGCGTCAGGATCGCACGAATATCCTGGAACAGGACGCGATGCCAAATGCCCAACGGCTCGGTCGATTCAGGTGGCTCGGGCAAACTCGGCATGATGTCCGCCGCGCCGCTGCCGTCATGAATCCAGGCGGCGGCACGCTGGAACCAGTTTGCCAAGGCTGCATGATAAGTCCTGATGTGAGACGGTTCGGGACCTTCCCGGCGCAGATCGAGAATGACCAGAACCGGGACAAAAAGCGCCTGCACCTGCGCCAGAATCCCCGCGTCGATCGGCCGACTTCCGTCCGCTGTCAGCGCGACCGGGGCCTCAAACGGCTCATTCACCATGACCGCGCGAGCCTGTCCGATTGCCAGCGCAAATCCTGCCCGATGCATTGCCTCGTCTGCATCCGTCCGGAACAGCGCCGCGAGGTGCTCGATGGCTTTCACCAGGTTCGTGCGTGCCACCCGCGTCGCGCTGACCGGCCAGATCGTCGTGAAGACAACTAACATGACAAGATTGCCGAAGATGAGCCCGATAACGCGGTCCCGCGCCGTTTCCATGTCCAGGGTTGGACCGAAGCCCTGGAACGTGCTGAGGCAAAACGCCAGGCCGATCTGCCAGCCGGCATAGGCGATGCGCTCGCTGCCAAAGCCGATCCAGGCGGAAAGAAAGATTACTGGTGCAACGACCAGAAACAGATTGCCGAGATCAGTCATTAACGGCATCAACAGAAGAATGGTTCCGATGCCGAGCACAGCGCCGACGACACAACCGGCCAGTCGCAAAGTCGCCTTGTGCAAGGTTTCGCCGACTGTACCAAGTGCCACGAAGAAGCAGGTAATGATACAGGTATGAATGCCCGGCCAGTTGAGCATATTTTCGGTAATGTAGCAGAACATCACCGCCAGCGTTACCTTGAGTGCAAATTGGGTGTGTTCGAGATTCGTAAAGGCGTCTTGCGCCAGAAGCCGCCTTGGTTCCTTGGTAACGGGGTGTGCGGGTGCTGGCGGCTCACGCATCGCTTGCAGCGCAAGGCTGATTTCATGGCCCAAGGGCCGAGCCGCGCCCGGCAAATCAATCCCGGGCGCTTGCGGAAACGCCGGCGCGCTGTTCGACAGGGCCTGCTCAACCTCCCGGCAGAATCGCGCGACTGGAAGCAGCCGGTCCCACCATTCCTGGCCTCCGCCGACGCGATTTGCTGCCAGCAACAGAAGCAGCAGCCGCTGTGTCTCGGTCACCGGTGCCGGTTGAGCCGATCTGTGCAACAGGCCCGCCAGATGGCGCAGCTTCAGCAACCCGGCTACACCCTCCCGCGCCAGGGCCGCAAGCCGGCGATCCGCCCCGGACTGTCCTTCGCAAAACAGCGCCGCCGCACGCAGCCGCTCGGTCAACGCCGCCCGCAGCAATAGCGCCGGATCACGCCCGGTCAGCAAATTTCCGATGATGACCAACGCCACCGGGATCGCCACCGCCAGAGCCAGCCAGAGGAAAAACCGCAGCAACGCCTCCTCCGGTGGGATGAACGCAAGCTCCGGCAAGGTGAACTGCGCGGTATTGGCTGCCGAACCGGGCATCAGCGCGAGACCGAGCACCTCATCGCCCAGCGTCAGCCCGTAGGCGACGATAAATCCTGCGGCGAAGAGCGGTACCCCCAACTCGCCGGCGGTACGCGCGAGAAACATCGCGCCAAACGTCACGCCTGCGATCAGCGGAATACGCAGAGCCGGCTCCGACAGGGTGAACATCAGCACGCCAAGCGCAATGAATACCGCCACGACTACCGCGCCGCCGCCGACCAGCGCGGTCAGCACCGTGGAGGCCGCCTCGGCGCGTGACAGAAACAAAACAATGTAGACAGAGATGGCGACTTCCGGAATTCTGAATGTCTCCGCGATCGACACGGTAGTCAGCGCGAGCACAACGACCCGCATCGTATTATCCAGGCGTCCGGGCGTGGGGCTGGTCAAAAGACTCCACAGCCGCGGCAGACCAGACGGGTCGCCTGCATCGATGGCGGGTGCGGCGCTCATCGCTCGATCACGATCGCCACCGAGGCGCCGATTCGCATCAGCGGGTCCGGGGGCGCCTCGAGCACAACTCGAACGGGAAAGCGCTGAGCAATTCGGACCCAGTTCAGGCTGCGCGGCACGTGCGGCAAGCCCAGGAACGTCGCGCCTTCATCCGGTGCGACGCCACCACCCAGGCTGTCCACGACGCCTTTGACCGGCGTTCGCGGTGCCTGCAGTATATACACCAGAGCGGTCTGGCCCGGCTTGATCCCGGCGAGGTCGGTTTCGCGGAAGTTTCCGACCGCATACCATTGCTCGACGTCGATGATGGTAAACACTGGCTTGCCGCTGACGGCGAACTCCCCGGTGGCAATCTCCAGTGCGGTGATGCGTCCGTCACAGGGCGATCGCACGACGGTCAGTCGCAAGTCGCGTTCCGCCATCGCCAGTGTTGCTTTGGCCGCCTCAAGCTCCTCGGCCACCGGCTTGGTGCTGCTGATGGCCTGCCGCGCACTCTGCGCCTGCAGCCGGGCCTGCTGCAGCGCGATCTCCGCCGTGCGCTGCGCCGTACGCGCCTGATCCACCTGTTCCGCGGTGACGTAGCCATGAGGCAACAGCGGTTCCAACCGTCCGAGCGTTGAGGTAGCGAGGGTCAACTGGGCCTCGGCGGCGGCGATGCCACGATTTGCGGTATCCGCGTTGCCGGTCTGGGCGGCTACCTGATCAGCCGTCACCGACAACTTCGCCTCCAGGCCTCGCACATTGGCCTGCGCCTGCTCCACGCGCAGCCGGAACGGCTCCGGATCTATCTTGAACAGCACCTCGTCCCGATGGACCATCTGGTTATCCCGCACGGCCAGTTCGACAATGCGCCCGCTCACATCCGGTGCCATGTGGACAAGATCGGCCTGCATATACGCATCATCCGTGCGCGGCCGAAGGTCCATGCGCCATGTGGTCAGCGTGGCCAGTACCGATCGCCAACGCAAACGCCGCGAGACTGACCAGGACGCCGAGGCCCTTGCGGATGGAACCGGGTCTCATTCAGTGGCCGAACCAAAGCAGCCAGACGAGCAAAGTGCCGGCCACGGCGATGCTAAGATAAGTCAGCGGCGGCGCGATCAGATACTGACTGATACCGAAGGTGTACAAGAGCTGGCGCAGAATGACTGCGCCAACGATCCCGGCCGCTGTGCAAAGCATCCATGCCGGAAAAAACGAGCCAAACATGTTTTGCGCCGGTGATGTGCTGCAGGCGGCGAGACATAAGACGCCAACCTGGCCGGCCGCAAATTTCAGGGGTTCGCGTTTCATCCTGGCTTGTTTCCCAGCGCTCCTGGATCGCCGCAATGGCTCCGTCAGGTCAGATCAGGCAAGTGAAATTAAGTGAACCATGTCGCCCCTTGGCGCCCCGAATCCGGTAAGTCGACAAAACCGATCAGCGCGGAGTGAAATTACGCAGCTCGGCACGTGCTGCCTCACTGAACTCTTTCAACGGATCAACCCCATCCCCGCGCTTGACCCGATCATGCAGCTCGCGGACGGTTATGTTCGGTTCGAAGTAGGCCTCCGTCGTTTGGATCATGATCTTCTCGGCACTGGCAAGCGTTCGCGAACTGGACACGATGCGCATGACGCTGACCATCGCATAGATGTCGATGATCACATGAATCTGCGGGTCGTTACTCACCAGCGCATCGCCGTAGGCTTTTGATGCCGCGAGGATGAAATCCTTGTAGAGCTGCTCTCGCCGGGTGAGCTCATGCTCCAGCCGCGCGGCTCTCACCTGGGTGCGTTGGCTCAGCCAGGTCGTAAGGCCCGACATAAGGCCGCCGACCACCGATCCGGCAAGCGCCGAAACTGCCGAGATATACGCTGCATCCATAGATCAACCAGGGTGTTTTGCTGTTTGGTCATTCATCTTGTTTCTGCCTTTCGGGTGACCAAGCTCCGGCTGTCCTGGCGGTTTTCGGGACGGCCGGGTCCGCGCACTCCTTGAGTTCTGGCCCGCAAGCGAAATCGGTCGCCGCGCCTTTATTCTCGATCGTCAGGCTGCCTGCTTGTGGCGCAAACTCCTGTAGAAGGCGGTCTCGAAATCCATGTATCCGAGGAACGATGCCGGATCGGCGAACGGGAGAATCTGCGTGGCCCAGAAACCGCCCACGCCGTTCCGGCGATCGATCCAGTAGAACAGGTTCGCCAGTCCCGCCCAACCGAGCGCCCCGGCCGGTCGGCCGGTCGGCGCCTGCTCGTCGTTGATCATGAAGGTCAGCGCCCACGACTTCGACAGTCCCGGGAAGAATTCCGCGTCGTTGGACAGTGACGGGATCACGCCGGGAAGCATCGTCACCTTCTTTTCGCCAAGGCCTGTTAGACCCTGAGTTCTTATCTATGCTTTGAGCCAATCCATGGTGGCTGCGATGCAGAGCACGCCCATGAAGGCGCGCGCGGTCTTTTCATAGCGTGTCGCGACAGCGCGCCATTCTTTCAGTCGGTTCCAGCATCGTTCGACGAGGTTGCGGTTGGCATAGATCCAGGCTGGGCAGGCGGCAGCCGCCTCGTTGCGTTTGACTGGAATCGCCGGACGCGAGCCGAGGCTCCAGATGAGCATGCGAAAAGCGTGCGAAGCGTAGCCGCGATCGGCCACGATCCAGATCGCTATGGTTGTGAGAAAGGCCAGCAGATCGGGTGCCATCGGCAGTTCATGGGCTTGTCCAGGTGCCAGGGCAAAGCCGAGCGCCCGGCCGGACCCATCGACGATGACGCCGGCCTTGGTGGAAAAGCCGCCACGTGAGCGGCCAAGAGCTTCACGCTCATCGCGCTGTGCTGAAGAGCCCCCTTTTTGGCCGCACCCGCGGCTTTCTGGTGCGCCCGGATGGTGGTGCCGTCGAGGAAGGCCATCCCTAGCTTCACCCCGGCGCGGTGTTGCGCTTTCTCCAGCAGACGCTCCCACACACCGCAGTGGCTCCAGCGGTTGAAGGTCTGCGCGGCCATCCACCACGGTCCCAGGTGCGGCGGTAAGCTGCGCCATTTGGCACCGTTGGTGTGCCGCCAGACAATGGCCTCGATGGTGCGTCGCAGATTGATGCACGCGGTCTTGTGGTGCGGGCGGCATTCCTCAATCAGCGGTGCCAGTTTATCCCATTGTGCGTCTGTCAGGACGCCATATCCGGTCTCATAGGTCATGCCATCAATAAAGGAACTGATCTCAGGGGCTAACAGGCCCTAGCAATTCAGCGCCAGAACTTACGCTAGTTCGGTCCGGATTAATGATGATTTGCGCACGAGTTGAATGGTGCCCGCCTTGCGTTCGGCGTCATATCGCCAGTGTTCAGGTCGGTTCGGGATTGCACCGCTAAAAGACGTTCCGCCATGCCCCAGCGATTCTGTATACCGAGGGCAGCCATGCCGCATAAGCATCTATCGCCTTGATCAGGGGTTCCTGATCAGCGGCCTGTAGCATCGAGAGCATTCGAACCGGAGGAAGTTTTGGTGACTTGGCTGTTCGATTTGGCGGGGCTCACGCCACACGGGTTCTGCCTTCTGTGGGAACCTGGTCTTCTCTGGACCTATGCCATCGCCGACCTTGGGATCGGCGTCGCTTATTTCACCATCCCACTGGCTCTCGCTATCTTCGCCCGGCGCCGGCGTGATCTGGTATTCAAGCCGGTGTTCTGGCTGTTTGCCATCTTCATTCTGCTGTGCGGCACCACGCATCTGCTCGACGTGCTCACGCTTTGGGTGCCAGCATACGGCGTCCAGGCCCTGGTCAAGGTCGCGACGGCAAGCATCTCGATGGTGACCGCAATCGCTCTGTGGTGGCTTCTGCCGCAGGCCCTGGCGCTGCCGTCGTCAGCCCAACTCCAGGCAGCCAATGCTGCGTTGCGGGAGAGTGAGGAACGCTTGCACCAGGCACAGAAAATGGAAGCGGTCGGTCAGCTGACCGGCGGCATCGCGCATGACTTCAACAACATGCTGCAGAGCATTGCGGGCGGCATCGAACTGATCGAACGATCCATTGCCGAGGGTCGTCCCGAACGCGCCGCGCGTTTCATTACCATTGCACGTCAATCAGTGGAACGTGCGGCTGGCTTGACGCACCGCTTACTCGCTTTTGCCCGTCGGCAAGCGTTGCAGCCCCGCGCTGTGGAACCGGACAAACTGGTCTGCGGCATGGACGGGTTGATCAGGCAGACCATGGGGCCCGAGGTCGAGATGCAACTGCGTCTTCGCGACGGCGTGTGGACCGTGCTGTGCGACCCCAACCAGTTGGAAAGCGCGTTGCTGAACCTGGTTATTAATGCCCGCGATGCGATGCCGGCGGGTGGCAGCCTGACCATCGCCACCGCCGACCGCTCGCTGTCTCGGGACGATCTGTTTGACCAGGATGAAGCGAAACCCGGCGCCTATGTGGAGATCGCCGTCACGGACACCGGCACAGGGATGACCCCGGACGTCTTGGCACACGTGTTCGAGCCATTCTTTACCACCAAGCCGACCGGCCAGGGTACCGGACTTGGCTTGCCGCAGGTGTTCGGCTTCGTGCGTCAATCGGGTGGATTTCTAAGGCTGGAGAGTAAAGTCGGGCTTGGCACCACGATCCGCATCTATTTGCCTCGCTACCAACTGATAGGGAGCGAGGATGGGGCGACAGCGTCTGGCTCTGATGCCCAGGCGGCAAACGATCGTCGTGCTGCGACGACCATAGGCGCCACCGTGCTGGTGGTCGAGGATGAGGCGGATGTGCGGGCGATGATCGTCGGCCTGCTGCAGGATCTGGGATGTCAGGTCCTGCAGGCGGCGGACGGCAGCGCCGGACTACGGATCATTCAAACCGGGCAGCAGGTGGACCTGCTGGTGACGGATGTGGGTCTCCCAGGACTGAACGGTCGGCAACTCGCCGACGCCGCGCGGGAGAGGAGGCCTGATCTGCCTATTTTGTTGATCACAGGATATGCCGGCCGAGCTTTGGAGGATACCGCACTTGAGCCGGGCATGGAGGTCATGCGCAAGCCCTTCGCTTTGGACGCGCTCCGGGTTCGCGTCGGTGACTTGCTAAGCCTGCACACGCCCACGGATAATCCCGCGTCCAAAAACGTCGGTCGATCCACCGAATAGCGCCATGATACGGCATGCTCACTGCTGAAGGGGCTACCCAAACCCAAACGGTCTCTCCTCACAATCATCCGCAATGCAGCCGATCGATGCCGCGGGCAGGTAACCGTCGGTTAGCGCCTGACGACAGGCCCGGAAGTTTTACGCAGGCGTATCGCCATGACAAGGACAGACTGGGTGCGCAACCCAATGACTGCAGCGCCGTTAGCCCTCTCTTCAGTACGAGAGATATGCCCATGCCTCCGGCCCGGATTTTATTGGTTGAGGACGAAGAGGCCATTCGGCAACTGATTTTCGATGTATTGGTCGATGCTGGTTTTGAGATTGTCGAAGCCGAGACCGGTGATGCGGCCTACCGCATGCTGGAGCGCGACAGCGTGCAACTGCTGTTGACCGACATAAATATGCCTGGCCGGCTCGATGGGATCGAATTGGCTAAGCTGGCGCGCGTCCGACACCCTGGTTTACCGGTTCTCTTCATAACCGGACGGCCCGATGGGGCGATCCGCGCCCAGAAGATCGACAAGCCATGTGCGGTGCTGCACAAGCCATTTAATTTTGCCGAGGTGCTGGCCACCGTCCAGCGGTTGGCGAGCGGCGACGCACCAACACCGTGCTGACCGGCACAGACACAGGCGTCAGGATCGATCGCTCAGTCGCGATCAAAGTGATGATGGTGATGCCAGCCGCCGGGTTCCTCGATGACGCACCCAGCCACTGATACCCCAACGACCAATAGTAAAACCAAGCCAATAATAGCACGCATGATGGGCTCCTAATTTCCTGGATAGGCATAGTATCCGTAGCGGCGTTCTTCCCAGCGGCGATGATGCCACCAGCGACGATGGGCTTCCCGCCGCTGATGCCATCGCCATCGATGCTCCTGACAGCGGGGGCCACAATAATCACCACTCCAATAGACTGGGTGGACAAGCGCTCGCTGGTGCGACTGACCTGCTGCCTGGGCGGTCGTTCCTATCGTCACGGCACCAAGAAGCGTCAATGCCAATACAGTGTTCTGCATTTCGCATCTCCTTTGATCAGATGATGAAGACAAATTGCAGCAAGTACCTAGACATCAAAATGGCAGTAATGAGGCCGTCATTCACTAAGTTTTTACTAAACTGCCTTAAACCTGCTGCAAACCTCACTAATATTCACGACCATCCCAGTTAACAGCGGCGTCAATATCTCCCATGAGTTTGAAATCAATCTTCTTTTTGTGATGCGCTCCAAGAGCTGTCTTGAACAACCGCAGGCCTGGCTGGCGCATTTGCCCCGGGTTCGGGAAGAATAAGATGAAGACCTACTTGCTGGTGATGATAGATAATCACGGCCGCTTCATTAAACGCAAGATGGTGGCGTGCCAGAAAAATCATGGGATTGCGCGATCGGTCGAAGGACGGGCAAGGCAATGCCAAATTATCGAGATCTGGAATGAGGGCGCACCCATTTGTATTTGCGCGCGACCTACACACGTGCGATCTGCACTTATGCTGTTCGGCGCGACGGCACATGATCTGCAGACCCGCCTCCGACGGCTCGTTCAGGTCACAGCCCTCGTCCGGCTTGGTGCTAAGTACCATCAAATCACAGCAAAGCCGACCCAGACACCGGCAGCCTGGGTCGAGCCAGCGGGCCGCAGCGGGCCTCTGGCGGAGTGAATTTGGAGATCGACCATGTCATCACTTCGTATGACCGCCGTGATGCTTACGATATCCTTGAATTTGGCCGGATGCGACAAGATCGGGGCGATTGCGCGATCATCGTCCGGAGAACAAAGTTCATTCTCCATCGAGCCCGAGCTACCAGCCGCCTTTGGATGAAAAGCCCATTTTGAACGTGCGACCCGGAGAGCCTCGGCGTCCCGGCGAACCATCTGAGTGAGGCGACATCGTTTTCGGTAACGCGGCCGATCAAGCAATCACCCTGGATGATGGAGCCTTTGCCACGTTCAGGTCCGACGCGCCATCATTAGAACGCAACAGTCACTTGTCAGTGACGCTCTTGATTGCAATCGATAGGGAGTCAACATCTCTTTCGGTTGTTTGGGA
>CAWBPF010000020.1:0-17975 GCA_963790515.1 uncultured Alphaproteobacteria bacterium | reverse complement strand
GGAAGCCACGCCGCCTGGCCGCACCAAAGCATCGATCCCGTCATGATCGCCGTTGGTCTGGCGCAGGCGCTGCAGTCCATCGTCTCCCGCAACACCGACCCGCTGAAGGCGATGGTACTATCCATCACACGCATGGAGGCGGGCTCGTCCTACAACGTCATCCCGGGAACCGCACAGCTAGCTGGTACCAGATCCGCACACTCGATGCAGACGTCAGGGCCATGGCCGCGACCCGCATGCGCGCTCTTTCAGAGGCGTTCGCCATGGGCTACGGGGCGGACATCACGGTCGAGCTGCGGGACGTGTTTTCGGTGCTGAACAATGGCCGAACAGCGGGAAGTCGTGGTGGATGCCGGCGACCAGCATTTTGTCGGCGCTGGCCCGGTCGAACGCACGCTTGCGGCTTTCGCGTGCCGCAGACGGGTCAACGTCGAAGCTGACCGCGGCCTCCGGGTGTGCGTATTGGATGCCAGGCACGTGCACGACGTCAGCCCACAGGAACAGCGCGTCCGACCCTGACCGCAGGATGAAACCGGTGTGGCCGGGCGTATGGCCGGGCAGGAATACCGCCTTGATCCCCGGCATCACCTCCTCGCCATCCTCGAAGTGGCGCGTCCTGGCCGCGTACGCGGTGAGGCCGGCACGCGCGCCGTCGAAGAACTGCTTGGCCGCGTCCGGCGCCAGATCGCGGTGGGCATCGCTCATCCCAGTAGGCGGTACTCGACCTCCGTGATGGCCATTTCGGCGTTCGGAAACCGCGCGCTGCCGTCCGATCCTGTCGAGCCATGCGCACCCGGATCTCGTCGTCGGCCTGATCGAGATGGCGTTCGCGTGGGATGCAGAAGTTTGGTCACCTACGGCGACCGGCCTGATCGGCTAGGTGCGGCAGTCTTCTTACGAAACCATTCCATCCGGACGGCGATCGATTTTTCAATCGAGACTCACCCAATGGCGACCAAGATCCCAAAGACGTAACGCGTGATTTTAGCCTATATCGCGTGTCGACTATAGAAATTGAGCGACGATCTACTCGGACCAAGCCTCACTTCGGCTACCGGCACGCCGCAATCTGCGGCAACACCTTTGGATACAACAAGCGCCCGAGGGCGTCGGTCCATTCTCGGCGCGAAGCTTCTCGTTCTACCTCGTCCATTTGCGGCTCGAAGCGACGGTCAAGCGCCCATTGTCGCGTAAGCTCCGCCACGGAAGGCAGCAGTCCGACTTGCATACCAGCCAGAAAGGCGGCCCCCAAGGCGGTCGTTTCCACAAGCTTCGGTCGGTCGATTATTGTGCCAAGGACATCCGCGAGATGTTGCATTGTCCAGTCGCTTGCAGCCATGCCGCCATCAACGCGGATCACGGGCTTATTCTCGTCTTCACCGAGGTCGGCCTGCATTGCCGTCAAGAGGTCACACGTCTGATGTGCCACAGCGGAGAGCGCGGCACGAGCGAGCTCCTTACGTGTCGTATTGCGCGTCAGGCCAAAGATTGCGCCACGGGCCATGCTGTCCCAATGCGGCGCTCCGAGGCCAACGAACGCTGGCACCATGATAACGCGCTGGCCCGGATCGGCCGCTTCAGCCAGAGTCTCGACTTCTGCAGCTTCCGAAATAATGCCTATACCGTCCCGCAGCCACTGCACAGCAGCTCCCGCTACGAAGATTGAACCTTCCAAAGCGTAGTGGCGTTGTCCCTTCATCTGGTAGGCGACTGTGCTGACAAGCCGGTGGGAAGAGCGAACCATGCGTGTGCCGGTATTGAGCAACGCGAAACAACCGGTCCCGTAAGTCGCCTTCACCATCCCCGGCTCGAAACAGGCTTGGCCGATAAGAGCAGCCTGTTGGTCGCCGGCGACGCCGCGGATCGATATAGGAGCACCAAAGCAATCTGCGGTGGTGGTTCCGAAATCCCCGGCGCAGTCGCGTATCTCTGGAAGTACGGCGCGTGGAATACGGAAAAGCCGAAGCATAGCCTCGTCCCACTCGCCGCTCTTCAGGTTTGCAAGGAGTGTTCTACTCGCATTTGTAGCATCTGTCGCATGGAGGGCGCCCCCGGTCAGGCGCCAGATCAAAAAGCTATCGATGGTGCCAAAAGCTAGCTCTCCGGCCTCTGCGCGCCGTCGCGCATCCGGCACGTGATCCAACAGCCAGGACAATTTGGTCCCTGAGAAGTAAGGGTCCAGCAGCAACCCGGTGCAATCTTGAAGCTCTGCCTCGACCCCATTTGCCCGCAACGCGGCACAGAAATCGGCCGTCCGGCGGTCCTGCCAGACGATAGCATTATGAATTGCACGGCCACTGATCCGGTCCCACAGGACGGTTGTCTCGCGCTGGTTGGCGATGCCGATCGCAGCGATATCGCCTGCTGTCAGGCCCGCCCGCGCGATGGCCGCCCGGCCCGTAGCTAGGACGTCGCGCCAAATCATCTCGGCATCGTGCTCGACCCAGCCATCATGCGGATAGTATTGGGCCAGTTCCTGCTGCGCGACCGCCCGGATAGAGAGGTCCGGTGCCACCACCAACGCACGGGTCGAGCTCGTGCCCTGATCCAGGGCGAGGATATAGCCTGGTGTCATCGTGGCGTCTCTGGCCGCATGAAAGTGTCGATCGCTTCACGTTGTGCCGTTGACAGCCGCAGTCCGAGCTTGGTCCGTCGCCACAAAACGTCCTCAGCGCAGACCGCCCATTCGCGGCGCATGAGATGGCGCAATTCGGCTTCTGTCAGGCCAGCGCCGAACTCGCGTCCCAACTTGCCGTCGCCCAACAGATCACGCGTCGCGGTGCCGTAGGCGCGCACGAGCCGGCGTAGCAAGGAAGGCGAAAGGGAGGGATACTCGGCACCAATGCCGCTTGTCAGCGCCTCGAAGCCATCTCGCCCGAAGTCACCGCCCGGCAGCGGGTGGCGGCCGGTCCACCCCTCGGTCAAGCCGCCTCGGGTGGGGAGATATGGGGCCAATTGGCGGAGGGCATCTTCGGCAAGCTTGCGGAAGGTAGTGATCTTGCCGCCAAACACTGACAAGAGCGGAGCCACTCCCTCGGCTACCGTTAAGCTCAACTCGTAGTCACGGCTGGCATCTTGCGCTCTGACCGTGCCGCTGTCGTAGAGGGAACGTACACCGGAATAAGTCCAGACAACCGACTCCCCCGTAACAGGCTGGCGGAAATAGTCGCTTGCGGCAGCACAAAGATAGGTCACCTCGGCTGGCGAGATCGCCACGTCCGACGGGTCACCTACGTACTCCTGGTCGGTGGTGCCGATTAGTGTCAAGTCATTCTCATAGGGGATTGCGAAGAAGACTCGGCCATCCGAGTTTTGAAAGATGTACGCGCGGCTGTCCGCGTAGAGTCGGGGCACGATAATATGACTTCCCTGGACCAGGCGTACTCGGGCCGTCGAGTTTTCCTTCGCCACCTCCGAGAGAACCTCTGCCACCCATGGGCCGGCCGCGTTGACTAGCACCCGCGCCCGAACCGTGTTGCCATCTTCGAGCCGCAGTTCCCAGTGATCTCGTTGGCGCATTGCCGACAGGCAGCGGCAGTATGGGCGGATCGTCGCGCCGCGGTCAGCGGCATCGCGCGCATTCAGAACGACGAGTCGTGCGTCGTCGACCCAACAATCGGAATACTCGAATCCTCGTTTGAAAGAAGCTTTTAGCGGCGCGCCAGCGACATCACGTGTAAGATCGAGTACTCGCGTGCGGGGCAGATTCTTTCGGCCGCCCAGGTGATCGTAGAGGAAAAGACCCAAACGCAGCAGCCACGCCGGCCGTAGGCCCGGGTGATGCGGCAGGATAAAGCGAAGCGGCCAGACGATGTGGGGAGCAATGCCCCAAATTACCTCGCGTTCCGCCAAAGCTTCCTGCACGAGCCTGAATTCGCGCTGCTCAAGGTAGCGAAGTCCGCCGTGGATTAGTTTGGTCGACGCGGAAGACGTGCCCGACCCGAGATCGTTCATCTCGCATAAGAAGGTGCGGTAGCCGCGACCAGCAGCATCGCGAGCAATGCCGCAGCCATTCACCCCGCCACCGATAATGGCGAGATCGTAGCATTCAGCCGCCTCAGCCGTCGACATCGGGAATAAGCACCACGACACCGGTAATACCGCGCCCCTGCAGGTCCGCATGTGGCGACTGGTCTCGCGCAGAGGATAACGCCGGGCTATTGGTGTGCGAACGGCTCCCGAGGACAGCGCTGCGAAGAACGCCGCGGCAGCGGCCTCCAGTTCGCTACGCGTCGCAATCCAGTTGCGGAAGGTCGGCCGCGCGACCAGGATCGACTTCGAGTGCAGAAGCTCGAGATCGAACGTCACCGACATTGCCTGAAGCAGTGCCGTAGCTGATTACCATGCCACGTGGCCGGACGCACTCCAGCGATCGGATGAACGCCGCCTTGCCAACACCGTCATACACTGTGTCCACGCCGTCTCCAGCCAGTCAATGCCAGAACTTTGGCAGACGAAATCCTCCAGGTCGGTGGCGATGACCTCCGCGCATCCATTGACGCGCGCGATCGCGGCCTTGCTTCCGAGCCGACAGTGACCAATTACCACCGCGCCAAGGCTCGTCGCCCATTGGGACATAATGATGCCCATTCCACCGGCGGCCGCGTGCAGGAGCAGCTTGTCACGAGGCCTCACCGCGTAAAGCCGTCGCAGGAGATATTCCGCGGTCAATCCACGCAGCAGCCAACCAGCGGCGACTTCTCGCCGATACATGCGCCGGAAGCGCTAACAATCGCGTCACAGGTACGTTGCGGATAGCCGCATACGCGCCCGGATGCACGACTGCATGCTGTCGCCTGGCCGGAAACCAGCCACGCCATCACCAACGGCAAGAACGTGGCCTGCGCCGGCTGACCCGGGACTGTGGGCAAGAAGGTGTGATTGTGCGGTCCCCCGTGATCGCCCTCGCGCAAGTAGATGTCGGCGAAGCTAAGCGCAGATCGCCGTTTGGCGAATCTGCACTTCGCCTGCCCCTGGACACCAACAGCCAGGAATTCATGTGTCAGTACATTCAGGCCCTCCATGGCGGTGGATGCGGACAGCCTCGGTCCTCATGCCGCACCGCGGAGCCGTTGGCCGCCTTCGGAGGCAAAAACGCGAGAAGGTGTGGCAGTCCACAGAACCAGCGGCGCTCTCCTGCGGCCGGCCGTTCGTGACCCGGCCGTCGCACGACGACGATGCCTGGGGCCTTGCCAAGCCGGCCATAGACCAGCGTGTCCGCGCCGAGCGGTTCCGCGGCGTACAAATCGACCGGAAAGGCGCCTTCCGCACCAGGCGCAGCGGCCTGCACATGCTCAGGCCTAATCCCAACAACACCGACCGGCCCGGTTCAAGGCCGTTTATGGCGAGCGGCACCTTGCACGTATCGGCATCCCCAACAGACAGGAAGACGGAGGCGCCGTCGGTACCGACCTTGGCGTCGAGTAAATTCATGGGAGGGGATCCAATGAATCCGGCGACAAAGGATGTGGCTGGATCGTCGTAGAGATCCATCGGACGCCCGATCTGCTCGGCGCGCCCGCTCTGCATCACGATCAAACGGTCGGCGAGGGTCATTGCCTCGACCTGGTCGTGGGTAACATAAATGCTGGTGGTGCCCAGGCTCTGCTGCAGCGACTTGATCTCCAGACGCATCTGCACGCGCAGCTTTGCGTCCAGGTTGCTTAGCGGTTCGTCGAACAGGAAGACTGCGGGGTCACGAACGATGGCGCGTCCCATTGCGACCCGCTGCCGCTGGCCGCCGGACAGATTTTTGGGGCGGCGATCCAGATAAGGCGTGATCTCCAGAATCCCTGCCGCCTTGCGCACGCGTTCATCGATCTCCGCGCGTGGTGTGTTCCGCATCCTGAGTCCGTAAGCCATGTTTTGGTACACGGTCATATGGGGATACAGCGCATAATTCTGAAAAACCATGGCGATGTTGCGGTCACGCGGTTCCAGTTTCTCAACCTGGCGGCCATCGATGCTGATATGGCCGCCAGTTACCGCCTCGAGCCCGGCAATCATTCGCAGCAAGGTGGACTTTCCGCACCCCGAGGGCCCGACAATGACGATGAATTCGCCATCTTCGATGACGATGTCGACGCCATGGATAATCTCCGTCGCACCGTAGGACTTCCGCAGATTTTCGAGGACGACGCTGGCCATGCAGGTGTCCTACTTCTCCGCCTCTACAAGGCCCGTTACAAACAGGCGCTGCATGACGATGACGACTGCGACGGGAGGCAGCATGGCCAACAGCGCCGCCGTCATCACAAGATTCCAAAGCGGATCGTCGTTCGACGCAGTCTGGCGCGTGAGAGCCTGTACGATCGTGGTGAACCGGTCGTCTGTCGTAACCAGCAGCGGCCAGAGATACTGATTCCAGCCATAAATGAACAGGATGACGAAGAGGGCCGCCGCCGTAGTCCGACTTAACGGGAGCAGGATATCCCACATGAACCGTAAAGGCCCCGCGCCATCAACGCGGGCCGCCTCGACAAGTTCGTCGGGCAACGTGGCAAAAAACTGGCGGAAGAGAAATGTCGCTGTCGCAGATGCCGTCAAGGGAACGATCAGTCCCAGATAGCTGTTCAGCAGGCCAAACCCGGCGACCACCTGATAGGTCGGAACAATGCGGACTTCCACCGGCAGCATCAGGGTCGCGAAGATGAGCCAGAAGATCGTCCGGCGCAGCGGGAACCGGAAGTAGACGACGGCATAGGCCGCGGCAAAGGATATTACCATCTTGCCGACCGCGATCCCAACCGCCATCACCGCGGTGTTGGCCAAAATGATCCAGAACGGCGTGCGTGTCGCTTCCCCGATTCCGTTGGTCAGAACAGCAGTGAGATTGACCAGCAGTTCCGACCCCGGAAGCAAGGGAATTGAGTCTGTTCCATGTCCCGCGCGGTATGGGTTGCCGCTACGAAAGTGACCCACACCGGAAAAGCAACGACAATGACGGCCAGGATCAGCACGGCATGCGTTATAAACCGGGTTGATGTGCGGTTCTCGACCACCGATGCCTCAGTAATGCACGCGCCGCTCGACAAAGCGGAACTGGATTATGGTGAGGACCAGGACGATCGCCATGAGGATGACCGACTGTGCCGCGGATCCCGAAAAGTCCGATCCCAGGAAGCCGTCGGCGTAGACCTTGTACACCAGAATCGCCGTCTGGTTCGCCGGGCCACCTCGGGTCAGCGCGTTGATCACGCCAAACGTTCCAAAAAAGGCGAAAATCACATTGACGACCAGCAGAAAGAAGGCTGTCGGCGAAAGAAGCGGCAGGATGATGGTACGAAACCGGGCAAAAGGACCGGCGCCGTCGATCGCCGAGGCTTCGATCAACGATTTCGGAATTCCCTGCAACGCCGCAAGGAAGAACAGAAAATTGTAGCTGAATTGGCTCCAACAGGCGATGGCGACGCAGATCCATAGCGCTTGATCACCGTTCAGCACGTAATTCAACTCAATTCCGAATGCGCGCCACAACTGGAACGTGAACACGCCGACTTTGGGGTTGAAGAGGAATCCCCAGATGACCGCTGCAACCGCGGGGGCGACGGCATACGGCCACACCAGGAGCGTGGTGTAGACGACGGCAGCGCGGCTTTGGTCGGCCAGGACCGCCAGCACCAGCGCGCCGCACAGGCAGATCACCGTTACCAGGGCGCTGAAAACCAACGTGACCCGCACCGACATCCAATAGGAGGGATCGTCGAGCAGGTTTATGTAATGGTAGAAACAATGCGACCAAGCTTCGCCCATCAGCGGGTGCGACACCAGATCCGCACAAAGAAACTGGGCATTTCCGCCGAAAGCATCGTCGAGCAGGACGGACTGCCAGAGCGCCTGCATGGAGGGCCAGATAAAGAACGCCAGGGTCACGAAGAGCTGCGGCACGCACAGCATGAGTGCGAGAAGAGGGGCGTGGAAGGTCTTTCGGCCCTCGGGATCTGCACCAGGCATCGAACTTCAGCGCATGGAGGCCTGGAAGTCGCGCAGCAATTTGTTCCCGCGCATCACCGCTTCGTCCATTGCTGTCTTCGCGTCCTTCTGCTGAGCGAATACGCTCTCAAGCTCCTCATCGAGGACTGCGCGCAGCTGAACAAAATTGCCCAGTCGCAGGCCGGAGGAGTTATCGGTTGGCGGATTCAGTTCGAGTGACTCCGCCGGCAGCCTCCAGATCGGCCGGCTGTCGTAGTAGCCGGACTGTTCGGTTATTTTGTTGGCGGCAATCGTCAGTGGCACATAGCCGGTGGCTTGCTGGAACTTCGCCTGCACGTCCGGACGCGACAGATATGCCAGGAATTTCGCGACGCCTGCATACTCATCGGCCGGCTTGCCCTTCAGGATCCAAATTGCCGCGCCGCCGACCAGAGAATTCTGTGGCTTGCTCACGACCTCAGAATCGTAGGGCATCATCGACGCGCCGACATTGTCGACTCCCAAGCGCGACGTGATGGTGCCCATGGAAGCCGAGGAGCAGATATGCATGGCGCAGCCCCCGGCAGCAAACACCTCGGTCGGCTTGGATTCGCGTCCGGTGTATGTGAACCGCTTATCCTTTGCCCATTGCTGCAAGCGCGCGATATGCGCCACTTGAGCCGGTCCGTTGAAAACGAGTTCCGCGTCGAAGCCATCCATACCGTTTCGCTTTGTGGCGAACGGCAGGTTGTTCCATGCGCTGTATTCTTCGATCATCGTCCAGGGCGTGTAAGCCGGCGTCAGGGCGCAGGGCGCACCCGAGGCGACCAGCTTGGTCGCGAATTCGCCCACTTCATCCCAGGTCTTCGGTCCCACCTCGGGGTCGAGCCCGGCTTTCCGGAACATCGATTTGTTCCAAAACAGCAGTGGCGTGGACGAGTTGTAAGGGAACGCCATCAGCTTTCCCTGCGCATTGCTGTAGTATCGCGCGACGGATTGCAGGTAAGCGCTGTTGTCCAGCGGCACACCGTTATCCGCCATGAGCTGATAGGCCGGGTAGATGGCATTGCTCGCCATCATCAGCCCGGTCCCCACCTCATAGACCATGACCAGATGCGGCTGCAGGTTTCGTTTGGCTCGGTAGGCGGAAATGGCGGCAGTCAGGGTGTCGTTGAAGCCACCCTTGTAGACGCCGACAACCTTGTATTCCTTCTGCGACGCATTGAACTCGTCGATTTGCACCTGCATGGCAGTGCCAATGACGCCAGCCATCGCATGCCAGAATTGAATTTCCTTTTGGGCATGAGCCACGCCGGAGAAGACCAGGGCGCAGACCAGGCTGATCCCGGCCAGAAACGATCTCCGCATCTTTTCCCCCTGCGGCGCCGGAACGCCTTCCGCCCTTTGTCGTAAGCCGACATCGCTGCTGAACAAACCGGCTCCAGCAGCCGATGCGAGCACTACCAAGTAGCGCATGCCTATGCAAGGGGACCGCATGCACAAACGGCATTTATGTGTATTTAAGGGTCGATCAAAAATGCCGTCCCTTATCGGCCAAAATATACTGTCCGAAGAAGTTCCTCGTCCTTTCCGTCGCTCTTGGTCGCGACCCCGCCTTCAAGGTGGTAGATGGACTCGCACACTTCGGCCAAGGCACGAACGTTCTGGTCGACGAGCAAAAGCCCGACGGATCGCTCTTTCGCGATGCGCACCAGAAGCGTCAGCAGATCGCCCACGATCTTTGGCGCCAGACCCAGGCTCAGTTCATCGATCATCAGAAGTTTCGGCCCCTGCGCCAAGCCACGCGCGATTGCCACCATTTGCTGCTGCCCCCCGCTCAGCAGGCCGGCAGCACGATCAAGCATCGGCTCAAGCGCCGGGAAGAGTTCCAGCGCCTGGGCGAGCTCGGCAGCCCCGAAGGGCCGGCCGACCGCCACCGCGCCGAGCAGCAGGTTCTGGCGCGTCGTCAGCCGCGGCATCAGCCCGCGTCCCTCCGGAACGTGTACCACCCCCCTGCGGGCAACCTGCTCCGGCCGCCCGGGCAACGGCTGGCCATTGACTTCAACCCTGCCGGCTTTGTGGCGCACGAGGCCGGAGATCGCACGCAGGGTGGTGGTCTTGCCGGCGCCATTCCGTCCGACGAGGCCCACCGTCTGACATTGCTCAACGATGAGGCTCACGTCATTGAGGACCTCGGCAGCGCCATAGCAGACCGCGAGGTTGGAGATACGCAGCAGAGGTTCTGCGACGGCCTGTGTCATCCGAGAAACACATCGATCACCTCGGTTCGCCGGGTGACCTCGTCGATGTCGCCGTGGGCAAGCGGCCGACCGAAATCGAGCACCGTCGAGCGGCCGGCGATGGCCCGCAGGAAGCCGACATGGTGCGCGATCACCAGGATGGTCAGGCCGGTCTGCCGGTTGACGCCTTTCAGAACACCCACGATGCGGTCTATGTCTTCTTCGCCCAGGCCGGCCGTGGGTTCGTCCAGCAAAAGCAGCCGCGAGGAGCCGGCAACCGCGCGGGCGATGTCGACGACCTTCTGTTCCGCAAGCGTCAGGTCGCTTGCGAGCACCTGCCGCCGACCCGCCGGAAACTGTACCGAGATCGAGCGCCCGGGAGGCGTGTGTTCGGGCGTCGCGGTCGCGCCGAATGGTGCCGGGGAACGGAAACACGTCGCGATATGGCGTCGTGGGATGCAGTCCGTACGTGCCGCTGGCCACGTTTTCAGCGACGGTGAGATCGCCGACGAGGGACGGATGCTGGAAGGTGCGGCTGACGCCAATGCGCCGCACCTGCGCGGGCGTCATGCCGTGCAGCGACACCCCTTCCAGGCGCACGTCGCCGTCATAGGTTTGAATCCCGCTGATGCAGTTCAGCAGGGTGGTCTTGCCTGCGCCGTTCGGCCCCATGATGGCGTAGATCTCGCCCCGCCTCACCGCGATATCGATGCCGTCGAGCGCCTTGACGCCACCGAAGCGCACTTTGACCTGTTCGACCATCAGAAGCGTCTCGTGCCTGTCCGACGGCGCTTGATCGCACGGCCCCAGACCGATGGCGATGTCGGTCCTCAGGGGCGCGCCGGGCCGGCTCTTGCCGCCGACCATGCCTGACATCATTCCGCGTGCCCGCGTAACCAGCAGATCGAGGATGCTGAACACACCCCCGGGCAGGAAGATCAGCGCAGCCAGCAGCCAGCAGCAATGCCGCGAAGACCAGGTCGCGCGACGCGCCGGCCCCGCGCGTCACTTCGGACACCACGCCGAAGAACATGGCGCCGATGATCGGACCGCAGATGCTGCCCAGGCCACCGACGACAGCCATGGCGACGAGATTGACCGATTCCATCCCCGGGAAACTTTCCGGCGACAGATACCCCAGCGCCTGAGCGAAGACCCAGCCGCCGAGGCCCGCAACCGCGGCGGAGAAAATGAACGCGAAAAGCTTGGCCGAGCGCACGTCGATGCCCATCGACGACGCCAGCAACTCGCCACGCTTGATCACGCGAAGTGCCCGCCCCGCGCGCGAATTGGCGTAGCGGTCGGCCACCAGGGCAACAGCCAACAAGACAATCCAGCCAAGATAGTACAGCGGCAGCCCTTTGGTGAAATCGAGCGTGCCGATCATCGGCGGATCGACGGGTATGCCGTTCGCACCCATCGTCCAGTTCTGGAAACTCTGGCCGCCGATCAGCACCATCATGACAAAGGCGAAAAAGTAGGTGAGGAGCGCACCACCCAGCCCCGGCAGCCTGATCATCGGCAGCCCGATGATCAGGCTGGCCGCAACGCTGGCAGCGACCGAAGCCGGCAGGGTCGCGAGCACCGACCAGCCAGCATTCGTGGTCAGCATGGCCGAGGTGTAAGCGCCGACCGCGACGAATCCAAAGTTGCCGAAGGACGGCTGCCCGGAATAGCCGGAAAACACGTCCAGCCCGACACCGGCGATGGCATAAACAAGCGCAAAGGTCATCGCCGACAGCATCCGATCCGGCACCGACAGCAAAGGCACCCCGGCGAGGATTGCCATCACCAGCAACGTTATCGGAAGGGTGCCGCTTCGGGCACGCGCGTTCAGTGCCATGTCACGTGCCGCTCGTTTGGGATTCCGGCGTCATGGCTACAGGCGCTCGACGAGAGACCGGTCGCCAAACATGCCGGATGGCCGCAGCAGCAGTACCGCGATCAGCAATATGAAGACGGCGATCGTGCCGAGATCGGGGCTGGCGTAGATTGTGACCAGATTGTCGACGCAACCGACGAGAATGCCGCCGACAAAGACGCCCCACATGCTGGTCAGGCCGCCGATGACCGCGGCTGTGAAGGAGTACAGCAGGTAGAAGTCCATCATGTCGGATGACAGCAGCGTGCGCGGGGCGACCAGCACGCCGGTAACCAATGAAATGACAGCCGCGATCGCCCAGGCGAGTGCCGTGAGGCCGCGCGTGCGGATGCCCAGGAGAGCTGCGATATCCGGCTTGTCGGCGACGCCGAGGAACATGAGCCCGAGCCGCGTGCGATAAAAGAACCACGCGAAGCTGCCGGCAAGAATCAGCGCGACAAGTATGGTGCCTATCGTCAGCCAGGACACCGCGACGCCGCCCAGCACAAACGCGGCATCGCCGGAGATCACGGTGGGAAACGTAAAGGGCTGACCGGTTGCCCACTGCTTGTGATTGCGCCGATGATCAGCAGCGACAAGGACAGCGTGCGAATGAGGAAATTGAGGTGGTCGGCATCGTCGTTGGGGCGCAGCGCGATGGCATAGAGCACCGCGCCGATCAGTGCGGTTACCGGAATAGCGATGCAGAACGCAAGCCAGAACCCAATGTTGAAGCTGTGCACGAATTCGTAGACGATGAAGGCGCCAAGTGTCGCCAGCGCACCCTGCGCGAAATTCGCCACACTGGTCGCCTTGAGCAGCAATATGACTGCAAAGCCGAGAAGCCCGTAGAGAGCGCCCACGGCAATGCCCTGATGATGCCTCCAAAAAGCAGCTGCACGTCGTATCCCCCCGGCCTACACAGACTGAGTTCAATGATTTGCCGGCCAAGACCTTCGCGCCCCGGCTATTGCAGTTGGACGATCCCCTTGTCGACAACCTTGCCGCCCTGGACGCCAACCAGAATCATCGCGTGTTCGCCCATGTTCGATCCTGGTGAAGAACTGAGCGGCGGCAGGAGTGGACTGACCTGCTTGGACGACCAGGTCTGCAAGGTCTTCATCAGGGACGCCCGGGTCAGATCGTTGCCGGCTTCCTTCAGCGCCTCGGCAAGCACTTGTGCGGTCGCGCACCCGAACAGCGCGAATCCTTCCACCGCTATACCCTTCGCGGTAAGCGCCTGAGTACATGTTTCCGCCCGATCGCTTGTGGCGGGGACTGTGGGCATGAGAGCGAGCATCCGGCCATCCGCGATGCCTCCAACCGGGTCGATGAATGCGCCGGTCGACATTGTCGATGAGCCGATCACCAACTTCTTGGGAAAGCCGTTCTGGCTCTGCATAACCTTAAAGATACGAGCCGCGTCCGGTGCCAACTCCGCCATCACGACGTAGTCGGGATTGGCCTCCTTGATCTTGAGGACGAGCGAGTTTGATCGCTTTGGCCGGCGGTCGTGAAGACCGAGCCGGCCATCGTCCCGCCAGCCTTGGCGACCGCCGCCTCGACCAGCTCAAGCGTTTTCTCGGCGCCGGGAACCTGCAGGTTGACGACAAACACCGAGCCGGGCCCATTTTCCTTGAGCACTTTCAGTGTCAACTTCTCGAACTGCGTCTCGTACAGGGGTAGCAGCAGGAAGACATTGGGCTCCCGCAGGAGTTGCTCCATGCCTGCATAGGGAAAAAGATACGGTATGCCCTCCCTTTTGGCGACCTGGAGGATTGCGGGGACCTGAATCGTGCCGCAGCCGCCGAAGAATGCCAGCACTGGCTTGGCGGCCAACTGCCGGGCGTTCGCCAATGCCTGCTGCGCCGTATATTGATCGTCGAGCACGATGTCCTCGATCTTACGGCCGTTGATGCCGCCGCCCGCATTGACATGGTCAAACCACGCCAGCGCGCCGTCGCTGACTGGCTTGCAGGCCGACGCAATTGTGCCCGTCAGCGGATTTGTGGTCCCGAGTGTGATTGTGTCGGCGGTAACGCCCGGCGACGCTGCGTCAGTCGCCGCCTCGGCGTGCGCGGGGCTGCCGCCCAAGCCGCCTGCAAGGAAGGCAGCCGCGAGCACGCACCGGACCGAATGAGCCATGTTGTTGTCCTCCCGACGAAATCTTTGACCGATGCCGTCAAGCACAACTGCCCTTGGTTGCCAGAGTTCTGACCGGTAGACCGCTTATCTGGGCGCCACTTGCCGGAGCAACGGCGCCGTGGGCGAGCGCGGCACCGATGTCGGGGTGTCGCGCGGAAGCCGGATAGTGGCGGCGATCCGGGCGTGGCAAGATCGCACCTGCTGTTGGACGTGAGCTGATCTTGAAGAGGCCGGGGCGCAGACAAGGCTGATCCTCGGCCGAATTGAACCTGGCATTCCCCCTCGCGGCGTCACAACGCCTTCTTGATTGTTTCCAGCGTTCGATGCGAGGCGACGAACGTCAAGTGCCTTGCACCTGAGACTTGTCCGTAGCAGTTTCCGCATGCAGGTGCAAGAGGACGGTATACAGAGAGGGCGGTTCTGTGTATGTAGATGGTGGCTGCGGTCCGCGGCCTTGCCGCGATCTTTTCCCGTCGGGAGCCACGAGTGCGCATCAAATCAAGTGATACGCTCCGCGAGAAGATGGAGGAGGAAATCCATTCCGGCGCCCTACAGCCCGGAGATCGCATCGACGAGCGAAGCCTGGCCGACAAATTCGATGTGTCGCGCACGCCCGCGCGGGAGGCGATCCTGCAGCTCGCCGCGGCCGGACTGGTGAAGCTGGTCCCGCGTCAGGGCGCTGTCGTGGCCGGCATTTCTCCGCAGCACGCTATCGGCATGATCGAGACGCTGAACGCGCTGGAGGGCGAGGCGGCTGGCCTGGCTGCGCGGCGAATATCCGCAGCGCAGCGCCAGACGCTCATGACGATGCACAGGGAGGCCGAGGCCTACGTCAAAACGCTGGACAGCGCGGCCTATATTGCAATGAACACCCGCTTCCACGAGGTGATCTATGAAGCGGCGCGCAACGAGTTTCTACGAAACCAGATTCGCTTTACCCGCCAGCGCGTGCGCTTTTACGACCGCAGCAGCCTGAACCAATCGGTGCGGCTGATCGCCTCCTGGCGGGAGCATGGTGCCGTATTGGACGCGTTCGAAGCCGGCGACGAGAAGTTGGCACAGGAGAAAATGCGCGAGCACATCTCTTATGGCGGGCGTGTCTTCGCCGATCTCATCTCGACCTTTCCGGCGTAGACGGAGCGATGGAGAATCCTGTCGTTCAAACCGGTCGGGGCGCCTTGCGAGGACTTCGCCTGGACAACGGCGTCCTGGCCTTCCTCGGCATTCCCTATGGCGCCGATACCGGAGGTGCACGACGTTTCCGTCAGGCGGAACCGCCCGCCCCATGGGACGGCGTGCGCGATGCGCTGGAGTTCGGTCCGAGCTGCCCGCAAGGGCAACCCACCCTGCCGGAGGACGACCCTGCCTCGACCCGGGGGCATGATTGGCCAGTCGGCGAGGACTGCCTGGTCCTGAACGTATGGACGCCGCATCATGAGGGCCGGCGCCCGGTGATGGTCTGGATACATGGCGGCGCCTTTCGAATGGGGACGGGATCCCATCCGGTGACCAATGGCGCCAATCTCGCCGCCCACGGCGACGTGGTTGTCGTCAGCCTGAATCACCGCCTAAGCGTCTTTGGTCATCTGTATCTCGGGGAGCTGTGCGGCCCGGACTTCGCGGCCTCCGGCCTCTTGGGGCAACTGGACATAATCCTGGCCCTGCGCTGGGTTCGGGAAAACATCGCGGCGTTCGGCGGCGATCCCGGCAACGTCACGTTGTTCGGCGAATCGGGCGGCGGCCGCAAGATCTCACTGTTGACGGCCATGCCGACCGCCCAAGGTCTGTTCCATCGCGCGATCATCCAAAGCGGCGCACAGACCCGGGCAGTGCCGCACGACGTCGCCGCGCGCGTGGCGCTCCGTTTCTTCGAATACCTCGGCCTCCGGCCCGGCGATGTCGATGCTCTCCAGGCCATCCCGGCGGAAACCTTGTTCGCGCGCAGCGAAGCCTTCTTCGAATTCGGTTCAGGATCCGATGATCCCGCGGGGGGCCGATGGGCGCTGGCTGCTGTCGCCGTCCATAGACGGGACGTTGCTGCCCGCGCATCCCTGCGCACCGGGTTGCCGCCTGGCGCCCGGCGTGCCCTTGCTCATCGGCAGCAACAAAGATGAGGCGGCGCTGACTCTCGCTCGCCTTCCCACCGCCGGCCGACTGACGGAGGTGGAGATGCGTCAGCGTCTTCTGCCCGTGCTGCGTGAGCGCACGGACGCCGTGATTGCCGCTCACCGCGGCCGGTCACCCAGCCGCAGCACATGGGACACCTACGTCACCATCGCCAGCGAAGACCGCCGGCTTCTGTCGATCGAACTGGCTCAGCATAAAGCCGCGCAAGGCGATGCACAGGTCTTCATGTATCTCTTCACATGGGAGAGCGACTACGGCTTGTTCAAGTCGGCGCACACCATGGAGATCCCCTTCGTCTTTCGGAATCTCGATGTAACGGCGCTGGTCGGGGGGCGGGCGGACCGCCATGCGCTGTCGTCGATCATCAGCGACGCGTGGATCGCCTTCGCCCGATGCGGCAACCCAAATCATGACGAGATGCCGGCGTGGCCGCGCTACGACGCCGCAACGCGCGCGACCATAATTCTGGACATGCCGCCGCGCGTGGAAGCCGATCCGTGGCGGGAGGAGCGTTTGGCATGGGGCGATGCGCCGACGCGCCTTCCTTGGGAAGGGCAGTCACTCATCAGCGCAATCCGGACCGAAGCCGGCCCGGCAAGGCCGATGATGGGCGAGGCCGGTCAGGAGAGGCGGTGACGATGGAGCATCAAGCAGGTCTTCCGCTATCCGGACTGCGCGTGATCGATCTGACGCTTGCGCGGGCAGGCCCGACCTGCGTGCGCCACCTCGCCGATTGGGGTGCCGATGTGATCCGTATCGAACCGCCGGCAACCGGCGGAGAGGACGTCGTCGGAAATCGGTCCGGCGCGGACTTTCAGAACCTGCACCGCAACAAGCGCTGCATGCAGCTCGATCTGAAGCGAGCCGGAGGGGCATGCCGTCTTCATGCGCCTGCTCGAAACCGCCGACATCGTGGTCGAAAACATGCGACCGGACGTGAAGCACAGGCTTCGGGTTGCCTGGAAGGATGTGCATGCGGCCAATCCAAGAGTGGTTTACGGCAGCATCAGCGGCTTCGGTCAGGACGGCCCTTATGGAGCGCGCGCCGGCGTCGATCAGATTGCGCAGGGCATGGGCGGGATGATGTCGGTCACGGGCTTGCCGGGACAGGGTCCGGTCCGCGCCGGGGTTGCAATCGCCGACCTTACCGCAGGAAACCTGTTGGCATTGGGCATCATGATGGCCGTGCACGAGAGGAAGCCGCACCGGCGTCGGTCGCTGGGTCACCACCAGCCTGCTGGAATCACAGGTCTTCATGCTGGATTTCCAGGCCGCCCGTTGGCTGAAGGACGGCGTCGTGGCTGCACAGGCCGGCAATGACCACCCGACCGGAATCCCCACCGGAACCTTTCCGACCAGCGACGGCCACATCAACATCGCCGCCAGCTCCGCCCGAATGTGGAACCGCCTTTGCGTGGTCCTTGGCCATGAGGAGTGGCTGGAAAATCCACAGTGGCGCACGCAGAACAGTCGCAGCGCCGACCGTGGCGCCCTGAACCAGGCGATCGGCAATCTGACGCAGGAGAAGACTTCGGCACACTGGATAGCGCTTCTCGAACAGGCGGGCGTCCCATGTGGGCCGATCTATTCGATAGACCAGATGTTTGCCGATCCACAGGTACAGCATCTCGAAATCGCCGCCAGCCTGCCGGGTGACGCCGAGCCGACCGCTATCGCGTCGCCCCTCAACA
>CAWBPF010000019.1:0-7416 GCA_963790515.1 uncultured Alphaproteobacteria bacterium | reverse complement strand
GCCAACCCTGATATTGCGTTGGGGAACCAATGGCGCCGCTGCGCGATTGTGGTTTCAACGCGGGGAATCCATGGTGCCTTATCGGCTGACGCGTCGCGCGCTGCTGGCCAGCACAGCCTGCGCGATGATCGCCGGCTGCTCGGCGGATACATCTCGGACCGCTGTGCCGGTTCGCGTGGGCGGCGGCGACCCGCCCGAGCGGGTCGTTTCCGGTCCGTGGAAATATTTCACGCCCGAGGAAGCCGTCGCGGTCGAAGCGATCGTCGATCGCCTGATCCCGCCTGACGCCGAAACCCCGGGCGGCAAAGACGCGGGATGCGCCGTGTTCATCGACCGACAATTGGCCGGTCCGTATGGGCGCTCGCAGGGCCTGTATATGCGCCCGCCGTTTCAGGACGGCACGCCGCAGCAGGGCATGCAATCGCCATTGACGCCGGCGGCACGCTATCGTCAGGCTTTGACTGCTCTTGACCGCCATTGCCGGGCAGCCGCGGGCGGCAAGTCGTTCGCCCAACTCCCCTCGGCTATGCAGGACGAAACCTTGTCCGGCCTCGAAAAGGGCACCCTCCAGCTTGAGGGCGCCAGCGGCCGCGCTTTCTTCGAAGTGCTCATCAAGGACACCCAGCAAGGCTTCTTCGCCGACCCGATCTACGGCGGCAACCGCGACATGGTGGCTTGGAAAATGATCGGGTTTCCTGGTGCGCGCTACGACTACCGCGACTGGGTAGGACGCCACAACGAGCGCTTCCCGCTGCCGCCCGTCGGCATTCTAGGCCGGCCCGAATGGTCGCAATGACCGTTCGATCGTTGACCACCCCGGAGACATAGCAAAGATGCGACGCTTGCCGCCCAAGGATGTCGTCGTCGTCGGGCTGGGCTGGGCAGGATCGATCCTGTCGCTGGAGATGGCCGAGGCCGGATTGGAAGTCGTGGCCATCGAGCGCGGTCCCTGGCGCGACACACCAACCGACTTCCCGATCTCCTACGTGCAGGATGAATTGCGCTACCGGCTCCGCCACGACCTGTTCCTGCGCCCGGCGCAGACCTCGGTGACGTTTCGCAACACGCTGGCGCAGACCGCCCTTCCGGTGCGCACCTGGGGCGCGTTCATGCTTGGCAACGGCGCGGGCGGCGGCGGCCTGCACTGGAATGCCGAGACTTGGCGGTTCATGCCGTCGGACTTTGTCGCGCGCTCGCATCTCGTGCAGCGCTATGGCGCGAAATTCCTGCCCGACGACATGACGATCCAGGACTGGGGCGTCACCTACGACGAACTGGAGCCGCATTACGACCGGTTCGAGTATCTCTGCGGCACATCGGGCACCGCCGGTAATCTGCAGGGCAAGCTCCAGCCCGGCGGCAATCCGTTCGAGGGCAAGCGGTCGCGCCCCTACCCGACGCCCGCCCAGCCGCAGCCGTACAGCCATACGCTGTTCGCCGATGCGGCGCGCAAGCTCGGCTACAAGCCGTTCCCACAGCCATCGGGCAATCTGTCGCAGGCCTACACCAACCCGCTCGGCGTACAGCTTGGCCCTTGCACCTATTGCGGCTTCTGCGAATGGTTCGGCTGCGCCAATTACTCAAAGGCCAGCCCGCAAACCACGATCCTGCCGGTGCTGACCCGCAAACCGAATTTCGAGGCGCGATGCAACAGCGAGGTGACCCGCATCACGCTGGACAACACCGGCAAGCGCGCCACCGGCGTGGTCTACGTCGATACCTCGGGCGAGGAATGGGAGCAGCCGGCGGACCTTGTGCTGCTATGCGCGTTCCAGTTGTTCAACGTGCAGCTTCTGCTGCTGTCGGGCATCGGCACGCCATACGACCCGCAGACCGGCCAGGGGCAGATCGGGCGCAACTACACGCACCAGACGGTCAGCACGGCAGCCGGCTTCTTCGACAAGAACAAGTTCAACTTCAACCCCTTCGTCAGCTCGGGCTCGATCGGCATGTGCATCGACGAATTCAATGGCGACAATTTCGATCACGGGCCGCACGGTTTCGTCGGCGGCGGCTACATGGGGCAGGTGCAGACCAATGGGCGCCCGATCGAATCCACCCAGCAGCTGCCGCCCGGCACGCCGGCCTGGGGGGCGGGATGGAAGCAGGCCGTCCGCGACAATTATCTGAGCACGGTCTATGCCGGCACCGGCGTGCACGGCTCCAATTACAGTTACCGTAATAACTACCTGGACCTGGATCCCACCTATCGCGACCATCTCGGTCGCCCGCTCGTGCGCATGACGATGGATTTTCACGACAACGAACTGAAGATGAGCGCCTTCCTGACCGATCGCTACGCCGAGATCATCCAGGCGATGGGGGCCCAGCAGATCGTGAAGAAGCCGCGCAAGGGTCCGTACGATATCACGCAGTATCAGACGTCGCATCTTTGCGGCGGCGCCATCATGGGCAGCGATCCCGCCAACAGTGCGCTGAACAAATACCTGCAAAGCTGGGACGTGCCCAACCTGTTCGTGCCCGGAGCGAACGCGTTTCCGCAGAATGCCGGCTACAACCCCACGAACACTGTCGGCGCGCTCGCCTATTGGGCAGCCGACGCGATCCGCAACAAATACCTCAAAAACCCGGGTCCCATCCTTCATGTCTGACCCGCCATCCGCCGCTGCGGCGATGCGCCGGCTGGCGGCCTGGCTGGCGCTGTCGTGCGCGCTTGCCGTCACCGGCCACGCCGCAACCGACCCGCAGGATTTCAGTGAGATAGAGCGAGGCCGCTATCTGACCACACTGGGCGACTGCGCCGCCTGTCACACCCAGCCCGGCAGCCACCAGCGATGGCGGGCGGACGGCCGATCGCGACGCCGTTCGGCACGCTGCTTGCGCCCAATATCACCCCCGACCAGGCAACCGGGATCGGCGCATGGAGCGACGACGAGTTCGTCGATGCGTTGATCGCAGGCACCGGGCGGAACGGCAAGCATCTCTATCCGGCCATGCCGTTCACCTATTACACGAAGATCACGCGGCAGGATGCGTTGGCCATCCGCGCCTATCTGGCCACGCTGCCCCCGGTCCGGCACCGAGGTCGTGGCGAACAAGCTGCCGTTTCCGTTCGACGTGCGCGCGGTGATGGTGGGGTGGGACGCACTGAACTTTCGACCCGGGCAGTTCCGCCCGGACGCCGGCAAGTCCGACGCATGGAACCGTGGTGCCTTTCTGGTGGAAGGGTTGGGGCATTGCGGTCTGTGCCACACGCCCAAGAACGCGCTCGGTGGTGACGACGTTGCGCGCAGCCTGCGCGGCGCCTCGACGCAAGGCTGGTTCGCGCCCGATATCACGAACGATCCGCGGACTGGCCTCGGTAGCTGGTCGAAGGACGACATCGTCCGCTACCTCAAGACCGGTCACAACAGGACCTCGGCCGCATCGGGACCGATGGGGGAGGAAGTGGCGCTATCCAGTTCCGCCATGCACGACGCCGACCTCGACGCGATCGCGGTGTTCCTGAAAGACCTTCCGGGCGGCGATAATTCCGCCGCGGGCCAGGCCACCGCCCCGGCGTCCGGCGCGGCGATCTATGCGGACCGGTGTGCGGCCTGCCATGCCGCCGACGGTGCGGGCATCCCGGGATTGTTTCCAACCCTGAAAGGCTCACCGGCGGTGATGTCGCGCGAGCCGACCTCGCTGATCCATGTCGTTCTCGACGGCGCCAAAAGCGTGGCCACCGATGCCGCCCCCACGGGCAGCGGGATGCCTGCGTTCGGCTGGCTGCTGTCGGATGAGCAGGTGGCGGCCGTGACGACCTATGTCCGAAACGCCTGGGGCAATGCCGCGGCTGAGGTCAGCAAGGGAGACGTCGCGCATATGCGCCGAACCTTGGCCGAACGTGCCGACTGATCTGGCGGAGACCCCCGCGTACACTCCGGATCTGTTCGCCGGAGGGTTCGGTGCAGGTAGGACCCGAGCGAAATGGAACGTCATAGATCCGGCGGCCGCCGAAGCGTGGCATCTGATCGCCGTCGAGGATGTGGTGACAGCATCCAGTCAAGGCGGTATCTGGACGAACTGGCTCGTAGGGCCGCCGTTGTCGTGGCGGCCATCCGCCAACCGCAAAATGTCCTCTGATAGATCTTGCCGTATCGTACCTCTCGCGTCGGGCGCGACAGTGAGCAGGCCGAAGTCTATCGTTTTATCGGCTAAGCCAGGGGTGAGGTTAAGAGAGATTTCCAAAGTTCGTCACCCCGCTGAAGTCCTTATTTTGTCTGCACCTCCGCGATCTCGCCAGTGGCAAGTTCTAGGCGGACGTCATCGCCTGGCCCGTGTGTCTCCGCCCCGATCGCGATGGGAGTGTCCTTCTTCAGACCATCCAACCAGCCTATAGGTGTATCCCTGAGAAGGTGGATTCCTGCAATTGCTGTAACGGCCGCTTGGAAAGCGACGCCGCCGCCCGTCGCTGAGCCGCCTCCTGGCGGCCGTTGTGTGGGATGTTCTGTGCTACTTACCGGTAGCATAGGAGTGGATTTCGGGTGACGGGGCGAGCGGCACGTTAATCGCCTTTCATTAGAGAACAAGGACAGTTCGAACTCTGGCGATTGCTTCGCCGCCCTTGAGGTCCCCGTTGATGGCTGTGGGGACGCCAGAAAACGCTGCGCAGTGATCGGTATGGACGCAGGGCTGTGGGCCGCCTGCGCCGCGCGTATGGGCGCTTCGAGGAAGCCGTCTGGGACTCTGCGAACGACTTGGATGGGTCGATAACGGTGGCGGATGCGTTAATCATAGTCCGAGCTTTCCCGCCGGACTGTCCCGGCTCAGCTTGGCACGTCGGACGTAACTGCGCATCGTGGTCACACTACGATGGCGCGTGTGGCCCATGATTTCTTCATCGGGCACGCCGTTGGCGTAGGCGGTCGTCACGAAGCCGGCGCGCAGACTATGTGGACTGACAGGCTCTGCTAATGTTCCTTTCAATCCGGCTTTGGCGGCACGCTTGAGCAGGATCTGACGGACTGCGTCCGGGACACGTCGGGCGGTCTCGACGGCGCCACCCCGGTTAACCTTGCTCCTCAATGATCGCGACCGAAGCTTTCTGGCGGGCGGCATTCTTCTCGATGGCGCGGACCGATGCGGTGATCTGTACCGCCGTTTCGGCCAGCGTGACCCGCACCGACTGGGCCTGCGCCAAGGTCGCTTCAGCCTGTCCGCGAGCCATACCGAAATCGCGTACCACGCTTTTCATCGCCGCGAGTTGCTGCTGGGACGCGCCCGCAGCCTCCTCCGCGCCACCGGCGATCTGCTCCATCGCCCGGCGCAGTTCCTCCGCGGCCGCCGAAGCTTCGGAAAGGCCCCGCGCCAACTGCTCCGTCGCAGCAGCGATCCGTTCCGACGCTTTTTCGTGCCGCTTGCCGTCCGGCCGCCGTGGCTTTTTTAAGGGGCCGACGCTAGCCGAGCCTCTTTCCTCTTGTGGGAGGCGGTCTATGGCCTGCGGCGCCGAACCGACAGCCTTAACGAGAGCGGTTTTTACGAGGGCCATGCGTATCTAGGATGTCCGGTCATTGTCACGGCGATCCCGGACCTTGGCTGCGGCAGCGGCAGAATGCAATGGAACGGGTAGAATGGCCTAAGGAGCCTTGCCGGCGCGATCGTATCGGTAGTACCAACCGGCGGTTATGGAATTGATTTTCGTCGAAACCTCGCGCCGGGGCAACTTGGGGCAGTCTAGAGAAGGTTGGGCGTGCCCGCCACGCCACACCTCAATTCGACCCGTGGGCTTTCTGTCACCGGCCTTGGCTTCCTGACCGGCGCGATCGTGGCGCCGAGCCCCCATCTCGCGCGTCAAGGAAGCCACCGACGTGGAGCGGCTAAGGCTCGACTATGTCGGTGAACTCGCCCGCGAAGCCGCGGCCGACCCCGCCGCAGGTGCGACAGTGGTCGCGATCGGCATCCAACCGTTCGTAATGGGCACCCCGCTGGTGCCGCGGCGATGCGGCGCGTCCTGGCCAGCCTGCAAAAGCAGAGGCTGGTCTGGGTCGCCGACGTTGAACAGGCGCTGCTCGCCGCCGGTGAGAAGTTCTAGCCCGCGATCCGATAAAGCCCCGGCCTGCGCGTGAGGCAAAAATGCAGGAACATAATGAGCGGACGCAAAGCCATCTCCCCCGTCTCCCGCGTCACTGACTGCGGCCGCATGCCGCGCTTAATATTACCCGAACTCGACTCCCCGATGTTCTCATAATGTTCTATCGACATGGCTTCGGCAAACGCATCCCCCCGGCAGCTTCGGTCAGCCGCGCTGACAAGCCCGCTCGGTCACTTCACGCGCCATCAGCTGGGGATCGATCACGGCAGCCAGTCGTGCCCACCCGTGCGGCGCGCAGGATGCGGCTTGGCGCGAAGAGCGCCGCGGGTTGGGACAGTCCAACCTGACGCAAACTTCCTCGTTCCTGTGGCGTTTACTGATGCGCGCCGCCGAAGCCTCGGTCATGGCTGCCAGCAGTTCAGCCAATATCCTTCTCAGCATCGAGCATGAGCCGCAGCGCCGCATATTCGGGACCAGATCCAGCCTGACTTAGGAATTCTTCGGCATCCATGTCCGTGCAGTGGCCTCCGGACGATCGGTTGGCTTCATGGCGGACCAACTTTCGCCCCGTCACCTCGTCCCGGATCAACCACCAACGGTCGCCGTTTTGGCTGCTGTAGATACGTTGCCTCGTGTTGGTCATGCGTCGCTTCTCCCTTTAGCGGGGGCCTGTCGGTCGGCGTGCCGATGCCGACGCTGTCGGTGATCTAATCATCGCCAATGCAGATAACTTCCAGGCCGGCATCCATCAAGCGGCACGCGACCCTGGTCGCCGTTTCTGGTCGCTGGAATTTAGGACGCAACCACTTCATCCGCTTTGGTTACACCACGCGCACCCAGCGCGGCTCCACGGCGCTGTCGCGGGCGGCCTGATGCTCCATTTCAGCATTGAGCTCAGCGCCAGCCAAGACCACCATGACCGAAATCCAGATCCAGGTCATGAAGCCGACCACGGCGCCGAGCGAGCCATAGGTCTTGTCGTAGCTGCCGAAATTGGCCGACGTACCAGGAGAACAGCAGCGAGACGATCACCCAGGCGATCGCCGCGAAAGCCGCTGCCCCAGCTGATCCAGCGCCATCGCGCGTGCTCGCGGCTCGGACCGTAGCGGTAGATCAGCGCCAGCATGACGCCCAGCGGCGACGAGCAGCAGCGGCCAGCGCAGCCAACGCAGCCAGGAAGTCGGTCACGCTCCCGAGCCCGAGCCACGCTGAGCAACGGCCGGCAACGCCACGACGGCGGCCAGCGCCACCACCATGAACAGGATCACCACCGAGGTGAACAGCAGCGTGATGGCGGTGAGCTTGAAGAAGCCGCGCTTCTCCTGCTCGCCATTGACGACGTTCAGCGCGTCGAACAGCGACTTCATGCCCTGGTTGGCGCT
>CAWBPF010000018.1:0-333033 GCA_963790515.1 uncultured Alphaproteobacteria bacterium | reverse complement strand
CGTTGCCAAGGAGGTTGTCCCATCCGGTCGCTGATTTTGCTAGCGTTGCGGTGATCGGCATCAAGCCCAAGCCGCCTTCGGCGGTCGCTTCGCGAGGCTTGACCCCGGCCGCCGCAACGAAGCGAGGCTCGGGATCGGATGTGGCGGTAACTGTGGTCATCATCTCGATCTGCGCACGCGGGGTCGCGAGCCAGGCCAGAGGCGACTTGCCGCCCAGTGCCGCGTGCGGCCGAATGCTGTTATACTCGGTGATCCAGGGCAGCATCGCCGCCGCCCGGGCGAGCGAGGTGCGGAACGGCTGCGCATAGGCCCATTCGCGAAGGCTGGTCTGAATGAAACGCTCGGCCTTGCCGTTGGTGCGCGGCGTGTAGGGCCGCGTGCGCTTGTGCTTGATGCCGCGCGCGGCAAGCAGATCGCGGAAGGCGAAGCTTCTGTAAGCCGAACCGTTGTCGCTCATGATGCGCTCGACCGTCACCCGGTGACCGGCAAACCAGTCGACAGCGCGGGCGGTAAAGCCGATGGCGCTTTCCTTGCGCTCGTCAGGAAGCAGTTCCGTATAGGCCAGTCGCGAGGCGTCATCGACCGCGACATGCACGTATTCCCAGCCGGTGCCGCGCTTGTTGCTCTGACCGGTTCGATCGCCGGTGATGCGATGGTCGATGCCGTCGATGCGGCCCAGCTTCTTGATGTCGATGTGGATCAGTTCGCCGGGCTTTTCCCGTTCATAGCGGATGATCTTTGGCCGTGGATCAAGCGCCGACACGCGGCCCAACCCGCGGCGGCGCAGCGCCACACCGACGGTCGAGACGGGGCGATGCAGGCGACGCGCTATGGCGGGCCCAGACAGGCGTTGGCGACGCAGTTGTTCGACCTCGTTTTCGATCGCGTCGGCCAGCCGATTGGGGCTGTGGTGCGGCCTTGATGGGCGATCGACCAAGCCAGCAGCGCCCTCGGCGGCATACCGCTCACGCCACTTGCGCACCGTCTTCGCTGTCACGCCCTGGGCTGTCGCCACCGAGGCGACCGGCCACCCCGAGGCCAGTCGTTCGACGATGAGCATTCGACTGAGTTGCGTGGTTCGGGCATTCTTATGGATGTCCATCCGGGGCTCCAGGAGTGCGGTTGTTGGCGTGGTAACCACAGCCTTAACCTTCGGTCCCGGAGGGACAACCTCCATAGCAGCTACAGCTAGAGCGCTTTCAGGCTGACTGGAGATAGTCAGCGCGCTCTATTTCCGTGTTTGAGCGAGCAACTTTATCACCTGGACTGTTCCAGTCAGGGTGATGTTGCTCTAGTCAGCCTCGATCGCCAGGACAGGCTGGCTCTAGGACTTTTTGTTTGAGAGGGCGGTTCACGTCTGAAGTTGGGTCAACCTAAGACGATCGCACTCTAAACGGTCAGCCCGCCCTGGTTCACTGTCCTTGGCTCATGGTCTACGAGCGACACCGGCCCGGCTGTTCCCGTCAGACTGGCGTTGCCCTAGCCTAAGGAACTCCAGGCCAGCAGCAGCACATAACCGGTGATGGCGATCCCGGCGTGGATCGCTATCACGACTGCTTTGCGGCGTATCGTCAGAATGACGATTCCGGTGATCAAGGCGCCAAGGAACAGCCAAGCCGATACCGGTCCAAACGCCGCGGCCCCGGCTTCAACGCCTCGTGCGGGTCCGCGTTGTGCCAGCAACAGAAGGTACCAATCCCGCCGCCCCTGTGACGCCGTGTGCAATTCCAGCGGCCAACGACGGACGCGAGGCTCCATCGGTCGCCCGCAAATGCCAGAGGGCCAACCCCGTTCCAGCCGACACGGCGAGCGTCAGCACCCAGACAGCAGATGAAACCAACGCGTCTAGGCCACCACACCTAGCCCACGCAGATGATCGATTTCCTGGGCGGAGTAGCCGGCCTCCCGCAGCACCGGTTCGTTGTGCTGGCCTACCGAGGGTGCGCGGGACGCCGGGACTTTCTCGACGCCATCGATGTGGAAGGGCGTCATGACAGTCAGTCCCTGGCCGTCGCCAAACGGGACCAACGCGCCGGAATGGCGCATCTGCGGGTCGTCCAGCGCCTCGTTGACCGTGGCAACGATGCCGAAGGTGACACCGACCCCGTCCAGGATCGCCCGCCATTCGGCCAGGTCCCGTCGGGAGAAAACCTCGTCCAGGATGAGCACCAATTCCCGTGCATGCTGCTTGCGACCCTCTGGTGTGGCGAAGCGCGGATCGTCGGTGAGTTCTTCGCGCCCGATCGCCCCAAGGAATGACCGCAACTGCCGCTGTTCGTTGAACAGTGCCATGATGAACCAACGGCCGTCGCGTGACCGATAGTGATTGGCCAGCGCGTTGGGTGCGTCATCGCGGTGGGGACGCAGGGGAACGTCCTCCCCGAACAGGCGGGTCTGCACCGCGCAGCCGTTTGCCCACAGGCCGTTCTGCAACAGGGACGAGCGCACCACCCCGCCCTGCCCGGTCTTCTCCCGCCGATACAGCGCCGTTACAATGGCAGCATAGAGGCCCGTCGCGCTCGGGTGATCACCCATGCCCGGCATGGAGCGGGACGGCACGGTATCCGCGTCCGCTCGGACCATGTCCATAAGGCCGGTGCGGGCCCAGTATGCCGTGGAATCAAAGCCGGTCTTGGCCGCTTCCTCGCCATGCTCACCATAGGCGGTGAACGACCCGTAGATCAGCCGTGGGTTCAACGGCATCAGATCGGCTGGCGCCAGGCGCAAGCGATCGCGCACCGGCAGGGGGAAGTTGGTGATGAACACGTCCGCCGAAGCAACCAGACGGTGCAGCACCGCCTGCCCGTCCGGATGCTTCAGATCCAGCGCCAGGCTGCGTTTGTTACGTGACGTTAACTGCCAGTAGTAGTCGACCTTCTTTCCCGGGATGGGCTGTGACGCCCGCCACGGGTCGCCGGCACCGGGGGGCTCGATCTTGATCACGTCGGCGCCGAAATCGGACAGCATCGTTGCCGCTGCCGGCCCGGCGATCCAGCTTGCGCAATCGATGACTTTCAGGCCGGTGAACAGGCTGTCGGCCATGACCGAACCCCCTTTGTGTTTGTTACGGTGCCTGATTGCTGAAGATGATGGTGCCCGATGCGGCGAACATGCCGCCGACGCCGTGGCAGACCGAGATCTTCGCGCCGTCAATCTGCGCCGGCGCAACGCCTCGCATCTGCCGAACGCTTTCCTGCAGCGCGTACATCCCGTACATGCCGGAGTGCATATACGACAGGCCGCCGCCATTGGTATTTAACGGCAACGAACCACCTGGCGCCGTGTTGCGGCCGGCGATGAACGCGGCCCCCTCGCCGCGCGGCACGAAACCCAAGATCCTCCAGGCCATAGATCGGCAGATGGGCGAAGGCGTCGTAGATCATCAGGTGATCGACGTCCTTGTGTGCAATCCCGGCCTCTTTGAATGCCGTCGGTCCGGCGACGCGGAAGGCGCGCGACGAGGTGAAGTCCTCCATCTGGCTGACCAATGGTGTTTCGGCGCTTTCACCGGTGCCCAGGATATAGACTGGCTTGGTCGGGAAATCCTTGGCCCGTTCGGCCGAGGTCAGGATCAGTGCGCCGCCGCCGTCGGTCACCAGGCAGCACATCAGCAGGCGGAACGGATAGGCGATCATCCGGCTGTTCAGCACGTCGTCCGTGGTGATCAGGTTGCGGAACGTCGCCCGCGGGTTCTTCGACGCCCATTCGCGCTGCACGACGGCAACCTGGGCGATCTGCTCCTCGGTCACGCCGTAGGTTTTCATGTAGCGCAGCACCGGGATGGTGAACATCGACGGCGGACCCATCGGGCCAAACGGCTGCTCGAACTGGCCGTTCAGCGACTGCGGATGAACCGACCGAGGCGGGTTGCCGATACGGGATTTGCCGGATTCGCCGTGGGTGATCAGGATGGTCTTGGCCAGCCCGGCCTCGATCGCCGCCGCGGCATGGCGGACATGGATCATGAAGCTGCATCCGCCGACGGCGGTGCCGTCGACCCAGGTCGGGGTGATGCCCAGATAATGCGCAAGCTGCACCGGCGTTTCGCTGGCGCGTCGCGATGCCGTCGATATCCTTTGGCTTCAGGCCGCAATCGGCCATCGCGTTCAGCGCGGCATCGGCATGCAGGCCGATCTGCGACAGGTCGGTGATGACGCCCAGCTGGGTGGTTTCGGCGGCGCCGACGACGGCAACTGTGTTGTGTGGCATCGGATCAGCCTTTCGCCGTGACTGAGGCGGGGCGAAACAGGGGAAGCGTGATGGTGTCGGTCTGCGGCTCGAACACGACCTCGACCGGCATGTCCAGCACCAGCGCCTCCGGCGTCTGCGGACATTCGACGATGTTGGTCATCATGCGCGGGCCTTCGGCCAGTTCGACCACGGCAATTGCGTAAGGCGGCGTGAAGCCAGGCACCGGGCGATGATGGATGACATAGCTGTACAGCTTCGCCTTGCCGCTCGCCTTGGTCACCGAAACCTTGCGCGATGCGCAAACCGGGCAGAACGGCCGCGGCGGGAAATAGACCTTGCGTGCACTCGTCGCAGCGCTGCAGCAGCAGCTCGTTGGCTTTCGTGCCGTCCCAGAAATGCTGGGTCTCGGGGGTTGGCTGCGGCAAAGCGCGTCCGGGTGTCGCCATCGTTCGTTTTCCTCCTGAGTCTGGTGTCGCGAACGTTAGGCTACCCCGCCAAAGCCGGCAACCGAGGCGCCGCCTGTGTGCCCTAACTGAGCAGCACCGCCTTGCCGATCACGGCGCGGTCGATCACCGCCTGCAACGCCTCGGCCGCCTGGTCCAGCCGGAAGGTGTGCGAAATGCGCGGACGCAGCTTGCCCTGTTCCGCCAGAGATATGAGCGCCTTCATGTTGGCGATCGCGAGCCCAGGATTGGCTTCGTTCAAGCCCCCGATGCGCACGCCGATCGCGTCGATGCCCTTGATCAGAAGATAGTTGCTTTTGATATTTGTCGGGCCGCCGCCGAGGAAGCCCAGGATCAGCAGCCGGCCGCCCCATGCGAGGCAGCGCAGCGATTCCTCCGCGACCTTGTCGCCGATCGGGTCGTAGACGATATCGACCCCGCGGCCGCCGGTCAGCGCCTTCACCTGGTCGATGAAGCCGGAGCGGTAGTCGATGGCGTGGTCCGCGCCCTCTTCCAGGCATGCGGCGCGCTTTGCCTCGCTGCCGGCGGTGGCGATGACCTTGGCGCCGAATGCCTTCGCCACCTGGATCGCCGCGATGCCGATGCCGCCGGCCGCGCCGTGCACCAGCACCCACTCGCCAGGCTGCATACGGCCTCGCTGCAACAACGCATGGTACGCGGTTGTGTAGGCACCACGAAACACACCTGCCTGGGCCATTGTCAGTCCGGCCGGCACCTTGTCGCACAACGCCGCTTGCGCATTGCCCAGCTCTGCGAAGGCACCCAGGGTCTGGCGGGACATCACGGCGTCGCCCACGGCAAAGCCGGTGGTGCCCGGTCCAACCGCGACAACATGGCCTGCTGCCTCCCCGCCAGGAATGAACGGCGGCTCAGGGCGGAATTGATACTTTCCTGCTAACATCAGGACGTCGACGTATTGAACTCCGCGAGCAACGATTCGCACCTGGATCTCGCCGGCACCAGGGGGAGGTGGATCTGGAACGTCACGCAGTATCAATACTTCGGGACCGCCGAAGCGCTCGCAGACCATCGCTTGCATAATAAACGTCTCCCCGTCCAGATAACGAATTGTATCAGGGGGTGGGGTTTGCGTAAAACGCCACGCCCTCGGCTTGATCCAGGTCAAATCCTTGCGCTAAAAAACTTCGGGACGATTGTTCCGGCAATGACAGGATGGCGAGGTTTTCATGTCTAACTCAGCTTTATCGACCGGTTCGGTCCTGGCCAACCTCCCCGACGTCACACAGATCATGCAGGCACTACGTGCGACCCCGCTGCTGCACGACCTGGCCAATCCGGTCATGGAGCGGCTGGCCGCGATCAGCAAGATCGTAAACGCACCCGAAGACTCCGAAGTTTGCCAACAGGGTGAGGCGGCGGAACAGCTCTTCATCGTGCTGGATGGTCAACTTGTCGGCTTCAGCAGGGCGGCGAACGGCACCACCGCGGTGGTCGAGGTCATCCGGCCCGGCGAAACGCTCGGTCTCGCCACCCTGCTCGCTCGGCTCCCACGCTTGCTGGGGGTGCGCGCTGTTACACCAAGCCGTCTGCTGTCGATCGACGCGGAGGGCCTGCTCGCACTGGTCGAGCAGGAACCATCGCTGGTGACCGTGCTGCTACGCGCCGAGGCCGATGAATTCCGCGCACTGGTCCGCCAGGTTTGTGACCTAAAGCTACGGACAACCGCGCAGCGCCTGGGTTGCTACCTGCTGTCGCTGTCGAAGGAGCAGCAGGCCAACACCACCGCGATGAAGCTGCCGTTCGACAAGCGGCTGCTGGCGGCTCGCCTTGGCTGCCGGCAGGAAAACCTGTCCCGTGCCTTTGCCGCACTGCGCGGCTTTGGCGTGGAAACACACGGCGCGCGAGTCATCCTGCACGATATTGCCAAGTTGAAGGCCTATTCCGCACCAGACGAAGCCTTCGCCTGAATGGTCGGGGCATCGCGGGGAGACTCTAACCCCGCGTTCCGCTGTGACCACTGTCAGATCATTAAGCCGCTGTAATTTCCGTCCAAAGCCGATCGGCGCCGGCCTTTGCCATGTGCCGACCCAGGAGAAGGTTCCAGGCCGCCTCCTTGCCGAACTCGTCGCGCCAGGACCACAGGCGACGGGTGAGAAAGTGCAGGTTGTGCTCGAACGTGAAGCCGATCGCACCATGCACCTGATGCGCGATCCCAGCGCCGATACCAGCGGCCTCACCCGCCCTGGATTTTCCCGCGGCGATCGGCAGGACTTTCACACCGTCCGCCACCGCCTCCGCCGCGAGGTCGGCGGCAGCCACCGCAGCCGAGGCCTGGCCGGCCAGAACCGCCAGATTCTGCTGTATTGCCTGAAATTTGCCGATCGGCCGGCCAAATTGCACGCGGTCATGCGCATATTGCGTGGTCATCTCGGTCAGCCGTGTCAGCGCGCCAGCGATCTGCTGGGTTCGCATCGCCGCACCGACGGCGATCAGGTCCGCCGGCGTCAACGTCGTCCGCCCGGCCGCAATCGCGATGCCATCCAGGTGGACGGTGTCTCGCGGTTCGCGCGCCACGTTTTCTCCCGTCTCCAGCGACCAGGCTCCCTTGCCGACCAGCGCCACCCATGGCTGGTCATCCAGCACCGCCGATACAACGAGGCGATCCGCGTTTCGCGCCCAGGGGATGCGGGTCAGCATTCCGGATGCGTGCCAGCCACCGTCAACAGGCATAAGCGTCACACGGTCGCCGTCCCGCACCGGTCCGATCGTCAACGGCCCGTCTTGCATGTCGAGACCCGCGCTGGCGAGCAGCCAGCTTGCCAGCATCGTCTCCGCCAGCGGCAGCGGCACGGCGTAGGCACCGGCGACCTTGAGCAGCGAAAGCGCATCGGCAACTGCGACGCCGAAGCCGCCGGCCGCCTCTGGCACCAAAGCGCGATGCAACCCAGCCTCCTCGACAGCCGCCCATAGCGCGGCAGGCCAAATACCTTGATCAGCGGAGCGCTGTGTCGCCGTATCGAGTGGGTCTGGAACAGGCGGGCGGCGGTTTCCCGCAGCATGTCCCCAACGGAATCGTTCGCTGTCGCGTCGCTCATGGCAGTCAGGCCTTCCCCATCGCGCGTTGTTTCCACAGGGCCCAGGGCCGATCAACCAACCCATCGTTGGTCTTGGCCGCGGCGGCGGCTTCCTCGGCGGTGAGGAAAGTCGGGGTCCCCAGTTTCATTGCTTCGGTCTGCATCCGCGCATTCACCTCGGTATAGACGGCGCGGAATACCACATGCCGGATCGACTGCGCCGCGGCAATCGAGCCATGCCCGCGCATCAGCGCGACATCGTGGGTCCCCAAAGTGGCCGCCAGAGCGTGACCAAGCGAGGGGTTGCGGATCAACATGTCGGTCGCCGGACCGGCGGTGTCGCGGATCTCGAAGACCGGCGCGCCAGTGCCCAGGAAGCCGGCAATGTGGTTCATCGGCTTCAATGGCACCGCGGTGTCGGCGAATGGTATAACCGCTGGCGAATGGCTGTGCACGACAGCGACGATGTCGGGCCGCGCCTTGTAGAGTTCGCCGTGGATGAAGCGTTCCAGGTACGAGGTCCGGCCTTGGGCATCCACTGGATTGCTGTCGAGGTCGTATTCAATAATATCATCCTTCGTCACCAGCGCCGGCGCCATGCTGCGCGACAGCAGATAGCGGTTCGGGTCTTTGTCGTGGCGCACGCTGACATGGCCGAACCCGTCGACGACGCCTTGGTCAAACAGGATGCGGTTGGCGGCGACCAGATCATCCAGCAGGACGGCGTTGGCTGGTCCGGCGGAGGCCGGTGGTGTCTGCGCCCGGGCTGACGGCTCCATGGCAGACATTGCCACGGCGGCAAGGAAGCCTCGGCGGCCGAGTGACGCTGGTCCGCAGCATAGGCAGGTGGCCATCTTGGTTTCCTCCGTTTATGGCTGGTTTATCGGCCGAGCGAAGATGATCCAACGCGTTGTTTGATAACGCAAATCAACCCTGCCGCACGGGCCAGGGCGTCGCCATGCTCTAGCGGCTGCCTCGTTCGAAGGCAATAATGGCCGCCTCGGATCAATTGTCGAAAGGAACCTGCCGATGCCCGGACCAGATGCTCATGCGATCAAGGCCGCGGTGCTGGCGCAACGCGTCGCGATGGAGGCTTTGTTCGACCAGCTTCGGCAGGATGGTTTGGATGACCCCGGCATTTCCCGCGACCCCTACGGCGCGGGCGAGCAGCGGGCGCATGCGACGGTGGCCAAAGCAGCGGCGGCTTTGGGCTTGGAGATCGGGCATGATGATGCCGCCAACCTGTACATGACGCTACCTGGTCGCGACCGTTCGGCGCCGGTGCTGGTGATTGGTTCGCATCTGGATTCCGTGCCGCATGGCGGAAACTTCGACGGTGCGGCCGGCGTGCTGGCGGGGCTGGCGACGGTGGCGGCGCTACGTACACTCGGCTTGACGCCGGATCGCGACATCGTCGTCATGGCTATCCGAGCCGAAGAAAGCGTGTGGTTCCAGGTTTCCTATATCGGCAGCCGCGGCAGTCTCGGCACGCTGCCGGATGGCGCGATGGATGTGCGCCGGATCGATACCGGCCGCACCCTTGCGGACCATGTCGCCGACTGCGGCGGCAAACCCCACGCCCTGCGCGCAGGCTCGCGTCACTTCAACCCGTCAGGTATCTACGCTTATCTGGAGCTTCACATCGAGCAGGCGCCGAGCCTGGTCGAAGCCGGGCGGCCGGTGGCAATCTGCACCGGTATTCCGGGGAACTTCCGCTATCCGGATGCCTGGATCGAGGGGCGGCACGACCATGTCGGCTTGCCGCGCCGCTTCCGCCATGACGCCGCGATGGCGGGGGCCGACTTCGCCGTGGCTCTCGACGAGGTCTGGGCCGACCACGAGCGGCGCGAGATTGCCATGGCCTGCACGCTGGGCCGCTTTCACACCGACCCGGCGAAACACGGGCTGACGATTGTCCCGGGCACGTTCCATTTCAGCCTCGATGTCCGGGCCTATGACGAACCTGTGCTGGCGGCATTGGAGGAAAAGGTCGGCCGCATCGTCCAGGGCATCGAACAGCGCCGGGGCGTGAAGTTTCATCTGGGACCAAAGGCCCGCGCCACGGTAGGCGTGGTCGATCCCGCCATCAAGGCCGGGCTGGAGGCCGCCGCAGAGGCACAAGGTATTCCGGTGCTACGAATTGGCAGCCCGGCCTCGCATGACGCCGCTGCATTCGCCGCTTCGGGGGTGCCGATGGGCATGATCTTTATTCGCAACGAAAACGGCAGCCATAACCCGCACGAGGCCATGACAATCGACGACTTTCTTGCCGGCGTAACGGTTATGATCCGCTGGATCACGAACACGTCGATATGTATAAGTAGTTAAAATTCTGGAAGTTTCATGTCGAGAGGTTATTTTTTTGATCTGAGCAATAAAACCGGTTTTGGAACCCGGATGGAACGATGGGTGCGCTGGCTGGTGCCTGTGCTCTACGCCATGTCCGCATTGGCGTTCATATCGGATTTGTACCGAGATAACCTTCTCGCTTACGGCATCATCTACGTGCCGTTGATCGCCACCGCGGTCTATCACCAACGCAATGCTGGCCTTTGGATCCTGACGGTGGCGGCATGTGTGATGGTTGTGCTTGGCGCGGTGATCCCCGCCGTCGATCCGGACCTTCCGGACCTGATCGGCAACCGTGTCCTTTCCATTCTCGCGATTCTCGCCACTGCCGCGTTCGTTCGCCATGCCCGGGCAACGCAGGAACGGCTCGCCGCTGAAACCCGCAGAGCTGAAGCCGCGGAACAAATCAAGTCGGAGGTGTTAACCAATCTCAGCCAAGAAATACGAATGCCGCTGCATGCCTTGCTCGGCACGACCAGCCTGATGATGGCCAACTGCCGCCCCGATCAGCGCGAGGCGCTTCGTCGCGTGCGTGCCGGCGGTAGACAATTGTTGGAAACAATCAACAATCTGATCGACCTGACTCAAATTGATGAACATCATATACAACAGCAACGGATCGACGTCGCGACGATCGCCCGAGATGCCGCGGCAGACGCCGTTGCGGCTGCAAGTGAACGGCAGATCACCGTCGCGGTTGATGGGTTGTCGACCGCTACCGCGCTGGGGGACGCATGGGCGACACGGCGCGTGCTCGACAACTTGTTGGCCAACGCGATCCGGCTGACCCCGCCCGGCGGGTCGGTGTCCCTGTCGGTCGACCGAGGCGCTGACACTGTCGACGCGTCGGTCAGCGACAGCGGAAGCGGCATTCCCCCCGACCTGACCCAGCATTTTGAAGATGATGCCGCAGACGTTTATGGCAGCACATTGTCGGCAAACGGCGGCACCGGCCTGGCGCTGAGCAATCGTCTGGCGCGAACCATGAGCGGCCGGCTGACGGTGCGCGGGCAGGCAGATCCCGATGCGGCCGCCGTGGGCACCGCCGGTTCGGGGGCCACGGTCAGCCTGTCGTTGCCTGCTGGATGACAGGTCCCGCCGACGCGGCTTGAAAGGCAGAAAATCCGTCCTCGATCACCGCACGTGGCAGATCCCGCGTGATGAAGACAATGCGGCTGGTCCGGGGATCGCCGTCGGGCCAGCCAGCCAGCTTCGTCGGGGCGTGCAGCAGATGCCGCACCGCGTAAATCGCGATCGGCCGGTCATGACCCTTCACGTTGAGGATGCCCTTCACGCGCAACAAATGTTCGCCGTTGCTCGCGACAAGCATTTCCAACCACATCGCCAATGCTGGCCAATCCAGCGGGTCGGTCAGTGTCATGCAGAACGCGCTGATCCTGGCGTCATGGCGGTTGGGGTCATGATGGTGACCGTGGTCCGTCCCAAACGCCGCTGTGTTCAGCCAACCGGCCACGTCCGGTATCTTGGCGGCCGGATCGAACAATCCCGCATGCAGGATAAACGCAGGATCGACGGCGCCATGGGCGACCTCGGCGATCCGCGCGCCCGGGTTCAGCGCAAGTAATCTGGTGCGCAGCAACGCCGGGTCGCCCAGGTCGGCCTTGCTGATGATGATCCGGTCAGCCACCGCGACCTGCCGGACGGCTTCTTCCTGCGTGTCGAGATGTATGTTGCCGTTCACCGCATCAACCACCGTCACGATGCCGTCCAGCCGATAGGCCGAGGCAGCGACGGGGTCGGTCATCAGTGTGGCCAGGATTGGCACCGGATCAGCTAGGCCGGTGGTCTCGATGACGATGCGGGATATCTCATCACGGCGGGCGCGGGGCAGCATTTCCCGCAACACACGCGCAAGGTCGCCACGCACCGTGCAGCACAGGCAGCCGGCGTTCAGCAGCACCGTGGTGTCGTCGAGCTTTTCCACTATCAGGTGGTCCAGGCCAATCTCACCGAATTCGTTCACCAGGACAGCGGTCCGGGCCAGTTCGGGTTGGCGCAGCAGATGATTGAGCAGCGTGGTCTTACCGGCGCCGAGGAAGCCGGTCACGACGGTGATCGGTGTGGTTTCAGCCATGCGTGTGCCCGTAGAGAGCTTCGGGGGAAACCTCGGGCGCGGCGATTTCGACCAGCGCACCGTCGCGCACAGCGCGGAAGAAGCAGTTGCGGCGGCCGGTGTGGCAGGCGACGCCGTCCTGATGCACCAGCAGCAGCAGGGTGTCGCCGTCGCAGTCGACCCGCAGTTCCTTCAGGTGCTGGTTCTGTCCGGAGCTTTCACCCTTGCGCCACAGCTTGCCGCGGCTGCGGCTGAAATAGCAGACCCGGCCCGTCGCCAACGTCTCGCGGATGGAGTCCGCATTCATCCAGGCCATCATCAGCACTTCGCCGGTGTCATGCTGCTGGGCGATGGCGGGCACAAGGCCGTTGGCGTCGAAGCAGACCGCCTCCAGGACAGCGTTCACTTGCGGGACGGTTGGGGCTTGCATGGCAATTTCGTTCATGGATGCTATCTTGGCGCCGGGCGTGACCGACGCCAAGGAGTGCCGCATGGGGTTTTCTCCCCGTACCGAGACATTACTGACCCGCGCCAACGTCATCTGCGAAGGGCGCGGCGTCCGGCTGACCGATTTACGCCGTCAGGTGCTCGGGTTGATACTGGACCGGGATGCCCCGACCGGCGCTTACGATCTGCTCGATCAGCTTCGCAGCACCCGCCACGGCGCGGCACCTCCCACCGTGTACCGAGCGCTGGAGTTTCTGCAGGAACAGGGGTTGGTGCATAAACTGGAGCGACTATCCGCGTTCGTAGGCTGCATCGCGGATGAGGACCATGACCACGCCGCACAGTTCCTGATCTGCCGGTCCTGCGGACGGGTGACCGAACTGGAAGACCATGAGTTGGCCCACGCTTTGGAAGATGCCGCCAAACGGCTGGGTTTCACCGTTGGCAAAGCTACGATCGAGGCGGAAGGGCAATGTGCCGCCTGTGCGAAATCATGAAGGAGATTAGGCGATGACTCTGATCGCATCCGCCGACACCGCCCGCGCCAACCGGCGCCGGGGCTCCGCCGCTGACGGCGTGACCTTCTGGCACACGCTGTATCTCGGCACGACCCGCTACAACATGGCGCCCGGCACGCCGGACCCCGCGCCCGACGCATTGTTTCCGATGGCGTTTCTGGTCGAGCAAGACCCGGGCAGCACCGCCAACGCGCATTACCACCAGCAGGACCAGTTCCAGCTCGTCGTCGGCGGCTACGGCACGCTCGGCCTGCACGAAGTTCGGCCCGTCACCGTCCATTTCACCGGCGCCCACACCGCATATGGCCCGATCCGCGCCAGTCAGGACGAAGGCGTCTGGTATTTCACCCTGCGCAACGGCTTCGATCCCGGCGCCCGCTTCATGACCATGCCGGAAAACCGCGTCGCCCTGCGCACCGTTCCAGGACGCAACGCACCGTGAATCCGTCGCCGGCCCCCTGCCCGCCCCGACCGCCCCTTCCGAGACCCTGCTGGGTCCCGATCCGGACGGCATGACGGCGTGGCGCTATACACTCGCGCCAGGCGAAACCGTCACCGGCCCCGATCCGGCGTCATGGCCGCGGCCAGTACCTGGGTCGTGACCAACGGCAGCTTGACCCACGACGGCGAGACCTTGCCAAAACTGTCCTGCGCCTTCGTCTTTCCCGATGATGCACCCTTCCAGGCCAAGGCCGGCCCCGATGGCGCTGGAAGTCGTCGCCATGCAGTTCCCCGTTGCGAAAACCCCACTGATGCCCAAGCAAATCCGCCTCAACGCGTTCGACATGAACTGCATCGGGCACCAGTCGCCCGGCCTGTGGACCCATCCCGACGACCGCGCCGACAGCTATAACACGCTGGAATACTGGACCGATCTCGCCCGCACGCTGGAGCGCGGCAAATTCGACGCACTGTTCCTGGCCGACGTGCTGGGCATCTACGACGTCTACAAGGGCTCCGCTCGCACCGCGCTGGAGCAGGCCGTGCAGGTCCCGGTCAACGACCCGCTGATGCCGATCTCACGCCATGGCCGTGGTCACCGAACATCTTGGCTTCGGCGTCACCTGCGCGCTGTCCTATGAGCTTCCGTACCCGTTCGCCCGGCGCATGAGCACGCTGGACCACCTGACCAAGGGCCGGATCGGCTGGAACATCGTCACCGGCTACCTCGACAGCGCCGCCCGCGGCATGGGGATGGCGAAGCAGGTCGCCCATGACGACCGCTACGACGTGGCCGAGGACTACATGCAGGCCACCTACAAACTGTGGGAGGCAAGCTGGGAGGACGGCGCCGTGCTGCGCGACCGCCAGGGCCGCCGCTTCGCCGATGCCGAGCAAGATCCACCGCATCCTGCACGAGGGCCCGCACTTCAAGGTCGACGCGATCCATCTGTGCGAGCCATCGCCGCAGCGCACGCCGGTGCTGTTCCAGGCCGGCGCCTCCAAACGCGGCCGCGATTTCGCCGCCCGCCATGCCGAGTGCGTCTTCATCAACGGCCCGTCGAAGAAGGTGGTCGGCAACGTCGTCAGGACCTGCGCCGCCGCGCCGCGGCCGCCGGCCGTGATCCGCATGACCTGGTGATCTTCACCATGATGACGGTCATCACCGACACCACCGCAAAGGCCGCGCGGGACAAATATCAGGACTACCTGGGCTACGTGTCCGAGGAAGGCGCGCTGGCGCTGATGTCCGGCTGGACCGGCCTCGATTTCGGCGCCATGGCTCCCGACGAGGTCGTGCGCTTCACCGACAAAGCCAACGCGCAGACCTCGGCGCTGGAGGCGTTCACCACCGCCGACCCGGACCGCGAATGGACCGTGCGAGAAATCGCCCGCCACGCCGCGATCGGCGGCCGCGGCCCGGTGGTGATCGGCTCAGCCGAGGAGGTCGCCGAGGAACTGCGCGCCTGGGTCGAGGAAACCGACGTCGACGGCTTCAACCTCGCCTATGCGCTGACCCCCGGCACGTTCGCGGACATGGCCGACCTCGTGGTGCCCGAACTGCAGGCGCGCGGGCTGTTCAAGCACGACTACGCCACGGGCACGTTTCGGGAAAAGCTGTTCGGCCGCGGCCCGCGATTGCCGGCCAATCACCCAGCCGCGGCGGTGCGGGTGGGTCGTTGATCCGCCTGGTCATTGTCTGCCTGCTGTTGTCCTTACCCGCCCAGGGCAGGGAACTGACCGTCCTGACCGCCGGCGCTTTCAAGTCCGTTGCCGCCGCCCTCGTCCCTGTGTTCGAGTCCAGCACCGGCGACAAGGTGACGCTGCGTAACGACACTGTCGGTGCCCTGGTTCAGCGGATCTCGAACGGGGAAGCCTTTGACGTCGTGCTGATGTCACCATCGGGCCTGGAGGACTTGGCCAGGGCCGGCAAGATCGTTGCTGGTTCAATGGTCAAGCTGGCCAGGGTCGGCGTTGGTGTCGGAGTCAAATCCGGCTCGCCGCTGCCGGATATCCATACCGCCGCGGCGTTCAGGTCCGCGATGCTGCAGGCGCGGGCCGTGGCCTATGTCGACCCGGCATCAGGTGGGTCCAGCGGTATCTATTTGGCGGAGCTTTTCCATAGCCTGGGAATCGCTGACGCGATGGCGCCGAAATCGGTGCTGGTGAAGGGTGGCTTGGCGGCCGAGGCGTTGCTCGATGGTCGGGCGGACGTCGCTGTGCAGCAGATCAGCGAGATCATCGCCGTGCCCGGCGTCACGCTGGTGGGCCCCTGCCGCCGGAGATCCAGAACGAAACGTTCTATGCCGGGGCAATCGCCGCGGCTTCGACGTCGCGGCAGGCTGCACGGGCATTTCTTGCCAATCTGGCGGGTCCTGCCGCCGAACCCGTGCTCGTCGCGAAGGGGATGTCGCCACCTTGATCAGGCTGGAATAACTTGCTCCCGGACCATGCAGGTCGCATAGACCGGCCAATCGAACGAGCGGACAAGACGATGAAATTGATGCCAAGAATGATGCTGGTCGCGGGCCTGGCTGGACTCGTGGCCGCCGCGCCTGCCAGGGCGCAGCCCCCCAATGACAGCAATATCTCGCTCAGTGCGCCCGGCCTTCTGATCAAGAAACCGAGGCCCGGGCTGCCCGATGTCAAGGCACAACCACTGGCATGGCCACGGCTGGATGCCGGCGCGGTGCTTTGCCGGACAGAGACCGATCTGGACAGACTGGCGGCGCGTCGCCGCGGCGAACCTGTTGACGGATCGATCGAGTGTCAGATCATCCGCAAGGCTACGCCGATTTCGATCTCACAGAGGAAAGGTCCGGGAAAGACCGAAGTGAAAGCTGCCGATCCCACCGTCGCATCAGGGTGGACCGATGCCTGGCTACCCGACAAACCCCCGGCGACGGCGTCTGCCCGGTAGCAAGCCGCACGCGATCACTCGTCGTTGAGCCCCAAAGCCAGGTCGGCCACGCCCATTGGGTCTTCCAGCGCGGCGAGGCGTCCCGCGGCCAGCCAGGCGAACCGCTCCAGCAGTGCCTTCCGCCTGGCTGGCGCCAAACGCACCGCCAGCGGTTCCCTCACGAAATCCGCTTCGCGTCCCGCACAGACGATAAGTCCGGTTTCAGGGGGCAGGATGTCGTGCGGAAAATCAGCGTCGACAGCGAAGAAGAACTGATCACAGAACGGCTGGTATTCGATCCATTTTAGGTCGGACAGGTAGTCGCGAAGCCCGGATTTCACCTCGATGCAGGCAAACCCGCCGCCGGGCTGTAACGCCAGGATGTCAGCGCGCCTGCCGTTCGCCAGGCGAACCTCGTGCAGCGGCACCCAACCAAGCCGCAGGCAAAGCCGAGCCGCCGCTCGGCGCACCAGGGTGGTGCGTTCCGGAAAGCCGATCCCGTCCATCAATCCAGCAGCTTGTTGATCGCCTGAGCCAGCCGCACATCGTTGTCCGACAATCCGCCAACGTCGTGGGTGGATAGCACAATCCGCACCGTGTTCCAGACGTTTGACCAGTCAGGATGGTGATCGAGTTTTTCCGCCAGCAGCGCGACGCGGCACATGAATCCCCAGGCCTCGCTGAAGTTCCCGAACTTGAACTCGCGCGCGATAGCGTCACGGCCGGACGCCAGCGCCCAGCCCGGGACCGCTGTACCCAAGCCGGCACGTTCATCGTCAGTCAGGCGTTTCGCCATCTCAACCCCCTTCGGTTAGACGCCGCATATCGTCCAATGCCTCGGCAAACTCCGTCATGAATGTGGCGACCACCTGGCGGCATGTCGGAATGCTTTCCACCAGTCCAACGCCCTGCCCGACAAAGTAGCTGACGAGTTCGCGTGCGCTCGCGTTTCCAGCCTCGGCCGAGCGGTTGATCCTGGCCATCGCCGGTTCACTAATGAGGCCCTGCAGCGGCATGGGCAGCGGTCCGGGAGTGCCCGGTCCCTCCCACGCGTCGGTCCACGCCGACCGGAGCTGCCTGGCGGGTTTTCCGGTTCGCCCGCGGGAGCGGACCGTGTCACGCGATCGGGCGGCCACCATCTTGTCGCGGAACACCGGAGAGGTTTCGGATTCCGTCGTCGCCAGCCACACCGAACCCGTCCACACGCCGGCGGCACCCATCGCCATGCAGCCGGCCATCTGCCGCCCGGTCATGATTCCGCCCGCGGCAAGGACCGGGACCTTGCCCTGAACCGCCCGAACCACCTCGGGCACCAGAACCATGGTAGACACTTCGCCGCAATGGCCGCCGGCTTCGGTGCCTTGTGCAACGATGATGTCCACGCCGGCGGCGACCTGTCGCATTGCATGCTCCCGCGCACCGACCAGCGCGGCACAGGGGATGCCGTGACGCCTGGCGCGTTCCAGCATCGACGCCGGGGGCACACCCAATGCGTTGGCGATCAGGCGGATGGGATAGCGGAAAGCCACGTCCATGAGCTTCTCGCCGGTCTCGAACTGGTATGGTGGCGGCCGGTTCGGGTCTTCGCGCTCGTAGGTGCCCTGTGTCGGATCGACGCCGTGGCGCCGCAGTAGATCGTGCACGAAGGCGCGGTGCGCCGCCGGGACCTGGGCGGCAAGATCGCCCTGCGTTGCGCCGGCCGCGGTGCGGATCGAAAGGTTCTCCGGCACCAGCAGGTCGACGCCGTAGGGTCGGCCATCCACCCGGGCGTCGATCCAGGCGAGTTCCGTCTCAAGTTGTTCGGGTGTGTATCCTGCCGCGCCGAACACACCGAAACCACCCGCCCGGCTGACCGATGCCACGACATCGCGGCAATGGCTGAACGCCAGCAGGGGGAACTCGACACCCAGCATACGGCACAGCAGAGTGTCCATCAGGCGGACATCTTGATCGGCGGGTCGAGTTCGGCGGGCAGCGGACACACGTACGGCGTCTTGCCAACCCGAGCCTGATGGTCGGCCTTGGCGCGCGCCAGCAGGTCTCGTCGCGGATCACATCCAACGCGGTGCCGGCCATGACCTTGGCGACATGGACCAGGCCCTTGTGCGCCGCCGGCATCTTTCCCTGGGCCGTCAATTGCCAGGAATGCCCCGGCGTGCCGATCGCATAGGTTGCCCCGCGCGCCTGCACCGTCGGCACCACCCAGCTTACGTCGCCGACATCGGTGGAGCCAACGCCGCCGTTCGGCTTGGCGTCGACCGGAATGATGATGTCGCACAGCGGTGTATCGGGCTTCACCGGAATGCCGGCGCGGCGATAGGAAGCCTCGATATCCTCATCGGTCAGGGTCGCCTGGAATTCGCGGGCAGCGATACGGTCGGCCTCGTCGAACGGCGGCGGCCCGATGCGCTCCAGATTGTCCTGCATCGCCCGTTCCAGCGGCGTGTTGGCCAGCAGGTTGGACACCGCGCTGACCACTTGCGCTGACACCCGGGTCTCCGTCATCAACGCGGCACCATCGGCGATCTTGCGTACACGTGCGATCAGCGCAGACAGTTCCGGCAACGTCGTCGCGCGGATCAGGTAGCGGACCTTGGCAAAAGCCTGCACCACGTTCGGCGCAACGCCACCCGCGTCCAGAATGGCGGAATGCACGCGCGCGTCCGACGGCATGTGCTCGCGCATGTAGTTCACGCCGACGCTCATGAGCTCCACCGCATCCAGCGCGCTGCGTCCCAGATGCGGCGAGGCTGCCGCATGCGACGCTCGGCCATGGAACGAAAAATCGATACGGGTGTTGGCGAGCGAGTTCGCCGGATTGACCCCGGAGAACGACGACGGATGCCAGGAAATCGCGACGTCCACGTCGCTGAACGCACCGGCGCGGGCCATGAACCCCTTGGCGGCCCCGCCCTCCTCGGCCGGGCAACCGTAGTAGCGGACGCGGCCCTTGATGCCGTTCGCTTCCAGGTAGTCCTTGACCGCAGTCGCCGCCAGCATCGAGGCTGACCCGAGCAGGTTATGACCGCAGCCATGGCCGAAGCCGGCACCCGGGAGTGGCTTTTGCTGCGCCACACCGGCTTCCTGCGACAGGCCGGGCAGGGCGTCGTATTCGCCCAGGATGGCGATGACCGGCCCGTCCTCGCCCGCCTCGCCCATCACCGCTGTTGGGATGCCGGCGACTTCACGGGTGACGCGGAAACCTTTGGCCTCCAGCATCGCGGTGTGTTCGGCGCAGGAGCGGAATTCGGTGTAGCAGAGTTCCGGCATCTCCCACACGCGATCGGACAGCGCGATGAAATCGTCCTGGTGCGCATCGACCAAACGCCAGATTTCCTCGGTATTGCGCATCGGGGTTACTCCTGAGTGTGCCGGAAACAGGTGATCAGATGGTCGTCCACCATCCCGGTCGCCTGCATGAACGCATAGCATATTGTGGAACCGACAAAACGGAAGCCGGCTTTCTTCAGGGCCTTGCTCATCGCGTCGGAGACCGGCGTCGTCGCCGGCACCTGTGAACGGTCGGTCCAGGCGTTGCGAACCGGGGCATGGTTTACGAACGACCACAGATAACGGTCCAGGCTGCCGTGCTCGGCGATGGCATCGAGCGCGGCCTGCGCGTTCGTCGCGGACCGAGAAGATCTTCAGCCGGTTACGGATCAGCGGCGAATCCGCGAGCAGCCATTCAAGTTCGGCGTCCGCCATCGCAGCGACCCGCCCGATGTCGAAGCCATGGTAGGCCTGGCGATAGGCGTCGCGGCGAACCAGAATAGTGCGCCAGGACAGGCCGGCCTGGGCGCCTTCCAGCGTGAGCAATTCGAACAACGCCCGGTCGTCGTGGTGCGGCACGCCCCATTCGGTGTCGTGGTAGGTCTGCATCTGGGCGTCAGCGGTTTCCGCCCAGTGGCAGCGGCTGATGGTCATGCCGCGGAGGTCCGGGGACGAAGGGCGGCCTCCCCCAGATTGGTCTGACGCGCGAGCCGGGGGCCCCGGGCGATGGAGAGGGTTGCATCCAGGTCAGCCAGGATTTCGGCAGCCGCCGGCATGGCGATCGAGCGGAGACGGGTCAGAATGTCGATCGCCAGCACGCGCAGGCCCACCAGAGTAGCGTCGCCTGTCCGGAACCGGCCGGCATCCAGTTCGGCAACCACCGACGCCGCCCCTGCCTCGAACACCGCCGTCAGGGCGACGATCGCGCCCAGATCCTCGGCTTGTTGTGTTTCAGTGCCGGCGAACAGGCCAATCGCGTGCCGGAAGGCGCCGAGGGTGCCGAACGTGCCGACCGCGTCCTCGATATCGCGAAACGGCAGCGCCATGCGGTCGTAGGCCGATCCGGGTTCGCCAAGCATGGCATTGGCTGGAACGAGGCAGCCATCAAGCGTCAGCAGGCAATGTTGCGACGGGCGCAACGCGTGGAAGCCGGGCATTTCGGATATGGTCAGGCCTGGCGTGTCGCGCGGCACGATGAAGGCGCTGTACCGCTTGCGGCCGGCTTCTTCGGCGGTGATGGCGAAGACGATAATGGCGTCGGCGGATGGGCCGTTGCTCACCCACGCTTTCTGGCCGTTGATGCGAAAGCCTTTGTCGGTGCGGTCGGCACGGGTGGTCAGCAGCTTCGGATGCGCCCCGACCCTAGGTTCCGAGATCGCCACCGCCAGCGCGCGGCCGAGCCATTCGCTGCGTTGGACACTGGTTCCGAAACCAAGGAAGTGGCGGAAGACCAGTTGGCGACCGCCCCAGATGCTGGCGACACCAAGCAGGCCGGTACGTTCCACCAGAGCGGCTTTCAGATGGGCGATGGTGGTATAATCCGGGACGGGTTCCAGCAGTCCGGCCTCACGCATGCCGGGCATCGGGTCGGTTGCCGGATCAGGGCATTGAGCCAGCCACGTGTCGATACGCTGCATCATGACGTTCCCACCTGAACCTGGCCGTTACATCAATGTCTTTCATAAATTGCCCGCGCGGCCAAGCGCCGTGGACGAAATCCTGAACAAGGGCGGCACTTGCGACCTGCGGACGCGGGGCCGAACCAAACGAACGACCGACCGTTCCCCGGGTCCGACCCGTCTGCAGTTCGACGAGCGCCTGCTGATCGCCGGCAGGCAGGGGCTCGCGGACACACCCCACCGTGACAGCGTCCCGCTGCTGCGCTACGTGACGTTGTTTGCGAACACCACGCGTACCGATCCTCGGGGACCCAGACCGCTTATCATGGCCAGCAGCAACGACATCCGCGCCGCCTTCCTGGACTATTTCGCCCGCAACGGTCACACGCCGGTGGCAAGCTCGCCTCTGGTCCCGCGCAACGACCCGACGCTGATGTTCACCAACGCGGGCATGGTTCAGTTCAAGAACGTGTTCACCGGCCAGGAAAAGCGCCCCTACGTCCGCGCCACCACCGCGCAGAAATGCGTCCGTGCCGGCGGCAAGCACAACGACCTCGACAACGTGGGCTATACCGCCCGCCACCACACGTTCTTCGAAATGCTTGGCAACTTCAGCTTCGGCGACTACTTCAAGGAAGCGGCCATCCCCTATGCGTGGGAGTTGGTGACCAAGGATTACGGCCTGCCCAAGGACCGCCTGCTGGTCACCGTGTTTTCGGAGGACGAGGACGCCGCCGCGATCTGGAAGAAGGTTGCCGGCCTGCCCGAAGAAAAAATCATCCGCATCCCCACCTCCGACAATTTCTGGCGCATGGGTGACACCGGCCCCTGCGGCCCGTGTTCCGAGATCTTCTACGACCACGGCGACCATATTCCAGGCGGTCCCCCGGGCAGCCCGGACGAGGACGGCGATCGGTTCATCGAGATCTGGAACCTGGTGTTCATGCAGTTCGAGGAAGGCCCACCCGGCGTCCGTGTGCCGCTGCCCCGCCCGTCGATCGACACCGGCATGGGTCTGGAGCGCATTGCCGCGATCCTGCAAGGCAAGCATGACAACTACGACATCGACATCTTCCGTGCCCTGATCCTGGCCAGCGCGGAACTGACCGGTCAGGACCCCGACGGCCCGTTCAAGACCAGCCACCGGGTTATCGCCGACCATCTGCGCAGCACGTCCTTCCTGATGGCGGATGGCGTGCTGCCGTCGAACGAGGGGCGTGGCTACGTCCTGCGCCGCATCATGCGCCGAGCCATGCGCCACGCCACGATGATGGGCGCGAAAGATCCGGTGATGCACCGCCTTGTGCCGACCCTGATCCGCCAGATGGGCGCCGCCTATCCGGAACTGGTTCGCGCCCAGACGCTGATTTCGGAAACGCTTCTGCTGGAGGAGACCCGGTTCAAACACCTGCTCGAACGCGGCCTGAACCTGCTGGCCGAGGAAACCAGCCGCCTCGGCGACAAAGAAGCCCTGCCCGGTCCGGTCGCATTCCGCCTCTACGATACGTACGGCTTCCCCCTGGACCTGACACAAGATGCCCTGCGCGAGCAAGGTCGCGGCGTCGATCTGACCGGGTTCGAGGCCGCCATGCAGGAACAACGGGTCCGCGCCCGCGCGGCCTGGGCCGGCTCCGGCGATGCCGCGACCGAACGCGTATGGTTCGAGATCAAGGAAAAGGCTGGTGCGTCGGAGTTTCTTGGGTATGCCACGGAATCGGCCGAGGGCGAGATCCTGGCCGTGGTGGTGAATGGCGCCCCCGCGAACGAGGCTGCCACCGGCACCGACGTGGCCATCGTGCTGAACCAGACGCCGTTCTACGGCGAAAGCGGCGGCCAGGTCGGCGATACCGGCACCATCACCGGACCGGACGGACTGGTGATCGCGGTAATCGATACGCAGCGGAAGCTAGGCGACCTGTTCGTCCATCTCGGCCGTGTTGAAGCCGGCGTCGCCGCGATCGGAACGCCGGTCGTCGCCACAGTCGACCACGCACGCCGCAGCGCCATCCGCGCCCACCACTCCGCGACCCATCTGCTGCATGAGGCGCTCCGCCGCAAACTCGGAACCCACGTCCAGCAAAAGGGCAGCCTGAACGCCCCTGACCGGCTGCGTTTCGACGTCTCCCAACCCCGCCCGATCACCGCCGATGAACTGCATTGGGTGGAAGCGGAGGTGAACACCAAGATCCGTGAAAACTCCGAGGTAACCACGCGCCTAATGACACCGGACGCGGCGGTGGAGCTCGGCGCCATGGCGCTGTTCGGCGAGAAATACGGCGACGAGGTCCGCGTCGTGGCGATGGGCGAGCCCGACGGCAACAAGCCGGCGTGGTCGATCGAACTGTGCGGCGGCACGCATGTCCGCCGCACCGGCGATATCGGCTATTTCCGGATTGTCAGCGAGGCCGCCGTCGCGTCCGGAGTACGTCGTATCGAGGCCGTCACCGGTGCGTCCGCTGAAACCCTGGTCGCCGAAATGCAGGCCAGATTGAACGATGCCGCCGGCAAGCTGCGTGCCTCCCCGGCCGAGGTGCCGGACCGCATCGCCGCGATGCTGGAAGACCGCCGCAAGCTGCAAAGCCAGGTAGCGGATCTGCAAAAGAAACTCGCGACCGGTGGCGGAGCCGCGGCAGCCGAAGAAATCGGCGGCATCAAACTGTCTGCGCGCAACCTCGGCGAGGTGCCGGCCCGCGATCTGAAGGGACTGGCCGAGGCGATCATCAAGCAACAGGAGACGGGCGTGGTGGCGCTGGTGTCGACGGCGGAGGGCAAGGCCAGTATCGTCGTCGCGGTATCGCCCGATCTGACCGGACGGATCAGTGCCGTCAACCTGGTCCGCGCAGGGTCGGTCGCAGTCGGTGGCAAAGGCGGCGGTGGCCGACCGGATCTGGCGCAGGCCGGCGGTCCCGATGGTGAGCGGGCGGATGAGGCGTTGGCGGCGATCAGGGCAGCCTTGGCTTAAGCCGGTTCGGTTCGCCGCAGCGCCGAATACCGTCACGGTTCGTCTTCGGCTGGTTCGTGCGAAGCGTCCGGCACCACCGCTCCGTCACCCGCCTGAATTCAGGTTCACGAAGAAATTCTCAAGTCGGAAGCGCGACATAGCGCTGCGGGCCACCGCTGCGCGAAATCGGCTGATTGAATCCACGCCTTCTTGACGCGCCCCCGATTGTCGTATTCGCTTGTATCAAAGGGGGAGACTAGCAATGAAACGGTCCAAGAACCGTATTGCGATACCTATTCCAGACGCGTCGCAAAATCGCGGCCGCTTAAATCCGTACCTTCGATCCCAGGCCTCCGATCATCGTAGGTCGGGTCGGCAATCACCCTGCCATGCGCTGGATCTCATGCTCGGCCTGGGCAGGCAACACGTTTCTTTTACCTAATCAATGTGACCGAAATGGCAGACACACCCCCGGGCCCGAAGAAATTTCGCCGCCATCGCGCGCCAATTTCGATCAATCCCGCTCCAACACCGTCTCCGAGAGGACTAGCCACATGCCAATCGACCCTCAGGCCCAGGCTTTGCTGGACGAATTCAGCAAACAGGGCCTACCACCATTCGATCAAATGAGCGTCACGCAAGCTCGACTTGTCACCCTCGGCTTCAGGGATTTGCAAGGCGAGCCCGAAGAGATCGGTGAAATCCGGGACATTCTGGTGCCCGGACCGGCGGGCGCGTTGCCGGTGCGTCTGTATCATCCTGCGCCGGGAAAATTGCTGCCCCTCGTTGTGTATTTTCACGGCGGTGGGTGGGTCATCGGTGATCTGGAGATTGTCGACAGGCCATGCCGAGCGCTGGCTAATGCATCACGGTGCGTGGTGGCGTCGGTGAATTATCGTTTGAGCCCAGAAACTAAATTCCCCGGGCCGGTCGAGGACTGTTACGCCGCCACGCGCTGGCTGGCCGAACATGTCCAGGCCGTCGGTGCGGACGACCGGTTTGTCGCGGTATCAGGTGACAGCGCGGGCGGCAATCTCGCGGCGGCCGTGGCGCTCATGGCGCGGGACCGCAGAGCACCGAAATTGTCGTATCAGTTGCTAATTTATCCGGTGACCGCACCTGCCGCGGGTACAACCTCGGCCTCCTATCAGGAAAACGCGGATGGCTATTTGCTCACCAAGGACAGCATGGTGTGGTTCTGGGACCACTACCTGGCATCCCCCGAGGACGGCAAAAACCCCTATGCATCGCCGCTTCATGCGACCGACCTAAACGGCCTGCCGCCCGCCATGGTCATAACGGCGGAATTCGATCCGCTGCGCGATGAGGGCCGAGCCTATGCAAAGCGGTTGCAGGAAGCCGGCGTCAGCGTCAAATCATCGCATTACGACGGCATGATCCACGGCTTCTTCTGGATGGCCGGTGCATTGGAGCGCGGACGAGACGTCATCGCTGAAATGGGCAACGAACTACGCAAACAGACCACGGCCTGACGCTCGTCGCCCGAAGGCGTCCCACACGGTCTATAAGGAGGCTGTAATGAGTGTAGCAGAATCGCAGTTTGCCGATAGTAAAAACCAGCAAAACGTGGCATTTGACGCTGTTGTCGTCGGCGCCGGTTTTTCCGGCATGTACATGCTTCACCGGCTGCGAGAACTCGGACTTTCAACACGCGTCTACGAAGCTGCCGACGGCGTCGGCGGAACCTGGTACTGGAACCGCTACCCAGGGGCTCGTTGTGATTCCGAGAGCTACTACTACTCCTACTCCTTCTCGGACGAAATCCAGCAGGAATGGGAATGGACCTGCCGTTATCCCGACCAGCCGGAGATCCTGAATTACCTCAACTACGTTGCGGACAAACTCGACCTGCGTCGCGATATACGGTTCAAGACACGGGTCACCGCCGCGCGCTATAATGAGCAAACCGGGCGCTGGGACATCGAGACCAACGACGGCGGCCGCGTCTCGGCGAAATTCCTGATCTCCGCGGTCGGTTGCCTCTCGGCCGCACAGGTCCCGCAAATCGAAGGGCTTCAGTCGTTCAAGGGTGATTGGTACCATACCGGCCAGTGGCCGCACGAAGGCGTTGACTTCACCGGCAAACGGGTGGGGATCATTGGCACCGGATCAAGCGCCATTCAAAGTATCCCGGTGATCGCCAGCCAAGCCGCTCACCTCACGGTATTCCAGAGAACACCGAATTTCAGTGTCCCCGCCAGGAACGGCCCAATGTCACCGGAATTCCAACGGCAGGTGAAAGAGAACTACGCCGAGATCAGAAAGAAAGTCCGTGAATCGGCCTTTGGGATGCCTTTCGACTTCCCGGATCGATCCGCACTGGAGGCTTCGCCCGAGCAACGGAAGCGGGTATACGACGCCCTTTGGGAAGTCGGCGGCTTCAAGTTCTTATTCGAGAGTTACAACGACCTGATTTTCAACAAGGACGCGAACGACACTGCCGCCGACTACATCCGGGACAAGATCCGCGAAATCGTCAAAGACCCCGCCACCGCGGAAAGATTGTCGCCTCGGACGTATCCCGTCGGCACCAAGCGCCCGCCCATCGACACCGACTATTTCGAGACTTTCAATCGCGACAACGTCACCCTTGTGGATATCCGGACCTCACCGATCAAGGCAATCACGGAAACCGGCATCCGTACAAGTGACGCCGACTACGAACTCGATGCCATCGTTTTTGCGACCGGCTTCGATGCGATGACAGGTGCGCTGTTCAACCTTGGCATCCACGGCCGGGGCGGCGTTTCCCTGCAGGAAAAATGGGCGGACGGACCGCACACCTACCTGGGCGTCGCGACCGCCGGGTTCCCGAACCTCTTTATCATCACAGGACCCGGCAGCCCTTCGGTGCTGAGCAACATGCCAGTCTCCATCGAGCAACATGTCGAATGGATCAGTGATTGTATCCATTACTTGCGGAGTCGTGATCTTGACTCCATCGAGGCCACGGAAGAAGCCCAGGAGGCCTGGGTTGCACAGGTGAACGAGCTCGCGAATGCCACGCTGTTTCCCCAGGCGGAACTCCTGGTACATGGGGGCCAATATTCCAGGCAAACCGCGCGTGTTCATGCCATACCCGGGCGGTGTCGGCACCTACCGGCAACTTTGCGCCGAAATCGCCGGAAACGGTTACCAAGGTTTCGTAACCGCCTGATCCCCCAGGGGCGCCTCCCGTTGGCTGCCATGCACTGGCCAATCGCCAGCCCGTGGCAGCCACACGGTCAGGTTGTCACAAGGCGCGACCGCACCGCCACGACAGGGCGTCCGTCGATCGCGGCGAGCCCCACGCCAATTAGTGCCATGCCCGCAACCGTAGCTGGCGCGATATGTTCGCCAAGAACCAGCCACCCAAGCAGCAAGGCGCTTACCGGCAACAGGAAGGTCACCAACAGCAGGTTGATGGCGCCGGCGGTGGCCAGGATGCGGAAATACAAGATATAGGCGAGCGCTGTGCAAAGCACCGCGATGCCGGCAAACGCCTCCCAGGTCGCAGCATCCGGCGCCGGCAACATCCAGAACCGCTCGGTGATCGCGGCAACCGGCAACATGACGATCGTGGCGCCGGTAAGCTGCCCTGTCGCGACATGCAATGACGGCAATCCCTTGAACCGTCGTCCATAGATGCCTGCCACTGCATAGGAAACCGCGGCCAGGAGGCACGCGACCTCTCCCGGAAAGCTGGCCGATCCCAGACCCCGCAAAGCGTCCGGTCCGGTCAGCACCACAACACCCAGAACGCCGAACACAACGCCGACCGCCCGTCCCCAGGTCATCCGCTCACCGCCGGTGGCGAAATGAGCCACGACCACGGCAAAGACCGGCGTCGTTGCGTTCAGGATCGAGGCAAGCCCGCTCGATACGCGCGTCTCCCCCCACACGATCAGACTGAACGGGATCACGTTGTTCAGGATGCCCATGACCACGAACGGGCCCCACGGCAGCGACAACTTCATCGGATCGCGCCGAAGCGCCAGGAACAGGTTCAGGATGATGGCCGCAAATCCGACACGCCCAAGCACAACGGTGAACGGCGGCAACGAAGCCACAAGAATTCTTGAAGAAAAAGAAGGAACTACCCCAAAGAGCAGAGAGACTGAGCAGCATCGTCCACTCGATACCGCCCATTGGTCGCGTTTGCTGTGCTATCATTACGCCTCCGTGGCCAGCCTGCTGCGGCGGAACGGGGCGGTAACATGCGCTCGGGACGTGGCCCATCCGATTATTGCTGTGCAACCCATGGGACAATCCGGTCACCATGGGAAGAGACCCAACGTACCGCCTCGAACCCACGGGCCATAACCAACAACCACGGCCTCGGGCAGCGGCTGAGCAGAATGGCGTATCCTGATCCGAGATCGCCGGCGACAGAAACCGGCAACGTCACCCGCAACGCGCCTCGGACGAACGAGTTGGGCAACTGGTTAAGGGAGAATGAAAACCATCATGTCAGACCAGCAGCCCGGAGCCGACGCGGTGCTGGTCTGACCCGCTCCGTCGCGGCCTGCTTCTGGGTAGCGGCGCTGCCGTCGGCATCGCCCTTGCCAACGCGGCCTCGACACAGCCGGCAGCCAACGTAACCGACACCGCGCCGAAGGTCTTGAACGGACAACCTGTGCCTGAACTGCCGGCTACCAAAACCGCGGGCCCGGTGCGGCCGGGCCGGGGCTCGATACTCACCGGCAAGCTCGCCGTGGTCACCGGCGCCGCGCGCGGCATCGGCCGGGCCATTGCCGTGGAATTCGCGGCCAATGGAGCGGATGTGGTGGCGATCGACATCGCCGGACCCGCCAGCCCGGCCTCCACCGCAAAACCCGCCACACCCGAGGAACTGGCTGAAACCGTGCGCCAAATCCACTCCTACGGCCGCAGGGGCAGGGCGATCGGCGAAAGGGGCTGGGGCGATCACCGCGTGGGCACGATGGACCGGGCAGGTCGTTCTACAGGCCGCGCGCGACTATTTTCTTGAGCAGCACCAACGCATTTTCCGCGCTGGCGTTACCACCTGATTGCGATACGACAACAACCACCTGGTTATCGGTGAGGGTTCCCGCGACAAACCCGCCAAGCACCAACTCGGTGTAGGCATCTTTCCCGACGCCGGATATCTTCTTGTAGCTGGGCGCATGCCTGTGCGGCTCCCAGTATCTGGGATCCTCAATCACTTGCACTTGCAAATAGATGTTGCCAGCATTTCCGTCCCACTGACATGCTAAATCTTGCGGGCCAGCAGCGTATCCTGCCTTCAGCGGAACGCCCAAGGCTTTGGAAGCTTCATCTTGTGTCAGCAGGCCACAACGATCGGGTGCTGCGACTGCATGGGCTGCGAATGCCATCATCGTCAAAAAGATCGGCCAGATTTTCATTGCAACCGCCTGTCGCTCACTTCCCCAGGCACCTATGCTGCAAGGCATTAAGAAGCGTGTCGAGCCCATTAAATGCCCAAAATGGTCCTACGTCGTAATTTTCCCGCCGGTCGCGACGAGCGACACTTCAACTTGCACTGCTGTGTCGTGTAATCCGGGCCCGAACCCCGGAAATCAAGCCCTGGTAGCAAACCCGCCGTCCCCAGCTTCCGCCACATCAAGGACCGCTTCCACCTGAACGAGCAGCCCGCGCAGCCCTAACCGGTCGCCAAACACCCGCCAGTTGTGTAGTGAGAGCGCCGCACGCCGCATCCGGCACCTGGGTTTGCCGGCCGGCGGGCATATATGGAAACCCACACCTGACGCAGGTGATGGAGTCTGGAGCCGGAGGCATGGTGGACACCGAGACAACGACGACCGAAGCGGGCCGCGATTTCATCCGCGACATCGTGCAGGCCGACCTGGACGCCGGCCGCGTGCAAAGCGTGGTCACCCGCTTCCCGCCGGAACCCAACGGGTTTCTGCATCTCGGCCACGCCAAATCGATCTGCCTGAACTTCGGCATCGCGCGGGAGTTCGGCGGCGCGTGCCACCTGCGGTTCGACGACACCAACCCGATCAAGGAAGAGCAGCTCTTCATCGACTCCATCCAGCGCGACGTCCGCTGGCTCGGTTTCGACTGGGGCGAGCACCTCTACTTACGCCTCGGACTATTTCGAGCAGCTTTACGAATGGGCCGAACATCTGATCCGCACCGGCAAGGCCTATGTCGACGACACGCCCCCGAGGCGATGCGCTCCCAGCGCGGCACGCTGACCGAACCCGGCCAGAACAGCCCGTTCCGCTACCGCTCGGTCGAGGAGAACCTCGACCTGTTCCGCCGCATGCGCGCCGGCGAGTTCCCCAACGGCGCCCGCGTGCTGCGCGCCAAGATCGACATGGCGTCGGGCAACATGAACCTGCGCGACCCGGTGCTGTATCGCATCCTGCACGCCCACCATCCGCGCACCGGCGACGCCTGGTCGATCTACCCGACCTATGATTTCGCCCACGGCCAGTCCGACGCGATCGAGCACATCACCCACAGCGTCTGCACGCTGGAGTTCGAGGATCATCGGCCGCTGTACGACTGGCTGATCGAAAACCTGCCGGTGCCGTCCCGCCCCCGGCAGTACGAGTTCGCCCGGCTCAACGTCAGCTACACGGTCCTGTCGAAGCGGCATCTGACCCGGCTGGTGACCGAAAAGCATGTCAGCGGCTGGGACGATCCGCGGATGCCGACGATCGCCGGCATCAGGCGGCGCGGCGTTCCGGCGGCGGCGCTGCGGGAATTCGTCGGCCGCGTCGGCGTCGCCCGAGCCTACAGCACGGTCGACGTCGCGATGCTCGATTCGGCGATCCGCGACACGCTGAACCCGATCGCCCCGCGCCGCATGGCGGTCCTGCGGCCGCTGAAGCTGATCATCGAGAACTACCCGGAAGGCCAGACCGAGACGCTGGAGGCCCGCAACCACCCGGACAACCCGGACGCCGGCACCCGGCAGGTGACCTTCGGCCGCGAACTCTATGTCGAGCAGGACGACTTCATGGAGAACCCGCCGAAGAAGTTCTACCGCCTGTCGCCCGGCAAGGAGGTCCGCCTGCGCTACGGCTATTTCGTCACCTGCCAGGAAGTCGTGAAGGACGCCGCCGGCGCGGTCGTCGCGCTTCGCTGCACCTACGATCCGGCATCGAAAGGCGGCAACGCGCCCGACGGCCGCAAGGTCCAGGCGACATTGCACTGGGTCGCCGCTGCCGATGCGGTGCCGGCCGAAATCCGGCTCTATTCCCATCTGTTCAACCGTCCCGATCCTGGGGCGGATGGCGATGCGCTGGCCGACCTCAATCCCGATTCGCTGGAAGTGCTGACCGGTTGCCTGGTGGAGCCGGCATTGCTGCAATCTCCGATCGGCGAGGCCGTGCAATTCGAACGGACCGGATACTTCGCGCTCGATCCCGAACTCAACGCCAGGACGCCCGGTGTTCAACCGGACCGTCGGATTGCGCGACACCTGGGCCAAGGTGCAGGCGAACACAAAGGGCTGACCGCTCCCTTGTCCGGCGGCTGATCGTGGTCGCCCGGCATACCGGCCGTATGTCTGGCATTCCACCCAGGACAGAGCCAGGTGCACTCAGGACAGGGCCAGGTCCACCACGGCCAGACCCTGAATGCACTTTTTTGATCATTGTTAACCCAGCATTCATCTCTTTCCCGTTTGATCCCTACCCGGCACGCCCGGAGACGTGCTGCGCGGTCCTGCGGGATCGCGAGAACGCGGCGTGCAGTGTGGAAGAGATCGGATGCGGACCAGTTCAAAGCTGCGGCGATCGGGCGCGCAAAGTTTCGCACTAGGCCTTTCCGCCCTTGCGGCAGTCTGCCCACGCGCTGCCCGTGCGGTCCCGTCTTTTGCCGAACAGACCGGACAACCCTGTGCCGCCTGCCACGTCGGCGCGTTCGGACCGCAACTGAAGCAATTCGGCCGAGACTTCAAACTGAACGGCTATGCGGCCACCGATGGCAAACCCCATCCTTTGCCACTGGCGATGACGACACAGCTTTCGTTCACCCATACCAACAACGATCAGCCAGCCCCCGCCGCCCGGCACTTCGACACGAACGACAATTTCGCGATCGATCAGGTGTCCTTCTACTACGCCGGACGGATAGCAAAGGGCTTCGGCGGCTTCGTCCAGGTCACTTACGATGGCATTGCCGGCCAGTTGCACATCGACAACGCCGACATCCGTCACGCCCGGGAAGGCGAGTTGTTCGGGGAGGACATGGTTTACGGCTTCAGCCTCAATAACAGCCCGTCGGTCACCGATTTGTGGAATTCGACTCCCGTCTGGAGCTTTCCCTACAACCAGTCGCCGCTGGCGCCGACCCCGCTGGCCGCCACTTTGATCGACGGTGGTCTCGGCCAGCGCGTCGTCGGTGCCGGCGCTTACTTGATGTGGAACGACCTGGTTTACGCCGAGTTTGATCTCTATCGCGGCCTAGGTCGCGACGTGCTCAATGCGACCGGCATCGTTCCGGTCGCTGGCACCGACAAGACAACCGGCGCTATCCCATATTGGCGGCTGGCGTTGCAGAAGGATTTCGGCCGCCACTATCTGGAGTTCGGAACCTACGGCCTGAACGCGAATGTATGGCCCGGTGGCGTGGAAACCGGCCTCGCGGATCAATTCACCGACACGGCACTGGATGCCAACTACCAGTTCACCTTCAACGCGAAAAACGTCACCAGTGACATGGTCTCGGCGCATGCCACCTTAGTTCATGAAGACGCGTCGCTTCTTGCCAGCCAGGCGATCAACGGGGCCCGTTCGTCGCACGGACTGAATACGTTCCGCGCCGACGTGTCTTACAGTTTCTCGGCCACCATCACGCCTTCCATTCAATATTTTCAGACCAACGGCACCAACGACGCGGCCTATTGGGCCACACCAAACGGCAGCCCAAACAGCAGCGGCGTCATCGCAGAGATCGCCTACGTGCCATGGGGCAAGCCGGACTCCTGGATCTCCTGGGGCAACGTCCGCTTCGCCGTGCAATACGTCAGCTATTTTCGCTTCGACGGCATGACCAACAATGCCGCCGCCAACAACGCCCTTTACTTCAGCGTCTGGGCCGCGGCCCATTTCTAAACCGTGCCGCGGCACCTGACGGAGATTGGTATCATGCGTCCTGTAACAATCGTCACCATCGCGGTCTTACTCATCGCGGCCGGCGCCGCCGTTAAAGCTGCTGGCATCACCGTGGACCAGTCAGGTCAGCAATTCAGCGAGAAATCCGCCACACTGAAACCAGGCGAGTCGGTTATTTTCGCGAACCGTGATGATGTCACTCACAACATCAACGTCATCGACGACGACGATGAGGCGACCGACCTTGGCCTGCAAAAGCCTGGCGAAACCCTGACCCACAAATTCGACAAGGCCGGGCGATTCAAGGTCCGCTGCAGTATTCACCCGAGCATGAAAATGACGGTCAATGTCAAGTAGACCTGACACATGGCGAAGCACAGACACTCGAGTAGGCTGATGTCGGTCCAGTTCAAGATTTTGGCAGCCTGTCTGGGCTTCGTCACGATCATTGCAATCGTCGGCGGCCTGGCACAGCAGCTAGCTGCCCAGATGGGACGTCTGGCTATTGGTATCTACGACCATGCCTTCATGGGCATGTCTTATGTTGACCAAGCGCAGGAGGAATTTCTGCGCTTCGCCGCAGCTCATCGCGGCGGCGACGCGGCACTGGGCAGTGACCCCGGCTTGCAGAAGGTCATGGACCGGCTTGATGTCGCGCTGGAACGCGCGATATCGGAGCGGACGCGTGCAGCCGGTGCCGAAGCCCGGGCGCTGATCGCCGCCTTGCCAAGCGTTACCCCAGCGGAACTGCCGCAACGGATAGCGCAGGCCGATAAGGCAATTGCCAAGCTCGTCAAGAAATTCTCGGCCGACGGGTTGGACACGCGTGACGACGCCGAAGAACTGGCCAAACACAGCACCCGTGTGATTCTGATCGAAATCGCGGTGGCGATCGGTATCGCCCTCGGCGTCGGCTGGCTTGTCGGCCGCGACCTGTCCCGACCTCTGGTGCAACTTGTGCGGAACCTCGATGGTCTTACGGCTGGCGACCTGGACCAGGAAATCGCTCCGCGGTTGGTCCGTCGCCGCGACGAAATCGGTGCGGTCGCGCGGGCGACGGGTGTGTTCCGCACCGCGATGCAAGAGAATGCATACGCCGGTGAACAACGTAACCAACTGCATGCGAAAACTGAGGCAGAAAAGGCAAGAGCGTTACGCAATGCTGCCGACAAAATTGAGCACGAGACACAGGCTGTTGCTTCTAAATCAATGGACAGCGGCGCCATGCTGACAACCCGGGCCCAGGCGCTCGGAGAATCGGCGGCACGGGTGTCGGCAAGCGTTACCGCTGCGACGGAAGCAAGTTCGCTCGCTCTGCAACGCAGTGACGCAGTCGCCGCAGCCGGTGAGGAATTGTCGGCGTCCGCGCGGGAGATTGCCGTGCGGATCAGCCAATCAGCCGCCGAAATCGCGACGACCGCCCGCGCTGGCGACCGGGCCAACCAGATCATCGAAAAGCTTTCCGAGGCGATGGGTCAAATCGGCTCCGTTGCTCATCTGATCGGCGATATCGCCGGACGCACTAACCTGCTGGCGCTGAATGCAACGATCGAGGCCGCTCGTGCCGGCGACGCGGGACGCGGTTTCGCCGTCGTCGCGAATGAAGTCAAGACACTCGCTGCGCAAACAGCGAATGCCACCAAGGAGATTGGCCGAAATATCGGCGCGGTTCAGCTTGCCTCCCAGGAAGCGGTGTCGGCGGTGGCCGAAATGGTTGGGCGGGTCACGTCAATTGAGCGCATTACCCAGGCGGTCGCCGACGCTGCCGGGCAGCAGACTGCCGCCACCAGCGAAATAGCGCGGAACGTGGCTGGTGCGGCCGACGCGATGCGCGCCGTCTCCGAGCAAATCGGATTGGTGACCGCGGAAGCGCGCGACACCGATCTTGCTGTGGGCGAAATGCAGTCGATTGCCGGAAATGTTGGCCAGCAGATCGCCGACTTGCGGTCCGTGATGGTCCGGATCGTCCGCACCTCGTCAGAAGCCGCCAACCGTCGGCGCGACGAGCGGATAGGCATAAACGAACAGGCTGTCCTGCTGATCGATGGACGGTCTTTGCCCGCAACCTGTCTGGACCTGAGCCGCGGCGGTGCGCGCGTGCGCGTGGCTGAACACCTCCAGGTGGGTGCCGCTGTGACGTTGCGGCTGGCCGGTTTATCGGATCTCCCCGGGGACGTCGTCAAGGCTGGCGAGGAAGCCGGTCTGCATTTCAACTGGGACTCAGATGGTGCCCCCGCTGCACTTGTCGCTCGCCTCAACCAGTTTCTCACCGCCGCCTGATGTGCCGCCATCCGCGTTTGCCGCCAGGGCCATGGCGCTGGAAGCGAAACATCTTTCTGACCCTGCTTCAGCTTGTCCTCTGGACCAGCGGCCAGCCCGTCCGGGCTCAACAAGCTGGCAGCCTGACTGAACTGCATAGCGACCACGGTGTGCTCGCAGTGACCATGCAGGCCGAGGAAGGCAAAATCCGCGTTGGCGACCTTGACGTCGACGCCGCCACCTATAACGGAAATTACGCTGGTCCGGTGCTGCGAGTGAGGCCGGGCGATTTGCTGAATATCCGGCTGATCAACCATCTTTCGCAACCTACCAACCTGCATTTTCACGGCATCCGGACATCACCGCTCGGCAACGGTGACAACGTCCATCTCACCGTCGCCCCGGGCAGCCGCTTCAGCTATGCGATACGCATCCCGCTCACGCAGCCCACCGGTCTGTATTGGTACCACGCCCACGTCCACGGTGTGTCGGAACGACAGGTGATGGGCGGGCTGAGCGGCGCGCTGGTTGTCGAGGATGCTGTCCCGTCCGGCATGAAAGAGCGGCTGTTCGTCCTCAAGGAGATCATGTTCGACGACGAGACAGATAACGAGAAGATCGACGATCAACTGCACGGTGTAGTCCAGTCGATCAACGGCGACCTGGAGACGAATGAAGCCATCCATACAAACGAAACTCAGGTATGGCGCTTCTCCAACCAAAGCGCCAACCGGGCCTTTCACCTCGCCCTGCAAGGCCACCGCTTCCGCATCGTCGCCGTGGATGGCGAGCGCACCAACAGCGAACGTGTGACCGATGTGCTGGATATCCCGCCTGCTGGACGGGTGGAAGTGCTGGTGGATGGCGGACAGCCTGGCCGCTACGATCTGCTGTCGAAAGGCATGATGACCGGCACCGGCGCCGCACGTACACTAGACCGCGTGCTCGGCCATTTGGACGTTGCCGGTGAAACGAATCAGTCTGTGCACGCGATGCCCGCCGTTCCGCCGCCGCCCGATCTGCGGTCGGCGCCGATAGACAACAGCCGAGCGGTTGTATTTACACAGACGAAGACGTTGAAAGCCACCGATCAACGCTTCTATCTTAACGGCCAGCTTTTCGACGCAGACCGCGTCGACGCCCGAGTGCCGTTAGGCAGCATCGAGGAATGGACGATCCGTAACGACACGGACGATATGCATGTATTCCACATTCATCAGATCGGTTTTCAGGTCACCGAGGTCAATGGCACCAAAGTTCCATTCACTGGATATATAGATACAATAATGATCCCGGAGCATGGATCGGTCATACTGCGGATGCCTTTCAACGATAGGACGATACTTGGGCGGTTTATGTTCCATTGCCACGTGCTCAAGCACGAAGACAAAGGAATGATGGCGCAGATAGAGGTCTATGATCCTGCGGACAACCAGCCGTTATCTCGGCTGAGCCGCCTCTATTTGCACCTGTGGTGGTGGTTCCACGGCATTCCATGGTCAGTATGCGGTCTTGGATACGCCTGAAGTAACGTAACAAAACTCTCGCCGAATCCGGGTGCCAACCCGGCTTTGCAACCCCTCCGCGGGCCGTGCACACTGCGAGCCCGGAGGCTGTCATTCCGGATAGATCATTTTCCGTGTCACGCCACCGTCCACCATGAACTCCGCGCCGGTGATGAAGCCGCTCTCTGGCCCGACCAGGAACGCCGCGAGCCCGGCGACATCCTCAACCCGCCCCACCCGTCCGGCCGGATGAAACGCGTGCTCCTCCGCATTCGGTTCAGGCCCTTTGGTGAAGATCCAGCCGGGACTGATGCAGTTCACGCGGACATCCGGCCCCAGGCTGATCGCCAGAGCATGGGTCAACGCCACCAATCCGCCCTTTGACGCCGAGTAACTCTCGGTGTTCGGTTCCGACATGCGCGCCCGGGACGATGCGATGGTCACCACCGCGCCGTTAGCCGCCCGGAGCAACGCCTCGGCCTCTCGGTACCAGCAGAAACGTGCTGGTCAGGTTGGTCGTCAACACCGACGACCATTCCGCCAACGACAGATCGGCGATCGGTTTGCGGATCATGAAACCCGCATTGCAGATCAGCGCGTCCAGCCGCTGCTCCGTCGCCGAAACCGACCGCAGCAGCGCGGACACCGCTGCCTCATCCCCAACGTCGCAAACGACGTAACGCCCTCCCGAAGGCGCTGCGCCGCCCGGTTCGCGATCTGCGACCACGACACGCCAGCCATCGCGGGACAGGCGCGCAGCTATACCGGCGCCAATGCCCTTCGCGCCGCCAGTGACAAGCGCCACGCGGGAAGGTTGTTCGCTCATGTGCCTTCACTCCAGTGATCCGACAGGCGCTAAAAGGCCCCGGGTCCGATCGTCCAACCTCCGATCGTCCAACCGGGGCCAATCGCGCTGTCGCCGAGCGTCGGTCAGCCCTTGGCTGCGTCCAAGGCCTGCGAAAGGTCAGCCAGGATGTCGTCGATATGCTCCAGCCCGACCGACAGCCGCACATAGCCCGGCGTCACACCCGTCGCCGCCTGTTCGGATTCGGTCAACTGGGAATGGGTCGTGCTTGCCGGATGGATCGCCAAGGTGCGGGCGTCGCCGATATTGGCGACATGGTAAATCATCTGCAGCGCATTGATGAACTTCCGTCCGGCGTCCGCACCGCCCGCCAGTTCGAAGCCCAGAAGGCCGCCGTGCCCGTGCGGCAGGTACTTCGCCGTCCGCTCCGCGCCGACGCCCTTGTGATGCGCGGGATGGATGACCCGGGTCACGTCCTTGCGCCCCGCCAGGAAGTTGGCGACGGAGAGGCCGTTGCGGCTGTGCTCGCGCATGCGCAGCGACAGAGTCTCGACGCCCTGGATGAACAGGAAGGCGTTGAACGGCGCCATCGCGGAGCCCAGGTCGCGCAGCAGGGTGACGCGCATCTTCAGGATGTACGCGATCGGCCCCAGCGGCTTCGCCGCCTGCGACCAGACCGCGCCATGATAGGACGGATCGGGCGTGTTCATCGCCGGCTGGCGCGCCGGGTTGGCTTCCCAGTCGAAGTTGCCGCCGTCGATGACGACGCCGCCGATCGACGTGCCATGTCCGCCGATATATTTGGTGGCGGAATACATCACCACCGCCGCCCCATGGTCGAACGGCCGCACCAGCAGCGGCGCCGCAGTGTTGTCCATGATCAGCGGAATGCCGAATGAACGCCCGATCGCCGCCACCTCGGCGATCGGGAACGCGATCAGTTTCGGATTGGGCAGCGTTTCCGCGTAATACGCGCGGGTGCGATCGTCGGTCGCGCGCGCGAAGGCTTCGGGGTCAGTCGGATCGACGAAGCGGGCCTCGATCCCCTGGTCCTTCAAGGTGTTGGCAAACAGGTTCCAGGTCCCGCCATACAGGTCGGTGGACGTGACGATGTTGTCCCCCGCCCTCGCCAGGTTCTGCACCGAGAACGCCGAAGCCGACTGCCCGGATGCTACCGCAAGTGCCGCCACGCCACCTTCGATCGCCGCCAGACGCTGTTCCAGCGCGTCGTTGGTCGGGTTCATGATGCGCGAGTAAACATTGCCGAGTTCCTTCAGCGCGAACAGGTTCGCCGCATGTTCGGCGCTGTCGAACTGAAAGGCCGTGGTCTGGTAGATCGGCACCGCGACCGAACGGGTGGCGCTGTCGCGGCGCCAGCCAGCATGCAGGGCGAGGGTTTCGGGATGTTTGCTGTTCATGATGCGCGCTTCCTTGGTCCGGTTTGGCGCGCACTATAGGCAACCGGCCATCACGGTAAACATCACTCACAGGAACAGAAGACGTTTCCACACAGCGGCACATTCGCGCCTGAAGCCCCTCCCATACTGCCGTTCGGGAGAAAACAAGTCTCGCAGCCGCGGACCAAGCCGCCCTCAGTTCGCCAAGACCTTGCCCGGAGGGAGCCACCAGGCCGCAAGCCGCCGCTCGGCAGCCAAAAAAATGATGGCGCGCGCCCCATTGGCCAGCGTGGACCGGTGAACACCGGTCACGATGCGTTAGTTTGGCGGCCCGTCCCGGAGAATACTCCGCCCACGCCGTAAAGCCGTGGCGATCGTTTCCGCCGGCATTGCACCGGAAAACAGGCTGTAGCCGTCCAGGAAGAACGACGGCACGCCGGAAACACCGGCCTCGCGTGCCGCCTGGTCTGCTGCCCGCATCTCTGCATCCGCCAGGTCGCCCGCCAGGAAATTTAGCACTTCCTGTCTCGACAATCCTGCTTCAGCGGCACAGTCGGCCAGCACCGAATGGTCGCCTACATCCCGTCCCGCGACGAAATAGGCCTTGAAAACAGCCTCCATGGCCGCATCCTGGACGCCATTCTGCCCGGCGAACCAAATCAGCCGATGGGCATCGATCGTATTTGGGGTACGGGTCATCAGATCGGTCCGAAACGCCAAGCCGACACCCGCCGCCGCCTCGATGATCCGTTGATCGAGTGCGGCCGCCTTCTCCGCGCTGCCAAATTTCCAGGCACGATAGGAAGCCCGGTCGCGACCTTCCTTCGGCATATCGGGATTAAGCTGGAATGGATTCCAGTGAACCTGAAATTTCAAACCTTCTGCCGCAAGCGTCGCCAGCGCCCGTTCCAGCTGGCGCTTGCCGATATAGCACCAGGGACAGATCGTATCCGACACGATATCGATCCGGGTGCCAATCGCCGCCGCCTCCGATGACCCTGTGTCCATCAAGGTCGTATCGTTCCCGTCGGAATCGCGTACAGGTCGTCGGTGAATTGTCGTTGTCCATGGCCGATCTCCTTTCCCACTACATGGCCCACCGGCATGGCTTTGTCACGGTCGGCTGGCCTTGGTTTTCCCGCACCGCACGCCTAACGTGCCGGGCTGTTGTCGATCCGGACCAGCACAAGGAGTTTCTCAATGGCAAACCCACCCAAACCGATGGCCGATTTTGGCGATTTTACCAAACTCTTCGCCGACATGAAGCTTCCCGCCCTGCCCGACATGGAGGCCTTCGTTTCCGCCAGCCGTCGAAACATGGAAACTTTGACCGCGGCCAACCGGGTCGCCTTGGAAGGCGCGCAGGCCGTCGCCCGCCGGCACATGGAAATCGTGCAGCAGAACATGGCGGAGCTGACCGAGGCCGTTCGCTCGATGTCGTCCGTCGAAGCGCCTCAGGCCAAGGCCGCCAAGCAGGCCGAACTGCTGAAACAGGCCTATGAGCGTGCAGTTTCCAACATGAAGGAAATCGGCGATCTGATTACGCAATCCAATGCGGAAGCGGTGAAGTTGCTGAACAATCGTTTCGCTGAAGCGATGGACGAGGTCAAGGCACTGGCTGACAAGTCCAGGACGTAGTGCGTTTCGGCGTAGCAGGCGGGCACTAGGCTGTCAGCCATCACATCCTCGCCGACAGGGATAATCGCGCTCCGCCCTGCGCCGACAGGGTCCGGTTTCACCCAGCCGCCGCAGTCTCTCCCGTCAGACAACCCGTCTGGCGGGAGCAGAACCACGTGACACCACCACCCACCAGGCGCTCGCGGAAACCATCAAAGAGCAATCGATCGAATATTTCTCCAAGGCCAATTCCAACCGTCAATCAGCCCTCGATGGCATCACCCAGTGCGATTTCCAGGCGGACACCGACGCCAGCGAGCGCCGGTAGACTTAGGCAGCCAGGATCACGACTGGCAAAACCGCATCGGCATACGGCCGATTGGGCTCTCGCCTCCAGTCTATTCTCCGCCCCTCGATCTAACGCTCATTGACCACCTGCTCCGCCAGGCTGTTGTCGACGCATTCCTCGAACGACACATCCCGTTTCAAGGCACCGCCTGAACGCATCGCCGCGGCCAGCCGATCGAAACCTTCCCGCCGGGTGACCGGGTCCGGCCCGTAAAGGTCCAGCGCTCGGTACCGATCGACCGCACTCGCATAGATCGCCGGCGGCACATCCAGGAAATAATCCGCCAACACGCGTTGTATTTCCGCCCCCGGCGTGGCCCTGATCCAACGCAGAGTCCGGTACATCGCCCGCACCATCCCCAGCAATTCATCCCGCTTTTGCTCAACCACGCGCCCGGCGCGTTACCAGGGTGGTATAAGCTGTCAGCCCGCGGTTCGCGGCCGCGTACCAAAGATGCCCCGCGCCCGAGGCCAGCAGATCCTCGGCATATGGCTGAAACACCTGCACCGCATCCAGCTGGCCCGCCCTCAGCGCCTCGGCGTTCGCAGCCATCGTGCCATCCGTCACACGAACCACCGAAGCCGGGTCCGCCCCATCCCGCCGGATATCATCCTGCAAACACAGCCAGGGTGTCGGCACCTCCGACACCGACCCCAGCCGGACACGGGTCAGGTCGGCAGGGCGAAACGACGGGCGGGGCTCTCGACCGATCACAAAAAACGGGTCTCGTGCCACCACATCGCAAAAGCACACGACGTCCGACGCCGGATCGGCATCATGCGTCAGCAACACGCGCAGCGGCCCACCCCACATCACCTCGACCTCGCCGGATCGCAGTGCCGCGGCGGTGCGGTTGGGATCGGACGACAGCCGGAACTCGACGTCCACCCGCTCGCGCACGAACGCCCCGGTGGCATGGGCGGCATAGAACGGCGTGTAGAACAGCGCTCGGAAATTCTCCGACAGGGTGATCACGTCAACGCCTTTCCTTTGGGTTCGGGCCGCCATCTTGCAGCAAGCGCCACGATGCGCCAGGGAGGATCGCGGGAATGATCCGGCAAAAGGGGGAAACAACATGCGCGTCGTGCTGATCGGCGTCTCACACTGGCATACGCCGTTCTTTCTCAATCCATGCCTGGAGATGCCGGGCGTCACCATCGTCGGCGTGAGCGATCCCGACCTGTCGCGCACCGAACCCGCGGCCGCCAAAGCCGGCTGCAACGCCTTCGCCGACTATCGGGAAATGTGCGCCACGCTGAAGCCCGACTTCGCCTTCGCCCTCGCCCGTCATTCCGACATGGCCGAACTTGCCCGCTTCCTGATCGACCAGCGCATTCCATTCGCAATGGAGAAACCCTGCGCCATCAACGCCGCCGAGGCCGCCGACATCGCCGCCCAGGCTGCCGCGGCCAACCTGTTCGCGGCGGTGCCGTATGTGATCCGCTACAGCCCGCTGGTCGAAACCATCCTTTCGATGAACGAACCGCGTCCAATACGCGATGTTCAAGTTCATCGGCGGCATGGTCGATCGCTATCACCAGCAACGCGTCGAGTGGGTCATCGACCGCAAAACTTCCGGCGGCGGCGCGCTGCTGAACCTGGGCGTCCATTTCATGGACCTTTGCCGTGTGCTGCTGCCCGGTGCCGACCTGACCGTGACCGGCGCGATGATGTCGAACCGCAACGCGCACCTGAACATCGAGGATCATGCCGTCGTGCTGATGCAGGGCGGCGGCGCAAGCTGCATGGTGGAGACCGGCTATCTGTATCCCGCGCCGAACTCCGTGTTCGACCTGCACTACTCGCATCCGCACCGAAAAACATTACTTCGCCGCTCGGGATGACAGCACGCTGGAGATCGTTACCAACGACCGCCAGCGCACCACGCAGGCAATGAAGCTGACCAACGTGCACTTCTACCCGACCTTCGTCCGCGACACCCTGCAGCGCCTGCAGGACGGCCGCAAGCCGATCGCCGATCTGACCGACAACGCCGCCGCGGTCGCTTTGGTCGAGGCCGCCTACGCCATGTCGCCGTTGGGATCGTAACAGCCGACCATAATCGCCTCGGCGTTAACCATCGCTTCATATGGATCTGGGATGATGCGGCAACGCATTGCCTCGGGAAGAACCACCTATGACGCGTCTGCACAAAATCCCATTGTTCCTACGCCTGCAGGGGATGGTCGTCGTTCTGGTCATCGGATTTTTGGCGACCATCGGCGATCTGCTGCAAACCGAGAAGCATCAGGCGATCGAAGCCCGCGCATCCGAGTTGCGTGCAATCGTTCAGGTCGCTCATGGCGTCGCGCAGAACCTGCACGACGAGGAGATTGCAGGAAAGCTCACGCATGAGGCCGCCCTGGAACGCTTTCGCACAACGGTTCGCGCGATGCGCTACGGATCGGGCGATTATATCTTTGCCTATCGTACTGATGGCACCGTGATCGTGCTACCGCCGCAACCGGAACTCGAAGGCACCAATCGCATCGACCTGAAGGATGCAGCCGGACGTTACACGATACGCGCATTGATCGCCGTCGGGACTGCCGGCGGCGGCATCCAGTATGTGACATATCCACGTCCGACGACCAAAATCCCGACACCGAAGATGAACTTCATCGACACCTTTCAACCCTGGAACATGATCATCGCCACCGGCGTGTTTCTCGATGATATTGAAAGCGAAAGCCAGGCGCTGATGATCCGTACCGGCCTGATCGCCGGGCTTGCCATTGGACTGGCCACCCTCCTGGCCTGGATACTCGGCCGGTCGATTACACGGCCGTTTTCCCGGCTGGAGCGTGTCATGACCGCCCTCGCCGCTGGTGATTTGTCCGTCACCATGTCCGATGCCGAACGCGGTGACGAGATCGGCCGCATGGCCCGAGCGGTCGCTGTCTTTAAGACCAACGCCGAAGAAAAACATGCCCTCGAAGCTGCCCGCGTCGAGGCTGAAGCGGAAACGCGCGCGGCCCAGCGGCGCACCGCGGGGGACGTCGCCGACCGCCTGCAGGCCCAACTCGGGGAAGTCGCCAGTTCACTGGCCGCGGCTTCGAACCGGCTGACCGCCACTGCTGGTGATATGCACAGCGCCACCGACCAGGCCGAGACGGAAGCGGGGTCGGCGCAAACGCTGGTCGATCGTACCGCTGCCAATGTCGAGACAGTGGCCTCGGCAACCGAGCAACTCGCCAGTTCGGTTAGTGAAATCAGCAGTCAGGTGGCCAAGTCATCGACCATCGCGATCCGCGCGGTGGACGAAGCCCGCCGCACCGATGGTCTTGTCCAGACGTTGGCCGAGACTGCGACCAGGATCGGCAACATCGTTCAGGTGATCAGCGGGATTGCCGGCCAGACGAACCTTCTTGCACTGAATGCGACGATCGAGGCGGCCCGCGCCGGTGAAGCCGGCAAAGGTTTCGCGGTCGTCGCCAGCGAAGTCAAAAACCTCGCCACGCAGACGGCGAAGGCGACCGACGAAATCGCCACCCAAATCGGCCAGATCCAGGTCGCGACGCAGGATGCGGTCAAGGCGATCGCCAGCATCGGCACAACGATCAACGAGATCAGCCAGCTAAGCGGTGGCATTGCCGCGGCAGTCGAGGAACAGGGCGCGGCAACGCAAGAGATCAGCCGCAATGTCCGGCAAGCCGCGTCCGGCACCCAAGACGTCTCGCAACGCATCACCGGCGCCAGCAAGGCAGTTGCCATGGCCGGTGCGTCGGCCGGAAATGTTCTCAGCGCAGCGGGCGAGTTGTCCCAGCAGTCGCGGGAATTGTCGGAGCATCTCGTTCGCCTGGTCCAGGAGGTGCGCGCGGCGTAGTAAACCCCTCCGCCGCACCCCAAAGGCCCGAGGCGTAACGGGCTAGAACAGCGAATATCCGCCGTCGATGACGAACGTGTCGCCGGTATGGTATTTCGATGCCGAACTCATCAAATACACCGCAATACCGCCAAAATCATCACCTTCGCCCCAACGACGCATCGGCACGCGCGGCAGCACCTTGTTCTTGAATCCATCGGTCTGAACGGCGTTCGCCGTCATGTTGGTCTCGATCCAGCCCGGCAGGATCGAATGTGCCCGCACGCCGTGCCGCGCGAACTCGACCGCCATCGCCTTGACCATCGAGATCATGCCGCCCTTGGTCGCGGCATAGTGCTCGCTGCGAGGTGCCGCCTCAATCGCCGCCAGCGACGCCGTCCCAACCAGCACTCCCCCACCGCCACGCTCCACCATATGCTTGGCCGCCGTGCGGAATGTATAAAACGCCCCATCAAGGTTGACCCGGGTCACCCGATGCCACTCCGCGCTGGTCATCTCCAGGAAAGAATGTCCCCCGCGACCGGACACGCCGGCGTTGGCGAAACACCCGTCAACCCGCCCGAACGTGTTCAACGTACGGCGGAACGCGGCCTCCACCGCCTCTTCTTCCCCAACGTCACATTCCAGGGCCAGGATTTTCCGACCCGTGGCCTGCAGCGTTTCCGCCGCAGACGCATTCTTCGCCGCATTGGTGCCCCAGATGGCGATATCCGCGCCCGCCTGGGCCATCGCCAGCGCCATCCCCAGGCCAATGCCGCTGTTGCCGCCGGTGACCAGCGCCACCTTGCCGGTGAGATCGAATGGGGTATAGGCCATGGTGTCGTCTCCTTCCTGTGTTTCCGAACCGGATCTATCAGCAGTCGGGGCCAACCGGAAAGTTGGCAGCCACTGAAATCACGGTTACGCTGGCTTCAAAGGAGATCTTACCATGGTCCTCACCGCCGACAGCACCGTCGCACTCAGCACCAATCGCCGCAAAACCGCCAACGGCTGGCTCACCACATTCATCGGCAAGAACCGCAACACGCTCCAGGAAGGTGAAGCCGCCCCGTCGGCCGAAGGCATCTATCCGATGGCCTTCCTGGTCGAGAAACAAGGCGCCGCCGTCGTCCACCCGCATTTTCACCAGGCGGACCAGTATCAGGTCGTCGTCCAAGGCTCCGGCCGGCTCGGTGTCCACGACATCGCCAGCGTCGCCGTGCATTATACCGACGCCTACTCCGCCTATGGCCCGATCATCGCCGCCGACGAGGGCGTGTCCTGGTTCACTCTGCGTAACGCCTGGGATCCCGGCGCGCGCTACATGCCCGAACAGCGCCGCCAATTGCGCGAAGCCCGCGCCAAATTCCGGCATCGCGAGGCGACCTGCGGCCCGCTGCCGCCGCTGACGGACCAGGAACTCTCAGCCCTCACCGCCCCCAGCGGCAGTGCCGTCATCGCTGAAACCCCCGACGGCCTGGGCACTTGGCGCTACACCGTTCCGGCCAACGGCTCGATCACCGGTCCGGACCCGTCGACCGGAGGCGGTCAGTTCTGGTTGGTCTCCGCCGGTTCCGCGTCGGTCGCCGATGGCGCGTTCCTGCCCGTGCAGTCCTGTGTTTTCGTCGCTCCGGACGATGCCGCCGCGCGTCTTCTCGCCGGCCCAACCGGCGTCGACCTGGTCTGCATGCAGTTTCCCAAACGCGCCCGCGACTGACCCGCAACGCCCATCAGGCCGGCCCACCTACTTCGTCGCCCAATTCCGCGATCACGTCTCCATCCGACGCAGGCGGGTTTTCATCCCTGGGCCGCCGCGGCGCCGCAGCCGGATCCGTCGGGGGAACACCCTGCCCTGGGTCCGGCATCGCCTCATCCTGCTTGCTTTTCGTCATCGCACATCTTCCATTGATCATAGATCCAACCAGAAAAATGCGATCCGGTTGCGTCGCAGACGGTCGATGCGCAGGCGACATTCAGTATTTTACCGCTGACGCTTGCTGTGAGCCCGGCGCTCGCTGACCCCCACGGTACTGAAACCGGCCCGTCCCGCCAATCGCTGACCCTGACGGCGACCTCGCCGGACAGGAGCGCAAGAGACTCGGGGATCTGCTTAAGAGAAGGCCTTGCCACTGACCCGGCCAGTCACCATGGCCTGGCACTCGGTCGACGCCCCAGGGACAGCGCCCGGCAAGTCGCCCTGCATGATTGTCAGCCGGTGGACCGGATTTGCGCGGCTTCTGCGGTAGGCAACCAGTGGCCAGGCCTTGCGGAGCAGCCCATCTTGATTGGCAAAATTGACAACAACAGGAAGCAGGGATGTCCGCAACCCTGATAGCCTCGGGTCGCTGTCTACTGTTTTGTCGGCACGGAACAGATGGGAACTTGCGCATGCAGTTCGCACGCGCCCCAACGCACATAAACCATCGGATTAACCCGTGCCTGAGAGATCTGTGCCAGACGGGCGCCCGACTGTGATCCGTCGACAGTGCCTCTGGCGTTTTCGAACATGGACGGCGCTCCAAATCCGTCAAACGGCTCAGCCCCGCCTGAAGGAGCCCCGAGAGCGAGCGATATCGGCATTGCAGCCATCGCGGTGAACGCAAGCCTAAGGCAGGTTACTGTTCTCATGGTCTTCACCGCTCTCCCTGAGCCGCGTATTCCTGGCATAATACTCATCCTGACGCGCGTTGTCCCGGCGAGTTTGACGACCCGGCCACTCACGCAGAGCGCGCCGGTAAATAATCCTGGGTTCCGCAAGCATCATAGACTTGCAGCCACATAAAGCATCATGCCCGTTGAAGGCACGGCAATCAAGCGCGGTAGCAGGTCCCACAACCCCATTCGAACCAGCATACCCGCAATAACTGACGTAGTGTCAGACTGAGTTAAACTCGGCAAAGATATAGGTATAGCCACCGCTCGTGATGATGCATCTCGATAAAGTTTTATCGCCCAGCGCCTCGACAGGATCGTTACAGCATCGGTATTCTCGGTAGTATCGGACAGCATCGGGTTCGGCCGCATCCGATGCTACCTGTACCGGCATCAACTATGCCCACCGCCCAAAGCGCTGACGGCTGCGTTGCCCAAGGGAAACCGCAGACCACCGATCGCAATCTGCACCATCCCTGTAATTTTGCTCGCATTCATCAGACGCTCCGCTGTAACCCCAGCCATTGGGGCTGGTGTGACCAAAACAATTTGGGACCTGGCGGATACGGTAAGGCTATTGGCAGAATGGGAGACCTTTCAATAAAAACGCACCTGCAGACGCCAACGTTCGACCATGCTTTTCGGGCGCAACTGCTCGATCTGTTCAAATGGCGGCGGGATGTACGCCGATTTCGCAGCGACCCGGTGCCCGAAACATTGCTCGCCGAGCTGTTCCACGGTGCCGCCTTGGCGCCGTCCGTCGGACTGAGCCAGCCGTGGCGCTTTGTCGTTGTTGACGACCCTGATCGGCGTCACGCCGTTCGCACAAACTTCCAGCATTGCAACGCAAATGCATTGGCAGCTCTCGAAGGTTCGGACGCCCTCATCTACGCCGGGCTCAAACTGGCTGGGCTGGATGAAGCCCCCTGCCACCTGGCCGTCTTCGCCGAATCCAACCCGCACCAGGGCCGCGGGCTCGGGCGCAGGACCATGCCGGAAACGACCGCCTACTCGACGGTGATGGCAGTACATACGATTTGGCTCATGGCGCGGGCTTGCGGCCTCGGCATGGGCTGGGTGTCGATCCTGGAGCCCGCCCAGGTCGCTGCAACGTTGAACGTCCCGCCGGACTGGTTGTTCATTGGTTATTTCTGCATCGGCTATCCCATGGCCGAAAGCGACACCCCCGAACTCGAGCGTTGCGGGTGGGAGCGTCGCCGTGAAACCGATCTCATGTTCCTAAGGCGCTGAACGGCCGCACTCCCGCCGTGGTTTCAGACCGACCCAATACCGATGCCCAACGCTTGTGTCTGACCCAGGCAGGATCGCGATGCAGCGTCGGTGGAAGGCCCTGCATCCGGCGGAATCGCCGTTGGCGCCACACCCGCAACATGACCAAAAAGCCGATCCGGTAATCAGGGCGATGTCCCAGGAGCAACCGGAACCGATGCCCAGGCGTTTGGCTTCCACCCAAGCACCGGAGAGGCAATGCCGTACATCAAACTCCTGGCCGTATTGCCGTTCCTGGGCATTCTGGTCGGCGTGCCGTTCTTCAACCGCGTCGAGCCGCTGATCCTGGGCATGCCGCTGATCCTCGCCTGGATCGTCCTGTGGATCGTCCTGACCGCCGCGATCATGGCGATCATCTACGTCTGCGACCCTGCCAACCGTGATACGCCAGAGACCCGCCGATGAACGCCGCGCTGATCATCATCTTCGCCACCATCGCCGGCGTCCTGCTGCTGGGCTTCGCGCGCCCGGCGCGGCAAGGACATGAACCTGGAGCAGTGGACCGTCGGCGGCCGCGGCTTCGGCACGATCCTGGTCTTCGTGCTGATGGCCGGCGAAATCTACACGACGTTCACCTTCCTCGGCGGCAGCGGTTTCGCCTACGGGCATGGCGCGCCGGCCTTCTACATCCTGTCCTATGGCTGCCTGGCGTACGTGCTGTCGTACTGGCTGCTGCCGCCGATCTGGCGCTATGCCAAGGAACACCGGCTGATCGCCCAGCCGGATTTCTTCGCCCGCAAATATGACAGTCCCGCGCTGGGCGTCCTGGTCGCGCTGCGTCGGCATCGTCGCGCTGATCCCCTACCTGGTGCTGCAACTCAAGGGTCTGGGATTATCGTCGACGCCGCGGCTTATGGCGCGATTTCGCCCGCCGCCGCGATCTGGATCGGCGCCGCCGTCGTTACTGCCTATGTCATGGTGTCCGGCGTCCACGGTTCCGCCTGGACCGCGGTGGTCAAGGACACCACGATCCTTGCCGATTGTGCTGTTCCTGGGCATCTACCTGCCGCTGCACTACTACGGCGGCTATGGCGCGATGTTCGCAGGCGATCCAGGCAGCCAAGCCCGACTTCCTGGCGCTGCCGCGCGCAGGGCGAAAGCGTCGCCTGGTTCGACTCCACCGTGCTGCTGACCGCGCTGGGCTTTTACATGTGGCCGCACACGTTCGGCTCGCTCTACACCGCGAAGGAGGAGCGAGCCTTCCGCCGCAACGCCGCGTTGCTGCCGCTGTACCAGCTCATCCTGCTGTTCGTGTTCTTCGTCGGCTTCGCGGCGATCCTGAAGGTTCCGGGCCTGAAGGGGCCGGACATCGACCTGTCGCTGCTGCGCCTGTCGATCCAGACCTTCGACCCCTGGTTCGTCGGCGTCATCGGTGCGGCGGGCGTGCTGACCGCCCTCGTGCCGGGCTCGATGATCCTGATGGCCTCGGCGACGCTGCTGGCGAACAACATCTTTCGCGCTATGTCCAGCCCGCAGGCCACCGACGCAACGATGTCGCGCGCGTCGCCAAGATGCTGGTGCCGGTCGTCGCCGCTGATCGCGGTGCTGTTCACCCTGCAGCGGCGGCACGACGATCGTGGCACTGCTGCTGATGGGCTACAGCTTTGTCACGCAGCTTTTCCCGGCGCTGGTCGCCAGCCTGCTGCCGCACAATCCGGTCACGCAAGGAGGGCGCCTTCGCCGGCATCTGCGTCGGCGTCGCCACCGTCGCGGCCACGACCCTGACCCACACCAGCGTCGCCACGCTGTTCCCGACCTGCCAGAGGCACTGCGCGACCTGAACATCGGCATCGTGGCGCTGATGCTGAACCTCGTCGCCACTGGGCGTCGTCAGCGCGTGACGCGTCGGCGGGCTGCCTACGCCTGATCGCATGAAGACGCTGCTGATCGTCTTCCACTCCCTGACCGGCGGCACGCGGCAGATGGCCAAGCCGCAGCCGCAGGCGCGGCCGACGAACCAGCGGTCACGACCCGCGCTGCTGCCCGCCGGCGAACGCCGGACCAGACGACGTGCTGGCCGCCGACGGCTACATCTTCGCCACGCCCGAGAACCTCGCGGCGATGGCCGGGCACATGAAGGACTTCTTCGACCGCACCTACTACCCGGCACTGGACCGCATCAACGGCCGCCCCTACGCCACGTTGATCTGCGCCGGCAGCGACGGCGAAAACGCCGCCCGGCAGATCGCCCGCATCGCCACCGGCTGGCGTCTGCGGGCCGTCGCCGATCCGCTGATCGTCCGCACCCACGCGCAGACACCCGAGGCGATCCTGGCGCCAAAGACCATCGCCCTCGCCGACCTTGCCCGCTGCCGCGATTTGGGCGCGGCGCTCAGCAATGGCCTCGCCGCCGGCATTTTCTGACCACGCCCCCGAATCCTATTGCGCGGCGGCAAGCGTTCCGATCGCGGCGTTGATCCGCGGCATCACCTGCTCTGCCGCCAGGATCATCGAGCGGCGCGCCAGCGCCGGATCCGCCCAGTCCTTGCCGGCGTAGAGCAGCGTGCCGAAATCGCCGACCTCCTCCTGGAAGGCCAGGATATCGTCCGCCACCTTGTCGGGCGTGCCCCAGACCACCAGCTTGTCGAGCACGTAATCCGATCGTCACCTCGTCGTCCGGCATGCTCGGCATCGGATCTTGAACAAGATCAGCCGCGGCCGTTCTTCTTCATCTTGGTCAGCAGCTGAGTGGTAATAGAAGCGGTAGGGACTCTTCGGCTCCGAGCGCATAGTCGCGCGCCGTCGCCAGATCGTCGGCCACGAAGATGCTCTTGGCGACGCGCCAGTTGGCCGGGTCGGCGACGCGCCCACGGCTGCGCAGCCCCTCGACGTATTTCGGCCAATGCGTCTCCACCCATTGCGGCAGCAGGAAATTGGCCGAGATCGGCACCCATCCGCGCGCCGCGGCCTCGGTGACACCCTTGGAGTGGGGCGCCACCGCCGTGACGACGATCGGCGGATGCGGCTGCTGCAGCGGCTTGGCGATGATGCCCTGGCCGATCTCCGGCATCATGGTCCGCTCGGTGGTGATCTTCCAGAAGCTGGCCTTCGATGTTGTAGGGCGCGCTCGCCGGCCCAGATCGCCAGCACCGTGTCGATGCCCTCGACGAACATCGCCGTCGCGGTCGGCGTCGAGATTGCCGAACACCTCGGCGTCGGACAGCAGCCCGCCCGGGCTGATGCCGAAATTGAAGCGGCCGTCCAGCATGTGGTCCAGCATCGCGATCTGGCCGGCGACCGCGGCCGGATGGCTGTTCGGCATGTTGATGGTGCCGGTGCCGAGCCGCATGTGCTTGATGGCGCGCGCCAGCCAGGCGATGAACATGGCGCAGGACGTGATGTTCTCGGCCGGTCGGTGATGTGCTCGCCGCAATAGGCCTCGGTGAAGCCGAGCTCGTCGGCCAGGATGAACGCCTCCCGATCCTCTCGCAGGCTCTGCCGCCAGTCCTTGCCCAGCGGATGGATCGGCATCGTGAAGAAACCCAGGTGCATGTCTTATCTCCGCGACTTTGGTTCCCGGCATCGGGCCGATATTCCGGATTACCCGGCCGCTTGTGCCACCAATCCACCTGACAACTGCACACGGGTCGTGCGCCGGCAAGGCGCCCCGAACAAATAAATGACCAAATGACCCGGCGGCCACGGTATCCCTTAACCCTTCTTTAACCGGCCCCATGCGACCCATCGGCCATGCCGCATGGCCCCCCTCCCCCGATCCTGATCGTCGATGACGTACTGTCAGAAGCGATGACGCTCGCCATGTTATGTTACTCGATCGGCGTCGACACAGTGCGGACGGCCAGCGTGGCGGAGGCAGGAGCGGTGCTGGCCCGCATGCGTCCCGCCGCCATCATCACCGATCTGATCATGCCGGGCGCCGACGGGCTCGACTTTCTGTTCATGATTGCCGAACAAGCGCCAGCCGTGCCGGTCATGGTCGTCACCGCATCGGAAAAGCTGCTGCTGAAAGCTGCCGGCGAACTGGGTCAGAACTATGGACTGAACAACCTTACCTGCGTTGCCAAGCCGGTTGGTATCAAGACGCTCCGCGACTTCGTCGCCGGTGCCGGCATACCCTTCAAGCCCCGTCAAAGCGAGCTGCACTGATGCTTCGCCAGCACATTCTGATCGTCGATGACCAGAGGCTGGATCGATCCATCGCCAGCCACGCGGCGACGCGGGCAGGCTTTCAGGTCACCGGCGCCGGCAGCATCGCCGAAGTCAGAGACCTGCTCGAAAAAGGCGACGGATTCGATTTCGTGGTTCTCGACCTGGCGCTGGGGGCCGAAGATGGGCTTGAAGTCCTGCCACTGATCGCCCGCTACAATCCCAACGCCGTGCTGGTGTTGGCCTCAGGCTTCGATGAACGCATTCTGACCGCCAGCCAGCGCCTTGCCTCGGGCCTCGGCCTTATGGTCGCGGGCGTCCTGCGCAAACCCATCCAGCCCAACGCGTTGCAGCGCCTGCTTCACCAGGCGCCGCATACCCGGGCGATGGGCACCGCCGCGACCCTGTTGGCACCGTCCGAGGAACAAATCCGACTCGCCCTCCTGGCCGGAGAAATCAGACCCTGGTTCCAGCCCAAGACCTCCTTGACGACCGGCGCCATCGTCGGGGCGGAGGCATTGGCGCGCTGGGTGCGTGCTGACGGCAGGGCAGTTTCGCCCGTAACATTCATCCCGGTGGCAGAGCAAAGGGGCTTGATCAACGAGCTGACGGACACGATCCTGGACCAGTCTCTGATTGCTTGCGCACGCTGGCGCGAAAGGCACCCCGACTGCTCGGTTGCCGTAAACCTGTCGCCCCTGCTGCTCGATGACCCAGGCCTGCCGGACCGCATCGAACGCGCGCTGCAGACCCGCGGCGTGCCACCAGGGGCATTGGTGCTGGAAGTTACCGAAAGCACCGGCATCCCCGATACAGCTTGCGCCACGGAGATTCTCACCCGCCTCCGCATCCGCGGAGTCAATCTGTCGATCGACGATTTCGGTACCGGTCATTCCAGCCTGCTGTCGCTGGTACGGATGCCATTCAACGAAATGAAGATCGACCAGACCTTCGTGCGGGAAGCCGTTCAAAACCGCGATTCCCACAAAGTCGTCCGCGCCAGTGCATCGTTAGGCCGCGAGCTCGGGCTGAAAGTGGTGGCCGAGGGCGTTGAGACCGACGTGATGGCACAGCTCGCCGAAGACGCCGGATGCCACGTCGGTCAAGGCTGGCTTTACGGACGGGCCGTCCCGGCGGACATCTTTCAGGCCCAATTGGGCCGGGCCCAATTCGGTCCGGCCCAGTCGGGCGAAGCAGTGCCGCAGGAACCCGACCCGCAGACCGCGGCGTAATCTGCACCGGCATGCGCGTCCGAATTGCCTTGACGATCGTGCCCGCCCTGCTGCTCTGGGGAGGGATCGCTGCCTATCTCGGCCAGAAGCATCATGCGGCGCTTGAGAACGCGGCGCAGGACTCCCGTAACCTGACCCATGCGTTCGAGGAAAATATCCGCCGCAGCGTCGAGGCCATTGACATCACGATACGAGCGGCCCGCGTCGCCCGCGCGCCGGACACCACCCATTTCGACATAGGCCGATGGGAACGCGACAGCGGCCTGACGCGGGCGCTGACATTGCAGCTTTCGCTTAGCGACCGAAACGGCGATGTCGTGACGAGCAATCTCAATGCAACCGGACGCGCGCGCGCCAGTATCGCCGACCGGGACCATTTTCGGATACCCCGGGACCAACCGGGCGATGATCTGTTCATAAGCCGCCCCGTGATCGGCCGTGTGTCGGGCCGTTGGTCGGTCCAGTTCGTCCGCAAGCTGTTCGATGCAACCGGCACCTTCGATGGCATCCTCGTCGCGTCACTCGATCCGGCCTTCCTGTCCCGGTTCTACGCTTCGCTCGATATTGGACACGGTGCACTCCTGCTGCTCGGGCAAGACGGGATCGTGCGATCCTCGGCACCCGAATCCGTGGCCGGACTAGGCAGCGACCTGTCTGCGACAGGCTTGGTGGCAGGCACCGCGGCAGCCCACGGGTACGATCCGCATGGCCGGTCAGCCCGGTAGCAAATTGGACAGTATCGATCGCATTTACAGCTGGCGGCGGGTCGATCCATACGGCCTGATCGTCATCGTTGGCCTGTCCAGCGCCGATGCGCTCGCCGATTACAGGCGCGAGATGCAAGGCTGCGTCACGATTGGTTTGATACTGACGCTGCTCACCCTGCTCGTGACGGTCGCGCTCGCCCGCAACCGGCGCGAAACGCTGCTTTCCCGGGAAATGCTGCAAGCAGCCGTCGAGAATATCAGCCAGGGCCTGCTCGTCGTCGACGCTCAACGCAACATGCCGCTGTTGAATGCACGAGCCGCCGAATTGCTGGGCCTTCCGGCGCATTTGACCCGTCCAGGCGTAGCCTTCGATGCCCTCCTGGAATGGCAGGTCAAATCAGGTGAATTCGCTGGCCAGGATGCGGAGGCTGTGCGTGCGCTGGTAAAGGCAGGTGGCCTCAAGCCAGGCAACAGCGTCTATCAGCGAAAGCGACACGACGGCACGGTACTCGAAATCCGCACCAAAATGCTCGATACCGGCCTCGCGGTTCGAACCTTCACCGATATCACGGAGCAGGAACGCGCCGCCCAGGTCCTGGCAGAGGCCCGCGATGCCGCTGAAGCCGCCGCCCGCGCCCGATCCGAATTCCTGGCAGTCATGAGCCACGAGATCCGCACGCCGCTAAATGGTGTGATCGGCATCGCTGGATTGCTGGAAGAAATGGAACTGGGCCCGGCACAGCAAAATTACGTCCGCCTGATCCACCAGTCGGGGGACCACCTGCTGGCACTCATCAACGACATACTAGACTTCTCCCGGCTGGAAGCCGACCGCGTGCAGCTCGATGAGGTGGATTTCGATCCGACCGCCCTGATCGACGGTGTCGTCGGGATGTTCGAGATCCAGGCCGGCACCAAAGGTCTGCATCTCTCCGCCGTCGCCGGCGAAGCGGTGCCCGCTGCGGTAACCGGCGACCTTGGCCGGCTTCGGCAGATTCTGCTGAACCTGGTCGGCAACGCCATCAAGTTCACCGATGAAGGGTGGGTCAGCCTGACGCTCGCACACCAACCGGCGGACGAGGATCATGTCAGATTGCTGTTCAGCATCGCCGATAGTGGAATCGGGATCATACCCGAAGCCCTCGACCGGATGTTCGAACAGTTCACCCAGATGGACAGTTCCATCTCCCGCCGCTTCGGCGGCAGCGGACTGGGCCTGGCGATCTGCCGCCGCCTTGTCGAGCTGATGGGCGGTACCATCCGGGTCGAGAGCGAACCCGGTGTTGGCAGCAGTTTCCACTTCGACGTGACCCTCAAGCTGGCCCAGACCGCCGTTTTGGACGATTCGGTGGCAACCGCCGAGCCGCAGGATGAAACGCGGTTGAGGGTCCTGGTGGCCGAAGATAACCTCACCAACCGCCTCGTCGCCCTCCGTATGCTGGAGCGGCTCGGTCATCAGGCCGATGCGGTCGGCACGGGATCCGAGGCAATCGCTGCCCTGGCGCTGATCCGCTACGACCTGGTGCTGATGGACGTCATGATGCCGGAAATGGACGGGCTAACCGCCACGCGCCAGATCCGCGCCAGCGAACGACCGCCGGCACGGATCGCGATCGTCGGTCTGACCGCCGGCTCGAGTTCGGAGAATATGGCGGCCTGCCTCGCAGCCGGCATGGACGCGGCGACCACCAAGCCGGTCACGCTGGCCAGCCTGCGCGCCGCCATCGCCAAAGGACGCACCGCCGCCGGACAGCACACCGTAGCCGAAGAACCGGACGCAACGACGCCTCGGTTGCGCGAGTTGGCCGAAATGCTGGGCAGCGACGCCGTGGCGGAGATCGTTCACGCGTTCAGCGAGGATACCCAGGCACACCTGATACAAATGCGCGACGCAGCGAAACGCGATGACAGCAAGACGGTCTACCGAGCAGCCCACAGTCTCGCCGGTGCGGCCCGAAACGTAGGCGCTGATGTGCTGGCGGAACGCGCTTCGGCGTTGGAGCAGACGATCGGATCTCTCAGTGCGGCACAAGTTGCGGCAGAGATAGAAGTGATCCAGTCTGAACTGGATGCAGCGCTGACCCGGCTCGGGGTCACCTGCCCGACCCCGGCGGAGTGATATTTGCCGCCCTCATTACGTCCCACGCCACATCCCGCTCGTATCATTATCGTCCGTTTCTGCGCTTCATGCGGTTGGGCAAGGTATGTCCGAGGGGAAGGACAGCGTCAGCCTGAAAGCACTCGTTGTCGGCTCATGTGATGGCATCGAAAGCCGCGGGCGATCGGCAAAATTCAATCACGCCATAAACAACAAAACACCCCTGGATATTTATATTCTACGCAAAACGAACGTGCCGGGCTCGACTGGCGGTGCGCATACAAGATCGTTTCCCGTTACCAGCCGCATCGCTCGCACCCTCCGACGCCCAGGCAATGCGGAATTGCCTTTATAACTTCGACCCTCCATTCTCTTCGGCCAGGAGTACATCCCGCCTATAACCAGACCATTGGTTCTTAAATCAGACTTTTCAAGAAACAGATAGAACGAACGGCTCCCGCGACCGTAACAGCCCAGGCGCTCCGCTCTGGAACAACCACCAGGACACTCAAGCGCGACGAATAGACCAACACAACGCCCGCTTCATCCGGGCACTGCCGTCAGTGCTTCAGACGCAGCTGTCCGGGTCGCGCAGTCGAGGCAGCCGAAAACGTCTCCCACGTCCGGTCCCGAGGGTCCGCCGCGACCAGGACATCAATCAACGAGTTCAGGCACCACGACCTGTCCCGGCGGTGGTCTTTCCAAAGTGCCAATTCGATCGACCTGGGCGATAACAAGCCCGCCACTTTTCCGCGCCGCCCGCGCTATGGTCATCGAATCCCGCGTCATCACGATCGCCGCGGTACCTTCCATGAAGCCAACGCCGATCAGGGCGACATCGATTGGAAAACCCTGGAACAGCAGCGCCTCATCGCCTGCCGGACGAACCAGCCGCACCAGTTGCTCCTGCGTGCGCCGGTTCAGTCGCCCCCCGCCGTTGCGCGGATCGGTAAAAGTACCCAGGCCGCTGCGGCTGAGGTGGCCAGGCAGGCCTTCGGCGATATCACGAAACAGCCGGTTGATGACCCCAACCGGCAGGCTGTAGGCTTCGATAAGATTGGTCACGGCCATCGCCTGCAAGGCTGGCACAGGGTGCCACTGGCTGCCGACGACCCGTCGCACCAAACCTTCGTGCGCCAACAGGTTCAAGCCGTGGTTGCGGCCTTCCCCTTTCGTCGCCCCATAGACGATGGTCAGGTTGTCCGGTTGCAAACTGGCAAGAAAAGCGTCCGCCAAAGCTGTGGCCAGACCATCACCCAGCCAACCCACGCCCACGGTCGTGCCAGGACGAATTAACCGCGCGGCGTCCGCGGCCGAGGTGGTCTTCCAGTGCCGGACGGGACGAACATCCTGGCCCGGATAGGATGGCAATGACAACATTGGCAGCACGCTCCCCCGGTCCTAAACCGGTATTACCCCGCCATGGTAACGTAAACGAGGCGGGATGGTAATGACATCAATGGGAACGCGAAAGCATCCTCATTTAATCACGCAAATGTGGCATAACGTCCTTGCACAGCAGGTGCAAGGAGTTGACCACACGATCATGCGGAATGCGCATGCCGCAATTCATCTCCGCCAGAATACCCGACAATCCTAACGTCTCTCTCAAAACGCCAAGCCTGTCGACAACCATCGCCGGAGTGCCAACAACAATCTTGCTCTTCAGCACCTCTTCATAGTCGATCGTTAGCAGCCTCTGCCCGCGTTCGGCGCGCTGCTCAATGGCTCGGGCCCCTTCCTGAGTGGCCGAAGCTTCAATCCGTTCACCAAGATACTTGTAGAAAAACATCACGCTTTCATGCGGCTCCTCGCGCGCCTGACGCTCCGTGGCGGCCAGGTAGACCGGAACGCGCAGATAGACTTTCCCGTTTCCCGGATGTCCGGCCGCCGCCCAAGCCTCTCGGTACACACGCAGGTTCGGCACGAGTTCGTTCAGATCGCCCAGCCGGGTCGCGACAAAGATCGGCAGGCCCGCTTCGCCGCTCTGCTGGAACGTGTCCGGGCTGTTCACGGCAATCCGCAGTTCGGGATAGGGTGTCTGATACGGTTTCGGCACCAGGCATACGTCGTCGAAATGATAGAATTGGCCATGGAACGAAAACCGTTCCTGCGTCCATGCCCGCTTGAGGATTTCCAGGACCTCGGCGAACCGCTCCCGGCTCTCCGCGTAGGAGACGCCATAGGCTTGATAGGTGCGCGGAAAACCACTGCGGCCGACACCGAAGATCAACCGGCCGTGGCTGATGTGATCGACCGTGGTGGCCTCCTCGGCGATCCGCAGCGGGTGGCACAGGGGCAGAACCTGCACCGCGATGCCGATCTTCATCCGCTTGGTCCGCGTCGCAATGGCGCTGGCAATGTTCAGCGGCGCCGCAAGAACCGACCGCTCGGGCGCTGTATGCAGTTCGGCAAGCCACATGACATCAAGCCCGGCCGCCTCGGCGTCGTCCACCTGCTCGAACGATTCCGAAAATGCCTCAGCCTCCGTTTGGCCCGGCCGTCGCTGAAATTCGTGGAACATGCCGAATTCCATGGTTCGTTGTCTCCCTGTCCTCAGGACACCGTCGGCCGGTTCGCCGCATCCTGCAAGAGCAGACCAGCCTGATGACTGCAATCGTATCGTTCTAATGCCCCCGGTCAGGTGTTCGTCAACAGCAGTTGGCGGGATTCTGAACAGTCGGCACACTAAAGGCAAAGGGGCGATGTTGCGATCCGGAGGGTTGTCACTAGTGGTCCGATCCCAATGCATGGTTCCCAAGCGTCGGGTGAACCTCCCACCAAATCAACGGCCAATGATAAAGCCTTACGATACCGTCCGTCAGATTCTATCCATCAGAACGGAATTCATGTTCGCTGCACCGCGTGACCGGTACAAGGCAATTGGAAATGGCCAGCGTATACTTCATCACTCATCCGGACGTTCTCATCGACCCCGCTGTTCCGGTTCCCGAATGGGCACTGTCGCCCCTCGGCCTGCGACGCATGCAGACGTTGCTGAAGCAACCCTGGGTGCCTGGGCTGCGCGAGGTTTGGTGCAGCACCGAGCGCAAGGCAATGGACGGGGCCAGGGCCATTGGCACGGCCGTCGGCGTTACGCCGCGTCCACACTCCGCATTGAAAGAGAACGATCGGTCAGCAACCGGCTACCTGCCCAAAGCCGAATTCGAAGCTACCGCCGACGCCTTCTTCGCCAATCCACATCAGTCAGTTCGGGGCTGGGAGAGAGCCATAGACGCCCAGCGCCGGATCGTCTTGGCGATTGAGACCATCATCACTGCGACCCAGGCCGCACATGATGTTGCCATCGTCTCGCATGGTGCGGTCGGAGCATTGTTGCTCTGCCGAGTGAAGCAGTGCCCGATCAGTCGGACCGAAGATCAGCCGGAGGTCGGAGGCGGCAACTATTTTTGCCTCGACAGTACCACACTTGCGCTGCGGCATGGCTGGCGCCGGTTCGAAGATCAGATCTGATCCTTTCGGTCGTGCTCAACTCAAGATCGCCCGCCAGGACAACACACACCGGCCCGGTTGGATCGAACAAGCTGACGGTTGCCTGCCTGGACAGCAAACAACGAACCCCCGTGCCCACCGACTGTACCAATCGTGGCCTTCAGGCCTGGCACGATGTCAGAGGCGACAAAACGCACAACCGTCCTCGTCAGCGCCACGAAGGATGGCAGCTGGATCATGGCGAACACAGTTGCCGTCAGCCCCAAGGTGTAAATCCACCGCTGTGATGATAAGATAGCGGGCTTGACCCCGCTACCAGACAGGAAAACCAATGACGGAACGCCTGCCCTCCGAATTGTTCGGTCAAACGCCCGATGGCAAAAACGCGACGCTATATACGCTCGAAAACGACCATTTGCGCGTCCGCATCACCGATTTCGGCGGCCGTATGGTCAGCATCGAAGCGCCCGACCGCCTCGGCCACCGCGGCCACGTCCTGCTCGGTTTTGAAACGGTTGCCGCCTACGCCACGTTCGGCGGCTCGTTCGGCACCCTCCTCGGCCGCTACGCAAACCGTATCGCCGGCGGGAGTTTCGTGTTGGACGGACAGACCTATCAACTCTCGAAGAACAACGGCAGTGCCACATTGCACGGTGGTGTGGCCGGCTTCGGCAAGCAGTTCTGGACGGTGACCGCCGCCATAGCCCAACCCACCCCAAAGCTTGTCCTGACCCTTGTCAGTCCCGATGGCGATCAAGGCTTCCCTGGCGAAGTAACCGCCCAGGCCACCTACGAACTTAATGCCGATGACCTATCCCTGAGATTCGAGGCCCGGACAACCAAACCAACCGTCATCAATCTCAGCGCCCATCCCTATTTCAACCTGGCCGGCGCAGCATCCGCCGACGTCCTCGGCCACGAAGTGACCATCGCCGCAGAGGCGTTCCTCCCCACCGACAGCGCGCAAATCCCCACCGGGGAACGCCGCTCCGTCGCCGGCACGCCCTTCGACTTCCGACAGCCCACGCCACTCGGCGCTCGTATCAGGCAGCCAGACCCGCAATTATTCCATGGCCTCGGTTATGACCACTGTTTTGCCCTGGAAACACGCATCCCGGGCGAGCCTCGCTTCGCAATGCGGGTCCATGATCCCGCCACTGGACGGGTGCTGGAAATCTTCACGGATCAGCCAGGCATTCAGGTTTACACTGGCAATAAACTGATCGGTACCTTTGCCGGGCATGGCAGCGTGGTCTACCGTCAATCCGCCGGACTGGCCCTGGAACCACAGGATTTCCCGGACGCCCCACACCACCCGGACTTCCCGTTCACCGTTCTTCGCCCAGGCGATGTCTACCAGCGAACCATGCGCTTTCGTTTCACGACGGCGTAGTCGGGTTATGCCGGACGAAGCTGACGCCCCGGAAAACCGCTATTCCGGCGGGATCGCGATCGGCATCCAGGACCGCTTGCTTTCGCGCTCTACCAGCACCGCCGCATAGGGATGCTTGGCTGATGACTGCACTGCGAAGATCCGCAAGGCCTGGGTCGGATCTGACACCGGAGTCCGCTGGACCTCCACGATGACGTCACCCTTCTGGATACCGCTGTCAGCCGCCGTGCCGCTCGGTTCCACATAGTCCACGGTCACCACCGGCTGGCCGCTCTCGTTCCGGCCTGAACCCAGTGCCAGCCCAAGCTTCTGCTGCTCAGCGCCACTGGCCACATTTCGCTTGGCTTCAGGCCATGCCCGGATTGTCACCTGCACGGTCTCACGCACGCCGCCCCGGTCTATTTCAAGGGTGGCATCCTTGCCGATCGGCGCCCACGCCGCCTTCCGGGCAAGATCACGCGGATCCCAGACTTTTTGCCCGTTGAAGGACAGGATCACGTCGCCGGATCGGATCTTTCCATGCAACATGGCCTCGCCCTCGTCCTGCACGGCCGAGACCAGCGCGCCTTCTAGGCCCGGTGCGTCCATCGCCTGCTGGAGCATCCAGCTGACCTGCTGGGTATAGATCGGAAGCATCCCGGCCTTGATCTCGCCCGTCTTTATCAGACGGTCGAAGACGAAACGAAGATCATTCGACGGCACGGCGAAACCAAGCCCGACCGATCCGGTCCCCGGCGCGATTATCACGCTGTTCATACCGATAACCTCACCCGCCAGATTGAACAGCGGGCCACCCGAATTGCCGTGATTGATCGCCGCGTCGGTTTGAAAATAGTCGTCAAACGGACTTTCCATGATGTCGCGATTGACCGCGCTCAGGATGCCGGCGGTCACGCTGTTGTCGAACCCAAACGGACTGCCGATCGCGATAACATGATCGCCGACACGCATCTTGTCACTGTCGCCAAATGGGACCGATGGCAGCGCTCGCCCTGCATCGATGTGGAGCAGCGCCATATCGGCCTTGTCCGGCATGCCTACCACCGTGGCCTGATAGCGTACGCCCTCGGCGGTTGTCACAAAGACCGCGATTGCTCTGTCGATGACATGCTTGTTTGTCGCGATGAAACCCGATGGATCAATGACAAAGCCTGAGCCGATAGCTGTCATCGTCCGATCGGATGCCGAAGCGCTCGCGACCTGCGCTCCGGACTTTTCTTCATCGGCTGCCGGAGGTCTTACCACGATGACCTTCACGACAGATGGCGAGACTTTCGCAACCACAGCGGAGATTGCATCAGTTTCCACGGCAGCGCGCGCGGCTGGGGGCATGGCCAGGACGAATGCAATCATCGCTATGGCCACCAGGGTCCCGGATGACCACCGCTTGAGTTGCATGCCTCGGCTCCAGTTCACGATCTCTGCCGTCATTCAGAAAGCCTGACGCTGCCCATGCCTGAACCGCTCCGGATCATAACGCCTATGCGCCGGAGCGGTATCGCAAGCTTAGTTCTGCTTCGCGAGGGCGTCAGAGTGGCTCAGGCTTTGCGTGCGCTGCTTGTAGGCGCCGCTCGCAGGCCCAACCATCGTCGGGCTCTCACCGTCCGTGTGCTGCTTGTAGGCACCGCTGGCAGGCCCAACCACCGTCGGGCTGTTGCCGTCGGTGCGCTGCTTGTAGGCACCGCTGGCCGGCCCAACCATCGTCGGGCTCTCACCGTCCGTACGCTGCTTGGAGGCCTTGCTGGCCGGCCCAACCATCGTCGGGCTGTTGCCGTCCTGGGTCTTTTGTTTTTGCGCCGACGGTGTCTGCGCGAAAGCCGGAGCCGCCGCTAGCAAACCAGCCGCCATGGCGATTACGGAAAATTTAAGTGCCTTCATGGTAATCTCCTGAACTCGGGTTGCGTTGTATCGCAAGAGTGTCTGCGTCGATGCACCCTATCGATACATATGGGCACGCTTGTGTCTTCTATCAATTGATTTGAGATCATCGTGACGGACTGTTCCGGACTATCAGGCATGCATCCCTAACTGCTTTCAATTGTTCGCGATGCGCTTATGTCTGCGAATCCCGCACCAATGTCGGTCTTCTTGCCCGTGGGTCGTGGCATCCTCGCCAATCTAAAGCATTGATTTATCAGCATAGTTTGGCGCGGGTAGGTGCCAAGATCATTATAACATAAAATAATCAGCGGAAATCCCGCGTCGGCACCTTGATGCCCTTGGCGGGTCCGATCGACAGGTCGCGCACATAGATGTCGCGGCTGCTGACAACCTGCTTTTCCCGTGGGTCCGGCGCACCCCCATGCCGGGCTTCGTCACCACGGCCATAGGACAACGGAAACGGCTGCTCGTCCCGCTCCCCAACCCCGCGCAACAGTCCCGACAAATCCGTCAGATGCTCCGCGATCACATGCATCACCTCGCCCTCGCGCTGCAATTTTCCCCGGCAGGCAATCATGCTGGCAGATAATACAAGCCGACGCTGCGCCTCGAAAACCGACGGCCAGAGGATCAGGTTGGCGTGCCCGGTTTCATCCTCGATGGTGACGAACAGCACCCCGCGCGCACTGCCAGGCCGCTGACGCACCAGGATGATGCCGGCAACCTCCAGCCGCTTGCCATCGCGGATCGTTGCCAGGTCCCCACAGCGGACAATCCGCCGCGCCGACAGGTCCGGCCGCAGGAAACTGACGGGATGCCGTCGCAAACTCAACCCCGTGCTGCGGTAATCCTCCACCACCTGCCGCCCCGCCGTCATCGCCGCCAGCGTTACCGCAGGTTCGCTATCCGGCCCCGCCTCCGCTGCATCGACCGACACCCTGTCGAACAACGGCAGCCGCGTGTCCGACAGCCCGCGAATGACCCAAAGCGCCCGCCGCCGGTCCAGCCCCAGCGTCTGGAATGCATCCGCCTCCGCCAGCCGTTCCAGCGCCGCCACCGGCATCCGCAACCGGCGCCACATATCCTCGATCGAGCGGTACCCCACCCCTCGGCGCGCGATCATCTCGTCCGCATGGGCAACGGCAAGCCCCTTCACCATCCGCAACCCCAACGCGCACGGCGGTATCTTCACAGCGTGCAGTCCCAGGCCGACTCGTTCACCGAAACCGGCCGCACCTCCACCCCATGCAGCACCGCATCGCGCACGATCTGCGCCGTGGCGTAGAAACCCATCGGCTGCGCATTCAGCAGCGCACAGCAGAACACATCCGGATGGTGGCACTTCATCCATGACGAGGCATATGCGATCAGCGCGAAACTCGCCGCATGGCTCTCCGGGAAATCCGTAACTGCCAAAACCCTCGATCTGCGAGAACGTCTTTTCGGCGAATTCCGCCGTGTAGCCACGTTCGACCATGCCGGCGATCAGCTTTTGCTTTGAAATGCGAGACCCCGCCGGTAAACTTGAACGTCGCCATGCTGCGGCGAAGCGCATCCGCCTCCGACGGCGTGAAGCCGGCACAGACGATCGCCACCTGCATCGCCTGTTCCTGAAACAGCGGCACACCCAAGGTCTTTTCCAACACCCGCCGCAATTCCGGCGTGGGATAATCGACCTTTTCCAGCCCCTCCCGCCGGCGTAGATACGGATGCACCATGTCGCCCTGGATCGGCCCCGGCCGGACGATCGCCACCTGAATAACGATGTCATAAAAAGTCCGCGGCTTCAGCCGGGGCAGCATCGACATCTGCGCCCGCGATTCGATCTGGAACGTGCCCAGCGTATCGGCCTTGCGGATCATCGCGTAGGTCGCCGGATCCTCCGCCGGGATCGTTGCCAGATCTAGAACCAGCCGCTTTGTGTTCCGCCAGCAGATCGAACGCCCGCCGCATGCAGCCCAGCATGCCCAAGCCCAGCACATCGACCTTCATGAACCGCAGGATGTCGATGTCATCCTTGTCCCACTCGATCACCTGACGGTTGGCCATGCTGGCCGGCTCGATCGGCACCAGATCGTCCAGCCGGTCCTCCGTCAGAACAAATCCGCCCGGGTGCTGCGACATATGCCGCGGAAATCCGATCAGCGCCCGCGCCAGATCCAGCGTCAGCCGCAGCCGGCGGTCTTCCATGTTGAAGTTCAGCGCCGCGGCGTGTTCCTCGGCGACGCCTTCCTCACTCCAGCTCCAGACCTGAGACGCCAGCGCGCCGGTCACGTCCTCGGTCAGCCCAAGTGCCTTGCCGACATCGCGTACCGCGCCGCGTCCGCGATAACGGATGATCGTTGCGCATAGAGCAGAACGATGGCGGCCATAGGTATTGTAGATCCACTGGATCACTTCCTCCCGCCGCTCATGCTCGAAATCCACGTCGATATCCGGCGGTTCCTTGCGTTCGGCACTGACGAAACGTTCGAACAACAGGTCGCTGCGGGTCGGATCGATCGAGGTGATGCCCAGCACGAAACACACCGCCGAATTGGCGGCCGACCCGCGTCCCTGGCAAAGAATGCATCTGGTACCGGGCGAACCGGACGATGCTGTCAACCGTCAGGAAATACGGCGCATAATCCAGCCCGCCGATCAGATCGAGTTCATGCTGAAGCTGTTTATGCGACAGTGTCGGGAATGCCGTCCGGATAGCGCCTGCGGCCGCCCCCTCCCACGTCCGTTTCTCCAGTGTCTGTTGCGCTGTCAGGCCGGCAATATGCACCTCATGCGGATACTGGTAACGCAGTTCGTCCAGGATGAACCGGCATCGATCCGCGATCTCCTGTGTCCGGTGGATGGCGTCGGGATGGCGGGCAAACAGCCGGATCATTTCCGCCGGCGACTGCAGATGCCGCACAGCGGACCGTTCCCGCCGATGGCCGAGTTCGTCGATCGTGCAGCCTTCACGGATGCAGGTCAGCACATCCTGCAAGATGCGCCGCCCGGGGCGTGGTACAGCACGTCATTGGTGGCGACCGCCGGCACCCCCGCCGCCCGCGCGCGATCGGCGATCGTCCGCAGCCGCACCGCATCGTTGGGACGGTGCATCAACGTCAGCGCGACATAGGCACGGTTGCCGAAATCCGCCTTCAGCCGCCGGATATTTTCATCGGTTGGATCGGAGCAGAGAACGCCGACCAGTCCCTCGGCCGCGGCCGCCAGATCCGGCCAGCGCAGTTCGCACTTGCCCTTTCCCGCGCGTCCTTTTCCCAGCGTCAGCAGCCGGGTCAGCCGGGAATACCCTGCCCGGTCCATCGGATAGACCAGCACGGACGGACCATCCACCAGATCCAGCCGGCAGCCGATGATCAGCCGTATCCCGGCCTCCTTCGCCCGCTGATGCGCCCGTACAATACCGGCCAGTGAGTTCCGGTCGGTGACCGCCAGCGCCTGCATGCCCAGGACGGCGGCCCGCGCCACCAGTTCCTCGATATGCGAGGCGCCGCGCAAGAAACTGTAGTTCGTTGTGACCTGCAGTTCGGTATACGTCAGGATTCGGCCGCACGACGCGGTCACATCCATTCAGAAAAATCCCGTGCAGGAACCAGCGCATGTCGCCGGTGTCGGCATCGCTGCCATTGCCGCGGCGGAACAGCCAGAAACGGCGCCCGTCCTCGTCCTCCACCCGGAAATAATCGCGCACCGAAATCCATTCCCGGTCGCGCTTCCACCACTCTCCGGCGATGCGCTCCGGCCCGTCGGCATGGCGCACCCGTGACGCACCCGCCGCCAGGTGAACGCGATCGGCGGATGATCCGGCAGCAACGCCATCGCCTCCATCGGCTGCGGCGGATCGAGCAGCCGCACCGGCCGGGGCAGATCGGCCGGCCAGCCGCCTGTCACAACCGTCATCGCCGGCACCAGCCGTACGGAGCGTTCCGGCACATCGCTTTCCACCAGCGCGACACGGTACACCCGCGCCTCCCCCAGCCGGTTCGCCAGCCGGTCAACCAGCGATGCGATATCGGGCGCCGCCTGCTCCAAGGCGGAGACCTGCACAAAACCCAAAGGATCGGCGGCGGTGACGACCAGCCGCATCGCCTCCACCCCCAGGCCGGGATCGACCCGCTCCAGCCGCTCATCCAGCATCCGCCCAAGATGGCGGGCATCGCGGTCAGGCTTGGCCGTACCGATACGGATCACCTGCACCGATCCATCGACCCGCTCGAACAACAGATCCAGCCGCCGGGCGCCAAGGCCGGCACGCTCCAGGTCGCCGCAAACCAAAGCGACCAGCCGGCCAATGACGGCCGAAAAGGCGTCCGCCGTCAGCAGCGGCTCGACAAATGTCAGCCTGGCCTGAACCAACGCGGGTGGCACCACGGGCACGATCGGCTCGAACACCCGGCCCGCCGCCTGATCCAGCCTAGACGCCAGCATTGTCCCAAACCGCCGGACCAGGGGCGCCCGGGCAGCGGCGGCCAAAGGTCCAACGCGCTCGAACCCCATCAGCCGCAGGTCGGCCAGCATCCCAGCCGGCAACCGCAACGCCTCGATCGGAAAATCCACCATGACGGCTGCACCCGCCGGCACCACGCCGCCGTCGCCAAACCGCGCCACCGCATGGGCAACGGCAGGGGTATCGGCAACGGCGGCACAGGCGGTCAAACCCCGGCTGCTCAGCCGCCGCAGCAAATCGCGCAGCAGTCGCGTTTCTCCACCATACAGATGCGTGCTGCCGCTGACGTCGATCCACAGGCCATCCGGCCGATCATCCGCCACCAGCGGCGCATAGCGCAGGCACCACCATGCCAGCCGCAGCAGCGCCGCCGCATCGCCTACCGGGTCCGCATCGTGCACCACCAACCCCGGCACCAAAGCCTGCGCCTGTGCCAGCTTCATCCCCGGACGCAGGCCGAGGCCCGCCGCCATCGCATCGACCGCCATCAGTGTTCGACCGGCGACTGTGACCAAAGGAAAGTCGGGGCCCTGCCCAGAACCCCGCCAAGGGCCGCAGCGCTTGGAACCAAGACTTAAGGGATCAAAGGGGGCACGCCCCCTTTGCGGGTCCAGGGCGGAGCCCTGGCTTTTCCCTCCCTCAAGCCGCCTGAGCCGATCGGTCGGAAACGTTGGGAACCAGACCGAGACGACCCGTCGCATCACAAGCCTCCACCATCCAGGATCCCGGTTCGCCGCCGCGGCATCGTGTCAGTTCCAGTTGCCAGCGGGCGCGTCCCAGCCCTGGCGTATCGGGGGCATGCGCCAGGGCTGGGGGTGAAGGCAGTGCCGCCACGCGCCAGCGGGTGACCGAGGCGGTCGGCTCGTTCAGCACCGGGTCGTCGAAGCGTGGGCTGCGGCGGATCAGGATGGCCATGATGCCCGTCTGTTCGGCTGCCAGTTGTAGCCGGCGGGACGCAACAAGGCTCAGCCGGCCGGTATGTTCAGCCACCACGGCAACGAGGCCCGGATGCCGCAGGCCTTCTTCCATGACCGGCAGTATGTTCTTGCCGGCTTCGGCGAACATCACCCGGTTCGGATGCAGCCCGGCACTCGCAAGGCCCGGGGCGAACAGGTCCGCCTCCCGCAGCACCCACAGCACGGGTCCTTCTATCCGGGCCAGGATGCCGGCGATAAACAGGGTTGCGGCAGCGGCATGTTCGGTATCTGGTCCGACCGAGGCCGCCTCATGCAGCGCACCGAGACGGATGCCGCCAGTGGGCAGTACCCCGTCGATCGCCTCGATGCCCAAGGGGACCGAGCGTTCCGCGGATCCCCGGGAGCAGGTCTTTTCAATCCGGGCGATACGCTCCCGCAGCAGGGCGATGGCAGGCGACGGGGCAGGCGCCGGGACAGGCTTTTCCAGGGGTGCCGGATGATGCGAACGCGGCTTGTCGGGAATGGCAAGGGTGGTGAACATAAGAAGAACATAAACGAAGATCCATAATCAAGTCGAGTCATAAACAACGCTATCGGACATCAATCGCCGCCCCTGCCGGGGCCGGGTGTCGTGCAAACCGCTTGTCGACTGGCACCCTCTGTGGATCGACCTCCTGCCGATCAACCCTTGGGCTTACCGGCTTCGCCACCACCGTCCGCCCAACCGACAGACCGAACTCGCCGCATTCTGCTGTTCTGCCGGCTTATCGGCGGAACGGTTAAAAGGTCGTGACGCGTCAGGCCTGATGCCACAGGCATTGATTGTCATGGTATATAAATCGATATCGAAATATATATCATCGTCGACACGGTTGCGCTATGATTACCATGCCGTCATCAGTCTATAAAATAATCATTAGCCGCCGCATCTGAGCGTAACCCTCCATTTTAGAGCCTAATGGGTTCAGGTTGAACCTATCAGGCTCTAAAACTCTTTGTTGAGAGGGCGATTCACGTCTGAAGTTGGGTCAACCTCAGACGATCGCACTCTAGAACAATGCAGCGCCAACACAGACCCATTTACGACAGATACATACCGATTGATTAACAAGTTGGCCGAAAGCATATTTCGATATCGGCTTGACAGCCCCGGGGAACCCATCATGCCTCGCTCCGACATTATCCAAGTCGAACCGCGTCCTGGTCGCCCTGGCATCACCCACTTTCTGTTCGCCGTCGGCATCCTATGGGCCGCGACCCACCCTCGCCCCGCCCACGCCGACAACATGGTGACGGACTGGAACAACGAATTCCTTCTGATCACCCAGCAAACCTCCGGCAATCTGGTCGCCGGCCCCCCCGAAGTGGCACGGGAAATCGCTGTCATGGGGGAGGCGATGTCCGACGCCGTCAATGCCGCCACCGGCTCCACCATCCCGTCCTTCGCCTACACCGGAGGATCGACCTTAAACGCCAACACCAGTGTCGCCGCGGCCACCGCCGCCTACACTGCCCTCACCAGCCTGTTCAGCGACGCCGCCTGGCAGACCCCGATCAGCGCAGTCACCGGTACCGGCAGCAACACGTCCAACGTCACATTGGCGAACACGATCATCCTGCCGGAACTCGCCTCGTTTCTGTCGAGCGAACTGAGCAGTCAGGGCCTGGCGAGCCCCGGCACCGCCTGTGCCGCTTCCACCTCCGCCCTCTGCAGCGGCTACAATCTCGGGATCGCCGCCGGCAACGCGGTAAACGCCGCACCGGCGACCAATCCGGTGACCTCCGGCGCCGTCGCCGCGATCCAGAATGGCCTGACGCCGCAGGCTCCCCTCGGCTCCGGCACCATCCCCGGGGTCTACGTGCCCCCCAGCGCGACAGGCGGCCGGCCGGAAATGTTCCCCACCTGGGGTGCCACAACGCCAACAGGCCTCACCAGCACGCAGGTGGCTGCCGCACAGGCCCTGGTGAGCGGACCGCCGAATATCGCGTCCCAGGCCTACGCCGCCGGGCTGCTGCAGACCGAGTGTCAGGGTTCCAGCGCCGGCCTCGGCAACCTGCCGGCAAATGTTCAGTCAGCCTGCGCCGCGGCCGGCTATACCCAACAGACCACAGAACAAGCCAAGGCGGCGCTGTTCTGGAACGACCCCGGCACCACGATCCAGCCGCCAGGCCACTGGCTGCAGATCGCCGATACCGCGATGGCCAGCCAGGGCAGCAGCCTCCTGCAAAGCGCTCAACTCACCGCCCTGCTGGGTGAGGCGATGAACGACGCCGGCATCGCCGCATGGGGTGACAAATATGCCTACAACCTCTGGCGGCCGATCACCGCGATCCGTAAATGCGACACCAGCGGCATCGGCACCGTCACCTGGAACAGCAATTTCACCACCTGCGACCCGACATGGTCGTCGCTGATCGCGACACCCCCGCATCCCGACTATGTAGCGGGCCATCCCGCCTTCAGCGGCGCCGCGGCAACCATCCTCGCCGACTATTTCGGCACCGATAACGTCACTTTCTCATCGTCATCCAACTATTACTGCAATGGCGGCACCGCCGCGTTCGACCCCGCCACCAACCTGCTGACTTCCTGCACGCTCAACGGCACCACCTACCTGGTCAGCAACAACGCCGACTGCGCCGCGATCGTCGATGGCGTCAACAGCAACAACAGCCCTCTGATCTGCCCGATCACCGAGACGTTCACCAGCTTCACCGCCGCCTCCGACGGACCGGACGGGTCTGAGTTCAGCCGCATCGCCGGTGGCATCCACACGCCGTTCTCGGTCGAGGATGCACTGACCATCGGCAATGGCATCGGCCAGCAAGTCGCCGCGAGCGCAGGCCTGGCCGATGTCCTGCCGGAACCATCCGCGCTGTCGGTCAGCGCGCTCTCTCTCCTGGTCCTGACCCACCTGCGTCGTCGGCGAACAAATCAGGCGAACAATCCGGCATAGATCTCACTTCCACGCGCCATCCCCAAAGCCGCAACCGCCTCGGCAGCGCACGGCACCGGCCGCAACGTTCAATCGTGTCTCGTTTTGACCCCCGCTGCGACGCCAATCCGCATTTACCGACCCGTCGCTCGCGGACACACCGGAGCCGGCCTATCCCAAATTGTCGATCGATCAGATGATTTCTATACGTAATAATACTTATTTCACAATATGATTGCAATTTACGTCTAAATCTGAGCAATCATTGCGAATGTGACGGACGATAGAGAACAAATTATGTCTCCAGCCTCCGGTCTGGGCGCGACGAAACCGACCAGCGACATCAGGGGGGCACTGCCACCCGCGCGAGTTGATACCGGCACGCCAGAGACGACCCGGCTTGCGTCTGCATCATCTGCTGTTCATCGCATTCACGATCATTGCCGGTGTGCCAATCGCGGTACTGGCTCTGTGGGAAGGCAACACCGCCTTCCAGAATGAACTCGACTCGGTGCGGGAAAGGCATCTGCTCGTCGCCCGCAACCTGACCTCCACCATGTCCCGCTACGTCAGGGATGTCGAAGCCGTCTTCGGTCTGGCGTTCGAAAGCGGGGCGATCAACCATCCGGTCGCCGGCCTCAACGACTTGCTGAGGTCGCTGAACGTGGTCAGCATCAGCCTGATCGCTCCGGACGGAACGACGGATATGGCAATGTCCGGGCTGACCCCCGGCAAGTCCGCCGATCTGCCGCCGGCCGTGCTGGCAGAGATGCGGCTGCTGGCCGCCAACGCCCACGGCCAGATCGCAATCAGCAACCTGTATCATGATGCCGCCGGCCTGCCGGTCTTCTACCTCGTCAAGCAGTTTCCCGCCGGCCGGCTTGGCGTCGGCGTCGTCACCACGACTTATCTCGTCTCGCTTCAGCAGGCGATCGCATTCGGCGATCACGGCCACGCGGTCATGGTGGACGCGAAGGGCCAGGTCATCGCCCACCCGTTCAAGGACTGGGTCGCGGCGTCGCGTGATATCTCCGGCGTGCCGGTGGTCGCCGCGATGATGCGTGGCGAAACCGGCGTCGGACAATTCTACTCGCCGGCATTCAACGGTAACATGATCGCCGGTTACGCGGTCGTTCCCGAAACCGGCTGGGGCGTCATGGTGCCGCAGCCAATCTCGGAACTGCGGCGGCGTGCCGAACAGGTGAACGAGATGGCGACGGTGATCGCCGCGGTATCATTCGTCGGCGCCGCGCTCATGGCATGGCTGCTTGCACTCTATCTCGCCCGCCCGGTGCGCAGCGTCGCCACCACCGCCGAAGCCGTGCTGGCAGGCAACGACGAAGTCGCCGTTCCGCACTTCGACGGACTGGTGCCGCACGAAATCCGCCGGCTGGGCGCGGCGTTCAACACCATGCTGGACGGCCTGCGCCGCCGCGCGGATGAAACCAGGCAGGCGCTGCGCCAGGCCGAAACCTCCAAGCGCCGCCAAAAGCCAGTTCCTCGCCAACATGAGCCACGAAATCCGCACCCCGCTGAACGGCGTGGTCGGCATGATCGAGCTGCTGCAGCTGACCGAATTGTCCGAAGCCGCAACGGAACTATGTGGAAACGGCGACGCAATCCACCCGATCGCTGCTGCGCCTGATCGACGACATCCTAGACCTGTCGCGTATCGAGGTCGGCCGGCTGGAGCTGGAGCTGGCGCCGTTCCATCTGCCATCCGCTGCTCCATGACGTGCGGGTGCTGTTCGCGGATCAGGCCCGATCCAAAGGCCTGACGTCTGGTGACCTCGATCCCGGACACGTTGAACCTGATGCTGCTCGGCGACAAGCACCGCCTGCTCGCAGATCCTGACCAACCTGGTCAGCAACGCGCTGAAGTTCACCGCCGAAGGCACCGATCACGCTGCGCGGCAGCGCTGGAGCAGCAGGTCGGGACGCGCTCCGCAAATCCGCTTCGAGGTGGTGGACTACGGGCATCGGCATCCCCGCGAGCAAGCAGGAGCTGATCTTCGAAGCCTTCACCCAGGCCGATAGCTCCATGACCCGCCGTTATGGCGGCACCGGCCTTGGCCTGTCGATCGCCCGCCAGCTCTGCCAAATGATGGACGGCGATATCGGCGTCGAAAGCATCGTCGGGGTCGGATCGACCTTCTGGTTCACCGTGTCGATGGAGGTTCAGGCAGCGGCAACCACGGTCGCCCCCCCGCCCCTGCCAGCGTCACCCCTGCCAGCGTCCACCGCCTGCCACCGCACCACCTCTGCCGATCAGGCCCACCGCGCCCGCAGCCAACACCACGACGTTCGTGTCACCGGTAAGCCGCGATTTCCGCCTGGCGTTGGAAAGTGTCGGCCGAAATACCGTCTCGATCCTGCTGGTGGAGGACAATTCCGCCAATATGCGGGTCACCCAGGCGCTGCTGGAAACGCTGGGCTGCCACGTCACCCCGGCTCGCAACGGATTGGAAGCCGTCTCCATTTATCGCGAGAACAACTTCGACCTGGTGTTGATGGATTGCCAGATGCCGGAGATGGACGGCTACGAAGCCACCCGCGCTATCCGCCAGATCGAAGGTTTCCAAAGTCGCCGCACCCCGATCATCGCGCTGACCGCACACGCGATGGAAGGCAGCCGTGAGGCCAGCCTGGCCAGCGGTATGGACGATCAGATCACCAAGCCGCTGACGATGGCCGCCCTCACCGGCAAACTGCTAGAATGGCTGGTCCCGGTAGAAGCCCAGCCCTTGTAAATATCACCGCGGTTGCTCAAAAGCCCCCCGGTCCCCAACTAAAGGGTTCCAAGGGCCGCCGGCCTTTGGCGGGGTTTGGGGCAGCGCCCCAATCTTGCCTGCCCCTCCCACCTGTGGCATCGCAGCCAAACTCCTTGAATGAAAAGTGGTCCAATCCTGTGACTGTTTCCGACGTTCCGCGCCTGGGCCTTGGCTTCACCTTCGCTGATCTGGCCGCCCGCGACGGGCTGATCCGGCTGGATAAGCTGTTCCTGGACGGCACTGGCCGCAGCAGGATCCCGCCCTGCATCAGCGCCTGCTGACAGCACGTGCTGCACCCCAGGACGTCCCACAGCCGCGAAGAATCCGACCTGATCGTGGCTCTGGGCCCACACCTGGACAGCTTCGTCGCCGAACTCTTCCAGATCGAGGCGGAAACCGACGGCACTGACGCAGGAAACGCTGGCGCTGGACCCGATCCATGCCTGCAAGCGCCTGTTCGTGCAGCGCCAGGCGGTGAAGAAATACCCCGACCCGTCCGGCTTCGACGGCCCCGCCCTGCGCGCCAGCCTGGAAGCCCGCATCGGCGCGCCACTGACCGAACAGGCCTTCGCCACCAGCGTCACCGCCTGGGAAAACGACCCCGAGGCCCTGGACGAAGCCCTGCGCTACGCCGCCTGGGCCACACTGACGCCCGAGGGGCAAGCCGCCCACCACGGCGGCACCCTGTTCCACGTCCCGCGCCGGATCGATCCCCAGCACCTCGTGCCGGTCGAGACGATCGAGCGCGACGGCGTCACCATGCTGCGCCTGCCCGAACATGACTGGCGCCACCGCGAGGGCTTCGCCCTGACCGATCAGGGCATGAACACCCAGCAGGCGCTGGACCAGGTGAACTACTGCATCTGGTGCCACACCCAGGGCAAGGATTCCTGCAGCCAGGGCCTGAAGGACCGCAAGACCGGCGCAGTTCCAGAAGTCGGTGTTCGGCGTCACCCTCGCCGGCTGCCCGCTGGACGAGAAGATCTGCGAAATGCACACGCTGCGCGCCGCCGGTCATGTGCTGGGCGCCTTCGCCACGATCGCCATCGACAACCCGATGATGGCGGCCACCGGCCACCGCATCTGCAACGACTGCATGAAGGCCTGCATCTACCAGAAGCAGGAGGCGGTCGACATCCCGCAGGCCGAGACCAGCGTCCTGAAGGACGTGCTGGCGCTGCCCTGGGGTTTCGAGATCTACGCCCTGCTGACGCGCTGGAATCCGCTCGACATCCGCCGCCCCCTGCCGCGCCCCGACAGCGGCCGCAAGGTGCTGATCGTCGGCCTCGGCCCGGCCGGCTTCACCCTGGCGCATCATCTGATGAACGACGGCCACACCATCGTCGCGGTGGACGGCCTGAAGATCGAGCCGCTCGACTTCGACCTGTCGACCCCGGTGCGCGACGTCGAAACCCTGTTCGAAAACCTCGACGACCGCGTGATGGCCGGCTTCGGCGGCGTCGCCGAGTACGGCATCACTGTCCGCTGGAACAAGAACTACCTGAAGCTCGTCCGCCTGCTGCTGGAACGCCGCGTCAGCCAGTTCGCCCATTTCGGCGGCATCCGCTTCGGCGGCGGCGCCACCTTGTCCATCGACGACGCCTGGGCGATGGGCTTCGACCACATCGCCCTGTGCATGGGCGCCGGCAAGCCGACCGTGCTGGACATCCCGAACGGCCTGGCCCGCGGCGTGCGCCAGGCCTCCGACTTCCTGATGGCGCTGCAACTGACCGGCGCCGCCAAAACATCCTCCATCGCCAACCTGCAGCTCCGCCTGCCGGTGGTGGTCATCGGCGGCGGCCTGACCGCGATCGACACCGCGACCGAAAGCCTCGCCTACTATGTCCGGCAGGTGGAGAAATTCGCCCTGCGCTATCGCACCCTTGTGGCCGAAAAGGGCGAGATGGCCGTGCGCCTGCCCTGGACCGCCGAAGAAGCCGAAATCGCCAACGAATTCCTGGCCCACGCCGCCGCCATCCGCGCCGAACGCGAAAGCGCCGCAACCGAGGGCCGCCAACCCAACCTCGCCGCCCTGCTGGACAGCTGGGGCGGCGCCACCATCGCCTATCGCCGCCGCCTGGTCGACAGCCCATCCTACACGCTGAACCACGAGGAAGTCGCCAAGGCGATGGAAGAAGCCGTCCGCTTCGCCGAGGGCCTGACCCCGCGTCGCCGTCGAAACCGACAGCCACGGCCACGCCGCCGCCCTGCGCCTGACCAGCAGCCGACGGCATCGCAGGTCACGCTTGCCCGCCCGCGCCATCCTGGTCGCCGCCGGCACCCAGCCCAACACCGTCCTGGCGCGCGAGGACCACCGCATCCAGCTGGACGGCCGCTACTTCCAGGCGGTGGACGAAAACGGCGCCAAGGTCGAACCCGTCCGCGGCCTGGCCAAGCCGGATCAGGCCCAGGTGCTGATGCACCGCGCCGAAAACGGCCGCTTCATCAGCTTCTTCGGCGACCTGCACCCCAGCTTCTTCGGCAACGTGGTCAAGGCCATGGGCGGCGCCAAGCGCGGCTATCCCGTCGTTTCCCGCGCCCTCGCCGCGCAGCCCGCCACCACCGTCTCCGGCTCCGACCTGATCGCCGCCGCCCGCGACAGCCTGACCGCCACCGTGCATGCCGTGCACCGCCTGACCCCCACGATCATCGAAGTCGTGATCCGCGCCCCCGCCGCCGCCCGCGCCTTCCGCCCCGGCCAGTTCTACCGGCTGCAGAACTTCGAGGTCCTGGCCGCCGCACGACGACGAACCCGGCATCGGCCGCACCGCTGCTGAACATGGAAGGCCTGGCGATGACCGGCGCCTGGACCGATCCGGACGCAGGGTCTGGTCAGCGTCATCGCGCTGGAGATGGGCGGCAGTTCCGACCTCTGCGCCATGCTGCAGCCCGGCGAGCCGGTGATCCTGATGGGCCCCACCGGCACGCCCACCGAGATCCACGCCAACACCACCGTCGCCCTGGTCGGCGGCGGCCTGGGCAACGCGGTGCTGTTCTCCATCGGCGCCGCGACCCGCGCGGCCGGATCGAAGGTGATCTATTTCGCCGGCTACAAGGCGATCCGCGACCGCTACAAGGTGCCGGAAATCGAGCGCGCCGCCGACGTCATCGTCTGGTGCTGCGACGAGGCGCCCGGCTTCGCCCCCAACCCGGACCGCCCGCAGGACCGGACCTTCGTCGGCAACATCGTCCAGGCGATGGCCGCCTACGGTTCAGGCGCCCTCGGCGACCAGGCGGTGCCGCTGGCCGAGGCCGACCACATGATCGTCATCGGCTCCGACCGCATGATGCAGGCCGTCGGCGCCGCTCGGCATGGCCTGCTGTCGCCCTACCTGAAGCCCGGGCACACTGCGATCGGCTCGATCAACTCCCCCATGCAATGCATGATGAAGGAGGTCTGCGCCCAATGCCTGCAGCCGCAGATCGATCCCGAAACCGGCGAGCGCACCGTCGTGTTCTCCTGCTTCAACCAGGACCAGGCGCTGGATCGCGTGGATTTCCCGGCGCTGCATGAACGGCTGGGGCAGAACGGCACGCAGGAGAAACTGACCGCCCAGTGGATCGACCGAGCCTTACGGCGACTGGCGATGCGTCCCGCCATTGCCGCCGAATAACGCCCGCCGTCCTGCGTGCGGAGAATGAATGCATATGAAACCTCTCACATAACCACCCACGCCGACATTCATCCCGAAGAAGCATCAATCAGACTGGCAACGGTCCGGATAATAACGCTCGTGTCCATACAATGCGCGAGGCGTCAGGTCTGACGGTTCAGGCAGCCGTCATACCAGCGTCGGTTGACCTATAAATGTGTCAACGGCGCCGGTATCTTGCTGATTTTGCGTATGGCCGCCCGGCCAACCCCGCCCGTATACGGGTCAGCCCTGCGGGCCGCCGGCATCACATCACCCAAGGCAATGAATCTGTTGTGATAACAGATTTGATAAATGCCGCATTCGTCATAACCATAGGATTGTCGCCCCTTGTAAACAATCCCCGCCCGGGATTGGCGGCCATCTGGCTGTTCCCATCGATCCGCCCGGCAAGACGGGAGACTGGGTGTGGTTCTGACGGCCAGCGCTAACAGGAAGCCCGCATCGTTTGTCCCGGCGAACATAAACGCCGTCCGTGGCGTCGCCTGTCTGCTGGTGGTTGCCCTCCATGTCATCGGCGACACCGCGACAAACGGCCTGCATCTGCCAATGACGTCAGACTGGCATTACGTCATGGTCAGTATCGAATTCCTGCGGATACCCTTGTTCACCGCACTGTCGGGCTACCTTTACGCCGGCAACCGGGTGACCAAACAGGCATTCGGCCAGTTCTGGATCAAGAAAATCCGGCGCTTGGGGGTCCCACTCGTCTTCGTCACGATCATTTTCTGGCTCCTGCGCGGGCGCGCCTACGAAGACCCGACATCGCTGTCGCACGCGTTCCTGTTCGGTTTCGGACATCTTTGGTACATCCAGGCTCTGATCATTTTGTTCGCGGCGATTTCCGTCGCCGATGTCCTCTTTCGACCCGGCTTCAGCGCCCTCGTGCTCGCTGGTTTGGCAGCCGTCATGATCGCGCAGTCGAATGTCGACATGCCGACCGTTTTCAGCCTCAATGGTGCGATCTACCTCGCGCCCTATTTCCTCTTCGGCATCCTGCTGCGCGAACAACCAGCCTGGTTGAAGGACAGCCGGTCGGGCAATCTGGCGTTCGGGATCGTCCTGATCATACTGACCGCCCAGCAACTTGGACTTTTCGGCCTCTCCGAACGTGTCACTCTGCTGCAGCTCCCGGCGGCCCTGGCCGGCATGGCGTGCGTGGTCTTCCTGCTGCGATCTATGCCGCGAAATACGGTTCTCGCGGCCGTTGGCGGTTACTCTTACACCATCTACTTGTGGCACATCCTCGCCAGTGCCGCGGTCCGCAGCATCCTGGTCAAGGCCGGCGTCACCAACACGCCGATCGTGTTCGGCTTATGCCTCCTCGCTGCCGTCGCCGCGCCGATCGCCCTGTTTCATATCGCGCGCCGCATTCCGCTGCTTAGCGTCGCCATAACAGGGGAACACCACGTCCCCTGGTCAAAGCCGGTCCGCCAAGCGGCGCCTAGGTTGCCGGCCGTCGACCGATCTTGCGCCACTGCCGGTTGCGGGTGACCTGGACCCAACTCTAGGCCGTTATCCATCCTCGGATTGAACCGCGGGAGACGAAGCCGACTCGCGCCAGCCCCAGCAGGAGCCGCGCCAGCCAGCGGGCAAACCGAAGGCCGACCGCTATTCGCGCCGGGCTGGCGTGGTCTCCACGCACAAAATCAATAAGATACCAGCGGCTGTTGGCGCATTCATGGGTCAGCAGCCGCTGGTATCAAAACCGTGACGGCGGCGGCGGACGCATCAACGCGACCAGCAGCAGGCACAGGAACGCCCCGGCCGCGGATGCCTCAAAGCCATCGATATAGGACAGCACCGAGGCCTGCTGCGCCACCACGCTCGCGAGCAACTTCGCCGCGCGGGCGGCAGCTTCACCAAGGTCGGCCGTACGCGCCTCGACCGCACTCCGATATGCCGACAAACGATCCAGCGTGAGCCCCGCCGTCCCGTCCACATGCAATCCCACAAGGTTCGAGTGAACCTGCTCGCGGACCCGCACGAAGGTCTGCATGAACGCGGTGCCGATCTCACCCCCGAACAGACGGCTGATCTGCAACAGGGAGCCGATTGCCAGCGCATCGGCAAGGTTGATCGTGCGAACAGTCAGCGCCAGCAGCGCGGTCAACGCGAAAGACTGCCCAATCGCCTGCAGTATCTGCGAGGGCAGGAAGTCATTGGTCGCCCACTGAATGGTCAGGTCGCTCGCCATCAGGCAGGCCACCCCGATCAGCGCCGTGCCCAGGCCCAGCACCCACCGCCCGTCGTGCCGCCGCAGCAGGGCCGCAAGCGGCATCGCGATAACCAACTGCGGCAAGGCGATCCAGATCAGCACGCTGCCGACCTGAAGCTCGCGGAAATTCTGCACCGTCTGCAGGTAGGTCGGAATAATGTATGCGGTCGATAGAATGATGAAGCGAAACCCCGCGAGCAACAGCAGCAGCAGCAGCAGATTGCCGCGTAGCAACCTCCCCAGGTTCAGGAACGGACGTGGCGCGACCAGCTCCCGCAGGATGAAGGTCACTGTCACCACGCCACCCGACAGCAACAGCCCAATCACCAGGCCGTTGTTGCTCCACCCCAGCCGGTTGCCCTGGTCAAGCCCGGCGAACAGCAGCCCGAACCCGATCATCGCATAGACGATACCGGGCCAGTCGAGGTCGCGGAGCAACTTGGTATTCACGCTCTCACGCGGGATGCCGACCGAGACGCAGATGAACATTAGCGGCAGCATCACGCAGTACTGCCAGTCGATCCAATGCCAGGACCAGTGATCCGAGTACCACCCTTCCAGCGACGCCGCGACATTCTGCGACAGCTCGGAGTTCAGCGCATAGACGGCAATCCCGTACATCACCAGGCGAGCCGGCAGGCTGCGGATGATGAAGCTGATCGTCAACGGGATGAAGGTGCCCGACCCGATGCCGCCCAGCACCTGCACTGCCAGGAAAGCGCTCAGGTTTGGCGACAGCGGCCCGAGCAGGCTGGTCATGAACATGAGCAGAATGCCCAGCAGCAGCACACGCCGGACACCGAAGATTGCCCCAAGATAAGGCGAGGCTACACCGGCCACCATTTGGCCAATGCCAAAGCTCGTGGTGATCCAGGCGCCTTCATCAAAGCCGGCACCGAGTCCGCCGCGCAGATCAGCGATGCCGAACGTCGTCACCCGGCCGGCAAGCGTCGCAATGATGGACCCGAGCAAGACGCCGACGATGCCGATATAGGGCCGCACCGAATCATCGCTCAGCCGCGGGTGCAGGTCGGCGACGGCGTGCAGCGCCCGTCCCGCGGCACTGACCGGCGCCAGATGCAGCGTCATCTGCCCGGAAAAGGCGCCGCCTGCGCCTTTTGCGTCGAACCCGGCGTGGGCATCCGATCCTCCACCGTCCCCGTGTCGATCGTAGCCTCGACCGACATCCCAGGACGGACCAACGTGCCAAGCGACGGATTGTCATCCAGCACGATCTTCACCGGCACCCGCTGCACGACCTTGGTGAAGTTGCCCGTGGCGTTGTCGGGGGGCAGCAGCGCGAAGGTGCTGCCAGTGCCCGGCGACCAACTATCGACGTGGCCGGTAAGGGCAAGGTTGGGAAACGCATCCACGGCGACGCGTGCCGGCTCGCCAAGCCGCACGTTGGTCATCTGCGTCTCCTTGTAGTTGGCGATCACCCAGATCCGCGGCAGCGGCACCACCGCGATCACCTGCGTGCCGATATTGACGAACTGGCCCGGGCGAACCTGCCGCTGCGCCACCATGCCGTCGGCCGGGGAGACGATGCGCGTGTACGATACGTTGTTCCGCGCCAGGGCGACCTGCGCCTCGGCCCCGCGAACCTGCGCTTCAAGCTGGTTTTCCTGGATATCGAGACTGGCCAACAAAGCCTTCTGCTGATCCAGCTGCGCAGTATTCAGGTCAAGCTGGGCTCGGGTCCGCTTTTCGTTGGCGTCCGCCTGTTCAACAAGCTGCTGTGTGCCCGCGATGCGGGTCTGCACCAGATCACGCTGGCGTTTGGCCTCCAGATCATAGCGCAACACGTCAGCCTGGGTCGCCTGGATCGTCGCCTCCGCCTGGCGGATCAGGGCGCGCTGCACATCCTTTTGGTTCGCCAGATTGGCCAGCGTCGCCCGAGCAGCGGCAAGGCTCGCCTCGGCCTGAATCAGCTGCGCGCGGTAATCGGCGGCATCGATCTCCAGGATCAGGTCGCCCTTGTGCACCGTCTGATAATCGGTGACGGCCACGGTGGCGACGTAGCCGGACACCTTTGCCGACAACGGGGTGACATCACCCGCCGTGTAGGCATCGTCGGTCCTCTCGTAGCGCGCCGCGCCCGTCCAGCGGTCCCAATGCCCCGCGACGTACCATGCGAGGAAACCGGCCGCGACCACGACCAACACGCGCAGCGTCGGGAAAACCCAGCCGAATCGAGGAGCACGAGTGGAGGCCGCGGTTTCGGGTGACACAGGCTGCGGGGTGTCGGGCATCTGATGTTCCGGATCCGCTGATCGGCGTTACGCGAACGGGTATGATGCACCCGGACGGAACGTATGCGGGACGGGCACACCGCTCCAACCCATCGTCGCGAGCGGCTAGAGGCTAGGCGGAGACCTCAGGCTGCGACAAGATCCTCTGCCGGCACCATCGAATAAATGATGACGTCGCCGTCTTTCCATGCCTGCGTCCTCCTAGACGCGTGCCCTCACCTCCGCACCAACCGGATCGGCGGGGAAACAAGCACCCGTCCTCGGCGGCAAAACGCCGGTCGGCACCACATTGGCGGTCGACAAGGCCTACGTGGACCGGGCAGGATCAACGGCGCGGTCACGATATCGCTCAACTCGACCTTCACGGATGCGTCACGCCACACGAGTTCCCAACTTGGTAAAATCATCGGGCGGCAGTCTTGCGATCAGCCGTGGCCCGCTGGTGGACAGCACAGGAGGCATTTATGGCTAAAGCACTTACCGATCTCGCCGGTGCGGGCGTCGCTGTATGGCTGGACGACCTCAGCCGAACCCGCATCCACACCGGAACCCTCGCCTACTCGGTTGAAGCGGGGGACATCGTTGGCATCACCACCAACCCGACAATCTTCTCCAAAGCGATCGGCTCTGGATCCGGTTACGAGGACCAATTGCGCGACCTCGCCCTGCGTGGCACCGCCATCGGCGAAACCCTGCGCCTGCTGACTGCCTGGGACGTGCGCGCCGCCTGCGACATTCTGCGCCCGGTGTTCGAGCGTTCGCATGGCCGCGACGGCCGCGTGTCGATCGAAGTCGATCCCCGCATTGCCGAGGATGGTGACCGTACCGCCGCGGAGGCCCGTGGCCTGTGGTGGCTGGTGGACCGCCCCAATCTGTTCATCAAGATCCCGGCGACACTGGCCGGACTGCCGGCCATCACCGCGTCGCTGGCCTCCGGGATCAGCGTCAATGTCACGCTGATCTTCTCGGTCGACCGCTACAAGGCAGTCTTCGAGGCCTTCATGGCCGGCCTTGAACAGCGCACCAAGGCCGGCGGCAGCCTGGAGAATATCGAAAGCGTCGCCTCCTTCTTCGTCAGCCGCGTCGACACCGAGGTCGACCACCGCCTCTCGGAAGCCGCCTCACACGACAGCAAGATCGCCGCCGATGCAGCTCGGTTGCGTGGGCAGGCCGGCATCGCCAACAGCCGCCTCGCCTATGAACTGTATGAGGAAATGCTGCGCTCGCCACGCTGGAAAGCCCTCGCGGCCAAGGGTGCCAAACCCCAGCGCCTGCTCTGGGCCTCCACCGGCGTTAAGGACAAGAGCTTCCCCGACACCCGTTATGTCATCGAACTCGTCGCGCCTGACACCGTCAACACGATGCCGGAGGCTACGTTGCAGGCCGTCGTCGACCATGGTGAGGTCCGCGGCGACACCATCCGTGGCGAATACGCGGCAGCCCATGCGGTCATGGACGACCTGCAGCGTGTGGGCGTTGATATGGCCGACGTCGCCACCTTGCTCGAGCATCAAGGCGTCGCGTCGTTCGAAAAGAGCTGGGAGGAACTGATCGCCTCCGTCACCGAACAACTGGAGAAGTTCGGTGCGTCCGTCATGCCCGCCGGTGCCGTAAAACCAGCCGCGGCCGATGGGAATAAAGCCAAGGCGCCGGCCGCCGGAGCACCCCAAGGCTCAGCTCGGTAGGCAGCGCCGCTTCCTAACCATGTGGCATGGCCGTCGCAAACCGGTCATGCCACGCCCCGCCGACACACGCGCCCCAGCCGCTCGGCCGTACGCGGAGTGGTTCGAAACGCACATCCCCGGCCGACGCAATTCGGATCGTAAAACGGCGCGACGCCGCCACGAGATCCCGACCGGATCGTGATATCCGGCAACGCCAGACGAAATCACTGCCGGACGCGCCGTACCCGGCGTCGCGGAAAAGATGGCAGCACAGCATCCCGGGAACGCGATCGAAAAACCGAATCTGTTGCCGTATGCAGGGGGCGGAATTCGAGGAGGCGGGTTCCGACCCGGCTTCTCAGCGACCAGGATTTGGCAAAGCCGGTCACCCGCTTTCAGCAACGCGATCGTAGCGCCTCCGGCAGCACCCAAGCCAGCATTGCCGCCTTCGTGGCCTGCCGAGCTGAACGGCAAGCCCCAGCACAGCAAGGCGCGCCCAGGCTGAATACGGCACAAAAATGATAGTGCCGGCCTCACCATCGGCCCGCCGTCATGGCCACTCCGCAACCGCATGCCAGTCGTCGAGGTCGCGGCATTCCAGACCTTCCGTAAACCCAACGGAGCGCGAGACGTCACTGGCCCCTACAGCTGCCCCAGGCCATTCGGGTCGCCCAATATTAAACTTTTCGTGATGAATTTCTTGACTTCATACCGGGGCGATCCGCTATGCTGCATTGCACCAAAAGGGAGAACGTCCTTCGCCCCGACCGGTCGAACCCGACCTACCCGAAGGATCGTATGAATGAGCCTTTCTACAGACGCAAAATTCGTTTCTTCGAGCCATCAGCAGGCTCGTGATCAGCAAATCCCATTATTCAATTTTGGCACCAGACTAAGGCGCACGATCTCGGCGTGGGCAACGCGTCGCCGATGGGCACGGGAAGTCGAGACCCTGCATGCCTTCAGCGACAAGGAACTTTGGGACATAGGGCTCGGCCGATCCGACTTGATGTCGATCAGTAACGGGACCTTTAGCCGGGACTGAGCACTTTCAATCAGGCCCGTGTTGCAGCGATCGTTCAATTCGAAAGTTCTGGACGATCCGCAAATTCTCCAAAGACGCCGTTGTGCTGTTATCATGAGAACCCGGCATGAAACCGAAAATCATTGGTGTAGTTGTATCTACAGCCCTCCAAATCTGCGCCGCGGAAGCACAGATCCAACCCGCGGTCGATCCGGCGGAAAGCTTTGATCGACCGTTCGGACTCGGCGGCCATAGTTGCAAGCAGTACGACGATACCGGAAGATTGTTCATCTACAGCGAAGGCATGCCATCGCACTCGGTGATGGCGTGGCTACAACAGTCAGACGGTGGCACCAAGGCCAACGTCCCGATGCCGCAGGAACTCGTCGTTGCATTGCCGCAAATCCCCGGATGTATGCCCGGCAAGCACCACGCCGCTCGCTCGACCGGCTGAACCTGAGCTGCGGGCGGCACCCGAAACAAACGCCATCTTTCACGTCAACGCCGCGAAGACCACCCACGCGATGTCAGCCGATACGGTCGATCGACCAGGGCCAGTGTGTTGCAGCGCGGCAGCGGGCAGCCTACAAATCGCGATGGTTGACATAACAAAAGTCAAAAGCAGTGGCACAAGCCACGGCATCGCACAGGGGAGAACAAAATGGCCGACGGGTTTACCATCGCGAATTTCCGCGACGTCGCGAACGGCTTGCAGGAAGGTCAGTTCGCGGTCGGCGACAAGCGCAAGGCTGCCAGCCTCGACGACCTTCCGCCCATCTACCGCCAACTGCTGGACGAACCGGTGACGATGACCCTCGCGGTTACCGGACCGGACGGACGCCCGAGCCTGACGCCGATGTGGTTCGACTATGCGGACAACGAGGTGCTGGTCAACACCGCGTCTCACCGCAACAAATGCCAGTGGATCCGGGATAATCCCCGGCTCACGCTGCTGCTGGTAAACCCGAAAAACCCCTACCACTGGGTCCAGATCAAATGCACCGTCCGGCGCGAGTTGCGGGAATGGGATGAAGGCGGCGACTTCGTCACCCGGCAGGTCGACCGGATCTGGACGAAATACACCGGCCAGCCCGGACCATACGGGTTACGCGATCCAAAGATCGATGAGAAGCGCGTATTGTTCTTCTGCGGGATCGACCATATCGCGACCTTTGGCCAGCCGTAGTCTGCCGCAGCGGAAGTCCGTCAGCGCAGGTTGGCTGACTTCCGACCCGTCGGCCCGCTGAAACCGATGTATCCGGCGTCACGCAAAGCCCCGGATCACCGCTTATGACACCCATCAATGATCTGTGACCGCCGGCCTCGGGTCGGCGCCACGCGCCCATTCGTTGACCAGCGTGTAGCCGATCCCCAGCAGCACCGGCCCGAGGAAAATCCCCAGCAGGCCGAACGCCAGCGCCCCACCCAGCACGCCCAGCACCGTCAGCAGGAACGGCAATTGCGCGCCACGGGAAATGAACCACGGCCGGATCAGACTGTCGGACCCGGAGATCGCCCCGATGCCATAGACGATCAGGAAAATGCCCCAGCCCAGGTGGCCGGTGCTCAGCAGCCAGATCGAGGCCGGGATCCAGACCACCGGCGCCCCGATCGGCAGCACGGACAGCAAGCCGGCGACCGCGCCAAGCAGCACCGGCCGGGGTACGCCGGACAGCCAAAGGCCGAACGCCGTCAGGATGCCCTGGACAACCGCGGTACCGAGGATGCCGTAGACCACGCCCCGGACCGTCGCGCCGGTGACCGCGATCAGCCTTTCCGCCTGCATCCCGGCGATACGGTGCAGCAACAGGCGCAGCCGGCCGGCGATCGGCTCGCCATAGACGTAGAAGAAAAAACGCGACGAACAGCGCCAGCAGGAACATCAGCACGCCATTGGCGATTCCCAGCAGCAGGCTCAGCCCGTTCTCGACGACGATGCCGAAATACGGGCGCAGCGCCTCCAGCATCACGCTGATATCGGCCGCCCAGCGGTTCCACAGGTCGCCCACGGTGATGCCGACCAACGGGACGTCGAACACCCACATCGGGGAGTCGGGCAGGCCGGCGCGCAGCCCATCCATGATAACGTGCCGCAGATGGGTCACGTCGTCAGCGCTGCCCGGCGCGGCGACCGCGATCGGCAGCACCAGCACCACGGCGGTCAACGTCACCATCAGCAACGCCGCCCAGGCGTTGCGAAGGTGCAGATGCAACCGCAGCCATTCGAACACCGGCCAGGTGGTGTAGACCAGAATGCCGGCCCATAGCAGCGCCGAAAGGAATGGATACAGCACCAATACGCAACCGATCGCCACGCCGCCAAGCAGCAGGCCCATCAGGATCCGTTCAGCGATCATCCGCCGGCATCCAATCGCTCAATCATCCGGCTGGCATGCATCGTTTCAGCCATTGCGGCAAGCATCAGGATTGGAGTCGCGACCATCGCTTGAACCGGCCCATCCGGTCGCCCGGCTCCGGCCCATCCGGTCGCCCGGCTCCGGCCCATCCGGTCGCCCACCCCGGCCCATCCGGTCGCCCGGCTCCGGCCCAGCCGGCCAGAACGGTGCCCGGGAACAACCTGGCTGTTCAATTCACCCGCCTGCCTGTAGCCTCGCGTGCCGCTGGCGCCCCACAAACCAGCCTGTATGCATTTCGGCCTCCATCTGTCATGGGCAGAAGCGCGGTGGTTTGCGCGGGCGTGGGGTCAGATGCCCGCATGCCAGAAAGGAGAAGGAGGTCCGTCATGCCGCGCTTAGCCGCCAATCTGTCGATGATGTTCAACGAGGTGCCGTTCCTCGACCGCTTCGCCGCCGCCCGCAAGCGCCGGGTTCGAAGGCGTGGAGTTCCTCTTCCCCTACGAATTTCCCGCCAGCGGCGCTGCGCGAACGCCTGAGCGGCGAAGGCCTGACCCAGGTGCTGTTCAACATGCCGCCAGGCGACTGGGCCGACGGGCGAACGCGGAATAGCCAGCATGCCAGGCCGCCAGGCGGAATTCCATGAGTTGGTCAAGAAGGCGCTGGATTACGCCGCGGCGCTGGATTGCCGGCAGGTCCACTGCATGGCCGGCATCGTTCCCCCCGGCGTGTCGCTGACAACAGCGGCCGCGGTCTATGCCGCAAACCTCGCCTGGGCGGCCGAACAGGCCAAGCCCGCCGGCGTGCGCCTGGTGATCGAGCCGATCAACCATCGCGACATGCCCGGATACTTTCTGAACACCCAGGCGCAGGGCGCCGCGATCGTCGAGGCGATCGGCCGCGACCGCCTGGGACTGCAGTTCGACGTCTATCATGTGCAGATCACCGAGGGCGACATCACCAAGCGCATGGAGCAGTTCATGCCGGTGATCGCGCATATGCAGATCGCCGACGTGCCGGCGCGAAACGAGCCGGGAACCGGGGAGATCGGCTGGTCCTACGTGTTCCGCCGGATGGATGAGCTTGGCTACCAGGGCTGGGTCGGCTGCGAATACCGCCCCGCCGGGGACACCGTAGCCGGATTGACCTGGCGGGAACGGTTCGACGTCTAGAAGCGCTTCGCCATAGGCCAGACACCACAAGCACCCAGCCACCTCGGGCGCCTGGCCACCTCACGCGAACGCCCAGGTCCCCGGGCTCCGCACCAACGCCGAAGCGTGGAAGCGCCTGGTCCCGGCCACATCCAACCACTCTGAACCAATCGCTGAAGGAGCAAACGACATGAAGATCGGATTTATCGGCCTGGGCATCATGGGCCGCCCGATGGCGCTGAACCTGAAGAACGCCGGCCACGAACTGATCGTGCCCGAACGGTCCAGCCTGACCGACGAAATCCGCGCCGCCGCCAAAGTGGTCGCCAGCCCGAAGGCAGTGGCGGCCGAATCCGAAGTCGCTGATCCTGATGGTGCCCGACACCCCCGACGTCGAAGCCGTGCTGTTCGGCAAGGATGGCGCGGCCGAGGGGCTGCAGAAAGGCAGCCTCGTGATCGACATGTCCTCGATCAGCCCGATCGAGACCAAGGACTATGCCAAACGGGTGAACGAGAAGGGCTGCGACTACCTCGACGCGCCGGTATCCGGCGGCGAGGTCGGCGCCAAGCAGGCAACGCTGACGATCATGGTGGGCGGTCCCGACGCTGCATTCGCCCGCGCCAAGCCGCTGTTCGACCTGATGGGCAAGAACATCACCCATGTCGGCTCCGAACCCGGCGCCGGCCAGATCTGCAAGGTGGCGAACCAGATCATCGTCGCGCTGAACATCCAGGCGGTGTCGGAGGCGCTGGTGTTCGCCTCGAAGGCCGGCGCCGATCCGGCCAAGGTGCGCCAGGCGCTGATGGGCGGCTTCGCGTCGTCCCGCATCCTGGAAGTGCACGCCGAACGCATGCTGAACGGCACGTTCAATCCCGGCTTCAAGATCAAGCTGCACCAGAAGGACCTGAACCTGGCGCTGTCGTCGGCCAAGGCGCTCAGTCTGTCGCTGCCGAACACCGCCATCGCGCAGCAGATGTTCTCGTCCTGCATCGCCCATGGCGGGGCAGAGCTGGATCACTCGGCGCTGATACTGGCGATCGAAGGCATGGCGGCGCACAGCATCCGCGAAGCGAAATAATCGCTGCCTGCTGATCGCGGAACGAGTTGCATGACATGAAAAAGGATTGAGTTTTAGAGCGCGTTCCCCATAAACTGTGTCAGCTCACGCCGATTCTGAGACAGTCAGCTCCCTGGTGTAACGTCATCAGCCGGGTGATGTCGATCTCAGATTTCCGGAAAAGTGGTGATCTTTCAGTTATTTACTCGCATAAGTTGCGTGGGGACGAGCTTTCATGTCGATGCGTTTTACCGAAATCGGACAACAGCTTCGGGCCTATCGTCTGGAGTCCGGTCTGCGCGCCGAGGAAATCGCGGCCCGCCTGGGGGTGTCGCGCGCCGCCCTGTATCGCTACGAAAAAGGCGAGGTCATCAAGCTCGATACGATCAAGCGGCTGGCCGAACTGCTGAAAATCTCGCCGCTGTCGCTGCTGGGGATCGGCGTCGAGTACTACAACCGCCCGATCGGCTATTTCGAACGCGTGCGCCAGATCGAGGAAACCGCCGATCAGGTGCTCCAGCTGGCCGGCCCGCTGTGCTACCTGACGACGTCCGATGCCTATGACAACGCGCTGGCCGAGGCGTTCGAGGAAGCCGCCGACCAGGCCGGCGGCGAGCGCATGGCGATGCGCAGCATGGCGGAGCAGGTGCTGGGCATCCTGGCCGCGCGCAAGCGCATGTATGCGATGCGGCGCCCGAGCATCATCGCGATGGTGTCGCTGCCGGCGGTGCAGCGGCTGATCGAGGTGGGGATTGTCAGCGGCGGCCCATGTCTCCGACCGGGTGCGGCGGATCTGCCGCGATGTCGCGATGTCCGAGGTCGACAACATCGCCACGCTGATGGAAACCGAACCGATGGGGCTGCAGTTTGGCTTGCTGGCCGGCTCGCCGCCAAGTTCGTCGTTCAAGATCCTGCGGGCGCGGGACCGGGTGAGCCTGGCGATCAACCCGTTCCGCACGGACACGCATCCCGGCGCGCAGACCGGCGTTGCGATGATCACCGGTGCGGACGAGGCGATCGCGGCGCACCAGCGCGTCGCGGAAGCAAGCTGGCGGGAAGCGATCAAGGGCCCATCCGGCGCGGCTCGGTTGCGTCAATTGCTGAATGTAACTTCGCCCGTTTCGTAGAACGCAACTAACCGGTGCCGGCAAGACCGCCCCCCAAACCAGCCGGCACCAACCCAACGGGCACCACTGCAACGGTCGATCATCCACAGGTCGTTTTCGCCCAAGAACCAGGCCGAGTTTGTCGAAACAATTCGGTCGCAAGCGATTTTGATGACCTTCGCCATAATGAGGCTTTGATTTTTGGCTGTAACCGCCAAGATGTTTGCAAACACGTATCGCGGGCTCATTACATGGTAAGCACGCGCAGAATCACTGAGATTCGGCTACCTTTTTATACAGCCATGAGCTCGTGGATTCGCAACAGCATCGTATATGAAACGATGGCTTCGCTATGGGCTAGTCATGTCGCCCGCATCCCAGGCGACGTTAAGGCGTCGCGCCGTGCCGACGCTGCAGACAAGCCAGAAAACGCCGCCTACCAAGCCCAGAAAATGGAAGCCCTGGGACGTCTCACCGGCGGCGTCGCCCATGATTTCAATAACCTGCTCACCGTCGTGCTCGGTAATGCCACCGCTCTGCGCGTCCACGCCGAGGCCCGCGGCGATGCCCAAGGCATGCGCCGGGCCGAAATGATCGAGCACGCCGCCGAACGTGGCGGCCGGTTGGCAGCCCAGTTACTCGCCTTTTCACGTAAGCAGATTCTGCGTCCGGAAATTGTTTCGGTCTATCGGGTCATTTCGGCGACGCATGAACTCCTGGCCCAGGCTGCCGGTGAGGCCGCCCGGGTTTTGCTGCACGCCGAACCCGGGCTCTGGAACTGTATGGTCGACCCCGGGCAGCTCGAATCGGCGATTCTCAACTTGGTGCTGAACGCCCGCGACGCCATGCCGGTCGGCGGAAACATCACGATTACGTGCCATAATACCAGGATACGGCGGCCAGTGACCGCGACCTCCCCCCGCGTCACCGGGCAATACGTACGTATCGATGTGAAGGATCCCGGAAGCGGCATCCCGCCGGAACTGCGGGAAAAAGTCTTCGAACCGTTTTTCACCACCAAAGCCATCGGACAAGGCAGCGGCCTCGGTCTTTCACAGGTGCACGGCTTCGCCGGACAGTCGGGCGGCTGGGTGGAACTGCAAAGCGCCGTCGGCGAAGGCACGACCGTTTCACTGTTCCTGCCCCGCGCCAAAGGACGCGATTCGGATCCCCTGCCGGTTTCCAATGGAACGGTTCCAATCGGACACAACGAAACCATACTGGTCGTCGAACCCGACGTGGATCTTCGAATGACGGCGTGCGAAACGCTGATCCGGTCCGGCTACCACGCGATCGGTGTGGCCAACGGATCCGGCGCCCTCGCAATCCTGGTCTCGGAAGAAGCGATCCACGCCCTGGTAACGGAAGCACGCCTCCCCGGCGGCGTGAGCGGCCTCGAGTTGGGGCGAAGCGCCCGTCAGGTCCGGCCGGATCTCTGCGTCGTCATCACCTGCGGTGTATCCAACGATGTGCCGGCTGAAAGCAGCGACGGGCGGCTCGAATTCGTAATGAAACCATACCGCCCACTGGACCTGGTGCGCATGGTTGGTGCGGTACTGACAAGCAACACCTTCTCGGTTGAAACCGAACAGCTTCTTGCCGGCACCCGGAACACGGTTTCCCGCACCGCTGATCTCAAATCGGTTGACGCGGACACGCAGCCGTCCACGCTTCCAACACCGGCGCCGACCGGCCTGCGCGGCAAAGCGATACGGCTAGGGGTCATGCCGTTCCGCGCCATCGGACATACCAGCGACGCCGCGTTTTCGTCCGGCCTCGCCGAGGAAATCACCAGTGCGTTCGCGCGTTTTCGATGGATTACCTGCGTGGCACCGGCATCGGTCGCCGCCCTGGCGAACGAACCGGTCGGCCAGACCGATCGCTGGCGGCAGCTTGACCTGGATTTCCTGGTGGAAGGAAGTTTCCGCACAAACGGCAAGGAGATCAGAGTTTTATTGCGACTCATTAACATGCGCGGCGTGGGTGAAATCACCTGGGGACGACGGTTCGACAGTCTGTTGCCGAATGTCCTGAACCTGCAGGATCAGATTGCATCTGAAACCGCCGCCCAGATCGCTCCGGAATTGCTGTTGTGGGAGGGACAGGCCGCAGCCCAGCGACCACAGGTCGATCCAACCGCCTATGATCTCATGTTGCGGGCAATCCCGGCAATCTATCACCTGGATGAATCCGCCTTCCTCGACGCCGGCGCTCTGCTCGAACAGTCGCTTGCTTTGGATCCTTCCAGTGCCGCCTGTCATTCCTGGCTCGCACAGTGGTATATCTTCTCGCTTGGTCAAGGCTGGCAAACCGACGAAGCCCTGGCGATCCAGCGTGCGACCGAGCTATCAAAACGTGCCGTTGTGCTCGATCCGGAAGACGCGCGTGGCTTCACTGTCGCAGGCCACGTTCGCGCGTTTCTGGCCAAGGAAGCCGAAGCCGCACTTTCCTTGCACGAGCGGGCGATCTCCCTCAACCCGAACCTGGCGCTCGCCTGGTGTTATTCCGGACTCGCTCACAGCTATATCGGGGAACACACCGAAGCGATCCGCCGGTTGCAACGGGCGCAGAACCTGTCGCCGCACGATCCCCATAGTTTCTTCTTCGACATGGCACTGGTCATGCCACTCTTGCTGACTGGACAATACGAAGACGCCGCCCGAATAGGACGACGCGCGCGCGATCGTCACCCTGGGTTTTCTTCAACTTACAAGGGATTGCTGGCGACGCTTGGCCACCTCGGTGCTCATCGAGAAGCTGCGGCGGTGCGTCGGGTGTTGTTCGATCTGGAACCGAACTTCTCTATCCATGAGGCGCTTTCGCGCTCACCACTCGCGCGACCGGAAGACAGAATTCGCTATGCCGAGGGCCTGCGACTGGCCGGCGTCCCGGAGCGTATCAAGCGGTTGCTGGCATCACATTAACCGATTGGGTGCCGCCAAACGGGCAAACCCCCTGACGACGCTTTCGCGCCGCAACCGCATAAGCCCCGAATGGACGATCAGGATCCTGTGTTGGAATGGCGATCGATGCCTCATAGGCAGCCCAGTCATCCCCAGTCATCTCACCCATGTTCGGCACAACCGAAGTGGAATTCAGGTTCGGTTCCGAATAGGCCTCGCGCGGCAGTGGCTGAACCTGCAACAGCGGAAAATTGGCCTTGAGGTGGATTGGCTTATGCGTTCTGGTCAAACGAAGATTCGTGAATAACGGGCCAAACCAGGCGTCCGTCTCAACAATTCCCTCATAAAGACTATAGCCGCCCGGCGACGCCAGGTTTGCCGGAGGGCGGACCAGCAGGCTCCATCCAGGCGCCGTGCGTGCCATAAGGCCCGTCCAGATTTGCAGCATCCCAGGCTCTGGCAGAGCAGTCAGAAAAGGCGGCGCACAACCCTTCAACGCATCGGGAGCAGCATTGTTGAAGGTCTCCGAGAAGTCGGGAAACTGAGCAGCCGGGGACAGGCACATCCAGTCGGGAGCGCCATCAAAGTACCAGAAGATATCATGTCCGTCCCAGATCAATTGTAGATCCATCGGACAGAACACCCACCAACCATAGGCGGTGGCACTGGTAACAGCATCACAGTAACGATAAGCTCGTGTCGGAAGGGTTCCGCCAGCAGCCCGGTCCGCACGCTGCGGCGGACGGGCTTGCTCAATCAGGCGGTGGAACTGCAGCCGTGACAGCGAATTCAGCATAAACAGCTACGTCCCCAATCAAAGCCGGCCGGATAATCAGTCCTATCGGGCCAGATGCTCTGCAATTGTAATCTTTACTTGCTGAGAAGGCGAAATCCCGCACCAAAACTAATACGACCGCTGTCGGTAACCTTCGGCAGAGCGCGTGGAAGACTGGGTTGAGTTGTCACATTGTCAACGACACCGTCGGGACGGGGAAGATAAGAGACGGCAACTTGGTTTGAAATCGAATTGGAAGTGGTCATAGGGACTTTCCTTTTGCAGAAGACGGCATTTTCATAACGCACACCATCTCGCGAGGCAATAAGAAAAATCACAATACCGTGATCACAAAGTTATTATAATATCACAACGATATCACGATAGAACAAAACTGTGACAGACCGCCTCGCCCAAGACTTACCCAGTCACGCAAGACATTCGCCCACGAACACAGCTCAAACCCACGACGTACTGTGCCACGAAACGACGCGACAGGCAGTCGGTAATGGTCAACTCGGACAATGCGGGATAACTGCTCGCACTAGCACCGGAACGTCCAATACACGGAAACAATTCCTTTCAATCAAGAGACAAATCGCCGCTTAACCAAGCTGGCACGCAGAACCCAACCGATCACACCGAGCCTTCGATCACCCGGCAACGCGAGCCACACGGCGGTCGCATTTCATCGTGTCAATCGATCACTCTCGGCAGATCGCGACCTGTCCCCTCTGCGACCGGCGACGCCAGCATGTCTGGCCAGAAATCCGTCAGCAGACCGGCGCCCGACCCGTCAGCAGGCTGAAAATCAAAGGTCGCATGGCACGATCTCAAGGGTTCGTGACACTCGAGCAGCATCAGCCAGGCTGAACATAGTCGGGATGATACGGCTGCTCGCCAAAACAATGAACTAGCCCGCGATCAACGGCTTCCGGAACACCATCAGCGGAATCAGAAAGAACACCAGCGCCGTCGCCGACGCCGACACGATGATCAGCGGCGCCAACTGTTGGTCGAAAACGTGCTGATAAAGCGCCGAACCCAACGTGTCGGACAGCGGCCCCGTCAGGTTGAGGATCGACATCATCCCGGCAAAGGCGAAGCCTTCGGCACCCTCGGGGCACGACTCCGCCGCCAGCGACATCGTGGCGATCATCGCGATCATGCTGGTGACGCCCCCCACCAGCCAGATCGCAACGGCCGTGGCGGGGCAGCTCAGGGCCAGGTAGGACAGCGTGCTCAGCACGCCGCCCAGAATGCTTACGCGCAGCAACGCCAGCCGGCCCAGGCGATACAGACGCCAGCGATACAACAGGCCGCCGATGATCCAGCCGCCGGCGCTGATCGATGAAAGAATGCCGATGAAACCTTGCGAAAAACCCAGCCGGTCACTCATTTGAAAATACAGCGGAGTGGCGAAGCCCGGGCTGAAATAATACAGGAACAGAAAACCCGCGACGAACCAAAGATTGCGACTGCGGAATACAGCAAGCAACGCGCTTAGGCGTTCACGCAACGCGCTCAGATCGATGCTGGCCCGCGGCTCGTCGATCAGCCAGACCCCCGCGATGATGGCCAGCGGCGCGATCGCCGCGATCGACGCGGCGGCGTGCAGCGCACCCAGCGGGGACAGCACCTCGATCAGATAGCCCGCGACCAGCACCGAAATCATCTGGGCGATGTTGAACCAAAGCCATTGCTGGTTGACGAAGCTGGCGCTGGCGTTGGTCCGCTGCCCGGTCTCCACCAGCAGCGCGCCGCACAACGTGCTGGAGACCGCCATGGCGACCGCGGTGACAGTCAGCGCCGGGATCATCGAGGCTGTGCTGGTGATGGTCGCGACCCAGGCGAAGGCCAGAACGGCGGCGATGTTGGCCAGCACCAGATACGGCCGCCTCCGGTAGCCGAACAGCGGCACGAAATCCGAGATCGCGCCCCAAAGCGGCTTGATCACCCAGGGCAGGTCGAGAATCGCCAGTGACGCGCTGATCGTCACCGGATCCCAGTGCAGCATCACTTTCAGCCAGTGCGACAGCGGCTGCCACATGATGCCGGACTTCGCCTGGCCGATGCCCTCCACCGCGTAGACGATGGCGAAAAACCACATGGTGCGGTTGATAGCTGGACTGGATCGCATAGGCCATTGTGAGCGAGGCGGCGGTTGCCCTCAAGCAAGGATTTGAGACACGATGCGCAAAGCCACAAGGGGATTTCGCGTATGGCCTGGCGTATCGGCATCGATATCGGCGGCACGTTCACCGATGTCGCCATGGTGGACGAAGACAGCGGCCGGATCGGGATCGCCAAGGTCCTGACAACGCCGCATGATTTTGGTCAGGGCGTGATCGAGGGCATCCAGCGCGGCCTGGCCGAAAACGCCATCGACCCGGCCGACGTGGCGCTGCTGTCGCATGCCACGACCGTGGTGACCAACGCGCTGCTGGAACACAAGGGCGCCCGATGCGGCTTCATCGCCACCCGCGGCTTCCGCGACCTGCTGGAACTGCGGCGGTCATCCCGGCCCGATCTGTATGATCTGTTCCAGGACGGGCCCAGCGTTCTGGTGCCGCGCCGCTACCGGTGGGAAATCACCGAGCGCATCGACGCGCAGGGCGAAGTTGTCACCCCGCTGGCGACCGACGAAATCTCCGGCATTGATCGACGCGATCCGCGCCGCCGGCCTGCAGACGGTGGCGGTGTCGTTCCTGTTCTCCTTCCTGAACGACAGCCATGAACGGGCTGTGGGCGCCGCCTTGCGCGCAGCCCTGCCGGATGTCGGCGTCTTCCTCTCATGCGAAGTGCTGCCGGAAATCCGCGAGTTCGAGCGGGCCAGCACGACCGCCGTCTGCGCCTATGTCGGACCGCTGCTGGCCGGCTACCTCGACCGGCTGTCGAAGGCGACGACGGCCCTCGGTTGCCGGCGCTGCATGTCATGGGATCCTCCGGCGGCGTGTTCGACATCGCCGAAGGCCTGCGCATGCCGGCGATGGCGGTGGAATCCGGCCCCGCCGCCGGCGTGATCGCCGCAGCCCTGGCCGGACGTCAGCTCGGTCGCCCCAACCTGATCTCCTTCGACATGGGCGGCACGACGGCGAAGGCCAGCGTGATCGTCGGCCACGAAGTCGCGGTGACGGCCGAGTATGAAGTCGGCGGCGCCGCCAACACCAAGCGCTGGATGCACGGCACCGGCCATCCGATCCGCGTGCCGGTCATCGACCTGGCCGAGGTCAGCGCCGGCGGCGGCTCGATCGCCTGGGTCGATCCGGGCGGCGCGCTGAAGGTCGGGCCTGCCAGCGCCGGCGCCGACCCTGGACCGGCGGCCTATGGCCTCGGTGGCGCGCAAGCCGACGGTGACCGATGCCGACGTCGTGCTGGGATGGCTCGATCGGGACGCCCTGCTGGGCGGCGGCCTGCACATCGACCTCGCCGCCGCGGAACGAGCCATCGCAACCGACGTAGCCGACACCGTTCGGCCTGTCCGTGCGCGAAGCGGCGGCGCGCATCGTCGAGGTCGTCAACAGCAACATGGCGCAGGCGCTGCGGATCGTATCGGTGGAGCGTGGCCACGATCCGCGCGAGTTCAGCCTGATCGCCTTCGGCGGCGCCGGGCCGGTGCATGCCGTCGCCCTGGCCGAGGAACTGGCGATCCCCGAAGTCATCATTCCGCCGGCGCCCGGGGCATTCTCGGCGCTGGGACTGGTGGCGACCGATCTGAAGCGCGACTACGCCCGCACCCTCTACGCCGATCTCGCCCAGGTCGATCCCGCTCGGGTTGACGCCGCATTCGCCGCCATGGAGGACGCCGGGACAGCGATGCTGGAAGCCGCGTCAGTCCCGCTCGCCCGCCGAGCATTGCCCAGGTTCGCCGATGTCCGCTACCGCCGTCAGGCCTACGAACTCACGCTGCCGGTCGACGACGGCCCGGTGACCCGCGCCGCCCTCGACCGCCTGGCGGCATCATTTCATGACAAGCACGAACAGACCTACGGCCATGCCAACCGCGACGAGGCGGTGCAACTGGTAAACCTTCGTCTGACCGCGATCGGCAAGCTGCCGGACCTCAATCTGGCCCAGATCCCCGATCCATCCACCTCCCGCATCCGCCAACGGGATGTCTGGTTTGCCACCACAGGTTTCATCCCGGCAAACGTGCACTGGCGCAACGGCCTGGCCGCCGGAACCGCGATCACCGGCCCCGCCATCATCGAGGCTCTGGACTCCACAACCGTCGTGCCGCCCGGCTGGACCGGATTGATCGATGAACGCGGCTACATCCGCCTGACCCGCGACTGAAACCGTCCAAGACCGGCCCTGGTTGGCGAAACGCCATTTGACGCTTACTCTGCTACCCAAGGAGGATCATCATGGACGCGCTTGATCTGATGCTAAGCCGCGAGTCGGCTCTGAAACTGGAAGCACCCGGCCCGTCAGCCGAGGATCTGGACAGGATCTTCGAAAGCGCGACCCGCGCGCCGGATCACGGGCGACTGCGGCCGTGGCATTTCGTTGTGATCACCGAGGACCAACGAGCCGCGTTCGGCACGCTGATGGCCGACGCCCTGCGGCGGCGCAACCCGACCGTGTCCGACGGCGAGGCGCAGCGCGAGCGCGACAAGGCATTCCGTGCCCCCTGCATCGTCGTGGTCGCGGCCAAAGTGAAGCGAGGCCACAAAATCCCCGAAATCGAGCAGATCGCCTCAGCCTCCGCCGCCGCCCAGACCATCATGCTGGCCGCCCCCGCATTGGGATACGGCGCCGTCTGGAAAACCGGAGCCCCCGCCTACGATCCCACGGTAAAGACCGCGCTAGGGTTGGACGCAGAAGACGACATCATCGGCTTCCTCTACATCGGCACCCGAACGGGCGGACCATCTCCCATCCCTCGTCCGGATGCGCGGGATTTCGTCACGACCTGGTCTGGCGCACTTCAGCAGACCGCTTAACCGTATCGCGAACGGCCCAGGGCCTGCGCCGGACAAAACAGCATCCGGCGCAAATGCTTTACGCGCGGCCGGCAAACGATGTCGGCACCAAATCGAACGCCAGCCGCCCGCGACGAACAACCGCAGTGAACGGTTTGAACTCGATGGTCCGTTCGCTCCGCCGGCAAAATTCACCTCCGATGATGACGAAGGCCACCGAGAAACGTCGATCAGATTGAAATGACTCCACAGTCGCTTCAAAGGCACGACGGGCGGTTTTTCAATCATCCTGCACCGCCGTCCTCGGTAACCCTCCGGCAAAAACACTACCCGCTCAGACGTCAGGCGAACCGCCGGCTCACAAAACACACGAAACCAAAAACGACCATACGCCCGCCGTCCCGCGCTACTCCCCACCCAGCGGCTTCATGTTCCGCTCCACCGCCCGCCGCAGCAGTGCAGCCGAACGATAAACCCCATGCACCATCTTCGAGTATGGCAGCACCAGGAACAGTGCCAGAATAAACCCCAGATGGACCCCCATCGCCAGACCCATGGCACCCGTCGCCCGCACCGCCAGCAGCACCAGCCCGGTAACGCCGCTCATCGCCAGCAGCATCAGCAGCGCGATGTCGCCACCCAGCAAGCGGCGCACATTCGGCATCGGATCGTCCACGAACTTCATCGCCGTCAGCCCGACCGTCCCGATAATCAGCAGGACACCACCGACAGTCCCCAACAGCACCGGGGCACTGATAAACGGATACGGAGCGGGCCACCCGAGAAAGCTATGGTAAATAAACCCTACAGTCGTCGCCGCAAAACACAGCATGAACCCATAGAACATCGCGTGATGCAGGTAACGCCGGCGCATCGAGAACGCCTCCGAGTTATCGTTGCATCCGTTACCACCGCCGCCCAGATTCTTCAGCGTCAGCACATCCCACAAAGCGATCGCCACGGCGACAGGACCGATCGACTCCGTCGGCCCCGCGTCGCGCCAGAAATTCCGCGCCCCCATCGCCAGCGCGACCAGCGAATAACCAAACGTCGCGATGCCGACCACCTGCATCGCCCACAGCGGAATAACCTGGTAGAAACTGTCCGCCACCACCGGATGGGCGCCAAAGAAATTCTGCGGCGCATTCAGCAGCATGCTCAGAATCAGCACCACCGCGATACCCAGCGCCGCGATTAGCGAAACCACGGTCCCGTTGCGATTGAACATCGACGCCAGAGGCTTCGGCCAGGCATATTCCGCATAGCTCTCAGCCCGCACCTCCGCCAGCGCCGCCGGCACGTTGATCCCCCACTCATGCGGCGGAGCGTATTGGCAGGCGTAATAACATCCCTTGCAGTTGTGGCAAAGATTAGCCAAGTAGCTCAGGTCACCGGCCGAGAATTCACGCCGCAGTTCCACCGCCGGAAACACCGCGCAAAAACCCTCGCAGTACCGGCAGGCATTACACACTTCCATTTCCCGTCGAGCATTGATGACGGCATCAGTTTCTTGCACGACGCGCTGCCTCCTGGCCTGCGATACGACCGAATACAGTGCCGATCGTCATTCCGAACCCGGCAAGATATCCCTTGCCAAGAATATTACCCGACATGATTTCCCCTGACGCGAACAGGTTGCCGGCGGGTTGGCCGTTATCCATCAGCACCTGCGCCTTTTCGTTCACCCGGACACCCAGATAGGTAAATGTGATCCCGGGACGCAACGGGTAGCCGTAGAACGGCGGCTTATCCACCGCTCTCGCCCAGTTTGTCTTGTTCGGGGTCAGTCCATCCGTGGCATTCCCATCCAGTTTCAAGTTGTCGAACACCTGCCCCGGCTTCACCGCCTTGTTGAACCGCGCAACAGTTTCCCGCACCTTCCCGGGATCAAGCTTCATCTTGACCGCCAGTTCCTCCAGCGTATTCGCCTTGATCGCCGGAAACACCGACGGCATGAACAGCGGGAACGCCTTCGCATCGCAAATCGAATAAGCGATCTGATCCGGCTGCTGAGCAATCAGTCGCCCCCAGATCGCATAGCGCTTGGGCCAGACATCCTCGCCCTCATCGTAAAATCGATCACCGTTACGGTTGACGACGATACTGTACGGCACGCTGTCCAGACGTGTCGTGATACCACCGTCGAACTTCGGTGCACGGGCATCCAGCGCCACGGCATGGCATTGGGTCGGATCCCCAATCGCCGCGACCCCCTGCCCCAGCAGATTTTTCAGCACCCGCCCCCGATTATACGGCGTGCCGCGAATGACGAAGTTGTCCACCGCATCACCCCAGTATTCGCGCATCCAGTCCAGATTGGCCTGGAAACCGCCGGAGGACGCAACAACACAGCGGGCATGCACGGTCTCCGGAAAGCCTTTATAGGTGATGTCGATCGACCGCACCGACCCGTCATCCATGTTCAACGACAACACCTCGGTGTCGTACAGGATCTCCACCCCCAGGCGTTCGGCGGTCAGGTAATAGGCATTCACCAGCGCTTTGCCGCCCCCCAGGAAGAAGGCATTGGTGCGCCCCAGGTTCAGCGTCCCGGTCAGCGACGGCTGAAACCGCACCCCCGCTTCCTTCATCCATCCGAACAACCCCGACGACGCTCGGATTGTCATCCGTGCCAGCGACTCGTCGGTGTTGCCACCGGTGACGCGCAGCAGATCGTCCCAGTACTCGTCTTCCTTGTACGCGTCTGTCAGCACGTCATTCGGCACATCGTGCATCGCTCGCAGGTTGCGCGTATGCCGGCTGTTGCCGCCCCGGAACGCGCGTGGCGCGCTCTCCACCAGCAGCACGCTCGCACCCGCCTGCCTGGCGGTAATCGCGGCGCACAGGGCCGCGTTGCCGCCGCCCGCCACCAGCACATCATAGGTCTTCGTCCGATCAGGCATCCGGTCCCTCCGCGTTCTTCCTACGAACGGCGGCGGCATCGTGCAAGGCGTGCGCCCCGGTCCCAACGTCAATCGCAGCCGGGCCCAGGCCCGCGCGGACGCGCGCATGCATCGCCACATACGCCGCTTCGAGGGACCGCGTGAAGCGCTCCGTATCGAACAACGGAGCAGTCAGACGATTCTGTTCCAGCTTCGCTTTGACCGCCAGCAGCCGATCCGGCCGCAACGCCAGCTCAACCGCAAGCGCCTCGTAGGCCTCGGGTGTCGTCGTAACGAGCTCCGGCAAGTCGATGGCGGTCAGCAGGCTCGCCGCAACCCGCCCCGCGAACGTCGTCCCGATTTGGGTCAACACCGGCAATCCGGCCCACAGCGCAAGACTAGCCGTCGCATGACCATTATACGGCAGCGTGTCCAGGAACAGACCCGCCAGTTGATGCCGCGCCAGATGGTCCGCCAACGGCAGCTTCCGGGCGAACACCAGCCGTTCCGGCGCGATATCCCTCGCCTCGGCCTCCATCCTCAGGTTCGCCGCTGCACCGGGGTTCTCCGCATACAACCACAAGACGCTGCCACCGACACCCCGAAGTATTCGCATCCACGAGTCAAACACCCGCGGCGTGATCTTGTAATTGTTATTGAAGCAGCAAAATACAAATCCGCTCTCCGGCAGCCCCAACTCCTCCCGGGTAAACCGGCGCTCGGAAACCGGGCGGCGCCGGTCATTGACCTGATACGTGCCAGGTAGGCGGACAGTCTTCTCGCTGTAATGCATCTCGTCGCCGGGTGGGATCAGAATCCGATCAGCCAGTATGTAATCGATATAATCCGCACCCATCGTTCCGGGATACCCCAGATACGCCACCTGCACCGGCGCCGCTCGATACCCGAATATTCCGGTCCGCCCACCCATCGTGAACCCCATCAGGTCCACCGCTATATCGATCTCCAGGCTGCGGGCCAGCAGCATGACCTCCCGATCCGACATAGCCCGGACATCGATGAAACGATCGAAGGTCGCAATCGCCCTGCCCCGCCAGTCGTCCTCGGTGTCAGGACCAAAGGAAAATGCAGTCAACGTAAACCTGGACCTGTCATGGCAGGCAAACAGGTCGATCATCACGTGCATCATTGCATGATCACGGAAATCCGCCGAGAAATACCCGATCCGAATTTTCGTATGCTCAGAATATGTCGACTGCAACGGCAAACTGTCATTGGCCGGATACTGGCGCCGAACGAAAATCTCAGCGGCCTTCCTCTGCAATGCAGGCGAATCCGCAGTGAACGTCAAAGTAAACGGCGCCACCGCCTGCTGGCCCAGCCGCACACGTTCTTCCAAGGCAGCAACAGCACTGCCGTCCGACGTCCAGTCGCAAACCTGTCGTTTGGCCGCCAGGATGTCACCCGGCAGCCAGTCCATGCCAGGCGCCAGCACCAGTGCGCGCTGATAACTGGCCAGAGCCTCTTCGTAACGTTTCAACGCATAAAGCCCGAGGCCACGCCCGCGATAGGCATCGGCATAATCCGACCGCAGCGCGATAGCGCGGTCGTACTCGGCAAGCGCGCCTGTCATGCGCTGCAGCGCCGCCAGTGCGTTACCGGCGTTATAGCGGGCCTCGGCATAATCCGGTTTCAGCGCGATGGCCCGGGCAAAGCTGGCAAGCGCCTCCTCGGACCGCTGCACGGCCTGCAGCGCATTGCCGTGGCTGTTATGCGCCGCTGCAAAGTCCGGCCTCAGGGCGATCGCGTGGGCATGGCTGGACAGCGCCTCGTCGAATTGATGCAGATCCTGCAGCGCATTCCCAAGATTGTTGTGCGCCTCGGCATAATCATCTTTCAGCGCGATGGCGCGGGCGAAACTGGCCACCGCCTCTTCGTAACGTCCCAGGTCACGCAAGACGTTCCCCCGGCCATTGAACGCCTCGGCATAATCTGACGCCACAGCAACGACTTGGTCGAAGCCAGTCAGTGCTTCATCATAACGGCGCAACACCTGAAGCACCAACGCCCGATTGCACCGCGCCTCCAGAAACCCCGGCTGCAGCAGGATCGCCCGATCATAACTCGCCAGTGCCTCGTCATAGCGATGCAGATCCCGCAACGCATTGCCGCGGTTGCTGAATGCCCCGGCATCATTCGGCCGAAGCGCGATCGCCCTGTCATGGCTCGCGACAGCGTCCGCATAGCGTCGCAGATCCCGCAGCACGTTGCCCCGGTTGTCATGCACCTCCGCCAGGTCCGGCCGCATCGCCAATGCCCGGTCATAACAGGCCAGCGCCGCCCCGGGCCGCCCCAGGTCGGCATAACCGATCCCGAGATTGCCGAGCGCCGCGGCATAGTTCGGCTTGAGGCCAATGGCCTGCTCGATCAGGCCAACGCCCCGCTCCGGCTGGCCGCTTTGCAACGCGATCAGACCCAGGAAATGCATGGCATCCGCATGCCTGGGATCGACCCGCAAAATCTCCTGATAAATCAACGCCGCGTCGGCAAGCCGCCCTACATGGTGCAGTTGCTGGGCCAACTGGAACCTCTGGCGTAACCGGCTGGTGTTGCCGGCGCGTGGTGGCGGCATCCGCTCCCCCCTGTAAGGATTTGCTACCTACGAACGGTTGCCGGATCACGCAAGGCGTGCGAAGCCGGCGGCTGGCCGAAGACGGAGGACTCTGGAATGGCGGAAGCAGCCGAAGGGCGCGCCTGGTACGAGATCGTGCGGGACGTGCTGAAACGCCACGACGTCAAGCTGGTGACCTATGTCCCGGACAACGTGCTGCGTCCGCTGATCGACGCAATCCACGCCGACCCGTTCTTCGAGGCGTTCGCCTGCACCCGCGAGGAAGAGGCCTTGGGCATCAACGCCGGCGCCTGGATGGGCGGCGTGAAAGCAATCCTGCTGATGCAGACCAGCGGCTTCGCGACCCTGGCGAACGTGCTGGCGTCGCTGTCCGTCCCGTTCTCGATACCCACCCTGATGATGGTCTCCGAACGCGGCACACTCGGTGAATTCAACATCGGGCAGTCACTGGTGGCGCGGACCATGCGCCCGGTGCTGGACGCTCTTGCAATCGAAAGCCACACCATGACCCGGCTGGACGAGGTCGAGTTCATTGTCGACCGCAGCATCGTCCAGGCGGTCGCAACGATGGCGCCCGTCTGCTTCATCCTGTCGCCGCTGCTCACCGGCGGCAAAGTGTTCGCCAAGTAGGAGGCTCCGATCATGGCTGCATTGTCGAACCATCCCGTCAGCCGCGATCAGGCCAAGGTGATGAACCGTTACGATATCACCAGGCGGATGATCGGATTGCTGCACCATGACGAAGCCGTCATCGGCGGCATCGGCTATACGAATTTTGATCTCTGGGCCGCATCCGAATCCCCCGCCGGACGCCGCCCGCAGAACTTCTATATGCTGGGCAGCATGGGGCTCGCAATTCCGATCGCCCTGGGGGTCGCCATCGCCCAGCCAAACCGCAAAACCTTCGCCCTGGAAGGCGACGGCTCAGTCCTCATGCAGCTCGGTTCGCTGTCCACCGTCGCGGCTCGCGCCCGGAAAAACCTGTGCATCGTGATCATGGACAACGGCGCCTACCAGATCACCGGCGGCCAGAAGACGATGACCGAGCAAGGCGCCGACATCGTCGGCATCGCCCGAGCCTCGGGTCTGACCCAAAGCGCCTGGGCCGCGAACGAGGACGCCTTCGTGGAACTGATCGGACGCTCGCTGAAGGAAGACGGTCCCTGGCTGATCGGCTGCCGTATCGATAACCAGAAGCCGGTCGACACCACAGAGCGCGACCCCGCCCGCATCAGGGACAACTTCATGCGCGGTTTGGGCGTTCGGAAGTAGCCGCCGTGCCGCGCTTTCTGGTTCAGGTCACCAGGGGACTCGAATGTCCGACGGTATCCACACCCTTGCTCCCGTAACGGCTTATGTCATCGCGCCTGGAGTCATAAAATGCCGCATTCTCTGGCGGCACTATCCGATGGTCGGACTGCACTGGCGCGATCAGTTGACCGGGGCGAACCGGCGAAAATGGGGGCGCATATACATCGACTGCGACAAGGCTGAACAACACCTGCGCCGCAGGGAAGCGGTGTCGCCGCTTCGCAAGAGACCGCGGGCGAAGATGTCCGACCAGGAAAAGCTGGAGGCAGACGTCGAAAACATCGATGAGTGCCCAGGCGCCATGTTCATCTGGGAAACCCAGGAAGACGCCGACATCATGCCCTTGTGTGCCTATTCCAATCAGAAGTTCGGCCGCGAACTGTACAACGCGCTACGCGCGGCCGTCGGCGTGGCAATGGAAAAAGAACTGGGCGGCAAGCCACCGAAACGCAGTCATCTCGACTGGTGGGAAGTCAAGTTCGAGTTTGCTTGACTTGCACTGTACTTGACCACGTTGGTGCCGGTCAGCCGCTGACCTCCAGCACCATCGACGTCGCATGCGTGCGTCCATACTCATCCATCGCTCGGACTGCCACCCGATGCGTTCCCGTCGCCAGATCCGCCGGCAGGCCGCCCTGCCAGATATGGCTCGACTTCCCGGCCTCGACCCAGAACTTCTTGCTTTCCGGATTGCGCGCGTAGACCTCCACCACGAACGGGTCCAGCCGCTCCACCTTCGCCAGTGCGCGATACGGCCGCCCGCCCACCGAAACCTCCACCTTCGACCGCGGCCCGCCGTCAAAGAAGTTCACCACCAGGCGCGTCGAGTTCACCCGCTCCGGCCCGATCGGGCCCGACAGCAGCGCCCCCGCATGGTAATCGCGGATCACATCCTTGTCCGGCCCGTGCACCTGGCTGTCCAGCATCACCCGCATCTGCCCACGCGCCGGATCGTGCGCCGGCACCAGCGTCGTGGTGTAACCCTCCCCGTCCACCGACAGGATATGGAACCCGTTCGGGGAGCCGTCGGTCTGCAGCGCCATCGGGATCCCGCGCGCATCGAACGGGCCTGACCACCAGCTTCCCGAAACCGCCGCCAGGATATGATGATGATGCATCCCCGCCGCATAGCCATCGGCAGCGGTAAAATACCAATGCTCGTTGGTGTGGGTATGACCGCAGAAGCTGACCGTGTTCGGATGCGTGCCGATCGCGCCAAGAAACGTCCTTCATGTCGACGGTGTTGTTCGCCGCATCCGTCGCCGCCAGCGTCTTCAGCGGAATATGGAAGCTGATCACCACCAGGCTGTCGCGCGGCACATTCGCCAGCACGTTGCGCACGAAACCCAGTTGCCGCTCGCCGAAAAAGCCACGGTATTTGCCAAACCCGTTCGGCTTCGTCGGATCGGTGCCGAGGTAATCGACATTGTCCAGCAGGATGAAGGTCGCTCCGCCGTGCTGGAACGCATGCCACCGCGCCCCGAACACCCGCTTGAACGTTTCGGCGGCGTGGGTGTTGTCCGGCGCCTCCAGGTTCATGTCGTGGTTGCCCCGGCAGTTGAACCACGGCAGCCCGATGGTGCCCGACGATCCGATTGTAACGCGGATAATACGACAGGTCGTCGAACATGATGTCGCCATGGGTGATCCCGAACGCCGCCGCCGAGGCATCCACCACGGACACGACGTCGTCGCGGATATAGCCGACCTCGTTCAGGCTCTCCGGCTGCGGATCGGTGAACAGCACCGCATCAAACCGAGCCGGCTCGTGCCGCCGGTGCAACGCGAAGTCGATGCTGGCCGGCAATGGCCCCGTCGGCGCCACGCCGGCGAACCGGAACCCCAGATCCGGCGACCCGTTCGGCGCATGCACATAGGCGAACTGCGGCAGATTGGTCGCCGGATCGACCGGCAGCGCCCAGCCAGCCGGCTTGATCACGAACACCGAGTCGCCGTCACGCACCGGCAACGACCAGCTGCCGTCGGCGCCCGGTTTTCACCACCTCCAACCCGTTCGACACCATCACGTCCGGCACGCCTTTCCGTGGCGAACTGTCGGCGTCGAAGACCGTCCCCCGCGCTATCGCCGAAGTCTGCGGCGGCACCGAGGACTGGCCCGTCGTCGAAGACTGGGCCGTCGTCGAAGACTGGGCCAGGGCAGGCCCGCCCGTCATAGCCAACGCAACGGCGGCTCCCGCCATCACGTCGCGGCGGGTTGGCATGGTGGTTTCGTAGGGCATGTTTGGCGTCCTTCCCCTGAGCATCCGGGACGTCGATACCCCCCTCATGACGACAGGCCTATGACACTGATGTTGCCGTCGGATGACAGGATAGGGGCGCCGTCGAAACCACTTTGCACGCGGCACTAACAGCCGCAGCATCGGCAGCCACAGCATCGGCAGGAATGTCCCTGCCGGCAACGGCAGCTTGCCCCACAACGTTGCTGAAACCGCCGCCAGATATTCAGCCGCCGTCGGTGCCATCCTCGCCGGGCGAAAAACATTCCCCGGCCCGTGCTGGTGGCGCTGCAGCAATGGGGGATGAAATGCTGCCCCGACGGCGGACCTTGGGGAGGAAAGCTTGTGGACCGCACCGCCGACCGCACCATCCGTGACCAGGAGCTGCAGACCGACAACGGAAGCCCGTCACGCCGGAGGCCGTGCTGCTCAGGTCCGCTCCGATCACGACGCTTCGGCCGTTGTCGAACCAATCCGGGCGGACAGCACCGCCTGCCATCCCCATTGTCACGGCAGCCTCAATCAGGGAGATCGCCCGATGACAACCATCCCGAAACTGGACCCGCGTGAAACCCACGCCCAGATTCCCAGCCCCCATGCCGGCCTGCACTTGTTCCTCCGCCACCTGCCTCCTGCGGTCGGCACTCCAGCCAGAGGCGTCGTGCTCTATGTGCATGGCGGCACGTTCCCTTCTGCCCTGTCCATCGCCCATCGCTTCGACGGCCGGTCCTGGCGCGATGCGCTGTGCGACGCCGGATTCCACGTCTGGGCCCTGGATTTCCAGGGTTTCGGCTATTCCTCTCCCTATCCCCCCACCGCCTCCCCCGCCCCACTCGGTCGCACGCATGACGCCAGCCGTCAGCTCGAGCATGCCATACGCGCCATCTGCGCCGAGCACGGCATTCCGAAGCTGTCCCTTATTGCCCATTCCTGGGGCTGCATGGTCTCCGGTCACGTCGCGGGACGCTGTCCGGACCTGATCGATTGCATGGTCTTCTTCGGCCCTGTCGCCCGTCGAACACCCCTGACCGATGCCCCAAGGTTGCCCGCCCAAAGGCTGATCACGCTGCAGGATCAATGGGATCGCTTTGTCGCGGACGTGCCGGCGGGCGAAGCCCCGGTGCTGTCGCGGCGCCATTTCGAGGAATGGGGCGAGGCCTACCTGGACTCCGATCCCGACACAGCCGCGAGCGTGACCCGCCCGCGGTGCTGACGCCCTGCGGACCCTTCCAGGACATTTTCGACGCCTGGGCCGGCACCTTGTCCTACGACCCCAGCCTGATCCGCGCGCCTGTTGCGATCATCCGGGGTGAGTGGGACAGCCTGTGCACCGACGCCGACGCCGCCTGGCTGTTGAGTCGCCCTTCACAATGGCAGGGACGTCAAAATCTCCCGCGCCACCCATCTGATGCACCTCGAGGAAAACCGCTATGCTCTATACCGGGAAGCCGAAGCATTCCTCACAGCGCGAAAGGACTGACCCATGTTCGCCGTGATCTTCGAAGTGAACCCTCGCCCCGACGCGTGGGACGACTACCTCGCGCCACGCCGTCAACCCTGCGGCCGGAGCTTGCAGGCGATCGAGGGCTTCATGGCCAATCGAGCGCTACGCCAGCCTCAGCCGCCCCGGCTGGCTGGTATCGCTGTCGATCTGGCGCGATGAGAAAGCGCTGATCCGCTGGCGCACCCACGCGCTGCATCACGAAATCCAGGGCAAGGGCCGGTCCACCGTGTTCGCCGACTACCACCTGCGGGTCGGCGAGATCGTCGCCGACACCGAGGCGACCGCCGCCCCTGCCGCAACAGCGTTTCGACGCCACCGAGATCAGTCCCCTGAAAGCCGTCACCCTGACCGAACGTGCGCTCAATGCCGGACCGGTCGTGGCCGGCGCCGGATGGCGGACATGCTTCGACAGCATCACCCGGCCCGGCAATGCGCTGTATCTACGGGCGTGGCGCGATCTATCACCGGCCGCCGAGGCCGGCATCGCCGGTGCCCCCGGCCACCATCGCGTGGTGCGCGTGATCCGCGACTACGGCATGTTCGCCCGCACCGAAGCACCGCAGTATTTCCCCGCATGACGATCCCGGCGGACGCAGCAGGAGGTCGCGCGTTTCCTGGCCAGACTGGCCGGCGCGCCCGCCCAAGGAGACGCATATCTCCGCCGTCTTCATCGGCGCCGATACCGTGTGGAAGCTGAAAAAAGCGGTCCAGCTGCCGTTCCTGGACTTTTCCGAACTGACCGCGCGCGAGCATTTCCTGCGCCGCGAACTCGAACTCAACAAGCCTGCCGCGCCCGGCATCTACCGCGACGTCGTGCCGATTTCGCGACAGCGCTGACGGCACCCTGACCCTGGGCGGCGACAACCCGGTCGACTGGGTCCTGCGCATGGCACCGGTGCCCGAGGGCGACTTCCTGGACGTCATCGCCACCAGCGGCACGATCTGACGCCCGAACTTCTCGACGCCCTTGGCGACTGCGTTGCCGCCTACCACGCCCGGCTGCCGCCGCTGCACGACATGGACAGCGCCGGGACGATGCGGCGCATCACCGACGGCAACGCTCCGCTCCGCCCTGCGCCGCCGGCCTGCCCGGCGCCGAGGTCGACATCTGGCACCGGGCCATGACCAGCGCGATAGAAACGAATCGCGGCTGGCTGGCGGAACGCTCCGCACACGGTTTCGTGCGCCGCTGCCATGGCGACCTGCATCTGGGCAAATCTGTGTCTGTGGCAGGGCAAGCCGGTGCCGTTCGACGCGCTGGAGTTCGACGAGGCGCTGGCCACGATCGATATCGGCTATGACCTGGCGTTCCTGCTGATGGACCTCGATCGCCGGGTCGGCCGTGGCGCCGCCAACCGGGTGATGAACCGCTATGTCGCCCGCACCGGCGACGCTGGCGATGCAAGCGGTTCCCGATCTTCCTGTCGCAGCGCGCGATGATCCGCGCCCATGTATTGCAGGCGGCAAAGCAGGACGCCGCCGCCTACCTTGCCGCCGCCCTGGCCTATCTTGACCCCGCCCCGCCGGTGGTCATCGCCATCGGTGGCCTGCAGGGCACCGGCAAATCCACCCTGGCGCGCGCCTTGGCGCCGGAGCTCGGCCCCGCCCCCGGCGCGCTGATCCTGCGCAGCGACGAAATCCGCAAACGCCTGCACGGTGTCGCGCCCGAGGATCGGCTGCCGCCCGGTGCCTATGCCGCGGCCGCCAACGTGGCGACGAACCGCGTCCTGATCGAGCACGCCCTTGTGGTCGGCCGGTCCGGCCATGCGGTGATCCTCGATGCCACGTTCCTCGACCCCAGCGTCCGTGCGGAACTGGAAAACCGGGTCCGGCGCGAGCAAATCCCCTTCGTCGGCATCTGGCTGCAGGCCCCGCTGCCGGTCCTCGAGGCTCGGATCAGCGCCCGTGCCAACGACGCGTCCGATGCCACGGTGGCGGTGCTGCGCCGAGCTGCCGAAGACGATCCTGGTCCGGGCACCTGGCTGGCGGTGGACGCCACCGACCGGACGCGGGCCGCTGAGACGGCCCGTCAGGCGGTTCGCTCCAGCTGCCCGATGCGGTAGTCCAAGGCCGGCCGCCGCCGGTGGGCCCAGCGTGGCCCGGTCGGGCGGTGATCCCGGCCTGGCCGGGTCGGCCGATGATCCAAGACCAGCCGGGTCGGCCGGTGATCCCAGCCCTGCCGGATCGGCCGATGACCCAAGACCGGCCGAGTCGGCCGATGACCCAAGACCGGCCGAGTCGGCCGATGACCCAAGACCGGCCGGGTCGGCCGATGACCCAAGACCGGCCGGGTCGGCCGATGATCCAAGACCGGCCGGGTCGGGCGGTGATCCCAGCCCTGCCCGATCGGCCGATGATACAAGACCGGCGGGCCTGTTCAGCCGCGGGCTCCTCGCACGTGAATTCAGCCTCCGGCCATGGTCAGGCCGTCGATCCGAACCGTTGGCGAGTCCGTGCCACGCCGGAACACCAAGTCGGATGCGGCGACCATGTTGGCGAACATCTCGACCAGGTTGCCTGCCACCGTGACCTCGGCGACCGGTTCAGCCAGGGCGCCGTCGCGGATCATGTATCCGGCGGCACCGCGGCTGTAGTCGCCGGTCACGCCGTTGACCCCCATGCCGATCATCTCGGTGATGTAGAGGCCTTCCTTGATATCCGCCATCAGCGCCTGTGGCGATCATCGTCCCGGCGGCGAGGTACAGGTTGGAGGTCGAGGCGCGACGGCGGCCCGCCGGTCCCACGCGCGGCGTGTCCGGTGGGGGTCATGCCCAACTGCCGGGCGGAGCGGCTGTCCAGCAGCCAAGTGGTCAGCACGCCGTTCTCGATCAGCGCGCGTGCCCGCGTCGGTGTGCCCTCGCCGTCGAACGCGCGGGAGCGCAGGCCGCGCACCCGGCGTGGATCGTCATGAATGTTGATCCCCGGTGCGAAGATGCGCTGACCCAGCTTTTCCTTCAGGAAACTAGTGCCGCGGGCGACGCCGGCGCCGTTGATCGCGCCGGCGAGGTGGCCCAGCAGACCGCCGGCAACGCGGGGGTCGTAGACGACCGGGATTTTGGCGGTCTTTGGCCGGGTCGGGATTGAGCCTGGCGATGGCGCGTTCACCGGCGCTTTTGCCGATCTTGGCGGGGTCGTCGAGGTCGGCGAAATAGACTGTGGTGTGGTAGTCGTAGTCGCGCTGCATATCGGTGCCGGAACCGGCCAAGGCGGTGGCGGAGATCGAATGGCTGGTGCCGACGCGGCGGCCAGCGAACCCAGCCGAGGTCACCAGGACGATTTCGTTGCGGCCATACCCGGCCTCGGCGCCCTCGGAGTTGGTGACGCCGTGCACCGCATAGGCGGCGGCCTCGGCGGCGGCGGCGCGGGCAGACAAGGCGTCGGGGGCCGGTTCGGCGGGGTCGGCCATGTCGAGGTCGATGTCTTCGGGCGGCGCCCAGGTTTCGGCCAGGCCGGCGAAGCGGTCCTCGGGCACGACTTTGGCCATCGCGATGGCGCGTTCCACCAGATCGCCGAAGCCGGCGGGATCCAGCGACGTGGACGACACGATCGCGGCGCGCTTGCCGACGAAGACGCGCAGGCCGAGGTCACGGCCCTCCGACCGTTCCAGGTGCTCGATCTTGCCTTGCCGGGATGCAACGGACAGCGAGGTGCCATTGACCAGCACCGCGTCGGCGGCATCGGCACCGGCGGCGCGGGCCTGGCGGATCAGGTCGGAGACGAGCGTCAGATAGTCAGTCATTGGGTCGGTTCCTCCGCCGCGGCTTCATACAGAGTTTGGATCACACGTCATAGATTGCAGCCATAGATGGGATGGCCGCAACGGATTTGCAGCGCGACGGGCGAAGCTGCACCGCGTGCGCATGGCTTGACACCCGCTTTGCTCGCTTCATCATTCTGCCATCCAAGGGGGAACGGGCATGTCCAGGCTCGACAATTGTTACAACGTGTTTGATCTGCGCGAAGCGGCGAAGCGGCGGCTGCCGAAGGCCGTGTTCGAGTTTGTCGACCGGTCCACCGAGGATGAACTGGCGCTGCGCAACAACCGGGCGGCGTTCGAGAAGATCAAGCTGAAGCACCGGGCGCTGGTGGATGTTTCCGGCCGGTCAACCAAGACCACGCTGTTCGGCAAGGAGATCAGCCTGCCGATGGCGATCGCCCCCACCGGTGCGGCCGGGCTGTGCTGGCACGAGGGCGAACTGGAACTGGCGAAGGCGGCGGCGCGGGCCAAGATCCCGTTCACGCTGGCGACCGGTGCGATGACATCGATGGAGAAGATCGCCAAGGAGGCGAATTTTCGCCTGTGGTTCCAGCTTTACGTTTGGAAGCAGCGTGAACTTTCCTACCAGTTGATCGAGCGCGCCAAGAACAACGGGTTCGAGGCATTGATCGTCACCACCGATACGATCGTGCCGCCGAACCGGGAATACAATGCCAAGAACGGGTTTTTGTTGCCGTTCCATCCGACCTGGCGGTTCACCTGGGACATCATGCAGCACCCGGTCTGGTTCAGCACCGTGCTGATGAAGTATTTCACCACCATCGGCATGCCGCGCAACGAAAACTACCCGGAGCCGTACCGCCGTCCGATCGGCACCGATCCCGGCACGCGGGAGGTTATGCGGCAGGATTCGCTGAACTGGGACGACATCCGGATCTTCCGCGACAAATGGCCGGGGATTCTGATGCTGAAAGGCATCAACCGGGTGGATGACGCGCTGAAGGCGATCAGCTACGGGGTCGATGGGCTGATCGTGTCCAACCACGGCGGCCGCAACATGGACAGCGCGGCGGCCACGCTGGACATGCTGCCCGACATTGCCGAGGCGGTGGGCGACAAGGCGACGGTGATCCTCGATTCCGGTGTTCGCCGCGGGTCCGATATCGTCAAGGCCCTGGCGCTTGGGGCGAAATGCGTGCTGACCGGACGGGCGACGCTGTACGGCACGGCCGCCGGCGGGCAGGATGGCGCGTCCAAGGCGGTGGGGTTCATCCAGACCGAAATGGACAAGACCATGGCCTATACCGGGTGCAACGGGGTGGACGAGATTTCCACCGACATTTTCTTTGGCGACCGGCAGAGCAACCGGTTGATGGCGGGGTAGCGCCGGCGGTTTTTTGGGCCGAGGGATTGCAACCTCCGGTCCTTGCGGGACCGGGGTTAATCCCTGGGAGGCTGTTCGCCGCGCGGAGTGACTCGCTGGACTGCGTCCTGGTGGCATATCCATTGCATTCTTTTTACGGGCAGACATAGCGACACATAAGCGGAGCGACCGCATGGAACCGTGCCAACTGACAGCAACCGAGGCCTCGGCGCTGATCCGGCAACGCAAACTCTCGGCCGAGGAACTGGTTCGATCCTGCCTCGCTCGGATCGACGCACGCGATCCGACAGTCCGCGCCTGGCTTTATGTCGATCGGAGATGGTCATCCGCAATGCGCGGGAGCTGGACAAGCTGGCGCCGGCGGGGGTCGCGCCGAAGACGCCGCTTTGCACGGGCATGCCCTGGGGCGTGAAGGACATCATCGATACGCGTCGATCAGCCGACCACGCACAATTCGCCGATCTATCCCGGGGTCCGGACCAACCGTGACGCCGCCTGCGTCGCCGTCGTGCGGCCCTCGGCGGGCTGATCCTGGGCAAGACCGATACGGTGGAGTTCGCCTCGGGCGGGCGCAAGGCGCTGTCGCGCAATCCGTATAACCCGGCGCATACGCCGGGCGGCTCGTCGTCCGGGTCGGGCGCGGCCGTCGGCGATTTCCATGTGCCGTTTGCGTTCGGCACGCAGACCGGCGGATCGCATATCCGCCCGGCGGCGTTCAACGGCATCTATGCGATCAAGCCGACCTGGGGGATCGTTTCGCGTGAAGGCGTGCGGATGTCGTCGATGACGCTGGACACCGTCGGCTGGTATGCAAGATGCGTCGATGACCTGATCATGGTGGCCGACGCGTTCCGCCTGCCGAAGCCGGCCGCGCCGTTCGCGACGGGTCCGAAAGGCTTGCGCGTCGGCCTGTGCCGCAGCCCGGTCTGGTCGGCGATCGAGCCGGCCGGCGAGGCGTCGCTGCTGCTGGCAGCGAAACGACTGGCCGATGCCGGCGCGATCGTCGAGGAATACGAACTTGCCCGACGCCGTTCAACCGGCTGCATGAGGCCCATGCCGACATCGTGCAGACCGAGGGCGGCGCGTCCTTCCTGCCGGAGTATCTGTCGTCCTACGCCATCCTGGCGCCCGACCTGCGCGGCAAGGTGGAGAACGCGCGCGGGGTGACGCCGGAGAAGCTGCTGGCGAGCTATGCGCTGGCGGATTCCTGCCGGCCGGTGTTCGACGGGTCTGTTCGGGCGCGGGCTGGATGTGATCCTGACCCCGAGCGCGCCGGGCGAGGCACCGGAAGGCCTGCACACGACCGGCAGCGCGATTTTCCAGTCGATGTGGACCTTGCTGCATGTGCCCTGCGTGGCGATCCCGGTCGGGCGCGGTCCGAAGGGGCTGCCGGTGGGGATCCAAGTCGTCGGTCCCAGGATGACGCGATATGCGGTTGCTGGAGATCGCGCGCGCCCTGGCTCCGGTGATCGATACCGATCCGCAGGCGGCATTGCGGGACCTTTGGGGGTGAATGACGTGGTAGAGCCGGTATGGGACAAGTTCCTGACGGAACGGGACAAGGCGGTGTTCGCGGCGGGTGGGTTCGGCGCGACGGCGGATCTTGGCAAGCGCCCGGCGCTGCTGGTGATTGACGTCAGCTGGGCATTCTGCGGCGACAAGCCGGAGCCGATCCTGGAGAGCATCAAGCGCTGGCGCACCTCCTGCGGGGCGGAAAGCTGGGTCGCGGTGGATCACATCAAGTCGCTGATCGACAAGGCTCATGCCAGGGGTCTGCCGGTCATCTACACCACCGGCGAATACCGTGATGACAACTGGGATGCGGGTAGCTGGCGGTGGAAGAACCGGCGGCAGGACGAGGATGTCGATCGGCCAAAGACCGCGCTGGACGGCAACGAGATCGTGGCGCCGATCGCGCCGGGGCCGCAGGATATCGTGGTGCGGAAGAAGAAGCCGTCGGGGTTTTTCGGCACCGATCTGGCGTCCTATCTGACACTGCTGGGGTGTGACAGCGTGGTGGTGACCGGGACCACGACGTCCGGCTGCGTGCGGGCGACGGTGGTGGATGCGTTCAGCCTGAACTATCGCGTGGTACTGGCTGAGGAGGGCTGTTTCGATCGCAGCGAGGCCAGCCATGCCATCAGCTTGTGCGACATGCACGCGAAATACGCAGACGTCATGAAGGTGGCGGATGTGCTGTCGTATTTCGACACGATCCCGGCCGGGCAGTTCGACTTGCCAAAGGGAAGCGGGCAGAGTGTGACGGCGGGGAAGCTGGCGGCGGAGTAACGTTTTTCGTCCTGGCCGGAGCCTCGAGTCTGGTTGGCGTGCGTCCGGTGGGACGTGGATCGGGCGTGGGGTGGTCGTTGACGTATTCCGTGGCGGCGGTTGTCGGGCGGTCGCGGATCGCGCAAGCTCGCGGCTGTCTGACTGGCGCAATGATTAAGGATCCAGCGGGAGCGAAGCATGGCGGTGATGGCGGAAGAGACGATTCCGATCCTGGACCTTGGCGCGTATCTGGCGGGCGAGGTGGGCGCCGCCCATCGTCTGGCCGAGCAATTGCGCTGGGCCAGTGAGAATATCGGGTTCTACTTCATTCAGAACCATGGGGTGGACCAGGCGCTGATCGATGCGACGTTCGCCGAAGCCGCACGCTTTCACGCGCTGCCGATGGAGCAGAAGCAGAAACTGCTGATCAACCGGGACCAGATCGGCTACCTGCCGATGGGGGGCGCCAAAATGCGCAGCTCCGACGTCAACAGGAACACGCGGCACGACCTGAACGAGGCGCTGTTCATCAGGCGGGAACGGTTGCCGGATGATCCTGACGTGGTGTCCGGCAAGCCGTGGCGCGGGCTGAACCAGTGGCCGGAGAATTTGCCGGGTTTCCGTGAAACGGTGCTCGCCTATTGGAACCGGATGGAGGCGCTGGGGCAGAGCATGCTGCCGCTGTACGACCTCGCCCTGGGGCTGCCGGCCGGGTTTTTCCGGGAACGGTTCGAGGGAGCGCACATCAACCTGCGCCTGTCGCACTATCCGCCCGATCTGGCGGCCGAGGACAACCAGTTCGGGATCGCGCCGCATACTGACAGCGGTTTCATGACGTTCCTGCCGCAATCCGCGGTGCCGGGGCTGGAAATCCGTACGGTGAGCGGGAAATGGATCGCGGTGCCGCCGATGCCGGGGACGTATCTGGTGAATACCGGCGATATTCTGCATCAATGGACGAACCGGCGGTTTCGGTCCACCCCGCATCGGGCGGTCAATCGGTCCAGCACAGACCGTTATGCGATCCCGTTCTTCTATGATCCGAATACCGACGTGATGATCGAGTGCCTACCGGGATGCAGCGGGCCGGATAATCCACCGCGGTATCCGCCGCGGACGTTTGCCGAGTACTACGCCTGGTTCGTGAAGATGAACTACCGGCATCAGGAGGATCAGGCGGCCTGATCGTGATGGGCGGTTGGGGTCGGGTTCAGCCTGGCTGGGCGTGTTGAGAATGGGTTTCGTCCGACGGCGCGGCGGTAGCGGCGTCTGGGCTGTCCGGCGCAACTGGCCGTCCTGACAGGCGTGCGGTCTTCCGAGCCTCCCGTTCCTGGGCGGCGCGGGCCTGTTCGGCTTTGCGCATGAGAAAGCGGCGCTGCTGGCGCGACACCGGCTGAGCGGACTGGGTCAGGGTCGCCGCAAGGCTTGGGGCGGCTTCGACGATCGCGTCGCGGACCTTCTGCATCGCGGTGGGCAACGAAGGTGGCTTCGGCTCGGAAACGGGGGGTGCCGGGGTCTGTTTGCGCACGCGTTCGAGCGCCTGGCGGTTGCGTTCCGCCGCTCGGCTGAGCGCGTTGGCGTTGGAGCGTAGGCGCAGGCGGGTGCTGATGGATAACGCCGGGTCAGCCACGGATTTGGCCAGGTTGTCCAAGGTGGCGAAGCTCAGGGCGATGACCTCGGCGGACAGCAGCAGTTCCGGACCGGTGGCGGCGCCGTGGGATTGAAGCAGTTCGAGCGCCGCGCGGCGTGCTGCTTGGTGATCGCCACCGGCGGCGGTGAGAAAGATCGGGATCAGGAAGGCGAGGACGTGGTCGATGGCGGTTCCGGTCATGGCAATTGGCCCGATGTTCAATATATGTTCGATATATGTCCAGATCGTTCTACCTCAGGTTGTTAGCCAATTGCAAGAACAAAACGTGTCAATCGAGGCGTTCGAGACACGTCCGGTCATCCACGTCCCATCATCAGGATAGGTTGGGGATTGCTCCAGGTACTGCCGGGGTCGGGATACCATTGCAGCGCCGTCATAGGGCACGGGTCGTTCTCCGGACGGTGCGGCAACCGGGAATTTTAGGCGCGGGACCGAACGCCGGCGACGCCGGTTGCGGACGACCGTGGCTGGGGCGGCCTTGGATGTTGCCGGATGTGCCTACTCGGGCGCAGGCGTCGCCAAAGGCTTATCTTTCTCGACGACGTAGGTAATCGCCAGCCGCGTCTTGCTGCTGCCGTTCTGCAGGCTGTGCGGGACTTCCGGTGGGATTTGAAATCCTTCGCCGGCCTTGACCGAGCGGTTCGGCTGTCCTTTGACAGACAGGATCCCCTCACCTTCAAGGAAATACGTTGACTCGATACCGGGATGCGTGTGCCGCGCCACCGCGAAGTGTGGATCTATTTCGGCTTCCACAAGAATGGAGACATAATTGCCCCCCGGGACGTCCGTCTTTTGGACGATGGTGCGTTTCAAGCCCACCGGCGCCTGCGCATCGGCGTCCACCGCTGTTGCCACCAAACCCGTTACTGCACAGATTGCGCAGGACAGGAAGCCACGACGCATCCACATGGACTTTATTCCCCTGTTAATTTTGATCCGAATATTTACCGTGGCGCTGTTCCTGTCCAGAGCGCTTACAGGCTGACTGTAAACGGTCAGCGCGCTCTATCGCTTTGTTTAAACGAGCAACTTTATCACCCGACTGTTCCAGTCAGGGTAATGTCGCTCTAATAAAAATGTGGCTTTTTGGTTCACGTTTTAGTTGGCCCGAAGGTGCGTTCTGCGGATTAAGCTCGACACTGACCGTTATTCACTGGTGATCCCGGCCGTGACTCTGGTCTGGTCAGTGGTTTGTGACTTTGTACTTCCAGATCGGCGGATTGGGTGCGATGACCCGAACGAGGCGGGCCTTGGGGTTGTTAGGTGGATTGGTGGCCGGGTCAAGAAATTCCTAAGGTGTTCGGGGCGGGTCTTTCCGGGGCTTGTGGCCTGGACCAGGCGGCGGAGGAATACCGTGGGCTATTCGGCCGCTTTGGTGACTGCCGCGCCGTAGAGACGGGACGGCGCGGGAATGCCGCAGCTCGTGCCATCCGTTACTTGGACGGTATCTTCCCATGGCAGGGCGTACTGCCCGGCGACAAGGTCTTGCATGTAGGTGTAGGGACAGTCCCCTGCCCCGCCTCGCACGGCGGAAAAGCCGCGATGACCAAGCTGGTATATGTTGTTTTCGACGCCCCAGATGGCGCGGGCCTCGCGGACGAGGTCGGGGCGGACTTCCGCGGTGATGATCTCGTCGGCGCGGCCCTGGGCGCCGTGGGCGATAATTGTTCCGTCAAAGTTACAGATCATCGCCTCGCCCATGGAGTCGAACGTGCCGTCCGATCCGCACATGCAGACGTTCGCCGTCACCATCAGGTTGCAGAATGCATTGGACTGGTTGGTGAACTGCCAGGCGGCGCGAATGGGCGGGGTGTAGCCGGCGGTGCGCAGCATGATCTCGGCACCTTTGTAGGCCGCTTCGCGGGCCATTTCCGGGAACATGCCGTCGTGGCAGATGATCAGTGCGAGCTTGCAGCCCTTGGGCCCGGTGATGACGGGAATGCCGAGGTCCCCGGGCTCCCACGGTTCGACTGGCACCCAGGGGTGCATTTTGCGGTAGTATAACGCCAGGGTGCCGGTGTCGTCGATGACGATGCCGGCGTTGTAGGGCATGCCGCCGGGATTACGCTCCATGATGGAGAAGCAGCCCCAGACCTGATTTTGGGCGCAGGCGGCTTTGAAGGCAGCGACCTCGGGGCCGTTCAGGTCGCACAGGATTTCATCGCGGGTGTCCATGGACAGACCGTGCAGGGCGTATTCGGGGAAGACCACGAGGTCGAGTGTGGTCATCCCGCGTTTAGCCTTGCCGACCATGGCGACGATGCGGTCGGTTTGGGCGGTGATGTCGGTTCGGGTATTGATCTGTGGCAGTTTCAGTTGCACGAGGCCGATGACGACGCCGTTTGGTGATTTGTTCAGTCCGCCGAGACCGTTCATGGCTTTTCTCCCTTCCAGCCTGCGGACGGGTTATGATGCAAGATCATGGCCAACCCGGGGGGGCTAACGGGGGGCAGTGCGCCGTCTTGATCCAGCGACCCATCTGGCGATACTGCGAGGTCAGCCCGCCAGAAGGACCGTCCGGATGATCACACCCTTGCCTATCGCCAAGCCCGAGGAAGTCGGCCTCAGTCAGGCCGCGCTGCATCGTCTGTCGGCAGCGCTGAACGAGCGCATCGCCAGCGGCCATATCCCGGGCGCGGTGGCGCTGGTCGCCCGGCATGGCAAGGTCGCCTACCACGAGAGCTTTCGGCCGGCTGGACCCGGTGTCCGGCGCACCGATGGGAACGGATGCGATCTTCCGCATCTATTCGATGACCAAGGCGATCGTGTCGGTCGCGGTGATGATGCTGTGGGAGGAAGGCCGGCTGTTGCTGGGCGATCCGATCAGCAAGTACCTGCCTGCCTTCGCCGAGACCAAAGTTGGGGTTGTCGAGGGCGACACCTACACCCTGACCGCGGCGAGAAACCCGATCACGGTGCAGGATCTGCTGCGCCACACCTCCGGGCTGACCTACGAATTCCGGGCACCGGCGCCGATTCACAGGGCCTACGCCGAGGCGCGTATCGCCCGGCTGAAACAGACCAACGCCGACCAGGTTGATGAACTGGGCAGCCTGCCGCTGCTGCACCAGCCGGGCACCGTGTGGGAATACAGCCGCTCCACCGACGTGCTCGGGCGCCTGGTCGAGGTGATCTCCGGCCAGACCCTGGGTGCTTTCCTGTCCGAGCGCATCCTGCTGCCGCTGGGGATGACCGACAGCGGGTTCTCGGTGCCCGCGGCCAACCAGTCGCGCATCGCCGAACCCTTCGCCAAGGACCCTGAGGGGGGAGTCGATGTGGCGCTGCTGGATGTCCGGCGGCCGGCGATATTCGAATCGGGCGGCGGCGGCATGGTCGCGACGACGATGGATTATGCCCGGTTCCTGGGCATGCTGCTCGGCAACGGACGGCTTGGCTCCACGCGGCTGCTGGGCCGCAAGACGGTCGAGTTGATGACGTCCGACCATCTGGGGACGATCACCGGGGCGGCCGACCTGCTGCCTCCGGGCCACGGCTTCGGTCTGGGTTTCGCGGTGCGCACGCATGCGGGCATGGCGCCGTTCCCTGGGTCCGTGGGCAATTACTACTGGGGCGGGGCGGCTGGCACGACGTTCTGGGTCGATCCGACCGAGCGGCTGTACGCGGTGCTGATGATCCAGGCGCCGCAGCAGCGGGAGCACTATCGGGTGCTGTTCCGCGACATGGTTTACGCCGCGGTGGCCGACTGAGCTGCGGCCGAGCAGGTTGGTTGGCGATGCAACCACCTGTTCGCGGGTTCCAGTTCGATGAATAATTCGCTCAAGCCATAGGTTTCTTGGTCGTTTACGGTGTCGGCTTGGCTGGATTGTGGCGGGTTCTGAACTGGAAGTTGGGTTTTTTTCTCGCCAGCGGTCGTTGATGTGCGTTTAAAGTGCTTCCAGCGTTCTGAGCGGAGGCCGCGGCCACGACGCCTTCGGGCCAAACCGGGTATCGCCATTTGTTGTCGGACGATACAAGGGGCGCCGCTGATCGCGCCTATGCCGCTACAATATCGCGGCACCAACCACACGACCGGAGATGCTCCATGAAACATTGGACCGTTGCCTGCCTTCTGGGCATGACCTTGCTGACTGCCTGCTCCTCATCCGATGATTCGAAAAATGCGAGTGGGTCGGGCGGCGCCGGGACGACCGGGCTGGCCACGGGTGGTGGGGCGGGTGGCGCGGGCGGTGGCAGCCGGGCGGCGCCGGGCAGCCAGGAGGATCTGACCCAGTCGGCCGGCGACCGGATCTTTTTCGACACCGACCGCAGCACGCTCAATGCACAGGCAACCGGCACCCTGGACCGCCAGGCGTCCTGGCTGCAGCAGTATCCCCAGGTCAATATCTGGATCGCCGGCAACTGCGACGAACGCGGCACGGAGGAGTACAATCTGGCGCTCGGGCAGCGTCGCGCGAACAGTGACCGCGACTACCTGGTCGCCCATGGCATCAAGCGGGACCGTATCGAGACGATCAGCTACGGCAAGTCGCGGCCGATCGACGCCGCCTCGACCCCCGAGGCGTGGGCGCAGAATCGCAACGCCATCACCTCGGTGCGTTAAACTTTCATGCCGTGAGGCACGAAATCGGCGGGAACGCGGCCCGCCGTTAACGATCTGATAAGACTTGCAGCCGATGATCGCCCCGTGCCGAAGGGAGCGTTCATGCTGCGGGTGGCGAGTTGTCTGACACAAGAGCATGACCTGCGGCTTGTCGCGTTGGCTGTTCTGGTCTGGCTGTTGGCGGCCGGCATTGGCGTGCGTCTGTTGGATGATCGCGATGTCGAGGCGGGTCGGCGGCTTCGCGTCGGGGCGGCCGTTGTGGTGTCCGGCGCTGGCGTTTGGGCTGCCCAGTTGGTCAGCACCCTGGCCTTCCGGCCGGCCGTACCATTCGAGTTTGACGTATCGCCTGGCGTGCTGGCCGGCATCATCTCGATCGGGGCCACCGGGCTTGCGTTCTCGATCTGGCCCAGTGTCCGCGGGTCGCTCGGTCGGGTCGCGGCCAGCGGGGTCGCGCTTGCGGCCGGGATTGTTGCCTCGCACCTCGCGGGCATGGTGGCGTTGCAGGGTCTGGGCGTGCTCCAGGTGGATCTGGCGGTTGCGTCCTTTGCGCTGACCGCGGTTTGCAGTGTCGGCGCAATGGGGTTGCTGGCCCGACGGCAGGCCGTATGGGGTTCCGTCGCGCTGATGGCTGGTGTTTTGCCTGGGCACGTTGTTGCCATGGGATCGCTAACTTTCGCGGGTTCGACGGACGCCGGACCGGTGCTGATGTCGGCATTGGCACCGGCGCTGGCGATCGGCGGGACGGGTCTGGTGGTGATGGCTCTCGCGGTCGCGACGGTGGCGATTGAACGCCAATTCACCTTGCGCCTGACCCGGGAGACCCGGCGGTTCGGCGTGCTGGCCGACGCGACGCTGGATGGCCTGATTTTTGAGCGGCACGGGCAGATTGTCGGCGTGAACCGGGTCATCTGCGAACTGGCTAAGACAGAGGCGGGCGCGCTGATTGGCCGACCCGTATCCGAGCTGATCTCCGGAATCGACTTTCGGCTATCCGAACGCGGGGCTCCGGTCGAGCGTGCACTGCAGTTGCGGGATGGGCAATCGGTGCTGGTCGACGTGTCGTGGACGAACGGTCCGGATGCGGGCGGGCGGGTGCTGGCCGTCCGCGACCTGTCTGCGGTGAAGGCGGCTGAACGCGAGATTGAGCGGCTGGCGCATCTTGATCCATTGACCGGCCTGGCCAATCGCGAGGTGTTCGAGCAGGCGTTGGACCAGGCACGTGTCATCGCGGCGCAGAAGGGAACCGGGTTCGCGGTGCTGTATGCCGACCTCGATCGGTTCGGGCTTCTCATTGAGGCGTTGGGTCATCGCGAAGCGGAGCAGGTCCTGATCCAGACGGCCGGCCGGCTGTCGGCCTTGGTGGCGGGTTCGGGTACGGTTGCCCGGCTTGGCCGGGATGCCTTCGCCATCATCCAGCCACTGGTCGCGCATGTGCGCGATCCGGCGGTGGTGGCCGAGGCGGTGCTGACTGATATGGCGGCGCCGTTTGCGGTTGACGGGCATCCGATCGCGATAACCGCGAGCATCGGCCTGGCGGTGTATCCGGATGACGGCACGGACCCGCGCAACCTGCTGGAATGCGCGATATTGGCAGTATGTCAGGCCAAGCGCGAGGGCCGCGGCCGGCAGTGTCGGTTCCAGCCAAACATGGACCTGCTGTTGCAGGAGAAACGGCTGCTGGCGCAGGACCTGCGGATCGCGTTGCAGGAGAATCAGTTCAGCCTGGATTATCAGCCTTTTGTCGACACCGTGACGCTGGAGACGGTCGGCTACGAAGCATTGCTGCGGTGGGATCATCCGGAGCGGGGGCGGATCGCCCCGGTGGATTTCATTCCGCTTGCGGAGGAGTCCGGGCTGATCGTGCCGATCGGCAGTTGGGTGCTGGCTACGGCTTGCGCCGAGGCGGCGGCGTGGGACGACCAGACGATCATTTCGGTCAACTTGTCGCCGGCACAGTTCGTCCAACCGGGGATCGTGAGTACAGTGGCGGACGTGTTGCAACGGACCGGCCTGCCGTCCAGCCGGTTGGAACTGGAGATTACCGAAAGCACGCTGATGGACGACACGCAGAGCGCGCCGCGGATTCTTGCGGGATTGAAGGCGCTTGGGGTCAAGATCGCGATGGATGATTTCGGGACCGGTTACTCGAGCTTGAGCTATCTGCGTAAATATCCGTTCGACAAGATCAAGATTGATCGCAGCTTCATCAGCGACGTGGAGGGCGGGGCCGACGCGGAGACGATTGTGCAGGCGATCGTCGCCATGGGCCGCAGTCTGCGGTTGAAGGTCACGGCGGAAGGTGTGGAGACACACCAGCAGTTGTTGATGCTGCGGGCCCTGGGTTGCGACTTCGTGCAAGGGTATCTGGTGGGGCGGCCACGCGCCGCGGGCCAGTTGGGTTCGCAGACGGTCAAGGCAACGCAGCGGATGGTGGCCGTGTCGGGGCCGCGCATGGTGTCGAATTCTGCGCTCAGCGTGAACGCTGTTGTAGGCATTTTGGCGCCCGCCGTGGGACGCCAACCTATTGGAGACAAGCTGCCACGAGCTGTTTTCTGAGCGCGGGTTGAGGTTTACCTGGCGGAAGCCGAGCGCTCGGTTGAGGGGTGGTCCGAGGCAGCCGTTACTTAGGCCACACGATACCGGCTGCTATGCCAGCCTTCGCTTCCACAGGTCGAAGATGTCGGACCAGGTCTGTTCGGCGGCTTCAGCATCGTAGACTGCCCGCTCGGCGAAGCAGAAACCGTGATGCGTGCCGCCGAATACTTTGACGGTGTTGGCAACGTCGGTTTTCGCCAGGCTGGCCCGCAGCTCGGGGATCACGTGCGCCGGGCACCGACTGGTCGTGTTCGGCGAAGGCATAGTAAAGCTCGCCCTTTACTTGCGGCAACAACAGATGGGATGAATTCGGCTTTGTCGGTGACGATGTTGACGCCGTACAGCGACGCCGCCGCCTTCATGCGATGCGGAAACTTTGCCGAGACGGTGGTGATGTAACAACCGCTCATGCAATGACCGACACATCCGACCGGACCGGGCGGACCTTGTCGTGGGCGTCGAACCAGGCGATCATGGCAGCGGTATCGTCGGTAACCAGCGCGTTGGTGATGCTGTTCATCGCGGCCCGAATGACCCCCGACATCGCGTCGTCGCGGCGCGGCATGTCGAAGCGCACGGTCCCCAGTCTGTAATACATGTCGGGCAGCAGGCAGAAATACCCCTGCTTGGCGATCCGGCGCGCCATGTTGCGCAGTTCTTCGCGGGTGCCGGGCGCATCCATGTAGAAAATGACCGGCGGGAACGGTCCCGATCCGTCCGGGCAGGCGGCGAAAGCACTCATTCGCCCATGTTTGGTCGTGACTGTGACTTCTTGTTCGAACATCTTGTAGTTCCCCAATCAACCCGACATGGGCCACAGTGTCATGCCGGGGCCAGGCATTTGCAAGCCACCGACAAGCGGTGATAAGGGGCATGGGTCGGGAGATGGAACGGTGAAATTCACATGCGAAGCGCAGCGTTGATTGACAAGGTCCTGGCCTCGGCCGTCAACGGCGACAAGATCGCCGGCCTTGTCGCGGCGGCAGCCGATGAGCACGGTGTTATCTATCAGTCGGCGTTTGGCCGCCGCAATGTGGCGCTGCCGGCGCGAATGACGCCGGATTCGGTGTTCCGCATCGCCTCGATGACCAAGGCGATCACCGCCGCCGCCGCGATGCAGATGACCGAGCAGGGCAAGCTGTCGCTGGATCAGCCGGCAAAGGAAATCCTGCCGTTCCTGGCCGACACGAAAGTGCTGCTTGGCTTTGACGCCCATGACAATCCGATCATGCGCGCGCCGCGCGCCGAGATCACCCTGCGCAACCTGCTGACCCATACCGCGGGCTTCGTCTACGACACGTGGAACGCGGAGATGAACCGGTATGCCAGGATCACCGACCTGCCGGCGGCGCGGACCGGGAAGCTGGCCGCGCTCACGGCTCCGCTGAACTTCGATCCTGGCGAGCGCTGGGAATACGGCATCAACATCGACATCGCCGGCCGGATGGTTGAGGTGGTCAGCGGCCTCGATCTCGAGACCTACATGCAGCGGCATATTTTTGGTCCGCTTGGCATGGTGGATACCAGCTACAACCAGCGACCGGAGTGGGACAACAGGCTGACGGCGGTTCATGCCCGGCAGGCGGATGGCTCGCTGGAGCCGATGGCCATGCCGCCCGGGGCGAATACCGACCGGGAGTTTTATCCGGGCGGCGGCGGCCTGTTCTCCACCGCGTCGGACTATTTGCGCTTCCTGCAGGCGCTGATGCATGGCGGGGAACTGGACGGCAACCGGATCCTGAAGCCCGAGACTGTGGCGCTGATGGGCCAGAACCACATGGGCGCGTTGACCGTGCAGCCGCTGCCGACCCAGATCCCGGCTTTGTCCAATCCGGTGGATCTGTTTCCGGGGATGGAGAAGAAGTGGGGGCTGAGCTTTCTGATCAACACAGAGGCCGGGCCTGCCGGGCGCAGTGCCGGCAGCCTTGCGTGGGCGGGGTTGAACAACACGTATTACTGGCTGGACCCGGTGAAGAAGGTCGCCGGCGTGTTCATGACGCAGACGCTGCCGTTCGCCGACCATACCGTGCTGGAGGCGCTGGATGCGTTTGAAGGCGCGGTTTACCAGTCGCTTGGGTAGAGGATAGCAATAGCTTGATAGACGTCGGCGGAAATCCTCTATTCCCATCGAAGGGGTACGACGGAAGGAGGGCTAGGGCCAAAGTCAATGGCCAGAGGCGCGGCAGCGTCTTTCCGATACGGCGGCCGTGTTCCCGGTATCGACATCGCAGCGGCGATATGCATTCTCTTATTTTGTCGCGGCGGAAGTCCGTTGCCTCAACCAGTCCCCGGCGATGAAGGCACGGGTGTCCGTTTGAAGCGATGTCCGTAGACAATAGTTAAGCGATCACAAATCATCGCTAAAGTCATTATCGGCGGGTGTTAAACAGACGAAACCATTTTCATCGCTGGATGTATCTATTGTGTCCGCGAATTTTTGTTCCAAGGCCTTTCCAACCTTGGACTTTGGCTCCTTATCGACACAAAAAGCAAAATTCCCTGTGGCGTGTAGACATTTCACTGCTTCAATGGACGCCTTGTCGGAGTTAGATATGGCCGGCTGATAATAATTACGGACAAGGAATTGAAATTTCAAGTTACGCTGCACCGCCAATTTAGCCAACATTTCAGCGCATCCTTTACCCGTTGCCGGAAGGTCCAGCCCATTGACGGATCGCTTCGTGCTGGTACAAGGACTCTTTGTGAGATAAACGCACAACGTCATGTCTTTTAAGTCTTCTTTTTCAATATAAGATGCAAGGTTGTCCTCGGCGTGTGGTCCGCCACCGCTGTGGAATGTGTTGAGCAAGGGCATTCTTATTTGGGTGCTGTTGGCCCACGCCGTCGCATGAGTGGACTGGGCATCCACCTCGGGCGGATTTATTTCTCGGATAATTCCCGTATTAAATGAAGTTGATGAGCTCATCGTCTTATGCCTTGACAAAATATGTATTGCGCAAAATGGTCAAATATTCGACATTTTTGCCAAGTCATAACCTACAGTATCCGGCTGCCCTAGTGTCTTCGGATCCAAACCCGTATACGTGATCAGGAGCTTCGTGAAACTCAGCGCCAGTGTTTCCTGTGGATTGTCACCACTGCTCGATAGGCTATAGCGGCTTAGCGCGGTGTCGGTGAGCTTATAAGTCAAAAAGGTCGTTACCGTATCTTTGGTCGTGGTAGTGAATTTAAGCGTTACGTCGTTCGACAAGTCTCCGCCAGTCACTTCTTGAAATAATCTATTGGAAGCACCATCCATATTCTTTTTTACGATGACCTGACTGACGATTGGCTCAGAGTTTTCCCGCCCCCTGGAGCCGCGCACGGCCGATCCGATTCCACGACTAACACCTGTTTGAAAGGAATGCAGTTCAATCCAATTCTCAAAGCCATGTGTTGTTACGGATCCGTTTATAGATCCAAACTTCATATAAATGGCCATCACACCGCCTTGAATGTCCGGAAATGGGTCCGGCCATTGTGTGCACGGACCTTTTAGCGTTTCAGATCATGTATAGATTACAATTGCAATTGTCTCAATATAAATGATTGCGTGCCTCCAGCGCGGCCTTGCCCGTCCCCCGGTTCTTTCCAGCCGATTCGGTTGTCCTGGCTCAAGCCCTAATTGAGAGCTTCGGTGTGAAGCCGCCGAGGAGACGGCAACTTGCTGAATTGAGTGCTCATCGGGTAACACCCGGCTGTCTTGACCCGGCGGCTCCGCGATATCGATAGCAACCGCAGACTTCATACCTTTGTGTATTAACCTGACGAAAGCGCTGCTGCGATGACTGTTCCTTTCCGAGGCTCGCGGAGCACATCGATTGAATTTGGCGCTATTTGAGCTCCGGCCAGCGATGACAACGGCAAGACTCCGCCCGCTCGTTGGCTTGGACTAAGCGATAATTACTTGTGTGATTAAGCCACTGAGCACGGTGCTCGCTTTCCCCAGCGCCGAGAGTAATCGTTTGCCCGGCTTATGCGGCCGTTGATCGCCTAGGCAGGTGTTTGCGCGCGTCCGCTGCCCGGAGACCCTTTTTTGGTTCGGGCAGAGCCACGACCCGCTTCGACAACGCTGTGCGACAAGCGTGATACTCATTGACAACCGGGCATCCGGTCCCTACCCCGCCGCCTCCCTTCATGATTGGTAGCATTCATGTCCCGCCGCAAGCCTCGCGGCCGCCCGCTCGATGGGTGGCTGATCATCGACAAGCCGGCCGGGATGACCAGCACGGACGTGGTCAACCGCGTCAAGCGCCTGTTCGACGCGCAGAAGGCCGGCCATGGCGGCACGCTGGATCCGCTGGCGACCGGGCCTGCTGCCGGTGGCGTTCGGCGCCGCGACCAAGACCGTGCCCTATGTGATGGACGGCACCAAGCTGTATCACTTCACGCTGAAATTCGGCGAGGCGCGCGACACCGACGACGCCGACGGCGAGGTGATCGAGACCAGCGAGGTCCGCCCGGACGACGCGACGATCGAGGCGGCCCTGCCGGCGTTTCGCGGCGCCATCATGCAGATCCCGCCGATCTTCTCCGCCATCAAGGTGGCCGGTGAGCGCGCCTATGACATGGCCCGCGAAGGCCGTGCGCCCGGTGCTGGAACCGCGTCCCGCCCGGGTGGACCGGTTCGCGCTGATCGAGCGCGCCGACGCCGACACCGCGATTTTCGAGGTCGCCTCCGGCAAGGGCGTCTACATGCGCAGCCTGGCGCGCGACCTGGCGCGCGCCTGCGGCACGGTCGGGCATATCGCGGCCCTGCGGCGGCTGCGGGTCGGCCCGTTCCTGGAGCATCACGCAATTCCGCTGGACAAACTGCGCGAACCGGACGATACCGCGCCCGCTTCCCCGGACCTGCTGCTTCCGGTCGCGACCGCGCTGGCCGACATCCCGGCGCTGGCCTTGACCGAACAGGAGGCCGCCGACCTGAAACATGGCCAGGCGATCAGCCTGGTTGCGCTGATGGGCCGGATTCCGGCGACGGCCGATCCCGATGGTGGATTGGCCCGAGCGATGGCGGGGGGCCGCGTGATCGGGTTGTGCCGTCTTGAAGACGGCATGCTGAAGCCCGAACGGGTTCTTTGAACCCATCGACTCTGGCCTGAACGCGTTCTGAACAACCCCTTACTCAGGAGATGCCTGATGTCGATAACGGCGGAGCGTCGGACGACGCTCATTGGTGAATATGCGACGGGTGCGGCCGATACCGGCAGCCCGGAAGTCCAGGTGGCCCTGCTGTCCGAACGGATCGGCAACCTGACCGAACATCTGAAGACCCATGCGAAGGATTTCCACTCGCGCCGCGGTCTGCTGATGCTGGTGGGCCGGCGCCGCCGGCTGCTGGATTACCTGAAGAAGAAGGATCAGGCGCGCTACCAGACGCTGATCGGGCGGCTGAGCCTGCGCCGATAGCTGCTTCGGCGTCATGGCATGGCGGGTCGGACCGATTTCTCATGACGACGGCGTTGACCCGTGATTACGGGCCAGCGGCGGTTGACATGCGTTTCTTGGCGTGCAGCCGACCCGACAGCCCGTGCGCATACTGAAGTCACCCTGCGCGATCGATGGTCCGGACAGGCCAGAGCCATGACATCGACGGTTTCGCACAGATAAAGCTGGTCAGCGGGCTGGAATGATCCCTATTTCCAGCCTGTTGACTGAAAGAAGACCTGAACGGGGGCAGGCGTTCCCCCGGCAACACTGCGACACGCGGTGGACAGAAAGATCGCCGATCCGGCACGCCCCGAAAGGCGCGGGACAAGCGACGGCGTTTCCGGCCACATGGCCGCGGCTGCGACCCTTCCAACGGCACGCAGCACGCGCTCCGTGTTACCCGAGACGCCGCCACCCCGCCCACAGCAGGGACTGGCCGAGGAAGCTGTCTGGTTGTCCGCCGATGCCGCGCATCTGAAGGACGACTGAATGTTCAATTATTTCCGCAAGGAACTCGACTGGGGCGGCCGCAAGCTGGTCCTGGAAACCGGCAAGATCGCGCGCCAGGCTGATGGCGCCGTCATGATCTCCTACGGTGAGACGATCGTGCTGTGCACCGCGGTCGGCGTGAAGATCGGCCAAGCCGGGCCAGGATTTCTTCCCGCTGACCGTCAATTACCAGGAAAAGGCGTTTGCCGCCGGCAAGATCCCGGGCGGCTTCTTCAAGCGTGAGGGCCGGCCCGAGCGAGGCCGAGGTGCTGAAGAGCCGGCTGATCGACCGGCCGATCCGGCCGCTGTTCCCGGAGGGTTTCCGCAACGAGGTCCAGATCGTCGCGACGGTCCTGAGCTACGACAACGAAAACGACCCGGATATCGTGTCGATGGTCGGCTGCTCCGCCGCGCTGACCCTGTCCGGCATCCCGTTCTTCGGCCCGATCGCGGCCGCCCGGGTGGGTTATCAGGACGGCCAGTATATCCTGAATCCGACGCGCGACCAGATGAAGACCAGCGAGCTTGAGCTGGTTCTGGCCGGCACCGCCGAGGGCGTGCTGATGGTCGAAGTCCGAGGCGCAGGAGCTTTCGGAAGAGGTCATGCTGGGCGCGGTGACCTTCGGGCACGCGGCGTTCCAGCCGGTGATCGACGCGATCATCGAGCTTGCCGAACATGCCGCCAAGGAGCCGTGGCCGCTGTCCGAGAAGAGTCCGAAGAGGAACTGGCGCTGGCCGCCCGGGTGGACGCGCTGGGCCGCGCCGGCATCGCCGAAGCCTATCAGGAGAAGGTCAAGCAGGCGCGTTACGAGAAGGTCGGCGCCGCGAAGAAGGCCGCCGCCGCCGCGCTGGCCGCCGAGGGCCTGGATCCGGAGAAGGCCAAGGGCCTGTTCCACGACCTGGAAGCCGACGTCGTCCGCAATGCCATCCTGGACACCGGCATCCGCATCGACGGGCGCGACACCCGCACGGTCCGCCCGATCATCGCCGAGGTCGGCATCCTGCCGCGGGCGCATGGCTCCGCGCTGTTCACCCGGGGTGAGACGCAGGCGTTCTGCGTCGCCACCCTGGGCACCGGGCAGGACGAGCAGGTCGTGGATGCGCTGCTGGGCGAGTACCGCGAGCACTTCATGCTGCACTACAACTTCCCGCCGTACTCGGTCGGTGAAGCGGGACGCATGGGCTCGCCGGGCCGGCGCGAGGTCGGGCATGGCAAGCTGGCGTGGCGCGCGCGTGCATCCGCTGCTGCCGTCGAAGGACAAGTTCCCCTACACCATGCGTGTGGTGTCCGAGATCACCGAGTTCGAACGGGTCGTCCTCGATGGCGACGGTCTGCGGCACGTCGCTGGCGCTGATGGATGCCGGCGTGCCGCTGAAGCGGCCGGTGGCGGGCATCGCCATGGGGCTGATCAAGGAAGACCGCGGGTTTGCCGTGCTGTCCGACATCCTGGGCGATGAAGATCACCTGGGCGACATGGACTTCAAGGTGGCGGGCACCGAGGCGGGCGTGACCAGCCTGCAGATGGACATCAAGATCACCTCCATCACCTTCGACATCATGAAGACCGCGCTGGAGCAGGCCAGGGATGGGCGGCTGCACATCCTGGGCGAGATGGCCAAGGCGCTGACCGGCGCGCGCGGCGATGTCGCGCAGACGGCGCCGCGGATCACCATCATCAGCGTGCCGAAGGAGAAGATCCGCGAGATCATCGGCACCGGCGGCAAGGTCATCCGCGAAATCGTCGAGCAGACCAAGTGCAAGATCGACATCGACGACGACGGCACGATCAAGATCGCCGCGGTCGACAGCGAGCAGGCGCAGAAGGCGATCGACTGGATCCGTGGCATCGTGGCGGAGCCGGAGATCGGCGTGATCTACAACGGCAAGGTGGTGAAGACGGCCGATTTCGGGGCGTTCGTGAACTTCCTCGGGTCCAAGGACGGGCTGGTCCACATCAGCGAGCTGACCCAGGGCCGCGTCGGCAAGACCACCGACGTGGTCAACCAGGGCGACGCGGTGAAGGTCAAGGTCATCGGCTTCGACGAGCGCGGCAAGGTCAAGCTGTCGATGCGGGTTGTCGACCAGGCGACCGGCGCCGATATCACCGAGCAGGTTGGTGCCAAGCCGGCCCGTGGCGGCGATCGTCCGGAACGGGGCGACGCGGCCGGACCGTGGCGAGCGGCGGGAACGCTTTGACCGCTCCCCTGGCTCCGAGGGCCAGCCGCAGCCGGCACTTGGTGACTAGCCGGCGGTTATTTAACCAGAGATGACTGATCCGGCATGAGCGGTGCGGACCGTATTTTGCCGGAAACACTTGCATCCACTCGGCAGGGGCTTTATCGGTGCATCTGATAAGGCGCCCTGTGACGGGGCACAAAAACCACGGGGTCAAATCGACCCATCGGGCTTCTCGGGGATTGGCCTTTAAGGGGCATACGGCCATGCGAGCGATCAATGCGATACGGATGGGCGGGGTTGACGTCCTGCCGCTGGTGGAAGGCGGCAAGGGCGTTTCCATCTCCAACGGGCTCTCCGCCGGCAACTGGGCGCTGGCCGGCGGCGTTGGCACGTTCAGTGCGGTCAACGCCGACAGTTTCGATTCGACGGGCGGCCGATCCCGCAGCTGTATCATGGCCGGACGCGGCGGGAACGCCATGAGGAACTGATCAACTACGCCGTCCAGGGCGCGCTGACCCAGGCGCGGCGGGCGTGGGACATCACCGGCGGCAAAGGCCGGATCCACGCCAATATCCTGTGGGAGATGGGCGGCGCCGAACGGATCATCACCGATGTGCTGGAGCAGGCGAAGAGGCATCATCAACGGCATCACCTGCGGCGCCGGCATGCCGTATCGGCTGTCGGACATCGCTGCCAAGTTCAATGTCCATTACTACCCGATCATTTCCTCAGCGCGCGCGTTCAACGCGTTGTGGAAGCGGGCCTATTCGAAGACCGCGGAACTGCTGGGCGGCGTGGTGTACGAGGACCCCTGGCTGGCCGGCGGCCATAACGGGCTGTCGAACGGCGAAGATCCCGACGCGGCCGGAAGATCCGTTTCCGCGGGTGATGGCGCTGCGGAAGGTGATGCGCGGCTTCGGCCTGCACGAGACCCCGATCATCATGGCGGGCGGCGTGTGGTGCCTGGAGGAATGGGAGAACTGGATCGACAATCCTGATCTGGGGCCGATCGCGTTCCAGTTCGGCACCCGACCCCTGCTGACCCAGGAAAGCCCGATCGGCGACGCCTGGAAGCAGCGGCTGCTGACGTTGAAGGAGGGAGATGTCTTCCTCAACCGGTTCAGCCCGACGGGATTTTACTCCAGCGCGGTGAACAATGGGTTCATCGCCGAGTTGCGAGAACGCAACGAGCGGCAGGTGGCTTTTACCACCGAGATGATCGGCGAGCATGTCGCCGAATACGGTGTCGGACCACGCAAGCGGACTGGTTTATCTGACCCAAGGTGACCGCGAGCGTGCGATCGGATGGGAGCGGCAGGGGTTCACCGAAGCGCTGCGAACGCCGGATTCGACGTTGATTTTCGTGACGCCCGAGAAGGCGCGGGAAATCCTGGAAGATCAGACCGCCTGCATGGGCTGCCTGAGCACCTGCCGGTTTTCCAACTGGGCACAGCATGAACCGGACTACACCAACGGCAAGAAGGCTGACCCGCGCAGCTTCTGCATTCAGAAGACGCTGCAGGACATCGCGCATCAGAGCGATGAACCGGCGGCGGTGGAGCGCAACCTGATGTTCAGCGGCCACAATGCGTACCGGTTTGGCAAGGACCCATTCTACTCGAACGGTTTTATCCCGACGGTGAAGCAGTTGATGGAGCGGTTGCTGACGGGACGGTAACTCGGAGCCGATCTGGTACTTGATTGGGGCGTGACCGCCGCACGCTGCGCTGGGGGGTTCGGCTGCTTCGAGGTTAACGGCGCCCGGTGGTGCCGAACAGTCGCGAAATAAGCCCTTTTCCGCGTGTCCTATCGGCCAGGAAGCCTTCGATCCGATCGGTCACGAGGCGTCCCTGGTTCATGCTGTCATCCAGCGCTTCATGCGCTCGGGCCATCAATGTGCCGCGGTGTCCGGCGTGGTCGATCAGGCTTTCCAGGTGATGACTTAGTCCGAACAGCGAGGCCTTGAAGCCCTGAATTCCAGGCAGCGTCTGGGCGGGCTGAATGTCGGGGGCGATCGGCGCTTCGGGCAGGTCGGTGCGGGGTTCGCTCCGCCATTTCAGTTCCGTGAACGGGTCATTCGCGGCCTGTGCGCGGCGCCCGAGTGGGGTGACCCGGGGCCACTTTCCGGCGGCCATCTTCAGCAAACTGGTGTGGTCGTAGACCTCGTGCGCCACGCCAGGGTCCAGCATCGGCGAGACAAAGATCGCGGGCACCCGGAAGCCCAACTTGTTGAACGCATAGTGTTGTGTGTGGTCGTCAGGCGGAATGGTGTTGGGCGGAACGACATGGTCGAAAAAGCCGCCATGCTCGTCATAGAGGACGATCAGCAGAGTCCGCTCGAACAGCGCCTTGTTGGCGCGGAGGGGATTGTAGACCGCGGCGATCAGGGCGTCGCCGCGCATGACGTCGTGCGGCGGGTGCTGGTCGTTCTGGTGCGGGCCGAAATAGGTTGGCTCGATAAAGCTGTATGCTGGCAGATTGCCAGCCTTCACGTCGGCTTCCCAGTGCTTGAAAGCCCGGTAGTTGCCGAGGTGGCGCCATTGGTGGGTGAGCACCAGCGATTGCGGGACGTCGCCGAAATAGATTTGCCAGTCGATGCCGGCATCGGTCAGTTCGTCGTAGAGTGTGCGCTCGTTGTAAATGTGCAGGTTCGGGTTGAACAGGCTGCCGGGTTCGGCGACGTGGCCCAGGCTGGTGCCGGTGTGGGCGAACAGCCGGTTCATCCAGGTCGGGCCGGGCATCGAGGCGAACCAGCGGTCGAAGACCACGCCGTGCTCCGCCAGCGTATGCAGGGCGGGCAGGAAGCCGCGGGGGTACCAGGCCATGATCTCCCGCCGTTCCTCCGGGGTGCTGCTGGGATAAGTGCGGACGTAGTCAGTGACAAAACCCTGGTTGGTGCCGCCGTCGAGCTGGGCGAGCGAGTTGGCCAGGTAGTGCAGTGGATCGCGCTGAATGTTGCGGGTGCGTGTTTCGCTTTGGAAGATGTCGCCGCCGTCGACGCGGTCAGGGTTTGACAGCGGTTTGGCGGGATTGACGCCGTCGACGCCCCGGTCGGCGGCGCCCATCCAGCCGAGCATGCGGTCGAAGCCGTTGTTTTCCATCATCAGGACGACGATGTGATCGATCGGCATGGGAAATTGGCCTAGTCTGTTGCGGCAGAGAGTAGAACGCGGTTTCGGTTGGTTGGTTCGGAGGCTTAATCGGATCCGGCCGACCTTCTGCTGAGCCTAAGCCCAGCGGCGGTCATGCGCCATTGGTGGACCGGCGCTTCAGCGCCATGCGGAGGTTTTCCAGCAACTCCGCGGCGCTGAATGGTTTGCGCATGACAAGATAGTCAACGTCGACGGCTGGCTGGCCGGCATAGCCTGTCATCAGCAGCACACCCAGGTGAGGACAGCGACGAAGCGCGTCCTCAACCAGCGCCGTGCCGCTCATGCCCGGCATGACGATGTCGCTGATCAGCACGTCGATCGCTTCGCCGTGCCGGGCCACCAGGGCGAGGCCGTCGGAACCGTTTTTGGCCTGAAGCACGGTGCAGCCGCTGTTCTGCAGCAATGCCGCGATGGCCTCTCGGACGTCATTGGTGTCATCGACCAGCAGGACCGAAGCCTTCAACCGAAGTACCGGTTTGGTGTCGTGTTGCTGTGCCGGTTGCGCCGGCGATGCGACGACCGGCAGAAAAAGCGACACGGTCGTGCCGGTGCCGATGGCGCTTGAGAGTGCTGCGTCGCCGCCGGCTTGGCGGGCGAAACCACTGACCTGACTTCAGGCCGAGACCGGTACCCTCGCCGACCGGCCTGGTCGTGAAGAACGGTTCGAACGCGCTGGCCAATGTCCCCACGTCCATCCCCGTGCCGGTGTCGGAAAAGGTGATCCGGGCGTAACGGCCAGGCGGCAGTTCTGGATCGAGAGTGTTTTGAGGTCCGGATTGCGGGATCTCCACGCAGTCCGACCGTATGGTAATCGTACCACCGGCGGGCATGGCCTGCCTGGCGTTTACGACGATGTTAAGGAGCGCAAGTTCGAACTCTGCGCGATCGATGTGACACAGCATGGGCACCGAACCGCGAATGCGATGGACGGTGATGCGCGCCTCGGCGGCACTTTGCAGTAGCGGCTGCGCTTCATCCAACAATGCGTCGATATCAAAGTAGCCGGGCCGCAGCATCTGGCGGCGGGCGAAGGTGAGCATCTGGCGCGTCAGGTTTGATCCACGTTCGGCCGCCTGCACGGCGGTATCGATCAGGTGGCGCTGCCGCTGTTCGGGCACCGCGTTGCGAAGCAAGTAGAGGTTACCGGAAATCACCGTCAGCAAATTGTTGAAGTCGTGCGCGATGCCGCCGGCCATTCTGCCAACCGCTTCCATGCGCTGCTGTGCCACCAGCCGCCGTTCCGAAGCTTCGAGCGAACGGAGGGCGGTGACGAGGCGCGCGTACAGCGCCGCGATCTGGTGCAACATGACAAGCAACAGAAGACAGGATGACAGCATCCCAGCTATGCGGGCGACGTAGAACAGCAGGCTGTACCGGCGACCGACCGGCATGCCGATGCCAACCAGCCACCAGCCGATCACCGTCTCCGTCAAACCCGAGAACAGTGCGACGATGACCCAGAGCGTCAGAATGGTGCGGCCGCGGGTGGCCCATCCCATGAGCGACAGTGCCGTGAGTTGGATCGCGAGCAGGATAGGCAGGACCAACAGGTAGGTTGTGGCCCAGTTCTCGGCCTTGTCGGTCAGGTCCGGCATCGACCCGGGATATTGCGTGCAAAGCTCGAGTATCGCCGCGGCGGCCAACGCGACCAGGCATACGGTCGCGGCGATTGTCCGACCTATGTGCGCGACCGGTTTCGGACGCAGCCGGGCGGTCGCGACGTAGGCGATTGCGCCGATCGGTTGGCCGGCCATCCAGCAAACGCGGAGCAGAAATTGCGTGTTGACAGTTGCACCAAAAATGTTCGGCGCGAGCAGGAGCCCGGGAATGGACAGCAGGTGCGACGCAGCCATAATTCCACTGAACATGTATCCGGCCGAAAGGCAGGCCAGCGGCAAGAAGCCGGTCTGACGAAACTGCACCATCAGCAGAAACGCGGTGATGGCGTCAAAGAAAGTCGTGACTAGTTCGTAAGCAGTCTGGAATGACGGACCGTTGATAAAGGTAACCGGTGTGCCGCGCAGCCCCGCAGTGCTGATGGTCAATGCCACCAGCAGTCCGATCATGCAAAGCCCGGCCCAGCGTTCTGAAGCCGAACTTGGAGCATCGGCCAGTGAGAAAACATGCTGGGCTGGAACCACGATTTTTGATTAATGCCTGATTTTCATCAACCGCCGCGAAGTCTGTCGACTTAGGAAAATCGTAGTTCCCAACGCAGAAATTTTCAAGTGCGGCAAAACTGTCAGCGGGCCGCGAGGATTAATTATGCTCGATGGAATTAGGCGGTTTCTTTAGGAAATCATCCCTCGAACCCGGTTTCATTGCGGAATATCTTGGGTCTATTCAATCGAAGCTGTGCGGCGTTCCGCAACCCATCCGGAAGTGGCAACCGTCAGACGAAAATGACTACCAATAGAACTGCCCGACGATCATCTGTCGTCTGAGCCTGGCCGATCGCAATCGGTGTTTATCGTTGGGCGGGACGGCTATGCCGAAACGGACAGTCAAGATGCCGGGCCTCACATAACCGTCCACCGGCGCCGCTGCACAGGCCCGGCCCGCAACCGAGCGCCTGGCGCACCACCCCTGCCAGCGAAGCGATGAAGCCCGCATCGGCATTCTGCGTCGGCACCCGGAAATAGCCGGGCACGCCCAGCTTGACCGCCAGGTCACGATATTCGACGTCAAGCTCCACCAGCGTTTCGGTATGCTCCGAAACGAAGGCGATCGGCACCACCAGTACCGCCGTCTGGTCTTTCGCCGCCCGCTCGATCTCAGCGTCCGGTGCTGGGGCCGATCCATTTCTGCGGCGTCGCGCGCGACTGGTAGCAGATCTCGTAGTCGATCTCGGCGCCCCAGGCCGCCATCACCGCGGCAACAGTCTGCTCGATCTGCCACTGATAGGGGTCGCCGCGCTTGATGATCGTCTCCGGCAACCCGTGCGCCGAGAACAGCACGCGCAGCGGCACCGCCGCGTCCAACGACGATCGCGCCCGGTCGTATCCTGCCTTCACCAGCGCTGCAGTCGCGGCGGCGTATGCGGTGTCCACGGGGTAGCAGCATACTCTGGTGGTCGTCACCGCCAATCCGACGCGGACGGCCGCATCCCGCCAGGCGGCAAAAGAACTCCCCGTCGTGGTGGTTGAGAACTGCGGATACAGCGGCAGCAGCAGCACGTCGTCTGGCTTCCAGGCTTTCACCGCGCGGGCGGTGTCCAGGCTGAACGGGTGCCAGTAACGCATGGCGATGAAGCACTTGGCCTCGATCTCCGGCAGCGCTGCCTCCAGGGCGGCTCCCTGGTCCTGGGTCAGTCCCAGCAGCGGGGACTTGCCGCCGAGCAGCGCGTAATTCTCGGTTGCGGGCGCGACGCGGGCACGGGCAATGATACGGGCCAGAATTGGGCGCACAAAAAATGGCACCCGCAGGATCGCGGGATCGCGGAACAGGTTCAGCAGAAACGGCTTGATGGCTTCCGGGCGGTCTGGTCCGCCCAGGTTAAACAGGACGATCGCAACCTTACGAGGAGTAGGCGCATCCGCATCATGGGCCATGGGCGGGGTCGCCCAGGCCGCCGGTGAGACCGGGGTCATCTGATCGCTACCCTGCACGCACCAGCTCCAACAATGCCGCCACATGCTCCGGGGGTGTTGGCGGCACGATGCCGTGCCCCAGATTAAAGATGAACGGCCGGCCGCGCATGGCGCTCAGGATCGCCATGGCCTCGGTCGCCATAGGCTGGCCGCCCGCAACGAGCGCCAGCGGATCCAGATTGCCCTGAACCGCGATGTGTGCCGGCAGCATCGCGGCCACCGCGCCGATGTCGCTGCCGGTATCGACGCCGATGCCGTCCACGCCGGTGGCGACGTAATCCCGCGTCATGACCCCCGCCAAACGGGGAAAGCCGATGATCGGCACCTCCGGGTGCCGGGCTTTCAGCGCCGCGACGATGCGGGTGGCCGGCGCGATGACATGCGCCCGGAACAGCGACGGCGACAGCACGCCGGCCCAGGAGTCGAACAGCATCAGGGCCTCGGCCCCGGCGACCACCTGTGCCGAGAGGTATTCGACGGAAGCGTCGGTCAGCACGTCCATCAGTCGCTGGAAGAGCTCCGGCTGGGCATAGGCCATGCCGCGAACGGCGGCGAAGTCCTTCGATCCGCCGCCTTCGACCATGTAGCAGGCAACCGTGAACGGGGCACCGGCGAAGCCGATCAGCGTGGTGTCGGCGAAGCCTTCATTGATCAGTCCGGCGCGGACCAGTCGCACGGTCTCCATGATCGGTGCGATCTCGGTCGGCCACGCGGGCGGGATCAAGCGCCGCGACGCCGGCGGCATCGCGCAACCGGGGAAGCACCGGGCCCTCGCCTTCCTTGAATTCCAGTCCGTGCCCGAGCGCCCAGGGCAGCATCAGGATATCGCTGAACAGGATCGCCGCGTCGAAGCCGTAGCGGCGGATCGGCTGCAGGGTAACCTCGGCAGCCAGAGCTGGCGTGGTGCACAGGGCGACGAAATCCTTCACCCCGGCCCGCACCGCCCGGTATTCCGGCAGATAGCGGCCGGCCTGGCGCATCAGCCATACTGGCGGCGGCCACACGGCCTCTCCGCTTAAGGTTCGCAACAACCGCTTCATCTGAAGGTCCATGCATCGGAGATAGGGCCGCCTCGCCTGTGTCCAAGCTATCGGCCTGCCGGTCAAGCGATGAACGCATGCTCCGGCATCGAAGTCCGGGCGGGATCGACGCTACGGGACAGTGCAGACGCGTGCAAGGACGGCGCTACCCGCGCTCGCGCGCAAAGACGCCGCTACCCGCGCTCACGTGCAAGGACGCCGCTACCCGCGCCATGACAACGGACCAGTCGCCTGGCTGGTCCTGCCGGAAAATCGTCAGTTGGGGATACCATGGGCTGTCGGTGCGTCCGCTGAGCCAGCGCCAGCAGCCGTCGTAGCGATCGAGCAGCAGGACCGGTGTCCCCACCAGGCCGGCCAGATGCGCGACGCTGGTGTCGACGCTAACCACGATGTCCAGTCCGGCGATGATGGCGGCGGTATCGGCGAAATCCTTGACGTCCGGCATCAGGTCGAGCAATTCGAGGCCGGGTGGACGCACCTGGCGTCCGGCGGGTCCCGCCTGCAGGCTGACGAACCTGGTCATCGGAACTTCGAACAACGGCGTGAAGGCCGCGAGACCGGCGCTGCGCCGCCGATCCAGCGTCTTGAACCCCGGCAGCGACGGCCGTGCCTGGCCGGCCCAGACCAACCCGACCCGCAGGGCGCCGCTCGGTAGCCGTCGCGCCCACTGGCGTACCAGGTCCGGGTTCATTTCCAGGACCGGCACCGGGGGAATTGTCTCGACCTTGGTGCCGAACACGCGGGGCAGGCTGAACATCGGGCAGACGAAATCATACTCAGGCAGGGCGTTCGCGTCGGTGATGACCGCTGCCACGCCCGGGACCAGTCTGCATGACGCGCGCGAGAGCCGGTGGCACGCAGGCGATGACCCGGGCGCCGCGGTCCGCGAGCAGGGGGAGGTAGCGAAGGAAGTGGAGTGTGTCGCCGAAGCCGTCCTCATGCAGGGCAAGGATAGTCACGCCTTGCAGGGTGGCGTCGGGGCTCAGCGATGGGAGCAGCCGTGCCATGTCAATGGTCGGCGCCCCCGCGAGGTCCAGCCGCGCTTCATAGTCCAGCCACGCCCGTTCCCAATAGCCGGCCTTCAGCAGCGCGACCGCCCGGTTTACCCGCAGCCGAGGGTTGTCGGGCTGCAACAGCAACGCTCGGTCATGCGCGGCGATGGCGGCGTCAAACTGACCTTCGACCTTCAGCATCATACCGAGATTCGACCAGCTCGCGGCTGCGTCCGGGTCGAGCGCGACGGCAGCCTGGAAGCTGGCGATGGCGGAGGGAAATTCGTTTTGCTCTGCCCGGGCCACGCCCATCAGATGATGGCCGGCGGCCGAGTCCGGCCCGACCGCAAGGATGGTTTCGGCCTCGGCGGCCTCGTCGTTGTCGAGCAGGTAGTCGGCGAACGCCAGCCGCAGGCGGTCGTTGGAGGCATCGATGCGCAGGCAGGCGCGAAACTGGCGGATGACCAGGGCACGAGGCAGCGGCGGCTGAAGCCGGGCGAGGTCGAGGCACGGGTGATCGGCGTCCGGGCGCGTAGCGGCGACCCGGGTCAGGAAAGGGGCGGCACGGTCAGCCTCACCCATCGCGGCGATAGCGAGGCCGAGCAGCAACGGGCCGTGCGGATCTTCCTGGTCTTCGGCCATGGCGGCGCGGGCGGCGGTTTCGGCCTCGAGCCACGCACCGCTGGAAAACAACCCCATGGCGGCCGCCAGGAGTTCAGGTGACGCCATCGCCGGGCCTCCGTGGAAAGCGCCAGGATGAACGGGAAAGGTTAACAGTTTGTTAGCGGGGTCGCGACTTCATCACGCTTCCGGCGGGTTGGCGACGGGCGTTGGGGATGCGTGCTTGTGCTGGCGAGGGTTTGATATTTCAAGAAAAAGCGGGCCTTTCCGCGTGGCGGAGCAAGGTGCCTTGACCTGCCAGTGTCCACTTTGAAGGCGGGCGAGGGGATTATCCGATTTACGTTCAAAATCGTAATTTGAATCGTGTCACCGGCTCCCCATTTCAGTTAAAGAGCCGAGCGACCACGCCAAAGCGAAGCCGTCCAAATCCGGACGCCGCCAACCCCGGCCCACGAAAAGACCCTACATGCATCCCCTACCCCTGCCACCGCCGGAAGCCGGGTTGGTACCCGACCGCCGGCACGCTGCTTGCTGGCCTTGCGCATTTCCAGGCACCTTCGACTGGCCGCAGCATTGCGCAGCTTGATCATTACGGCCGCGCCGTATGCCGCGCTGGTCGCGTTCATGTACTACGCTTATTACCACATCTCGCCGTGGCTTAGCCTGGCGCTGGCGGTGCCGACGGCCGGCTTCGTGGTCCGCCTGTTCATCATCCAGCACGACTGCGGCCACGGCGCCTATTTCCGGTCGCGCTGGGCGAATGAGGCCGTCGGCCTGGCTGTGCAGCCTGACCACCTTCACGCCGTATGCGCTTGTGGCGGCGGCACCACGCCAATCCACCACGCGGTGTGGAACAACCTCGACAAGCGCCCCACCGGCGGCGACATCTATTCCGGCTGCCTGACGCTGCAGGAATATGAGGCCCTGTCGCCGATGCGGCAGCGGCTCTACCGGGCGGCGCTGCATCCGCTGGTTTCGCAGCTTCTGCTGCCGCCGGTGGTGTTCATCCTGGTCTATCGCATTCCCGTTCGACACCCCGAAGGGCTGGCGGAAGGAACGGATCAGCGTCTACCTGACCAATCTTGGGATTGGCGCGTTCCTGCTGACGCTGACCTTGCTGCTGGGGTGGGAGCCGGTGTTGCTGGTGCAGCTTCCGGTTATCATCATGGCGTCGATCATCGGGGTCTGGCTGTTTTCGGTGCAGCACCGGTTCGAGCATTCGCTTTGGGCGCGGCAGGCCGAGTGGACCGCCGCGGGCGCCGCACTGCATGGCAGTTCCTGGCTACGGCTGCCGAAGGTGCTGCAGTGGTTCACCGGCAATATCGGCTTTCATCACGTGCACCATCTGGTGCCGCGGGTGCCGAACTACCGGCTGCAGGCGGCGCATCGCGCGGAACCGGCTTTTGCCGCCAATGTAACGGGTCTGACGCTTATGGCAGGCGCTGCGGGCGCCCAGCTTCACGCTGTGGGATGAGGCGCGCGGCGCGATGGTGCGCTTCCCGCGGCGCCGGCGGCTAGCCAGCGGTCCCGGCGGCGCTGGCTGGCGTCTTGGCAATGGCACCGGTGGACGTCTTCGGCGCCGCTGGACCACTAAGTGGTTGGCGCGATTCATGTGCGGCAGACATCGCCCGCCACGAACCTTGCGGTTTCGCTAAACCAGCGGATTGGACGGCCACAGTCCGGCGGCGATAGGACTATGATGCTGGCCGCCGCCCGATTCGCTGTCGCGGCGCAGGACCGCACAACAATGATCGCCCAACTCACCGGACGAGTGGATGCACTCTCCGACGGCACCTGCGTCATCGACGTGGGCGGCGTCGGGTATCTGGTGCAGGCGTCGTCGCGCACCCTGTCCGCGCTGCCGCAACCGCCGGCCGCCGCCAAAGTGCTGATCGAGACGCATGTCCGCGAGGATGCCATCGTCCTGTACGGCTTCGCCGACTCGGCCGAACGCGACTGGTTCCGTCTGCTGACGACGGTGCAGGGGGTTGGCGGCAAGGTCGCCCTGGCGATCCTTTCGGCGCTGTCGCCGCGTGACCTGATCGGCGCGATCGCGGCCGGCGACAAGGCCAGCCTGACGCGCGCGCAGGGGGTCGGCCCGCGGCTGGCGATCCGGCTGCTGACGGAGTTGAAGGACAAGACCGGCACCATGCCGACCGTCGCATCGGGCGTGTCCTACACGCCGATCGCTGCCGCCACCCCGGCCGACGACGCGCTGTCGGCCCTGGTCAACCTGGGCTACCGCCGGCCGGAGGCGCAGCCGGTGGTCGTCCGGGTGCTGGAACGGCTCGGTGAGGCGGCGACGCTGGACGCGCTGATCCGTGACAGCCTGAAGGAACTGGCGCAGAGGGCGGCCGGATGAGCGACGACAGACCGACGATCGGGAAGTATCCGCCGCCCGTCAGCCGGAAGATGCCGCCGAGGCGTCGCTGCGGCCGCAAACTCTGGCCGATTTCACCGGCCAGAAGGCCTCCCGCGAGAATCTCGCCATCTTCATCCAGGCGGCGAAGTCGCGGGGCGAATCGCTGGACCACGTCCTGCTGCATGGGCCGCCCGGGCTTGGGCAAGACGACGCTGGCCCAGATCGTCGCGCGGGAACTTGGTGTCGGGTTCCGGGCGACGTCCGGTCCGGTGATCGCCAAGGCCGGCGACCTCGCCGCGATCCTGACCAACCTGCAGCCCAGGGATGTCTTGTTCATCGACGAAATCCATCGCCTGCAGCCGGCGATCGAGGAAGTCCTGTATCCCGCGATGGAAGATTTCCAGCTTGACCTGATCATCGGCGAAGGGCCCGGCGGCGCGCAGCGTGCGCATCGACCTGCCGCCGTTCACGCTGGTCGGCGCGACGACCCGGGCCGGGCTGCTGGCGACGCCGCTGCGGGACCGGTTCGGCATCCCGCTGCGGCTGGTGTTCTACACGCCGGAGGAACTGCGCCAGATCATCGCCCGCGGCGCCCGCTTGCTGGGGCTTGAGCCTGACCGACGAAGGCGCCGCCGAGATCGCCGGCCGGTCGCGCGGCACGCCGCGGATCGCCGGCCGACTGCTGCGCCGGGTGCGCGATTTCGCCGCGGTGCAGGGCGACACCCCGGTCGATCGCATGGTCGCCGATGCCGCGCTGAACCGGCTGGAGGTCGATCGGCTCGGCCTGGATTCGATGGACCGCCGCTATCTGCGCCGCATCGCCGAGCACCATGCCGGCGGCCCGGTCGGGGTCGAAACGCTGGCCGCGGCCCTGGCCGAGGCGCGCGACACGCTGGAGGACGTGATCGAGCCGTACCTGATCCAGGAGGGCCTGATCCTGCGCACCAGCCGCGGGCGGATGCTGGGGGAACCGGGCTGGAGGCACCTGGGCCTGAAGCCGCCCCGCTCAGCGGCGCCGTTGCTCGATCATGCTCGGAGCGGAGGAGTGAGCAGCCTGTCGCGTGGGCATGACTGGCGAGCCGATGGCCTCGGCTGAGCGGACTGGTCCGCGGCTGGCACTAAATGATTGCTCATCCGCAATCCATCCACCGCTATTCCTTGCGGGTCTATTATGAGGACACGGATGCAGGCGGCGTCGTCTATCACGCCAACTACCTTCGGTACGCCGAACGCGCCCGCACCGAGGCCTTGCGTGACGCGGGAATCCCGCATGCGGACCTGGTGGAACGATTTAGCCTGATGTTCATGGTGCATCGCGCCGAAATAGATTATGTGCGCCCCGCGATGCTCGACGACCTGCTGGTGGTCGAGACGGAAACGATGGACGTGGGCGGCGCGACCGTCCTGTTGCGCCAGACCGTGCGCGGCCCCGACGGGGTCTGCGCGACGCTGCGCATCAAGCTCGCCTGCGTCCGAATCGGGGGAAACAAACCGGCCCGCATCCCGCCCGAGTGGCGGGAGGCGATGGCCGCCCTGCGTCGTGAACCGACGCGGGATACGCAAGCGTCGTGACCGACGCGGATCATAGCACGTCGGTGACCTGGGGCGACGCGAAGAAGGGGATTAGGCAGTGGATCGGGCAGTGGATGCGGTAAACCTGGGAACGGCCAACGGCGATCTGTCGCTGTGGGGCCTGTTCATGCAAGCCGACATCGTCGTCAAGCTGGTGATGGTCGGCCTGCTCGGCGCCAGCGTTTGGGTCTGGGCCGTGGTGTTCGAGAAATGGAGCACGCTTGCGCAAGATCAACAAGGAAGCCGACGGGTTCGAGGACCGGTTCTGGTCCGGCGGCAGCCTGGACGAGCTGTTCGACCGCGAGGGCACCAACCCCAACCACCCGATGGCGGCGGTATTCGCCGCGGCGATGGGCGAGTGGCGCCGGTCGGTTCGTGTCGCCGGCGCCGACATCTCGCACACCAGCGTGCGCGAGCGCATCGACCGCGCGATCACGGTGACGGTGCAGCGGGAAATGGACCGGATGGAGCGGTGGATGATCTTCCTCGCCAGCGTCGGCGCGACCGCCCCGTTCATCGGCCTGTTCGGCACGGTCTGGGGCATCATGCACTCGTTCTCGGCGATCGCGGCGATGCACAACACCAATCTGGCGGTTGTCGCGCCCGGGCATCGCCGAGGCGCTGTTCGCCACCGCGATCGGCCTGGTCGCGGCGATCCCGGCGGTGCTTGCCTACAACCAGATCAGCAACAGCCTGTCCCGCTTCGCCGGCCGGCTGGACAATTTCGGCAGCGAGTTCAGCGCGATCCTGTCGCGCCAGAGCGAAGAGCGGATGCCTGAGCATGAGCGCCTGATGACCGCGAGGAGCGGACCTGAACCATGGCGTTGACCATGAACAACGGCGGCCGGCGGCCGGAGCCGCTACCGGCCGCTGGCGGAAATCAACGTCACCCCGCTGGTCGACGTGATGCTGGTGCTGCTGATCATCTTCATGGTCACCGCGCCGCTGATGACCTCCGGCGTGTCGGTCGATCTGCCGAAGACCAATGCCCAGCCGCTGAACAGCGACAGTGAGCCGCTGACGGTCTCGATCAAGGCCGACGGCTCGATCTTCCTGCAGGATCAGGCGGTCGACGTCGGCGATCTGGTCGCCAAGCTGCAGGCGATCGCCAAGAACAATCCGGAGCGGCGGATCTTCGTGCGCGGCGACAAGGATCTGGCCTATGGCCGGATCATGGAGGTGATGGGCACGATCACCCAGGGCGGCTTCACCAAGGTCGCGCTGCTGGCGGAACAGACGGTCGCGCCCGCTTCCATCGGCGCAAAGCTCCGACTTCCGGGCCGCGCAAGTGGATCCTGATCGGATGCCGCTACCGTGGGCGGATCGAGGCGCAATGGCGGGCCAGGTCGACTTGCGCGTCGCGTGGCTTTTCGGTGGATCGCGGGAACGATGCATGAGCCGTCGCGTGCCGCCTGGCGTATCACACCGTGGCATGACGCGGACAGCGTGCGCTGTTCGCTCATCCTACTGTCTGGTGACCGGCCCGTGCTGCAGCAACTCTTCCGCGGCGACGAGGCCATGGGCCAGCGAGCCACCGGCATGACGCCGCGGCTGCGGATCGGCGCTGATCGTCTCGGCGCTGCTGCACGTGGCCGTGCTGCTGGTCCTGCTGCTCGGCCTGCCGTCATTCACGCCGAAGGACGAGGAGCCGCCGGAAACGACGGTCGCGATGGTGTTCCAGGGCACTGCGCAAGTCCTCGATGCAGGCGCCGGCCCCGGCCCAGGTGCCCGCGCCATCGAAGGAAACCGCACCGCCGGCGCCGCCGGTGACCACGCCGCCGAAGCCGCAGCCGGTCGAAGCGCCGCCGCCGCCGCCGCCGCCACCGCCGCCGCCGCCGCAGACCCATGTCGAGCCGGCGCCGCCGACCGCCGACCCCGCCGCCACCGACGCCACCGCCGCCGCCGGAGCCGGCACCCGCGCCGGATCGTCGTGCCGCCGCCGCCGCGCCACCGACGCCGCCCGCGCCGCCGACGCCGGCCAAAGCCGGAGCCGCCGCTGCCGTTGCCGCCGCCGCCCGTGCCGCCGCCGCCGGCGCCGCCGAGCACGACGTCGCAGCCGAACGTGACGAAGAATCCGGCGCCGAACAGCAGTTCGGTGGAGAACACGCTGGAGAAGCTGCGCCAGCAGCTCGCGCAGATCGCAGCCGCCCGAAGGCGCGGCCCAATCCGCAGGCCGGCGGCCAGCCGAATGGCGGCGGCAACCCGTCGGGCGAATGACACCGCGGCACTGAGTGCCGACCAGCGCGGCGCGATCGGCGACCATGTGCGGGAGTGCTGGACCAAGGATGCCGGCGCGCTGGATATCGACAAGCAGCGGGTGCTGCTGACGGTGACCACCGATGCCAGCGGCATCGCGCGCAAGGCCGAGGTCGCCGGTGACGATGTCGGCCGCATGGGCGATCCCCGGTTCCGGGCGTTCGCCGAACGGGCGATGCGGGCGATCATGGATCCGCGCTGCGCCAATCTGCCGCTGCCGAACAACGTGCTGGGCAAGGTCAATGTCCTGACCTTCCGGTTCAGCCCGTGACACCGCGCAGCCTGTTCGTCCGAGCATCCTGAGGCTGGATCGGTGACCGAGCGGCCGATCATGTTGCGCGCGAACCGCAAGAGGTGGAAGACAACTGCATGATCCATATTCTGAATCCGTCCGTCGGCCGCCGCGGCCTGATCGCCGGCGCCGCCGGCCTGCTGGCCGCCGCACCCATCCCTGTGCTCGCGCAGGCGGCGGCGTCCGCGCCGGCTGGCGGCGGGCAATCCGCGGTGATCGACGTCAACCGCGCCCGCACCGAACCGATCCCGATCGCGATTCCGGACCTTGGCGGCCCGGACGGTCGCTTCGGCGCAGCTTGGTCATGACATCGCCGGGGTGATCAGCGCCGACCTGGCGCGCAGCGGGCTGTTCCGGCTGATCGACCAGGCCGCCTTCATCCAGGCCAGCGCGCCTGTCGCCGCGCGCGCCGAATTTCCAGAACTGGAAGGCCGACCGGCGCTCAGGCGCTGGTGACCGGCAGCGTGCAGATCCTGGGCGGCGGCCAGGTGCGGGTCGAGTTCCGGCTGTGGGACATCCTGCCGCAGACGCAGATCCAAGGCACCGCCTACACCACCACGCAAGGCAACTGGCGCCGCATCGCCCACATCATGGCCGACGTGATCTATGAGCGGCTGCTGGGCGAGAAGGGCTATTTCGATACGCGCATCGTCTATATCTCGGCCACCGGGCCGCGTGACCGGCGCACCAAGCGGCTGGCGATCATGGACCAGGACAGCGAGAACAACCGCTTGCTGACCGATGGGTCGTGGCTGGTGCTGACCCCGCGCTTCCATCCCAACGCGCGACGAAATCGCGTTCATGAGCTACGCCAACAACCGGCCGCGGGTCTATCTGTTCGACCTGACCTCCGGCCGGCAGAGCGTGCTTGGCGATTTCGCCGGCATGACATTCGCGCCGCGCTTCGCGCCGGATGGCGGCAGCGTGGTCATGGCGGTGGCGAATGGCGGCGGGTCGGACATCGTGACGGTGGATCTGAGCAGCCGTGCGTCGCGCCGGCTGACCGATTCCGGGGCGATCGACGTCAGCCCTTGCTACAGTCCGGACGGCATCGCAGATCGCCTTTGCCTCCGATCGCGGCGGCGACCAGCAGATCTACGTCATGGGCGCGGGCGGCGGCGGCGCGAAGCGCATCAGCTTCGGCAACGGCCGGTATGCGACGCCGGTATGGTCGCCGCGCGGCGACCTGATCGCGTTCACCCGCTATGCCGGCGATACCTCCAACTTCGCGATCGGCGTGATGCATCCGGATGGTTCGGGCGAGCGCATCCTGTCCGAAGGCTGGCTGGTCGAAGGTCCAACCTTCGCACCGAACGGCCGGGTGTTGATGTTCTGGCGGGAAACCCGATCGCAGGATTCACGGGGACGCGGCTTTTCGTCGCGGCTCGTGTCGGTTGACATCACCGGCTTCAACGAGCGGCCGGTGGAGACGCCCACGGACGCATCCGACCCCGCTTGGTCGCCGCTGGGAACGTAATGTTTTGGGTTCGTTCGCGGTGGGAAGCGAACGAACCGCGGCGACACGATGGAATGGGTGGACACCGTAATTATCCGGCGTCGTCATGCATTGCCGCGAACGGCAGCAGCGCCGGCGGGACCTAGGGCTTGGTGGTTGCAAACTGTGACAAAAGTTTTGTGGTGCTGTGTTGCCAAAGCAACATGGGTGGCATGTCTGGATGATTTGCTTTCAGGAACTTGACCTTCATCCGTAAGACACGTTAATCGCTCACGCGGACGGAACGGATTACCGTTTCGCCTGCGCGAATTTCGTTCGCGTATTGGATTGCACCCCATCCAGGGACGATTAAGTGATGAACATCAAGATCCTCGGCGCATTGTCCGCCGTCGCCCTGCTGGCGGCGTGCACCACTCCGGCGACCACCACCTCCACGGCCCCGACGCCGACGTCCGCCGGCATCGTGCCGGGCAGCCAGGAAGATCTGGTGGCCAATGTCGGCGATCGCGTTTTCTACGATTTCAATGCCGCCAGCCTGCGCGCTGACGCCAAGACCACGCTGGACAAGCAGGCTGCCTGGCTCGCCAAGTATGGCAATGTGAACGTGCAGATCGCCGGCAACTGCGATGAGCGCGGGACGGAAGAATACAATCTGGCGCTGGGGCAACGCCGCGCCAATGCTGCCGCTTCCTATCTGAAGGCCAAGGGCGTCGCCGGCGCCCGGATGACCACGATCAGCTACGGCAAGGATCGTCCGACAGCGCAGGGCTCGAATGAGCAAGCCTGGGCGCAGAACCGCAACGCGATCACCTCGGTCCGCTAAGTCCGCGGTTGGCTGATGGTCTGGCCTTCGGGCTGGACGGATGACAAACCGGCCGGCGGGCCTGGCAAGACGCTTCAGTCGGAGCCGCCGGTTTTTTGTTGAATTGACTTCGCAACGGTCATGCCATCGCTTGATGGGTGGCGGTTTGCCGGTCGGGCTGGACCAAGGTCGACGCCTGCCGACGTTTGCGCCGGTTGGTCGTGCGCCGGGTTGTTCGCATGAACGCGCCGGGCTGAAAAAGATGGAGGCCGTGCCGGATCGCGCGCCGCGGCCGTGGCGACAGACACCTGATGCCGTTCTTCGAATAGCGGCCGGCATGCTCGTTATAATCCAGTATTAGCCTATACTTCGTGCTGGATCTGACGCGTGTCGCCGGACCAAGGTCCCGGGAACAACGTTGAGCTGGGGCCAGCGCCGGTAGCATCAGAGTGCCGCGCCAGGGGAAGCTTGGGGGAAGTCGATACGTTGCATCGGAAATGCGATCAACGCCGTAATATCCGCATCCGGTTCATCAGCGATATATGTTGCCTGATCCGCTTCAGTAATTTTCCGCTGGACCAGTTACCGCGCGGATGTACTGCTCCACCGAAGTGGCCATCATCTGTTTCGCGCCAGACAGGATCACCCGTTCCCACCAGCCGCCATAAAGGGTCTCGAACGGCCAATCCGCCAACGCGGCCGCGATCTGGCGCACCGTGTTGGCGTCCAGCGGAATGAGGTTCGGGTAGCTGTGCATGAAGGTCAGGCCTTTGTCGGGCCGGACCTGCAATGTGTCGCCGGTGAGGAGAGCCCCCTGCCCGCCTGCCCCCTGCGCCCAATGCAGGACGCTGCTGCCCGGGAAATGTCCGCCGCAGCGAATCAGGTTAACCCCCGCGCTCAGTTCCAGGCGGTCGCCTTCCCAAAAATTCATCACCGGGTCCAGCCGCGTTACGAACCCGCGATCCATCGCATGCAAATAGACCGGCACGCTGTCAAATGCATGACTCCATTCCACCACCGAGGCCAGGAAGTGGGGATGCGAGCAGGCGATGCCGGCCAAACCGCCGAGAGCTTTGATGATGGTGACCGTGGCATCATCAAGCAGGCTGATGCAGTCCCACAGGATATTCCCGGCGGACGTGCGCAGCATCAGCGCCCGCTGGCCGATGGCGAAGGCGGGAAAGGTGCCGACACCCATAAGACCTGGCTCCAGCCGGCGGAAGGCGTTGAAGTAGGTTTTCCGCATTGCCGGCAAGGTGGTCCAGGCCTGGCCGGACGGATTGACGTATTGACGCGTGTCCTGACAGATCAGGCAGCCGGCAGGCGGCGCCTCGGTGTCGGCGTACTGGCAGCCGCAGGTGGTGCAGATGAAGGCCGGCATGCGAAGATCCTCCTTCCGAAGCGGGTTCAGCCGGCGAACAGGGCGTCAATCCGAGCCTGATCGACGTCGTTGATGCGGGCGGGTTGCCAGGCGGGCTTGCGGTCCTTGTCAACAACCATCGCGCGCACACCCTCGGCAAAATCGGGATGTGCCATGGTGGTGCGGGTCAGGGCAAACTCGGCGTCCAGCGCCTGTTTCAGCGTCAGATCGCGGCCGCGGCGAAGTGCGCGGAGGGTCCAGTGCAGAGCAGACGGAGAGACATGGCGCAGTGCCTTCAAGGCAGCTTCTGCCCAGTCGGCGCTTGCAGCCTCCAGCCGGTCGATGATTTCGCTGACAGTTCCGGCCGAAAAGCAATGATCGATCGCGGCGCGATGGGCAGCGAGGGAGAATGTCGGCAACGTCTGGTTATAGGCGGCCAGGGCGGCGGCGCCATCACGTGCGAGAGCGGCGGACAGCGCCGGCAAATGGGCGCGTGGGGTGTAATGCGTTGCCAGACCGGCATGTACCGCGTCGGCGCCGGTCACGCGCAAGCCGGTCAGCCCGAGGTAGACGCCGAGTTCGCCCGGCAGGCGGGGCAGCAGGAACGTCGCACCGATGTCCGGAAAGAATCCGATGGCGGTCTCGGGCATGGCGAATGCCGCATGTTCGGTGGCGACGCGATACGGCGCATGGACCGACAAACCGATGCCGCCGCCCATGCAGATGCCATCGATCAGCGCGATGTAGGGCTTGGGGTAAGTGGCGATGGTGAGGTTGAGCGCATATTCCTCGGCGAAGAACTGGTCGACCGAGGCGCGGTCGCCGGCCAGTTGCCCGTCACGCAGCGCCCGGATGTCACCGCCGGCGCAAAACGCTCGGTCGCCGGCGCCCTCGATCACCACCGCATCGATATGCGGATCCTCGCGCCAGGTCTCCAGAATGGCGGCGCAGGCGCGGATCATCCCAAGGTCGAGTGCGTTCAGCGCGCGCGGGCGGTTGAGCAGAATGCGTCCGACCCGTCCGTCGCGGCTGGTTACCAGTGTATCTTCGGCTGTCATGCGGCAGTCTCCTGAGTTGGGTATCGTGTAGCCCGAGGGTTCCGCCGATGCCAAGGTCAGGCGTGGCCGGCGGGTTGTTGCGGTTACGCGGATGCCGTTCGACGTGGCCGCCGGAGTTGATGCCAGCGACCGGCCCGATTTGTTGGCGAACGCGTCGATTTGCCGGCAGCCTCAGTGGTTTGCCAGCCTGGGTGGTTTGCCAGCCGGAGCGCAGGGGCGGAATGCCCGCGCGGCCGAGTTCAATCCCGACGATGGGGTGACTGTCGGCTATGCGGCGACCACAGACATCGGGCGGCCCGACGGGTGGTTGTCGCCGAACAGTGGTGTTCGGTCCCGGGTCGGGCACGATTCGGTGCTGAAGGTGACCCAGGTCACGTTTGGAGCCTCGGTCCGCCGGAATACCTTGGCCAAAATGCGGGTCTTTACGTGCGAGATCGACGCATGACCCATCCCGGGCATGGACGTTCGCTCTCGAAGGAGCCAGACCATGCACACGAAAATTATTGTAACGATCGTCGCGCTGAGCCTTGGTGCGACCGCCATCGCCAACGCTGCCAGCGATATGCCGGGGGCATCGCATGATGCGGTTCAGCCGTCGCCTCACGCCGAACAGGATCAACGGTTCGTTTTCCGTCAGAATTCGTCCGACCCGACCTTGGGCACGACGGCTATCCAGCCGCAGTCGCGCGGCGCGCGCATGCCGCGTACCGGCAATGACTTTAACTGGCTTTCGGGCGGTGGTGGCTGAAGTGCTTGTTGGTTGACTGATTGTTTCTGCGGGCAACTTTGTCAGCAGGATTCTCCAGTGCGACTGACATTGCCTTGACGGAAAGAGAGTCTGCGATACCGACGCCCTTCAGATTGCTCCGAAGGGCGTCGTCGGTCATTGGGTTCACACACGAAACAAGCATTACTGAGCCCAGCGGTAACGGCGTCGAATATTGAACGGTTACGGACGAGCCATTTGGACTAATTATGAATTCGGAACGATACTATAGCGCGGACACGTTCCGAAATTGCCTGCGGCCGTGGCGAGATTGCAGACGCAGGTAGTCACCGGCTGGGGCGTTCGAGTGGAACGGCTTTAAGGCTCGTGATGAAGCGATTGGCGGATCGAACGCTGTCCTGGTAACGCTTTCCCGGGTCCTGGGAACCTCGGTGGCGCGCCGACGCTGCATGCCAGGGCGATCTCGCGTTCAGACGGCGTCCGGGCAGGGGTGGATATGGCTGTGCGCTCCGTGGTGGGTCATATCACGCGGTCAATGAAACCGGATATTGGCCGACAATCCGCCCCTCGACAGCCCGCCCGGCGGCACCGCATGATCGGGGCCAGAAGAAACTGGAGGAAACCCCGCATGCGCATTGCGATTATCGGCCAGCAGGACTTTGGAAAAGCCACCCTGGAAGCATTCCTGGCGCGCGGCGACGACGTGGCGGCCGTTTTCTGTGCGCCGGAAAAAGGCCGCCCCGACCCGTTGCGCCTCGCCGGTGAGGCCGCCGGTATCCCGACGCACCAGTTCCCCAAACTGACTGATCCCGAGGCTCAGGAGGCGTTGCGCGCGGCCAAAGCCGACATCGGCATCATGGCCTACGTGACCCAGTTCGTGCCTCAGGATTTCTGCAACATCCCGAAGTTCGGAACGATCCAGTTCCACCCCAGCCTGCTGCCGCTGCACCGCGGTGCTTCGTCCATGAGCTGGGCGATCATCCTTGGCCGCTCGGAGACCGGCTTCAGCATCTTCCGCCCAAACGACGGCCTCGACGAAGGCCCGGTGATCCTGACCCGTGCGGTGCCGATCGAGCCGGAAGACACGTTGGGCTCGCTGTATTTCGGCAAGATTTTCCCGATGGGTGTCGCCGGCCTGATCGAGGTTGCCGACATGGTCATCGCCGGCCGCGCTCCCGCGATCGCCCAGTATGAACCGGCTGCCGGGTATGAGGGGATTATCCGGGACGCCGAATCGCAGATCCACTGGGCAACTCACGTGGACCAGACCTTCAACCTGATCCGCGGCTGCAACCCCGCACCTGGCGCCTGGACCACCCAGGACGGCAAGAAGTTGTATCTGTTTGAATGCACGAAGCGGATCGCCCGCACGTTCGGCGAGGTCAAAGGTAAGAAGATCGGCCAGGTCGTCGGGCAGTCAGGCACCAGTCTGGTCATTCACGGGCAGGGCGGGTTTATCGAGGTCCATCGCGTCAGGTGGGACGGCGGCAAGAAGGTGGCCGCGGCCGATGCCGGGCTGGAGGTCGGCGCCATCCTGGGCGCTTGACGGCATAGCGTTTGTCCAGCCTGGGCGACCGATCGTGCACCTGGCGGTCGAGCGGCGGGGATGAAGGCGGCCCCGCCCTGGTGCGCCATACTGGTCGGTCTCTCGCGGGCCCATCGCCGGAGTCCAGCACCAGGATGTTTCGTCTCCGCGGTTGATCCAGGCCGTTGCGCTTTGACCTTGCCCGCGATACCCAAACACAAACCCTTGATCCTGACAGTGGCCGATGTGGTCTTACAACGGGCGCGCCATCAACGGATCGTGCCGGATAGTTGTTTTCAGGGGGTCGTTGCCCAATAAGGCATCGACCTGTAGCGTCGTCCATCATCAGGAAGCCGGATATCAGTCTGTTCATGCCCGACCGCACGCTCCTGGCCGCCGTGGCGCTGTTCGCCGTCACGGCGATGGCCGCTCGTCCGGCCTTTGCCAATCCAAACGATCTGACAATCGTCACGCGTGACGAATTATTGCAGCGGGCACTTCAGTTCGCCTATGCACAGCCTTACACGGCGATTACCGGCCTGGCGGTTCAGCAGGCAGTCTGGGACGGCGGCCTGGATACACTGCGCGCCCAGGTGAAAGCCCAGGACAACCCTTGGGACATCGTGCTCGTCGACCCGGAGGAGCTGGCGGGCGGTTGCGGTGAAGGCCTGTTCGAGAAGCTGGACTGGTCGGCCATCGGCGGCAAGGACCACTATATGCCGCTGGCTTTCAGCGAATGTGGTCTCGGGGCGGTCATCATCAACACGGCGCTCGCGTGGGACAAGGACAAGCTGCCGGTTGCACCTTCCTGGTCGGATTTCTGGGATGTGGCGAAATATCCCGGGAAGCGGGGATTGCGCAAAGGCGTGCGCGGCAACCTGGAATTCGCCCTGATGGCTGACGGTGTGGCGCCCGCGGATGTCTATAAGACGCTTGGCAGCTCGGAAGGCCAGGACCGGGCATTCCGCAAGCTGGATCAGCTCAAGCCCTACATTGTCTGGTGGTCCACCGAGGCTGATGCGGCGAAGATACTGGCATCGGGCGACGTGCTGATGACCAGTGCGCCAAGCGGGCAGGTCGCCACGTTGGCGGAACGCGAGCACAAGAACTTCGGTCTGCAATTCGCGGCCAGCCTGTACGAAGTGCAAAGCTGGGCGATCATCAAAGGTAGCCCGTCGTTACGGATGGCACAGCAGTTCCTGTACCTGACCGGCATGCCCGCCATGGAGCTGCGGTTGCTGCAGCACAGTGGCGATGCCGGGCTGGCGAAGGGTCTGAATGATGGATTATCGCCCGAACTGGCGGCCATATCGCCCGCAACCGCAGCGAATTTGGCGGCGGGGCTGAAGGCCGACGCGGGATTTTGGCACGACAACCTGCCGAAGCTGCGTCAACGTTTCGATGCCTGGCAGGGACATTAGATGGTTTCGCGCCTATCTTGAATCCCGCCCAACCTGGCACCGGAGCGATTTTGATTACGATAATGCACCAAATACGACCGGCCCTCGCGGCTCGCATGCTTGGTTTCGTCGGATTTGATTTTATTGTGTCTTCGTAAGAAATCTTTCTGCGACCGAGCTGCTGAACGGGATGCCTTCGGAGATGGCGGCATGCATCCGATTTTCGCAGCGTTGAAAGGAAACGGCCGACAAATTCCAACGATGGTTCTCGTACCTATGTGCCGGTTTCCGTAGCCCGGCCGGTTGCGAGCTTGTCCCGGAATCCGCAACGACAATGGGCCAGGCGTCCATGCCCAAAGGGCCAAAGTCGGGTGCGTGTTGACGGTGATATGACCGGCCGGATTGAGCATTGTTGAGTGGAACGATACAACTTCACTGGTATTCTTGGTCGCGTCAAAGGTTCGCCGCGGACGCCACAACGGCAACCTTGTACGCAGGCCAATCCGTGGTTGAACTCCAGCGTGCAGGCGGTCAGAGGACACCTGATCGCTGCGATCCCTCCGCCGGAAAGCGGCAAATCTGACTATTATGACACGGACTGGTCCACTCTGCGCTTTGCGCGACACCACGTTGGGTGCGATAAAGCCTGCCAATGCGCGTTCTTTATCACCTTCCCCTGTCGCCTTATGCCCGCAAGGTTCGCCTGGTGCTGGCGGAAAAGCGGCTGCCGTTCGAACTGCGGGTCGAAAAGGCCTGGGAACGCCGGCCCGAATACCTTGAGCTCAATCCCGCCGGAACCGTGCCAACGCTGATCGAGGACAACGGCCTGATCATCCCCAATTCCACAGTGATTTGCGAGTATCTGGACGAAGCCTATCCCGAAAGCAGCCTGATGGGACGGACGTTGTCGGAACGGATCGAAGTCCGCCGCCTGGGCGCCTGGTTCGATGGTAAATTCGCTATGGAGGTCACGCAAAACCTATACGGCGAGAAATACCTCCGCCGGCTGGCGCGGCGCGGCAATCCCGACCCGGCGGCGATCCGCACTGGCTATACCGCGCTACGCTACCATCTGGACTATGTCGGCTGGCTTGCCGAGACGCGCAAATGGCTAGCCGGCAGCGCACTGTCGATGGCCGACTTCGCGGCTGCAGCACATTTGTCCACGCTGGACTTCATCGGCGAGCTCGACTGGTCAATCTCACCCGCCGCCAAGGACTGGTACGCGCGGATGAAGTCTCGGCCAAGCTTCCGCGGCATCCTGGCGGACCGGGTGGCCGGCACCACGCCACCGCCGCATTACGCCGACCTTGACTTCTGATCCGGTTTCAACCGCGACCGGCAAACGGTCGTCGGTTGACGGTATGGTTTGTCATCCGACCGCAGCCGGACGGCCTTCCTTCAGTGAAATTTTGAGCGAGCGTGATCGATCGTGGACGTTGAGCGACAGCGATCCGAGGTTTCGGTGCGCCGTCGGCTTGGCGGGCGCGGTGATGCTTTCCTGGCCGGATACAGGCTTGGTGATCCCGGGTTACAATTCGTATCGCACCGCACCCGTTGCGTTTCATTCATCGCACTATATCTAGGAGACGCTGACCAATCGGGAGTTCCCTCCATGTCATTCTCCAAACGACTAATCCGCGTCGTCGGCGCCTTGGGTCTGGCGATCATGGTCTCGGGCTGCGTGATCGAGCCAGCATGGGGCCCTTATCACCACCACCACTACTACGGATACTGACCGCATGAGCGGCGACGCGAAACGCCGCTCGGGCGGCCGTCCAACGGCGCAGGCGGCCGCTCTGCTGGAAACGACCATACTGAACCACGCCACGGCAGCTTTCCTCGCCGACGGCTATGCCGCCACCACGATCGAGGCGATCGCGCGGGCATGCGGTGTTGCGAAGCGCACAATCTACACGCGCTGGCGTGGCAAGCCGGCGCTGTTTCGCGCGGTGCTGGATCGGCTGATGGCGAAATGGCTTTCAGTCACCGGAGACTGGGCGCGGGCTGGCAGCCTGGAAGCCGCATTGCACGAAGCCGCGGCGCAGGTCCTGAGCGTGGCTTTGACGGGAGAGGCGATCGCGTTGCATCGCCTGTTGATCGCCGAAAGCGCACGCTTTCCAGAGCTGCCCTTGATGCTGCGCGAGGCACGAGCGAATGAGGGCACCTCGCGCATCGCGGCGTTGCTGGATCGCGCCATCGCCGCCGGCGAGATGCCGCCCAGGGATACCGCCATGGCCGCCGAACAGTTTCTTCATCTGCTGCTCGCGGGTCCGCAGCGGCGTGCGCTGGGGCTCGGCCAACGGCTCGATGAACAGCAGCTCCAGGCATGGCGCGATGCTGCCGTCGCGCTGTTTCTTTCGGGGGTTAGAAGCTGAAGGTTGCCGCGTCGACCTGATTGATGTTACCGCACGCCGTTTGAAACGGCAGGGATATGTCGCTCTATGAAGCTTTTGCTGACCGGCGGATGCGGATTTATCGGCTCCGCTGTAGTTCGACATCTGCTGCGCCGCACCGACCACGTCGTGATCAACGTTGACAAGATGACCTACGCGGCGTCGGAGGACGCCCTGGAAGAAGGTCTTCGGCACGAACGTCATATTCTGGTCAAGGCGGACATTGCTGATGCGGCGGCGATGCGCAGCGTGTTCGAGGCACACGATCCGGACGCGGTAATGCATCTGGCGGCAGAGAGCCATGTCGACCGCTCGATCGACGGACCGGCCGACTTTGTGCAGACCAATGTGGTCGGGACGTTTATCCTGCTGGAAGCGGCACGCCGTCACTACGGCGCGATGCCGGCGGCCAGGAAGGCGGCGTTCCGGTTCCATCATGTGTCCACCGACGAGGTGTTTGGCGCGTTGGAGCATGATGATCCACCGTTCACCGAAACCACGCCCTATGATCCGCGCAGCCCCTATTCGGCGACCAAGGCCGCGTCCGACCATCTGGTGCGGGCCTGGAGCCACACCTACAAGCTGCCGACAATCGTTTCAAATACCTGCAATAATTACGGACCCTGGCAGTTTCCGGAGAAGCTGATCCCCCTCGTCACCTTGAACGCACTGGAGGGCAAGGAATTGCCGGTTTATGGCGACGGGTCGAACATGCGTGACTGGCTGTTCGTCGAGGATCATGCGGAAGCGCTGGTCCGTGTCGTTGACCAAGGCGTTCCTGGTGAGACCTACGCCATCGGCGGGCGGCAACCCCGCACCAACCTTCAGGTGGTGAAAGCAATCTGCGCCCACCTGGACAAACGCGTTCCCGATGCGGCGGGCCCGCGGGAACGGCTTATTCGCTTCGTCACCGACCGGCCGGGCCATGATTTTCGTTATGAGATCGATCCTTCACGCAGTGAGCAGGCGCTGGATTGGAAAGCCCCGCACGACTTTGAAAACGGCCTCGCCCGGACAATCGACTGGTACCTGGATAACCGCGCTTGGTGGGAGGCTTTGCGGGCTGCGAAATATGCCGGCCAGCGGCTTGGCAATTCGACCGATAGTGAGACGACTGGCCAAAAAGCGACTGGCCACAAGGCGACTGGCAATCCGGCAACTGGCAACTGGCAACCCGGCGACTGGCAGCCCCGCGACTGGCGGCAAGGAAAAAGTAGCATGAAGGGCATTCTGCTGGCCGGCGGTTCAGGCACACGGCTGCATCCGATGACACTGGCGGCGTCGAAGCAATTGCTGCCGGTCTATGACAAGCCGATGGTTTATTATCCGCTGTCCACGCTGATGCTGGCCGGTATCAAGGACATCATGCTGATCTCCACGCCGGAGGATCTGCCGCAGTTCCGCCGGCTGCTCGGCGACGGCTCGCGTTTCGGGGTGCGCTTCGAGTACGCCGAGCAACCGAAGCCGGATGGCATCGCGCAGGCCTTCCTGATCGGCCGCGACTGGCTGGACGGCGAAGCGTGCGCCCTGGCGCTCGGCGACAATCTGATCCACGCGGATCATCTTTCGACATTGTTACGGGTCGCCGCTGCCCGGCCGGTCGGGGCCACGGTGTTCGCCTACCAGGTGCGAGACCCGGAACGGTATGGCGTGGTGGCATTCGATGCGACTGGCCGGGCGGTGGAGGTCGTGGAAAAACCGGCCGCGCCGACAAGCAACTGGGCGATCACAGGGCTGTATTTCTACGACAAGCAGGTGAGCGACATCGCGCCGCGGATCAAGCCTTCGTCGCGCGGGGAGCTGGAGATCACCGACCTTAACCGGGTGTACCTGGAGATGGGGACGCTACACGTGGAGAAGCTGTCACGCGGCTGCGCCTGGCTGGACGCCGGCACGCCCGACAGCCTGCTGCAAGCGGCGACGTTCGTGCAGACCATTCAGTCCCGGACCGGCATGTTGGTTGGCTGTCCGGAGGAAGTCGCCTTTCGCATGGGCCTGATTGATGCAGATCGATTGCGGCACCATGCAACGCACCTGGGTAAAACCGAGTTGGGTCGGGTGTTGATGGAACTGGCCGAAGGGGACATGGAGTGAAGGTCGAAACGCTGGCGATAACCGACGTCAAGCTGATAACCCCGGCGCGCTTCACGGACTCGCGAGGGTTTTTCTCTGAGACCTGGAATGCCGGACGATTCGCTGATGCCGGCGTTCCCGGGCCATTCATTCAGGACAATCATGCGGTCTCGAGCGGTGTGGGCGTACTGCGCGGGCTGCACTGCCAGATCGGGCCGAATGCGCAGGGTAAGCTGATCCGCTGTGTGAAGGGAGCCATCTACGACGTCGCGGTCGATGTGCGGCGGGGCTCATCGACGTTCGGGCGCTATGTCGGCGTGGAAATCAGCGCGGACAACTGGGCGCAGATCTGGGTGCCGGTCGGGTTCCTGCACGCCTATTGCACACTGACCGCCGAGACGGAGGTGATCTACAAGGTCACCGGCGCCTACGACAAGGCGGCGGAGCGCGGGGTGATCTGGAACGACCCGGACATTGGCATCGAATGGCCCGTCTCAGCGGATAGGGTGATCCTGTCGGACAAGGACAAGGTCCTGCCCCGGCTGCGTGATTTGCCGATTTTGTTCCATGTTTGATGCAGGGCCGAACGGCGACCGTCACCCGGGGCGCGGTGCATGACCGGTGGGATCCTTGTTACGGGCGGCAGCGGCCAGGTTGCCTCTGCCATTGCGGCTGGCACCGGCGTCCATCACGTTGGCCGGCCAGAGTTCGACTTTGACCGCCCGGAGACGATCGAGACCGCGTTCCGGGCCGCCGCCCCGCGCCTAGTGGTGAATGCCGCCGCTTACACCGCGGTGGATGCGGCGGAAAGCGACCCTGACGGCGCTTTTCGTGCCAACCGTGACGGCCCGGCAATCCTGGCGGGTCTGTGCGCCCAGGCGGATATCCCGCTGATCCATATATCCACTGACTATGTCTTCGACGGCGCCAACCCGGACCCTTATGTGGAGACTGATGCGGTCGGGCCGCAAAGTGTCTACGGCGTCAGCAAGCTGGCTGGCGAGCAGGCGGTCCTGGCGTCAAACGCCAAGGCCATGATTCTGCGCACGTCCTGGGTTTATGCCGCGACCGGCAAGAACTTCGTTCGCACGATGCTGACCGTTGGCAAGACACGCGACCGGCTGACCGTGGTCGCCGATCAGCATGGCTGTCCGACCACCGCGACTGATCTGGCCGATGCCATCTTTGCGATCATCGCACATTTGGATGCGACTGGCTGGCGGCCGGAATACCGCGGCATCTTCCACGCCGCGGGCGCTGGCGCCACGACATGGTTTGGTCTTGCGGTGGCCACGTTTGAGGAGGCTGGACGGCATGGCGCGAATGTCCCGGTGGTGACGCCCATCCAGACGGCGGACTGGCCGACACCGGCAAAGCGGCCGGCCAACTCCCGCCTGGATTGCAGCCGGTTGCACGACGTCTTCGGCGTCCGCCTGCCCGACTGGCGGGAGAGCCTGAGCCGCACGGTTGAGACCATCTTCGCCACGGCGCCTCCCTGATCAGGCAGGCCTGGGATCAGCCTGGCCTGGAATCTGGCAGGCCTAGACCTTTGGGGAAGACGCAGCCGGAGGGCAGTGGTGTTTAAGACGCGAATCGTTGTTAATGCCGGACGGGGTTGTCTTTGAACCAACGGCGTCATGATCGGGGTTGTCGCCTCCGGTGGATATGGCGGCGGCCTCTATCGTGGGCCGGGGAAAGCCGGGCTATGACGATGAGGGTGGGTCAATCCGGGGTTGGACTTTCGGCGACCGCATCGATGCATTGAGGGACCAGCGGCCGATGTCGCGTGTTATCGAGATCGTGCTGTTTTTGGCGCCCTTTCTGGGTTTCGCGGCATGGCGACTGCTATTCCCCTCCCCGCTGCCGCCGCTTTGGCTGATGGGTGGCCTGGGCGGCTTTGTCGTCCTGATGCTGGCGGTGCTGATGTGGGTTTGGCAGCTGGAGGCGGCGGACGGCAACCGGACCTATATTCCTGCGCAACTGCGTGACGGCCGCATCATCCCCGCGCATCCGGCCACGCCGCCTTGAAGCCCCCGGCATTTCTGACTGATCCGGCCTTGATGAAGATCTGGGACGCGCTGCCGGATGCCAGGGTGGTCGGCGGCGCGGTGCGAGATGCGCTGGCCGGCCGTCCAGTAGCGGATATCGATCTGGCGACGCCTGCCACGCCCGAGGCTGCTACAAAAGCTTTGGTCAGCGCCGGCGTGAAAGTGGTCCCGACCGGGCTGGCGCATGGCACCGTCACCGCTGTGGTGGCTGGCCACGGCTTCGAGATCACCACGCTGCGCCGCGATGTGGAGACCGATGGCCGCCATGCGATTGTGGCATTCACCACGGACTGGCAGCAGGATGCGTCCCGGCGGGATTTCACCATCAACGCCATGTCGATGGCACGTGATGGCACCCTGTTCGACTATTTCGGCGGGGCGGCGGATGTGCAGGCTGGTCGGGTCCGCTTCGTTGGCGATCCCGCGACCCGTATCGCCGAGGACTATCTGCGCGTACTCCGGTTCTTCCGTTTCTACGCCCGGTTCGGCCGGGTGCCGCCTGATCCCGCCACGTTGGCGGCGCTGCGGGCTGGCATCCCTGGCCTCGCCCGGTTGTCGGTGGAGCGGGTCTGGAACGAGCTTCGCCGCATCCTCGCGGCCCCGGATCCGGCGGAGGCTGTCTCGCTGATGGACCGGCTTGGCATCTGGACGGCCGTGGCGCCGGAAGCGGCGGCGGTCGCTCGGCTGGCCGGGCTGCCAGCGGATCCGGTCCTGTGGCTGGCCGCAATGCTGACCGGCGATCCGCTGGCCCTGGCGATGCGGTTGAAGCTGTCCAATGAGGATCGCGACCGGCTGGTGCGGCTGACGGTGACGCCGGACCCATCGGGCTCGGATGATGATTTACGGCGCATGCTGGCGGACCATGCGGCAGCTGACCTGATTGACCGGACGTGGCTGGCGGGCGATGCGGAGGTCAGGCAGCGATTGTCCCGTATGCAGCGGCCGGTCTTTCCGCTGGAAGGACGCGACGTCGTGGCGCTTGGCATCGAGGCAGGGCCGCGCGTCGGCTCGCTGCTGCGCACAGTGCGGCAGTGGTGGCTGGATGGAGGATGCAGGTCCGACCGCGCCGCGTGCCTGGCAGAACTTGCACGAACCGCCGATGTGCCCAAGATGGACGGCAAGAGGTGAAAGACATGCCGAATATCGAAATTTATACCCAGATGTTCTGCCCGTACTGTGAGCGGGCGATGCACATTCTGTCCACAAAAGGCGTTGAGTACCATGAGATCCCGGCCCAGCAGGGTTCACCTGCGCGGGCGGAGGCGCAGAAGCGATCGGGTGGCCGCACATCCGCGCCGCAAATCTTCATCGACGGCAAGCACATTGGCGGCTGCGACGAATTGATGGCGCTGGATCGCGCGGGAAAGCTGGATCCGCTGCTCGGGCTCGCGTGATTGTGCTGGCACTCTTTTGACGAGAGTGCCAAAATATATCATGAGTTCGTCATGAAACGGGGTCTTTGTCAGGGCCAGGAATGATTCACTACCAATTACGGTGCAGCCAGTCGCATGGATTTGATGGCTGGTTCAAGGATAGTGCCAGCTTCGAGAAGCAGGCAAAGCGCGGCCTGATCGAGTGTCCCGAATGCGGCGGCACCGAAGTCGAGCGCGCGCTGATGGCACCGGCTCTGGCGAAGCGGGAGGCGTTGCCGGTTCCCGTCGCGCCACCGTCCCCGCCGGCGGAGGCTGCATCAGCCACGACCGAGAAAGTTGCCGCGGGCCGATTGCCGGCGCAGATGCTGGCAGTGCTGCAGCGTATGCGGGCCGAGGTGGAGAAGAACTGCGATTACGTTGGCCCCGAGTTCGCCGACAAGGCGCGGGCAATGCACCGCGGCGACGCCGAACCCAAGCCCATTTACGGCGAAACGACCGAAGAACAGGCGGAGAGCCTTGCCGAAGAGGGTATCGCCGTCGCCAAAATCCCATGGGTGCCCCGCGCTGACGGCTAATTGTCCGTGACAAGCGTTCCGCTGGCGCTTCAAAAGACGTTCCTGTGAAACCCTGGAGCCCGTCCCGCGTCTCCTTGTCCATGTGAGACGACTGACCCGCGGCAGGCGCTCACCCACAGGCAGCGGAGAACGAGGGATGGGCGCGACCAAGATCATGATCATCCGCCACGCGGAGAAACCAGGTATTTATGGCGGCCAGAATTATAACGGGGTCGATGCGGCCGGGGCTAGCTGTGCCGCCGGCGGCGTGCAGAGCTTGGTCACGATCGGGTGGCAGCGTGCAGGTGGGCTGATAACGCTGTTCGCGCCGCCCTGGGGTCCCAAGAGCCCAACGCTCGCTCGGCCGCAAACCATCTACACGGCCGACCCCGGCAAGAACGGCGGCAAACTGCCAAGCCAGCGGTTGTACGAAACGGTCGTCGGGGTTGCAGCACAGCTTGGGATTGGTATCAACATCAAACAGAAGCGGGGCGAATACGCCAAACTGGCCAAGGATGCGCTGCAGCAGGAAGGCGCCGTCCTGATCTGCTGGCGGCAGGAGGAAATCCCGCTGATCGGTCAATGCCTCCTGTCCGAAACCCAAACCACCGCGCCGCTCGGTGTTCCGGCCACCTGGCCAGCCGGTCCGAACGGAGGCCGGTACGACCTTGTCTGGGTGTTCGACCGTCCGTCTGGCATCGGCGCGATTACCGGCTTTACGCAGGTCGCGCAGATGCTGCTTCCTGGCGATGCAGCGGCCCCGGCGTGATCGGCGACGCGTAAACCTTGAGGTGCCAAGGCCATGCCGGAACCAAGGCTTTCCTATGTCGCGATGATTTCCCGGGATGTACCGGCAGCGTCCCGGCTGCTGGGTGATGTGCTTGGGCTGCCGCGGCATTTTCTGGCAAGCGAAGACGGCCCAGTGCCGGCTTTCGCCGTTGGCCAGGTGGCAATGGCGCTGTTCGGCCCCGGCGACCGCTTTGTCGACGGGGAAACGCGAACCGGCGTTCATCACATCGGGTTGGATTTCGGCCCGCAGCAGCCTGGGGTCGCGACGGCGGGAGAGCCACGGTCTGGTCTGGACGGCGGCATTCGACAGGGGCTTGCCCTGGTCGAGACGCTGGGGGTGCGGATCTTCCTGACGGGTCCGATCGACATCCCGCCTGGCAGTGGCGCCATGGTGGAACGGATTGACCATCTGGGTGTCGCCTGCGTGAACAATCAGGCGGCGATCGGGGTGTTTTCCGGACGGATGGGGCTGCCGGTGGAAAGCCAACAGACTGATATCCAGGTCGAGACGGCAATCGAGAGCTTCACATCTGACAAGTACGGCGTGGTCTATCATTCCCGGGCGCCGCATGTGGTTGGCGGGTTGCGGGTCGCGTTCCTGACGGCGGGGGACTGCGAGCTGGAGTTCCTGCAGAATTTCGATCCGTTGCATGGCGCCGAGCTGCAACATGGGGCGGCGGGGACTACGCGGCAGGATCAAGGGGCGATCACCAAGTTCATCGCCTCCACCGGGGCGGGGCTGCACCACGTGGCGCTGAAGACGCCGGACATCGACAGGACGCTGGGGCTGCTGGAACGGTCGGGTGCTCGATTGATCGATCGGGTGGGGCGTCCAGGGTCGCGGCGGGCGCGGATCGGGTTCATCCATCCGGGGAGTTTTGGTGGTGTCCTGCTGCATCTGGTCCAGCGGGATTAGCATTGGCCATCAGGAAGCGGCCGCTTCACGCGCCGGATCGCGAAACTCGGTTCTCTGCAATCCAAACGCACGCGGTCCGACGGGAGTGGCTTTTCGGCTGAGGTGGTTACCGGTAGGGTCCGGTTTATGCCGGATACTCATGACCTTATTGTTATTGGTGGCGGATTGGTTGGCGGCGCGATCGCATGGGGGGCACAGGCCCAAGGTGCGGACGTCGTTCTGCTGGACGAGGGCGACGTCGCCTACCGCGCTGCGCGAGGCAATTTCGGTCTGGTCTGGGTTCAGAGCAAGGGCGCCGGCATGCCGCCGTACGCGATGTGGACGCGACGGTCGGCAGCCCTATGGCCTGAACTGGGTGGGCGGCTTCGGGACTCAACCGGCACGGATGTCGCATTGCAGCAGCCCGGCGGCCTGAGTTTCTGTCTGTCGGACGAGGAGTATGAGCAGCGCGATTTGCTGATCCGCCGGATGCACAATGAAAGCGGCGATATCGGCACCCGCATGCTGTCCCGCGACGAGGTCCGGGCGATGGTTCCGGGGGTTGGTGATGAGGTCACGGGGGCGAGTTTTTGCCCGGTGGATGGCCATACCAGTCCGCTGCACCTGTTGAAAGCGTTGCACCAGGACCTGACCTACCGTCCCAGCCGCCGGGTATTGCGTATTGATGCTCAGCCGGGCTCGTTTACGGTTTATACCTCTGAAGAAACATATTCGGCGCCGCGTGTGGTGATTGCTGCCGGGCTTGGCAGCCGGGATCTTGCGCCGATGGTGGGGCTGGACATGCCGGTGTCACCGTTGCAAGGTCAGATCATTGTGACCGAGCGGATGCGGCCGCTGATCGATTATCCGACCCACCTGATGCGACAGACCACGGAGGGTACGGTGATGCTGGGCGACAGCCAGGAGGACGTTGGGTTCGACACCACCACGCGGATCGCAGTGCTGTCGAAAATCGCCGATCGCAACACAAGAATTCTCCCCGCCCTGAAGGATGCCAACATCATTCGGATGTGGGCGGCGTTGCGGGTCATGTCTCCCGACGGCTTTCCGATCTATGAGCAGTCCGAACGCTTCCCGGGCGCGTTCGCCGCCACCTGCCATAGTGGCGTGACGCTGGCGGGGGCTCATGCGCTGGCATTGGCGCCGGCGATCCTGGAGGGGGTGCTGCCGGAGGCGCTGGCGGCCTTCTCAAGCGCGCGTTTCTCGGAAGCCGCGGTGGCGTAACCGGGCCAGAGTGCCGTCGCTCTACAACACTCAACGCGCTGATCTGATTATTTCCGGCCGCACCTTTGTCGGACAGACTTTCCCGTCTTGATGCGGTCGCCCTACAGCAGCGCGATACCACCGGTATGTTGTGCCCCGCCACCGGTCTGGGCGATTGCCTGCGCCAAACGTTCGGTTTCGATTGTGCAAGGCTCGTTCTGCAGATTTGGAGCAATGACACGAACCACGGGGATACCGAATTGCGGCCGGGTCAGGTCAAGCCCGTATGCGAAGATCCCTCGGTCTGCTAGATGTCGAACGAGCGCGTCCAACGAGGTCGCGGACGCAAGCGCCGCAATGGGATGGTCGGGTTGCAGCAGTAGGCATCGGCGCGTGTCAAGCTGCGTGGCGCGGGCGTATTGGCGCAGGTCGCTCTCGTTAAGTGCGGCTTCGCCTGACTGCGCCCGCTTGGCTTCGATTACGTGAAGACTGAGTTCTGATTGGCACATTTCGAAGATGGCCGAGCGGACGGCGTCGGTCAGGTTGGTTCGGGAGGCAAGTCCGATGGCGAGCCCGTAGCCGTCGGGGCCGGCGGAAAACGCTGCCACGACAGGGATGCCAAGGTCGGTTGTGATGTCCAACAGGCGGATCTGCCGGGCGGTTTGCCCGTCCCGCAGTTGGGTCAGGAGCCCGGCGGCGGCTCGACCGGCCTCGGTATCCGCGGGGATGCCGCGAGGGCGGCGGCCGCCGCGCCACCAGAGGGCGAGGGCATCGCGCTCGATGAGTTCGAGGAGGCCCCGCAAGGTGGCGTCAGTCCGGGTTGGGCCGGCGGCGCAGCCGGTGCTGAGTTTCAGTGGCGGCGCGAAATCGGTGGCGACCCGTCGGAGGCAAAGATCGGCCGGATAAGGGCTGGGCTTGTCGTCCGTCAGCCGCCGTAGCTGGACCCATGCGACCGGGCGGTTATCGGGGACGCCGCAGGTGGAAAAGACCGTCTGAATGAAGCCACGTATGCCCGGGTCGAACGATTTGGTGTACTCGGCGAGCGATGCCAATGTCAGATTGTCGTCCGGCTGGGCGAACTGGCTGAGGTATTCGATGCCCTCGCCTATGCAGGATTTGAAGGCGCGCTGTGCATCCAGACCTGATCCAGCGAAACCGCCAACCGGGAGGCCGGCGTTGTGCGGCCCGAGCGTGGCGGGATCGGCCTCTGCGCCAAAGAACATGAGACCGGGTGCGTCGGGTACGGGGAGGTGGAAAATCCGGCGAAAGGATGCGGCGGCATGGAGCATCCTGGCGCGATTTGCAGCGGCGGTGGGATTTCCATCGTCGTAACCGAGAAAGCCTAGCAGAGAAGCTGATTGCGGATCTGCGTCAGCACCCGTCAGCGCGGCTGCCGCGCCGGCGAGGCGGTCCGATAATGTGCCTTCCGCGTTTGCCATCAGGGCACCCTCATTCACGTTTGAATCACGTGCAAAGCCTCAGTATTTTGTGCGTAGTATCAAGTGTTGGATTTTAACACGCCGTCAACAATCCTGCGGACCAATAATAACGCGGGTCAACAATAAGATGGAGCGGAAGCAATGAAGACGCCGATGAAAGTCGACTTCGACGACACCGTGCAGAACTGGCGCCTTTGGGGTGAGTTGGTCGAACACTGGATCAACTGCCGTCATCCAAAGCCGGACGATACAGTCAAGCTGATCAACCAGATGACCGCACATGCGATCACCGGTGCTGGCGTTTATGGAACGTCACCGCGACCCGTGCATTTCAACTCTTACCAAGAGGACGGCCCCCTTGTCATCGATCTGCCGACGGCGGAGATGTTGAAGGAAGGACAGGGGACAGCCAAACCGGGCGAACCCTATCCTTTGCCGTCTTTCTATGACGAAGCCTTCACCGGCACCCGAAAGGCCTTTACCGCAGAGGTGATCAAGCACTTCTCGGCCTCCAGAGTGGGTGAATATACCATCAACATGTGCATGTAGCTGTCGCGCCGGCACGCATCCCTACAGGTCGCAATAATCGATCGACCCGACCGGAAGGGATGCTCGGGCCAGGCCGTCTCGAAGATGCTCCCAGTCTTCACGACGCCTGAACGAGTAGACGTGAAGCATCCACCGCATGATCTCGTCGTCGGTCGGCTGACCACCGCCGAACCAGTTCGCCCTGATTTTGGCAATGGCTTCCGCGGCGGCATTTGCGGCTTCGTCGAGACGCCCGAGTTGTGCCAGCGCGGCAGCCCGCCAAACCGGCACTGCCCAGATCGTACCCTGTGAATGATCGGCGGCGGTGAGCGCTGCTTCATAATCGCCGTTCAAGTACAGAATATCCAACTGATACACCCAATGAGTTGGGCTGGGTGCGAGGGTCATGTCGAGTGCCAGCCGGGCAAGTTCAGCGGCACGGTCGGGCTGACCGCAAAACGCCTGCATCAGGGCAACGGCGATGACAGTCCAGGAATTGTTTGGATTGAGTTCATATGCCACGTCCATATGGATAACGGCCTGATCAAACTTTTTCGCCATCAGATGCGACCAGGCAAGGCAAAGATGGGCCCGCATGTCGGACGGGTCCAACAGCACCGCCTTGCGTGCATAGGCCAGTGCCGCGTTCTCGCTTTCACGCGATCTGGAAATGCCAGGATAAAAGATATGCCTGGTGTTATGCAGATTGGCCAATCCTACATAGGCCGGCCCGAATCCGGGGGCCTCGACGGTGATTTCTTCAAATTGTCTCGCCAGGCTTTCCCAGTAGGCCGGATTAAACGTCCGCCCCAGCGTCATGCACCGCAGCCACCGGTCATAGAGGCCAAGCGAAATATCCGGCTGATCCGAAAAGCGCCGCAGCCGCTCCGCCGAAAGATGCACATTGAGGCCCATGGCGATACGGCGGACGACATGGCGCTGGACGGCGAACCAGTTCTCGAGGTTCAGTTCAAAATTCTGGCTCCAGACGTAAAGACCCGAATCCAACTCCTTTAGTGTGATCATCATGTTGATGGCCGCATCGACCTGATAGGCGATCATTTCTATTTCGTAGTGTCCAGCGATGTCTTGTGCCGACTTGGGTGGTGTCGCCTGGACTGGTGCGTCGGCCACCTGCCATTCCCGGAAGCGAACGAGAGAGGCGATCAAGTGCTGGCGGAATTCCGACACCAGATGGGCCTTCGCAGGGTTTACCTCGCGCATTGCCACGTTTTGAACAGACAACCAAAGGCGCGTGGCATGGTGCGCTGTGGGTACGGCGGGCATGGTGGGAGGCAACGGCTCGGTTCGCACCACGACTGGCGCCGCGGGTTCGAGCAAACCAACCTTGATGGCGGCGACCAGCTTCTGCGTGGCCTCTGCCGGCTCCATGCCGTAGTCTTCGTCGAGTAGATCCCATAGCGTTTTGTAAACTCGCAGCGCGCCGGCGGTGTCACCCGACATGGCGCGGGCGCGCATCAATTGGCGGCATGCCTCCTCATGCGTTGGATCGAGATTGAGGATCGCCTGAGCGAGATCGCGCTGTTTGGCGAGGTCGCCTGTGTCCACCGCAAGCGCGGCTTCCAATCCTCGCAGCAACCGGTCGCGAACGGTGTGCCGCTTCGCCATCAGCCACGACCGAAACGCAGGATCGAGATCCTCCAACCCGGCCAGCAGGTCGTCAGCCAAATTGCGTCGTTCCAGCAGTAGGGGATGCACTTGCCGCGCCTCGGCCGCGCGGATGACTGCCGAGACGTCGACCTCGATCGAACCGTGTTCAAAACCGATCTCCCGGGCAACAATATGAAGCCCCGTATGGTTTGTTCCTTGCAGAGCGACCCGCAACTCACGGATGTTCTGGCGTAACGAAGCACGGGCGTGCTCCTCTCCCGACTCACTCCATAACAGCCCGACCAACCGTTCGCGGGTTTCCGTATGCGACTCATTCAGAGCGATATAAGCCAGTGCTGCCCGTAGCTTAACACTTTTAAAGCGAAGCTCCCTTGCACCGATACTAAATGATGCGGGTCCGAACAAACCCATTCGTAGCACATTGCCGACAACGCCTCCTGTCAGATCGAATTCTGCCATGTGTCTACCCCCGCCCAGTGTATCGAAGCGCGGTTGTCCTCGCACGGTCAACCCGATCGGCTGTTTTGAGTGCAAGAATAGCACCCCGATTGCCACCGCCCGGCGTGCTCACGTTACGTTTACAGGTCGTAAACAGAGTGGAACAGCCTCGGATTCCTTGGGCTTGTTACGAAACGCGGCGTCGAAAGGATCATCGCGAATGAACGCTTTTCAAGGGCATGGCCACCGGCTTCCCGGCCGCAACATGCATCAGCCCAATGCTGCTATTCGCCGTTATGGTAGAGGCGACCGGAAGTTGGCAGGCGTGGAAGGCAGGTATGACGCATGGCGCGTGGTTGACTGAACTTGCCCGTGCCGTAAGGCGAAATACCAAGCCCGTATGCAACCTGGCGTTGACAGCATGGCCCGATCATTTCTGGCGCTGCCAGTTCGTTCCAGTGTGCCGCGAACGTTGGAAGGCCTGCTGTCCCAATGCGGCTTGGTTGCACGTGGTAGCACAACCAGGCCGTCAATCAGTTCAGGCGTCGCAAGGCCGCGAACGGGTGCGGGTCGGGTTCGTCCTCGACCGCCGGCATCTCCACGCCCGGCATTCGCGGATAGGGATCAAGCGCCAAACCGAGTTGTTCCGCGGCAGCTTCGCCGAGGTCGATCTGGTTGCCCTCGAACGGGATTTCGTCGTCCGAGTCCGGATCGATATCGTCGGCTTCCTCGCCCGACGGAACGAAGCGGACCTGGAATGTCTCCTCGACGGGCGAGTCAAATTCTTCCAGGCTGACCACGCAGATCTGGGTGACGTGGCCGCGTAGCACGCCGCGGGCGAGCACCTTGTCGCGGCTTTCGCGGATAAGATGGAAGGTGCAGGACAGCGACAGCACCGCCGGCAGGTTCATGCGTTCGCTGAGGGCCGAGCACTCGGCTGGGCTGGCCTCGATCGTGATATCCAGACCTTGCGCGCCGATGCGATCAAGTGACAGGGGCCGGTGGAATTCTGGCGTCATTGTGCCGCCTCCTGGGCCGGCAGAAAGCTTATTTCACCGCGGCGCAGTGCGGGCAGGTCCTGTCCTGCCAGACGGGTGGCCTGGGATTTGGCCAGCCGGACCAGTGCCGCCGCCGATCCTTCCGGGGCCTCCGCACCGCGCCAGATGTTGCGGGCGAGGGCCGTGGCCAGCTTCGGGGTGTCGTCCCACGCGGCGGCGTAGGTGGCACTGCGGCCGTGAAATGCTTCCCACATCGCGCGGTTCCGCTTGCCCACGGACAGATCACCCACGCCCATCTCCCGCAGGTTGATGTCCATATCCAGGAACATCGCGTCGAACAGCGCCTGTGCCAGCGCCGGACCCGGTTCGGCTTCGGCGTTCAACCGCCGGATCACGAGGTAGACGTAGAGCACAATGGCGTCGAACCGGCCGTCCAAGGTGTCCGGGACGCCGAGTGTTTCGTACAGGTAGGGATCGCGCGCCGCGGTCACCGCCGCCCCGTAAAGCTGGAAGGCAGCCCGCTCATGTTTGTCGCGTCCACGAAGAAAACTGGCCAACCGCGCCTCTTTGCCTGTTTATGCGGCCGGGAATGCCCGCATGCTCATTGACACGGCCAGGGCGGCCGTGACACCCAGCATAGATAGCACCGGTCCCCGATCCAACCAGCCGGGTGCGAGAATTCTCGGGATGCACCTGTTGTCCATGCCTGTCCTGTTTCGGCTGTCCGCCCTGTTTCGGCTGTCTGCCCTGTTTCAGCCATCCGCCGTCCGTCGCCTGACGCTGGTGTCCTGTCTGCTGATGTCGTCCTGCGCGTGGCTGATGCCACCACCCCAGTTGCGCGGCAACAAAGTGGACCCGGAATTGCTGAAGGAACTCGTGCCTGGCACGTCCACCAAGGCGGATGTGACGGCGGTTATCGGGTCGCCTACCGCGCGGGACACATTCGATGACAACAGTTGGTTGTATATCAGCGAGCTTACCCAGGAGCGCATTGGCCGGACGCTGGGGGAGCTTGACCAAGCCGTGGTCGTGCTGAGTTTCGACGACAGGGGCGTGCTGAAGTCGGTCGACAAGCTTGGTCAGGACGCCGCGCTGCCGGTGACGGTGATCGCTCGGACCACGTCCTCACCCGGAACCGAGGCGTCGTTCATGCAGCAGCTGCTGGGCAACATTGGCCGCTTCAATCCAGCCGGTGCCGCACCGACCGGTGGCGGCAGCGCAGGGGGCGCACCAAGTCCGACACCGTGATGGTCTTGCCACGGAACGATGGCTCGGGCACGTTTCCCCCATCCCGCATGGACGTGTGATCCCGAGCTGAATCTGGCTGGGGATGGCTGCGTCCTGCCACCCTGGAACAGGTTTTTCGTCATGGATAATGTCCAACCCATTGTTCTGTCCGCCGCCGACGCACTGGCGCTTCGCTATGGTGCGGAAGCGGCGCCGGCCGCCGGCCCTTGGAACGACCATATCGCCGTGCTGCTGTCGCATCGGTCGATCCGCGGCTACCGACCCGATGCGTTGCCGCAGGGCACATTGCAGACGCTGGTCGCCGCGGCGCAGTCGGCGGCCACGAGTTCCAACCTGCAGACCTGGTCGGTGATTGCTGTCACTGATCCGGCCAAAAAGGCGGCGCTGGCGAAAGTGGCGGCGAACCAGAAGCATATCGAGCAATGCCCGCTGTTCCTGGTGTGGGTCGCCGATATCTCCCGCAACCAACGCCTTGGCGCCGAGGAAGGCGTGACCCTGGAGGTCATGCCGTATCAGGAAACCTTCCTGGTCGCCGCGATTGATGCTGCCCTGGCGGCGCAGAACGCCACGGTCGCCGCCGAATCCCTGGGCTTGTCCTGTGTCTATATCGGGGCCCTGCGCAACAACCCGCAGGAAGTGGGGCGGATTGTCGGCCTGCCGCCCGGGGCGTTCGGGGTGTTCGGCATGTGCGTCGGCTATGCATCAGCGACGGCCGCCAACGAGGTGAAGCCTCGGTTGCCGCAGAATGTGATTGTGCATCACGACAGCTACGATGCCCATGGCGAGCAGGCGCATCGCGCGGCCTATGACGCTCTGATGGGCGCATTTTCGGCCAGGAACGAGATGGCGGCGGATACCTGGACCAAGCGGGTCATTGGCCGCATGGGCAAGATCGCGGCGCTGTCCGGCCGCGACAAGCTCGTGGCCGCGCTAAATGCGATGGGCTTCGAACTGAAGTAGGGGTTATTCCGACCCTGCTCCCGCCCGGACAACGTCAGGCGTTGCCCGGGCTGTCAGCCCCGTGCATGTATCGCGCCCGAACGCCGGCGGATTGTTGTCGCCGGCGCGGGGTCTTACTTCGTGGGACGCGCGCCCGATCAGGCCGGGATCGCGCCGTGCGGGTCTGCGTGCTCGGTTGATGCTGGCACTGTTTCTCTGCCCAGGCGGGCCTGCTGCCAGGATTGGTAGGCCAGCACCGCCGAAAACGAAACGAACGCTGCCACCACCATAACGAGATACAACACATTTCCGGTCGACATGACCCCTCTCCACCGCATGATATGATCCCGGTTTATCGCCGACGCCTCATGCGGCCGCATTGATCCAGGTCAAACGTTCGGTCGGTATCCACAATGACGAGATGCCGGCAGCGCTTCAGCGGTCTGGCTCCGTGAAGGAACCGGCACAATTCTGCCGCGCTCTATTCACTCACGCAAAAGAGGTGACCAATGAGCATTTTCGGTTCCATCATGGAAAAAATCTTCCATGCCCCAGAAGCGACCCAGACGGCTGAGCCGAGCAAGATGCCGGACGCTGGCGCCACGACAGTTTCCGCGCCGAACCCGAGCGCGACGCCGACTGAGGTTCCGCCTTCCGCCACCCCGGCTGCAACGGTCGACGTGGTGGACGTGCTGACGAAAAAGGCCTCGCAGAAAGGCGGCGGCGGCAACTGGCAGACTTCGATCGTCGATCTACTGAAGTTGCTTGATCTCGAATTCCAGCCTGACGGCGCGAAAGGAACTGGCGAACGAACTGAACGTCCATACCGGCGGTGACGGCACCGCGGTGGAGAATATCGCTTTGCATCAGGCCGTGATGCAAAAGCTGGCGGAGAATGGCGGCACGGTTCCCGCGAGCTTCAAGGGCTGAACCGGTCGGCGGCAGCGTGACGGGTATCCGCGCTGCCGCCCGGCTTTACTGACCGACCATCACCATCCACTGCACACCGAATTTGTCGGCGACCATACCGAATTTCGAGGCAAAGAACGTTTTCGTGAGCGGCATCGTTACTTGGCCGCCCTGCTCCAGCGCCCCGAAGGTCCGCTCCGCTTCCGCATCGTCAGCGACGCTGAGCGACAGTGAAATACCGGTGAAGCCCATTTGCCCTGTGCAGCGACCGTCGGACGCCATCACCATCGAGTCGCCGATGCGCATGGACACATGCATCACCTTATCCGCGGACTGGGGCGAGATCATCGACTGGTCGGGCGAATCCTTGAACCGCATCAGCATCAGGACCTCAGCGCCAAGCGCCGAGCGGTAGAATTCGACCGCTTCGTCACATCGCCCTTCGAATGATAGATAGGGTTGAATTTGCATGGCCTTTTGTTTCCCTCCGACAGGCATGGGTTGGTTTGTGAACGCTGTCCACATACTATTAGCAGGAAGAGTGGACACTGTCCACATAAATGGGCGATAAGCGCCCAGGGTTAAATGAATCAGGTCACTACCCAGCCTCCGCGCAGCACGTATCGTCACGGCGACCTCAGGCGCGCCCTGCTGGAGGCCGGGATCGAATTGGCTCGTTCGGGCGGACCTGAAGCGGTGGTCCTGCGAGAGGCCACAAGGCGCGCCGGGGTCGTCCCGAATGCGGCGTACCGCCACTTCAAAAGCCACCGGGATCTTCTTAGTGCTGTCAGGTCGGCCGCCCTGTCCGCCATCGCGGTAGCGATGGAAGCGGAAATTTCCATGATCGATGCCGGACTATCGCCGGCTGCCTTGGCCAAAGCCAATCTGCGTGCGGTCGGGGTCGGGTACTTGCGGTTTGCGCGACGTGAGCCCGGGTTATTCCGCACCGCGTTCGGCACCCCGCCGCCCGGCCAGAGATCAGACATGGCGCAGTCCGAAACGGTGGACCCACATCCTTTCCGGTTACTGAGCCTGGCGTTGGACAGGATGGTTACGGCAGGCGTACTGCCGGCGGAACGCCGTCCTGGTGCCGAATATCTGGCTTGGTCGGCGGTGCATGGGCTGGCGATGCTGGTTATCGATGGCCCGTTGCGGGCGATGGATGACCAGCAGATTGATGCCCTCATCCCGCGACTGCTGGAGATGGTCGAAAATGGCCTGTGATGGGAGCGTGCCCGGGCGTGGTCGTTCGGCCATGCTCTTCGGAAGGACTCATGCCTGACGCCGACTGGTCGGTGCTTGCGGGACCGAGGGGCGCCAGGCATGTGCGCTAAAGCGAATGGTCGAGGAAGAACCTCATCATTTCTGCCGTCGCATCGGGGCCGCGCGGGTCGGTGTAAGATCCGGCGGGACTGCCGCCAAACCAGGCGTGTCCAGCCCCCTGGACCGACCATTTCTCTACCATGACCTTTCCGCCGGCAGTGGCGTGCTGTGTCCGCGTATAGGCATGGCCGCCGGGAACCCGTCCGGATTCCTCCCGTGTCTGCAGCGAAGCGCCCTGCATCGCCTGGGCAACGACCGCATCGCCGTTGCGACTATGCACTGTCGTATCGCGGTCGCCGTGAAACACGATTGTCGGGACGAAGCGTTCGCTGCCGGTGCGGGCGTGCCCGTTGCCGCCGCGCTGCATAACCGCAAAGGCTGACTGCATGTCACGGGCGGCGCCACAGGCCAGACCGGAGTGCACGCCGACCGCGGCGTAAAGATCCGGATAGGCGTTGCCCATCACGGCTGCCGCCGCTCCACCGGCCGATAATCCCGCGACGTAGACCCGTGCTGGATCGATCGCATGGTCGAGCATGACTTGCCGTGTGATCCCGGCAATCAGCGAAGGCTCTCCACTGTCGCGCCGCTGATCGTTCGCATTGAACCAGTTCCAGCATTTCTGCATGTTGGCCGCGCTGGTCTGGCCGGGATAGGCGACCATGCAGGTGTGGGCCTCGGCTGGGAGGTTCATGCGCGTTCCGGCGGCGAAGTCGTCGGGCGACTGGGTGCAGCCGTGCAGCATGACGATCAGCGGGACCGGCTGGCCGTGGCAGCCGCTTGGTATATACAATTTGTAGGGACGCGATCCGGTCTGGTTGCTGAAGGTCATTGCCCGGAACCGCTCGGTGCGTTCATCCGGCTTCTCGGCCTGAGTAAAGGCGTCGATCGTGGGCCCCGGGTGGAACCGCGGGACGCCGGGAATATTCAGACCGCCCTGGCTACCCAGATCGGGGATGCCCAAATCCGGGATTCCCAGACCGGGGATGCCCAGATCAGGGATGGCCCGACCGGGGATGCCCAGATCGGGGGAAATATCCAAGCCACCGAGCATGCGCTGGATAGCAGCGGTGGCTTCGGTGAGACGTCCAGCCTGGGTCAGACGCGCTGCGTCCCGGAGCTTGTCCGTCGAAAACATCTTCATTCTCGTTACTTTCAAAATGAGACCCCGCAGGCATCCCGTTCGGAACCTTGAATGGCTTCCGTCGTAATCAGATCAATGCGTGCGGTCGGCCAGCGCTGCCTTGACCGCGGCACTGGCATGCAGCGCCCCAAGCACGGTGACCGACCCAATGACCGTTCGTGCCAGATCGGCGGGCACATCCGGCGCAATGCTGGCCAGACCCAGCACATTGATGTGCAGTGTTTCGCCACGATCCCTGGCCGCTTCCAGGTCATGACGGCTGTAGTGGCAGAGACCCAGATCGAGCGTCTTGCGGGCCACTGACTGGCGCACCGCATCGGCATGACGGTCGAGCTGGTTGCGGATGGCGGTGCGGATGAAGTCGGTGCGGTTGGCGTAGAAGCCATCCTGCACCATCAGGTCGATATGCCCGAGATCCACAAAACCGAGGTTGATCGTGATCTTTTCACTATCCGCCAGTTTCGGCTGCAGCGCCCGAACCTTTTCCATACCATCCCCTTACCATCCACACAGATGGTAAATGGGATATAGGATCGAATTTACAAGCGGCGCTGCTTAGTCGAACCCGAGGAACCCCGCCGAGCGCGCTGATCGCCGGGGCCGCGGTCAATGCGGCGATGTCCGGCGCCGGCCGCGCGGTGCGGGGATCACCGGACAACAACGCCTCCAATTCGGCGGCGACCCGCAGTACCAGTGCATCGCCGCCGCGTGGACCGACGATCTGCAGGCCGAACGGCATGCCGTTCCGATCCAGCCCCACCGGCAGCGAGATGGCGGGATGACCGACCACCGTGACTGCATAGGCCATCGCCAGCCAATGGAAGTAGGTGCGGGTCGGCTTGCCGTCGATTTCCGCCGGATACAGCTCTCGCCACGATCGGGGGCTGATGGTGATCGCCGGGGTCAGGATGACGTCATAGCGACTAAAGAACGACTGCCAGCGGTGATACAGCGTGGTCTGCAGCGAGAAGCCGCGGGCGATGTCCTCGGCATTGTATCGCAGTCCCTCCTCGACGTTGGCCCGGACGTTCGGGCCGACCATGTCCGGGGTTTGCCGAACTTTCTCCAGATGCCCGGCGAGGAAGGCCAGCGCGCGCAATACCTCGAACGCCTCGTCGCGTGCCGGTGCAATCGGGTGTCGCGTCGTCGGCCCGGGCGAAGACATGGCGGAACAGTCCGGTCTTTTCCGCGAACACCGATGCGATGTGGCTTTCGGTCGGGGCGAAGCCGAAATCCGGCGTCAGCGCCACCCGCAAGCCCGGCGAGGTCGATCCGCGCGGGCGGATAGAAGTCGCCCGGCCTTGCGGACCGTCATGCCGTGGATCGTGGTCGCCAGCGGGATCGCACGCATCGTCGCCGATCATGCCGCTGAGCAACAAGGCGGTATCGGCCACGGTGCGGCCCATTGGTCCGACCACCGGCAACCCGCTCCACCCGTGCGGTCGCCGTTCGGTCGGCACCAGACCCGGCGTCGGGCGGAAGCCGACGATGCCGCAGAACGCCGCCGGATTGCGCAATGATCCGCCGGTGTCGGAGCCCTGGCAGATCGGCACCATTCCCGTGGCCAACGCAACTGCCGATCCGCCGGATGAGCCCGCGCAGGACTTCGCCGGATCGAACGGATTGCCGGTCGCACCGTAGACGGCGTTGCGGGTATTGGCCCCTGCCCCGAACTCCGGCGTGTTGGTTTTGCCGATGACGATGGCCCCGGCTGCCCGGATCGCGGCGACAAGGCGTTCGTCCTTCGCTGGGACGTTGTCGCGAAACAGCGGGCTGCCGAATGTTGTGCGCAGTCCTTCCGTCGGCTCCAGGTCCTTGATCCCGACCGGCAGGCCGTGCAGCGGCGGCAGCGTGTCACCGCGCGCCACCGCCGCATCCGCCGCCTTCGCCGCCACCCGCGCGCGGTCGAAGTCGCGGGCGACCATGGCGTTGACCGCATGGTCCACGGCCTCGATCCGGCTGATGCAGCTTTCCAGCAGTTCCGAGCGAGGAAAGCTGCTTGGTCCCGATCAGCCGTCGCGCCTCGACGGCCGTCAGATCACAGGGCTGCATGATCAATAGCCCAGCGCCAAGCCGTCTTTCCGCGGTTCCGACCCGGCGACGAGGCAGCCGCGCTGATGATCGATCCAGATCGCCTGCCCGCCGCCATGCGGGCGTTCTGTCGGCACCGGCATATGGCCCATGGCCGCCAGCTTGCGGACGAGTTCGTCGGGAACGCCACGCTCCATCTGCACTTGTCCGCCGGTGGGGAACATGCGGAACAGGTCGATGGACTGCTGGATGTCCAAGTCCGTATTCCAGGAAATTGGTCAGGAACCAGGACTGCCCCATCGGCTGGTAATGGCCGCCCATGACGCCGAACGGCATCACCGCGCGTCCGTCCTTCATCAGCATTCCGGGAATGATCGTGTGCATCGGCCGTTTGCCGCCGGCGATACAGTTCGGATGTCCGCGCTCCAGGCGGAAGCCGAAGCCGCGGTTCTGCAGCATGACGCCCGATTTGTGCGCCAGGATGCCGCTGCCGAAATTCTCGAACAACGAGTTGATGAAGCTGCAGGCGTTGCCGTCCTTGTCGACGACGCAGAGGTAGACGGTGTCCTTGTGCGGCGGCAGGACCGACTCGCCGGGCGCCGGCAGCTTTGGCATCGCCGCCGTGTCGCTGATCAAGGCGCGTTGCGACGCCAGGTATTCGGGGCTGAGCAGTTTCTTCACCGGCACGTCCACGGCGCCGGGGTCCGCCAGGAAGGCATCACGATCGCGATACGCCAGCCGAGCCGCCTCGATATGGCGGTGGGCGCGGATCACGCCGTCAGGACCGTCGGGCGCGGACGGCAGGCCGCCCAGCATGCCCAGGATCATCAGGACCAGCAGGCCCTGGCCGTTGGGCGGGCATTGGTAGACGTCGTAGCCCTTCCAGTTCAGCGTGATCGGCTCGACGAATTCGGCGTTGTGCAGGCCGCGGGCGAAGTCTTCCTCGGTGTGCAGGCCGCCGCGCTCACGCAGCGTCGCGACCATGTCGGCGGCGACCGGCCCTTCGTAGAAGGCCTTGGCGCCGTGTCGGGCGATCAGCGCGCAGGGTCTCGGCCAGCGGCTGGTTGGTGAAGATGTCGCCGGCCTTGGGCGCCGCACCGCCGGGCAGGAACGGCGTCGAGCCGCCCTTGCGCAGCTTCTCAACGCTGCGGGCCCAGTCCCAGGAGACCTTCGGGTGCACCGGCCAGCCTTCGTCGGCATAACGGATCGCCGGTTGCAGCAGCTCGTCCAGGCCCTTGCGGCCATGGGCCTTCAGCAACGTTTCCCACGCGTTGATCGCGCCGGGCACGGTGACGGAATGGGCCGAGGTGTTCTCCAGAGCGCGGATCTGGCGGCTTTCATACCAGTCGATGTTGGCGGCAGCCGGCGCGCGGCCCGACCCGTTCAGCGCATAGACCTTGCCGGTTCCGGCGGGTGCATACAGGCAGAAGCAGTCGCCGCCGATGCCGGTCGATTCCGGTTCGATCACGCATTGCACCGCGACCGCGGCCACCGCAGCGTCCAGCGCGTTGCCGCCGGCGCGCAGGACGTCCAGCGCGGTCAGGGTGGCAGCGGGCATTGACGTTGCCGCCATGCCATGAGTGGCATAGACCGGGCTGCGGCCGGGAAGCTGGAAATCGCGCATTGGGATCCTCGGGTCAGGAAACCGTCACAATATCCCAGGCGGCCGGCAAGGCAACGCAGAGGGAGGAAAGAAATGGCAGACCCAATCACCTATGACGCCTTCGAGGCCGTGGACATCCGCGTCGGCACCATCACCGACGCGCGGCCATTCCCGGAGGCCCGCAAGCCGGCGATCAAGCTGATCATCGATTTCGGACCGGAGATCGGGTTGAAAAAATCCAGCGCGCAACTGACCGTGCATTACAAACCCGACCAGTTGATCGGCCGCCAGGTCTGTGCCGTGGTGAATTTTCCGCCGCGCCAGATCGGGCCCTTCATCAGCGAGGTGCTGACGCTTGGCATGCCGGATGAGGACGGCTCCGTGGTGCTGGTCAGGCCGGATCTGCGGGTGCCGAACGGTGGGAAGCTGTTCTGAGTCCCGCAGCCAGGGCAGTTCAGATCACTGAGCAATATGTATCGGCGGACCGGCAACAGCCCGTTCACGGTTGACACCAGACGACCCATTTCACAAAGTCGGCAGGAATACCCGTCGGAGGATATTCGGGATGGACCCCGCGCGGACGCGCAAAATCCTGCGTCAATCTCGGGCCCTGATGATCGGCATGGCCAGCAGTGTTGCCGTCCTTGCTTGTCCGACATTCGCTGCCGATTACTCCTACGATGGCGCTTACAGCGGCGTAACCACAGTAACCTTCGGGACCGTGCCGGTCTGTGGCTCTGACAAAGATACATCCATCACTGTCAAGGACGCCCAAATTCAATATGGATTTGGGGCGTTCCCGTTGAAGATGGACGTTGCTCAGAATGGAACGTTCAAGGGCAGGGCAAGAAAAGGCAACCGTGGCGGTGGTCAAACGGTGCATGTAACGGGACACATATCCGACGATGTCCTTAAAGCAACCCTCAACGTGAACGGTGTCCATGGCCGGGTCTGTTCCTACCACTGGTTGCTGAATAAATCCTAAGGCAACGCCGAGCGGTAACCGCTTCGGGTCGCTGCCGATTTTCTATCCACATGGTGCCATCCCGGCAAAGCTGGGGCGGCGGCAGGAGGTAAGAAGGGCGCGGCGGCTCACGCGCGTCGGATAGGGCTTCGTCCTAGCGTGTCGTGATAACGGTTTCCGGGCAGCTACGGGGCCATGTGGGCGTGGTCTTTGCCATCGATGTGGCCGGTCAGGCCATCCTTGCGGGATTTTCGCGACTGTTCGCGGCAAATTCCCGAGCGGCCAAATGCGATCCGGCCATTGCTTTGCGCAGGATGTCATGAAGGCGGCCAGCATCGGGTTGTTCGGACGTTTGGCCCTGGCATTGTGTGATCAACCACGTCTCAAAAGCCGCGGTATGAGAATCCATCCCATCTTCTGAGACGTCGTTCGACTGGAGGTGGTCCGCACTCGCGGCTGGCGGCGCTTCGGGCAACGCTGCTTGGTGCGGTCCGGAGCTGGCATTTAACACCTGCGTCATAGACTGTTCGGCGACGTGCTGCGCCCAGGCGTCCTGGTCTGCCGCGCCCTCGATCGCCTCCCGCTTCTGGCGCGACGCCTGCACCCGCATGAGGCGTGCGTGCACGGAGAGCGATGTCCGCACCATCGAGCCGTATTGGGCGTTCAGGCGCATGACCAGACCGATGTCGTGGGCGTGCTGACGGAGCAGGCGCAAGATGTCCTCGGCCTGGGCGCGGGCGGCGATGCACTGGGCGGCGAGGTCAGCCTCATTCGCGTTGACCGGCAGCAGCGCCGCGACCTTGGCGACGGCGGCGTGGTTTCTGGTGCGCAGCGCTTCGGGGGTGTCATCGAGCGGCGGCGGCAACAGGTCGGTCAGGGTGTAGACGAGCTGGTGGTCCAGGTGGGTGGCGAGATCGATCGGCGGATGTGGGGTGGAGGAGGTTTCCATTCCTGGAGATTAGATCAATATAGGAAATAAGTCAATATTTGTTGTTGTTCCGGTCCGGATTGTCGGGTGAACGTGGGTGGGAGTGGGTTTTCCGTTTGGTGTCGCGGGCGGAAGGGGCCGTTTGGGCTTAAGCGGTTCAGGTCGATGCCGTAAAAATGGCGCGTTGGTTGGCTGATTTATTGTTGGGCTTCGGCTAAGTCACCGACTGCCGGTTCTACCTGAAAGGCTGGTTATGTTCGTTGCCCGATTTCCGACGCGGGCCTCGTCTGCCGCGTCTCCGGCCGGAGCAAGAGGGCTGGGCAACCGCGACATGCTTGCGGGATTGGCCGGATCGCCGACAAAAGACCGGCGGCCGGGATTCGCCCCTGCCGTCTTATCCCACCTGCTGGCTCATCCCACCTGATGGAACCCGGGTTCCTCCGGCGGTTCCGCCAGGTCCTCGTCGATCGACGACACCTCGGCCATGCGTCGGGTCCGCGCCGGCATAACCGGGACAACTCCTCCACCGAGGCGACATCGCCGGCGATCAGCGCCTCCACCGCGCCGTCCGGCCGGTTGCGCACCCAGCCGGACACCCCAAGTTCGGTCGCCTTGTGCACCATCCAGGCTCGGTAGCCGACGCCATGGACCCGGCCCGCGATCACCAACCGCTTTGCGTTCACCGATTCCCCCGTGTCAGGTCGATATACCGTGCCGCCAGCGCGATGTCCGCCAACATACTCGTGCGCCGGTCGACCGCCTCGTAATCATCGCCCCATTGCTCCGCCTGGAACAACTCGTCCAGCGCGCCAAGGTGAAGGCCGTCTCGGCATCCATTTCCCCGGCCGCGAGCGCGAGACCCAGGACCAGGCTGCCCAACGCCGGCACCGCGATGCCCAGGCCGGCCAGCGCGTCGACATCCAGCGCCGCAACCGCCCGGCGCAGCGCCGCGATGCTGTCGTGGTGCTGCCTGACGTAGCCGACACCGGTCGTCACGCGCAGCGGCGCGTCATAGGCCAGTGCGGCCCAGTCCAGCCAGGGCTGCCATTGCTGATGCTGCCGTTGCACCAGCGCCTGCGGCGTCTCGGCGCGGTAGCACAGCAGATCGGTCTCCCCGTAACGGGCGATGGCATCGATGGTGAGGGTCGGATCGGGGGCGATCCGTTCCAGCGCGGTGCCGGCCAGGCGGGTAAGCGGGGTGTCCTTGAACGTCATCTCGCCGCCTTTGTCACCGCCGGCGGCTTGCCATTCCTCGGCGATCGCCCGCGCCAGCCGCGCCGGACCGACCACGCAGCTGCGCCCCGCTGGGCAGGCGCATCGGTTTGCCGTCCAGCAGGATCGAGTGGCCTTGCTCGGTCCAATCGACCGCCGCGGTATCCCAGAAACGCTTCACCCGCAAACCTTTCATCGAAACAGATTCTTCAAAATCGCCGCCGGGTCTTGCGTCGCCTTCGGCGCCTCCTTGGCCGGCGAGGATGGCGCAGCGCCCGCTTCCGGGACGGCCTGCCCGCGAGCGGCCGCCAGCGCCGGGGCGCAGATGTCGGCCGTGCCGCCGGCAGCACCTTGTCGGCACCCAGCAAGCCGCCGACAATGCCCAACGGCGTCGCGTCGCCAATCACCGCACCGGCGACGGTGCCGGCATTTGCTTCCGCCGCGCCCAGTTCGTTGACCTTCACGCCTGGGTCGCGGATCGGGCCGGTGATGTTGATCGGGATGACCACGCCTGTGCCGGCAACCCGCGCCTGCGGGCGCAACGTCCAGGGCCAGTGTCTCGTCGCCCAGGTTGACTGTCGCCCGCCCCGGTCATGGTCAGCAACGACGAACTCAGCGCCAGCGGCTTGATTGTGCCGATGCCGTGCTGCGCGTCCATCCGCAGGCCGAAGCATTTCAGTTCGCTGGTGCCGCCCTTGCCCACCAGATTCAGCGCATTCAGCGTGTCCATTACCTTGCCCAGCAGGCTGCCGAGCAGGCGGTTGTCGATGGTGCCGCCGGCCATGGCGAGGCCGAGCGAGCCATCCAGCGAGGCGGCGATGGCGTGCGGGCTGTCGCCGGCGCCGTGCAGGTCGGCGTAAACCTCCAGGTTGCCGTTGGCGAAGGATGGCTCGTGCACGGCTGCGAGGATGGTTTTCAGCGCCAGCCCGGGGGCATGCAGCGATGACGTGGACCGGCGGGGCAGCCTGCGACGCGTCGGCCGAGACGGTGCCAGACAGATGGCCGCCCGGCAGGTCGGCGGCGAACGGCTCGATCGACAGTTTGCCGTCGCTTCAGCACGGCGTGGGTGTCGATCGCCTTGTAGTCGGCGCCTCCGCTGTGCAGGTCGGCGATGGCCAGCTTCAGGTCGGCGTCGGCGGTGCGCAGCAGGTCGAACGGGATCGGCTGGTCGGAAAACAGCCGTTCGCTGCGTTTTGGCGGTGGCTGGCGGCGTGGCTGGGGCGAGCGGCTGGGCGCCTTGCGGCGGACTGGTCGGCGCGGCGGCGGGCATCTGGTCAACAGCGGCTTGCAGAGCGTCCAGATCGATGCGGTTGGATTTCAGGTTCGGCGGTCAGCGAGTCCCTGGCGCCAAGCCAGACCGCGGCGTCGCCGGACAGATCGCCGTCGGCGCTGGTCAGGCTGAAACTGTGCAGCATGGCACCGCCGTGCAAACCGCCCGGCGGCGTCGGTCAGGGTGCCCTGGAAAGCCACCTGTTTCACCGCCGGCAAGGGGCGCCTCGCCAACGGCGACAGAGCCGACAGATCGGGGATCTGCGCGGCCAGTGCGATGTTGGCGCCGGTCAGGGCCGCGGACGTCGGCAATTGCGCCCTTGGCGGTGAGCGTCGCGCCTGGCCGTCTGGACGCTGACGTCGACCGGAAACGGTGTGCGGCTTGGCGCCGGGCATCAGCGCGGCCAGCGGGCCGGTCGTCGCGGCAAAGGCCAGCGGCTGGCCACCGAGCTTGCCGGCGGCATCGGCTTTGATCGGCTGGTCGATGGCGGCGGCGGCCACGTCCAGTTTGTTCGAGCGTCAGCCCCGGCACCTGGGCACCCAGGTCGGATGCGCCGACGTGCAGCGGTCAGCGCCGAAACCGCCGGGCAGCTTGCCGCCGGTGTCGGCGACCTTGGCGGCGAAGCTCACGTCATGCAGCGGCGGCGGGACGAAGCCTTGCAGCAGCGGGGTCAGGGCGGTGACGTCGGGAACCGTGCCGTTGATCGCCAGGTTGTAGCCCTTGCCCTGCAGCGGCTGGGTCAGCGATCCGTCCGCGCCCAGCTTCGCGCCCGCCGACCGTCAGCGCCAGCTTCACCGGCCATGGCGTTGTCGCGGCCGGGTCCTGCAGGCGGGTCAGGCTGCCGGTGTCGGCGACCAGATTGAATGCGGTGCCGTTGTAGCTGGCGTCCGCATCGAGATGCAGCGGCGAGTCAGGCGACGCAGCGGTGGCGCTCCAGTCTCGGCAGGCCCGAGCGTGGTGACCTTGTCGGTGCGCGTCGTCGCGATAGGCGAGGGTGCCGTCCTGGATCTGGATCGACGTCGACGCTGACTGCTGTGGTCGTGCCGCTGCCGGACTGGACCGGGGCCTGGGTGCCGGCGGGGGCGGTCGGAGACACCTCCGGGCGTCAGCTGCCAGTTCGGATGTCCCGCGGCGTCGGTCTCCAGCAGGATGTCGGGGTGGATCAGCACCAGGCGGTCGATCTGCGACCCGGCTGGACAGCAGCGGCAGCAGGCGCGAGCTGCAGTTCCATGCCCTGCAGCGACGCCATCTGCGGGCGGGAGAAGCCGGGCGGATTGGAAAACGCGGCGTCGCTGACCTGGATCGTCGGCCACAGCGACGGTTTCAGGCTGATCTTGCCGTTCAGCGCCAGATCGCGGCCGGTGGCGCGTTTCACCGCCGCGATGATGTCGGGCTTGTAGGTGTTGGGATCGAAGCTGGCGATCAGCGACGGCTGCCGGCGCCGACTCGCCAGCGACGATGACGGCCGCGACGGCGATCAGGGCGATCCGAAGCGGCCGTCGCGATGAGGTCATTTTCGTCTCCCGGGAGGTTGCGCCGGCGGGGCGTGGAAGCCCAGCGTCTTGAATGTCGCCTTCATATGGGGCGGCAGGTCGGCTTCGACAGTCAGCGTGCCCCCGGCGGGATGCGGCAGAACGAGCCGTCTGGCGTGCAAGTGAAGATCGCTGGACAGGCCCTCGACCAGCGCGGAGAATGCCATGTTCTGGTCGGGCTCCTCGTATTTTTCGTCGCCCAGGATCGGCGCCTTGATGGCGACGCAGTGCACGCGAAGCTGATGGGTGCGGCCGGTGAGCGGCTTCAGCTCCAGCCAGGCCAGCTTGCGGGCGGCGTGGTCCAGCGTGCTGTAGTCGGTGATGGCGCGCGCGCCCTCGGGATCGTCGCGGTCGGCCGGCGCGGTGCGTTCGCCTCGGGCGCCGCCGACGCGCTTCAGCGGCAGGTCGATGCGGCCCTCCACCGGGACCGGGCGGCCGGCGACCACGGCCCAGTAGGTCTTGTCGATGTCGCGGCCGCGGAACAGGGCGGCCAGCTTGCCGGCGGTGCCGGGGGTGCGGGCGAGCAGCAGCACGCCGGTGGTGTCGCGGTCGAGCCGATGCACCAGCCGCGGCCGATGCTCGGAGCCGAAGCGCAGGGCGTCCAGCATGCCGTCGAGGTGGCGGGTGATGCCGGGGCCGCCCTGCACCGGCAGGCCGTAGGGCTTGTTGATCACCAGGATCTGGTCGTCCTGGTAGATCACCGCCTGCTGCAGGTCCTTGGCGTCGTGCGGGTCGACCCGCGACTGACGGCTTGGGCGCGGCCGGAGCCTCCATCGGCGGGATGCGGACCGACTGGCCGGGAGCCAGGCGGGTGTTGGTGTCGGCTCGCTGCGCCGTCGACGCGGATCTGGCCGGTGCGGCACCATTTCTGGATCAGGCTCTGCTGCAGGCCGGGGAAATGACGGCGGACCCAGCGGTCGAGGCGGATGTCGGCCTCGTCTTCGGTCACGATGAGGGTTTGGAGGGTCATGCGCGGGGGTTTGGTGCCGGGAGACGTTTGGGTCAAGCGATAGGTCGGTCTTGCGCGGCGCGTTCGTGCCATCCTGCCAGGCCCGCCCGAAGGTCCGGGCACGCACCGCGTGACCGGATGTGAACGCAGCGACGGGGGGTCATCGACGGTGACTTCACCAAGTCAGTAACGCCGCTGCGCATGAGAACGACGTTGCAGTGTTACCGTTTGGCCCGCAGTTCCGCCCAGTATTCCAGCCGCCGGGTGATCTCGCGTTCAAAGCCGCGGTCCTTGGGTTGGTAGAACTGAATGCGCTCCATATCATCCGGAAAGTAGTTCTGGCCGGAAAACGCATCCTCGGCGCCGTGGTCATATTCGTAGCCGGCGCCATAGCCCAGCTGCTTCATCAGCTTGGTCGGCGCATTGAGAATATGGGCGGGCGGCATCAGGCTGCCGGTATTTTTCGCTGCCGCCTTGGCCTGGCCGAACGCCGTATAGACAGCGTTCGATTTCGGCGCCGTACCAAGATAGACGACCACCTGGGCGATCGCCAGTTCGCCCTCGGGCGACCCCAGCCGCTCATAGGTTTCCCATCCCGCCAGCGCCTGGGTCAGGGCGTTTGGGTCCGCCATGCCGATGTCCTCGGCAGCGAAGCGGACCAGGCGGCGGGCGATGTACCGCGGATCCTCGCCGCCATTGAGCATGCGGGCGAACCAGTACAGCGCGGCATCAGGATCGGACCCGCGCAGCGACTTATGCAAAGCCGAGATCAGGTTGTAGTGTTCCTCCCGGTCCTTGTCGTACAGCGCCGCGCGCCGCGACAGCAGTTCGGACAATCCGCCGGGGTCCATCGGCGCCGTGCCGGCGGGAAGGGCTGCGATCTGCTCCACCATGTTCAGCAGATAACGCCCGTCGCCATCGGCCATGGCGCGAAGGGTGGCCTTCGCGTCCAGTGTCAGCGGCAGAGGCCGGCCGATCTCATCCTCCGCGCGGATCAGCAGACGATCGAGAGCGGCGTCGTCCAGACGACGAAGCACCATGACCTGACAACGCGACAGCAGCGCCCCATTGAGGGCGAAGGACGGATTTTCCGTGGTGGCACCGATCAGCGTGACGGTGCCGTTCTCCACGACGGGCAGGAAGCCGTCCTGCTGGGCACGGTTGAAGCGGTGGATTTCGTCAACGAACAAAAGGGTCCCCTGCCCTGCCCTGCGGCGTTTGGTCGCGTCGTCGAAAGCACGCTTCAGGTCGGCGACGCCGGAAAAGACCGCCGATAGTTGCACAAAGGCGAGTTTGGCCTGCCCGGCGAGCAACCGGGCGATCGTGGTCTTGCCGACCCCAGGCGGCCCCCACAGAATCAGCGAAGCAAGTGAGCCGCGCTCCAACATGCGGGTGAGCGCGCCCTCGGGGCCGAGCAGATGGTCCTGGCCGACGACTTCGGACAGCGTGGCGGGGCGCAACCGGTCCGCGAGCGGGCGGTTGGTTTCAGGTGTAGGGGGCGCCGCGGGCTCGGGGGCGCCGAACAGATCGTCGGGTTCTGGCACCCCGGCACTATAGCCGGGATGCGGCGATCAGGCGAATGCGGGCCCGCTTAGGCGCTTTGTGCGCCGCGCACCAGTCTGCCCGGCAGGCGGCCCGTGGACTTGCCGTCGCGCCGTACGACCTCGCCCGACAGGATCGTCGCCACGTAGCCATCGGCGTTTTGCATCAACCGCCGCCCGCCCGCCGGCAAATCGTAGACCACGTGGGGTGCGCGAAGGTTCAAGCGGGCGTGGTCGATCACATTGAGGTCGGCTTTGCGGCCTGCTGCCACCACGCCGCGATCGTGCAGCCCAAGTGCGTGGGCGTTGTCCATCGTCAGCCGGCGCACCATCCACTCCACCGGGAACCGGCCGCTGGCACGGTCGCGGGTCCAGTGCGTCAACCCGTAGGTCATCGCCGACGCGTCGCACAGAATGGAGACATGGGCACCGCCGTCGCCAAGACCAATCAGGGTGTTCGGATGCGCCATCATCTCGCGCACGGTATCCAGCGTGCCGTGGGCATAATTGCTGAGCGGACGGTAGAGGATGGTCCGCCCGTCGTTCTCCAGCAACAGGTCGTAGGCCAGCGCTGCGGGGTCCACGCCCCTGCGCCGCGCTTCCGCGCCGATGCTGCGTTCGGGCGACGGCTCATAGTCGGGCGGATCACCGAGCGGGAAGATGCGGTCCCACCGGCGAAGACGCTTCGCCAGGGTCGGGTCGGGGGAAGTTTCGCCGATCAGCCGCGCGCGCAGTGAAGGATCCCGCAGCGCCGCGAGACGGGCCGGGAACGGCAGATGCGCCACCTCCGCCCAGCTTGGGCAATCCACGAACGGGTTCTGCGAGATCTCGAAGCCCAGCATGATGCCGGTCGGCCGGGTCAGGACCATGCCGGTCATCGGCAGCCCGTCGGCGTTGGCATCCGCGATCATGCCAAGCAACTGCCGCCATTCCTGCGGCTTGGAATCACGCTCCAATATGGTTGTCGTCATCGGCCGCCCGGAGGCGGCGACGAGGCGGCGCAACATCGCGAACTCCGGCTCGATGATATCGCCGAAGTCGGAAATGACCTGCAGCCAGCCCGCACCCGTCTCGCCGATCGCCTTGGCGATTGTGGTCAGCTCATCCTCGGCTGCGTCCAGCGTCGGGGTTGGCTGGCCATCGACTGTCTTGTGATTGAGCGTGCGGGACGTGGAAAATCCGAGCGCGCCGGCCCGAATGCCCTCGGCCGCGAGCTGCGCCATCGCTGTGCGGTCAGCCTGCGTCGCGGGTTCCCGCGCTGCGCCACGCTCGCCCATGACGAATACCCGCAACGCCGCGTGCGGGACTTGCGTGGCCACATCCAGGTCGAACTGGCGGGCATCGAGGCGATCAAGGTACTCTGGAAAGCTTTGCCAGTTCCACGGCAGGCCTTCGGTCAGCACCGGCTCAGGGATGTCTTCGACGCCTTCCATCAGGCGCACGAGCATGTCGCGCTGTTCGGGTTTGCAGGGTGCGAAACCGACGCCGCAGTTGCCCATCAGCGCGGTGGTGACGCCGTTGTTGGAACTGGGGGCAAGGTGGTTCGCCCACATGACCTGCGCGTCGTAATGCGTGTGCGCGTCTACGAAGCCGGGCGTGACCAGCAGGCCGCGCGCATCGATTTCCTCGACACCGCGATCGGGGATGCGGCCGACCACCGCGATCCGGCTACCGGAAATGCCGACATCGGCTTCGAAAGGTGGTCTGCCGGTGCCGTCCACAACAAGGCCGCCGCGTATCACCAGCGTCAAAGCGTCTGCCATGAACTTCGCCTCCTGTTATTTGCGAAGGACGCTAGAAGCAGCCGCGGCGGTGGGCAAGGTGCAGCCGGGCACTGTCGCGAACGCGGTCCCGTTCAGCGTTGCCTTTTAGCGTTGGTGGGCAGCATGGAACGGGCAATGATCTGCTTCATCGTCTCTACGCTGCCGCCGCCGATACGGCCCATGCGAGCGTCCACGAAGGCGCGGGCGATCGGGAATTCCCACATATAGCCCCAGCCGCCGAAGAATTGCAGGCACTGGTCCATGACCCTGCCCTGCAACTCGGCGCTGACCAGCTTGCGCATCGGCCGCGTCCACAGCATCGAGCTCGCCGCGCAGATGCAGCTCGATGCAGCGATCGACGAAAGACGCGCTGCATGGTCAGATCGGCCTTCATTTCGGCGAGCTTGAACTGGGTATTCTGGAAATCAGCCAAGGTCTGGCCGAACATCTCGCGCTGCGTGGTGTACTCGACGGTCCATTCTAGCGCCGCCTCGGACGAGGCGATCGCGCGTATCGCCTGCACCAGACGTTCCTGCGCCAGTTCCTTCATGAGCTGGTAGAAGCCGCGGCCTTCCTCGCCGAGCAGATTCGAGGCCGGGACGCGCAGGTCGTCGAAGAACAATTCGGCGGTGTCCTGGGCCTTGCAGCCGATCTTTTCCAGCTTGCGGCCGCGCTTTGAAAGCCGGGCCGGTCGGTCTCGACCAGGATCAGGCTGACGCCGCGGGCGCCGGCTTTGGGGTCGGTCTTGCACGCCAGCACGAACAGGTCGGCGTTGTGCCCGGCGGTGATGAACACCTTCTGGCCGTTGATGATGTAATCGTCGCCATCACGCTGAGCGGTGGTGCGCATCGCCGCCACGTCGCTGCCGCCCGAGGGTTCGGTCATACCCAGTGCGACAACGACTTCGCCGGTGGCCATGGGTGGCAGCCAACGGCGCTTTTGTTCCTCAGTGCCGTAATGAACGAGGTACGGCGCTACGATTTCGGACTGCAGGTAGAAGGTTGGCCCGGTAGCGCCGGCACGCGCCATTTCCTCGATCATGATGGCACCGAACAGGAAATCACCGCCGGCGCCGCCGTAGATTTCCGGCATGGCGGTGCAAAGCAGTCCGAGCGCCCCGGCCTTGTGCCAGACCGATCGGGGCACGATCCCGGCTTTCTCCCATTCGGCATGGTGCGGCGTGATCTCGTCGGCGATGAAGCGCCGGACCTGATCGCGGAACAGCTCATGCTCAGCCGTGAAGAGCGTCCTGGGGATCATCCGTGCCTCCTGCTGATCACGCGACCCACTATAATGAATTCACTTTTGATGCGTTGGATAGCGGCTGCCCGATGATATCGATCCCCTGCCCGCGGGCTTTGGTCGAACCTTGACGGGTCTTCGGGCCGGCGGGATGGTGAACCAACCAATCGTAGCATCGAACATCGTAAGGGAGGGGCCATGCCAGACGACGTCCGCGTCCAGACCATCGCCGAGATGCCAGCGCAACGGCCGCTTGAACCGCAAACGCCAGCCCAAAGCCGGGGCCGGTTCTTCAATACCGGGAATGCGTTCAACGTTCAGCTTCCTCCGGTGCCCGATCATATCTTTACCGCGGAACCCACGCTGGCTCTGGCCCCGGACACACCCACCGGGCTGATCGCCTGCGACATCGGACCCACGTTGGACACCGGATTTCCGGCGACAACGCCGCTTGTGCTCGCGCGCTATGCCCGGATCCGGGCGGGAGAAACGCTGACGACCGATTTCGCGGCGAGCGGTGTGATCGTCTATGTCATCCAGGGCAGCGGCGCGACGTCATGCGGTTCGGAAGAGGTCGCGTGGAACGAAGGCGACCTGTTCATCCTTCCGGGCGGCGTACCGGCTTCCCATACGGCGGCGGCCAAGGATGCGGTGCTGTGGATCGTGACCAATGAACCGCAGTTGGCGTTTGAGAATCTGCAGCCTCCGGCAGCCGGACAGGCCCCCACGGATATCGTGCACTACACCGGCGCGGAGATCACGCGGCAGATCGACCTGCTGTATGATGTCGGGCGTACCGAGGAAATCGCCGGTTCAGCTCTCGTATTTTCAGCCGAACGGCAGGAGGCGACGCGAAATATCCTGCCGACGCTGACGCTGGCGATGAACTCGCTACCGGGTGGCGTGACGCAGCGGCCACATCGGCATAACGCGGTTGCGGTGATGCTGATCATCAAGGGCGAGCGCTGCTATTCGGTGATCGATGGCCGGCGCAAGGATTGGGCGCCGTGGGCTACGACGATTTCGCCGCCGGTCGCAGTGCATTCGCACCACAATGCGGGAAATGAGCGGGCGCTGTTCCTGATCGTGCAGGACGGTGGCATCTTCTACCACGCACGCGCAATGGGCTTTGAATTCGCCGAACATCCATGAGGGAGTTTCGCTGATGGCGTCCCAGGACGTTTCGACCCGGTTTCAGGTTCGCAAGCTGCATCCTGCCCTCGGCGCCGAGGTGCGGGGTGTGGATATGCGAGTGCCGCTCGACCCGGCGGCGTTCCGTGAACTGCACGATATCTGGATGCAGCATCTGGTGCTCGTGTTCCCCGAACAAAAAATTACCGATGAGCAGCACGTCGCATTCACCCGACATTTCGGCGAACCCGAGATCTTTCACCAGAACATCATCAAGTCGCGGCGCGTGGCGGAAATCTTCCGCGTCTCCAACGTTGATGACACCGGCACGCTGATGCCGCCGGACCATCCGGTGGTGCAGCAGGTTTCGCTGGCCCAGCTTTGGCACACCGACAGCAGCTATTTGCGGGTTCCCTGCAACGGCGCTTTGCTGCACGGCGTGGAGGTCAGCCGCACTGGCGGGGAGACGCAGTTTACCAACCTTTACATGGTCTACGACGAACTGCCGGACGCCTTGAAGCGGCAAGTCGAAGGCCGCACTGCCCGGCATAATTTCGGCCATATGCACACCCAGCGTCCACTGAAGCCGATGACCGAGGAGGAGAAAGCGAAAGTGCCTCCGATTTGGCAGCCGATGGTGCGCAAGCATCCGGTGACCGGACGCAAATCGCTCTACATCAGCCCAATCTACAACGATGAAGTCGAGGGCATGGGCGCGGCGGATGGTAAACGGCTGATCGATGATCTGACGGAATTCGCCGCACAGCCTCGTTTCGTTTACCGCCATCGGTGGGAGCCGGATGACATCATGATGTGGGACAACCGCTGCACGATGCATCAGGTTACCCCATTCGATCCAACCGAGCGGCGGGTGATGCACCGGACGACGATCGTGGGCGAAGGGCCAGTGATGGCGGCTTGATGTAGTATCGTTTGAAATAAAGCGGCGTTCGAGGGGCAGGAAATGAACAAGCTGACACGCCGCGCCGCACTGGGTGCGCTTTCAGGCGCTGTATTAGTGCGCCCGGCAATCATTCAGGCACAGACTTCATCGGCAGCGGTGCGAATTGGGTTGCTCAGCGATATTTCTGGTCCGTACCGGCAGGTCGGTGGCCCTGGTTCCAAGCTCGCGGCCGAGATGGCAGCCGCCGATTTCGGTGGTTCCGTGCTCGGGCGACCCATCGAGGTCTGGCAAGGCGACGACCAGAACAAAGCCGATGTCGCCGGCGCGCTTGCCCGCGAGTGGATCGACGACAAGGGCGTCAACGTCCTGGCGGACGGCGCGGCGAGTTCAGCCGGGCTGGCGATCCAGCAGATCGCGCGGGAAAAGAAGCGCATCTTTCTCATGAGCACGCCGACGGCGACGGCGTTCATTGGCAAGCAGTGCTCGCCCTATGGGTTCCAGTTCAGCTGCGACACCTATGCCCTGGCCAAGGGAACCGGCAGTGAACTGACGCGGAACGGTGGCGAGAGCTGGTTCTTCATTACCGCCGACTACGAGTTCGGCATGTCGTTGCAGACCAATACCGAAGAATTCGTCAAAGCGGCCGGAGGCAAGGTGCTTGGCAGCGTCCGGGCCCCACTTGGGACTGCGGATTTCTCCAGCTACCTGGTGCAGGCCAAGGCGTCGGGCGCGAAGGTCATCGGACTCGCCAACGCCGGCACCGACCTGCAGAACTGCATCAAACAAGCGGCTGAATTCGGTATCGTAAAAGGCGGTCAGCGACTGGCAACCCTGCTGATGATCATTCAGGACGTGATGTCGGTTGGACAGGATATCTGCCAGGGTCTGGTGCTGACGAATTCCTTCTACTGGGATCTCACCCCTGAAACGCGCGCCTGGACCGCTCGGTATACGTCGAAGATGCAGATGCCGCCTAACGAATATAATGCCGCCGCCTATGCGTCGGTAACGCACTGGTTGAAAGCCGTAAAGGCGACAAATACGCTGGACGCCGACGTGGTCGCGACGAGAATGCGCGAAGTGCCGCTCGATGATTTTTACAACAAGGGTGTGCGGCTGCAAGCCAATGGCTGCGTGCCGCATACTATGTATACGTGGGAAGTGAAGCCAGCTTCTGAGGCCACCCACAAATGGGACATCTTCAGGCCGGTGGGCAGTTTGCCCACGCCCAGCGCCTTTCCCCCCGTCGGGCTGTTTGGTTGCCCGCTCGTGCCGGCGTAACAACGTTTGTATTCTACGGATCGATGATCGTTCGTATCGCAAGAGAGAGTAGGAAAGAAAGTCGCCGTTGTCTCATTGCGGGTGGTTGAACGATTTTGTTCAACTTGGTTGAGCGGTCAGTTCACCGATCACACGGGTCCAGACTGTTTCCATCTCCGCGGTCCAGTCCGTCCCAAGCACGTCTTTGAATGCCGCCATCACGGTGCGGTAGAACATGTCGAAGACCTCTGGTTCCACGCCGAGCCCTTGGTGATTGACGCGTTCGATCTGAACCAGACTGGCGCCGTAGGATCGGTCGCCTAGAAAATCGAGCAGACTTTCCATCGTGACTTGAAACATCTGTCCACGCACGAGGCCGCCTTTATCACGGACGAACAGCGCCTCAACCTCTGGTTTCTCGGCAAACAGGCGTTCGAACACGAAGGGGATAGGATCACCGACGCGCGCGGTAACCCGTTCCAGCGTATCGGTAATGATTGCCGTGTCGTCGGTCATGTGCCTTTCCATCCCCTTATCAGTCGGCAGCATCTTCGATTGCGCATGAATTTGGAAGTGATTGCCCCGGCCGCCGTTGCGCCCGTGCCTGTTGCGTTCGATCTTACCCTGGTGGCGTCAGATGTTTCTTGTACCATCTCTGATAAGGCCTCCGAAGGCCGGGGGAAGGAGAGTCCAATATGGGTTCGGAACGCTTGGTATGTCGCGGGATGGTCCCACGATCTACCGCCGGGGATCATCCAGTCTCGGACGATCTGCAATGAGCCGATCGTTCTGTATCGAAAAAGCAATGGCACACCGGTGGTTTTCGAGGATCGGTGCTGCCACCGGCTCGCTCCTCTCTCGAAAGGCCGGCTGGAGGGTGATGACCTTCGCTGCATGTACCACGGCCTCAAGTTCGCTCCTGATGGCCGATGCATCGAGATACCGGGGCAAGTGAACATTCCGGCGAAGGCAGCTGTGAAGAGCTACCCGGTCGTGGAACACGGAAGTTGGATCTGGGTCTGGCCAGGCGACGCGGCGCGCGCCGATGTATACCTTCTGCCTGAGACCATCGCGACAAGTGATGCCGACTGGCAGATTGAGACGGGATTTCTGGACTATGCCGCACACTATCAACTCATCAACGACAACCTGCTCGACCTCTTGCATCTCAGTTTCGTCCATGCCAAGACACTTGGGCGGGGCACACCGCAATGGGCCAATCAAAGGCCGAACATCATTCCGCTCCCTCGCGGCGTGCGCTTCCAGCGCTGGTTCGAGAATCGCCTGCCAGCCCACTACATGGCCGGTCGCGGCGACGCGTTCGATATGTGGCACAGCTATGACTTTTTGGTGCCTGGCCTGTTTATTCAGCGTCCCGCCTGGTTCCCCGGCACCGCCCAGCGCATGGGCTTCAATCCACCGACTGAGCCGCCGTTGTTCGTGCGCTGCGATGACCATGCCGTTATTCCAGAGACCGCGAACACCTCGCGCTATTACTATGCGGTTGGCGCACGCAGCATTGATACCGACGCGGCGACCGTCCACGACATGTTTACATTCACGCAGACAGCATTTTACGAAGACAAGGACATCATCGAGTTCACAGCAAAAAGTAATCGCGCTTGATCCAAGCCATTCGATGCTTTCGACTTCGCTGGATGCCGGGCCTAATCTTTTCCGTGGAATCGTCAAGCAACTTCTTAGTTTGGAAGCAAGCCCAAACGAGCAACAGCAAATCCAGGCGCAGGCTGACTGACGCGTCACTGTCCTGGCATTCAACGCAGCCAAAGCTTGCCGCTCCTGGTGGATGGTCGCCTTTGACAGCGGCCGCGGCAGTCTGAGGGACCGGGATGGCAGCACGCGTTGCCCTGCACGGGATCCCCTCGATTGGATCGGTTGTTGCATCATCCCCATTCCTGGCTACCCCCAGATTTCATTAACATCAACGCGAAGTGGTTATGCGGCCTCTGCGGTGCAGGGCCCCGGCTGGTCGTTCGGCGCGGCGTTGCCTTGATATCATCAAGTACAGCCGGACAATCGAACGTGTGGAGACCAACGTTTTACCAGTGCCGGTCTGGTGTTTGGAGCGATTGACACCTTACAATATCCGCGACCCCGGAACCAATCGGGGCAAGGAGGGAAACATGGACAGACGCGTATTCCTATCCGCATCGGCGGCCACCGCGACCGCTGCCGTCGCAAAGGCCGCAACAGCTGCCGACTGTGCCACTGCTGGGCGAAACCGGGGTGCCGCTCTCACCAAGCGGTGACACTGCCTTCCGCTCGGCCCGCTGCCCGGGTCGCGCTATCCTGACCCGCACATTGAAGTGATCGACAAGCAGCGGTTCAAGGGCAGCCCCGGCACCGGCGGCGTTGAGCGGGTTGCGACCGGGTTTCGCTGGGCCGAAGGACCGGCCTATTTCCGCGCCGGCCGCTATCTGGTGTTCAGCGACATTCCCAACAACCGCATGATGCGGCTGCTGGAAGACGACAATCACTTGAGTGTTTTCCGCTCGCCGTCCAACAACTCGAACGGCAACACGACGGATCGCGAGGGGCGCCTGGTCACCTGCGAGCATGGCGGCCGTCGCGTCACCCGAACCGAGCATGACGGTACCATTACGATCATCGCTGATCGTTACAATGGCAAGCGGTTCAATTCGCCCAACGATATCGTTGTCGCCTCCAACGGCTCGATCTGGTTCACCGACCCCAGCTATGGAATTCTCGGTAACTACGAAGGCATCAAGTCGGAACAGGAACAGCCGGGCCATTACGTCTATCGGGTGGACGGGCAGAACGGCAACATCACCGTTGTCGCCGACGACTTCAAACAGCCGAATGGGCTGTGCTTCTCGCATGACGAAAAGAAGCTGTACATCATCGACAGTGACGCCCAGACGATCCGTGTGTTCGACGTGGATATCGACGCCGGCAAGCTGAGCAACGGCAAGCAGTTTGCCGAGAAGGTCGCCACCGACGGAATACGCGCCGATGTCGACGGCAACCTCTGGTTCAGTATCGGCTGGGGTGATCCGAAGGAGGACGGCGTCCATTGCTACAGCCCGGGCGGCGATATCCTCGGGAAGATCCACGTGCCGGAGACTGTCGCCAACCTGGTCTTCGGCGGGCTGCTGCGAAACCGGCTCTACATCTGCGCGAGCACCTCGCTTTATGCGTGCTACGTCAACACGCAAGGCGCGGCGGTGCCATAACCAAGGCCCATCAGCGCGACGCGGCTGGCCCCACGGTCCTGCGCCAGGTCCTCTGGCCTCGGCGCAGGACCAACGGGCGAGGCGCGGCGGTTGGGGGCCCCGGGCGGCCTGCCACAGCCGCTGGCCGCTTGTGCCGTCCGGAAGACCCTGAGACGCGTCCCAGGCGCCTCAGTTCGCCGTCAGGCCGCCATCGATGACCAGTTCGCTGCCAGTCACCCACGACGACTCATCGGACGCGAGGTACAGGCAGCCCATGGCGATATCGATCGGTTTGCCGAACCGCCCGAGCGGGGTTGCTTCCATGCGAGCCTTGCCGCTTTCGTTGCCTAACAGGCCCGGTCGTGCCATCGGCGTATCGACAAATCCGGGATGGACCGAATTCACCCGGATCTGGTCCTTCGCGTATTGAATGGCGGCGGATTTCGAGAAGATGCGGACCGCACCTTTCGACGCATGGTACGCCGCATTAGCAAACGATCCAACGATGCCGCAGATGGACGATATGTTGATCACCGAGCCGCCGTCGGCGCGCTGCATGGCGGGAATGACGCTCTTCGTGCCCAGGAACACGCCGGTTGCGTTCACCTCCATAATGCGGTTCCAGCTTTCCAGGGTTTGTTCCGCCAGCGCCATGCCGGCGATGTTTCCGACCTGAACCGTCATGCCCGCGGGACGGCCGGAGATTCCGGCGATGTTCCCGAGGTACATTGACTTTACCGTATTTCTGTTCGGTGGTTTCAACCAATGATATCCACTGTTGCTCATTGCAGACGTCCAGCGAACGGTACTCCGCGACTCCGCCGGCATCGGTGATCTCTTTGGCCACCGACCGCCCCAGGTCATCCTGCAAATCACACAGAACCACACTGGCACCGTGCACCGCGAACAGCCGCGCGGTTTCTGCCCCGATGCCCGAGGCTCCGCCGGAGACAATCGCCACTTTGTCGATAAGGCGCTTTCCAGGCTGCATGTTCGTTTCTCCCACGGTTTCGTTAAGTCCCCGACTATCCGCCGGCGATCTCGTACCAGAAGTCCAGCATTTCGCCCTTCCGGTGTTCGGCAAATTTGGTCATCACGCGCGTGCCGATTTTCAACGCGGCGGCCGCCTTGTCCGGATCGGCGAGATCGACGCCCTTGAAGTAGCCGCCCAAGGCGGTATCGGCGCCATCGAGCAGCACGTAGCCAAATGCATAGGGCGGATCAGGCAGGTTCTTAAACGCTTCGTAGACCATGGTGAACGCCTCGATCCTGCCGCCGGGACCGACTTCGACCCATTCAGTCGTCGGCAGCAATGTCTCGTCGGAGAAAGCCCGAGGCGGTACAAGCACCTTTCCCGATACGGCGGCACGTCGGCCATAGATTTTGGCGTGGTCGCGGATCTGGGCGTAGAACCAACTCGCGGTCTCACCTAACGCGTGGTTGTAGGTGATGCTCCAGACTTCCGTGCGGCTTAGCAGTTCCATGTTCCGCTCCTTTCCTCAGGCTTCGATGACCATCGTGCCAAAAATCTGGTGGTCCCCGCCGTTGCCGCTGGCGATCCCCAACCGTGCCCCCTTTGCCTGGTGCGCACCCGCGCGGCCCCACACCTGCAGCGCTATTTCCGCCACCCGGGCCATCGCGGTGACAGCGATTGCGTTGGTGCACAGCGTGCCGCCTGACGGGTTCACCGGGATGCGGCCGCCGAGTGAGAACTGGCCCTCACGCAGCATCGGCACCGACTCGCCGGGCTTGGAAAGACCGGCGGCGTCGATCGCATGGAACTCGGTGTTGCTGAATGGCGCATAGAGTTCGGCGACCTGCACCTGATTTGCCGGGATCAGTGATCCCCGCCATCTTGTAGGCACGCTCGAACGCCCGGCCGAGCGCGTAGGCGTCGGCATGTTCGGCGGTGGGGTTGATGCCCATGCGGTCGCCCATCCAGTAGGTTTCGGAGCAGTGGGCAAGCCCGGTGATCCAGACTGCTTCCAGCTTGTGTTCGCGGATATACGTTTCGGATGCCAGCACGATAGCGGCCCCGCCGGTGGACTGCGGGCAGCAATCCAGCAGCTTGATTGGCCACGAGATCATGTCGGGAAGCCATCACGTCCTCGACTGGTCACTTCCCGCCGCAGATGGGCCTTGGGATTAAGGGCCGCGTGGCGGCGGTTCTTTACCGTCACCAGCGCCATGTCCTCCTGCGTCATGCCGTATTGATCCATGTAGCGCACCGCTGACATGGCGAGCATATTGATGGTGCCGAGCGGCAGGGGACGTTCGTAGGTGGGGTCCCAGATCTTGTTGAGGACGCTTTGGGAATCACCGCATTCACCAACCTTGTCCGCGCCTGCAGTCAGCACGACGTCGCAGGCGCCGGACGCGATGTGGTAGTAGGCGGCGGATACGCGAGGAGATGCCGGTAGCGCCGCCGGTATTGATGCGCAGGAATCGTTTGCCACGCGCACCAACCGCATCCACCCCCAGCCGTTCGGCATTGCCGATCCCGATCATCGCGTCGGGCGAAAGCGAGTAGACCACGGCTTCGATGTCGTCGAATTGCAGCCCGGCATCCGCCATCGCCAGAGCACGGCCTCCCGCACCAGATCTGGATAGTTCGCGTCCTCACGCCGTGCGCTGAACGCCGATTGTCCAATACCGATGATGCCGACACGATCCCCGCTCATGTGCGTGCTCCCGCTTCCCGGCCAAGGATGACCGCCGTCTGGTATTGCATGGCGAAGCCGCTGCCGGCCTGTGCGAGTCCCCGCCGCACCCCTGGATGCTGGTGCACACCGGCCTTGCCGCGCACCTGATTAGCGATCTCGGCAATCCGGATCAGGCCGGAGCAGAAAACCGGATTGAAGGTCAGCACGCCACCCGACAGGTTGACCGGCAGCCTTCCGCCGTGGCCGAAACGTCCGTCTGCGGTGTGTGCCTGCCAATTTTCCCGGGCGCAGAGTGCCAGTCCCTCATAGGCGAGCAGTTCCGCGTACGGGGTCGCATCGGTCACCTCCACGACGTCGAGCTCGGCCGAGGGATCGGTAATGCCGGCCGACTTATAGGCTTGCAATGCCGCGGCGGCCAGCGCGGGCGCGGTGGAAAGGTCGCGATCGCCCAGGAAGCTGGCTTCGGTCGCCCAGCCCATGCCCTGGAGCCAGGCGACGTCGGCGATGCCGCGCTCCGCCGCGAAGTCAGGGGAAGCCAGAACCAGCGCCACGCTGCCGGTGACCGGTGCGCTCGTCATGACCGGGGTCAGTGGCCATCGTGCCACGCCGGATGCAGGGCGAATAGCCGGCGCCGGATAGGCGCGCTGACCGTGCCGCCGGTTCTTCTCCGCCACGGCCGTCGCGATGTCACGCAGGCCGGGCACGGCGTTCTCCAGCGCGGCGGCCTGCAAAGCGTGCGCGGACAGCTCGTCCAACGGCATAGCGCGATGGTAATAGGGATCGGCCCCCAGCCGCTGAACTTCCGACAATGACGACGCTTCGGTCGGGCTCCAGGATACGATCAGTTGCGTTCGATACTGTCCTGACGCCACCCGAAGCGCTCCCAGCACCAACGCGTGTTCAGAGGCTGACGGGGTCGAAAGCAGGTCGCGGTCCACACCACCAACGGAACCGGACGCCATCATCACCGCAATTGCACGACCGTCGAACTGATCGTTTGAGGCAACCACGATCCCGTCGATGTCGTCGATCGTAAGGCCGGCGTCCGACAGCGCCTGTTGCGCGGTGTCGTACATGATTTCCTCAAGCGAACGGTCTCGTCCGGCAATCGCAGGCCGGATCGCGCAACCGATTACGCCTGGCTGGACCTTATAGGCCATTTGTTTCCTCCATGATGTCCCGCGAGCGGCATCTCTGTCAGTAACGCTGTGCCACGATCCCCGGCATCGCTACAAGACCACCACCGGCGTGATCGGGCTGCCGGTGCCGCCGACCATGGGCAGCGGCGTTGCCATGAACAGGAAGCTGGAACGGCCGGTCGCGGCGAGCGGCTCCAGCATCAGCCCCTCCAGCAGCGGGATGCCGAAGTCGCGGATCAGTCGCTGATGCACCGGGAAAACCGTTCCGGCCGGGAACGGCATCGCCTCGATCGCGAAATTATCGGCGCCCGACCACGGCGACCTCGCGTTCGGCGAGCCACAGCGCCGGCTTCGACATCGAGGCCGGGTTCTTCGTTGAAGTCGATGTCGGCGCGGCCTGCCTGGTTCTCCTGCCACCCGGTGCGGATCAGCACGACGTCGCCCTTGCCAGGCTCGATCCCGGCTGCCCTGGACGCCGCTTCGAGGTCGGCGCGACCGATCGACGCGCCGTTGGCCGAGCGGCGCGCCGCGCAGGCGACGATATCCAGCAGCACGCCGCGCGCGACGATCGGACCCATCTTGTCGATGCCGCAGCGCGCGGCGCCGCTGGTGCTGCGGGTGCCGTGCACCGGGAAAACCGTTGTAGAGCTAGTCGTCGTACCAGGCATGGCACAGCGCATCGATATGGGTGCCGATATGCAGCGGCATCACGACGGTGTCCTCGGCGAACTGGAAGCCGCCGGGCCGCCTCGCGCCGGCCGCGTAGTCGCCGCCGTCGCGGCCCATGAAGTGCTGCATGCCGGCCCGGTGCTTCGGCACCGGCGTTCGTGGCGAAAGCGGCTGCGCCAGGCTGACGACCTGCCTGTGCGCACCAGCGCCGCGGCGCGACGCACCTGCGTCCGGACCGATGTGGTTCAGCGCGCCGCGCTCGTCCTCCGCGCCCCAGCGGCCCCATGCGTCCTTGGCTCATGCGTGGCACCGATGCGAAGCTCGCCGGCGAGGCGTTTCAATTCGCGCCGCATCAGCTTGCCGGTGGCGGTCACCGGCAGCGCGTCACGGATCTCGATGAAGTCGGGCACTTTGTAGCGCGATGCCAATGCGCGGCAGTGCTGCACCAGATCTTCCGTTGCTGGGCATCGCCCCCGGCTTCGGCACGACGAAGGCGGCGAGCAGTTCGCCCTGAGCGCGATCCGGCACGCCAACGACGCCGGCCGAGCGCAACGCGGGGTGGCGCATCAGGACGTCCTCCACTTCGGCCGGGGAGATGTTGATGCCGCCTTTCTTGATCATTTCGGTGGTGCGGCCGATGAACCGCATGTCGCCCGTTTCGGTCATTTGGCCCATGTCGCCGGTGCGGAAGAACCCGTCTTCGCGTCAGCGCGGCGCGAGTCTGGCCCGCGCTGGCCCCGATATAGCCGCGCATCAGGTAGCCGTGTCACCTCGATCAGGCCGGGCTTGCCGGGCGGCAGCACGTCGCCGGTGTCAGCCTCCACGATGCGGATCGTGACGCCCGGCAGCGGCGGCCCCTGGCAATTGGCACGCCGTTCCAGCGGCCAGTGGTGCCAGGTGACGCAACAATTTCCATAGCTCTCGGTCTGGCCATAGACGTTGCAGATTTCGCTGGCGCCAAGCACCTGGGCGGCGGCGAAGACATCCTGCGGCGAGCCGATGGTCAGGCCGGTGCGCAGGGTCTTCGTGCGCTCCGGACGAAAGGCTGGATGCGAAATCAGCGCGGTGGTGATCGACGGCAACGTGTATAGCGCGGTGCAGCGATGCTGCTCGATCAGGTCCAGCGCCTCACCTGCATCAAACTTGCCTTGCAGGACCAGCGTCGCGCCATGCGTCAGGGTGGCCGCCATTGCGTTGGCGTTGCCATATGACCAGAACAGCGGCGGTGCCAGCAGCACCCGGTCGTTGGGGCTGTAGCCCTGGCGCTCGCCGATGTTGAAGCCGTTCTCGATGATTCCGTAATGCGTGAGCGGCACGGATTTGGGCTGGCTGCTGGAGCCGGAGGTGTAGATGATGATCGCGTCGTCCACCGCGCTGGGTCCGTCACCCGGCGCTGGCTGTTGCAGCAGTGCTGGTTCGGCCGTGAAATCGGCATAGGGGATGGCGCCGACGGGACCGCCCTGCCCTAGCATCACAATACGGCGCAGGGCCGGATAGCGGCTGGATCGCCAGGCGCGGGCGGTATCGGCTTCCGGTACCAGCGCGAGCAGATCGGCAACGAAGTCCTGGTCAGTGAACCGGTCCAACGTGACCAGCACTTCAATTGCCAAATCCGCGAACAGATAATCAAGTTCCTCGCGCTTGGACCATGTGCTGAACGCAACGACGACGGCACCGAGCAGGCCGGCGCCGAAGAATGTTTCGAGCCACTCCTGGCGGTTGTTCATCAGCAGTCCGACCCGGTCTCCGCGCCGGATCCCGCTGGCCTGCAACGCAGCCGCCATCCGCCGCGCCCGCTCGGCCAGGGCAGCATAGCTGGTGACCCGGTCGCCGCAGATGACCGCCGGATGCTCGCCGTAGCGGGCCGCCTGCTCCAGGATCAGTTCGCCCATCGTTCGGCTGTACGGCGCAATCACGAGAAATCCTTTCTGTTCACGGGCGACGCCATCAACGGCTCAGCATGAACCCCTCGTAGTTCTTTGCGGCGACATCAGCACAGATTTGCCGATAACGGGCCATTCCGCCGGCATAGGGCATGAAAACACGTGGCTTTCCCGGAACGTTTGCGCCCAGATACCAGGAATGTGTGGCAAGCGGCAGCAGCGTCGCATTGGCGGCTTCGTTGACCTGCTCCACCCATTGGTCCATCGCCTCGGGCCGCGGCTCGATCCGTTCGATGCCGTGTTCGCGCATGTGGGCGATACAGTTGGCGATCCATTCGGCATGCTGCTCGATCGCCACCGGCATGTTGCAGAGCACTGAAGGACTGCCGGGCCCGGTCACGGTAAACAGGTTCGGGAAGCCAGCTACCTGCAGGCCGAGGTAGTTGCGCGGCCCTGCTTCCCAGGCCTCGGCCAAGGACGTGCCGTCACGACCTCGGATATCCATCCGCAGCATCGGGCCGGTCATGGCATCGAACCCGGTCGCAAAGACAATGATGTCCAGCGGATAGTCAGCGTCCCGCGTGCGGATGCCGCTCGGTGTGATGCGCTCGATCGGCGAGGCCCTGACATCCACCAGCGCCACGTTGTCGCGGTTGAAGGTCTCAAAATAGTTGGTGTCGATCGGTGGGCGCTTCGCGGCATACGGATGGTCGATGTCAGACAGTGTGGCCGCGGTCGCCGGGTCGTTCACGATTTGCCGGATCTTGCCGCGGATGAAGTCGGCGGCTGTGTCGTTCGCCGCCTTGTTCACCATCAGATCCTGAAACGTGGCGCGGAATTGCAGACCCCCGGTTTCCCAGGCTGCCTCGTACAACGCCTGGTGTTCTTCCGCCGGGGTGGCGAGCGCCCGACGATCGGAGATGAAAAAGGCATGACCGTTCGGGGTGATCTGCGTCGCCCGCCGGATCTCGGCGGCGTTGTCCTTGACCCAGCGTTTGAATTCCGGGGTGAGCGGGACGTTGCGGGCCGGCACGCTGTCGTTCGCGGTACGCTGGAAGACGGTCAGATGGGCAGCGGTTTCAGCGATGACCGGGGTCGCCTGGATGCCGGTGGATCCGGTGCCAATTAGACCGACGCGCTTGCCGGTGAAGTCAACGCCTTCGTGCGGCCACTGGCCCGTGTGGTACCAGTCGCCCTCGAAGCTTTCCAGGCCCGGAATATTCGGGACGTTCGCCGTAGACAGACAACCGACGGCGGTGACCAGGAATTTGGCGGTGAACTGCTGTCCGGCCTCGGTGCGGACGTGCCAGCGGTTGGTCGCTACATGATAGTGCGCGGCGGCTACGCGGGTGTTGAAGCGGATATCGCGCTTCAGGCCGAACCGGTCGGCGACGTGGTTAAGGTAGCGCATGATCTCCGGCTGTTCCGGGTACCGCTCCGACCATTCCCATTCGCGCATCAGGTTTTCGGAGAACGTGTAGCAGTAAGCATGGCTTTCGGAATCACAGCGGGCACCGGGATAGCGATTCCAATACCAGGTGCCGCCAACGCCGCTGCCCGCCTCCAGAGCCTGCACCGAAAGACCAAGCCGGTCGCGAAGGCATAGCAATTGATAGAGGCCGGCGAATCCCGCGCCGATAACCAGTGCATCAAAATCGTTGGTCTCGTCGCGCCTGGTTTCCGAGATTTCCGTCGCTACGCTTCCCATCGCCACCTTTTTCCCTACTTGGTCGTCCCCATCCGTTCGAACGCCGGGCCTGACAGGCGGTCGGCCCGGGCGCCCACCATCGTCGCGAACGACTTTGGCGGCTTCAATCCAGGCTGACTGTTCTAAACCCAAGCCAAACGAACGTGCAATCATGCCCCGAGGGCAATGGCTCTCAAGCCCCGACGCCGCCACGTTTCCGCTACCGGGTGCGTTCGCTGCTCGGATCGCGGGTCACGATATTATCAACCCTCCATCGCAACAGATGACCAGTCGGCGGATTGCGGATGCGGCGCGCTGCGCTATACCCGATCAAATATAACAATCGACCAAACGGGGAAAGCAATGAACCATCATGAGTCCTATCCGGAAATACTCGGACAGCTCTATGCGACCGAAGAATATCTCAGCCGCATTCTTGCTCCGTTTGGGGTCACGTTCTCGCCAATTCTGCTCCAGGGCGGTGTCGCCGATCCTGGCATTTACAATCTTCCTGGTCTCACACCGGTTGCGACACAAACGGCGACCTACACCGCCGCCGGAACGCCGGTCACCGACACCTATACCGGTGTCGGCCTGTGGAATCTGCTGAATGACACAGGCGGCGTGACGGTCACGAGCGCCAAGAACGACATCCTCAGCAAATACGTCGTAGCGACAGGCTCTGACGGCTACCAGGCGGTGTATTCGCTGGGTGAGATCGATCCAAGCTTCGGCAATCAACCGGTGATGGTCGCTTATGCCGATACGTCCGGGCAGCTTGGTCCGCATGGCAGCGATGGACTGGCACGCATTGTTGTACCGGGTGATCAGGCGGGGGGACGGTATGTCTCGGACCTGGTCAGCCTGAAGGTGGAAAGCCTGCCGGAACCGGGCCCAGGCGGCCCGGGTGGCATCGCGGATCAACTCATGCTGTCTGGAAAAATCGCGGATCCCGGCATCGTCACGCCGGAAACCCTGAGTGCGCTGAACCAGTCAATCACTGAAACCGCGACGTATATTTCCGGTTCCGGTCAGACCACCGATACCTATACAGGTGTATCGCTTTGGACCTTGATCCAGGACTTCGGCGTTTTGACGGACTCGTCGATCAAGAATGATATCTTGCGTTATGCGGTCGTGGCGACCGGCAGCGACGGCTATCGGGCGATCATTTCGATGGGCGAGATCGATCCGGGTGATCATGCCGGCGGCCGCTATGTCTCCAACCTGGTAAGCCTCCAGGTTATCGACGCCGCCGGAAGTCACCTTGGCTGAGTATGGGCGTGACTACCTCAGCGGGCGCCGCACCTCTGAGGTTGTTGGGACCTCAGACGTAACGGCGACATCGCCGGTTCGCCCGCTGTTGCTTACCCGTAAGCGAACGGTGCTGCGTATGCCTCAATCCTGATTGGTCGCACCCAATAATCTTGTTGCCCTATCCGGCGCCGTCCGCTTCACGAGAAGTGCGGGATGACGTCGGAGGCAAGCATTTCATGTGTTTCCATATCGTTGTTGTAGGCACTACTGATCAGAAGTTGCACGCCTGCCTCCCGATATTGCCCGGCCAGGTCGGTGACGCTGGACAGGGTTCCCGCGAAGCCGCGGAACGGTCCTGAAACGCCAAGCCTTTGACGCTTCGCCGCCAAGGCTGCCTCGTCGCGGGCCAGAAGCAGACTGATCACAGTGGTTTTCTCGATCGCCTCATAGGGGCGCCCGACGGCTTCACAATGGCCGCGCAGAATCGCGAACTTCCGCTTCACCTCATCGGGATCGCCAAACACGTTGCAGGCATCCCCCAGGCGGGCAACCACACGCAAGGTCAGCTGTTCGCCGCCGCCCGCAATCATGATCGGCGGCCGAGGCTTCTGCACCGGTTTCGGCTCGAGCATCGCATCCTCAGCATGGAAATACTTGCCGTGAAACGTCGTTCGCTTCTGGGTCCACATCGCCAAAATCAGCTTGACCGCCTCTTCCATTTGCCGAATCCGGATCGCGGGCCGTTCCGGAAATTCCCAGCCGTACTGGCGGTATTCCGTTGCGAACCAGCCCGCACCGATGCCAAGCGTAAGGCGGCCTCGGCTGATCATGTCGACGCCAGCAGCGATTTTGGCCAAATGAGCCGGATTGCGATAGGCAACCGAGGAGACCAGCGTGGCAAGGCGGATGCGGCTTGTCACCGCGGCCAGTGCGGACAAGACGGTCCAGCCCTCCATGAAGGGCTCGTCCGGTGCGCCAACCGGCGGAATCTGGATCAGATGATCCATCACCGAAAACCAGGTAAAGCCGTGACTTTCGGCCCACTGTGCCTTCGCTTTAACGCCTTCAAACGCTTCGTTTGGATCGGGACTGAACACCCATGACGGGTTGTGAATACCAAACTTCATCGGAAGCCTCCTGGTTGGATGTCGGCCTGTCCCGTCCTGGCCGTGAATTTCGTTGTCCGGTTCACCCGGGAAACCAGGCTCCGGGATAGGCCCATTAGCGGTCCGCGTCGACGACGTGTTTACGCGACATTCCCTGGTCCCAGGGCTTTGGTCCCATCTGGCCAACACATTTCGTAGCCAGGATGAAATCTTGCCGCTTGCCCTTCAGCCACTTACTGACGATTTCCTCAGCTCGGCCGGCTGTCGTCCGCCCAACGGATAAACGTCGTCGGTGTCGATGAAGTCGATGCCACCGGCGGCCGCGGCGTCCATAATCGCGTGGCTTTGGGTTTCGTCGCACTGCAACCCAAAGATCATCGTGCCGAGGCAAAGCTGCGAAACACGCAGTCCCATGCCGCCGAATTTGATGTATTTCATGCCTGACCTTCCAATCCGAAAGTTGGAACCGCCCGTGAAGCAAAAGGTCCTGGTTTTGCACACAGGCGTGAGACCCCGCCCTGAAGTGGGTCGCCGCTGCGAGACCGCAGTCCAGTTGGCTCCTTGTCGTCCGACGACAAACTAATGCCGTTCCCGATCATCGGCACCACAGCGAGTTCGACCCAGCAGGCCCGCCGCGCACTGACAACCGCCGAGACGACGTGGACCAGACCGCCCCTCGGTCAACCGGTCGTCACGTTTTCGTTTCGTCTTTCCCCACAATTGGCCCAGGCATTTGAACGCCCGCCTGCGTGGTAGCGACAAGCGGCGGCCTTCCCCGGTCTACCCTCCCGAAAACGGGAGGGGTTCGGTCGGCGTCGATTCAGTCCGTCTTGATCCAGACCGACTTCACGTTCAGATATTCTTCCAAGTGCTGCACACCGGATTCGCGACCGTAGCCGCTCATTTTGTAGCCGCCGAACGGCACCGCCGGATCCATCGCCTGATAGCAGTTTATCCACACCGACCCCGCGCGGATTGCCCTCGCCAAACGATGGGCCTTTCCAACGTCCCGCGTCCAGACGCCGCTGCCAAGACCGAACTGAGTCTTGTTGCTGCGTTCGATGACTTCTTCGATGTCAGTGAATGGGATCGCAGAGATCACCGGACCGAAAATCTCTTCCTGCGCAATTCGCATGTCGTCCCGCACATCGGCGAACACCGTCGGCGGCACGAAGAACCCTTTTGCCATCGCGCCCTCCATCAGTCGCTCGCCGCCTGACAGCGGGCGCGCGCCTTCCTGCCGACCAATGTTCAGATAGCCCGTGACGCGGGTCAGTTGCTCCTGCGAAACCAATGGACCAACCTGCGTCGCAGGATCGCTGCCATCGCCGACTTGCAACGTCTTACTGAAATCCGCAACCCGGCCGACGAACTCGTCATAGATCTTCTTCTCGACGAACAACCGCGTGCCGGCACTGCAGATCTGCCCGGAGTTGGCGAACACCGCCATGCCCGCGCCAGGCACCGCCTGACTGAGATCGGCATCGGCAAACACTATGTCCGGCGACTTCCCACCCAGTTCCAGCGACACCCGCTTCAAATTGCCCGCCGACGCCCGGATGATCGACTGACCGGTGATGTGCGACCCGGTGAACGCCACCTTGTCCACATCGGGATGGGACGCTAGTGCAGCCCCGGCCGTCTCGCCATAGCCCGGCACAACGTTTACCACCCCCGGCGGCACGCCTGCCTCCAGGCACAGCTCCGCTAGCCGTAGTGGCGTCAGCGGGGCCTCCTCAGCCGGCTTCAGCACCACGGTGCAGCCGGTGGCCAGCGCCGGCCCGATCTTCCAGATCGATGCCGTCAGCGGGCCATTCCAGGGGATGATCGCCCCAACCACGCCGACGGGCTCCTTCAGCGTGAAGGACACCATCTCACCCGGCAAGGAGTTGTTGATCGTTTCACCATGCAACGCTGTCGCCATCCCGGCATAGAACCGCAGCATCCCCACGGCGCGCGCCCGGTTGCCGCGTGTGCGGGTGATCGGCGCGCCCATGTCCAGCGTATCGAGCGTCGCAAACTCCTCAATGTGGGCCTCAACCAAATCCGCCAGCTTCAGCAGAATGTACTGGCGCTCGGCCGGTTTGAACTTGCGCCACGGCCCATTGAAGGCCTCACGCGCAGCGGCTACGGCGCGGTCGATATCTTCGGCGTCGCCTTCAGCGACATGCGCGAGAATTTCACCCGTAGCAGGATTGCGGGTTTCAAAGAATTTTCCTGACGCAGCCTCCAGCCACTTGCCGCCGATCAGCATACGTTTGGCCTTGCCATCCAGGAACGGATGGACCTGTGTCATGACATTCATAGGTTGGCTCTCCTCGTCAAAGTTGTTTCGATCTGGTCGCGCTGATCTGAGGATCAGGTCGGCGCGGTTGTTGTTTCAGTTGCGAGCTACACAACGCCCGCACGCCCAGAACGAGATGTAGAAACATTCATCAAACGTACGCTGCAGCATCATTACGATATCGGCAAAATATGAGACGGAACACGTCCTCAGTGATTTGCCCCCGATCGCCGCGACCTGCATTCACCCTCTTCAGCAGGCGCTATGTTTGTTTGGGTATAACGTATGGCACGCTGGTTGTCTATCCGCCGCCCCCGACGCTTACTCCGGCGAGGCTCGGCGATCCGGTTTCAAATCAATTAACGGCGTCCCGTCCAGACAATCCAACCCGCGGACCCGCAGTGTCCCGCCTTCGATCCCGACCAATGCCACAACTGACGACGCAATCGGATTGGGCCGCACAGGCGACCGCAGAGCGAAGCTTCCGGTGGTCCTGCCGGTGCGGATCGGCGTTTGAAGAACCAGGTCCCGACGCGCAAGATGCATCCAGTACAGCACCTGAATCCGCGGATGATCGCCGATATCGGTCAGCGCCTGCCACCAGCGCTCGTCAATCCTGATCGTGCACACCGGGCCATCCAGGCTGCCGCGCCTGGGGCATTCGCCGCGAACCCTCCAGGGCGTATGGATGGTACCGATGAAGTAAACGCCCGCATCCGTGCCCGGAGGAAGCGGGGCCGCCACTTCCCCCGAGCGCAGGTCGTGATCAAGGTTCGCGTCTGTCATGACGCGAGCCTGCCACTCGGCGCCGCAACAAGTCCAGAGGGCCCGCTCCGTGATCACAAAGCCGCGGTGATGGCTTTGACTTCGGTATAGTTATGGAGCACCTCGACGCCCATCTCGCGACCCCAGCCGGACTGCTTGTAACCGCCGAACGGCAGTGACGCATCGAATACATTATGGCAGTTGATCCACACTGTACCGGAACGAATCCGACTGGCCAGTTTGTGCGCGGTTCCTCCATTCGTAGTCCACACACTGGCTGCCAAGCCGTAGATTGTGTCATTGGCCCGCTTGGCGATCGCCTCCAGATCATTGTCGTCGAACGGCTGGGCACACACGACCGGGCCGAAGATCTCCTCCTGGATCACCTTCATGTCCGGCGTTGTCTTTTCCAGCACCGTTGGCGCAACGAAGTAACCCAGGTTGCCAACCCGGTTGCCGCCGGAAGCCACATGCGCGCCGGACCGGCGCCCATCGTCGATGTAGCTGGTAACTCGCGAAAACTGCTCGTCCGAGACCAGCGGTCCCATCTCGGTCAGCGGATCAAGGCCAGGTCCCACCTTGATCTTGCTCGCGATGTCCGCCACGCCCGCGACCACCTTGTCGTAGACTGATTTGTGCGCATAGAGCCGAGACCCGGCACAGCAGCACTGACCATGGTTAAAGAAAATAGCGTTCGCCGCACCGGCGATGGCGAGGTCAAGGTCAGCGTCCGGCAGAATGATCGCCGGCGATTTGCCGCCAAGTTCCAGCGACACCTTCTTCAGATTGCCGGTCGCCGCCCGAACGATCAGTTTGCCAACTTCAGTGGATCCCGTGAACGCCACCTTGTCGACGTCCGGATGTGCGGCAATCGCCGCCCCGGCGGTTTCACCGAAGCCGGTCAGGATGTTGACCACGCCCGGCGGAAAGCCGGCCTCCAGAAACAGTTCCGCCAGCCGCAGCGCGCTCATCGGCGTCTGTTCGGCAGCCTTCAGCACCACCGTGCATCCTGCCGCCAGTGCCGGGGCCAATTTCCACGCCGCCATCAACAGCGGAAAATTCCACGGGATGATCTGCCCGACCACGCCCACCGGCTCCCGCACCGTGTAGGACAGGTATTCGCCGGGCAGCGACAGCGGCAGCGTGGACCCGGTGATCTTCGTAGCCCAGCCCGCCATATAGCGGAACATATCCACCGCCAGCGGCAGGTCGGCGACCCGCGCGACCGCATAAGGCTTGCCGTTGTCGATGGATTCCAGTTCCGCCAGTTCCTCCAGGTTGCGTTCGATCAGATCCGCCATCTTCCACAGCATTTTGCCGCGCCCCGACGGACCGAGCTTCGCCCACACCCCGTCATCGAACGCACGCCGAGCAGCGGCAACCGCGAGATCGACGTCGGCCCTGTCGCCTTCCGGCACATTCGCGATCACCGTACCCGTGGCCGGATTATAGACTGCGAACGTCTTGCCGGACGCCGCCTGGACCAACTTCCCGTCGATCAGCATGCCGGCGCTGCGGCCAAGGAATTGGGTTGAATGACGCAGCCTCGAATCAAGCGCGATTGTGTCCATGTTCGTTCCTCATGTTTTCGTCGGTCGTGACGCACCCCGCGGCCCCAGCGACCGGCACGTGGCGGCATCTGCCTGCCGCGCCCATATCGCTATATCCTATTAAACATTACGACAAGAGGTCACCACCCGCTATTCCGCAAAGGCTTGCGCTGCAATGCTATATCCTATTGGATATCACGAAGGGTTTTCGAGAGCTTGGTCCTGATGAATGCGCCGTTTGATCCATCAATGTTGGCAGCCGAAAAATTCGCCGTCGGACAACCCGTGTCGCGTAAGGAAGATCCGGTGCTGCTGCGCGGCGAAGGCCGATATACCGACGACTTGAACCGCCCCGGCCAACTCCACGCGGTGATGGTGCGCAGCCGAATGGCCCACGGCGTCATCAACAGCATCGATGCCGACACGGCACGCAACATGCCAGGGGTGCGTTCGGTCATCCTGCCCGAGGATCTCGACGCCGCCGGGATCCGCAACATGGCGGCGGCAGCGGGAAGACACCGCGATGGCACGCCAACGCCGCGCCCGCCGCAACGGCCATTGGCGACAGGTCGTGTGCGCTATGTCGGTGAGCCTATAGCGATGGTGGTCGCTGAAACAAGCGCACGTGCGAAAGACGCGGCCGAGGCGGTGTTCGCCGATATCGATCCGTTGTCCGCGGTGACGACCGCAAGTGAAGCGGCCGCAGCCGATGCGCCGTTACTGCACACCGACGCCCCAGGCAACCTATGCCTGGATTTCCATTATGGCGATACCGAAAAAGTCTCCGCTGCTTTCGCCAAGGCCGCGCATGTCACACGACTCTCGTTACGTAACAATCGGATTGTTGTCTGCCCAATGGAACCTCGCTCCGCCATCGGCGAATATGACGCGAACGAGGACCGGCTCATTCTTCGCCTCGGCTGCCAGGGCGTTTTCGGACAGCGAGCGCTGTTGAGCGGCATCATGGGGGTACCAGTCGAAAAGCTGCATATCTTGACAGGCAATGTCGGCGGCTCCTTCGGGATGAAAGCTTCGGCCTACCCAGAATATGTGTGCCTGCTACATGCCGCTCGTACACTTGGGCAACCGGTGAAGTGGACCGACGAGCGCTCCGAAAGCTTCATGTCCGATAGCCATGGCCGTGATCACGAGATGGTCGCCGAACTGGCCCTGGACGCTGCCGGAACATTTCTCGCAGTGCGGGTGACGGGCTACGGCAACCTCGGCGCATGGCTCAGCAACGCCACGACGATTCCGCCGACGCTGAACACGGTGAAAAACATCATCGGCGTCTATGCCACGCCGCTGATTGAGGTTGCGACAAAATGCCTGTTCACCAACACGACGCCCGTCGGCGCCTATCGCGGCGCTGGACGGCCTGAGGGCAACTACTACATGGAACGTCTGGTCGAAACCGCCGCCCGCGAAATGGGCATCGACCGGATCGAGTTGCGTCGCCGCAACCATATCCAGCCGGAGCAGATGCCGTACAAGGCACCGTCCGGAATGGTGTATGATGGCGGTGAATTTTCCGCCGTTCTCGACAAAGCTCTGGCTGGCGCGCAGTGGAACGATTACCCCTCGCGTCAGGCGGCATCCCGAAGCCGCGGGAAGATCCGGGGTCGTGGCATCGGGCACTATCTGGAAGTGACAGCGGACGCCGGCAACGAAATGGGCGGAATCCGGTTTGAACCGGATGGCAATGTCACGATCATCACCGGCACGCTGGACTATGGTCAAGGACACGCCTCGCCGTTTGCCCAGGTGCTGTCTGCCCGGCTCGGCGTTCCGTTCGAAAGGATCAAGTTACTGCAAGGCGATTCGGATCAGCTCGTGGCCGGCGGCGGCACCGGTGGCTCGCGGTCGATCATGCAAAGCGGCAGCGCCATCGTCGCGGCAAGTGACATCGTGATTGAGCGTGGCAAGCAGATGGCGGCACATTTTCTGGAAGCGGCGGTGGCAGATATCGAGTTCTCGCGCGGGCGTTTCACCATCGCCGGCACCGACCGCAGCATCGGGATCATGGACCTGACCGAGCGTTTGCGGCTGGAACCGCGGTTGCCAGAGGATATGCCGCGGACTTTGGACGTCAGCCATGTGTTCAAAGGCGTGCCGTCAGCCTTTCCCAACGGTTGCCATATCGCGGAGATCGAGCTCGATCCGGAGACCGGTGTTGTCGGGGTCGTGGGCTATACAACCGTCAACGATTTCGGCGTGTTGATTAACCCGATGCTGGTGGAAGGCCAGGCCCATGGCGGAATCGCACAGGGCATTGGGCAGGCGCTGATGGAGATGGCGGCCTACGACGAAGACGGCCAGTTGATCACCGGCTCCTACATGGATTACGCACTGCCACGGGCGAACGATTTTCCAGCTTTGGGTTTCGTGAGTCATCCGGTTCCGGCCCGCACCAATCCGCTTGGCGCAAAAGGATGCGGCGAAGCCGGATGCGCGGGATCGTTGCCGGCGGTGATGAATGCGGTTGTTGACGCATTGTCGGAATTCGGGATCACACATATCGACATGCCAGCGACACCGCATCGAATTTGGCAGGCCATCAGGGACGCCCAGTCATGATCGAAGCAACAGAATTGCTCGGCTTGCACTTGTCCTCCGACCGGAAGTATCTGCGGCTCCGCATCCGTGACCAAGCTGGCGGGCCGGTGACTGTCTCTTTGCCAACCTGCTGGCTAAACGCGATGCTGACCGCTCTGCCTCGGTCACCCGGCCCGGATACCGTACATTCTCTGGATAGCTGGAGCATAGATCGGATCGGAACCGGTCAGGATCTCGTATTGACGCTGCGTTCACCGGAAGCACAGGCGGTTTCATTCGCTATCAAGCCATGGCAGGTCGAAGGCATGGCAACCATCGCGATGTACGGGAACGCGGGGACCACGCCCCCAACGACGGTGCATTGATTGACAGATTTAAGCCGCGACCAATTACGACGGGTTAGCCGCCGCCACCTTCCAGCCCGGTCTCCTGAGGGCCATGGCCGGTATTATCATACGAGCCCTGATGAACAGTATTTTGCATGGAGCTGAATGTCGCGGCATTCGCCACCGGGGTGATTGTTGCCAGACTTAAGGCTGCAAACGCAGCACGAATGAGGTAACGCATCGATTTCGTCCATCCGCGGACGGGCGAAATGCCCGGCCTTGTTGGGCGTTAAATAGGTCTATGCACGCCAAATGATAATCGGTCTTCTTGGCATTGGATCTATGCACCAGCAGGGGAAGTAGGGTCACCGCCCCATCCGCCATCATGGCGGGGAATCATGTTTGGCCCCCGACCGAAAGACAGTTCTACAAAGTCGGCAGGGTTAAGCCTGTGTGGCCGACAACGGCCATTTCATTCCGCTCATGTGCAAGAGCATGCTGGCAGTCGTTTCTTTACCCAATGGCCATCAAACTCGCGTTTCCGCCAGCCGCGGCGGTGTTGGTGCTGGTGGAGCGTTCCAGGATCAGAAACTCAAGCGGATAGTGCTGTTCCGTATCGGCAACATGAACCGTCACGATCGCCCCTGGCCGCTCACCCAACCCCCGACCAAGCGTCAGCAACTCGGCGGGATTGCCTTGAAACAGCACGGCATCGCACAAGGCATTTCGTCGGTCCGGCACCTCCTGAACGAAGCCCTCCAGCGTCGACGGAATGGCATCCAGCATTCCCCGCTCTATCAGGGCACGATTGCCAGCGGCGAGCGCAGCGCCTACCTGACCGAGCAAAGCTGCTGGGTCGGAGGCAATGCACAGCACAGCCCCGCGTGGACCGGTGGTGTATTCGTTGCGCTCTCCAACAGGTCCGGCCAGGTCCATCGCTATTCCCACAGGTGTGGTCGCCAACACGGATGCGAACGTTCGCGCGGCCTCCGCCTGCCCGGTTGCCCCAAGCCACGACGCCCATGCCTGAGCGACTGCAGGCGGCCGTCCCTTGGGCAACCCGGTCGGGGCTGAGCAGCGAGCCATCAGGCGTCGCAGATACAGCGGGCCGCCAGCCTTTGGGCCGGTGCCAGACAGTCCATGGCCACCGAAGGGCTGCACGCCCACCACCGCGCCGATCAGGTTGCGGTTGACGTAGATATTGCCAGCCGAGCTGCGGGCGGTGAGACGGGCGATCGTCTCGTCGATCCGGCTATGAACACCAAATGTCAGACCATAGCCGGTCGCATTGACCGCATCGACCACTGCTTCGATCCGGTGGCGCGGAAAACGCAGCACGTGCAGGACCGGGCCGAACACCTCCTGCGTGAGGTCGGAGACGCTGTCGATTTCGATAATGGTGGGCGGCACAAACGTCCCATGCCGGCAGTCCTCTGGCAAAGCATGCTGATGGATACGGCGACCCATCGCCCGCATGGCCTCGATATGGCCAAGGATACCGTCACGTGCCTCCGCGGTTATGACCGGGCCGACATCTGTGGCCAGCCGGTCCGGATTGCCAACGGCCAGTTCCGCCAGTGCACCCTTGAGCATGATCATGATGCGATCAGCGGCATCGTCTTGCAGACACAGCAAGCGAAGTGCCGAACAACGCTGCCCGGCACTGTCGAACGCCGAGGTCAGCACATCAGCGACCACCTGTTCCGCCAGAGCCGACGAATCGACAACGAGCGCGTTCTGACCGCCCGTCTCGGCGATCAGTGGCACAGGTGCGCCATCCGACCGCAGACGCTGGGCGAGCTGTCGTTGGATCAGCCGTGCCACCGCGGTGGAACCGGTGAACATGACACCTTGAACCCGCCCATCGGCAGCCAGCCGCGCGCCCACGTCACCCGCGCCGGGAAGCAATTGAACCGCATCCGCGGGAACACCGGCTTCCCGCAGGATCGCCACAGCCTGCGCCGCGATCAACGGGGTTTCCTCGGCCGGCTTCGCGAGCACGGCATTGCCCGCGGCTAGGGCCGCCGCGACCTGCCCGGTGAAGATCGCGAGCGGGAAGTTCCATGGTGATATGCAAGTAACGACCCCCAAAGGAACGTGGCTGCCAGCAGGGTAATGGTCGCGAATCTGAGCCCCGTAGTAGCGTAGGAAGTCCACTGCCTCCCGCACCTCGGCAACCGCATTGGCGATCGACTTGCCGGCTTCGCGCACGATCAGTCCTAGTAGTTCTGGCATGCGTGCTTCCATCCGGTCGGCGGCGCGCAGCAGGCATTCGGCGCGACTTGCCGGCGGGACGCTGGGCCAGGATGAGGCAGCGGCGGCGGCAATGGCCTCATCCACCTGCGCCGCTTCAGCGTGGCTGACATCGCCAACCCGATCGCGTCGATCGGCCGGGTTGTACACTGGCTGCCGCACACCCAGGGCCACCTCGCACGCCATCATTGGCCCCGCAGTCCAGCTTTTACCGCCGCTTAAGGCGGGAACGAGATCGGCAAGCCGCTGTTCGTCGGCGAGATCAAGGCCGGCGGCGTTCGGATGCTCCGACCCATACAGCTCACGCGGCAGAACAATGCGCGGATGCGGGGCGCCGACGGGAGAATGCGACGCCACTAGTGCGACCGGGTCGGCGGACAGTTCCGCGACCGAGACGGATGGATCCTGAATACGGTTGACGAAAGAGGAGTTGGCGCCGTTCTCCAGCAAGCGGCGGACCAAATAGGCAAGCAGTGTTTCGTGCGATCCGACCGGGGCGTAGATCCGACAGGGGCGGTCGAGTTTGCCGGGTCCAACCACCTCTTCGTAAAGCGGCTCGCCCATGCCATGCAAGCACTGGAATTCATATTGCCCGACTTCAAAATCCGTACCGGCCATGGCGTGGATCGCGGCAGCGGTATGGGCGTTGTGGGTGGCGAATTGAGGAAACACCTCGATTGGCGCGCCCAGCAGTTTGCGGGCGCACGCGAGGTACGACACATCGGTGTGCAGCTTGCGGGTGAAGACCGGGAAGCCCTCCAGCCCGTCGACTTGCGCACGCTTGATCTCGCTGTCCCAGTAGGCACCTTTCACCAACCGGATCATCATTCTATGGCCGGAACGGCGAGCCAGGTCGATCAGGTAGTCGATAACGAACGGTGCGCGCTTCTGATAGGCCTGAACGACGAAGCCGATGCCGTTCCAGCCAGTGAGCGCCCTGTCGAAACAGAGAGCTTCGAGCAGATCGAGCGAGAGTTCCAGCCGGTCGGCTTCCTCGGCGTCGATGTTGAGGCCAATGTCATATCGCCGCGCCATCGTCGCCAGGGCCAGGAGGCGCGGGAGCAATTCAGCCATCACTCGATCGCGCTGTGCACGGGTATAGCGTGGGTGCAAGGCGGAAAGCTTGATGGAAATGCCTGGCCCTTTGTAAGGTCCTCGACCCCTGGCGGCGGTCCCGATGGCCCGGATCGCCTGCTCATAATCGCTGTAGTAACGTTTGGCATCTTCTGCAGTTAAAGCGGCCTCGCCAAGCATGTCGTAAGAGTAACGGAACCCGCCAGCTTCCAGGCGCCGACTGTTGACCAGGGCTTCATCGATGGTCTGGCCGGTGACGAACTGCTCGCCCAGCATCCGCATGGCCATGTCGACCCCCTTGCGGATCAGCGGCTCCCCACCCCGCGCGATCAACCGCGTCAGGGCGCCTGAAAGACCGGCCTCGCTGTTGGTGGCGACGAGTTTTCCGGTAACGACCAGGCCCCAGGTTGTCGCGTTGACGAACAGCGACGGCGAATGACCGACATGGGCGTGCCAGTCACCGGTGGCGATCTTGTCGCGGATCAGTGCATCGCGGGTGGCCCGATCAGGGATCCGTAGCAGCGCCTCTGCCAGACACATGAGGGCGACACCTTCCTGGCTGGATAGCGCATATTCCCGCACCAGCCCTTCGACCGGTCCGCGCGTACCCTTGGCCCGCAGAGCCTGCACCAGGCGGCGCGCGGTTTGTTCCGCCTGCTTGGTCACTGCCGGCGGCAGCGTCGCTGCATCGAGCAGCCGAGCGACGCAGGTTGCTTCGTCGGTGCGGGTATGTGCGGTGACCGCGGCCCGCAGCGTGGATTGCCCCTGCACCGACGCGGCAAAGGCCGAGAACGGCGGCGGGCCGGTATCGGAATTGAAGGTCTGCATCGCGGCGGCTCCAGAATAAGTAGCCAGTGTTCAGGTCGCAAACTGTCGCATATTTGCGCCAGCATCGAGGACGGCCTGGACGACAGCCATTGGTTCAGGGCCGTTGCTCGCAAACCTGTTTATACACTTGTCCGCCCAAATAGCGTAACGAATTTCCGGCGCCGCGGATCGGCGAGCGCGTGGTTGCACATCATTGGGCGTCGGCCCGAGGTTCGGCCTGCCGGTCATCGCCGCCTCAACGGGGGCAAATGGACGCCTGCGTCGAGGCAGGGGCGGCCCAGGCGGTATGAACACCTTGATCGAAGGATAGGCCAGGACTAATCGAAGGTGAGTTCCCGACCGCAGCGGATGTGAAATGCATCAACCGGCACCGACATCCGAGGCTCGAAAATGATAGGACACGACCCATGCCGCCACCTATGATAATCGTCGGCGCCCGCAACTGCCCGCTCGGTTTGCAACTTGGCGCCGGGCGACGCGGCGTCGAAAGCCTGCGGACGGCGGCCGTCGCCCCCAACCCTGCGAATGCGGCGATGCGTGCATGAGCCGGCAACTGCACCTCAATCTGTTCATCCATGGCCGCGGCCATCACGAAGCCGCATGGCGGCACAGTGGCGCATCCTCACTTCCGCTGACGGATATTCGTTACTATATCGACCTTGCTTGCAAGGCGGAACACGGGCTGTTCGACTCGATTTTCCTGGCAGACCAACTGGCGGTGGCCGAGGATGTGGCGCACGCCCCACGCACCTGGCTGGAGCCGATTACCACACTGGCGGCGCTGGCCGGCGCCACCAGCCGGATCGGGCTCATCGCCACCTGCTCCAGCACATACACGGAACCGTTTAACCTGGCGCGGCAGTTTGCCTCGCTGGATCATATGTCGGGCGGACGGGTCGGGTGGAACATTGTCACGACCTGGTTCGCGACGGCGTCCGGCAACTTCGGCGGTCAGGGTCCGCTCAGTCATGCCCAGCGGTATGAGCGCGCCGAAGAGTATATGCGCGTGGTCAGTGGGCTTTGGGACAGTTGGGCGGACGATGCCGTCGTCGATGACCGGGCCAGCGGCCAGTATGCCCGCGCCGACGGCATCCGGGCGGTCAACCACGCCGGCGCGCATTACCGTGTCACCGGCCCGCTCAACCTGCCCCGGTGCCCGCAGGGACGGCCAGTGTTCGTGCAGGCAGGGTCGTCGGACACCGGCCGCCGCTTCGCCGCGAGACATGCCGAGGCCGTTTTTACCGCCCAGATGGAAAAAGCCACGGCGAAGGACTTCTACACCGATCTGAAGCGGCTGGTTGTCGAGGAAGGCCGAACGCCCGAGCACGTGCTGATCCTGCCGGGACTCAGTGCGGTCATCGGCTCCACCGAGGCCGAAGCACAGCGCATCGCCCGCGAACTGAATGACCTGAGCGATCCGGAAGTGGGACGCAAGCGACTGTCCGGGCGGTTCGGCGGGCATGACTTTTCCCATCTGCCGCTCGACAAAGCGTTGTCACCAGAGGATTTTCCCGACCCCGACACCGTCGAGGCCGCGCGCAGCCGCACCGAAGTCATCATCGGTCTGGTGCGTCGGGGAAAACCAACCCTGCGACAATTGCTGGGCTACCTCGCCGGTGCCCGCGGCCATTTCGTGACTGCCGGTGCGCCGGAACAGATCGCCGATCTGATCGAGGACTGGTTCCGCGACGGCGCCGCGGATGGCTTCAACCTGATGCCGCCAATCCTGCCGGCCATGCTGGAGGTCTTCGTCGCGGAGGTCGTGCCGCTGCTGCAGCGCCGAGGCTTGTTCCGCACCGCCTATACCGGTGCGTCACTTCGGGCGCAGTACGGGCTCCCGCGACCGGATGTGCACTTCTAGTGCCGGAACGAACGCAAGGCCAAAAATCGATACCTGAACGGTCCGGACTGATCAGCATCGACGCTGGACGTCCGCGACATGATCGATGAAAATTACAGGTCACCGCGCGCTGCAGTCCCCTGACCGCCGCCAAGCTGTACTGCGTCGACGGAAACTGCGATCCATCGGGATGGAATCATATCCGGTCTGCCTTCTACCGGCCCGGGAGCGTGAATTTTCTCCCGGCGCGCGAGGTCTACGACCTGTCGCAAGTATTCGCCCCGTCCCCGCTGGAGACCCGCGATTTCCTTACGAACCCGCCGGAGCCAGCCAACAGCATGGCCACAAAGCCGAAGCACTCATAAAGTGCGGACGAACCCAGCGTCGGTATCGCCCGCGCATTCTTCAGTTGTTTATCAGCCACAAAGTCCATCAATGATCGATGATTGTCATTTCTTTCCCATATCAGGACCACCACGATCGATTGACCTCACAGGGAGCGCTGTTGAATTCTCGGAAATTGAGCTGACTTCCCGGTAATTGCTGAATTTGTTGGCTCCGCACCCCCCTCGCCGTGCGAAAGCGATTAAGAATAACTTGCCGAGATTGAAGAAATTTGCTACATGAACACCAACTACATTTACGCCGCCCATGACTTCCATTGGATAGGCCACACCCCCAGCCGCACATCAAGTTGATCGCTAAATCACCGATCGCTAAATCACCCAATAAATGGAGGAACGCTAATGAGTTCAACCACGACGACCGCACCACAATGGCCGAGTTTTCAGGGGGAATCGCGATTTGTAGGCACCAGCCCAAGCGGCCGGGTGACCGTGTACGTGGACCCCAAGCTAGGCGCACCCGCCGCCCAGAACGCGCATGACCAACTCGCCGACGCCGACCGCGTTGTACACGCGAACGACCAGATCTTCGGCACCACCACCGGCAGCGTCAGCGTAATCGTATTCGCGCTCAACGGCGCCACTGACGGCACCGGCGGCGCCGACCATCTGGGATGCGACTATGTGGTGGGAAATGCCATCGAGGTTTGTGCGTCGTTCGGCAACTCCGCCCGCGTCAGCGCCTTGTTCGAAGCCGAACTCTCCGAGTGCAACATGAACGGCAACCTGTGCGGCGTCAGCACGGGGGAAGTACTGTCGCGTTGGTGCGCCGCGACAGTCGGCAACAATGCCCTGTCGGATTTTGCCACGGCGCCGGGCTGGTTCACCAACGGCAGTCCCAACTTCGTCGACACCACCGACCCGACCGACCAGAATCCGATCAGCACCGGCTGCGGCATGGCATTCATTTCCTGGCTGCTGCACAAAGGTTTCAACTTGCCGACAATCGCCCAGGGTCTGGTGCCGCTCGGCGGCAGCGGCACCTTCGCCCAGCTTTACGGCAACCTGTCCAACGCCGATCCCGGCACGGCCTGGATCAGCTTCCTGGCGGACCTGCAGGCGCTCCCCGGTGGCGTCGTGTCGGACGATCCATTCAATGCGGCGCCTCCGGCAGCGACACTTGTCGCCCTGCGCGGATCGCGTCGGCTGCTGCCCCCTCAAAAGGCGTAGTGTCGCCCTGAAAGTCGGTCGCAGGCTCTCGCACGACGTCAAGCAAATAGGCCAGATCGGCGCGACGAACACCAGCGTCCGCCCGGGACGATGGCCAGCCGGTTACTTGCCCTCTTTGACTTTCACGACCATGATACCGGAAATTCGCACGGCCGATCATCATGTCATGGATCGGTCATACAAATCGACCACCGCGCTGGATCAAGGGAGGTTCGCGATGATTGCCTTGAACATCAATGGGCAGCTGCACCAGATCGAGGTTGATCCCGAAACGCCGTTACTCTGGGTCGTCCGCGAATGGCTTGGCATGACCGGTACAAAATTCGGCTGCGGCATCGCGCAGTGCGGCGCCTGTTCCGTCCATATTGACGGCGCCGTTGTCCGATCCTGCTCGGTTCCGGTCGGGTCAATCGGCACCGGCAAGGTCGTTACGATCGAAGGCCTGTCCCCCGACGGAATAAGCCACCCGGTACAACGGGCCTGGCTGGCGCACGACGTGCCGCAATGTGGATACTGTCAGTCAGGCCAGATCATGGCAGCGGCCGCACTGCTGGCGCAAAACCCAAAGCCCACTGATGCGGACATCGATGATGCAATGAGCAATATCTGTCGCTGCGGCACCTATAACCGCATCCGCACCGCGATCCACACCGTCGCGGCCGGCGCGGCATAGGAGCAGAGCCATGGAACTCAACCGTCGCCTGTTCATCGCAACCTCGGTCGCGGGCGCCTTTTCGCTCGGCTGGACTGTGCCCGCGTCCGCACAAGCCGCGGCATCCACCCCGGCGGCAAACAGCGGGGCGGAAGTCGGCATATGGGCCGTTGTTCATCCCGACGACACCGTCGTTGTTCGTATCGCCCGCTCCGAGATGGGCCAAGGCACGTTCACCGGGCTTGCCCAACTCGTTGCAGACGAAATGGACGCCGACTGGTCAAAAGTGCGGGCAGAATATGTCGCCCCGGAAGTCAACCTTCAGAACAAGCGCGCCTGGGGTGACATGTCCACGGGCGGCAGTCGCGGCATCCGGGCCTCTGTTGACTACGTCCGCAAAGGCGGCGCCGCGGCACGCGCCATGCTGATACAGGCCGCCGCCCAACAATGGAGCGTTCCGTCCGATCAATGCACCGCATCCGCTGGGGTGATCACCCATTCATCCAGCGGCAAGACGTTGCGCTACGGTGAAGTCGCGGCGGCGGCGGCCAAGCTCCCGGTGCCCACAGACATTACGTTGAAAAAACCATCAGACTGGAAGATCATCGGCAAAGGCGTAAAGCGTCTTGACACCGTGGATAAGCTGTCCGGCAGGCAAATCTTCGCCATCGATGTGCAATTGCCCGACATGCTGAATGCGACCATCGCGCAATCGCCGGTTTTCGGCGGCAAGCTCGTCAGCTTTGACGCGAAAGCCATCCAGGGCATGCCGGGCGTGCGCCATGTGATGGCGGTGGGCGACAATGCCGTTGCTGTCGTCGCCGACAAATTCTACCAGGCCAAGACCGCACTGGCACAACTGCCCATCGTCTGGGACGAGGTTGGCAACGGCCAGGTCAGCAGTGCAACGATCGCAGCGACGCTCCATGAGGGGCTGGAGGCGAAGCAGGCGGGCGTAGGCCTTCAGCAAGGCGACACCGACAGCGCGCTCGCCGGCGCCTCACACAAGCTGGAAGCGGTGTACGGCACGCCGTTCCTCAATCACGCAACGCTGGAGCCGATGAACTGCACCGCCAGAGTCACCGGCGATGCCGTCGAAATCTGGGTGCCGTCCCAGAACGGCGAGGCGTCGATGGCGGCGGCGGCCGAAGCCGGTGGCGTCAAGCTGGCGGACGTGAAGGTCCACAAGCTGCATCTGGGCGGCGGATTCGGCCGCCGCGGACAGCAGGATTACGTCAAGCAGGCGGTCATGATCGCCAAGCAGGTCGGCGGGCGTCCGGTGAAACTGATCTGGACGCGTGAGGAGGACATGCAGCACGGCTTCTACCGCCCGGTCGGTCTGGCGAAAATGTCGGGGGCGATGGACGCGGCCGGCCGCGTCACCGCATTGCGGATGCGCATCGCGGCACCCTCGATCGTTGCCTACCTGATCCCATCGGCGCTGGTGAACGGCGTCGACAAGGTGGCGTTCCAGGGCATGAACCCGGACGAATTCGGCTACATGGCGGTGCCGAACATCCTGATCGACCACGCGATCCGTACCACGTCGGTGCCGGTCGGTTTCTGGCGCGGCGTGAACGTCAATCAGAACACGATCTTCATGGAATGCTTCGTCGACGAAATGGCGCACGCCGCAAACAAGGACCCGCTGGAATTCAGGCGCGCGATGATGGGCAAGAACCCCAAGCATCTGGCAATCCTGAATGCAGTCGCCGAACGAGCCGGATGGGGCAGCAAGCCGCCCGCCGGGGTCTACCGCGGGATCGCCCAGAATTACGGGTTTGGCAGCTACGTCGCGGCTGTTGCGGAAGTGTCCGTGTCTGATGCAGGCAAACTCAAGATCCTGCGCATCGTTGCGGGAACCGATCCAGGCTATGCGGTGAACCCCGACCAGATCGACGCGCAGGTGGATGGTTCCTTCGCCTACGGATTGAGTGCAATGCTCTACAGCGAAAATACGATCAAGAACGGTCGGGTCGTCGAAGGTAATTTCGATACCTACCAGGTGGCGCGAATGGCCGACATGCCGAAAGTCGAAACAATCCTGCTTCCAAGCGGCGGTTTCTGGGGCGGCGTCGGCGAGCCCACCATTGCGGTCGCCGCACCCGCTGTTCTGAACGCGATCTTCGCGGCGACCGGAAAGCGGATCCGCCAGCTACCGCTGAAAGACCAGGATCTGCGTCGAGCATGAACGTGCGTAACGTCCTGGTATTTGCGATGTCGGTTGCGTCGGTCCCAGCGCTTGCGGCAACCGCCGATCCTGCAGCCACCCCTCCTCCCGGGGCAACCGCCTGCTCGGGATGCCACGCGCGGGCCGGCAGCGGCGGCTTCATGCCGATCAATGGGCATGATGCCGACCAACTGACGGCCAGCATGGAAGCGTTCCGTGCAAACGAGCGTCCGTCAACGGTTATGGGCCGTTTGATGAAGGGATTTTCGCATGACGAGATCCGGGCTATCGCGGCCTGGACCGCCGCCCAGAAATAGGAACGGCCGATGCTCGAGCGCCGAACAGTCCTGGCAGCAGCCCTGGCCACGCCGTTTCTGTCCCAGGCCGGCGTCGCGCAAACAAGCTCGCGGGTCGTGGTGGTCGGCGGCGGGTTCGGTGGCGCCAGCGTTGCGCGCGCCCTGCGCAGGACCGATGCCGGCATCGACGTGACACTGATCGAAGCCAATCCGATTTTCACCGCTTGTCCTTTCAGTAACGAAGTGATCGTGGGCCTGCGTGACATCGTCGAACAGCGCTTCGACTACCAGGGTATCGCGGCGTCCGGGGTGCATGTTATGCAGGCGACCGCGATCGCCGCTGATCCGCCATCACGGCGGGTCACGCTGACCGGCGGCGCGACGCTTGATTACGACCGCCTCATCCTGTCGCCGGGCATCGACATCGCCTACGATGCCCTGCCCGGATACACCGAGACCGCAGCCGAAATCCTGCCGCACGCCTGGAAAGCCGGAGAGCAGACCTTGTTGCTGCGCCACCAGCTGGAGGCCATGCCCGACGGCGGCACGGTCGTGATATCCGCCCCGGCCAATCCGTTTCGCTGTCCACCCGGGCCTTACGAGCGAGCCAGCCTGATCGCATGGTATCTCAAGACCAAAAAGCCGAAGTCCAAGCTGCTGCTGCTGGACGCCAAGGATGCGTTCTCCAAACAGAAGCTGTTCATGAACGCGTGGGCCAAACTGTATCCCGGCCTGCTGGAATGGGTCTCGTTGTCCGATGGCGGCAAGGTGGTCAGCGTGAGTGCAGCGACCCGCACCTTCGAGACGGAATTCGGCGAGCACAAAGCCGATGTCGGCAACGTCATCCCGCCACAGCGCGCTGGTCGCATCGCCGCCCTCGCCGGGGTTGCGGACAAAACCGGTTGGTGCCCAATAGATCCTGTGAGTTTCGAATCGCGACTGGTGCCCGGCATTCATGTGATCGGCGATGCGGCGGTGGCTGGGGCAATGCCAAAATCCGCCTTCGCCGCCAACGCCCAGGCCAAGGCGTGCGCACAGGCCGTCGTGCAGCTGCTGCATGGGACCAAACCCGCCGAACCGCGTTTGATCAACACCTGCTACAGTCTGGTGGCGCCCGGCTATGGCATCTCGGTCGCTGGTGTCTATCGGCCGGCAAACGGATTACTGACCGACATTGACGGCGCGGGCGGCACCAGCCCAATCGACGCGCCGCCAGAGACCCGTGCGCTCGAGGCTGAATACGCCGATGCCTGGTTCAAGACGCTTACGACTGACGTTTTTGCTTAGCGTGGCGACAAGCCTGTTGGCGCCCGCGTTTGCACAACAAGCTTCCGACCCGCAGGCAGCCCCAACGCTGGTGCCGTACCGGATCGAAAATGACCGCATCGCCGCATCACTCACCGGCCGACCAGGCGATCCCACTCGCGGCGCGGCCCTGTTTGCCAGCCGCCAGGTCAGCACCTGTCTGCTGTGCCACGCCGACCCATCGGCTCCGCAGCCATCCGCACCGACAATCGGCCCGTCCCTCTCCAACCTCGGAACCCGACTCACTGAAGGCCAGATCAGGCTGCGTATCGTCGATGCGGCACGCCTCAACCCCGATACGGTCATGCCGTCCTTCTACACGGTAGCCGGGCTTCACCGGGTCGGACGCCAATGGCAGGACAAACCCATACTCGATGCCGGCCAGATCGAAGACCTGATTGCGTTCCTGCAAACGCCGCACACACCATGAACGAGGAAAACCGGATCATGGATCGTCTGGTGCCGCGCAGACGGGTGCTTGTCGCCGCCGCGGGTGCCGTGTGTCTGGCGCCAATGTCGGCGGGCGCCACGGAAGCGCAGGTGGCTGCCCTGATCAAGGACCTGGTCGGCGACACGGTGCTGAAACAGGGGCGCGTCAAGCTCGACATACCATTACTTGTAGAGAATGGTAACGCCGTCCCCATGACAGTCAGCGTCGAAGGTCCGGACCCGGTCCGCAGCCTGCACATCTTCGCTCAGCGCAACCCGCTGCCGCATGTCGCCAACTTCTATTTCGGACCGCGGGCCGGCCCGCCGAAAGTATCCACCCGTATTCGCCTCGCCACCTCGCAGACCGTCGTCGCGGTGGCGAAACTGACAGACGGCAGCTGCTGGAGCGACAGTATCGAGCTGATCGTTACACTTGCCGCCTGCGTCGAATAAGGAAGGCGTCGAATGGCCCGCGTGCTCATCAACATGCCCAAGCAGGCGCAAAAAGGCCAGGTCATCGACATCAGGATATTGATTTCCCATCCCATGGAAAGCGGTCAGCGACGGACCGATTCCGGGCAGATCATCCCGCGCAAGATCATTAACAAATTCGTCTGCACCTGGAACGGCGAGGAGGTGCTGACCGCCGATTTCTTTCCCGCGATCGCCGCCAACCCGTTCCTCGCGTTCTCCGCCGTTGCCGAAGCAAGCGGCATCGTGGCCATGACCTGGGTCGACGATGACGGCTCGGTTCAAACGGAATTGGTGGAAATCACCGTCACATGATCCGCACCGCGGTCATGCTGCTGGCCTGCCTCGCAACGGTCGCGTCCGCCGCCGAACCCCGCTCCGGCTATACCGACGCCAGCCCCGCAACGCGTGCGATGCAGGACGACGACACCGCCAATCCTGGTTTCCTGTGGGTGCAGCAAGGCGAGGCCATCTGGCGGGAGCGGACCGGCACAGCCGCCCGCAGCTGCGCCGACTGCCACGGCGACCCGGCAGGGATGCGCGGCGTGGCAGCGCGCTACCCAGCCTACGACGCCCGGCTCGGCCGTCCGCTGACCCTGGAACAGCGCATCAACCTGTCCCGTACCGTCGATCAAGGCGCCGCCGCCTTCCCGCCGGAAAGCGATGCGTTGCTGGCGATCAACACATTTATCGGGCTGCAATCCCGCGGCCTTCCGGTGGCCGTCACGTCGGACGGTCCCGCTCGGCCGTTCTACGAAGCCGGCCGCCGCCTGTTCGAGACTCGGATGGGACAGCTCAACCTGTCCTGCCAGCAGTGCCACGACGGGCTGGCGGGCCAACGGCTTGCCGGGGCGTTGATCCCCCAGGGCCATGCCAACGGCTACCCGCTTTACCGGTTGGAGTGGCAGGGCATGGGCTCGCTCTATCGCCGCATTCGCAACTGCCTGACCGGCGTCCGAGCCGAACCGTTTGCCTGGGATGACCCGGCGTTGGTCGATCTGGAACTGTTTCTGGGTGTGCGTGACACCGGTCTGAAAGTGGAGACCCCCGCCGTGCGTCCATAGACCGACTGCAGGCCGCATGCGGTCCCACGCCGCATCCGTTTGCCTCCCGTTAGACTTGCCCTCGATGCGTCAAAGGATAACACTGATCAGAATAGCGAGAGGAAATCACCCATGACCAGCACATACGATATCGTCATCCGCGGCGGCACCATCATGGACGGCAACGGCGGCACGCCCTTCATCGGCGACGTCGCCGTCAAGGACGGCAAGATCGCCGCCGTCGGCACGGTCGACGGGCACCGGCGCGGAAGAGATCGACGCCACCGGCCTGTCGGTCACGCCCGGCTTCGTCGACATCCACACCCATTACGACGGCCAGGCGATGTGGGATTCCCACCTCGCGCCGTCCTCCTGGCACGGCGTCACCACCGTGGTCATGGGCAATTGCGGCGTCGGCTTCGCGCCGGTGCCGCAAGAACACGCAGGACGCCGTCGTCGCGCTGATGGAAGGCGTCGAGGACCTGCCCGGCCCCTGCCTGAACGAAGGCCTCGACTGGACCTGGGAAAGTTTCGCCGAGTACCTGACCGCGCTGGAACGCCGCAAGCACGACATCGACTTCTGCGCCCTGCTGCCGCACGCGCCGATGCGCGTCTACGTCATGGGCGACCGCGCCATTGAACCTGGAGGACGCCAACCAGGAAGACATCGCCCGCATGCGGGAAATCACCGCCGAGGCGGTACGCGCCGGCGCGTTCGGCTTCTCCACCTCCCGCACCATCGCGCACAAGACCCTCGCCGGCGACCCTCACCCCGACCTTGCGCGCCCAGGAGAGCGAGTTGATGGGCATCGCCATGGGCATGAAGGACGCCGGCGGCGGCTTCATCGAAATGACCTCGGACTGGAACACGCCTGATCCGGCCACCGAGTTCGCCATGGTCCGGCGGATCATGGAAGCCAGCGGCCGGCCGCTGGTGTTCTCGTTGAACCAGCGCCACGACCGCACCGACGGCGTGGAAGGACCTGCTGGCCCTGTCCACCCAGGCCGCCGCTGACGGCCTGCCGATCCGCTGCGTCGCGCCGCCGCGACCGATCGGCGCGCTGCTGGGCCTGACCGGCAGCCAGAACCCGTTCGCCGGCACCCGCACCTACCGCTCGATCGCCGCATCTGCCGCTGGCCGGAGCGCGTCGCCGCGATGCGCGACCCGGAAATCCGGGCGCAAATCCTCGCCGACGACCCGTAGGAGTTCAACACCTGGTCGTTGCTGAGCCGCATCGGCTATCGAGCGGATGTTCCACTTCAGCAATCCGCTGAACTACACGCCGTCGAAGGAGGACTCGATCACCGCGATCGCCGCCCGCGAAGGCCGTCACGCCGCAGGAAGTCGCCTACGACATGCTGATCGACGACGACGGCAAGGGCTTCATCTTCACCGCCTGGTCAACTACGCCAACTATGACCTGGAGGCGGTGAAGACGATGTACGCCCAGCAGCACGTCATTCCCGGGCCTCAGCGACGGCGGCGCGCATGTCGCGTTCATCTCCGACGCGTCGTTCCCGACCTTCCTGTTCAGCTACTGGGGCCGCGACGTCGAGGACGGCCGCATGCCGCTGCACGACCTGGTGCGCCGCCAGACGCGCGAGCCGGCGCGGTTCGCCGGCCTGCACGACCGCGGCGTGCTGGCGCCCGGCATGAAAGCCGACATCAACGTGATCGACTTCCCCAACCTGGCGCTGGAGCGGCCGGAAATGGTCGTCGACCTGCCCGCCGGCGGCCGGCGCTTGATGCAGAAGGCGCGCGGTTACGTGGCGACGGTGAAGGCCGGGCAGGTCACCTACCGTAACGGCGAGGCCACCGGCGCTCTGCCGGGCGGCCTGGTGCGGGGCCAGTGCAACGCCTGATCGGCGCTGTCTCTGAACGGTGCAACGTGCGGCATTGCGTCACACGTTGCACCGTTTCCCGTTACTCCGGCAGAGTTGTCCCCCAATGCGCCTGCGGGTTTCGATCGGAACTCCGTCAACACCGCCGAACCCTGGGCTAAACGAAGGGTCCGCTGGCCCGAACCATCTGTCTCGCACTGCAAGGACATGATCTTGTCCAGCCTCGCGCAAACCCTGCTGTCCCATGCAGCCGACTTGGTTCCGGCACTGGCCACGCGGGAAGCTGACGCCGCCGCCCGACGGTCAGGTACCCGGACGAAACCATAGCCGACTTCCATCGTACCGGCATCCTGCGGGTCATGCAGCCGAACCGCTTCGGCGGACATCAGGCGAGCTTCGATGTCTTCTCTCGGATTGTGGAAACGCTGGCCAATGGCTGCGCCGCATCCGCCTGGGTCTACGCCGTATTGGCTGAGCACCAGTGGATCATCGCCTGTATGCCGGAGCAGGCGCAGATTGACGTCTGGGGCGACAACCCACATTCGGTGGCCTCGTCTTCCCTGGCACCGCGGGAAACCGCAAAACGCACATCCGGTGGCTGGCGGCTATCAGGCCAGTTTCCGTTCTCGTCCGGCTGCCGCCACGCGCAATGGGCGATCATCGGAGCACGGGCGGAGGACGCCGCGGGCAACAAACCCACACGTTACATGCTTGTGCCAATGACGCATGTCGAGATCGTCGACGATTGGCATGTTCTGGGCCTGCGCGGAACCGGAAGCTGCTCGCTGTTGCTGACAGACGTTTTCGTCCCGGAGCACCGCACAGTTCTGCTGCAGGATCTGCTGGACGGCACCACGCCCGGTGCCGCCATTCTGCCGGACTACAGCCTGTTGCGCGCACCCCGCGGCTATCTGGTGCCGTTTTCTCTGCCGGCCGTTATGTTCACACTGGCCCGCCGAGCCCTGGATTTGGCGCCAGCCGCGCTGCGCACACGGATTTCCCGGGGAGTGCGGGAGGTCGCTGCATCCGAGGTCGTGCAGATGCGGCTGGGTGAGGCAGCGGCGGCAATCGACGCCGGCGTGCTGATCATGCACACAAGGCGTGCGCAGAGCATCAAGACATTGGAATCCGGCGCGGCCATCTCGCCCGAAGCCGTCGCTCGCAATCGGCGGGATGTGTCGTTCGCCGCGCACCAGTTGCGGGTCGGTGTCGAAGCCCTGCTCGAAGTATCCGGTGCCCGGTCGGTCTACGATGCTGATCCGTTACAGGCGTTGTTGCGGGATGTGCTGACCATCAGCACGCACATGGTGGTTTCCCGGCAAGGTGCGATGGTGCCGTACGGCCGACTGATGCTCGGTTTACCCCCCGCTGCCGGCGAAGCGTGACAGTATCCAGACTATTCCCCATGTTGCATTCTCGGCGCACCGTGCCGTTCGACGCATCTCGCACGGCCTCGGGCTCTGTTGCACAGCGCCGGGCTTGAACACCGACACCACGCGGCGTAGCGTTCTCATCAAGCACAGGCGGCCTGGCGAATTCAGTAAGCAGCGGGACGCGCCATCGGTTAGGGGGAAAGTTCGAAGTCATGATGACAATAGATTCCCAGGTCCACGCCTACGAACGCAACCATCCAGGCCGCCCCTGGGCCGCGCGTGCTGCACGGCCCGCCGCAGGTCACCGGCGACGAGATGGTGGCCGCTATGGACGCCGTCGGCGTCGACGGCGCGCTGCTGGTCTCGCCATTCGCGATGTACCGCTACGACGCCAGCTACGCCCTCGAGGTCCATGCCGCGCATCCCGGCCGGTTCGGCCTGATCAAGCCGGTCGACCCGACCGATCCCGCGGTGGCCGACACCATCGCCGACTGGGCTTCGACCGATGGCGCGGTCGGCGTTCGCATCATGATGAACCGCGATGCTGTCGACTGATGCCGCCGATCCCGGCCTCAACCTGCGTTCTGGCAGCCGCCGCGCGACACGCCCTGCCGGTCAACCTCCTGTGCTGGGGCCGCCTGGAGCAGGCCGGCCAGCTGGCGGCCCGCAATCCCGACACCACGCTGGTGATCGACCATCTCGGGCTGCAACAGCCGTTCGAGCCGCCCGCCCCCGCGGAGCCGTTCGCCGATCTGCCCAAGCTGCTGGCCCTGGCGGCCCACGACAACGTCGCGATCAAGATCACCGGCGCCTGCACGCTGTCGCACGAACCTTTCCCCTACAACGACATGTGGGATCCGCTCGGTCGCATCTTCGACGCCTTCGGTTTCGATCGCTGCATGTGGGGCACCGACTGGACCCGGGCGGTCGGCGTTACTGACCTACGAGCAGGGCGTCGAGGCATTTCGCGTCACCGACCGCCTGTCCGACAGCGACCGGGCACTCTCATGGGTGGGGCTCTCAAGCGGATCTACGACTGGTCTCCGTCAAAGACCTGATCAGTCTGGTGGTCCCCATGCGGTAGGCACCTGCGCTCTTGGGATCCTGCCTTCACGATACGGATGCCGTCTGCCTCGGCACATCCGCTGCATTGCCCGCCGGCCCTCAAAGCGCCGCCAGATATCTCAGTGCCGGCAAGCTCGGTACAAAGAAATAGTCGCCACCGGCCAGACGAACATAAGTCTGCACTTGGGGACGCAAACGCAGTGGAGAGAACGGGATTGTCATCGTTCCGGGCGGACCCATCAGCGGGTCGGTCTCCCCATCCAGCACCGCGAAGCCGGGATTGAGCATCCAGGTCTGCTGCACGAATTCGAACTGTCGCGGAAGATCGGTGTTCAGGCACATGAACAGCAGACCCCGGTTCTCGCCGTCATCAACGCGCGGGTCGGCGATCGGAGCACCATATTTTCGCCCCCGCCGCATCAGGCGGTGATTGTTGGCGGCGTGCAGCAACGCAGATGCGTCGTTTGCTGTGGGAGCAAGGCCGTCACGCGGATTGGCACGACGCATGTGCGATCCCATGGGACAGGTCAGTCCGTGCATGTCGTGCGGAACGAACCTGAAGTCGTTGCTTGGATCGCCCTGATCGGCCACGGGGACCGCCTCCGGCGGAACCAGCGGCTTGCCGTCACGGTCACGCCCGATGATCCGCGTCGCAAGCCAGTCGGCATCGATGCCAGGACGCGCGATCGCCGCCGCCGCGTCGTCCAGTGATCGCCAGAATGCTGCGACATCCTGCCGCAATTCACGCACCACGAGGTAGCTGCCGTTGCGCCCCAGATCCCGCATGCCGTGCGGCACGCCGTCGTTCGGCAGAACCCGCTCCGGCCCGTTTGCGATGTTCGCATCGGGGACGAGCGGCCCTGGAGCGGGCTCGCCGTGGGCGTTGACATGACCCAACAGCAAATCGCCGGCGGCAATGCCGTGCAGCGGATCAATCGGATATGGCACCCCGGCCTTGCTGACGATCGGCGCACCGAACGGAACGGGCTGAGACAAGCCGTCGGCGAAGCCGAAATGTTCGCGTGGGTTATCAGCGATCCGCGGATCGGCGTGTAGTGACAAACGGATCTCATGGACAATCGTTACACCCGAATCGCTCACTGTCTGCCGGGCATCAGCAGCAAGCGTCTGCAGTGCCGCGTCATCGGCTTCATACAGCAGCAACAATACATGCACGGTAAGCTTGGTCGACGGCACGGCTTGCGAAGCATCCGCGCCAGTCGGAAGCGGAGCATTGCCGCTCCACAACGGACCTCCGTTGATTACCATGCTCGGGTTGTCATCACCAAGACGGCGTTGCCGGCCGGGCTCACGCATGCCCTCGACAAACTGCGGTGAGAATCCTGCCATCACGGCTCGTGGCAATCCCATTGCCATAAGGCCGCTCGCAGTAAACGCAATGGCTGATGATGATCCGGGCGCCCGTCCTTTCGCATCGGTGATCGGCACGCGCGCCGACAGCTTGCCGAGCCACGCGCCCCCGGCCTGTGGTGGCAATTCCACGAACAGGGCGATCGCCTCGGGAAGGTGGGCAAACGCACTGGCGATCAATCCTTGCGTCTGTGCCGCCACGTCGGGCGTCAGATACCAGGATGACCCCGCCTGTATTTCCGCGGACCGCGTGGTCGCGGATAACGATGCTATAGATCCAGCGCCCATGCTTCTGCTTCCTCTCGCGACATTTCGCTCATCCGCAGCCCGTCGGCGACACGTCGCTGACGCTCGATCTGATTGACCGACAAATCGCGGTAGGCGCTGAACCAGAACAAGCTCGGCGTCATCGAATGACGAGCCCAGTTCTTGAACCGTCCGCCTCTCGTCGCTCCGTCCAAAACCAGAAATCGCGTCGGCGGAAAGCCCACGCTGCTGGACCAGGCCAGGGTCAGTCCTGCATGCGCCTTCTCGATAAAATCATCGAGGTAGCTTTCCCAGGTGCCATCAAAATTGCTGTGGAACATCAGCCGGCCGCCATTACTTAACAACGCCCAGTGGGCAAAATGGATCGTGCGCATGCTGGCCAGGTAGCCGCTTCGGGCACCCGTCTGAACGCGCAGGATTGCACCAAGTCCCCAAAGCCCGGCACGGATCAGCACTGCCCGCAGCAGGCCCGGCTTGATGTGGACAATACTGATCATGTGGTTCTGGTTGATCTGATCTTCGCTGTTTGCCAGTTCCTGCAGAACTCGTGCATCCTGCACCGGCGCATCCAGGCTCGGGTCGCGCCGTTCCAAGGTCCGCAGCCAAAGCAGAATAAGCACCACGGTCGGAATGACGCCCCCGACCCCGGACAGCACCAGTGTCAGCACCCGCCAAAGATCGTGACGCGGCAAAAGCGAAATCAGCACCCCGCCGACCGGAAGTATAACCGCGGCACGCATGAGCCAGTGGGAAACCGGACTGTCAAGATCGGCATCCAGTTCTCGCAGCCAGTCGACCTTCATTGCCGCCCACACCAGGGCGCCGGTCAGCAGGAAACCGGTGACCCAAAGCGGTAGAGCCAAGCCCAGGACAACACCCGGCGCGATGAGTGCCAGCACCCCAAGGATCAGGAAACCAATCAGCCGCAACTTGTCCGCCCGATCTTCCGCTGATGGAATAAGCGGCGTTTCCGACGCGGCCAGCCACGGGAACTGCTGCAGCATACGGGCACGCAGCATCCTGTGGACAGTGATAATATCCTCGTCACGATAGGCAATGTTCGTGTCGATTTCACTGCGAGCGGCGCAAAACAGCGCTCGCTCCCGCAGAATCCGTTCGCGGGCCATTCCCCGATTGCCCTGGTGGAACACCGCCGGCAAGACCACCAGCGCTTCCAGCAACGGCGCGATGGGAGCACGCGAACCAGCCGCAACGACGTCGTTGAACCTGTCGGCGATCGGCGCAGGAGGCACTTTGCAGCAACGCAGCATATCGCGTAACCTCGGGCCATACGCGTCTTCGAGCTGCGCGAAAAACGGTCCCGCCGCCCCGTCGAAATTGCACTCCATGACCAGGATCGGATCGTATTGCGGGTCGGTGAATACTGTCAGCGACATAAAGTGCAAGCTGGGAACAGCTGCCTTCAGGCGGTCGTATTTTGTTGGAAACTGCGGCGATATGGTTTCTTCGTCCTGGCGAAGATCCTCTATCAGGCGGCGCAGCACGACTGTAACTGTCCGGCGCCACATCGGCGACCACGCTTAGGATCGTTTGTGGCATCGCTTGAACGTCTCCCTGCGTTACATACGATGGTCGTGGTGAATTGCCAAGTCAATTACGGTCGCCGAGGCGGAATCCAAGAGCCGCACAGTATCGTTTCAATCGAATTCAAACCGGACAAATCAACGCAGGCGCAGGTCCCGGCTTGATGAATTCTGGACTTCGATCCAGTGGGCCCTCGGTTGCTGCGGTTGCTATGGCTGGCCGCCAAACGAACGCCCGTTCAGGTCGAGCAGTAAACACACCCACGATGCTGACAGACGATCGCTGACCGAAGCCCGACGATCGAACGCCCACCTGAAGCCCTATCAACAACAGAAATCACCGAACGGCCACACGTCCCTCCCGCCCCAAGCCCCGCCTAACTTGCCTGGCCGGACGCCCACCAATACTCTGTCCCTCCGAACGCCGGAGCAAACAGACAATGGCCCCCACACCGACCTTGGTGATCCGCAACGGCACGATCGTCGACGGCTCCGGCAGCGATCCGTTCGAGGCCGACGTCGCCATCACCGGCGGCCGCATCACTGCGATCGGCCACTCCCTGCCAAGCGCGACGGAGGAGATCGACGCAAGAGGCAAGCTGGTCACCCCCGGCTTCGTCGACGTGCACACCCACTACGACGCCCAGGTGACCTGGAGCTCCCGCCTCTCGCCCTCCTCCTGGAACGGCGTCACCACCGTCCTGCTCGGCAATTGCGGCGTCGGCTTCGCACCCTGCCACCCCGACTCAGCGCGACATGCTGGTCAAGCTGATGGAAGGCGTCGAGGACATCCCCGAAGTCGTGCTGACCGAGGGCCTGCCCTGGAACTGGCACACCTTCCCCGAATTCCTCGATGCACTGGCCGCGCGGTCAGTACGACGTGGATATCGCCACCCAGGTCCCGCACGCCGCTCTTGCGCGTCTACGTCATGGGCCAGCGCGGCGCCGACCGCGAACCCGCCACCGAACAGGATCGCCAGCACATGGCCGCCCTCACGGAAGAAGGCATCCGCGCCGGCGCGCTCGGCTTTTCCACCTCCCGCACGCTTAATCACCGCACACTCGACGGCAGCACATCCCGACCCTGCGCGCCGAGGAAGCCGAGCTCACCGCCATCGCCCATGCCATGCGCGCCGCCGGCGCCGGCTGGCTGCAGATCGTTTCCGACTTCGAGGACCAGGACGAGGAATTCGGCCTGTTCCGCCGCGTCTGGCCGAAGCGTCGGGCCGCCCGGTGACCCTGACCCTGCTGCAGTCCGACACCCGACCCCGACGGATGGCGCGATCTGCTCGACGCAGATCGAGGCAGGCGAACGCCGCGGGGCTGCGCATCACCGGCCAGGTCCGCTCCCGCCCGACCAGCGTCCTGCTGGGTTTCGAACTATCGCAGAACCCGTTCATGGGCCGGCCAAGCTACCGGAAGATCGCCCATCTGAGCGTTCCCCGAGCGGATGCGTCACCTCCGGGACCCCGCGTTCCGCGTCGGCACTGCTGGCGGAGGCGTTCCAGGGCAGCCGCCGGGCACAGCGTGTCCAGCGCTGGGATCGCATGTTCCCGCTGGGCGACCCACCCGATTACGAACCCGCCCCCGAAGACAGCATCGCCGCCCGGGCCGCCCGCGAGGGACGCGCGCCGGACAGGTCGCCTACGATCTGCTCATGCAGCGCGACGGCAAAGCCGTCCTCTATCTGCCCGTCACCAACTACGCGAATGGCAACCTCGATGTGGTGCGGGACATGATCGCGCACCCGAACACCCTGCTAGGACTGGGGGATGGCGGCGCCCATGTCGGCATCATGTGCGACGCCACCGCGACCAGCTACACGCTGACCCATTGGACCCGCGACCGCAGCCGCGGCGCCCTATTTCCCGTGGCCTGGGCCGTGAAACGCCTCAGCCATGACAACGCGGCCGCAATTGGCCTGCATGATCGCGGCCTGATTCGGGTTGGCATGAAGGCGGACCTGAATGTGATCGACTACGACCGGCTGGCGCTCCAGGCACCGCAAATCGTCTACGACCTGCCCGCCGGCGGCAAGCGGCTGATCCAGCGGACCGACGGGTTCGATGCAACCATCGTGTCCGGGGCAGCGGTTTACCGCAACGGCGAGCCAACCGGCGCCCTGCCGGGACGCCTCGTGCGCGGCATGACCAATGCGCCCTCCGTGTGATTGACCGCATGAGACTTCACCGTCGCGCCCTCGCACCCCTCGCTTCGACTCTGTCGCCGGTTCGGGAGCCGAGCCTTTGAGGGTCGGAATTGTTTCGGATCTCCACTGCAATCTTCAGGGTCTCGACCTGGCGTTGGCAGCAATGGGCGATATCGATGAACTGCTCTGCCTTGGCGACAGTATCTTCGAATATCAGTTTTCCAATGAAGTCGTGGCACGACTGAAGGAGCGTCAGGCGCACATCATCCAGGGCAACCATGAGGAGGTTTTCCTCTCCCCGGTCGGCACGCGGGCGCGTGAGCGTGCCGGGATCGATCCCGAACTACTGCGGTTTCTGGCCGAACAGCCACATCGCCGATATCTCGATCTCGCCGGAAAACGACTGTTGTTGATCCATTCCACGCCATGGGAACCCCGCGGCGACTATGTGCATCCGCATAGCGCCAAGCTCGACCGTTTCGCCGAGGCGGATGCGGACATCGTGCTGTACGGTCACACGCACTGCCAGGTCGTGAAACGGATAGGCCGCGTGCTGGTCATCAACCCCGGTTCCGCCGGGGATGCCCGCGACAGCCGGAACGGCCGGCAGCTAAGCTGCGCGGTGCTGAATATGGCCTCGGAGGACGTACAGGTCATCAACTATCCGGACCCGCGCTACGGAGCGATATAACGCCCCCCGCTACGATGCAACAGCTACGATGCAACCGCCCACGGTATCCCAGGCAGGAACTGCAACCCCGACGCGTCACGAGTTATCGCGCCGCCGTGTAACGCCCCCGCCGCGCGCCCACGCCGCAATTGACGGGCATCCCACCCCATGCTGACCTCTCACCAACCGGTCACCCACCAAGGGCCGATCATCCGGAGAGGAAACGATACATGCACCGGAACAGCACAGGCTGCGACCATGGTTGACCCGACCCAGCCCGGTGCGGTCCTGTTCGAGGTTATCGAGCCGCATATCGCGCTTGTCACCATCAACCGTCCCGAAGCCCGCAACGCCGTCAATGGCGCCGTCGCCACCGGTCTGGAAGCGGCGGTCGAGCGGGTGGAGAACGATCCCGACCTGTGGGCCGCTATTCTGACCGGCGCGGGGCCATACGCATTTTGTGCCGGGGCGGATTTGAAAGAGGTCTCCGCCGGCCGTGGCGCCACGCTCATGACCAGGAATGGTGGCTTCGGCGGCTTCGTGCGCGCATCCCGTACCAAGCTCTGGATCGCCGCGGCGCAGGGCCATGCGCTGGCGGGCGGACTGGAGTTGCTGCTTGCCTGTGATCTCTCGGTCGCCGCCGAAACAGCGAATCTCGGCCTGCCCGAGGTCAAGCGCAGCCTCGTCGCCGGTGCCGGCGGCGTCTTCCGCCTCCCGCGAGCCATCCCCAAAGCCATCGCCCTCGAAATGATCGCCACCGGCGATCCGATCCCGGCCGCCCGCGCCGCCCATTTCGGCCTGGTGAACGCGGCCGTGCCGGCAACCGAAGTCATCAACGCCGCACTCGCACTCGCCCGCCGCGTCACCCTCAACGCCCCGATCGCCGTGCGCGAAAGCCTCGGTGTCGCGCGCCAGGCCTATGACCTGACGGAAGCCGAACTGTGGGAAGCCTGCTCCGCCGCCGGTATGCGCGTGTGGGAGACCGAGGACTTCAAGGAGGGCCCCCGCGCCTTTGTGGAAAAGCGCCCGCCGCACTGGGTCGGTCGCTAATGCGCCGGGTCAGGAGTTCGTCAACCTCCGCCGGCAGCCGCCAGACTGAAAACAACACGTCCCTTACTTGGTGCCTCCCACAGTGACGAACGTCAGCTTCAGGACAACAGAGGCGTATCTGAATGGGTGAATATGCGCGCCAGCAACGAAGTGCCGCAGCGTTTGCCATGAGCCCTTGCCAACGGAACAAGCGCCAGCGGTCGGCCCACTGAAAACAGCAAGTCCCGGACCTGGCATTTCCCACAATGCGAACTTCGGTTTCGCGACACCCCAGACCCTGACGGAGCAACGACCATGCCGGACCCGTACAAACACATCCTGTATCGCGTCGAAGATCGCATCGCACGCGTCACCCTGAACGCCCCGGAAAAGCGCAACGCATTGTCATTCCTAATGCGCGATGAAATCGTCAATGCCCTGCGAACCGCCGAAGCCGACGACGAGGTCTCGGTCGTCCTGATCGACGGCGCCGGACCATCGTTCTGCTCCGGATACGACATGTCGGCCGGCCATCGCCAGCACAACAAGGAAGGCTGGGTTCACTCGCCAAATTTCGAAGGCTGGACCGATCAGTTCGCCCGCAGTTGCCTGCGGGACTGGCTGACCATCTGGGATCTGCTGAAGCCCGTCGTCGTCAAGGCGCACGGACATTGCCTTGCGGGCGGAACAGAAATCCTGTCGATGGCCGATATCGCCTTCGTCGCCGACGACGCCCGCATCGGCTACCCGCCCATGCGCGGAATGACCACCCCGGACACGCTCTATTTTCCCTGGAAGATGTCGATGGCCAGGGCAAAATACCTGCAACTGACAGGCAATTCGGTCACCGGCCGGGAAGCCGCGGAAATGGGCTGGGTCGCGAAATGCTTCCCGGCCGACCGGCTCGAAGACGAAGTGATGCGCGAGCTACGGCCAATGACGCAGATCGCGCCGGACCTGCTCGCCGCAAACAAGCAGTCGGTGAACCAGGCCTACGAGATCATGGGTTTCCGCACCGCCCTGTCGATGGGGTGGCAGTGGCACGCACTGTCATCCCGCCTGCGGCCAAACGCCGGCCAGTTCGGCGAGAAAATGCGGGAAGGCGGCCTTAAATCCGCGCTCGCCTGGCGTGACGGACCGTTCAAGCGCGAAGGGTTCGACTGAAACGCCGGCCGCTGGAGCGTAAATACAAATATCATGAGCATAACCAAACTGCTGATCGCCAATCGAGGCGAGATCGCCATTCGCATTGCCCGCGCTGCCGCCGACCTCGATCTGCCAAGCGTCGCGGTCTATCCCGAGGACGATTCACTCAGTCTGCATCTGCGTGTCGCCGACGAAGCCCACATGCTGCCGGGTGTCGGCGCCAGCGCGTATCTGGACATGCAGGCGATCATCGCGGCGGCGCAGGGGACCGGGTGCGATGCCGTCCACCCGGGTTATGGCTTCCTCGCCGAACGGGGTGATTTCGCGCGAAAATGCGCCGAAGCTGGCCTGACCTTTGTCGGCCCCGACGTCGCCCATCTGGAACTGTTCGGCGACAAGGCGAGCGCCCGCGCCGCGGCTGTCGCGGCATCCGTGCCAGTCATTCGCGGACTGAATCACGCCGTCACCCTCGACGAAGCCCGCGCCTTCTTCGCCTCCCTCGGTTCGGGAGGCGCGATGATCATCAAAGCCGTCGCTGGTGGCGGCGGTCGCGGCACCCGCGCCGTCCTGACCGCCGACGAGCTGGAGCCAGCCTTCCAGCGCTGTCAGTCGGAGGCCGGTGCCGCGTTCGGACGGGCCGAGGTCTACGTTGAGGAATTCATCCCCAGGGCACGCCATGTCGAGGTCCAGATCCTCGGCGACCGCGCGGGCCACGTCGCGCATTTGGGCGAACGGGAGTGCAGCGTCCAGCGCCGCTTCCAGAAGATCATCGAAATCGCCCCCGCACCGGGATTGGATGACGGCCTCCGCCGTAAGATTATCGACGCCGCCGTCCGGTTCGCGACCAGCGTCGGCTACAGCAACCTCGGAACGTTTGAGTTCCTGGTTGATGTTTCCGGCCGCCCAGCCGCATCGCCGTTCGTCTTCATCGAGGCAAACGCCCGGCTGCAGGTCGAGCATACCGTGACCGAGGCCGTGACCGGCGTTGACCTCGTGCAGACGTCAGATCCGCCTCGCCCAAGGCGCATTGTTGGCGGACCTCGGGCTGGACCGGGAAGCCGTCGCCCGGCCGCGCGGCTACGCGATCCAGGCGCGCGTCAACATGGAAACGATCGGGACGGATGGGACAGTCCGGCCGGCGGGCGGAACGTTGACCGCCTACGAGCCGCCGAGCGGCCCGGGCGTGCGGACCGATGGTTTCGGTTATGCCGGCTATCGCACCAGCCGCTCCTTCGATTCGCTCCTGGCCAAGGTCATTGCGCACTCACCCGCACCGGATTTCGCCGCCACGGTCGGACGGCTGTCCCGCGCACTCAGCGAATTCCGGCTGGACGGCGTCGGCAACAACATCCCGTTCCTGCGCGCGATCCTGGCGCATCCCGATTTCGTTGCCGGATCGGTGCATACCCGTTGGCTCGACGAACACACCGCGGAACTGGTCGCCGCCGGTTCGGACCAACGTCAACGCTTCGTCCCGACACCGGGCGCGACGCCTGGCGGCACAGGCTTCGCCGGCGCGCGGGTCAAGAGCCGCGATCCGCTTGCGCTGTTTGCCCACGACGCCCAGGTCAAGGCAGACCAGGCCATCACCGAAGAGGCGCCGGAACTGACCGGTCCCGACGGGTCGGCCGGTGTGGCCTCGCCGATCCAAGGGACGGTTGTCGTGGTCAACGTGGAAGTCGGCGACCTCGTGCGGCAAGGCCAGCAACTCGCCGTGGTCGAAGCGATGAAAATGGAGCACGTGATCGCCGCCCCGCATGGCGGCATTGTCCGCGGTGTCACCATGGCTGCCGGCGATGTGGTCCGCGAGGGATACCCGATCGTCTTCGTCCAGGAAGCCGAAGTCGAAGGCGGCACGGTCGTTGCAAACACCGAACTCGACCCGGACCACATCCGCGCCGACCTGCAGGAGAACCAGGATCGTCACGCGTTGACGCGGGACGAAAACCGTCCGCAGGCGGTGGCACGGCGGCACAAGCTTGGCTACCGCATGGCACGCGAGAACATCGCCCAACTCGTCGATCCGGGATCGTTCAAGGAATACTGGCCGCTGATCGTTGCGCGTCAGCATCAGCGCAACTCCATCGAGGCGTTGCGGAAAAACACACCGGCCGATGGCGTGGTCGCCGGAACCTGCTCCATCAATGGCACACTGTTCGACGAGACACGGTCCCGCGCGGCGGTCGTCCACTACGACTACACCGTGCTCGCCGGCACCCAGGGGCACCGCAACCACTACAAGCAGGATCGGATGTTCGAACTGGCGCACCGCTTCAGGCTGCCGCTGGTGCTGTTCGGCGAAGGCGGCGGCGGCAGGCCGGGCGAGGACTATATCGGCCCCCGTGTCGCGGTCGATACCCATACCTTCACAACGTTCTCGCAGCTCAGCGGCCTCGTGCCCCTGGTCGCGGTCGTCAACGGCCGGACCTTCGCAGGCAATACCGCGTTGGTGGCATGCAGCGACGTGATCATCGCCACCGAAGGATCGACACTCGGCATGGGTGGCCCGGCGATGATCGAGGGCGGCGGCCTTGGCATCTATACACCCGAAGAAGTGGGCCCGATGTCGGTGCAGGTCCCCAACGGGGTCGTCGACATCCTGGTCCGGGACGAAGCAGCGGCGGTCGATGTGGCGAAGAAATATCTCTCCTATTTCCAGGGGACGATCGCGGCGTGGCAGGCGCCGGATCAGAGGCGCCTGCGCCACGTCATCCCGGAAAACCGGCTGCGGCTCTACAACATGCGCGACATCATAGAAACGATCGCTGACACGGGATCGGTGCTGGAACTCCGCGAAAAGTTCGGCGTTGGCCTGATCACCTGCTTCATCCGTGTCGAGGGCCGGCCGATGGGCGTCGTCGCCAACAACCCGCATCATCTGGCCGGAGCGGTCGATTCGAACGGCGCCGACAAGGGCGCCCGCTTCCTGCAGTTGTGCGATGCTTTCGACATCCCCGTGCTCAGCCTGATCGACTGTCCGGGTATCATGGTCGGACCCGAAGTCGAACGCACCGCCCTCGTTCGCCACTGCACCCGGCTATTCAACGTCGGCGCCAACATGACCGCCCCGCTGTTCAGCGTGGTGGTTCGCAAGGCCTACGGCCTCGGCGCCCAGGCGATGTGCGGCGCCGGCACCTTGGTTGGGTTTTTCGCCGTGGCATGGCCCACCGCCGAGTTCGCCGGCATGAACATCGAAGGTGCGGTCAAGCTTGGCTACCGCAAGGAACTCATCGCGATCGACGACCCGGAAGCGCGGCGGCTGGAGTTCGAACGAATGACCGGCATAGCCTACGACAGCGCTAAAGCCGTCAACGCAGCCGCCGGCGGCGGCATCGACGACGTCATCGATCCAGCCGACACCCGGGACTGGATCGCCAGCAGCCTGAAGCGACTGCCCCCGGTGCCGGCGCGAACCACGAAGAAGTACCCGTATATCGATCCATGGTGAGCGGCACGGCGCCCGGGCCGTCGGTGTGCCAGGCAGCCCCGATCTCCGCCAGTGCAAGCCAAATAGCGCCAGGTTGCGAGCCGCACGCCGTTGCGCTTAAAAAGCTGACTGGCGGCCGATCAAACCGGCCCCCGGACGGGTCCCATCGGAACAGACCAACCCACCCGTCCGCTAAAAACAAACAGGAGGCAACGTTGCTCAAGCTCTACGCCGACCCGATCACCGTGAATTGCCGCAAAGCCATCGCCGGCCTCGACCTGATCGGCGCCCCGTATGAACGCATCCACATCGACTATTTCACCGGCCAGCACCGCTCCCCCGAATTCACCGCGGTGAACCCGAACGCCGCCCTGCCGGCGCTGGTGGACGGCGATTTTATCCTCTGGGAATCCAATGCCATCCTGCAGTACGCCGCGGACAAGCATGGCAACACCACCGCCTATCCCACCGATTTGCAGACACGCGCCGACATCAATCGCTGGCTGCTTTGGGAAGCTTCCGCCTGGTTCCCAAGCTGCTACGTCTACCTGGTGGAAAACTGCGTCAAGCCGCTGCTGAACGGCGCACCCGACCCCGCCATCCTCGCCGCCCAGGACGAAACATTCCACAAGCTCGCCGGCATTCTCGACACCCGCCTGGCAAACAACCGCTGGATCGCCGGCTCCAACCCCACCATCGCCGACATCGCCCTCGCGGCCCCGCTCCACCTCCACACCTTCCAAAAAGTCCCGCTCGCGCCACATCCCAATCTTCGCCGCTGGATGACCGAGGATGTGGAAAGTCTCCCATGCTGGGACCGCTCATTTGTCGGCGAAAACTTCACCCTTGAACGCAAAGCTGCCTGACCGGAGGATGACCATGCAGGACGCGGTTCGCGCCACGATGAACTACTCGATCGATAACGGCGTCCCGCCGGACTACTATTTCTATGAACCGGATCACCCGGTGAAACTCAACCCACCCGGGACCGATCCGCACGAAATGGCAATCGCCAACGGCTGGCCCCGCGTCGAACAGTTCGATGTCGACCGCGAAGGCTTCGAGCTGCGGCCGTTCCCGGCCACCTTTAACGGTTTCGACGATGCGGCGGCCGTTGCCGACCAGTTCTACCCGCAGGTCGTCGACTTCGTAAAACGCAATACCGGCGCCAGCCGCGTGGTGATCTTCGACCACACGCTGCGCAAGCGCCTGCCCGCGGATCTCTCCGCCCAGACGACCGTGAACCGGCCGGCGGTGTTGCTGGTGCACAGCGACTACACCGTCGCCTCCGGCCCGCAGCGGGTGCGCGACCTGCTGCCGGATGAAGCGGAGACGCTGCTGCAGCGCCGGGTCGCCTTCTACAACGTCTGGAAGTCGCTGTACGACGTGGTCGAGGAACTCCCGCTGGCGATGTGCGACGCCACCAGTCAGTCGGACGGCGACCTGCTGCGCATGGAACTCAAATACCGGGAGCGCACCGGCGAAATCTACGTGATGCGTCACTCACCCGACCATCGCTGGGTGTACTTCCCACGCATGCAGGCTGACCAGGCCTTGTTGCTGAAAACCTACGATTTCATGGATGACGGCCGAGCCCGCTTCGTCGGCCACGCCGCGTTCGAGGATCCGACAACGCCCCCCAACGCCCGTCGGCGTGAAAGCATCGAGGTCAGGACGATGGCCTTCTTCTGACGCCACTCCCCGTCCGATCGCCCGGCAAAATCCCAGGCCTCCGACCTCGCGGCATTTGACCTGGGCAGCCAACCCGTCCGAAACTCGGTTCAACGCCGGAAATTGTCCGGCGGCGGCCAACAGGGAAACGTATCACATGAGTCTGCTTTGCAGCGGACGCGTCGCCATCGTCACCGGCGCCGGTCGGGGTATCGGCCGGGAGCACGCGCTGGCCCTGGCCGCACATGGCGCCAAGGTCGTGGTCAACGATCTCGGCACCAGCGGCGACGGCGTCGGCTCCGACGAGACGCCCGCGCAGGAAGTCGTGCGCACGATCAAGGAACGCGGCGGCGAGGCGGTGGTGAACACCGACAACGTCGCCGATTTCCGGGGCGCCAAGCGGCTGATCGACCAGGCGATCGACACCTACGGCACGCTCGATGTGCTGGTGAACAACGCCGGCATCCTGCGCGACCGCGTGCTGGTCAACATGGTGGAACCGGAATGGGACGCGGTGATCGAGGTGCATCTGAAAGGCACGTTCGCACCGTCCCGCCACGCCTCGGCCTACTGGCGCAACAAATCCAAGGAGATCGACGGCCCGGTCAACGCCCGCATCATCAACACCAGTTCGGTGTCGGGTATCTACGGCAACACCGGCCAGACCAACTACGGCGCCGCCAAAGCCGGCATCGCCGCCTTCACCATCATCGCGGCACGGGAACTGAAACGTTACGGCGTGACGGTGAATGCCGTCGCCCCGCAGGCGCTGACCCGGATGACCGAGGGCCTGCGCGAACGCACCGAGGAGCAGAAGGCCGCGATGCACCCGGGCCGCGTTTCCCCCGCCATCGTCTGGATCGCCAGCCTGGAATCCGCGGACTTCACCGGCCGGATCGTCGAAGCCGGCAGCGGCTTGCTGGCCATCGCCGAGGGCTGGCATCGCGGCCCCACCGTCGAGCCCGGAAGAAGACCCCGCCAAGCTCGGGCCGATCATGATGGACCTGCAGGCCCGCGCCCGGAAGAATGCCGGAATGGACGGCGAGGACCTGGATTGATCCAGCCATGACCCAAGCCCTTGTTCGCCGGCCTGAAGGTGATCGACTGCGCGAGTTACGTGGCCGCCCCCGCGGCAGCCACGGTGCTGGCGGATTTCGGCGCCGACGTCATCAAGATCGAGCCCCCGGGCGACGGCGATCCCTGGCGGACGCAGTACAAGCGCCACGGCATGCCGCCGTCGGAGCACAACCACCCCTGGCTGATGGACAGCCGCAACAAGCGCGGCCTCGGCGCTGGACCTGAAGTCGCACGGCCGGGCGGGCGGTGCTCGATCGGCTGGTCTCCCAGGCGGACGTGTTCATCACCAACGTGCCGCTGCCCGCCCGCGAACGTTTGCGGATTCGTTACGCCGACTTCGCGGAGAAATATCCTCGGCTGATCTACGCCTCGCTCACCGCCTACGGCGAAGTGGGCGAGGAAGCCGGCAAGACCGGTTTCGATGCCACGGCGTATTGGGCGCGCTCCGGGCTGATGGACGAGGTGCGGCCCGACCATCGGGCAATCCCGGCCCGCTCGGTCGCCGGCATGGGCGACCGCCCGACCGCGATGGCGCTGTACGGCGGTATCGTTACCGCACTGTACCAGCGGGAAAAGACCGGCCGCGGCGGCGAGGTGCGCGCCTCGCTGCTGGCCAGCGGCATGTGGGCGAACGGCTATCTGATCCAGGCGAAGCTCTGCGGCGTCACCTTCCCGCCGCGGCCGCCGCGCGAGGAATTCGTCAGCGCGCTGGGCAATATCTATCGCACCTCGGACGACCGGTGGTTCATGCTGGCCGTGCTGAACGAACGGCAGTGGCCCGCGCTGGCGCAGGCGGTCGGAATGCCGGAATTGGCGGTCGATCCGCGTTTCGCCAAGGCCGAGGAGCGCGGCGTCAACGCGGTGGTGCTGATGGGTATCCTCGATGCAGCTGTTCGCGCAAAAACCTCTGGCCGAATGGCGGACAATCCTGGACGCCGCACGGCCTGACCTTCGGCGTCGTCGGCACGGTGGCGGAAATCGCCACCGACCCCCAGGCCATGGCCGCCGGAATCCTGCGCCCGCTCGGCGACACCGGAATGATGACGGTGGACAGCCCGTTCACCCTGAGCGAAGCCGCCAAGGTCCCCGCCGAGGTCGCGCCCGGCTATGGCGAGCACAGCCGGGCAATCCTGCTGGCCGCCGGGTATTCCGACGCCGAGATATCTGACCTGCGCGGGGCCGGCACGATCATCGGACAATAACACCAGTCATCGACAGCGGCGAACGCCTCCGCGGCGCCCCTCCATCAGGCAAAGCGCAGCCACATCAACCAGAAGCATGCCGGCTGAGAATGATAGTGGCGTGGTAGTTAAGAATACCTCCGTTCGCACTTACCAGCACATAGTCGTTGCGCGGCACCTGACGCGCCCCACCTTGCCCACGGGCCTGCACCACCGCCTCTGACAGCGGCGTGAATCCCCACATGTAATAACCGGACAACTGCCCGCCGCCGGTGTTGGTCGGCAGCGCCCCGCCAGGCCCCAGCTTGCCGTCGGCGACAAACGGCCCGCCCTCGCCCTTGGCGCAGAAGCCATAATCCTCCAGCGTCACCAGAACCGTGTAGGTATAGCAATCGTAGAGTTGGCACGTGCCGATGTCGTCACGGCTGATGCCGGCCATGCGGAATGCGATCTCGCCCGAGCGTTTCGCCCCAGTCTCGACCCCCGGATGCCGGTCGGTGCTCAAATTGTCACCGGGCGCGCATTGAGCGTACCCCAACACATTCACCGGCGGCTGCCGAAGATCACGCGCCCGCTCGACCGACGTAACGATCACCGCAACCGCGCCGTTCGACACCAGGCAGCAATCGAACAGCCGCAACGGTTCGGCGATAAAGCGGGAGTTTCGATGATCCTCCAGCGTCATCGGTTGCTTCATCTGCGCCCACGGGCTGAGCTGAGCCCATTTGCGCTGCCCGACAGCAATCATGCCGAACTGTTCGACGGTGGTGCCATACAGGTGCATATGCCGCTGCGCCGCCATGGCATATTCCGGATTTGCACCGAAATTGCCATAGGCCGCTCGCAGTCCCACCATGCCACCAAGCGGGAAGCGGTGCGGCCCGGCATAGGACTGGCCGGCCCCCCGCGTCGGTGACAGCGGCGCATCGGCGTAGACCAGTACAACGGTTTTCGCCAAGCCCTCGCGGATCGCCATGCACGCATACTGCATCATGCTGCCGGCGGTTGACCCGTATGCGCTCATGACGTTCACCAGCGTCAGATTCTCGAACCCAAGCGTCATCTGGGCCCGGACGTCCATGTCGCCGGAGATGTTGGCATTGATCAAAAGGCCGTCGACATCACTTTTCGCAAGCCCGGCATCGTCAAGTGCCAGCGCGATCGCCTCGGCTGCGAAATCGACCGAACGGCGGCCGTAAATCTTGCCCATCGGCGTCACCCCAAGGCCGACGATCGCCCCCTTCGGCTGGTTCGCCATCGTTGCTCTCCCCTTTCTAACCGGCTGCGGGACGGAATTTCGGGATGCGGACGTTCTCGCCCACATCCTCGAACATCAGCCTGCAGCGGCATGCCGATACGCAGCATTTCGTTGCCGATTCCGACGACGTTGGATGTCATGCGCACACCCTCGACCAGATCCACCTGGGCCACGTTGTACGGCACCGCCGAGGCAAAGCCCGGGTTCATCACCTGATGCATGATGGTGAATGTGTACAGGCTCCCACGCCCGCTCGCCTGACGCCATTCCAGCCTGGCCGCGAAACAATGCGGGCAGCGTTCACGCACCGGAAAGCTCCATCTGTCACAGGCAGTGCAGTGTTGCAGCATCAGCCGCCCCTCACGCGCGCCGTCGAAGAACGGAGCACTGATCTCGTCCGGAACAGGAACCGGCTTGCTGATGATTTCCGACATGGACGTACACTCCCTTTCCCCCAGGACCCTACCGGCGGGTAACGCCCCTGACAACGACCGCCCCGGCGCCCGATCACGGAGTATCCCGAATCGCCCAACGATCGAGCCGAGCCGCGTGAGCCGGTCACTGTACCCAAGCACCGGCCCGGCGCTTCCCAGCAGAGCGCGGCTGGTCCTATGCTTTTCCCGCGGAACCCTGCCAGAGCCGGGACGCCTGAGGAAACGGGGGAAAATCCAATGAGCCCGACTGCCGCCACGCGCGATCTTTCCGCCATGCTGCGACCACGCTCGATCGCGCTGGTCGGAGCGACCGACCGCTCCATGTGGTCCAGGGCCACCTTCGCAAACCTCACCACACTCGGCTACGACGGCGAGGTGCACCTGGTCGCCCGCCGAGGCGGAATCGTGCACGGGCGCCAGGCCGCAACATCCTGCGCCGCGCTCGGGCAGAAAATCGATCTCGGCCTGCTCATGGTACCGGCAGCCGCGATCGAGGAAGCCATGGCCGATCTTGGCGCGGCCGGCGCCCGCAACGCGGTGATCCTGACCTCCGGCTTCGCCGAAACCGGCCACGACGGCGCCGCCCAGCAGCAGCAACTGGCCGACACTGGCGCGCCGCTACGACATCTCCCTGCTCGGCCCCAACTGCCTCGGCTTCGTCAACTTCCTCGACGACGTGCCGCTGTGGACCGGCGCCATCCGCGCGCCCAACCGGCCGGGCCCGATCGCGGTCATCTCCCAAAGCGGGGCCACCGCGGCCTTCATCGCCAGCCTTGCCGCTGCAGCAGGAGATCGGCCTCAGCCACATGATCTCGACCGGCAACGAAGCCGATCTCGACAGCGCCACCTTCGTCGATCATCTGCTCGACGACGAACGTGTGCGCGCGATCGCCATGTTCATCGAAACGATCCGGCATCCCGCATAACTTCGCCGCCGCCGCCCAGAAGGCACGCGCGGCCGGCAAGCCGATCGTTGCGCTGAAGATCGGACTGTCCGACGTGACCGCCCGCTCCGCACAGGCCGCATACCGGATCACTGGTCGGCGACGACCGCGTGTTCGACGGCGTTTGCCGCCAGTTCGGCATCGTGCGGGTCAATTCGATCGAGGATCTGTTGTTCACCGCCGACGTCATCGCCCGCACCGGCGTGATCGGCGGCAAAGGCCTCGGGCTGGTCTCCGTCTCCGGCGGCGCCTGCGAGATCGCCGCCGATCGCCTGCAGGTCGAAGGTGTTCCGCTGCCGCCGCTGCCGCGCCGCCACCGCGACGGCGCTGCTCGCGGTGCTGCCCAGCTTCGGCACGCCGCACAACCCGCTGGACATCACCGGCGGCGCGGTGCTGGAACCCGAACTGTTCGACAAGGCACTGAACATCATGGGCCACGAGCCGGCGTTTTCCGCACTCGCGGTCCTGTTCGACGTGCCGGGCACCGAGGCACTGGCAACGGAATTCCAGATCGCCTCGCTGCGCCAGATCTCCGAGGGCCTGAAGCGACAGCCGCTGCCCGCGCTGATGATCAGCCATACGCTGAAGCCGGTCACCGAGGTGACACAACGGATCGTGTCCGACCTCGGCCTGCCCTACACCGGCGGCCGGCATTTCCCACGGCATGTCAGCGCTTGGGCGTGCCTGGTGGTGGTCGGAGCAGCAACGCCGCGATACGCCCCACTGGCTGCCCCCGTCGGTGTCGGACAGGTCCCGTCCAGTGGCCGGCCACGGAACGCGACGGTCCTCGAACATCTGGCGCGCCACGGCGTGCCGATCGTGCCGGCATCCCTGGCGACGGACGAGGCGTCGGCGGTCGCCGCCGCCCGCGCCTTCGGCGGGCCCGTGGTGCTGAAGATCGCCTCCGGCCGACATCCAGCACAAAAGCGACATCGGCGGCGTCGCGCTGAATGTCGCAGGCGACGAGGCCGTCGCCGCCGCATTCCGCCGCGTGATGTCGGCCGCCCCCGCCGGCGCACGCGTGGACGGCGTCCTGGTCGTCGCCGATGCGCGAGAGGGGCCTGGAACTGTTCGTCGGCTGCACCCGTGATCCGCAATGGGGACCCGTGCTCGCCGTCGGCCTCGGTGGCATCTTCGTCGAGGTCCTGCAGGACGTCGCGCTGCGCATCCTGCCCGTCACCCCAGCCGAGGTTCGGCGCATGCTGGGCGAGTTGAAGGGCGCGAAGATGCTGGAAGGACAGCGCGGCGTTCCCGCGGCCGACCTCGATGCCGTCGCCGAGGCCATCGCCCGCATCGGCGACGCCGCCGTGGCGCTGGGTCCGGCACTCGAAGCGCTGGACGTCAACCCGCTCTGGGTGCGCGGCGCCCGCGTGGAGGCACTCGACGGGTTGGCAGTGGCCCGCGCGAGCTGACCGAAAGCCGGTCGGACTTGCCAAGAAACAACCCCTGGCCGGCCGCTCCTGGCATCAGGCGGGAATCCAGGGGCCGGGTTGGTCGTTTTCGGAATGCGGGGTCACGATGAGCTATGAAGCACCGTTCGCTGGGATCAAGGTCATCGATCTCAGCCAGGGAATCGCCGCTCCCTACGCCGGCATGCTGCTGGCGCAGTACGGCGCCACTGTCATCAAGGTCGAAGTGCTGGACGGCGGCGATTGGGTCCGCGTCAGCGCGCCGCAGCCCGGCGGCAACACCGCGCTATCGGTCATGGGCAATCTCGGCAAGCAGAGCATCGGCCTCGACCTCAAGACGCCCGACGGCTGCGCGGTTCTATGGCGCCTGCTCGAAGGCGCCGACGTCTTCATGGAAGGCTTCCGACCCGGCGTCATCCAGCGGCTCGGTTTTGGCTACGAGGCGGTGTCAGCCAGGCACCCAGGCATCCTGTATCTCTCGATGTCCGGCTTCGGGCAAACTGGCCCCTACGCAGAACGCCCGGCGATGGACCCCGTCCTGCAAGCCTTCAGCGGTTTCATGGCGGAGAACCGCGATCTCGACGGCAGACCGATCAACATCGCCTCGATCCCTGTCGACATGATCACCGCCCTCTACGCGTTCCAGGCGCTGTCAGCAGCACTCTACGCCCGACGGGATGAACCCCACGGCCGCTATATCGAGGCCAGCCTGTTGCAGGGCGCCGCCTGGCTCAACAGCTACGCGACCCTTCAACGGGTCATTTACAACGGCGATCCACCCGCCGCACGCGCGCATCGGAGTGTTTACCCGACGGCGGATGGCTGGATTCTCGTCATCGTCTCGGGGCGCCGCGGATGGGGCGATTTCTGCAAAGCCCTGGAACGACCCGATCTCGGCGACGACGCACGGTTCACTACCGTCATGGGCCGGGTCGCCAATTCCGCCACCTTGGTACCGATTCTGAGCGAAATTCTGGCGGCCCGACCGAACGCGCATTGGCAGACGCGGTTCACCGAGTACGGCGTCATGCACTCGATCGCCAATGAATTGCTCGATCTGCTGGATGATCCCCATGTCAGGGAAGCAGGCCTGTTCAGCTATCTGGCGCAACCTGGCCTTAGCAAGAAGTTGCCGATCCCGAGCATTCCCGGCGTACCCCCGCTGGAAAGCGGTACGCCGCGCGCCACCGCTCCACTGGCCGGCATGGACACCGAGGCAGTGCTGCACGAACACGGATACACCGCATCCGAAGTGGCCGACCTGAGCCGGCGCGGCATCATTTCCGGGGCTGGTCCCTGAAACTGCACGACAAAACGACCGACAAAACGACCAGACAAGCCACGCCCAAACCAGACAAGTCCAGACCAGACACCATTAACCACAGTCAGACCAGGTCTCTGTCGGAACACAGGCCTCATCTGACGCATCGTGGCAAACACAGCCGACAGTTGTCCGCAAGGCCTGCCCCACCGCATCGGCAGCCAGCCGGTCCGCCGCAATCAGCCCGTGGCCTCGCGACGCGACGTTGACCCGTCAAGGCGCGAGGCACCGTACGGCTGTCACTTCGCCACCAACCCAGGACGGCCCCTCATCGCCAGTCAAGCAGTAGCACTTATTGCAGATTGCACAATGCATCAGAATAATTCGTAACGCTTTATCACTTGCCGACCGACGGCCTTATTCAAGGACGATTGAGAGACTTCTTGGAGCAAAGCATAACGGCAGGTCTGCAAGAACTGAATACCGTCGCATCCGGTCAGCCAGCGTAGATTATTGAAACAATTTAGAAATGTTAGCCAGTCATTGAGCCCATTAACCCTTTGTTAACCATTTCTGCTTACAAAACAGGCCTCAACGGAGGTCTCTCACGGTGAAATTTCCAGCTCCGTGTTGGCACGTCTTTCGGTTCTTGCAGCCTGCGCTCAGTCCGTATTCATCCCTCTCGCATTTTCGTACCACTAATCCGGCATTTGTATTTGGTTTCACCAATCTTCGGCTTCGTCTTCCAATTTTAGGTCAATTATCATGCTCGCACCCACGATCATCGGCACCACTGCCAACCAGGCAACGAACGATCAGACGACGATCACACCGTTCATCAATGTCGCGATCGCGGATGATGCTGGACAGACGGAAACCGTGACGGTGACACTGTCGAATCCGACGAACGGCACGCTGACCAACCTGGGTATTGACGGCTCCTACGACGCCGCGACCGGAATCTATACCGACACCGGCAGCTACGCCGCGGTGACCTCCGACCTCAACGGGTTGGTATTCACCCCCACGGAAGGCGTGTTGGGCCAAAGTGTCACCACGACCTTCACCATCACCGACACCAATACCGCGTCGGCCACCACCACCGACACCACGACATCGGTCATCGTGACCCCTGGCCCGGCCATCACCGGCACCGTGGCGGATCAGGGCGTGACCAATGAAACGGCGATCATGCCATTCAGCGGCGTGGTGGTTACCGATCATGCCGACCAGTCCGAAACCGTGACGGTGACCCTTTCATCCGCGGCTGACGGTGCCCTCAGTCAGTTGGGTGACGGCAGCTACGACGCGGCAACCGGCGTCTACACCGCCACTGGCACCGCCGCCGCCGTTACCACTGACCTCGAAGGGCTGGTTTTCACCCCCGCTCCCGGGGTGCCAGGCCAGGCCGTGACGACCACCTTCACGATCAGCGACACCGATACGGCGTCACTCACGACCGCCGACAACCTGACTTCGGTCGTCGCGACCGCGGGCCCGGCGCTCACCGGCACCACGGCCACCCAGACGGTGACCGATGGGACAACGATCACCCCGTTCGCCGGCGTCGCCATCGCCGACAGTGCCGGTCAGACCGAGACCTTGACGGTAACGCTGTCAACCCCGGCGAACGGCACCCTGAGCAACCTCGGCGCCGGCACGTATTACGCCACGGCCGGCCTCTATACCGACACCGGTTCGGCCGCCGCGGTCACCGCGGACCTGCAGGGGCTGGTGTTTACCCCGGCGGCGGGAGTGCCCGGCCAGGGCGTTACCACAACCTTCACCATCAGCGACACCGATGCAGCCTCGCTCAGCGTCCTCGACGGCACGACCACGGTCGATGCAATCGCCGGGCCGGCTATCACCGGCATCGTGACCAGCCAGACCGCCGCCGATGCGACCACCATCACCCCCTTCGCCGGCGCCGCCATCGCCGATGCCGCCGGGCAGATCGAGACCGTAACGGTAACGCTTTCAGCCGTGGCAAATGGCGTCCTGACCAGACTGGGCAATTTCAGTGATGGCTCCAGGACCGGCGTCTACATCGACGTTGGCACCGCGGCTTTGGTCAGCGCCGACCTCAAGGCGCTGGTGTTTACCCCGGCAGCCGGCGTTCCAGGTCACGGCGTCGTCACCACCTTCACCATCACCGACACCGATACGGCGTCGCTCGCTATTCCGGCCAGCGCGATATCGCTCAACGCAATCGCCGGACCGGCCATCACCGGCACCACCGCAAGCCACGCGGTGACCGATCGAACCACGGTCACACCATTCACCGGCGTCACGATCACGGACGACGCCAGTCAGGCCGAGACGGTGCACGTTACGCTGTCAGCCGCGGCGAACGGCACCCTGAGCCACCTCGGTAACGGCAGCTATGACGCCGCCACCGGGGTCTACACCGACACCGGCTCCGCCGCCGCGGTCACCAGCGACCTGCGAGGACTGGTGTTCACCCCCACCGCCGACCAGGTCGCGCCCGGTCACACCGTCACGACCACATTCACCATCGCCGATACCGATACCGCCACGGCCACCGCGTCCGACACCACCACGTCCGTGGTATCCACCGCTGCAGCCCATAACTTCGCGCTACTCGACACCACGACCGGCCTGCCCACGACAATTCCGGGTCAAGTCTACAATGGACCGGTTGCCGGCCTGGCTTGGCAATGCATCGACATCTCGCCCGACAACCTCAACATAACCGCATCGGTGCCGAATTCATTCCTTCGCAGCGGCTCCGGCATGGACGCGCTGAACGTGAGTCTGGTGAACGGGAACAACGTCCTCGATGGCAGCACAGGGTCCAACTTTCTGACCGGCGGCACCGGCGACGATACGTTCTTCATGGATGACCGCAACCCGACCGCGCCGGTCTTCTCGACCGTCGTCAACTTTCACGCCGGCGACAACGTGACCGTCTGGGGCGTCAACCCAACCGACTTCACGATGGTCCAACTGAATAATCAAGGGGCGGCCGGTTTCACCGGACTGGATCTCATCTTCACCGCCCCCGGTCATATCGACGTCAGCTTCGTCCTCGCAACCTACAGCACCGCCGACCTGACCAACGGCAGACTGACCAGCACGTACGGCACCACGCCCGATCTTCCCGGCCTGCCCGGCAGTCAGTTTCTGACCATCCACGGCAACTGACCACCGCCAAGGCACAACCGGCCGGCGATCCGCTCGGCCGGTGTCCTGCCGCGAAGCCCAAACCTCTCCATTGACGACCGCTTGTTCTCGTTTGACGAATGATCCGCGACGGACTTGCACCGGGCGCGCATGGCGGCGGTCGCAACGCCGTCGGCGAGCAGGCGATCGTCGCACCGTATCGCGTGACCACGGCCCATCGCGATCACCCACGCCGGATCGGACCCGACGTCAATCAGCCTGGCCAGGCCCACGGATGCCTCCGAAGCACACCGTTGGCACGCGCTGATTGTGCCACACAAGATGTCGCACCCGCCATGTCGGTCGCCTGGGATCATCGTCTCGTTAGCCCCGCGGACAAAGCCGCAATGTGCCATGGCCCAACACGGAAGATCTAGTTGCGCATGCATTTTGTTCTTGATCTTCCCCACAACCTGAAGTAGAAGAACATATTGAAAACACCGTCATTCAGGCAAAGCCATGTCGCACGCAGCAACGATCACCGCCTCGGTCCTCGAAAAGGTCCTCACCTTCCTGGCACCGCTCTTCACGGACATCGGGACGGACGACCCGGCTGTGGCGCGTGAGGCAGCGCGCGAAACTCTTGCCAGCTACGGCGCACGGACCAACCGGGAGCTTCGACTGGCCGCGCTGACCATCGCCTTCGGTTTTGGTGCCTTGGACGCACTGTGCCGGGCAGCCGATCCTGCACTGGAACTGAACCAGGTGCTGCGCCTGCGGGGAAACGCCAACGCGCTGAACAGGGCCGCAAACCAGAACGAAAACAAGCTGGAAAAGCTACGAAAACAGCCCGTCACATCGACCGAGCCCGACGCTCCAACGCAAACCGACGCTCCAACGCAAACCAAGGCTCCACCGCTAACCGACCCGGTTGAGCAAGCCGACCCGGTTGAGCATGCAGCCACCCTGCCCGCCAGCAGCGCAACACCCGACCTGCTCGCCTTCGTCCGCTCCAACCCGGTGTCCCCGAAAAAATCCGCCACCGCCCCAATAGCCGCGCCGACGGCACCCTTGCTCCCGCTCTCCCGGCAGCAACGACGGGCGGCCGAACGTCGGGCGGAAAAAGTTCGCCAACAACAACAGGCCGAAGCAAGGCGGGCACAACGATCGGCGGAACGGTTCACCGCGGTTTACGAAGCCGCCCCGCAACCCGCGTAGCGCAACATCATCCTGACCGGAACAGGCGGGATGATAAAGTTGCTCGGTTAAACAAAGAGATAGTGCGTGCTGACTACTCCAGCCCGCCTGAAAGCGCGCTGCCGGCACCTCGACAAAGCCGCCCGGTCGATCAAAAGCTTAGGGTTTGTTCCGCCCCGCGAACACCAGCGATTATCGGTGATTAGGCCCTAAAGACCAAACCGCTCCAGCAACGCCAGCGTCCGCGTCGGCATCCGCGGCTGCGCCGCCATGAACGCCCGCAGATCCGCCGGATGATCGATATCCAGCCCGATCCCCGGCAGCCGCACGATCGTCGGCTCGATCCCCTGTGCCCGCGCGGCCATCAGATGCGGAAAGTAACTGTCGTCGCCGAACCGCAGCGGCACCGTGAACGGCGGCGCGCACAGCACCGCGTTCGAACCCAGCTCATCATGCGCCGGCACGATGGTGAACGACGGCGCCGCGCAGACACGACGCAACCACCGCGTCGATCTCGGCCGAGGTCACGCCGCGGAATATCCCCCGGCACCGTCAGCAGCGCCCCCTTGCCCTTCCGCCGCCAGCACCCGGGCCATCCCGTTCACCGCGCCGGTGTGGCCGTCCAGCGCGCCCTCGGTGACCACCCGGGCGCCGTAACGCTCCGCCAGCGCCGCCGCGACCGGATCGACCGTATTGACCAGGATCCCGGCCAGCCGCGTCGCCCCGGCCAGTGCGGCCAGCACATCCTCCAGCATCGTCGCCGCCAGCACTTCCCGCTGCTCCGGCGTCAGCATCGAGCCCGTCCGCTGCTTCGCCCCGGTGAACGCCTTCACCGGAACCGCCGCCCAAACATCGATCATCGAGCGATCGCCGGCTGGTGCCGCAAGCCCACGCAGTTCCCGCCGCCGCAGCACCGCGCCGGCGTCCATGACGATCCGGGCCAACGCCTCGCGATCCTCCATCGTCGTCATCAGCGTCTGCGCCAGCGTCACCCGAGCATCGATCGAGACCACCTCCGACATGTCGGCGTGATCGATCACGTAGCCATCCAGCAGATCGGCATATCGTTGCGCGACCGTCCCGGCCGACGGATCCAGCCCCAGTTCCGTCATCATCTTCGCCGTCGGCCCCTTCACCGCCCGGCCGGCGATGATCGGCGAAACCGCGATGATCGGCGCCTTGCAGGCCATCATCGCCTCCCGCACGCCGGGGATGGCCAGGATCGGCTCGACGCTGATGAACGGATTGGACGGGCAGATCACCACCGCCTCCAGCGACGGATCGGCCAACGCCGCGATGAAACGCCGGATGCGGCTTGGCCGCCCCGGCGCCCTGGAACTGCAGCTGGCTCACCACCGGCTCGCACCGCCGATGGACGAAATATTCCTGGAAATCGAGCCAGCCCAGATCGGTCAGCAGCCGCGTCCGCACCGGATCGTCGGTCATCGGCACGACCGCGGGCCCGACCCCCATGCGCCGGCACAGATCGGCGGTCACCGCGGACAGGCTCTCGCCCGCCCGCAGCCGCCGGGTCCGCTCCACATGCAACGCCATGTCGCGGTCGCCGAGGCGGAACCAGGTCTCGCCGCCCAAGTGCCTCCATCGTCTCCATGAACGACCAGGTCTCGTCGTGCCGTCCCCAGCCGAGCTCGCGGTTCGCCAAGCCCGGCCAGCGTATAGGCGACCGTATCGATATCGGGCGAGATCGACAGGCCCAGATGCTCGAAATCGTCGCCGGTGTTGACGACGACCAGCAGGTCCTCGGGCGGCATGATGCGCGACAGGCCAAGCGCCAGCTTGGCGCCCCCTACCCCGCCGGACAAGGGCGATGATCACTGGAACAGATCCTCCTCAGGCGGGCGTATCACGTCCGCCACCGGCACGTCGGGCGCGTGCCACGTCAGGCCGCGCACGACGACGACAGGCTGCGCCTCGGCCGCCTGGCCCTGCAACAACGAAGCGGCCGCGGCGATCTCATCGGCGAAACCGATGATGCTGACCTCCAGCGTGCGGCCGAACAGATCGGGCTGGCCGCGCAGATCGATCACCGACGGGATGCCGGCGGAACCGATCGCCACCCCGGCGGTGCCGCGGCGCCACGGCCGGCCGAAGCTGTCGCTGATCACGACGCCGACATCGGCCTGTCGCGCCAGCGCGGCGCGGATCGCCTCCGCCGACCCGTCGGGGTCCAGCGGCAGCAGCAGGGCGCGGTGACGCCCGTCCGGCCTGCCGCGACATTGGACTGGTCCACCCCGGCGTTCGCCATCACGAAGCCCAGCCGGTGCTGCATGATCATCAGGTTCGGCCGGCTGCGCACGACCTTCGACGGACTCCGACAGCACGACCTCGACGATCCGCGGGTCCTTGCCGACCTCCGCCGCCAGCGCGATCGCCTGCGGCGGACGGCACGACGTCAGCCAGATCGACCGTGCGGCCTTCGGCCTTCGACACGATCTTCTGCGCGACCACCACCACGTCGCGGTCGCGCAGAACCTGCCCGGCGCGGTCAACCCGGCCAGGATCAGCGCCGGCAAGTCGTCCCCGGCCCGCACCATCGGCAGGCCGGGGAGCGCGAAAAGCTCCAGACGAACGCGATGTCATGTTACCCGAAACGCTGGCGCAGTTTCGGCAGCACCATCTCGCCGTACAGCTTCAGGAACCGCGCCTGATCGTTGCCCGGCGCATGAAACACCAGATGGCGGAAGCCCATGTCGATGTACGGCTTGATCTTCTCGATGTGCTCGTCCGGATCCGAGGACACGATCCAGCGGCTGGCCGCCCGCTCGACCGGCAGGGCGTCGGCAAGCCGCTCCATCTCCTTCGGATCGTGCACCGTCATCTTCTCTTCCGGCGTCAGCGCCAGCGCCGCCCAGATGCGGGTGTCCTCCATCGCGCGTTGCTTGTCGGTGTCGAACGAGACTTTCATCTCGATCATCCGGTCGTAATCGGGCTTCGGCTTGGATGACAGCTTCAGCCCCTCGGCGACGTTCGGCAGCAGGGTCTCGGTGTACAGGTCCCACTTCTTGCCGCTGGTGCAGATGAACCCGTCGGCCATGCGGCCGGCGTATTTGGCGACCTGAGGGCCCGCGCCGGCGACATAGATCGGCACGGCGCACCCGGCTTGTCGTAGATCGTGGCGTTCTGGGTCTTGTAGTATTCGCCCTCGAAGCTCACGTGGTCCTCGGCCCACAGCTTGCGGATCAGGCTGATCGCCTCCCGCAGCCGGGCGAAGCGCTCCTTCATTTCCGGCCATACCATGCCGGTGGACGGCACCTCGTTCAGCCCCTCGCCGGTGCCGACGCCCAGGATCACGCGGCCCGGGAACATCGAGCCCAAGGTGCCGAACACCTGCGCGACCACCGACGGATGATAGCGGAACGTCGGCGTCAGCACGCTGGTCCCCATGACGATCCGCTGCGTGCTGGCGCCCAGCGCGCCCAGCCACGCCAGCGCGGACGGCGCATGGCCGTCGGTGTGCCGCCAGGGCTGGAAGTGGTCGCTCACGAAGACGGAATCGAACCCCGCCTGCTCCGCCGCGACCGAGAAGTCCAGCAACTGCCTGCGGAGCGAACTGCTCCGCCGACGCCTTGTAGCCGAGCTTCAAGGTCATGGACCTGTCTCCTTCAGTTGGCCGCACGCTACCGCCGACCCGGTGTCGCGGCAATCCGCGCCGCATAGCCGGCCGTAGCACAGAGCTGCCGGATATGCAAACCATCTACGCACGGACTGGCGCATTTTAGGCGCTCGACGCGAATGCGTTGCACGCGCGTCCACGCACTTCGGCCATGCTGCGCTGCGGCATAGGCTTTGCGTCTGCAGCGTTTCATGCGTAGCAGCGATACAGCACGTGAAAGTCCTGCTGGCCGACGACGATGCCGAACGGGCCGGCGCGGTCGCCCGCATCCTTGCCGCCGATCCCGGGTTGACCGTCTTGCGGCTGCAAGCCGGGCGAATCGCTGGCCGATGCCGTCGCCGTCCCTCGCGCCCGATGTCGTGCTGGTCGACATGGCGCGGCCCGACCGCGACGCCCTCGACGGCATCCGCCAGATGGCCGCGCATGAACCCGCGGCCGGTCGTGCTGTTCGTCGATGAGGACGATCCCGAGCTTCATGGAGGAGGCGATCAGCGCCGGCGTGTCCTCCTACAACGCGATCGGCATGCCGCCGCCCGACGTCAAGCCGATCCTGCGCGCCGCGGTCGCACTGTTCCGGCGGCATCAGCAGGCGCAGGACGACCTGAAGGACGCCGAAGCCCGCCTGCAGGAGCGGGCGGTGATCGACAAGGCCAAGGCCCTGCTGATCAAGCAGCGCCGCCTGAGCGAGCCCGACGCCTACAAATGGCTGCGCCGCAACGCCATGAGCAGCGGCCGGCGCATCGTCGACGTCGCGAGCGAACTCATCAAAGACATGGAAGGGAACGCGGGATGAGCAAGCCGATCCGCGTCGGGCTGTTGCGGCTGGTCGACAGCGCCCCGGTCATCGTCGCCGAGGCCAGCGGCCTGTTCCGCAACCAGGGCATCGACGTGCAGATCAGCATCGAGCCGTCCTGGGCGAACATCGCCGACAAGCTGACCTATGGCGTGCTGGATGCCGCGGTGATGCTGCCGCCGCTGGCGCTCGCGGCTTGCGCCGGGTTGCGTGGGCCGAAAGCCCGGCTGGTGGTGCCGTTGTCGCTCAGCCAGGGCGGCAACGCGATTGTAGCGAGCAACGCAGGCCGCCGCAGAGCCTGACCGCAGGACGGCACTCCGCCGCGGCTGCGGCCTGCTGGAATGGCTGCGCGCTCAGCCGACGCCGGCCGCGGTTCGCCGTGGTGCACGCGTTCTCCACCCATAATCTGCTGCTGCGCTACTGGCTGGCGTCCGGCGGCGCGGACCCGGACCGGGACATCGAAACCGTGGTGATCCCGCCGGAGGACGTGGTGGAGGCGCTGGCCGCCGGCACCATCGCCGGGTTCTGCGCCGGCGCGCCGTGGGGCGATGTGGCGGAGCGACAGCAGGCCGGGCGGATCCTGATCGGCACCTCGGTCGATCTGGCCGTTCCATCCGGAGAAGTGCCTGTGCGTCGGGCGAAGCCTGGGCCGACGCCAATCCCGAACTGCTGCACCATCTGCTGCGCGCGCGTGCTGCGGGCGCAGATCCGCTGCGACCAGCCGGAGGAAGCGCCGGCGATCGCCGCGCTGCTGGCCGATCCGGACGGCCTGCGCCTGCCGGAGGAGGCCTGCCGGGCGGCGCTGCCGGGCGGGTCGGGGGCCGAGCTGATCCGGTTCCACACCAGGGAGGCCTGGTTTCCGGCGCGCGCCCACGCGCTGTGGTTCCTCGGCCAGATGCGGCGCTGGGGATGGCTGGATCGAGCGACCGACCTCGACGATCGCTGGCAACCGCAGGTCTACCGGCCCGATCTGCTGGCGTCGGCGGTGAGGCCGAAGGACTTTATCCCGCCGCGGAGCCTGCCGGCGCTGGAGGGGACCGCGATGCTGCCGATGCCCGATGACGAGGCATTTTCACTCGGGTCGGACACGTCACCGATTGAATTTCAGACAGATGATGCCCACCCGCAGGCAATATGCACTAATAATGCAGCCAATATATGATCATTTTTTGATCATGGTCTCCAATCCGCGTCGATGAAACCCTAGGCAACTTCTGCCTTGTCGCACTTGGCATCGATCTTGCTGCAGATGCTACACAGAGTTCCCGAACTCGAGCGGACTTGCCCAATGAAGGGCTCGCACCGATCCCGAAGCGCTCGGCGCTTCACGCCATCGACCGGCACGCCAACGACGGCTCTGCCTCGCGAGTGATCATTCCCATGCACAAGGGCTTCCTCAAGGCCGGCCATCTGCCGACCCTGTTCGCCTCCTTCCTCTATTTCGACCTCAGCTTCATGGTCTGGGTGCTGCTCGGGCCCGCTCGGCGTCGCCGTCGCCAAGGACCTGCATCTCGATCGCCGCCCATAAGGGCCTGATGGTCGCCACGCCGGTGCTCGCCGGCGCCGCCCTGCGCGTCGTGCTCGGCCTGCTGGTCGACCGCTTCAAGGCCAAGCGCGTCGGCATCGGCGCCCAGATCGTCGTCATCGCCGGGCTGCTGTCGGCCTGGATGATCGGCATCGACAGCTTCGCCGCGATCCTGCTGCTGGGCTGCGTGCTGGGCCTCGCCGGCGCCTCCTTCGCGGTCGCCCTGCCGCTGGCCTCGCCTGGTATCCGCCCGAGCACCAGGGCACGGCGCTGGGCATCGCCGGCGCCGGCAATTCCGGCACCGTGCTGGCCGCGCTGTTCGCCCCGGCCCTGGCCATCGCGTTCGGCTGGCAGAACGTCATCGGCCTGGCGGCGATCCCGCTGGTCGCTGGCGCTGTGCGTGTTCATCTTCGCCGCCAAGGACAGCCCGAACACGCCGGCGCCGAAGCCGCTGGCCGCCTACTTCGCCCTGCTGAAGGTCGGCGACTGCCTGGTGGTTCATGTTCTTCTACAGCGTCACCTTCGGCGGCTTCGTCGGCCTGGCCTCCTCGCTGACCATCTACTTCAACGACGCCTACGGCCTGTCGCCGGTCGTCGCCGGCTACTGCACCGCCGCCGTGGTGTTCGCCGGCTCGCTGGTGCGCCCGCTGGGCGGCGCGGTCGCCGACCGGGTCGGCGGCGTGCGCGCGCTGATCGTGCTCTACGCCGTCGCCGCCTGCGCCTTCGCCACGATCTCCACCGGCCTGTCGACGATCTGCCTGGCGATGCCGGTGTTCCTGGTCGGCATGCTGGCGCTCGGCATGGGCAACGGGTCGGTGTTCCAGCTGGTGCCGCAGCGCTTCAAGCGCGAGATCGGCGTGATGACCGGCCTGGTCGGCATGAGCGGCGGCGTCGGCGGCTTCTACCTCGCCTCCAGCCTCGGCTACTCCAAGCAGCTCACCGGCAGCTACGGCCCCGGCTTCCTGGTGTTCGCCTTGCTCGCCGCCGTCGCCCTGGTCGGCATCAGCGGCGTGCGCCGCCGCTGGCGGACCACCTGGGGCGAGCTCTACGGCGCGGCTCGGGTCTGAGGGGAGACATCGATCATGAACATGATCGCCCCCCGCCGCGCCCGCCTGGTCCTGGTCGGCAACGGCATGGCCGGCGTGCGCGCCGCTGGAGGAAATCCTCAGCGCGCGCCCCGCACGCATTCGCCATCACCGTGTTCGGCGCCGAGCCGCACGGCAACTACAACCGCATCATGCTGTCGCCGGTGCTGGCCGGCGAGAAGACGTTCGACGCGATCATCACCCATCCCGCGATCGTGGTACGAGCACAACGGCATCGAACTGATCGCCGGCGAGGCGGTCGTCGGCGATCGACCGCGAGGCGCAGACGGTCACCGGCGCGCACGGCACCACGCGGCCCTACGACGTGCTGCTGCTGGCCACCGGCTCGAACCCGGTGATCATCCCGCTGCCGGGCCACAAGCTGCCGGGCGTCATCAGCTTCCGCGACATCGCCGACGTCGAAACCATGATGCTGGCCGCCAGCAAGGCCGGCACGCCATGCCGTCGTCATCGGCGGCGGCCTGCTGGGGCTGGAAGCGGCCAACGGCCTGGCGCGCAACGGCATGGACACCACCGTGCTGCACCTCATGCCGACGCTGATGGAGCGCCAGCTCGACCCGGTCTCCGCCGAGCTGCTGAAGGCGGACCTGGACGCCGCGGCATCAAGGTGATCACCGAGGCCAACACCAAGGCGATCCTCGGCGAGGACCGCGTCGCAGGGCGTCGAGCTGGCCGACGGCACGCATGCTGCCGGCCGACCTCGTGGTGATGGCGGCCGGCATCCGTCCGAACATCGCGCTGGCCAAGCAGGCCGGCCTGGCCTGCGGACGCGGCATCCAGGTCGACGACGGCATGGTCACCAGCGATCCCGCCATCTACGCGGTGGGCGAATGCGTCGAGCATCGCGGCGCGGTGTTCGGCCTGGTCGCGCCGCTCTACGACATGGCCAAGATCGTCGCCGATCGCGTCACCGGCACGGCGGAGAGCGACTACGTGCCGGCGGTCACCGGCACGCGGCTGAAGGTGACCGGCATCGACATGTTCTCGGCCGGCGATTTCATCGGCGACGACGACCACCGACGACATCGTGTTCCGCGACGCCGCCCGCGGCGTGCACAAGAAGCTGGTGATCCGCGACGACAAGCTGATCGGCGCGGTGCTGTATGGCGAGGCCGGGACAGCGCCTGGTATTTCGACCTGATCCGCAACGGCACCGATATCTCGGCGCTGCGCGACACGCTGGTGTTCGGCCCGTCCGTCGGCGACGGCGGCGAGGCCGCCGGGCGTGGAAGCGCTGCCGGACACGGCGGAGATCTGCGGCTGCAACGGCGTCAGCAAGGGCACGATCCTGGCGGCGATCGGCCAGCACAAGCTGACCACGCTCGATCAGGTGCGCGCCCGCACCAAGGCCTCGGCCTCCTGCGGCAGCTGCACCTGCCAGGTCGAAAGCGCTGCTGGCGCTACGCCCTGGGCGGCGACTACGACGCGACGCCCGAAGGTCAAGGCGGTCTGCAAATGCACCACGCTCGGGCATGACGCGGTGCGCGCGGCGATCCGTCGAGCAGCAGCTGAAGACCATCCCGGCGGTGATGCAGGCGCTGGGCTGGACCACGCCGGATGGCTGCGCCAGCTGCCGCCCGGCGCTGAACTACTACCTGCTGTGCGCCTGGCCCGGCGAATATGTCGACGACTCGCGGTCGCGCTTCGTCAACGAGCGGATGCACGCCAACATCCAGAAGGACGGCACCTATTCGGTGGTGCCGCGCATGTGGGGCGGCGTGACCATCGGCCGCCGAACTGCGGGCGATCGCCGATGTGGTCGACAAGTATCGCGATCCCGACGGTGAAGGTCACCGGCGGCCAGCGCATCGACCTGCTGGGCGTGCGCAAGGAGCAGCTGCCGGAGGTCTGGCGCGACCTGAACGCCGCCGGCATGGTCTCGGGCCACGCCTACGGCAAGGCGCTGCGCACGGTGAAGACCTGCGTCGGCTCGGAATGGTGCCGCTTCGGCACGCAGGATTCCACCGCGATGGGCATCGCGCTGGAGAAGATGACCTGGGGCTCGTGGACGCCGCACAAGATCAAGATGGCGGTGTCGGGCTGCCCGCGGAACTGCGCCGAGGCGACCATCAAGGATTTCGGCGTGATCGCGACCGAAGCCGGCTGGGACCTGCATGTCGGCGGCAACGGCGGCATCAAGGTGCGCGTCACCGACCTGCTGGCCAAGGTCGCCACCGAGGACGAGGTGCTGGAATACGCCGCCGCCTTCATGCAGCTCTACCGCGAGGAAGCCTGGTACCTGGAACGCACCGCCCCCTGGGTCGAGCGGGTCGGCATCGACTATGTCCGCGCCCGTCTGAGCGATGCCGGCCGGCCGCGCGGCGCTGCACGACCGCTTCCTGGAGAGCCAGCGTTACGCCCAGGACGATCCCTGGGCCGAGCGCGCCGCGGGCGCCGATGCGCACGAGTTCCGCGCCCTGGCGACGGTGGAGTGACGGCGATGGACGGTGATCACTCGGTCGGTGTGGATGCGATGTCGGCAGCCTGGACGACATCCCGCGGCTGGGCTCGCGCGTGGTCGACGACGCCGGCGAGCGACATCGCGGTGTTCCGCACCGCCGACGACCAGGTCTTCGCGCTGCACGACCGCTGCCCGCACAAGGCGGGCAAGCTGTCGCAGGGCATCGTGCATGGCGAGTCGGTGACCTGCCCGCTGCACAACTGGGTCATCGGGCTGGCCGACGGGCAGGCGCAGGAGCCGGACGAGGGCTGCGCCCGCACCGTTCCGGTGCGGCTGGACGGACGGGCGCATCCTGCTGGCGGTCGGCGTGGCCGTGACGCGCACCGGTCCATACCACCTGTCCCTATTGCGGCGTCGGCTGCGGCGTGGTCGCCGCAGCCGGACGGCACGCATCGCGGCCGATCCGGCGCATCCGGCCAATCGCGGCCGGCTGTGCTCCAAGGGCGCGGCGCTGGGCGCGACGCTGGACGACAGCGCGCGGCTGACCGATGCCGATGGTGCGACGGCGCGGCGGTCGGGCTGGGACGCGGCGCTGCGACCTGGTCGCCGACACGCTTCGCGCGAGACCATCGCGCGAGCACGGGCCGGACAGCGTGGCGTTCTATGTCTCCGGCCAGTGCCTGACCGAGGATTATTACGTCGCCAACAAGCTGATGAAGGGCTTCATCGGCAGCGGCAACATCGACACCAACTCGCGGCTCTGCATGGCGTCCTCGGTCGCCGGCCATGTCCGCGCCTTCGGCGAGGACGTGGTGCCCGGCGTCTACGAGGATCTGAGGAGGCCGACCTGGTCGTGCTGGTCGGCAGCAACACCGCCTGGTGCCACCCGGTGCTGTACCAGCGGCTGCAGGCGGCGCGGGCGGCGCGCGGCACGAAGGTCGTGGTGCTCGATCCGCGCCGCACCGCGACCGCCGAGGCCGCCGACCTGCACCTGCCGCTGGCGCCCGGCAGCGACGTGGCGCTGTTCAACGGGCTGCTGGCGTATCTGCGCCGCGCCGGGCGCGATCGACCGCGGCCTGGGTCGCGCGCCACACGACCGGCCTGGACGCGGCGCTGGCGGCGGCGCTGGCGGACGCTGCGCCGACCTCGACGGCGGTCGCCGCCGCGCGAGTGCGGCGTCGATCCCGAGGTGCTGGAGACTTTCTACGAGCTGTTCGCCGAGACCGAACGCGTGATGACGGTCTACTCGCAGGGGGTCAACCAGTCCGTCGCCGGGACCGACAAGGTCAATGCGATCATCAACTGCCATCTGGCGACCGGGCGGATCGGCCGGCCGGGCGCGGGGCCGTTCTCGGTCACCGGCCAGCCCAACGCGATGGGCGGGCGGGAGGTCGGCGGCCTGGCCAACCAGCTTGCCGCGCATATGCGCTTCGACGACCCGGCCGACCGGGCGGCGCTGCAGCGCGTTCTGGCGGTCGCCGACGCTGGCGCCGAAGCCCGGGCTGAAGGCGGTCGAGCTGTTCGACGCGGTGCTGGACGGCCGGATCAAGGCGCTGTGGATCGTCGCGACCAATCCGGCCGCCAGCATGCCGCGCGCGGACCGGGTGCGCGCGGCGCTGGCGGCGTGCCCGTTCGTCGTGGTGTCCGATTGCTGGCCGACCGATACCACCGGCGCTAGGCCCATGTCGTGCTGCCGGCCGCCGGCTGGGGCGAGAAGGACGGCACGGTCACCAATTCCGAGCGCCGCATCTCCCGCCAGCGGGCGTTTCGGGCGGCGCCGGGCGAGGCGCGGCCGGACTGGTGGCAGTTCGCCGAGGTCGGCCGGCGCATGGGCTGGGCGGAGGCGTTTCGCCTGGCACGACGCCGGCCGCGATGTTCCGCGAACATGCCGCGCTGTCCGGGTCATGCCAACGACGGACGCGCGGGTGTTCGACATCAGCGCGCATGGCCGATCTGGACGACGCCGGCTACGACGCGCTGCAGCCGTTCCGCTGGCCGCTGCCGGCGGGCGCGTCCAGCGAGGGCGGCCGGCTGTTCGCCCAGGGCGGGTTCCCCACGCCGGACGGCCGGGCGCGGTTCGTGCCGACGCGCGTACCAGGCCCGCCGTGCGCGGCGACCGGCGGATTGCTGCTGAACACCGGGCGGGTGCGCGACCAGTGGCACACCATGACCCGCACCGGCCTCGCGCCGTCGCTGATGAGCCACACGCCGGAGCCGCTGCTGGCCATCCATCCGGCCGACGCCGCGGCGGCCGGGATCGAGCAGGGCGCGCTGACCCGGGTCGACGACGGCCGAAGGCGAGGTGCTGCTGCGCGCCGATCTGCGGCACACCCAGCGGCACGGCGAGGTGTTCGCGCCGATGCACTGGACCGACCAGTTCGCCTCCACCGGGCCGGTCGGCCGGGTGGTCGGCGCGAAGCTGGACCCGGTCTCCGGCCAGCCGGAGCTGAAGGCGACGCCGGCCACGGTGACGCCGGTCGACGGTGCATTTCCACGGCCTGCTGCTGCGGCGGACCGGCGGGGCGCTGCCGGATATCTGCCACTGGGTTCGCGTGCCGGTCACGGAGGGCCAGATGTATCGGCTCGCCGGGCTGCGGCCGATGCCGGCGGGCGAGGACTTGACGCGTTTCGCCAGCGCGCTGCTCGACCTGCCGGGCGGGGCCGACTGGCTGGAGGTTTCCGACCGGCGGCGCGGCGTGCTGCGGGTGGCGGCGGTGTTCGACGGCGCGCTGGAGGCTTGCCTGTTCCTGGCCCGTGACGCTGCCGCGCTGCCGAACGAGGCCGCGGTGATCCCGATGCTGGGCGCGCCGGTGCCGGATTCGCGCTCGGCCCAAGATCCTGGCGGGGCGAATGTATGACGCGGCGGCGGCGGAGGGCCCGAAGGTCTGCGCCTGCTTCGGCGTGACCCGCGACGCGGTCCGCCATGCCGTGGCCACCCATCGACCTTGGCACCGTCCAGCAGATCGGTGTCCTGTTGCACGCCGGCACCAATTGCGGTTCCTGCATTCCTGAACTTGAGGAGATCCTGCGCGATGTTCGCATCCCCGCGGAATAACGGCGACCGGCAGCGCGACGCTGGTCGGCGCCGGTCCCGGCGACCCCGACCTGCTGACGCTGCGGGCGGTGAAGGCGATCCAGCGGGCGGACGCGGTGCTGTTCGATGCGCTGATCGATCCGGCGATCCTGGACCTGGCGCGGCCGGATGCGCGCCGGATCGATGTCGGCAAGCGCTGTGGGCGGCATGCGATGAAGCAGGCGGCGATCAACCGGCTGATCGTCACGCTGGCCCAGTCGGGCGCCCATGTGGTGCGGCTGAAAGGCGGCGACCCGTTCGTGTTCGGGCGCGGCGGCGAAGAACTGGACAGCCTGCGCGCCGCCGGCGTGCCGGTGGAGGTGGTGCCCGGCGTGACCGCGGCCTGCGCGGCGGCGGCAAGCCTGCAGATCCCGCTGACGCATCGCGACGTGGCGCGGTCGCTGCACTTCGTCACCGGGCATGGCAGCGATGGGGCGGTGCCGGCGCATGACTGGCGGGCACTGGCGGCCAGCGGCGGGACAATCGCGGCCTATATGGCCGGCAAGACGCTGCGCGGTGTCGCGGCCAGCCTGATCGAGGCGGGTCTGCCCGGGTCAACGCCGGCGGTCGCGGTGGAGAATGCCTCGCGTCCCAACGAGACCCATCTGCACGGGACTTTGGCGACGTTGCCGGATCTGCTGGAGGCCGGCCGGCTTGCGGGGCCGACCCTGGTGCTGATCGGGGCTGTGGTGGCGATGTCCCGGGTGGTGCAGGAAGCCGCGCGACTGGCGGCGTGAGGTCAGATTATCGGCGTGGGGACGACGGTGGCGGCCTTGGCGACGCGGGGCGGCTCGACCACGCCCATGCGGTTCCAGGCATCCAGGGCGGCGATCTTGTAGGCCTCGGCCAGGGTCGGATAGTTGAAGGTGTTCTCGATGAAATAATCCAGCGTGCCGTGCAGGTTCAGCACGGCCTGGCCGATATGGATCAGTTCGGTCGCGCCCTCGCCGACGATGTGCACGCCCAGCAGGCGGCGGGTCTTGAGCGAGAAGATCATCTTCATCATGCCGGTGTTCAGGCCCATGATGTGGCCGCGCGAGGTCTCGCGGAAGCGGGCGATGCCGCATTCATAGGGGATGCCGCGGCGGCGGACCTCCTCCTCGCTCATGCCGACGGTGGAGATTTCCGGCACCGCATAGATGCCGTAGGGGAAGTAGTCCGGCGCCGGCGGCATCGGCGATGTTGAAGGCGTGGCAGGCGGCGATGCGGCCCTGCTCCATCGAGGTCGAGGCCAGGCTGGGGAAGCCGATGGCGTCGCCGGCGGCATAGATGTGCGGCACCTCGGTCTGGAAGCGTGGCCGGATCGACCTTCAGGCGGCCGCGCTCGTCGGTGGTCAGGCCGCAGGATTGCAGGTTCAGGCTGTCGGTCGCGCCGACCCGGCCGGCGGCATAGAGCAGCATCTCCGACCGGATGCGGCGGCCGTTGTCCAGGATGGTGACCGGCCAGTCGTTTTCGAACTCGATGCGGGCGACCTTGGCGCCGAAGCGGATCGCCATGCCGCGGTCGCGCAGCTGGTGGGTGAAGTCCTCGATCAGTTCGTGGTCGATGAAGTCCAGCAGGCTGGGGCGGGATTCGACCAGGGCGACGCTGACGTCCAGCGCGCTGAAGATCGTTGCGTATTCGACGCCGATGACGCCGCCGCCGACGACGGTCAGGCTGCGCGGCAGGCGCGGGATGTCGACGATTTCGTCGCTGTCGAGGACGTTGGTGCCGTTGAACGGCACGTCGGCCGGGCGATACGGGCGGGTGCCGACGGCGATCATGATCTTGTCGCCGGACGACGACGCGGATATCGCCGTCGTTCAAGGTGATCTCGACCGTATGCGGCATCGAGGAAGCGGCCCGTGCCGATCATGGTCTGGACCTTGTTGCGGGCAAACTGATGCTCCAGCACATCGACCTCGTGATCGAGGGTCATGTGCAGCCGGGCCATGAGGTCCTTGGCCTGGATGTCCTTCTTGACGCGGTAGGCGCTGCCGTAGAAGCCGCGCTCGCGCCAGCCGGTCAGGTTCAGCACGGTTTCGCGCAGGGTTTTCGACGGGATGGTGCCGGTGTGGACCGAAACGCCGCCGACCCGGCGGCCCTTTTCGACGACCAGGACGTCGCGCCCGAGCTTCGCTGCCTGGATGGCGGCGCGACGCCCGGCGGGGCCGCTGCCGATGACGATGAAATCGTATCGTGTCATTATCGAGTGGGTCACCCGTCTGTTCCGCATAAGGTTAGCGGCTTTCCGCGCGGATGGGGAAGAGCAAATCGGCCGGATTTGACGGCAATCCGCGCATGGATCAGCATTTCTGCACAACGTCGACCAAACCAAAACGGAGGAACGCGCCATGCCGCTGCCAGCGGATACGGATGTCAGCACACCGAAATACCTGCGCGACAAGTATGCGATCGTCGGGGTCGGCGAGACCACCTACACCCGCGGATCGGACAAGACCACGCGGGCGCTGGGCACCTGGGCGCTGCGCAATGCCGCCGCGGATGCCGGGATCAAGACCTCCGACATCGACGGCATGCTGTCCTATTCCGGCAATGACAGCACCTCCGCCACCTTCATGGCCGGCGACATCGGCGCTCGGCTGAATTTCTACATGGACTGCATCGGCGGCGGTTCCTCGACCGAAGCGCTGATCGGCATCGCGATCGGCGTGATGGAGGCCGGGCTGTGCAAATGCGTGGCCATCTTCCGGGCGATGAACGGGTTCTCCCAGGTTCGCATCGGCGGCACGGGCGCGCGGTCGGCGGCGCCGGTCAACGGCGACATGCTGCACAACCGCGCCTATGGCTGGCAGAGCGCGGGGCAGATGTTCGCCCCGACCTTCATGCGGCACATGTATCGACTACGGCACGAAGCCGGAACAGGTGGCCATGGTGAAGGTCGTGCACTCCGAGCACGCATCGAACAATCCGAAGGCGTATTACAAGAAGCGCTACACGGTGGATGACGTGCTCAGCAGCCGGATCATCTGCAAGCCGCTGCATCTGCTGGATTGCTGCGTGGAGACCGACAACGCCACCGCGATCATCGTCACGCGGGCGGATCGGGCGAAGGACATGCGGCACACGCCGGCGCTGATCCGCGGCATCGTCGGGCGCTGCAGCAAGCCGCGCATGGACATGCACTACCAGGCCGGCCCGATCGCTCGCGTGGCCGGCTACTATGCCAAGGACATCCTGTGGCCGAATGCCGGCGTGGGGCCCGAGGATATCGACGCCACCGGCGCCTATGACGCGTTCACCTTCACCTCGATGCTGCAGCTTGAGGATTACGGGTTCTGCAAGAAGGGCGAAGGCGGCGAGTATGTGTCCTCCGGCATCACCCGGCTGGGCGGCAAGCGGCCGAACAACACCTCCGGCGGCCATCTGTGCGAGGGCTACACCCACGGCATGAACATGGTGATCGAGAACGTCCGCCAGCTTCGCCATGACGTCGACGATTCCTGTCCGGTCGGGCCGGACGGCAAGCGCCAGCACACCTACGACTATCGGGAGGGCGGCTGCCGCCAGGTGAAGGATATCGAAGTCACCGCCAATCTGGGCTGGGCCAATCCGATGACGACCTCGGCCATGGTCATGCGGCGCGGCTGAAGGGGAAACGGTCATGTCCATCCAAGGCGAACTATCTGGGGATGTCCCTGTCGATCGACGATCTGGACCACGAGAACCTGAGCTATTTCAAGCACTGCGCGGCGCACGACTTCCATCTGCAGAAATGCGACGATTGCAGCCTGCTGCGCTATCCGCCGACCACCGGCTGTCCGTGGTGCGCCAGCCCGAGCGCGACCTGGACGGCGGTCGAGGGCAAGGGCGAGGTGCATTCGTATGAGGAAGTGCACCACGCGATCCAGCCGGCGTTCAAGGGCCATACGCCGTACATGGTTCTGCTGGTGGACCTGGATACGCAGAAGGGCCAGCCGACGCGAATTCGAGGCGCTGCGGGTGCTGGGCAACCTGACGACGGCGGACGGCGTGCTGGCGCCCGCGGATGTGGTCCGCCAGGTTGGCATCGGGACGCGGGTGCGGATGGTGTTCAGTGATGTGAGCGACGGGATTGTCCCTGCCGCAATGGACGGTCGATACTCAGGCAAAACAGCCTGAGAAGCCGTGGCGCTATCCGCAGGAGTAGCAGACGGGGCGATCAGGCTGGGCCATCAGGTTGGGCGATCAGGTTGGGCGGGTGAGGCATTCGCGGGCGGGAAACGGCTGGCGATGCCGGCTTGGCCCTGTGTTCGCCCTGGGAAATGTCGTCGATGAGCGGGCCCTTTACCCGGGGTTAACCATTACTGGCGCATAAGCCGCAATGGATACGGCCGCCCCCTGCCGCCCCCCTGGCCTGAAGGAATTCGCGCATTGTTCAACCGAGCCAGCGGACTGATCGGGCGGTTGCCCATCGGAAGTAAGATCCTGATCCCCGTGCTGCTGTGCGTCGGCCTGGGACTGGCTTTCCTGACCATCAGCCTCGCCCGTCATAGCGGCCGGATGATCGAGGATCTTTCGGTCACCGCGGGTGAGGAAATGGCGCGGCGCATCGCGGCCGAGGTGGAACGGGACCTGACCGACCCATTGCAGGTATCGCGCACCTTGCGGGACACGTTCGTGCGGATGCAGCGATCCGGCATCAAGGACCGCGCGGTGTATCTACGGTTGCTGGGTGATGTCGTCGCCACCAATCATGATTACGTCGGCGGCTGGACAATTTGGGATCGAGACGGGTTCGCGGCGCTGGTGCCCGACTCGGACCACGCAACCGACGGGTCGGGTCCTGACGGCAGCTTCAGCCCGTATGCGGTCAACCATGCGGATGGCCTGAAGGTGGAAAGACTGGACGACTACAATAACCCGGGTGCGGGCGACTACTACCTGATCGCGCACGCAAGCGGTCAGGAGACCGTGTTGGAACCGTACCATTATACTTATGACGGGAAAGACCACCTGATCACCTCAGTGGCGATGCCAATCATCATCGATGGCAAAACGGTCGGCGTGCTGGGATTCGACGTGGCGCTCGAGGCGCTGAGCACCCGGTTCGGCGGCTTACATCCGTATGGCACTGGCGCTGTGGCGATCGTGTCCAACACTGGCATGACGGTGGCCAACGACGGGGCGACCGGGCTTGGCGCCCTGGCGGGTCCGGTGGCTGCCGCACCCGCCGATATCAAGCCCCGGATTGCGGGTGGCGAGGCATTCCACCGCGGTCACCGGGACGCCGCGACGGGGGCCGAGATGATTGAGATTTTCGCCCCGATCAAGGTTGGCCAGTCCGCGCGTCCGTGGTCGGTCTTGGTGTCGCTGCCAAAAACCGAGTTGCTGGCGCCGGCTCAGGATCTTTCGCTGTATATCGTCATCGCGGCGTTGATGTTGCTGACGGCCGTTGCGGTGATGGTCGTCGTGATCGTCCGGGGCGTTATCACCCGGCCGGCCAACGGCCTGGCGAACGCGGTTCAGAGCGTCACCGACGGCCAGACCGCGGCGGTGGTTCCTTGTACCGGCCGGGCTGACGAACTGGGGGTGATCGCGCGCGCCATCGAGCGGTTCCGCCTCACGCTGATCGAGATGGGCGCCCTGCAGCAGCGCGAAGCGGCCGGGAAAGCGGCGGCCGAGGCGGACAAGCAGCGTGCCATGGCCGCGATGGCCGACGCTTTCGAGGGTGATGTGCGTCACGTCGTTGATGCCGTTGCGCAAGCCGCCGCCACCTTGACGCGCAATGCCGACACGTTGTCCGGCAACTCCTCCATCAGTACGCACCAGGCCAACGTGGTGGCGGGCCTGACCTCGGCCGCGTCGGACAGCGTGGCCGGTGTCGCGACGGCATCCGAGGCCTTGACCGCGTCGATCCAGGAGATCAGCCAGCAGATCGCCGAGGGTTCGGCGCAGATGCGTGCGGCCACCACCGAGGTCAGCCGGGTTGGCGACGTGGCCGGGTCGCTGGCCGACGCTGCGAGCCACATCGGCGGGATCGTCGCGTTGATCCGCGGGATTGCGGGCCAGACCAATCTGCTGGCGCTGAACGCGACCATCGAGGCTTCGCGCGCCGGCGAGGCTGGCAAGGGTTTCGCGGTTGTCGCGCATGAGGTGAAGTCGCTGGCCAATCAAACCGCCCAGGCGACCGGCGAGATCGCCAAGCAGGTCACCGGGATGCAGGCGATTTCGCACACTGTCGTCGACGCCATCGGCAAAATTGAAGCCACGATGACGCGGATCGATGCCATGACAGCCGCCATCGCGACGGCGATGCAGCACCAGGCGGAGGCGACGGGCAGTATATTGGCCAACGCGCAGCAGGCTGCAGACCGTACCAATGAAGTAACGGCCTCGATCGTCAATGTGTCGCATGCCGCTGTCGAGGTTGGAGAGGCTGCCGGCGTCGTTCTGGATGCGGCGCGGCGCCTGTCCGGCGACAGCGGTGAACTTGAACAGAAGGTTGGCCGGTTCATTGAAGGATTGCGGGCCGCCTGACATCCGGCGGGGGAATTGGCGGCCGGGTTTTACTGCCGGCGATTAGGGCGGCTGGAGCAACGTTGCGCTGACTGGGACAGTCGGGGCGAAATCGTTGCTCGCTTTCACAAAGCGATAGAGCGCGCCGACTATTTCCAGTCGGCCTGAATGGGCTCCCGTATCGCCCATGTGGACATGTCGCGGTATGCGGGAAGTGGCCGATTGAGGCGCCGAAACGTGTTCGCTGTGCGACCCGTGCTTCGCGGCGATCGGACACGAGACTCAGGTCAACGCTAGCGCGCTCTGGCATTCTTTTTAGCGCTACCGCGCTCTGGCATTCTTTTTAGCGCTACCGCGCCCTGGCACTCTTTTTAGCGCTACCGCGCCCTGGCACTCTTTTTAGCGCTACCGCGCCCTGGCACTCTTTGGTTCGAGAGGGCGGTTCACATCTGGGGTTGGGTTGACCTGGGACGATTGCGCTTAATGGAGCGATCATTTGCTACGGCCCGAGATCGCGGGCTAGGCTTGCCACCACGATCATGATCTGTGACCCTAGAAAAAGGCCCGATAACAGGTGCCCGATGTAGCAGGAGGTGACGTGACCAACCAGACTGGAAAGATAACCCGACGGCGTGGCCTGAGACTTGCGGCGGCTTCGGCGGCGCTGCCTCTGGTGCATATCCGGACCGGACGGGCCGCGGGCAAGGTCTCGGTCGGCTTTTGGGATCATTGGGTCCCGGAAGGCAACGAGGTGATGAAGAAGCAGTGCGCGGCGTTTGGTGCGGCGCATCAGGTTGAGGTGCAGGCGGATTTCATTACGTCTGTCGGGTCCAAGAACCTTCTGACGATCGCGGCCGAGGCGCAGGCCAAGACGGGCCATGACATCCAGCAGTTGCCGGGTTGGGAGGTGCAGAACCACGCCGACCAGCTTGAGCCGATGGATGACGTGATGAAGCGGTTGACCGACAAGTACGGGCCGGTCGCCTCCGCGAGCCAGTATCTGTTCACGGTGAAGGGCACGTGGCTGTCGGTGCCTTGCAGTTCGGGCAACCAGAACAAGGGTCCGTGCGGTCGGATTTCGGTGTTGAAGGATGCGGCTGGACTGGACGTCGTCAAGATGTACCCGCCATCCGCGGACGCCACCCCGGAGGCGGACAACTGGACCTACGACACGATGCTGAAGGCCGCCGAGGCCTGCAAGAAAGCCAACATGACGTTTGGCATCGGGCTTGGCACCACACCTGACTCGGTTGATACGGCAGGGGCGATGTTCGCGGCGTTCGGCGCCGAGTTGATCAGCGCGAAGGGTGAGGTCAACGTTCACTCGGACGCGGTCCGCCAGGTGTTGGAGTATGCGCAGCAACTGGTGAAGCATCTGCCGGCGGATGCGGTCAGCTATGACGATGCCTCGAACAACCGGGCGTTGATTTCGGGCAAGAGCGCGCTGATCTGGAATCCGCCCTCGGCTTGGGCGGTGGCGAAGCGGGATGCTCCGGCGGTGGCGGCGGATTGCTGGACGTTCCCGGCGCCGAAGGGGCCGAAAGGCCGGTTCTTGCCGCTGGGGGCGTTTTCCTGGGGGGTCTGGAATTTCAGCACCAACAAGACAGCGGCGAAAGAATTGATCGAGTATCTGTCGCAGCGGGAGAATGTGGAGGCGCGCTGCAATACGGTGCAAGGCTACGACGTTCCGCCGTTCGCCAGCATGACCGACTTCAAGATCTGGGATGATGTCGCGCCGCCGAAGGGGACTGTCTACCACTATCCAATCCGCAAGTCGCATCATCAGGAGAACTGGATGTCCGGGGCCCCTGCCCCACCGGAAATCGCGGTTCAGGTCTATAACCGTGGCACGTTGCCGACGATGCTGGCGAAACTGCAGAGTGGTCAGTCAATCAAAGCAGTGCAGGACTGGGCGCAGGACGAACTTGAAGGCTTCGTTCGGTAGCGCGCCTGAAGTCGCCGTGCGGTAGCGCGCTTGAAGGCTTCGTGCGGTGGCGCGGGTGCGAGCAAGGTCGTGCGGTAGCGCGGGTGCGGGCAGGATCGTGCGACGGCGCGTCGGGTTAAGATGGTTGCGATAGCGCGTCGGGTTTAAGCGGTTGCGATGGCGCGTGGTAAATCGATTACCATTGCGCATGGGTCAGCGGGATCGCGGTCGGGCGCGTTCAACCTGCAGTATGCGTTGGCGCAGTTTCAAGTCAGCGCACGCGTTAGCATAAGCGTGATCGGCGCTTTAGACACTGTCGAGGCGCCGATCCGCCGTTCTATACCTTGATCCGAGGCGGGGCTTGTTGCCCAGATCGCCCCTGGATCGGTAAGCCGTCCGTCGGCGTCCTGATGTCCGCCGGATAACTACTTTCCGATCGTTCGACCGGGCTTCATCCCGGTCCAATAGCTGGCTCCCGGACTTTGTCCGCGGGGCCTAGCAGGCGTTTCAACAAAGCGGCGCACAGCCGCGACTTCACACTGGGGAGAACAAAACACGACCGCTGGTCTGACGCCATAGGTTGCCCACGGTCGGTCACACACTGGCTGCACAGCGTAATGGTCGCACAATGACCGGTCGCACAATGACTGGTCCCACAGGGAGACATGACATCATGATCCGTTCAAACGGACTTTCACGACGTGGCGCACTGAAACTGGCGGGCGCTGCCGGAGCACTACCGCTGGTCCACATACGTTCAGCCGGGGCCGCCGGCAAACTGGCGATCGGCTTCTGGGATCACTGGGTGCCCGGCGGCAACGACATCATGCAAAAGCAGGTCGATGCCTGGGCCGCCCAGAACAAGGTCGAGGTCCAGGCGGACTTCATCACCGGCAACGGCAACAAGCTCAGTATGACCGGGGCGGCTGAAATCGCAGGCGAAAGCCGGTCATGACGTCATGACCTTCTTTAACTGGGACGTGCACAACTACGCTGAAGCGCTGGAGCCGGTCGACGACGTGATGGATCGGGTGGTCGCGGCCAACGGCGAGGTCACGCCGACCTGCGCCTATCTGGCGAAAGTGAAGGGCAAATGGGTAGCAGTGCCAACCACCAGCGGAACCCAGACCAAGCCGCCGTGCGCGCGGATCAGCTGGTTCGCGAAACAGGGCCTCGATCTGCGGGCGATGTATCCGGCCCAGCCTGGGAAGACGGCGCTGCAGGATGAATGGACCTGGGACGCTTTCCTGAAATATGCGGAGGCCGCGAAGAAGGACGGGTTGCCGTTCGGGTTGGGGATGGGCGGCAACACCAATACCGACGCCACAGACGTACATGGCGCCCTGTTCAAGGCATTCGGCGCCAAATTAATGGACAGCGAGGGTGCGATTCAGCTCAAGTCGGCTGAGGTACAGGCGGCACTTGAGTTTGCTCAACGACTGGTGAAGTTCTATCCGGACGATGCGGTCAGCTATGACGATGCCTCGAACAACCGGGCTTTGATTTCGGGCAAGTCGGCGTTGATCTTCAATCCACCCTCGGCCTGGGCGGTGGCGAAGCGGGATGCGCCGGCGGTGGCGGCGGATTGCTGGACGTTTCCGGCGCCGAAGGGACCAAAGGGGCGGTTCATGCCGACCTTGAGCTTCTTCTGGGGGGTTTACAGCTTCAGCAAGAACCAGACCGCGGGCAAGGAGCTGATCGAGTATCTGCTGCAACGTCCTCAGGTCGAAGCCAGATGCATCGCGACCGAGGGCTATGACCTTCCGCCGTATGCGAAGATGTTGGATTTCAGGATCTGGGAAGAGGTCTCGCCACCGAAAGGGACCGTCTACAACTATCCGATCCGGCCGTGGCACGACACGCAACCCAGCCTGACGGCGGACGAAGCGGCGCCGGATGTGGCGGTGCAGATTTATAACCGGGCGATCCATAATCAGATGCTGGCGCGGCTGAAGGAGGGCCAGACCATTCCGCAGGTGATTGCCTGGGCGCAGGATGAGCTGGAAGGGTTCGTTCGATAGGGCTGACACTTCCGGCGCATCGCGACGTGTCGCCGGTTGGTGTTGGCGAATGCCAGTCCCGGAAAGTGCCAGTCCCGGCAGATGCCAGTCCCGGTAAATGCCGGTCCCTGTACAGGGCGCATCGGCCCGTTCTCACGAGCGGGTGCGCCTGCCGGGCCTGGCGGGGCCAAACACCATGTGATGGGAAAAATCCGGCTGAGGCGGAAGCGGCGTTGCGTGGCATCGTCGCACAGGTTAGCGTGACCATTCTGGATCAAAATAATAGTCTGGATGGCGACCTGGTATTGACAGGATGCCTCAACCGGTCAAGAGGGCAGGCCAAAAGCAGAAACGCGGCGGCATTGGCTCGGGGGCAAGGAGAGACACGTTCATGGGTGCGCATACGCGCAACTTCGACATGAGTTTGAGACAGACGACGTCGCCCGAAAGGAGCGAGCGGCGCGAGGTGGACGTGTGTCCATACGCTGCCGGGCGTCTGTGCCTCTAGCTGCCAAACCCAGATAGCTGCCAAACCCAGACCACCCGACTGATTGGAAGGATGCCAGGTGACGACGCCTAAAACCACGAGCCGAAAGACGACCGGGAAGATGACCCGCCGGGGTGCGCTGAAGGTGGCAGCGGCCTCGGCCGTGCTGCCTTTGGTGCATATCCGCTCCGGCCGGGCGGCGGGCAAGCTGTCGATCGCTTTCTGGGACCACTGGGTGCCGTCGGGCAACGCGGTGATGCAGAAGCAGGTGGATGCCTGGGCGGCTAAGAACCAGGTCGAGGTGCAGGCGGATTTCATCACCGCGGTGGGCCAGAAGAATATTCTGACGATTGCCGCCGAGGCGCAGGCCAAGACCGGCCATGACGTGCAGGCGTTTCCGACCTGGGAGGTGCATAACAACGCCGACCTGCTGGAACCGATCGATGACGTGATGAAGCGGCTGACCGACAAGTATGGTCAAGTCAACGACGTCTGTGGTTATTTGGCAAAAATCAAAGGTCATTGGCTGGCGGTGCCGACCAGTTCCGGCACGCAATACAAGGGTCCATGCGGCCGTATCAGCGTGCTGAAGGACAAGGCGGGGCTGGACGTCGTGTCGATGTATCCGGCGAAGGAGGGGCACACGACCGCGTCCGACGCCTGGACCTGGGATGCGCATTACACGGCGGCGGAGGCATGTGCGAAGGCTGGCATGCCGTTCGCCATCGGGTTGGGCCAGACGACGGATTCGGTGGACACCGCCGGTGCGCTGTTCCGGGCCTATGGCGCCGAACTGGTGGACAAGGACGGGACTATCACGGTCAAGTCGGACAAGGTCCGCGCGGTGCTGGCGCATGCGCAAAAGCTGGTCAAGGTGCTGCCGGACGATGCGGTCAGCTATGACGATGCGTCCAATAACCGAGCGCTGATCTCCGGCAAGAGCGCGCTGATCTGGAATCCGCCGTCGGCCTGGGCGGTGGCGAAGCGGGATGCGCCAAAGGTGGCGGAAGACTGCTGGTCGTTCTCGGCGCCATCGGGTCCGGAGGGGCGGTTCCTGCCCTATCTGCCGTATTTCTGGGGCGTTTGGGGTTTTTCCAAGAACAAGACCGCGGCCAAGGAGTTGATCGAGGCGTTGTTGCAGCGCGAGCCGGTGGAGGCGCGGTGCAACGAGGTCATCGGCTATGACGTGCCGCCGTTCAACTCGATGCTCGACTTCAAGATCTGGCAGGAAGTCGAGCCGCCGAAGGGCACCGTCTATAACTATCCGCTGCGGCCGTTCCACAATGCCAAGCCGCATATCGCGGCGTTGCCGGCGCCGCCGGAGATCGCGGTGCAGATCTACAACCGCGGCACCATGCCGACGATGCTGGCCAAGCTGAAAAGCGGCCAATCGATCGACCAGGTGATCGCGTGGGCGAACGATGAACTGGAAGGTTTTGCCCGCTGACCTGAGCGGGGTTCAGCCGGCAACGACCGGTCTGTTTCCCCCAGGATGGGCTTCGAACAGGGTGTGGGCTTCGGGAGGTACAGGAATGGCAGACGGCACGAGCATCCCGATCGGGGTTTTGGCACCTCGGAGGAATCGTGGCTCGCAGAAACACGATGCAGAAGTTCGCCCAGCGGCGATCGACGACGGGGTTTCTGCTCTGTCTGCCGTTGATCCTGCTGGTCGCCGGGTTTGTGATCTATCCGGCGTTCTACGCGATTTACCTGAGCATGCTGAACAAGAAGATGACGGCCTTTGTCGGGCTGGGGAACTTCGAGTTCCTGCTCAAGCGGCATACCTTTCAGCTGGTTATCTTCCAAAGCTGCCTGTTCGCGATCACCGCGGTGGTGCTGAAGGCGCTGATCGGCTTTATCCTGGCGCATCTGATGCACAACATCCCGGGCAAGAACCAGCAGATCTGGCGCGGATCTGCTGCTGGTGCCGTGGGTTATCCCGCTGGCGCTGTCGACGCTGACCTGGTGGTGGATGTTCGACCCGTCCTACTCGGCGTTCAACTGGGTGCTCAATCAGTTCGGCATCGCCAACGTGCCGTGGCTGGGTGTGGGCTGGATCGCGCGGTTCTGCACGATCACGGTCAATGTCTGGTACGGCACGCCGTTCTTCATGATCATGTATCTGGCGGCGCTGAAATCGGTGCCCGAGCAGTTGTATGAAGCAGCGGCGATCGATGGCGCCAATGCGGTGCAGAAGCTGTTCTTTGTCACGCTGCCGATGATGCGCAACATCATTGCGATCACCATGCTGTTCAGCCTGATCGTGACATTTGCCGACTTTGACATCGTCCGCATTCTGACCGCCGGCGGGCCGCAGGACATGACCCATGTGTTCGCCACCTACGCGTTCCAGGTCGGCATCCAGTCGGGCGACATTCCGCTGGGCGCGGCCGACAGCCTGTTCATGTTCCCGATCCTGGCTTTCGCGGCGTTCTTCGTGCTGCGCGGCGTGACCAAGCGCACCAAGGAGATCGCGACATGAGCGCCACTGTCACCGAACGCCGCATCGCGGTCGCGGCGGAGCGGAAGACACAGCCTGCATCGGCAGCGACTGTGGGCGCTGTGGGGCAGTTATGTCGCGCTGGGCGTGTTCGTCTTCATGTTCCTGGTGCCGCCGTTCTACACCCTGATGACCAGCCTGAAATCGTCGGCCGAGATCTCGGCGCAGACCGGCAGCCCATGGCTGGTGCAGCACCCGACGCTGGAGAATTTCTGGTACCTGATCACCTATCCGAATTTCCAGACGTATTATCTGAACTCGGTGATCGTCACGGTGCTGACGGTCGCGGTGTCGATGGTGATATCGGTGCTGGCGGCGTTCAGCCTGTCGCGGATGGGGTTCTGGGGCAGCCAGACGCTGTCGACCGGCGTGTTCCTGACCTATCTGGTGCCGCCGTCGCTGCTGTTCATCCCGCTGTTCCAGATCATCGGCAAGCTCGGGCTGATCAACAATTTCTGGTGCCTGGTGATGCTGTATCCGACGCTGGCGGTGCCGTTCTGCACCTGGATCATGATCGGCTATTTCAGCTCCATTCCCAAGGAACTGGATGAGGCGGCGCTGATCGACGGCGCGGGCTATCTGCAGATGCTGTGGAAGATCTTCATCCCGGTGGCGATGCCGGGCATCATCGCGGCGACGATCTTCGCGTTTACTGTGTCCTGGGGGGCGTTTCTTTATCCGCTGGCCTATCTCTACACGTCGAACCAGATGGTGCTGACGGTGGGGATCATCTCCGACCTGATCCGCGGCGACGTGTTCCAGTGGGGCAAGATCATGGCGGCCTGTCTGCTGGCCTCGCTGCCGCCGATCATCATCTACGCGTTCCTGATGGACTACTATGTCGCGGGCCTGACGGCCGGCGCGACCAAGGGCTGATCGCGTGGCCGATAAACCCGGCCAAGACCTAACGAGGAAACGAAATAACCATGGCTGAAGTGTCCTGTCCGCAAAGTCGTCAAGGAATATGATGGCGGCGTCCAAGCGGTGAAAGGCATCGACCTGGATATCGCCGACCATGAGTTCGTGGTGCTGGTCGGACCGTCCGGCTGCGGCAAATCCACCACGTTGCGGATGATCGCGGGGCTGGAGGAGATCACCGGCGGCGAAATCTGGATCGACGGCGACGTGGTCAACGATGTTCCGCCGCGCGACCGCGACATCGCGATGGTGTTCCAGAACTACGCGCTGTATCCGCACATGAGCGTTTTCGACAACATGGCGTTCGGGCTGAAACTGCGGAAATTCCCCAAGGACGAGATCAAGCGGCGGGTCGACGAGGCGGCCCGGATCCTCGATATCGTGCCTTTGCTGGACCGCAAGCCGCGGGCGCTGTCCGGTGGTCAGCGGCAGCGCGTGGCGATGGGGCGGGCGATCGTCCGCAACCCGAAGGTGTTCCTGTTCGATGAGCCGCTGTCGAACCTGGACGCCAAGCTGCGCGTGCAGATGCGGACCGAGATCAAGAAGGTGCATCAAACGGTTCGCACCACGACCGTCTATGTGACGCATGACCAGATCGAGGCCATGACGCTGGCCGACCGCGTCGTGGTGATGAATGGCGGGGTCATCGAGCAGGTCGGGGACGCCGCAGGAGCTGTATCATCATCCGGCGACCCGGTTCGTGGCCGGGTTTATTGGCTCGCCGGCGATGAACTTCCTGCCTTGCCGGGTGCAGGATGGCGCCAATGGCGGCCTGGCGATCCGGGTTACCGACGGCATCACCGTGCCGGTGCCGCCGTCGCGCGTCGACCGCTATGGCAAGTTCAAGGGCCGGGAGATGGTGCTGGGCCTGCGGCCGGAGCATCTGTTCGAGTACCACGACCAGGGCAAGCCGGGCTGGACGCGGGTTGACCTGCCGGTCGACGTGGTCGAGCCGATGGGCATGGAGACCATGGTGCATTTCTTTGTTGACGGGGCGCCGGTCTGTGCTCGGGTCGATCCGGCAACCCATGCGGCGCCCGGGGAGATGTTGCCGCTGACGGCGGATATGAACCAGATGCACTTGATGGAAGCTGATTCGGGTAAGGTGGTTTGAGAAAGGCCAGGGCTCTGCCCTGGACCTGCCAAGGGCCGGCGGCCCTTGGAACCCGATAAACCCGTGGAGGGGCTCGGGGCGGGACCTTTGGTTTCCATTGTCACCGGCTTTTTGGGCAGTGGTAAGACGACTTTCATCCGTCGGATTCTTCGCGATCCTGGCTTTGGGCGAACGGCGGTCATCGTCAACGAGTTTGGTGAAATTGGGCTTGATCACGACCTGATCGCCAGCAGCGACGATTCGGTTTTGACTTTGAATACCGGGTGTCTGTGCTGCGCGGTGCAGACCGACCTGGCGCGGACGCTGGTCGACTTGTTTGAACGGCGCGCGGCTGGACTGGTGGCGTTCGATCGGGTCTTGATCGAAACGTCCGGACTGGGCGATCCGGCCGTGATGTTGCAGTCAATGATGACCGATAGCCTGGTTGCGCGTTACTACTCGATCGGCGCTGTCGTGACACTGGTGGATACGGTGCACGGCGAGGTTACGCTCGCCCGGCACGCCGAGGCTCGGCATCAAGTGGCATTGGCGGACCGGTTGCTGATCAGCAAGACGGATGTTCAGCCGCTGTCCGATGGCCTGCAGGCGGTGTTGGAGGGGCTGAACGCCGGGGCGTCCCGGATGCTGGTTACGGACGCAACGGCATCGACGTTGTTCGAGGAGACCTTGCACGCGGATGCATGGGACCGCATCGCCGGCCTGCAGCGGCAGCCAGGGCATGGCGGGATCGAGACGTTTACCGTCATCCGCGACCGGCCGTTGCCGGCGTTGGCGCTGACGTTGCTGCTGCAGGTGCTCGCGGAGCATTGCGGGCGGCGCCTGTTGCGTATGAAAGGGCTTGTCGCGATCGCGGAAATGGATGGGCGGCCGGCGGTTATCCAAGGCGTCCGGCATGTGTTCAGCCCTCCGGATTTCCTGGATCGCTGGCCAAGCGGGGACCGCAGGACGCGTTTGGTGTTCATTGCGGAGGGCGTGCCGCGGTATTTCGTGGCTCGGCTTTTGGACGCAATCGAGGACGAGGTGCGCGAGGCCGTTTCTTTGTCGACTTCCGGCGGGGCCAGCTTGTAGCCTTCCTGTCAAACGGGGGAAACCATGAAAAGACGCAGCCTTTTGGTTGGCGCGGCCGCTTCTTCGCTCGCCGGCCCGGCAATCGCCGCGCCTGCGCCTGGAGTGCCTGGGGTTGTCGCGCCGGGGGTTGGCGGGAGAACCCGGACGCTCCGCGTGATCCCGCAGGTGGCGCTTAACAGCATCGATCCGGTTTGGACCAGTTCGCAGATCGCGCGGAACATGGGGTTCATGGTGTTCGACATGCTGTATGGCCGGGATGAGAGCATGAACGCCCGGCCGCAGATGGTGGATCAGGATCTGGTCGAGGAGGGCGGGCGCCGCTGGACGTTGCGGCTGCGGGAGCATCTTCGGTGGCATGACGGGGAGAAGGTTCTGGCGCGGGACTGTGTTGCGTCCCTGCGGCGGTGGATGAAGCGCAATCCGGCCGGCGGCGCGCTGGAGGCCCGGTTGGATGCGATCGAGGTGATTGACGACCGCAGCTTCGTGTTTCGGCTGAACAAGGCGTATCCGCATCTGCGCGTGCTGCTGTCGCAGTTCATTATCCCACCGGTGATGATGCCGGAACGGCTGGCGCAGACGGATCCGTTCAAGCAGATTCCGGAAGCGATCGGCAGCGGGCCGTTCCGCTGGCTGGCCGATGAGCATGTGCTGGCAAGCCACGCGGCATTCGCGCGGTTCGACGGCTATGTGGCTCGGGATGAGCCTGCCAGCTACATGGCGGGCGGCCATCGCGTGCTGGTGGACCGTGTCGAGTGGAAAATGATCCCTGATCCGCAGACCGCCGCCAATGCCTTGGTGACGGGCGAGGTGGACTGGATGGAAATACCGTTGCCCGACCTGATCGGCATGCTCAGGGCGACACCGGGCGTTGTGACGGGGAATCTGGATGCCTACGGGCAGATCCTGTTCATGCGGCCGAACCACACTCTGGCGCCGACCAACAATCCCGCCATCCGGCAGGCGATGCTGGCGGCAATCGATCAGCGGGAGGTGATGGCGGCGGTGATGGGGGGTGATCCGGCCAATGCCATCGCGCCGATCGGGTTCCTGCAGTCGGGCAAGCCGGAGGTGGACGAAGCGGGCATGGAGGTGGTTCGCGCGCGGCATACGCCGCAGGAGGTGAAAGCCATGCTCGATGCGGCGGGCTACCAGGGGGAGCGGCTGGTGCTGCTGCACCCGAGCGACCATATTTATTACAATCCGACCTCGGCTGTGGTGTCGCAGTTGCTGGCGGAATGCGGTTTCAATATCGATGACGAGATCATGGACTGGGCGACGGTGCAGTCGCGGCGGACCAGTCGTGAGCCGTTGTCGAATGGCGGCTGGTCAATCTTCTGCACGGTGGTGCCAGTGCCGGATTATCGCGACCCGTTGCTGGCCGCCTTTATCCGTGGTGACGGCGCCAAGGGGTGGTTTGGCTGGCCCGAGGATGCGGGCATGGAGGCGATCTATGATAACTGGCTGGAAACGACTGACCCGGCGGAGCAGACCAGGTTGGAGCGGGCGTATCAGCTGGAAGCGTTCAAGTTTTTGCCATTCATTCCACTTGGACGTTACTTGCAGACCTCGGCATGGCGGGACAACGTGGCGGGCATCCTGAAGGGGCCTTCGGCGGTGTTCTGGAACATTGAAAAGACCTGAGCGGCTTGCGTGGAACGGTTCGCTCTCATAAGCACGGGGCGGCAGGTCAGGAACAACGTCATGGTTACGCGTCGAACTCTGTTGGGAACCACGATGGCGCTTGCGGCTCCGGCCGTGGTGCGGGCGCAGACGGTACGGGCGCAGACGGGGCCGATCCGGATCGGCGAGATCAATTCGTATTCGGCGATCCCGTCGTTTACCCTGCCCTATCGCACTGGCTGGCAGATGGCGACGGACGAGATCAACGCCGGTGGCGGGGTGCTGGGCCGGCAGATCCTGATGGTCAGCGGCGATGACGGCGGCAAGCCGCAGGATGCGATCCGGCTGGCGGGGGCGCTGCTGGATGAACAGAAGGTCGACGTGCTGGCCGGTGGATATTTGTCCAACGTGGGACTCGCGCTGGCCGATTTCGCGCAGCAGCGGAAGTGCCTGTATGTCGCCGGGGAGCCGCTGACCGACGCGCTGGTGTGGGAGAAGGGCAACCGGTACTGCTTCCGGCTGCGTCCCTCGACCTATATGCAGGCGGCGATGCTGGTGGAAGAAGCGGCGAAGCTGCCGGCGAAGCGTTGGGTGACGGTGGCGCCGAATTATGAATACGGACTTTCGGCGGTGAAGTGGTTCAGGACGCTGCTGAAGGCCAAGCGTCCGGACGTCGAGTTCGCCGGCGAGCAATGGCCGGGACTGGGCAAGATCGACGCCGGGGCGACCGTTGCCGCGCTGGAGGAGGCGAAGCCCGACGCCATTTTCAATGTTACTTTTGGCCCCGACCTGACCAACTTCGTGCGTCAGGGCAATACGCGCGGGCTGTTTGAACAGCGCTCGGTGGTTTCGCTGCTGACCGGAGAACCGGAGTATCTGGGACCGCTGGGGGACGAGACACCGGCAGGGTGGATCGTGACCGGATATCCTCAGGAACAGCTCGGCACGCTCGCCAACAGGCGCTTCATCGCCAGCTATCGCAAGCGGTTCGAAAAGGTGCCGGGCATGGGATCGGTGGTGGGATACAGTCTGCTGACCTCGATCGCGGCCGGGATCACGCGGGCCGGGGCGTTGGACGTCGATAAGCTGATTGACGGGTTTGGTGGCGTGATATTCGAGACTCCGTTCGGGCCGGCGTCCTACCGAGCGTCTGATCATCAGGGCACTTTAGGGACGTTTGTCGGCAAGACGGCGGTGAAGGACGGCAAGGGGGAGATGGTCGACTGGCGGTATGCCGACGGGGCGGCGTATTTGCCGACTGACCCGGAGGTGAAGGCGTTGCGGCCGAGCGCGGGGTAAAGATCCGGTCGCCGCTGGGATGCAGTTTGTTGCGACCCAGTTGCTGACGGGGTTGTCCGGGTCGGTCGCGCTGTTCCTGACATCGGCGGGACTGACGGTGATCTTCGGGGTCACGCGGGTCGTCAATTTCGCGCATGGCAGCCTGTTCATGCTGGGTGCCTATGTCGGCTGGAGCATCCTGACCCGGCTGCCGCATGATCCGGTCTGGTTCAGCGTTGGTGTTGTGGGCGCGGCGTTGGCAGTCGCGGCGGTCGGGGCTGGGATCGAGGCTGTGTTGTTGCGCCGGCTGTACGGCGTGCCGGAGCTGTTTCAGTTGCTGGCGACATTCGGTGTCATGCTGGTGGTGCAGGACCTGACCTTGCTGGTTTGGGGTCCGAACGACCTGCCGTTGCCTCGGGCAGCGTGGCTGCGTGACTACGTCGTCGTACTGGGTTCGCGCTTTCCGCTGTATGACCTGATCCTGATTGCGGTGGGACCGCTGGTTCTGGGCGGGTTGCTGCTGTTGATGGCGCGTTCCCGGTTCGGGGTGCTGGTGCGGGCGTGCACCGAGAACCGGGACATGGCGGCGGCTTTGGGGATCAATCAGCGCGGGCTGTCGACCGTGGTGTTCGCCCTTGGGGCTGGGCTGGCGGGGTTGGGTGGGGTGCTGATCCTGCCGGACACGTCGGCGAATTTGCAGATGGACCTGGGAATTATCGTCGAGGCGTTCGTGGTTGTCGTGGTTGGCGGCATGGGCAGTGTGACCGGGGCGTTTCTCGCCAGTCTGCTTATCGGGGAGTTGCAGGCGTTCGGGATTGTCCTGGTGCCTCGGGCGACGCTGGTGTTGATCTTTGTCGTGATGGCGGTCGTGTTGACGGTGCGACCGCGCGGGTTGCTTGGGGCTGTTCCGGCGGCGGGGCCGGTTCGGCGGATGGGCGCGCGGGGTCGTGAGTTGAACGCCTGGCTGAGTGTGTTGGGCGCATGGCTGGGTGTGTTGGGCTGGGGTGCGGTGTTGGTTATGGCGTCGGTGCCGTTCTGGGTGCCGCCCTATGGGGTGTCGGTGGTGACCGAGTTGCTGATCGCGGTGCTGTTCGCCTGCGCGCTGCATCTGATGATGGGGCCGGGCGGGATGATCAGCTTTGGCCATGCGGCGTGGTTCGGGCTCGGGGCGTATGGTTCGGCGTTGATGGTCAAGGATCTGGCGGCGCCAATGCCCGTGGCGCTGCTGGCGGCGCCGATGTTGGCGGGGATGGTCGCCGGGCTGTTCGGCTGGTTCGTTGTTCGACTTTCCGGCGTCTATCTGGCGATGCTGACCTTGGCGTTTGCTCAGATCGTATGGGCGGTGGCTGTCCAGTGGACCTGGTTGACCGGGGGCGACGACGGCATTCTGGGGGTATGGCCGTCCGGTGCGGTGCCGTTCTTCTGGTGGGTGCTGGGACTGACCACGCTCGCCGTCTGGTTGCTGCGGCGGGTAATCCGGTCGCCGTTCGGCTTTGCCCTGGTGGCGGCGCGCGACAGTGAGGCACGGGCAATGGCGATCGGGTTGCGGCCGGAGCGGTTGCGCATGGTGGCGTTCACGATGTCGGGTGCGGCGGCGGGACTGTCCGGCGGGCTTTTCGCCTTCAAGACCGGCAGTGTGTTCCCGACCTACGTCGCGATCGGGAAATCGGTCGATGGCTTGCTGATGGTCCTGCTGGGTGGCATGCAGACGGTGAGCGGGCCCATTGTCGGGGCGATTGTCTATACCGGGCTGTATGATGTGCTGCTGCAGACGATGTCAGTCTGGCGCCTGGTGCTGGGGCTGACCATCATCAGCCTGGTGGTGCTGTTTCCGGATGGCGTAGCCGGGGGACGACGGCGGCCATGACGCTGTTGGCGGTGCGTGACCTGAATAAAGCGTTTGGCGGCAATCACGTTGTTGTCAATGTTTCATTCGAGGTGGCGGCGGGGGAGATCGTTGCGCTGATCGGTCCGAACGGCGCTGGCAAATCGACCTGCTTCAACATGCTGAATGGCCAGGTTCGCCCTGACAGCGGCGATATCCTGCTTGACGGTGTCGGCATCACCGGCTGGCGGCCGGAGCGGATCTGGCGTTTGGGGGTTGGGCGCGGTTTTCAGATCGCGTCGGTGTTCGGGTCGATGACGGTGCGGGACAATGTGCGGACGGCGCTGATCTCGGGGCACGGGGCGGTCTGGCGGTATTTCCGGCAGGCTTCATCGCTGTACGAGGCGGAAGTGGAGGCGATGCTGGCCCAGGTTGGTCTTGCTGACCTGGGTTCGAGGGGTTGTGGCACGCTCGCCTATGGCGACCTGAAGCGGTTGGAACTGGCGCTGGCGCTGTCCAATCAGCCGAGGTTGTTGCTGGCCGACGAGCCGACCTCGGGGATGACTGCGGGCGACCGACGTGCGGTGATGGACCTGCTGGTCGATCTGGCGCGCAAGAGCGGCTGTGCGGTGTTGTTGACAGAGCATGACACCGAGGCGGTTTTCCGGGCAGCGGACCGTATTCTAGTGATGGACAAGGGTGTGTTGATCGCCGGCGGCGACGCGGCCGCGATCAGGGCAGACAGAAGGGTTCAAGAAGCGTATCTGGGCGTTTGATCCGAATACCGCCGCTGAGAGCAGGGCGACGCTTGGGAAACAGGCGTCCTGATCGGACCACTAGGTGGCGACGGTCTTGAACTGTTATGATGAACGTCCTGTTGCCGATTTCCCGCTTTGACGTAATTTCCATGCAGCGCCGTGGCAGGCGCCGGTCTTTTTAGGAACCTCGCCCGATGCGCTTTACCGGCCACCTTCGCGCCTTTGTCGTCACGCTTGCCGTCCTGTGCGTCGCGGGAACGGGCGCCGACGCGCAGATGCCCAGTGGCCCGCCGTCGGTTGGGGTCGTGCGGGCGCAGCAGACGGCGATCACGGAAACGTCCGAGTTCGTCGGGCGGGTTCAGGCGATCGAGCGGGTCGTCGTTGACGGCTCGGGTGACGGCTTTTCTGGACCAACGCCTGTTCACCGAAGGCAGCGAGGTGCGCCAGGGCGACCTGCTGTATCGCCTGGAGCGGGCGCCGTTCGAGGCAGCGGTGCAGCAGCAGGAAGCCGCGGTCGCCGATACCAGCGCGCGCCTGGCGAATGCCAACATCCAGCTGTCCCGGGCACAGTCGCTGCTGAGCACGCCGGCTGGCCAGCGGTCCGAGCGTGGATGATGCGGTCGCCAACCAGCGGTCGCTGGCGGCGCAGGTTCTGTCGGCCCAGGCGCAGTTGCGGCAGGCGCAGATCAACCTGGACTACACCGAAATCCACGCGCCGGTTGCCGGCAAGATCAGCCGGACCAGCATTACTGTGGGCAACGTTGTTTCACCGAGTTCGGGTCCGCTGGCGTCGATTGTCAGCCAGGATCCGATGTATGTGCTGTTTCCCGGTCGCGTCGCGCAGTGCAGACGGAGTTGCAGAAGCGCTATGCCGACAAGGGCGGCACTGACGCGGTGCGTGGTCAAGCTGCGGCTGCCGGATGGCTCGATGTACGACCAAACCGGCAAGATCGACTACGTCGAGCCGACGGTTTCGGCGACGACGGACACGATCCTGCTGCGCGCGCGTATCGCCAATCCGCCGCGTGGCCAGGCCGCAGCCGGGCAGCCGGTCGAGCGGCCGCTGATGGATGGCGCCTTCGTCACCGTGCTGGTCGAGGGCATCGAGCCGGTCATGGCGCTTGGCATTCCGCGCAAGGCGGTGCTGTCCGACCAGCAGGGCGACTATGTCTATGTCGTCGGCGACGACAACAAGGTCGAGCAGCGGCGCATCCAGCTTGGGCCAGTCCACCCCGACCACGGCGGTGGTCGCCGGCGGACTGAAGGACGGCGAGATGGTCGTCTCCGACGGCATCCAGCGTGTGCGCCCGGGCATCGAGGTCAGTCCCGGGCCGGCCAGCCCGCCGCCGGCCACGGCCCCGGCGGCGCCGAGCGCGGGAAAGTCGTAGCATGATCTCCGGCGTTTTCATCGACCGGCCGCGGCTTGCGATCGTCATCGCCATTCTGCTGACCCTGGCGGGCGCGCTGGCGCTGCTGCGCATCCCGGTGTCGCAGTTCCCCGATATCGTGCCGCCGCAGGTCACCGTCTCCACCACCTTCACCGGCGCGTCCGCCGCCGTGGTGGAAGCAGACCGTCGCCCAGCCGCTGGAGGCAGCGGTCGTCGGCGTCGACAAGATGATCTACATGAAGTCCAACAGCGCGAACGACGGCAGCTACTCGCTGACCGTCAGTTTCGAGCTGGGGACCAACCCGGATATCGACACCGTCAACGTCAACAACCGTGTGCAGCAGGCGATTGCCCGGCTGCCGACCGAGGTTCAGCGCTACGGCCTGACGGTGCGCAAGCGATCGGCGGCGATCCTGGAGTTCCTGCAGTTCTACAGTGAGGGCGGCAAAGAAAACCCGCTGTTCATCAGCAACTACGTGACCATCAACGTGCTGGACCGGTTGACCCGGGTGCCGGGCGTGGGCGATGCGACGCTGTTCGGGCGGCTCGACTACTCGATGCGCATCTGGTTCGACATGGATCGGCTGGTGTCGCTGAACCTGGCGCCGGCGGACATCATCGCCGTGATCCAGTCGCAGAACGTGCAGGCGGCGGTGGGGCGGATCGGTGCGCGGCCGACCAGCGACGCGACCCAGTTCCAGCTCAGCGTGCAGACGCAGGGGCGGCTGACCACGCCCGAGCAGTTCGGCAACATCGTCATCCGGGCCAACCCGGACGGATCGGTACTGCGCATCCATGATGTGGCGCGAGTCGAGCTGGGAGCCGCGAACAGCGATACGCTCAGCCGGCTGAACGGCAATCCGGCGGTCTCGATCGGCATCTACCTCGCGCCGGGGGCGAACGCGGTGCAGACGTCGGCCCGCGTCAGTGCGGCGCTGGCGGAACTGTCCGGGCGGTTTCCCGAGAGCATCAAGGCGCGGGTCTTCTACGACAGCAGCACGTTTCGTCTCGTCGACGATCAACGAGGTGGTGAAGACGCTGCTGATCGCGTTCGTGCTGGTCGTCGCCGTGGTGTTCGTGTTCCTGGGCAGCATCCGGGCGACGATCATCCCGATGGTGGCGATCCCGGTCAGCCTGATCGGCACATTCGCGGTGCTGCTGGCGTTCGGGTTTTCCGCCAACACGATTTCGCTGCTGGCGATGGTGCTGGGGATCGGCGTTGTCGTCGACGATGCCATCGTGGTGGTGGAGAACGTCGAACGGGTGATGGCGGAGGAGCCGGAGCTGTCGCCCACGGAGGCGACCAAGCAAGGCGATGCAGCAGATCACCGGGCCGGTCATCGCGATCTCGCTGGTGCTGCTGTCGGTGTTCGTGCCGGTGGCGTTCATTCCTGGCCTGTCCGGCACGCTGTTCCGCCAGTTCGCGGTGACGATCAGCGTGTCGATGCTGATGTCGGCGATCATCGCGCTGACCCTGTCGCCGGCGTTGTGCGCGCTGTTCCTGCGCCACAGCCGGCGGCCCGCGCGGGCCGATCGGCTGGATGCTGATCGGCATCGACAAGGTGCGGGACGGCTATTCCGGCGGTGGTCAACCGGCTGCTGCGGGTGGCGGCCTTGTCGGTGCTGGTGATCGCCGCGGCGGGCGTCGGGATCTTCCTGCTGGGCAAGATCACGCCGACCGGGTTCCTGCCCGAAGAAGACCAGGGCGCCATTTTCACCGTCGTCCAGTTGCCCGACGGCGCCTCGGTCGAGCGGACGCGCAACGTCGTGGAGCAGGTCGAGAACCTGATCCGGCCGATGCCGCAGGTCGAGGCGGTGCTGTCGATCGTCGGGTTTTCCCTGCTGGATGGCGGCAACCAGCCGAACGCCGCGTTCCTGGTGACCCGGCTGAAGCCGTTCGAGGATCGTGCCGGCGCGGCGAACGGCGTGCGCGCGGTGCTCGGGCAGATCTTCGGCGCGGCGCAGCAGATCCGTTCGGCGATCGTCTTCCCGTTCAACCTGCCGCCGATCATCGGCCTGTCCACCAGTGGCGGCTTTGAATACCAGTTGGAGAATCTGGAAGGTCGGCCGCCGGAAGACATGGCGAGCGTGATGCAGGGCATGGTCGCCGCGGCGAACCAGGATCCGCGGCTGAACCGGGTGTTCTCGACGTTCACCGCGTCCAACCCGTCGATCTGGCTGGATATCGACCGGGAGAAGGCGCAGGCGCTGGGCCTGTGCGATCTCGGACGTGTTCAACGCGCTGCAGACCACGCTAGGCGGCTTTTACGTCAACGATTTCAACCTGTTCGGCCGCACCTGGCAGGTCAATATCCAGGGCGATGCGATCGATCGGAGCGATCCGGCGGCGATCTACAAGATCTATGTCCGCAACAAGACGCGGCGAGATGGTGCCGCTGCGGTCGATCGCCAATGTCCGCATCCAGCTGGGTCCGCAGGTCATCAGCCGGTACAACAACTACCGCAGCGGTGACGATCAACGGCAGCCCGAAGCCCGGAGTTTCGTCGGGCGACGCGCTGGTGGCGATGGACCAGCTTTCCCGCACCACGCTGCCGCCGGGCTACAACTTTGAATGGACCGGCACGGCGTATCAGGAGCGGGAGGCGTCCGGGCAGACCGGATATATCCTCGCGCTGGCGGTGTTGTTCGCCTACCTGTTCCTGGTGGCGCTGTACGAAAGCTGGATGATCCCCATCCCGGTGCTGCTGTCGGTCACCGTCGGCGTGCTTGGGGCGTTCTTCGGGCTGCAGATTTCCGGGTCTGCCGCTGGATCTGTATGCGCAGATCGGCATGGTGGTGCTGATCGCGCTGGCGGCGAAGAACGGCATCCTGATCGTCGAGTTCGCCAAGGAGCAGCGGGAGGCCGGGCTGCCGATCCGGGAAGCGGCGGCGCTGGGGGCGCGGATGCGAATCCGAGCGGTGCTGATGACGTCGATCGCGTTCATCTTCGGCCTGATCCCGCTGGTCTGGGCGGATGGGCGCGGCGATGCTGAGCCGGCGCGCGGTTGGCACGGCGGTGTTCGCCGGAATGATTGTCGCCAGCTCGATCGGCGTGTTCCTGATCCCGATGCTCTATGTGGTGTTCCAGACGATGCGGGAGCGGGTGAAGCGGCGGTTTGGGCGGTCCATGCGCAGCGAACACGTTTGAGGCGCTTGTGGCGCTGGGCGGAGGCGGCAGGTTGCGGGTGCTTGCGTGCGCCACGGTACCCGTATGCGCGTGCCCGGCTGCTTGATGTGAGCGGCCGCGTTCGCAGGATTTGAGAAGCGTAGGCCCTTGGATCTGTTTGGCTTTGGAGTGGGCCGTTGCGGGCGTTGCGGATTGGTCTGCCGCCTTGACGCAACGGCACGAAGGCATAGGGATTGAGCGATTTCCCGACGTCGGGTCGGGCAGGCCCGGTGCCGATTAACGGGACGTGGCGGCTCCCGCAGTTGTTGTCGACCAGGCGTCCAGGCGGGTTTGCAGGCCGAGGAACATCGTCAAGTGATACAGGATCGCCAGGACGCAAAGCGTCAGGGCATTGACCAGGAAGATATTGCTGATGATCGGTACGCTGAACGCCCGGTCGCTGCCGGGTAGGACAAAGCCGGCAGCGTACAAGGTCAGCTCGAACGCCGTGAAAGCGGCGACGAAGGGCAGGCTGATCGCCAGCGGGGCCGGGCGGGCGGTGGAAAGGGCGGTGGCGGCCAGGATTGCCACGCCGGCTGCGATGCCGATCGCAACACCCCATGCCAAGCTGTTCCAGGTCCAGGGATAGCTGAGATAGAAATAGCCTGTTGCCTGGTTGGCGAGCCATACCAACCCCAGGACGACGAGTCCCTGACGCCAGCCCAGCTTCAAGGCAGCCAGCGTGGCGAGCGCCGCGAACGGTGTCACGCAGGCGAAAAACGGACTGAGGAACATCCCGCCGCCAACGACGAGCGCGATCCAGATCGTCCGACTGCCCTGGTTGGCTTGGTGGGCGTCATCCGTCGTTGGGTTCATGGACGCTTAGGCTCCTCGGTGCATCGAGCGAAGGTCCGCGACGTTACGCTATTCGCGAACGCCGCAGCGAGTCACTTGTTCTGCCAGTCCGGCTTGCGCTTTTCCGCGAACGCCTTCGGACCTTCGATATAGTCCTGGCTTTCCATGTTCTCCTGCTGCGCCGGATAAACTGTGCGCATCGCCTGCTCCAGCGTCGGCTCATCCAGGCCGCGATACGTCGCCTGCTTCGATGCCCGCACCGCCTTGGGCGAGCATTCCAGGATCATGCCGGCCCAGCGTTTCGCGGCTTCCAGCGCCTGGCCTTCGGGCACGACCTCGGTGACGAAGCCGAGTTCGAAGCCCTCGCGCGCTGGGACGCGGCGGCCGGTCAGGATCATGCCCATGGCCTTCTTGATCGGGATCGAGCGCGGCAGGCGATGCACGCCGCCGCCGCCGGCGATCAGGCCGACCCGCGGTTCGGGCAGCGCGAACATCGCGTTCTCGGCGGCGATGATGATGTCGCAGGCGAGCGCGGTTTCGAACCCGCCGCCCATCGCGACGCCGTTCACCGCGGCGATCAGCGGCTTGTCCAGATCGAAGCGGTGGCAGATGCCGGCGAACCCGTTCGGCCCGTTGGGACGCCGCTTGCCGCCGGCCTGCACCTTCAGGTCGTTGCCGGCGGAGAAGGCTCGTTCGCCCGCGCCGGTGATGATGCCGACCCAGAGGTCGTCGCGCGCGGCGAATTCGTCCCACACCGCGGCGAGTTCGTCGTTGGCGTCGGCATGCAGCGCGTTCAGCACCTCGGGCCGGTTGAGGGTGACGATGCGCAGCCGGCCCTCGTCCTGGACGGTGCAGAATTGGTAGGCCATCAGCCGATCACCTCGTTGTTCTTCAGGTCGCCGATCCGGGCGGTGTCGTATCTGCAGCCACTCGGCCAGCACCTCTTCGCCGTGCTGGCCCAGCAGCGGCGCGGGCGCGATCGGGGGCGTGCGGCCGCCGAAACGCACCGGCCAGCCGCTCATGACGTAGTCGCCGACCTTGCGGGTGCTGCATGGTCTGGCGGATGCCGCGCTCGCTCGAAGGTCTTGTCGTCGGCGAGTTCCATCGTGTCCAGCACGGCGCCGGCCGGGATGGTGGCGCTGCCGACCAGCCGCATCGCCTCATGCTTGTCGTGCTGGATCGTCCAGTCGGAGACGATCGCGATCCACTTCCTCCCGGTGTTCGGTGCGGGCGTCCGGGGTGCGTGAAGCGGGGATCGCCGATCAGGTCCTCGCGGCCCATGACCTTCAGCAGCCGGGTCCAATGTTCGGGGTTGGCGCGGCTGGTGTAGATGTAGACGTAGTCGTTCGGACCGCCGCCCTTGCACGGATAGACGCCGATCGGCGGATTGCCGCCGCCCACGGTCTTGGAGCCGGCGCGCGGCGCCGCCTTGCCGCGGTGCGCTCCATGAAGGTGAAGGCGTTGCGGATGTAGTGCAGGATGGCGTCCTGCATCGCGAGCTGCAGATGCTCGCCCTGGCCGGTGCGCAGGCGGCGGACATAGGCGCCGAGGATGGAGATCGCCATCAGCATGCCGGTGCCGGTGTCGCCGATCGTGGCGCCTGGCTTGCAGGGCGGCCCGTCTTCCTCGCCGGTGATCGACATCAGGCCGCCGCAGGCCTGCGCGATCATGTCGAAGGCGAGGTTCTTCTCGAACGGGCTGCCGGTGCCGAAGCCCTTGACCTGGCAGTAGATGATCGCCGGGTTGATCGCGCGGATCACGTCGGAGCCGAGGCCGAGGCGCTCGATCGCGCCGGGGGCGAAGTTCTCGATCATGACGTCGGCGTTTTTCGCCAGTTCCTTGACCAGTTCGAGCGCCGCGCGGGTCCTTCAGGTTGACCGCGACCGAGCGCTTGTTGGCGTTGTATTGCAGGAAGTAAAGCGCGTCCTGGGCCGGCCTTGCCGCCGGACGGTGCGGCCGGGATCGCCGACCTTCGGGTTTTCGACCTTGACGACGTCGGCGCCCATCCAGGCGAGGGCCTCGGTGCAGGATGGGCCGGCCTCGAACTGGGTGAGATCCAGGATCTTCAGCCCGGCGAGGCAGTTTTCTCCGCTCATGGTGGCATTTCCCCGGTTGCTTGGGGCAAATGCTACGCCGGTTGCGGGACCGGCGTCGAGAGCGACGGTCCGCCGGGCATCGTTTGCCGGGGCGGCAAAGTCTGCCGCTTCGGTTGAAAGACTCTTGCCTTCCGGCGCGCGGGAAGCCAGCTTTTGCGTCATGGTGGAACCCGTGAGCCTCAATAGCTATCGCGACGACACACTTTGGGCGGTGGTCGCATCGATAGGCCGCACATCCCGCGTGGCGGAGGTGTTTACCAGTCGACTTGCGGCGCTCGCGGATCAAGCGTGGCGGGAGCAGCAGGTCAAGGCCTATGCCAACTTTCTGCGCAACAGTCGGCAGCCGACGCCGACCTACAGCGTGCGGCCGATCCGTCGCGCCGACTTGCCGCGTTCGTGGCGGCCGTTGCCGGCGCTGGGGTTCCTGCAAGGGAAGTTGATGTAGCGCCTTGGGGCGGCACCTGGCACGGCGGCGATCGGACTGAGCGCGTTGGCGCTCCGCCGGTGACGGCTGGCCGAACGTTTGATGACACGGTCGGGAAAGATGATCGCTTTGCCCGCAAGATGGTGTGGGTTCTGGAATGGCGGCGGATGAGGATGCCAAGCCAGGATCGTATCTTTATACAAACGTGAGCGTTTTGAAGCGCGTAGCATCGCCTCGGCGAGATTTCCAGATTGCTCGCTGTCGGTCTGCCGATGTCCAACGTCGTTGCCTGCCGGATCATATCGCCAGTGGGAATTGTTGCACGGATCTTGAACCTGGGTCTGCCTGACATGCCGGGATCTGACGACCGACCGGTAGCGCCTGTGGCGCTATCATGGCACGCTCCCGCCCACCTCTTCGGGAGAAACCTGCATGCGCATTGTCGCCCTGGAAGAACACTTCACCGTCCCTGGCATCGTCGCCGGCATATCCGCCGACGCTATCGCCCGCCGCGGCTTCCCCGGACCCGATTTTGTCTGGGCACAATCCACGAAGCGCAACGAACTTGCCGACCTCGGCGACCCGCGTATCGCCGACATGGATGCCAGCGGCATCACGGTGCAGGTGCTATCGGTCGCCGGCCCCGGCGCCGACCTCGTGCCGGGCCAGGCGGGCATCGACCTGGCTCGGCGCCTATAACGACGCGCTGGCGGAGGCGAGCGCGCGTCATCCCACCCGCTACCGCGGCTTCGCGCACTTGCCGCTGCTCGCGCCGGAGGCCGCGGCGGATGAACTGCAACGCTCGGTCAAGGAGCTTGGCTTCCACGGTGTGCTGGTGAACGGCGCCACCGACGGACGCTTCCTCGACGATCCGGCGTTCGAGCCGGTCCTGGCGCGGGCCGAGGCGCTCGACGTGCCGATCTACCTCCACCCCGGCATCCCGAGCCAGCCGGTGCGCAACGCCTACTACGACGGGCTGCCGGGCAATTTCAGTTTCACCCTGGCGCTGTCCGCCTGGGGCTGGCATGCGGACACCGCGATCCACACGCTGCGCCTCGTGCTCAGCGGCGCGCTGGACCGGCATCCCGGGCTGAAAATCGTCATCGGCCACATGGGCGAGGCGCTGCCGTTCATGCTGGACCGCATCGACGAAACCACCGCCGCCGAGGCGAAGGCCCGGCTGCGGCGTTCGGTGCGGCAGACGATCCTCGACCAGGTGTGGATCACCACCAGCGGGTTCTTCACCATGGTCCCGTTCATGGCGGCGCTGATGTCGTTCGGCGTGGACCGCATCATGTTCTCGGTCGACTATCCGTTCGCATCGAACGCCCGCGCCCGAGCGTTCCTGGATGCGCTGCCGGTCTCACCGGCGGATCGCGCGAAGATCGCTCATGGCAATGCGGACCGATTGCTGCGGTTGCCGGTCTGACGGGTTGGTTAAGGCCGCTGTACCGGGTTGCTATTTGCCCGCCGGCACAGCGACGCTTTCGCGCACTCCGGTGAGTTTGCCGATCAACTCTTCGAGTTGATAAAGATCGCGGAACTGGATGGCGATTTCGCCGCCGCCTTTGCGCGCGGTGGAGATGGTGACGCGGCAGCCGATCGCGTCGCTCACGCGGCGTTCGAGGTCGGCGACATCGAGTTTCTGCGGCGCGGGTTGGCGTGGCGCGCCGCGGCCGGCGATGGCTTTGTTAACCAGGACCTCGGTCTGACGGACCGACAGGCCGCGCTTGAGGATCTGGTCAGCCAGAGCCTCGGGGTTGGGAGCGTTGATCAAAGCCCGCGCGTGGCCGGATGAGAGAGACCCGGAGCGAACGTCTCGCAATACCGCTTCCGGCAGGCGCAGCAGGCGAACCGTGTTGCCGACATGGCTGCGGGACTTGCTGACCGCGTAGCCCAGGGATTCGTGGGTGAGGCCAAAATCGACGAGCAGACGCTGATAGCCCTCAGCCTCCTCGATCGCGTTCAGATCCTGCCGCTGCAGGTTCTCGACCAGCGCGACCACGGCGGCGTCGCTGTCGTCCATGTCCCGCAGCATGGCGGGGACCTCGGTCATGCCCGCTTGCATCGCGGCCCGGAAGCGGCGTTCACCGGCGATGATCTGGTAGCGGTCCGGTGTTGCGGGATTGGTGCGGACCAGGATCGGCTGCAGGACGCCTTGGACGCGGATCGACTCGGCGAGGCTTTCCAGTTCCTCGGGGTTGAAATCCGATCGCGGCTGGAATGGATTGGGATCGATCCGGTCGATCGGGATGGCGTTGACCGAGGCGCCCTGCTCGGTATTGGGGCGGATCGGGGCGTCACCGAGCAGCGCGGCAAGGCCTCGGCCAAGCCTGGGTGGTGTCGTCTTGCTAGCCATCGGCGCGCACCTGTTCCGCTATCACGAGTTTTTCTTTGTTTATGATTTCCACCCCAAGGGCCGTGTAGGACTGCGCGCCCGGCGATTTATGATCATACTGAATGACCGGCAAGCCATGGCTTGGCGCTTCGGAGACGCGGATGTTGCGTGGGATCGTGGTCTCGAAAACCCAGTCACCAAAATGGCCGCGGGCGTCCTTTTCCACCAGGCCGGACAGGCTGTTGCGGCGGTCATACATGGTGAGCAGGATGCCGGACAGGCGAAGGCGCGCATTGAAGCGGCGACGCACCGCTTCAATGGTGTGCATCAGGCTGCTGATCCCCTCCAGCGCGTAGAACTCGCACTGCAGGGGCACAATGACGCCGTCGGAAGCGACCAGTGCGTTCAACGTCAACAGTCCAAGGCCGGGGGGACAGTCGAGCAGGACCACCCGGAACGCGGCGAATTCCGAGAGGTTGGCAAGGGCGTTTCTGAGCCGGAACTCCCGCTTTTCGGCGGGGACGAGTTCGATCTCGGCACCGGCCAGGTCGCTGTCGGAAGCAATCAGCGATAGATTGGGGACGGGCGTCGGGCGGATCGCGTCCTTGCCGATTTCGCCGTCCATCAGCAGATTGTAGGTTCCGGCGTGCCGCTCCGAGCGGCTGATGCCGAGGCCGGTGGAGGCGTTGCCTTGCGGGTCCATGTCGATCAACAGAACGGTCAGCCCGGCCACGGCAAGCGCGGCAGCGAGATTGACCGCGGTTGTCGTCTTGCCGACGCCGCCCTTCTGGTTCGCCACGGCCAGAACAAGTGGATTGGTGATATTGGCCCCCTGGGTCACAAGCATTTGGCGGCCTGGAGTCGCCGTCATGACATGGTCATAGCGTCTTTCGCGAAGGACCGGAACGGGCCTTGCTGTTTTGTCGTTCAGCCGGGCAAGGCGACCACCGTTCCTGCGGTGATGAGATCCGCGATCTCGGTTGCGGAATATCCAGCTTCTATCAGCACTTCTTGCGAATGTTCACCCATGCGGGGCGATTGCCGCCGGATACCGGGCCGGTCGCGGTTGGGACCGAATTCGATTGGCAGGGCGGGCAAGCCGACTTTCTTTCCCTCGGTGCCGCCGATGCGGGAAATAAACACATCGAGCAGGCCGCCGGTTGCCAGCAGATGGGGGTCGGTGAAGAGGTCGCCGGGCTGACCGACCCTGGCCCAGGAGACGTTGGCGCGCTCGCAGCGAGCTTCGACCTCGGGCTGGGGAATTTTCGCCAGGATTTCCTGCAAGGCGGGGATCAGCCAGGCACGTTCCTGCAAACGCATGAAGTTGGTGGCGAGTCGGGGGTCGGCGGCGAGGTCCTGCAAGGCGAATTCCTCGACGAAGCGGGTCCATTGCTGGTCGGAGGTTACGCCAATGAACAACTGGCCGTCTTCAGCGGTCTTGAACACCTCGTAGATCGCCCAGGCGCCGCGGCGGGCGGGCATGGGGCGGGCTTCGAGGCCGGTTGCGGTCATGCCGGCCATATGGGTGCTCATGAGAAAGGCGGCGCTTTCGAACAGGGCACTGCTGACGCGCTGGCCCTTGCCGGTTTGCTCGCGTTCACGCAGTGCGGCCTGGGCGGCAACGACCCCGAAGACGGCGCCGAGGATGTCGATGACGGAGGCGCCGGCGCGCAGCGGCTGGCCGATCGGGCCGGTCATGAACGCGAGGCCAGTCTGAAACTGGACGACCTCGTCCAGCGCGGGGCGATGCTCGTAGGGGCCGGCGAGGTAGCCTTTCAGCGCCAGGTAGATGAGTTTGGGGTTGAGAGCGGCGAGTTGGTCGTAGCCGCAGCCGAGGCGTTCCATGGTGCCGGGTCCATAATTCTCCAACACCAGGTCGACGGTAGGGACGAGGCGGTGGATGATCCCCTGCCCTGCCGGCTGTTTCAGGTCCACGGCGAGGCTGCGCTTGTTGCGGCTGAAGGCGGCGAAGAAGCCGGCGGCAAATCCGCCGAGGCCGCGGGTGTGGTCGCCTTTCGGCGCCGGTTCGACCTTGATGACGTCAGCACCGAGCTCGGCGAAGATCAAGCCGGCGGTCGGGCCCATGACGGTGTGGCTGAACTCCAGGACGCGAAGCCCGGCGAGTGGGGTCGCCGACATCAAGCCGCGTCCTTGCGTCGTGTCATGGCGGTGAACGGGTTTGGACTGAGTACGACGCGTTTGCCCGGGACGTTCGGGGGGATGGCGATGCTGGCCGGTCTGTTGGTCAAGTGGCGGATCCCTCGTGGTGATCTCTGGGGTGCATTCGGATTGGAAATTCTATCCTGCATCCCGGGCCTGACCCAAGCGCGCGGCGATTGACATCGGCGGGCTGGATGGACGGTGTGGATCTGCGTAGGCTTCGAACAGCCCAGCACTTGCAGTTTCCGGGTCCGCCCGGTGCGACAGGAGTGAACGCGTGCCGCACAGCCCGATACTCGCACCATTGGTGGCGCTTGTCGTGTGGACGCTGATCATGTGCGCCTGGCTTTATGTCACTCGCATTCCGGCGATCCGGCGCGGCAAGATTGTTTACGATCCGACGCGGCCGGCCGCGGAGTTTCATGCCCAGCTACCGGCCCCGGTGCGCTGGAAGGCAGACAATTACAACAACCTCATGGAGCAGCCGACGCTGTTCTATGCCGTAACGCTTACGCTCGCGGTGCTCAACGCGGGCACCGGGTTTAATCTTCGTCTGGCGTGGGCCTATGTGGCCCTGCGGGTGGTGCATAGTCTCGTGCAGGCGACCGTCAATAAGGTCGCGATCCGCTTTCCGGTTTTCATGGCCGCCACGCTCGTTCTTGGGGTCATGGCGGTGCGCGCCGCATTGATCGTGTTTTAGGGCTTGGTCGACGATAACCGCTGCCGTTCGCGGCGTTGAACAACCCCGAGTCTTTGTTTGACCGGGCAGCTTTATTGGCGTCCTGACGCACCTGGAGGCGATGCCGCCTTTAGGTCCGATCTGCCGGGATCAGTCTTTCGAAAGGACTTTCAAGCCCAGCAGTGACGACAACGGCGTCGGGTTGTCCAACAACACCCGCCATCCCAGCTTGTTCGACAGCGGTGCAGGATCATCCGAAAGGAGGCGCCATCCCAGCTTCCTTGAGAGGGGTGCGGGTTCCGGCGACAGTGTCCGCCATCCGGCTTTGTTCGACAGGGGTGCTGGATTGTCCGAGAGGACGCTCATGCCAACCTTGCCGGACAGCGGCGCCGCATCGTTCGACTGCCGGCGAATGCTCTCCAACGTGGTCGACGAGTTGGGTTCCGGCTTTAGTGTTCTCCAGTTCAGATAATTGGAAAGTGGTGCCGGGTCAGACAGAAGCACGCGCAGCCCGAGAGCGGAAGACAGCGGTGTCGCGTCATCCCGGACGCGGGTGGATGTGGTCGTTCCAGGGGTTGCGCCAGAGATTGCGCCAGAGGTTGCGGCGGAGCGTGTGCCAGGGCCGACGGGCGCGGCCTCGGGCAGGTCCACCGCGATCGGATCGTGGCTGTCCATGATTTGGGTGGCGGGCAGGCCATAGCCGAAAGGCGGGCAAACGGCGACAAGCACGTCACCTTGGCGAACGCGTTCGGCGTAGATGCTGGCGTGAGCGGGTGGAACGCCTGTCTCCATGATCGATGCCAGGATCGGATCTGTCCCGGTCGTGGTCGGTGATGCTGTTGTTTCCGGGGACTCCGATTGGGCAGCCGCGGGCCGGGTGACGACGACGATGTCGTCCGCGACGATGCCGCGTTCCTGCAGTTCCTTCACCACAGCCTCGGCGGTTTCCTGGCGGCTGTACATCCGAGCGATCGTTTGGGGCATGATGTCTCCGTGTTCGGGTTTGGCACCCGGGTTTGAAGCCTCAGATCAGTTGAACACCGCGGCGCGGCGCAGGAGCGGAAGTAATGCCGCGAGTGTTGCGAAGAGCAGGACAAGTTCTATTGCGTAGACGCAGTCGTACGCCAGTGTCGCCCCCATATGGTCCGGTGTTGCCAGGCCGGCGACGACGTCGCGGATGATGCCACCGAGCGCAATCGCCGCTCCGGCGGCTGAGGCTTGCACTGCGCCCCACGCACCGAGCGCGAGGCCGGTCTGGTTGCGTGGTGCCAGGTTCATTGTGGCGGTCAAGGTTCCGTGCCCGAACAGGCCGGCACCGAAACCAATCAGAAAAGTTCCGGCTGCGAACAGCAACGTCGACGACATTGGGGCCGCGAAGATGACGCCCATGAAGGCCGGGATGCCAGCCAAGGCGCCGTAACTCGCCATGCGGATCGGATCGGCGCCGCGACTGAGGACGCGTGACGCGAGGCCGAAGCCGAACAGGCCGCCGATCGCCAAAGTCGCCGTCAGCTTGGTGGTGTCACCGACGGTCAGGTGCAGGATCTGGCCGCCATAGGGTTCGAGCAGCACGTCCTCCATACTGAACGCCATTGTACCCATGCCGACCGCAACGAGACGGCGGACCACAAGGCCACCTTCGGTGAAACTTTCCCATGATTCCCGGAAACTCGGCTGCCGCCGGATTGGTGGGATCGAGGACCTGCGGGTTTCCTGCTTCCACAGGGCGACGCCGTTCAGAACGATGGTTGCCACGGCCGCGGCCTGGATGACTTGAATCAGCCGACCGGGGGTAAAGTCCGCGAGCAGCATGCCGAACAGCAGGGCGCTCGCGATCATGCCAAAGAGCAGCATGACGTACATCAGCCCGACGACCTTCGGCTGCGATTCGGCAGGGGCCAGGTCGGTGGCGAGGGCGAGGCCGACGGTCTGGATGGTATGCAATCCGGCGCCGACCAGCAGGAACGCGACGGCTGCACCCAACTCCCCGATCCATGCCGGGGCGGCGGCGGCGTTGCCCTGGCCGGCGAGCACAAGCAGCGCGAAGGGCATGATTGCCAGGCCGCCGAACTGCACCATGGCGCCCTTGTACATGAAGGGTACGCGCCGCCATCCCAGGGCCGAGCGGTGGTTGTCGGAACGGAAGCCAATAAGCGCTCGGAATGGCGCGAACAGCAGTGGCAGCGAGATCATGATCCCGACGAGCGAGGCTGGTACGTTCAGTTCTACAATCATGACGCGGTTAAGGGTGCCGATGAGCAGCACCAGCGCCATTCCGACGGAAACCTGGAACATCGACAGCCGAAGCAGCCTGGAGAGCGGCAGGTCGGGTGTTGCCGCATCCGCGAATGGCAGAAAGCGGGGCCCCAGACCCTCCCAGGCCTTGATGATACTTCGGCTTAGACAATTCATCTGTCGGACAGTGCAAATCGATATGAGCGAGCTACCCTGGTCGTTACTGCGTCGGCGATGCGCGGCCGTCCGGCGGCGTCGCTTTCCGCGATGTCGCCTGCTGGATGGAGCTGAAATCAATGAGGGCAACAGCGGCGCTGTCGCCTCATTTTCGTTTCTATCGAATCAGATAGCAACCGGGATTGGTCGATCCCGGCCTCAAGACAAGCCGCTGAACGCGAGACTGCGCTATTTCAAGTCCGCCGCGGCGACAGCCACCGTTTGCGACGTCGGTGGTGCTGTTGCGGCGGATGCGGTCGCGACCGCCGGATTGGGCGCCACGGTGACGACGAACGACGCCTCGGTCTTGCCCGGTGTGCCGGCAACTGGCGCGATGCTCAACACGTAGGCCGGTGCCGCCTTCGGTTCGGTGGAGGCGACTGCCGGCGGGGTGCCGTTCTCGCTGGTTTTGACCCGTTGGCTTCCTTGCCAGTATGAGCTCATCCAGGTCGTATGCGTCATGACGCATGCATGGACGACCAACGAGGTCACCGCGACACTGCCGAGAAGCAACGGCAACCCGACGGTTGGATGGACTACGCACCAAATTCTACCTTGGTTCATGTCGGGTCCCTCCTAATGGAGCCACGGCGAATAAACGTACGCCAGGAAGTGCGCGAACAAAGAGATGCAAAAGAAGACGCGCGCGCCGTCAATCACATGTTTATGAAGTTCTTCAAATTCTGCGATTGTCAGGCCGGTTGGCCAGACTTTATTTGGGTCATGTTCCATTGCTACCCCTCCTTGAGACATAATCACCCCTCCTTGAGAGACCTTCGAGTTTCGTGCTGAGCCAGCACGTGGCCTGTCCTTTGCTGCCGACCCGAAGGCATCTCCGGATTCGACATCTGCCTCGCCCTTGTCGTTGCGCGAGTTCGCGGCCCAGCATCATCGGGATCTGTTTAGGCTGAGATTACCGTTCCGAAAGCGCGCGGTAATCCGGTCTGGTGACGATGCTCGCGTTCTGACAGGCGTCAAGTTACCATGACATTTTAGACTGTCAATTCCAGATGACACAAATGCAAGATAGTGACCCCGATTGATGACAGTCGAGGACGTCACGGGTGGGAGCAGTATTTGGCTTGATCGCGTCTCGGCTTGACGATGCGGGAGCGCCTGGGTGGTGCCCGCCCGGGCTCGCCGTCAGCTAAAACGAGGAGGCGGCGCCTGGATCACGGGTGCGGCGGCGGCCAGGATCGCCTGTGCGTCGCCGGACAGCGGCGGATAGATTCGTTGCTGATTGATGATCTGCTTGGTGGGCTTGGCGGCTGCGCCGGTGGTGACGACGCGCCGGTCCCAACCTTCGGTGTACACCGCGCCCCATGGCCCGAGATCAAGTATCGTTGTGTACCATGGAATGTGTAGATCGAGCATCGGACGGTCGAGCAGGCTGCAGACCGCGTTGTGGCCGGCGTAGCGGCCCATCGGGCGGCTGTGCTGGCAGGACATGACGGAATGGTGGGCGTCATCGACCGCCAACGCGGCAATGTCGCCGGCGGCAAAGACCGCAGGCAGGGTCTTGATTTGCAGGAAATTGTCGACGGGCAGCCGGCCGGACGCGTCGAGCGGCACGGGAAAGTGGGCGGCAAATGGATTTGCCCGCATGCCCGCACACCAGACGATCGTGGCGGCTGGGATACGCTCACCCGTTGTGAGCGTGGCGCCTTCGGCGTCGATGGCGGCGAGTGATGTGTCGGTGAGGGTCTCGATGCCCAAAGCCTGTAGCGCTTCGGCGATGACGGGTCTGGCACTCTCGCCCATGTCGGACCCGATCCAGGCGTGCCGGTCGACCAGTATAACCTTTGGCATTTTCTGCTGGTCCGATGGCGGGTGGTTGGCGATCGCGGCACGCAGCTTTGCCGGCATTTCGGCGGCGACTTCGATACCGGTCAGGCCGGCACCAACGACCAGTGCCGTGTACTGCCCGGGCGCGCGTTGGCGGGACGACAATGTCGCTATATGGGTGTTGAGCTGTTGCGCGGCTGAGTAAGTGTCGACGTCGAAGGCGCGGTCGGCAAGTCCTGGAAGTGGTGGCCGGACGAGGCGGCTGCCCAGGGCACAGACGAGCCGATCATAGGTTAATAGATGGGACGTCCCATTGGCGGTGTAGCTGACGGTTCTGTTGGCTATGTCGATATTTGTCGCCTGTGCCTGACAATGGCGAACCCCGACGGGATCGAGCACGGTTTTCAGCGGGATGCAGGTGGCGCGTAGATCGGCCTCATAGTTGCGTACCCTGATGGAGTGATAATCGTTTTGGTCTAGCACGGTGATTTCGAGCTGATCCTTGGTCGATCCGGCCTCGTTGCGCGCCCGGGCTGCTGCGACCGCGGCCCACAGGCCAGCGAAGCCGGCGCCCAGAACAATGATACGTTGCACGATCGGTTACCTCCGACAGTGGCTGTTCACGATGTTAGGCTGCAACAGCTTAAGAGGTGACGTGAATGCTGGCATCAGGCTTTGGGACAGATCGCTAATACGACTTGAGATGCGCCTTCCGCATAAAGCTGACTCCCGATCTGTCGGCCAGGGTGCGCTGTAGTCGGGCAGAACGGCGTGTTAAATGGTTCGTCGTTTGGTGAGCGACGTCAGGCCGTGCGTCTTCGACGCACCGCCATGTGGCTGTGGGGCTTGATCTCGCTTTGCAAGCGAGGGGATCGCTTTGATGCACGATCCTATGTTTTCAAAGCACGCTCGTGATCGAGCGGCGGTCCTGGTTAGTCTTCCGGGAAAAACTGGTTGGCGGGTCTTGGTAAATCGAGGTTTTCGCGCAAGGTCTGGCCTTCGTATTCCTTACGGAACAGACCGCGGCGCTGCAGTTCCGGGACGACCATGTTGACGAAGTCGTCCAGGCCACCTGGAACGTAGGGAAACATGACGTTGAAACCGTCACAGGCATTGGTAAAGAGCCATTCCTCCATCTGGTCGGCGATGGTCTTTGGGGTTCCGGTGAACGACAGGCCGCCGTAGCCGCCCGCGATCTGGGCCAGCTGGCGAACGGTCAGGTTGTCCCGTCTGGCGCGGTCGATCACGCGCTGGCGGCCGCTCTTGCTTTGGTTGGTCTCGGGGATTTCCGGCAGCGGGCCATCGAGATCGAAGGCGGAGGCGTCGCAGCCGAGGGCGATCGACAGCGAACCGATGCCGCTGTCCGGGTGCACGAGGCTGTCGAGGAGGTCGCGCTTTTGTTGTGCCTCGGCGACGGTTTCGCCAACCACGACCAATGCTCCGGGCAGGATTTTCAGGTGATCGGGGTGGCGACCGATTGTTTCCATCCGGGCCTTGACGTCGGCGTAGAAGCGCTGCGCCTCGGGCATCGGACCTCCGGCGGCGAAGACCATTTCGGCGGTTTCGGCGGCGATCTGGCGACCGGCATCCGACGCGCCGGCTTGGACGATGACCGGCCAGCCCTGGATGGGGCGGGCAATGTTGAGCGGGCCGCGGACAGAGAAATAGGGGCCCTTGTGGTTCAGGACGTGCATCCGTTCGGGATCGAAGAAGATGCCGGTTTCAACATCCTTGATGAAGGCGTCATCAGTCCAACTGTCCCACAGGCCGGTGACCACGTCGTAGAATTCGCGTGCCTTGCGGTAGCGTTCGGCGTGCTCGACGTGTTCCTCGAGGCCGAAGTTGCGGGCGGCCTCGGGGTTGGAGGTGGTCACCAGGTTCCACCCGGCGCGGCCGTTGCTAATGTGGTCGAGCGAGGCGAATTTGCGAGCAATATGATAGGGATCGTTAAACGTCGTGGAGGCGGTAGCGATCAAACCGAGCCGCTCGGTCATGACGGCTAGGGCGGGCAGAAGGGTGAGCGGGTCGAAGGATGTGTTGGTGGCGCTGCGTTTGAGCGCGTTCATTGGCATGTTCAGCAGGGCCAGGTGGTCGGCCATGAAGAATGCGTCGAACTTGCCGCGCTCCAGCGTCTGGGCGAAGCGGGCGATGTGGCGGAAATTGAAGTTGGCGTCCGGATAGGCCCCGGGGTAGCGCCACCAGGCGGTATGGATACTGACCGGGCGCATGAACGCGCCAAGCCGCAATTGTCGCCGTTCGGTCATGGCATTGGATCCAACGCTATTTTCCCCACGGTATCGCCTTTATGCGCGGTTTCAAAGATGGCGAGGTGCGGGGTGATTCGGCCGGGATGGGCGAACGCGGGGCATGATCTCTGTGGCGAAACGGCGCATTTCGGCTTCGAAAGGTTGGAACTGCAGCATGAACAGCTCGATCCCGGCTTCGGCGAAGGCACTGATGCGGTCGGCGACCTGATCGTAGCTGCCGACCAGCCCGGCAGCTGTGCCGCCGTTACTGCCGACGCGCGGCGTCTTCGCCATGGTCTGCGCCATGACAGAATAGGGATCGGTGTTGGCGCGTTGCACGGCCCGGATCGGCGCATCGAGTTTGGCAAGTTCCGACAGGCGTAGCAGCGCGTCCTGAGCTTCCGCCTCGGTTGGGCGGGCGATCACAAAGGCGGACAGGCCGATGTCGAGCGGCGGACCCGGGCGCGGGCGGCCGGCAACGTCGGCGATCAAAGTCTTCACGTCGACCAGCGGCTGTCCATTGATGAACCAGGTATCGCCGTGGGCGGCGACCAAGCCACGAGCGGGTTCGGATTCGCCGCCGACGTAGATCTTCGGACGCGATCGATAAGGATCGGCGGGCCGTAGCGTGTAGTCGGTAACCTGGAAATACTTGCCGCTGAACGTCACTGTCTCACCACGCATCAGCGGTGCGACGACGGAGATCCATTCCTGCCCGTAGGCGTAGCGCTCGTCGTGCGGGGCGAAGGGAATACCGGCTTTCTCCAGTTCGGGCATGTTCCAGGCGTTGACCAGATTTAGGGCGAAGCGGCCCTTGCTGATGTGCTCGATCTGCAGGGCCATCTTCGCCAGCACGACCGGGTGATACAGGTACGGCTTGATGGCGGTGATGATCTCGATCCGGCTGGTGACCGCCGCCAGCGCCGCGGAGGCGGTCCAGGCTTCGAGCTGGTCGTTCGGCGCGTGATGCGGGTTGATCGTGTGCTGCGCCACGAGGGTGCTGTCGTAGCCCAGACGCTCGGCTTCCTGGATTAGGGCGAGGTTGCGTTCCCAGGACGCGTCGTAGGGTTCCTCGGGGTCCTGCAAGGCGCCGCGGCTGCCGTGGACGAGTGCCCATATTCCGAAACGCATTGTTCGACTGCCTCCGTTTTCGTCTGTAGCCGGGCGATGCGTTGGTGTCGAAAAGCACCCCCTGGACTGGCCGACCCGGGAGGTACGCGGTACGATCGGGGCGGAGGAGATTTTCATGGCAACCAACGCAAATGTCGCCCTTCGCCTGGCGGAGGCTTTTGCCCGTCATGGTGTCACCGTCACATTCGGGCAGAGTCTACCGAGCGCGTTTCACCTGGCGGCGCCGCATGTCGGAATCAGGCAGGCGGCCTACCGGCAAGAGAACGCCGGCGGCGCCATGGCGGACGGGTATGCCCGGATTTCCGGTCGCGTGGGGGTGGTGACGGCGCAGAACGGGCCGGCGGCGACGCTGCTAGTGGCGCCTTTGGCAGAAGCCTTGAAGGCATCGGTTCCGATTGTGGCGCTGGTGCAGGAAGTAACCCGCGCGACGACCGACAAGAACGCGTTCCAGGAACTTGATCATCTGAACATGTTCGCGCCGGTGGCCAAATGGGTTCGCCGGATCGACCGAGCGGATCGGTTGGACGATTATGTCGACATGGCGTTTACCGCCGCGACGTCCGGGCGTCCGGGGCCGGTTGTGATCCTGGTTCCGGCGGATCTGCTGGTCGAGGATGCGCCGCCGCCTTCGCCCCGGAAAGCCTGCCTGGGGGTATATCCGCTGGATCGCACGCAGGCGGATCCGGCGGCGATCGAACACGTCGCGGACCTGATCGTGGCGGCGCGGAACCCGCTCGTTGTGGCCGGCGGCGGCATTCACCTGTCCGGCGCCTATGAGGAGCTGGCGGCGATTCGTGATGTTGCGCACCTGCCGGTGGCAACGACGACGATGGGCAAAGGGGCGGTGGACGAGGCGCATGCGCTGAGCGTCGGCGTCGTGGGTTACGTGATGGGGCGCGGGGCACGCAGTTTCGGGCTGCGCGGGATGATCGAGCGGTCGGACCTCGTGCTGCTGGTGGGCAATCGCACCAACCAGAACGGCACCGATAGCTGGAAGCTCTTCCCTGCGGAGGCAACGTTCGTTCACTTGGACATCGATCCGATGGAGGTTGGGCGTAACTACGAGTCTGTTCGGCTGGTCGGGGATGCCAAACTTACCCTGCATGCCCTGGCGGCGGCGTTGCGACGGCGCGATCTTGCGGTTCGCGAAGCTCGGCGGGCAGCGGTCGAGGCGGAAATCGCCGGGGCGGTGGAGGACTGGCGCGGCACCGTGGCCTCGGTTCGCAGCCGGGACGGCGGGCCGGTGCGGCCGGAGCGATTGATGGCGGAGCTCGACAAACGGATCGGGGCCGAAGATATCGTGGTCGCCGATGCCTCCTATGCGTCGATCTGGGTCGTCAGCGGGTTAGACAGCCGCAAGGCCGGGCAACGGTTCGTCACGCCGCGCGGGATCGCCGGACTGGGTTGGGGTTTGCCGATGGCGATTGGCGCACAGTTCGCGGCACCTGGGCGGCGCGTCGTTTGCTTGTGCGGTGACGGCGGGTTCGCCCATAGCTGGGCGGAATTGGAGACGTTGCGGCGACTGAAGCTGCCGATTACGGTCCTGGTGTTGAACAATGGCATCTTGGGGTATCAGAAGCACGCCGAGGATGTGATTTTTGGCGCGCACACCGATGCGGTTGATTTTACCGCGGTTGATCATGCGGCGATTGCCCGGGCCTGTGGTGTCGCTGGTGTGCGGGTTGAACGCGGCGAGGATGTGGGAGCGGCGTTGGACGTTGCGTTCGCGTCCGGCGGTCCGGCGCTTATCGACGTGATTACCGATCCCGAAGCGAAGCCTCCGATCAGCTTTTATGCCGGCCACTATCCGGAGCCATTCTGATGGACCACGAATTGAATGAACTGCAGGACCTGATCGACTCGGCCGACCGGATCGTGCTGTTTACCGGGGCCGGCATCAGCACGGAATCCGGCATTCCGGATTTCCGCAGTCCGGGCGGGATATGGACGAAGCAGACGCCGATCGATTTTTCCGACTTCCTGCGGTCCGACGAAGCGCGGCGGGAGACCTGGCGGCGGCGCTTCGCGATGGAGCCGATCCTGCGTCAGGCCGCGCCGAACCGTGGTCACCGGGCGGTGGCGGAACTGATCCGGACGGGGAAGGCCTCGGCGGTCATCACCCAGAACATCGATGGCCTGCATCAGGATTTGGGGATTCCCGATGACAAGGTGATCGAGCTGCACGGCAATACCACGTACGCCCATTGCCTGGACTGCAGCACGCGATACGAGATCGAGGCGCTGCGGGTTGACTTCGAGAACGACCGCATTGTTCCGCACTGTGCATGCGGCGGATGGGTCAAGACCGCGACGATATCGTTTGGACAATCCATGCCGCTTAACGAGATGCGCCGGGCAGAGCGGGAAACGCTGCTGGGGGACTTGTTCATCGCCATCGGCTCCTCGCTTGTGGTGTATCCGGCGGCAGGTTTTCCGGAACTGGCGAAGCGGAACGGGGCGGCTTTGGTTATTTTGAACCTGCAGCAAACCGGGCTTGATGGTATCGCGGACCTGGTGATCAACCGGCCGATCGGCGACACGCTTGGTTCCGTTGTCGGGGTTGAATAGCCGGCGGGCCTTTCACGGCCGTGGCGCCTGGCGCCTGCCGGTCCTTCGGCAACCTTGACCTGAGGCGCGAATTCGTCAGGCTGCCTCCAAAATCGGAGGGCGTCCAATGACTGTCGCAGCCAGGCTGCCGAGGCCGGTGCTTATTCTGGCCGGAGCCGCGGCAATGATGAGCATCGGCATGGGGATGCGGCAAAGCCTCGGCTTGTTTCTGCCGCCGGTTACCCATGACCTGGCGTTGAAGGCCGCGGACTTCACCTTCGCCGTGGCGGTGCAGAACATCGCCTGGGGCGTGTTTCAGGCCCCGGTCGGCGCTATTGCCGATAAATGGGGTTTGCGTCCCGCCATGATGACGGGCGGCGTGCTTTACGTCGTCGGGCTGCTCGTCATGCTGTCAGCCGGGGGTGCAGCGACGCTGGTTGTCTCGGGCGGACTGATCGGCATGGCGCTGGCCTGTTCAGCGTCATCTTTGGCCATGACGGCGGCTGCCCGCGCCGTTTCTACCGAACGTCGCAGCCAAATTCTTGGTCTGGTGGGCGCGTGCTCGTCCCTCGGCACCTTGCTGATCGCGCCTTCACTGCAGTTTCTGCTGGCGCGCTGGGACTGGCATCTGGGGGTTGTCTTCTTCATTCTGCTGGCCATTGTCATGTTGCCCTGCGCGTTCATGGCGGGCGCGGTTGACCGCATACCGAGACCAGACGAGCAGCGGGCCACGATGCGCGAGGTGCTTGGCACCGCGTTCACCAGCCGCCGGTATGTGGTGATGACCTGTGCCTATTTCGTTTGTGGCCTGCAGTTGATTTTTCTGACGACGCACCTGCCGAATTACCTCGCCTTCTGCGGTCAGGACCCGATGCTTGGCGCGACCGCGCTTGCGACCATCGGCGGCGTCAACATCTTCGGGTCGTGGTTTGCCGGCTGGCTTGGCGGGCGTTACCCGAAATACATCCTGTTGGGGTTGCTATACTTGTCGCGTTCGTTCGTGCTGACGCTTTACTTCATCATGCCGCCGACCCCGACGACCACGATCGTGTTTGCCGCGGCGATGGGTATGCTGTGGCTTGGTGTGATCCCGCTGGTGTCCGGCCTGGTCGCCGAAATGTTTGGCACCCGGTACATGGCGACGATCCTTGGGATTTCCTTTGTCGTCCACCAGGCGGGTTCGGTGATCGGCGCCTGGGGTGGCGGTCTGGTGTTCGATGCGTTCGGGTCCTATGACCTCGCGTGGCAGAGTGGCGTGCTGGTCGGCGCGGCAGCTGGCATTGCCCAGATCCTGTTCGGCGGCCCTGCCCGGCCGCGCATCGGTTCCAGGCCGGTTCTGGCAGGCGCATGACCAGTCGTTCCGAACGCAACCAGTTGCGCGTTACGCTGCCCCGATTGCTTTGTTCTCGATCAGGCTGTCGATCTCAGCCTGGGTATAGCCAACTTCGCGCAGCAACTCGCTGGTGTGTTCGCCGAGACGGGGCGGCATGCGATGGATGCTGGCCGGGCTGACGGAGAACCGTGCCGGAGGGCGGGCCTGACGGATCTTGCCCTCGGTCGGATGGTCCAGCTCTGGAAACATGCCAACCGCCTTCAGATGCGGCTGCTCGGCGATTTCGGTCAGCTTGGCAAAAGCGGTGTGCGGCACGTCGATCCGCAGCAGCAATTCCTCCCATTCCGCGGTCGTTCGGGTCGGGGCGATGTCGCGCATGCGATCGTAGATCCTGTCGATGTTCTGCGCGCGCAGCACCGGGTCGCGCACCGAGAATTCCTCGATGCATTCCGGATGCCCGACGGCCTCGAAGAAGGCGCACCAGTTGTCGCCCGAATAGGGCAGCATGGTCAGCCAGCCATCCTTGGTGCGCACCGGCCGGCGCGCCTTCATCCGCTTGTAGCCTGACGGCCCGATGGGCGGGACGAAGGCATAGCCGCCGAACATCTCGATGCTGTTGAAGGCCGCCAGCGTTTCCAGCATCGGCACCTCCACCATCTGGCCCTCGCCGGTGCGCTCGCGGTGCAGCAGCGCGGCCGTGACGGCCGAGGTCAGCGCCATGCCGCAGATCTTGTCGCCGATCAGGCTGGGGACGAAGGCGGGCTCCTCATCCGTGCCCATGGCGGAGGCGAAGCCAGAGGCGGCCTGGATGATCTCGTCGAAGGCCGGCCGAGCGCGCCAGGGGCCGTCCTGGCCGAAGCCGGTGGCGACGGCATAGACGATTCTTGGGTTGAGTTCCTTGCAGGTCTCGTAGCCGAAGCCGAGGCGGGCGAGGCCGGCGGGACGGATGTTGCTGACCAGCGCGTCCGCGGTTGGCATCAGCCGGCGCAGCACCGCCTTGCCATCGGGGTGCTTCAGGTCGAGTGCGATGCTGCGCTTGTTGCGGTTCGCCGCCATGAACTGGCCGCTCATGCCGCGGTTGCGGAACTGGCCGGAGCTGCGCCAGGTGTCGCCGGTCAGGCTCTCCACCTTGATGACCTCCGCGCCCCAGTCGCCCAGGGTCTGCGTGCCGAACGGGCCGAACAGCACGGTGGTCAGGTCGAGGATGCGAAAGCCCTTCAGCGGCCCCTTGAGTTCAGTCATCTCGATGCGGTCCTTGGTTGGTCGGGACGCAGAATAGGTGAAATGCCGGCGTGTTGCGACGCGCGGCATGGAATTCGCTGTCAGTCATAGTTTGATTCTGCACGACACGATGCTGCCGCGGAACCTGGCCTACACCGATTTGACCGCGCATCCTGCCACCCGATCCTTGTCGCTTTGTGCGGCGGTGGTTCGTAGCGGGGTTGGCGCCCTTCTGGCGATCGGTCGGCGTTAGAGCGCGCCGCGCAAGCGTGGGTCCAGTGCGTCGCGGATACCATCGCCCAAGAGGTTGAATGCCAATACCGTCAGGGTGATTGCCGCGCCAGGAAACAGCACCAACCACCACGGTGGCACCAGACCGGAGTTGAGTGCGTCCGCCAGCATGTTGCCCCAGGTCGGCATAGGCGGTGGAATGCCCACGCCCAGGAAACCGAGCGATGCCTCGATGATGATCGCGACACCCAGATGCGTCGTCGCCAGGATCAGATAAGGCGCGATACATTGCGGCAGGATATGGCGCGCCATCAGCCTCCGGTTTGACGCCCCCAGGCCCCGCGCAGCCTCAACATACGACATTTCTTTCAGCGACAGCACGGCTGAGCGGATGATCCGTCCGCCAAACGGAATACGCGTGATGGCGATGGCGACAACCACTGTGCCGGTCCCTGCCCCCAATGCCATCGAGATCGCCATTGCCAGGATCAGGTCCGGAAATGATTGAAGAAACTCGATAATACGTTGGCTGATAATGTCGAAGCGACCGCCGAAGAAGCCGCTTGCCAGGCCCCACAGCGCGCCGGAGGTCGTGCCCAGCAGCACGGCGCCGAATGCCACCGCGAGGGAGGCTCGGCTGCCATAGATCACCCGGGTCAATGTGTCGCGACCGATCTGGTCGGTACCGAACCAGTGCAGGTCACTGGGTGGCTTGGTCATGTGCCGGAAGTCGGAGCGCAGCGGCTCGTAAGGCGCGATCAGAGGCGCCGCAACGGCGATAATGATAATAGCCAATGCAACGGCGCCCCAGAATGCCGAAAGTGGAGAGCGGCGCGTGAAGATCCAGAGGGATTTTCCGATACGAAATAACAATGATCTCCTGGCGGTCGTCTGTGTCCGAGTTCCGTGACATCAGGTGCGGTGAGGCTCATGTAGGCATCCTCAACTGTAATGGATCCGGGGATCCAGCCAAGCAATGATGACGTCGACCACGATATTCAGCAGCACGAACACCACGGCATAGAGGAATACCAGGTTCTGCATCACGAAGATGTCGCGCTCCGACACCGCGGTGAACATCGACGAGCCGAGGCCGGGCGTGCCGAAGGCCCGCTCGACGGGGATTGATCCTGCCAGCACAAATCCGAGCAGGATGCCTGATAGGGTGATGACCGGGAGCAGTGCGTTGGGGAGTGCGTGCAGCGTGATCACAAGCCGCCCGCTTAGTCCTTTGGCGCGTGCTGTGCGCACAAAGTCCTCTCGGATCACCTCGAGCAGCGAGGATCGGGCCATGCGGGCGATGTAAGCCGCCTGGCCAAGGCCGAGCACGACGGCCGGGCCGATGATGATCTGAAAATTGCCCCATGGATCGGCGAACAGCGAGACCCCGGCCATTGGCGATTTGTATCCAAACCAGAATAAAGATGCCAGCACGATCAGCATACCGAACCAGAAGCCGGGGATCGCCAGGAACAGAATGGAGAAGAACCGGGCGATGTTGTCGGCGAAACTATTGGGACGCAGCGCACTCAGGACTGCTACCGGGATGCCGACGACCCAGGACAGCACGACCGACAGAAGGGCGATTTCGGCGGTCAGCGGCCCGCGACGCAGGATGGTGTCCGCCACGCTTTCAGCACGAAAGAATGAGTGGCCGAACTGGCCGCGGGCGATGTCCAGCACCCAATGCCAGTACTGCAGCGGCAGCGGATCGCTCAACCCGAGGGCGGCCATGTAGTTGGCGCGCTGTTCCGGGGTGAGCTTGGTGAACCCCTCGGTGCCGAAGATCGCGACCAAGGGATCCCCCGGCAGTACGCGCATCACCACGAAGACGACGATCGACACGCCAACGATCGTGAGCGCGCCGAATGCCAGGCGGCGAACGATGTAGCTGAACATGGCGGTTAATGCGGCCTATTTGTCCAGCCAGAAGGTATCGAACCGCACCACGTCGTAGACGCCGAAGTAATCCTTCGGATTATGGCCTTTCACATAGTTGTAGTAGATATCGTTGATGTTTTCCCAGGCGACCGGCAGTACCGGTGGATCCTGTTCCATCAGCACCTCGTCCTCCCGGACCAGCGCCAGACGCTTCGCGGGATCGACCTCGCGGTCGATCTGCGGCTGCCGTTCGTCGAACGCGGCGTTTTTCCATGAAGAGTAGTTCTGTGGTCCGCCGCCCTTGTACCAGGCGTTGAAGTAGTCCGACGGATCCAGCAGCGTCGAGACAACGGCACCGATCGCCAGATCATAGTGGCCACTGGCAACGTCATCGAACCAGACCGATTCGACAACGGTGCGCAGCTTGCAATCGACATTGAGTGTTTCCTTCAGCATGGCCTGGATCGCCTGCGACCAGATCCGGTAGCTGGAGACATCGCGGACCAGGAAGTCCAATTCCCTGATGCCGTTGGCATGACCTGCCGCCGCCATCAGTGCGCGCGCTTCCTTCATCGCTGCCGTGGGGTCTTCCTGATAGCCGACGCGCTTGGCCAGTTCAGCTGGAGGCGTGGCGAAGTCTGAGAATGGGTAGATGAACCCGCCGACCCGCATCGGCGTAACGTCCTTCACCACGTCGATCAGCACAGGTCGATCGAAGGCGAGGTGCAAGGCGCGCCGCACCCGGGGATCGTCCAGCGGTTGATGCTTGAGGTTGACCCAGGTGCCCTGGATCACACTCTGGTTGAACGTCGCGGTCGACATTCCGGGTGTCGCCTTGGCCTTTCGCGTCGTCACCGGATCGACGATGCGGGCGTAGTCGACGCGGCCGGACAGGATCGCCGATCCCAGTTCGGTCGAGAACGGCAATGCGTGGTAGAATTCGATCCCGTCGAGGTAGGGCATGCCCTCGTTCCAGTAGTTCGGGTTTTTCTCCATCACCCAGACTTCGTTTTCCACCCGCCGCTTGGACTTGAAGGGGCCGGTGCCAGGATAGACCTCCACCTTGCGCAGATTGTAGTTGTTCTCTTCCAGCGTTTTCTTGCTGATGATGACGTTCCAGCCGCTGGCGAACGCCGACATGATGAAGTTCGGCGGGCGTGGTTCGGACAACTTGAACTGGACGGTGTACTTGTCCGGGGTCAGGATCTCCTTGACTGTCGCGAACAGGATGCTGCGTGGAATCAGGACGCCCTGCGGCGGCTTGACGATACGGTCGAAGGTTGCCTTGACGTCGGCCGAGGTCAATTCCGCGCCATCGTGGAACAGCACGCCCTTGCGCAGGAAAAAGGTATAGGTCTTGCCGTCCTTGGCGATGTCCCAGCTATGCGCAAGGTCCGGGATGATCGTCTGGCCGCTGTCACGCGGATCGCGCCGAACCAGATTGTCGAACATGCATCCCTGCGAGCCCAGACTGTTGATGGTGCCGGACTGGTGGACATCGAAATGCGGCGGACGGCTGGTGATCGCGTAGCGCAGCACGCCGCCGCGCTTGGGGTTCGGCTCCGGCGCCGCCAGCTTGAACTTCGAGCCGTCGAATTGCAGCGGAACGTCGGCCGCGAGACCGTAGCGCGGCGCCAGACCGTAGCCGCAGGCCATCGCGGCGGTCGCTGCCCTGCAAGAAGCCGCGCCGGCTCCAGCCGTGTATGATGCGGATCCTGTGCACGTGCATGAAGTCAAGCCTCCCTTTATGTCTTTTCTTTATTCGCGACGGTATGCTCTGCTGGCTTATCCGTCGGCCTTAGGACCAAGGATAACAGACGGGGCATAGGGAGTCACTTGTTGAGTCAGAGCAACGTCACCGCTGCGGCGGCCCGCGCCATGGCTCGGCCAGTCCGGCACAACCGATTCTGGAGGTCGACAACCTCAAGACGCATTTCTTTACCGGCGATGGCGTCGTGCCGGCCGTGGATGGCGTTTCCTACAGCGTCAGAGCCGGCGAGACGCTGGGTGTGGTGGGCGAATCCGGCTGCGGCAAGAGCGTCACCGCACTGTCCATCCTGCGGCTGGTCGCCAGTCCGCCGGGCCGCATCGTCGGCGGAGCCATCCGCTTCCGGGGCACCAACCTGCTCGAGCTCAGCGAGCGCGGAGATGGAGCGCATCCGCGGCAACGACATCTCGATGATCTTCCAGGAGCCGATGACCTCGCTCAATCCGCTGCAGACGGCCGGCCATCAGATCAGCGAGGCGATCGCGCTGCACCAGGGCCTGTCACGGCGTGACGCGATGGACAAGGCCGTGGACATGCTGCGGCGAGTCCATATTCCAGAGCCGGAGCGGCGCGCCCGGTCGTATCCGCACCAGTTGTCCGGCGGCATGCGCCAGCGCGTGATGATCGCGATGGCGCTGTCCTGCAATCCGCAGGTGCTGATCGCCGACGAGCCGACCACCGCGCTGGATGTCACCATCCAGGCGCAGATTCTCGATCTGATGCGCGAACTGCGCGGCACTTTCGGCACCGCGATGATCCTCATCACCCACGACATGGGCGTGGTGGCCGAGAATGCTGACCGTGTGGTCGTCATGTATGCCGGGCGCAAGGTCGAGGAGGCTGCGGTGGACGACCTGTTCGAGCGCCCGGCGCACCCCTATACGCGCGGGCTGCTTGCTTCCATCCCGCATGTCGATGCGGCGTCGCGCGCCAAACCGGCACGCGCCCGGCTGAACGAGATCAAGGGCATGGTGCCGGTGCTGTCACGCCTGCCGAAGGGCTGTGCGTTCGCGCCGCGCTGCGGCATTGCCACGGATCGGTGCCGCACCGAATTCCCGCCGACTGCGCACGCTGCGCGACGGCCATATGGTTGCCTGCTGGCATGCCGAACGCGTCGCTGGACGCGGCGTCATGACGACCGCTCCGCTGCTTGAAGTGCGTGATCTGAACAAGCACTTTCCGATCCACAAAGGCGTGTTGTCGCGCGTTGCCGGCCAGGTGCGGGCGGTCGACGGCATATCGTTTCACATTGATCGCGGCGAAACGCTGGGGCTGGTGGGCGAGAGCGGCTGCGGCAAGTCCACCGCCGGACGCACGTTGCTGCGGCTGCTGGAGCCGACCTCGGGCCAGATCCTGGTGGACGGCCAGGACATCACCACGCTGGATGCCAAGGCGCTGCTGCCGTTCCGTCGGCGGATGCAGATGATTTATCAGGATCCGTACGCCTCGCTCAATCCGCGCATGACGGTCGGCGACATTGTGGGTGAGCCGCTGGCGATCCATCGCACTTGTCCTTCGGGCGAACGCCAGGACCGCATTGCGGCGCTGTTCCTGCGAGTCGGGCTAAGGCCTGCGCTGATGCAGTCCTATCCTCACGAATTCTCGGGCGGCCAGCGCCAGCGCATCGGCATCGCCCGTGCCCTGGCGTTGGGCCCGGAACTGATCGTCGGGGACGAACCGGTGTCTGCGCTAGACATTTCGATCCAAGCACAAATTATCAATCTGCTGATGGATCTGCAGGATGAGTACCGCCTGTCCTACCTGTTCGTGGCGCATGACCTGGGCGTGGTCGAGCATATCAGCCACCGCGTGGCGGTGATGTATCTTGGCCGCATTGTCGAAGTGGCGGACAAGGCGAGTTTGTTCGAGGCACCGCTGCATCCGTACAGCGAGGCATTGTTGTCTGCCGTGCCGATTCCCAAGGCCGGCGCGTCGCGGCGCAAGCGGGTGATCCTGACTGGGGATGTGCCCAGTCCGGTCAATCCGCCTGCGGGCTGTCACTTCCATACGCGGTGCCCCTACACAATGCCACGCTGTCGAAGCGACGCGCCGGTATTGCGCGAGGTTGTGCCAAGGCATTGGGCGGCGTGCCACCTGCACGATGTGGCTGTACGGCTGCCGCTTGGCCAAATGGCCGGATAGTCTATCTCAATGCATCCATAGCGGCGTTGGCTGCCATGCATGTCTTGGCGCTATGGTCGCGGTTGACTTGGCCGAGCCAATGAGAACCACTGGCGTTGTTTGTCCAAGAAGATAGGAAGCAACGATGAGTCGTCTCGATGGCAAGGTCGCTTTGATATCCGGCGCCGCGCGTGGCATCGGTGGAGAGACCGCCAGGCTAATGGCGCAAGCGGGCGCCAGAGTGGTGATCGGCGACGTGCTGGATGAGCGTGGTCAGCAAACGATCGCTGCGATCAATGCGGCGGGTGGGCATGCCGAGTACATACATCTGGACGTGACCAAGGAAGAGCAATGGACTTCCGCCGTCGACCTTGCGCTTAATCGATTCGGCAAACTCGACATTCTGGTGAACAATGCGGGCGTGTTCATCGGCAAGGGGATTGAGGAGATTAGCCTGGCCGAATGGGAAAAACTGGTGGCGGTGAACATGACCGGGGTGTTCCTGGGTACCAGAGTGGCGGTTCAGGCGTTACGCGACGCAGCAAAGTCGAGCGAGCATGGCAGCGCCATCGTCAACCTGGCCTCGATTGCCGGCATCGTTGGTTCACAACTTGATCCGCTTTACTCGATGACCAAAGGCGGGGTGACACTCTTCACCAAATCGGCTGCGCTCGAGTTCGCCCGCAAAGGCTATCGGATCCGGGTGAATTCAATTCATCCCGGTGTTATTCAGACTGATATGGGTAATCAGACCTTTGCCTCACGTGCGCAACGGTCGGGGACAAATGATACGGCGGCAGTGCAGCAGGTTGTGACAGACAGCGTGCCCTGGGGGCGCCTGGGCGTGCCGACCGACATTGCCAAGGGCATCGTGTTTCTGGCCTCTGACGATGCAGGCTACATGAACGGTGCGGGCCTTGTCGTTGATGGCGGCGTGACGGCCACCTGAGCGTTGTTATGCTGGCGGCGGATCTGATCACGTTCCGACCGAGCAGTGCCTGTGGGGAAAGATGTCCAGTCATAACGACGACGATCGGGATGCCGGGAAGCTTCGGGCCGGACCGGGCGGACCGCTTAGCGGGATCACGGTGATCGACCTGTCCCACGTATACAACGGCCCCTACGCGACCTTCCTGATGGCCATGGCGGGTGCTGTCGTGGTCAAGGTGGAGCCACGTGGCGGCGAACATCTGCGCAGCCGTGGCGACATGGGCGGCGCGGCCTTGCCGTTTGCCATGCTGAACTCCAACAAGCATGCCGTGACGCTTAATTTGAAATCCGACAAAGGGCGGGCTTTGCTTCTGGACATGGTGGCCCGGGCGGACATCCTTGTGGAGAACTTCGCGCCGGGCGTCATGGACCGCCTGGGCATTGGCGCCGCAGTCTTGCAGCAGCTAAATCCGCGCCTGATCTATGGGTCGAGCTCCGGCTACGGCAAGTCGGGCCCCTATTCCGAATATCCGGCGATGGATCTTGTGATGCAGGCGATGTGCGGCGTGATGAGCGTGACCGGTCATCCGGATCAGCCGCCGGTCAAGGCCGGCCCGGCACTTTGCGATTTCAGCGCGGGCATCCATCTCTACGGCGCGATCATGACTGCCTTATACGAACGGGAGCGGACCGGTAAGGGTGCAATCGTCGAAGTAACGATGCAGGACGCGATCTATTCGTCGCTCGCGTCGAATCTGGGCATGCTGCATGCCCGTGGTGGCGATACGCCGCCGCGTACCGGCAACCGGCATGGTGGCCTGGGCATCTCACCGTATAATGCGTATCTCGCGAAAGACGGATATGTGGTCATCAACGCCCCGGGCGATCAGCATTTTCGTTCCATTCTGGAGGTAATTGGGCGCCCTGACCTTAAGGATGACCCACGCTTTGTGACCCGCAGCGCCCGGGTGGCCAACATGGTGCATGTGGACAGTCTGCTGGAAGGCTGGACGTCCCAGCACAGCAAGGAAGAAATCGCGGAGCGGATGCTTGCCGCCGCGGTGCCCTGCGCGGCGGTGCGCACGTTGTCAGAGGTCGTTCTCGATCGTAACATGCATGCGCGCGGCAGTCTGCAATGGGTCGATCACCCCGAACTGGGTCGAGTGGTGCTGCCCCATACGCCGCTGCAATTCGACGGGCACGCCCGGGTGCCGCTGCAACCCAGCGGGACACTTGGACAGGACAATGGAACGATATTCGGGACGTGGCTTGGGCGTTCGGACGAGGAACTTGCGATGCTTGCCGAAGAAGGCGTGATTTGACCTGGCCCGGCGCTTCTCATCCGCCTTGGCAACCGCGATGGCAGTTGCCAATTTGGACGCCCCTGGAGCTGCTCAGCTTCAGTGGGCGGCTGTCACCGGCTGGCATGCCCTGAGGAAGGTGCGTATGTGCGCTTACCGCCAAGGGAACCGGTCCTTAGGCTCCTTCCAGGGATAGATGCTCACCTGTGCGTTCGGCGCGAGCAGCGCCGACTCCATGGCCACGGCATAGGGATGTGCGGGGACGTCGTCCGGCAGGACCAGCATCGGTGTCTGGCACTCGCGCACGAAATCGCGCGTCACGGTGAAGACGAAGTCCGGGTTGGCGCGATACATCTTGTTCAGGAACGCATCGACCATCGCCATCGTGACGTCGGGCCGGCGGGCGCACAGCTCCGGCCCCAGCCCCTCATGTTGTTGTTGTAGAACAGATCGCGGCATTTCCGGCCGGAACCCGCTGGGCTGCGCCAGCACGGCGGCGACGATGCGGTCGGGCGCCCGCCGCAGCAGGTTCCAGATGAACGGGCCGCCGATGCAGAAGCCCATCACCAGGAATTGTTGATGCCCAGGTGATCCATCAGGCCAAGTTGGTCGTCGGTGTGGGCGTCCCAGGGACGGTCAATCTCGAGCGGGCCGGAAGACTCGCCGCCGTTGGCGTTGCGCAGGTCCATGGTGATGCAGCGGTACTCGCCCTTGAACTCCTCGATCGGGTTGAACGGCGCGCCATCGGTGAGGAACGAGATTGTCGAGTTCAACCCCCCGCCGGGGATGATTAACAACGGGAAGCCGGACCC
>CAWBPF010000017.1:0-6623 GCA_963790515.1 uncultured Alphaproteobacteria bacterium | reverse complement strand
AGAACTATGCGTCAACGGTGGTCGGCACATGTCTTCTTCAGGCGGCCGACCCAGTTGTCCGATGTGTGCAGCAAGCGCCCGAAATGACGGAGGGGCCATCAATCCAGGCGTCTGGCTTCACTCGGCGGCTTGGGGGATTGTGCTGTATTTCTCGACCCATTCGCGGCCAAGCCTTACGGCTTCGTCAGGTGTCAGCCACGACCAATCGGCGCCGCGTGACCGTACCGCTACCCAGATTGTCTCGCCGTGGACATGCTCTTCAACCGCGAGAGACATGGAATGCGACATGGTTGAGCCTCATGGATGCTGAAGATTGATTTTCTTGCGTGCCGCTGCGCCGAGTCGGATCGCAGAAGCTATTTACACGTTCACGTCATTCTCGAAAACGTGATTTCGCTACCGCATTTCTGCCGCAATTCCGCAGCGTGTCGCAACCGGAAAATAAAGCCCGTCACGATAGCTGGGGATTTTGCCGCCCGATTTGTCCGGACGTGTAATTCGCGCAACAGCCACCGGCCAAATCGTTACGATATCAGAAGCCGAACATGTGATCCAGGGAGAAGCCGCCGGCTTCATCCATCAGCCCATGATAACCGAACAACCGGCACGTCGGGTCGCGTACCAGGACATAGCCGTCCGGACCCGCTGCCGCCAACTGCGCCGCATCGAAGGCGGTGTGCGGCCAGACCATGACCGACCCGGAGCAGGCGATGCCAACAGGCGCCTGGGCGATCAGATCGCCGGCGCCGTCGTGCAGCTGAAGTGTGGTCGAGGACACCGGGTGCCATGGGCCGGACGCCGGATAGATCAGCGACGGCAAAGCTGTGCCGATTGCGCACACCCAATTTCAGGAACAGCGTCGTGCTCGAAGCCGGGCGGCGGGCCGGAATACGACTGCGGCTCATCGCGATAGGTCATCGCGGTGTTGAAGATATGCGCGCCGAAGCTGGATTCGGCGAGCGTGGCCGGACTGCCGGTCCTCGTAGCGGAACAGCGCGTGCAGCCAGCCGTCGGCCTCGCCGCCGTCGCGAAAATCGTAGACCAGTTCGGCGTGCCCCTGATCCACGTCGAACCCGTCCATGTCCATCGCCAGGTCATGGTTCCGCGGCAGGCAGCCAAGGAACTGCTCCGCCGCGCTTTGTTCCGTCGGCGTCGAAGACATCGAGACGGATCGGCAGATTGGTCTGGCAGGTCGACATCGGCGTCGGCTGAAAAACCGAGCGGAAGCGGGCTTTGGGAAGGATGGGGAAGGGCAGGATGTAGCCTCGTCCCATCTCGCTCGGCAGCGCCGGGATGCCGGGATCGCTTCGAAGATTGTCGCGTTCGACATTCACGTGCGCGATCCGGACACGGTCATTCTGCGTGATCTCGTACCGCGGCCGCACAACGTGCCGCCCAGCACGCATCTCGACCTGTGCCGGCCAATGCAGTCCGGGCAGGAAATCCGCGACGTCCAGCGCCACGGTGGCGAATGGCCCGACCGCATGATTCAGCGATTGACTGGCGTTTCGGCGCCCATCCGATCGAGAGAGATCGTGCCGGCCGGGATAGGTACGGCGTGGCTGTTCTGCAGCCACAGCACGACTTTCTCGTCAGGACGCGGGGCAGGTAGGCCGGCGAAGCGGTCGGACGGCCAAGCATTGGCGTCGTGGGTGCAGGATAACGAGGCGCCGTTGTCGGATGCATAGGTATCCAGCGCGTATTTGACCACGTCATGACCGGCGACGCCGATGGCATGGATGAACAACTGGCCGGTGAAGGGCGTCAGCCCGAAGCGCGTCCGCACCTCCCGGCTGTCGATCGAGAACCCACCCGGTCCGCCGGCAAGCGGTTGTTCCCACGAAGCCAGCGTCGCGCCATCCTCGTCGAACAGGCGCAGCCAAAGCCGGACGTCGGCTGCACCATACTTCGCCCAGTAATTCGCCGAGACCAGCCGTGTGCAAAGCCCGTCCGCGTCGCGGAAGAAAGCGAAGTTGGTGGCGAAGTTCAGCTTGTCGAGATAGCGGGCGCGGACGGTCACCAGACGTTCCGGCAAGCGCGCGTCGTCCAGTGTCAGGAGAACCGCACCGGGCGGCAGCATATGGGCGATGCGCGCCACGGTCTTTGCGGCATCGAAGGCGGCGACCAACACCGTCCGCGCGCCGCTGCTCCCGAGTTCGGTCAACGGGCGCGCCTGCATCCCGCCGACATTCTGGCCGACGACACTGACATCGTGCACGAAGAGACTGTCGATCCGCGTTGGATACATCGCCAGCAGCGCGTCGGCGATGCCGTCCGGATCATACAGCGCGACCGGACTCTCGAGGCGGCCATACAAGCGGCCAATCGCCTCCGCCGCCAGCGGATGAGCCAGCGCCTTATAGATCACGTTGCCGCCCGCTCGGGCATCGAAAGTCTGAATTCGCAGCATTGGTCTTCCTAGAACACGATCGCGCAGGCAGAACGTCCAGGTATGCAGGTCATGCGATCAAACAAGGACGCAGATAAAATCGCCGCCTGCGCGGTCAGGCCACACCGGCGCTAAAGATCCAGACGCCGGCGCATCTCGGCGGCTGCTTCGGGCGTATCGTTCAAGGGCGTCACCTTCCACGTGACGAAACGGCCCTCGAACGGGCGTATCCGGTCTTCATCGGTCAGCGGCCGCAGAAACAACTCCTGCCGCCGCCATGAGCCTGGCAGCGGCACGAACATGACGGGTGCCGAGGTGGCCGCCGCTTCCGAAATCATCGACACACTGTCCTGGGTCACAACGATCATATTCGCCAGGGCCAGCATCCCGAAATAGGGGTTTTCGCCAGTAAAATCCCATACCCATCCGCCCAACGGCGCGAGCGCCGTCCGGATCAGTTCGGTGACCGCCGGGTCGGTGCGGCGGGACGGCGTTACCACCACGCCGACCTTGTCTCGCTGAGCCATCACCGCAAGGTCCGCTGCGAGCCGCGCGCCTGATTGCTGGTCAAGGCGGTAACGGCCGTTGCTGCCCCCAAGCAGAACCGCGACCAGCGGGCGCTTGTAGGGGGCCAAACGGTCGCGCCAGATTTCTGCCTCGGCGGCTAACCGCGCAGGCGTGACCCGATGCAGGGCGGTGCGCGTGACGAAAACGTTCGGTCCTGTCAGCTCGTCGTGGCGGTTGGCGACGATCAGGTCGAATTGGCTGATGTCCATGCGCGGGTTCTGTACCTGGACCACGCGCATGGATTGTCGGCGCAATGCCGCCAGCACGGCGCCGGCCATGCCGCCGCAGCCGATGGCCAGTGAGGGCAGGGGTGCCTTCACCGCCTCGGCTACGGCCGCCAGCGGATTGGGCCAGAATTTCGCGGCGATCCACTTCCACGGCGCGGTTGGCTGCAGCACGCGTATTTCGGGCGACAGGCCAGCAGCCTCGGCCAGACCCAGGGCCTGCGCACGCAGCCCGGCCAGACCCTCGCTTATTATCCATGGAGCGGTGACGTCAGACATTGGCGGTGCTTTTCGCCGTCATGTCATCAAACGTCAATACGCAAGCGCACCCGACACCTCGCCCGGGTTCGGGCCGCCGCAGTTTGGCCCACACCCGTTTGGCCTGTATCATCGCCGCGTTATCGAACGGGACCACGCGCATGGATCGCGATCTGATCGGCTACGGCGCCAATCCGCCCAATCCCAACTGGCCGAACCAGGCCCGGCTGGCGGTTAACTTCGTGCTGAACTTCGAAGAAGGCTCTGAACCCTCTGTTCCTGATGGCGATCCTGCGTCCGAATGGGGTCTCACCGAATACGGCGGCAACAATCCCGGCGTGGTGGGACGCGATCTCGCCGCCGAGGGCATGTTCGCCTATGGCAGCCGCGTTGGGTTTTGGCGGATCCTGCGCCTGTTCCAGGAACGCAATTTGCCGATGACCATATTCGGCTGCGCGTTGGCGCTGGAACGCAACAAGCCAGCGGCGGAGGCGATCAAACAGGCCGGCTACGATGTCTGCTGCCATGGCTGGCGATGGGAAAAGCATTTTGAACTGGCCGAGGACATTGAACGCGAGCGAATCGCCCGCGCGGTAGCGTCCCTCGAGGCCACGATGGGCGAGCGTCCGCTCGGATGGTACTGCCGCAGCGGGCCGGGTGTGAACACCCGCCGGCTTCTGGTACAGGAAGGCGGTTTTCTCTACGACTCAGATGCGTATGATGACGAACTGCCATATTGGACGAAGGTGCAGGGCAAAGCCCATCTGGTGGTTCCCTATAGCCTGTCGACCAACGATTCAAAGTTCGGTCGCGGCACATTCGCCACCGGCGACGATTTCTTCCACTACTGCCGTGATGCGTTCGATTTCCTGTACGATGAAGGCCGCACCCAACCCAAAATGCTATCCATCGGTCTGCATATGCGGTTGATCGGACACCCTGCGCGGGCTGCCGGTCTGCAACGTCTGCTGGATCACATCGCACGGTTCGAAGGTGTCTGGGTCACAAGGCGGATTGATATTGCGCGGCATTGGGTGGGCCATTTCCCCGCACCGCCGAGCGACGCCTGACACATACGATCTGGCGTATCCGACCGGGCGCATCCGACCTGGCACATCCGATCGGGCGCAACGACGTTGTGGGAACGTGCGCTCCGGTTGCCGGCGGGTCGTTGCGCTGATACGGAGCCGCATGATCCGGCGCGAACACGTAACAGCAGACGATTTGCCCATAACCGAGACCAATCGGCAGAATATTCTGGTCATCAAGCTTGGCGCGTTCGGCAACATCATCCTGTCGCTCGCCGCGTTCGCCGCGATCCGCCAGCACCATCCGCAGGCGCGCATCAGCGTGCTGACCAGTGCAAATTTCGCCAGCTGGCTGCGGACATTTCCCTATTTCGACGATGTGATGGTCGATCCGAGGCCGGCCTGGTGGGATTTCCGAACCGGGCGCCGGTTAGCCCGCATGCTTGCCGGCGGGCAGTTCAGACGGGTTTACGATCTGCAGACGTCAACCCGGTCTTCGCGCTATTTTCGGCTGTTTCCACCCAGGTGCCGACCGGAATGGTCCGGCATCGCGTTCGGTTGCTCATTGCCTGACCGGGATCCTCAACGCAATTTTCTGCATGATACCGAACGGCAGCAGGGCCAGCTACGTCAGGCTGGGATCACCGAATTTCCGCCCGCCGACCTTTCCTGGTGCCGCGGCGATACTGGCCGTTTCAAGCTGCCCGCGGTGTTCGCGCTGCTGGTGCCTGGCAGTTCGCCGGACCGGCTGGCCAAGCGCTGGCCGGCCCGCTGTTATCAGGCCCTGGCCGAAACCCTGGCAAAGCGTGGGATCGCGTCGATAGTCCTGGGTGCGGCGGCGGAGGCGGGACTTGCGGCGGAGATCCCGGCCGCGATCGACCTGATCGGGCAAACCAGTTTTGGCGATCTGGCGGATCTGGCGCGCGCCGCCCGGTTCGCCGTCGGCAATGATACCGGCCCAATGCATTTGATCGCCACCGCGGGATGTCCGTCCATCACGCTGTTTTCCAGCGATTCCAACCCTGCCCAATGCGCACCCCGAGGGCGCTGGGCACGCATCTTGCAACGCCCAAACCTCGCCGACCTTCCGGTTGACGCTGTCCTGGAGAGCCTTCCCGCCTGATGCCCGACGTTTCAATTCCCCCCAGACCCGTGGTGGCCGCAGCTGATGGCGTGCCGATGCCGCAGCGTATGTGGGCGATCCTTACCATCGGCCTTGGGCTGACGCTGGCGGTTCTGGACGGTGGCATTGCCAACGTGGCTCTGCCAACGATCGCGCGCGAGGTCCATACCTCGCCGGCAAATTCCATCTGGGTCGTCAATGCGTATCAGCTGGCGGTAACGATCTCGCTGCTGCCGTTGTCGTCGCTGGGCGAGATCTATGGATACCGCCGCATCTATCAGGCGGGGCTGGCGCTGTTCACCGTCGCCTCGCTGGCGTGTGCGCTGTCATCGTCGCTGCCCACGCTGATCATCGCGCGTATGCTGCAAGGCTTCGGCGCGGCCGGGATCATGAGCGTCAACAGCGCGCTGATCCGTTTCATCTATCCCCGCCGCTGGCTGGGCCGCGGAGTCGGACTGAATGCAACGGTCGGATCGATCGCCTCGGCGCTGGGACCGACGGTGGCGTCGGGCATCCTGGCGGTCGCGCCCTGGCCATGGCTGTTCGCCGTGAATGTGCCGCTTGGCGTGCTGGCCGCGGTGATCGCGTTGCGAACACTGCCACTGACCCCACGCTCCGGCATCAGGTTTGATGTCGCAAGTGCCGCGCTGCAGGCAGTGACGTTTGGCACGTTGTTATTCGGCGTCTCGGAGATGGGCCACGGCGATTCATGGGCGCGCGTGGGGGTGGAACTGCTCATCGCCGCGGTGTCCGGCTTTGTGTTGGTCATCCGCCAACTCAGCCGCACCGCACCGTTGCTGCCGGTCGATCTGCTGCGGATCCCGCTATTCGCGCTTTCAGTGGCTAGCTCGGTTTGTTCCTTTATCGCCCAGTCAATCTCGCAGGTGTCGATGCCTTTTCTGTTCCAGCACCGGTTCGGACTGGATCAGGTCATGACGGGCCTGCTGATGACACCCTGGCCGCTGGTGGTGGCAGTGATCGCGCCGTTCGCCGGACGGTTGGCGGACAAATATCCGGCCGGGCTGCTTGGCGGC
>CAWBPF010000016.1:0-131871 GCA_963790515.1 uncultured Alphaproteobacteria bacterium | reverse complement strand
AGCACTTCCGCCAGGCGGTGATCGTCGATCTGCACGCCCTGAAATCCGGCGACGCACTTGGGTGCGCCGGTGCGCCGGAGCAGGCGGCCCGGCAGCAGCGTGGGGTCCGTGGTCATAGCGGCAATTCCTGTCCCGGCATGGCGACCTGATGCAGGTGGCCATCCGGGTCGCGCAACAGCGCCGCCCCCTTGCCACTCCAAACGATCCGCGTGGCGGCGACGTCGTTCGCCTGTAACGCCGGTCCCGCCGCGCCACGTGGGATGTGGTAGCCCAACAGCTCGAGATGCGGTGTTCCTCCGGTGGGCTTCATCGGTGCCACTGTCACCTCCACATCGCGAAGATTGTCGAGGCTCTGCTGCTTTGGACCTTGATTGAGCGTCCGTTCGCCAGGTTTGAGCCCAAGCGAGCCGTAGAACGCAGCGCTGGCGTTTGAATTGGCAACGCTGATGGCGGAATGGTCGATGCCGAGGCCAATCTGCTCGGCAGCAGCCGACTTACCTTGCCACGCCTCTGGCCGCGAACCGTGCGGGAACTGCAGCAGTTCCAGCGGATGGCCGTCCGGGTCGCGGAACTTATAGGCATGCACACCGCCCGAAGACGCCGGGAGATGGTGTGGCCCGTTGTCGGAGATCGCAGCCGCCCCGCTCACCCGTGGATAGGCCTGCGCCATGTCGGCTACCACCAAGGCAAGATGCTGGAACCAAAGCGAAGCCGCGTTGCCCTCGGCGGGATAGGGCCGTCCGGGTGGATCGAACTGCTCGATTGCCACTGATTGAGCGCCGAGCTGCAGTGCCTGACGACGCCCGGCCCCTTGCAGGCCGAGCAGGCGCATCTCGTTGGGGTTGATCGCCTGTTCGGGTCCGTTCGGCACAAAACCGAGCACGTTCCGGTAAAACCCAATCAGGCGCGGCAAGTCCGCCGTGACCAGTCGGAATTCAACGATCCCCGATAGGTGCTGTGCCCCTGCCTGTGCGTCAGATGGCATGGCACGGCGCATGGCGTGGATCGATGTGTAACTGCACCGTCATCAACACGGCTGGTTGGTTTCCGATCGTACCCGACCGATGACCTTTTTTGCCATCCGTTCTTGTGCAGCCCTGGTCCTCCCCGAACGAGAACTCGCCCGGGCCCTGTTCGATGCGGGTGCCATCCATGCTCTCGATCCACCAGTGTCCGGACAGTACGACGATCCATTGTGGCGCCGGGTTCTCGTGCCAGTCGCCGACCCAGCCCACCGGTTGCACGGTGATCACAACCGTTGAGGCGTGAGTTTCGTGCTTGTTGTTCCACTGCGGATCGGCACCATCCACGCCCTTCAGCTCGAACTCCGACAGTGCGCATTGCACCTGGTGGCTGGTGCCCGCACCGTCGGTCCAGAGGTGCCAGTAGGGCACACTCGGCTTGGGGCCGCTTTTGTCGTCGTCGTTGCCGGTGAGTTTCGCAAGCATATCGGCGGGGTTCTGCATAACGTGTCTCCCGGCATCACCGCGGCATTGCGGCCACGGCGTAAGGATGGGATGAGGCGAAGGGGTCGCTGACAAAGCTGTGCCACGCATGTCCGTCCAGCCCGACGACGATCAACAGGAAGCCTGAGCCAAGCGAGAAGTTCTTCAGAAAATCCCAGAACAGCTCACGCCCCTTGCTTTCACCAGACGACCAGAAGTCGCCCGGCTCCCAGAATCGCTTGAACAGTAATGCGGTGACCGCGCAGTAGCCTGCCATGACAAACGCTGCGAGCCGATCCGCGACGCCGCTGAGGATGCCGAGGGGCATGACCACCTCCACGAACACGCCAACCAGGATCAGCGCGGCAGCAATCGCGTTCGAGCTGAAGACCTGCTTTGCCTGCTTCACCGCGCCCTTGAAGTTGAAGATCTTGTCCAGCGCGCTGGCCGGGAAGAACAGCAACACCAACCCGTAGCGGACGAGCAGGATCAGGATCTGCGCCACCGTCATCCGCGCAATTCCACGGTCGTGACCGGTGCCCGGCTTACAAACAGGCGCTGCCAAATGAACTCCGAGACGTTCTGTGACATCAGCTGTCCTAGATCGGGCGTGGTGCTTTAACGCGGGCGAAGCAAAAAGGATCGGAAGACCATGCGTGAATTGCAGGAAACTTTCGGGCGCCTGGTGGTACACCGCTCATTCATTACTGGAAAAGTCCAGTGTGGTGCGAAAAAGCCGCGAGACTTTACTCGGTCGACTAATGACACCAGAGTTTAAGTGAATCTTGTAAAACACCGGCCTTGCGATCAATGCAGGGATCACAAGGCCGGGATGAATCGGTCTCAGCCCTCGGTGGGCGGGGTTGCGCTTAGTGCCACGAAGGCTTGATGGCCGTCCCGCAGCATCCGCAGAGCAACCGCCCCCGACTTCTGCGTACCAGCCCGGAGCGCCTTGACAGCCTGTTGCGGATCAGTGACCGCTTGGTTGCCCACCATTTCCAGCACATCGCCAGGCCGCAACCCCGCAGCCTGGGCCGGGCTGTTCTGCTCCACCTCGGCGACGACCACGCCTTTCTGAGTCGGCGGCAGGTTCATTTCCTGGCGCGCCTCATCGTTCAGCGGAGCCAACGCAAGGCCGAGCTTCGGGCCCTGCTCGGCCGCAGCGGGTTGCGCCATGGCATTCTCGTCCGGCTGGGCCGCGATCGCGACGGTCAGTGTCTTGTCCTGCCCATCCCGGTGCACTGTCATTTGCTGTTCCGAGCTGGAATGGAGGGCCGCGACCATCTGGGCGAGCGCACGCGGGTCCTTCACCGGCTGCGAACCGATCTTGGTGATCACGTCACCTGGCTGAACACCGGCGGCCGACGCCGGGCTGTCCTTCTGCACCTCGGCCACCAACGCACCTGTCGCACCCGGCAGGTTCAACGCCTTGGCCATTGTCGGCGACACCGGCTGCGCGGCCACCCCTAACCACCCACGCTCGACCTTGCCATTCGCTTCCAACTGGCCGACGACCTGCTTGACGACGCTGGACGGAATGGCGAATCCGATCCCGACACTGCCCCCGGATGGGGAGTAGATGGCAGTGTTCACGCCTATCACTGTGCCGTCCTGCGCGAACAGCGGGCCACCCGAGTTGCCACGGTTGATCGGCGCGTCGATCTGCAGGAAGTCGTCATAAGGGCCTTCGCCGATGTTCCGGCCCCTGGCGGACAGGATCCCGGCCGTTACGGTGCCGCCCAGGCCGAACGGGTTGCCGACGGCGACCACCCAGTCCCCCACGCGGACCGCATCAGAGTTGCCAAGTGCCAGATGCGGCAGCGGCGTATCGGACTTGACCTGCAGCACGGCCAGATCTGTCTTGGGATCGACGCCGACGACCTTGGCCGGCATCTTGCGCCCATCTGCCAGCGTCACCTCGATATTCGTGGCGTCCTTCACCACGTGGTCGTTGGTGACCACATGACCCTGGCTATCGACGATGAACCCGGACCCAAGCGCGTTGACGGTGTGAGTCTCTCCGCGTTGAGGCATGCCGAAGAACTGCCCGAACTCCTGCGCCTGGGGTGAGCCAGGCGGGAACGGCGAGGACTGATCGTCGGATGCCTCGCGCATGGTGCTGCTGATGGTGACAACAGCGGGGCTCACCTTCTGCACCAAGTCGGCGAAGCCCGGCAACGCCTGGGCGGCGGGATGGCCGACATCAATAGGGCGCGGTATGTTCTGTCGCGGACTGGGCGAAAGCTGGCACGATCTGCCATACGGCAGCGCTGGACATTGCAGTGGCGGCTAGCAGGGCAGCAGCAAAGGCGGGGCGGCCGAAGCGGTGGGTGGAACGACGCATGTCTTGATCCTCGTAGGTTGGCCGGTCAAGTTGATCGGCGTGACCCCTATCTGCACCCGCCTCGATGGAGGATCCGCCCGCGCGACCATGAAGATCGTGTCAGAGAACTCGTCAGTGGATTTCGGCTCACCCCGCGACGCGCAGATCCACCGTCACCGCCAACCCTCCGCCTTCAGACCGCGCCGGCCCCAGCCCCACGGATCCGCCATGCGCCTGCGCCGCCGCCTTCACCAACGCCAATCCAAGCCCGGTCCCCGGCGTGGCGCGGCTCCGGTCCAACCGCACGAAGCGTTCCAGCACCGCATCCCGCTCTGCCGCCGGAATGCCGGGTCCCTCATCGGCCACCACCAGCACCGGCCCTGCCGCCAGCGACACGCGGATCGCCCCCGCCCCGTGCGTCAGCGCGTTATCCAGCAGGTTCGCCAGCATCCGACCGAGCAGCGCCGGGTCACCGTTCATCATCAGGCCCGGCATGATATCGGTTATGAACGGCCGACCGGCCTCCTCCGCCACCGGCGCGGTAGGCCTCGGCCACGGACGCCACCAGCGCCGACAGGTCGAGCGATCTGCCGGGCCGCCGCTCCGGCCTCCGCCCGCGCGATCCGGAGCAGCGCGGCGAACGTTTCGAGCACCGCGTCCAGCTCCGTGACAGCCATGCCCAGGGCTTGGTCGTCAGGCCGGCCGGCGAGTGCCTCCTCCAGCCCCTGCCGCAGCCGCTGCAAAGGGCCGCGCAGATCGTGGGCGATGTCGTCGGTTACCTGGCGCTGAGCTGCGACCAGCATCTCGAGCTTCGCCAGCATCGCGTTGACCGTCATCACCAGCCGGTCGAACTCGTCGCCCCGACCCGATTGCGGCAGCCGGCGTGACAGATCGCCCGCCGTCAGCAGGCCGGCCACGTCCGACACCGACGCCAGCCGGCGTTCCAGCGCCCGCGCGCCCAAGAAGCCGAGCAGCAATGCGACCGTCCCGGACCCGAATGCCGCGATCAGCGGAGTCCAGGCCAGCGCTCGAGCGGCATCCTCCGCGGCAGACAGCGGCGCCGCGACCACGAGGTTGATGCCGCCCGGCAGCAGCGCGCCCAGCGCCCGCAGCGGCGGCTCGCCGGGCGCCCGCAGCGTGGCAAACCCCTGCAGCGCGGCCGGCGCTCCATCCATCCGGCCTGCCAGCGTCTGCCCATCCGCAGTCTGCACCAGCACCAGCAGCAGCGCGTCGCGCCGCGCCGACACCCGGGCTGCGTCCAGCAACGCATCCGGCCCGATCGTCTGATAGTCGCGGATCAGTCCTTCCGCCTCCCCGGCCAGCACCAGGTCCAGTTCCTGCCGCAGGGCCGTTCCGGCGCGCAACCAGCCCCACCCGGCGCCGACCAACGACAGCAACAGGGCGGCCGCCGCGATCCCGAGCGACGTGCGCAGCGCGAAGCTGCGAAGCAGGCGGCGCAGCCCGCTGAAACGCGCCTCTTCGTCGCGTTGGCATCAGGCTTCGAGAATATAGCCGGCTCCTCGCACTGTGCGGATCAGCGCCGGGCCACCCGGCTCCTCCAGCTTGCGGCGCAGTCGGCTGACATGGACGTCGACCACGTTTGTTGTCGGGTCGAACGCGAAATCCCACACCCGCTCCAGCAGCATCGTCCGCGTCAGCACCTGCCCGGGATGGCGCATCATGTATTCCAGCAGCCGCCATTCCGTGGGCAGCAAATCGACGACCGTGCCTGACCGCGTGACGATTCCGGCGCAACAGATCCATCCGCAGCACGCCCACCACCAGTTCGGCTGGCTCCGTCGCAACAGCGGCCGGTCGGCGCGACAGGGCCCGGACCCTGGCGTATAGTTCGGAGAACGCGAACGGCTTGGCCAAGTAGTCATCGGCGCCGGCGTCCAGCCCCTCCACCCGCCGCTCCACATCGCCGAGTGCGGTCAGCATCAACACGGGCGTCATGACCGAGGAAGCGCGCAGCGCCCGCACGATCGCCAGGCCGTCCGGGGCTGGCAGCATCCGGTCCGTCACGATCACGTCGAAGCTTTCGGACAGCGCCAGAAATAGGCCGTCCTTGCCGGTGCGCGCCACCTCTGCCGTCTGCCCCTCCTGGGCCAGGCCCCGCGCGATGTAATCGCCGGTCGCAACGTCATCCTCGATAATCAGGATCCGCACGTTTGTTTCCCGAACTGTGTGCCATCCGCCTAAAAAGACGCTTCGGACCGATCGCCGGCTACAGGTGCCGTCGTGAGCCTTGGCTAATCAGTCAGCAGGCTCATCGTAGTCCGGGTCGTAGCGGAACGCCTCATCGTTTGATAGTTCGCCACGGTGTCTGCCGAAGCATCCGGCCAGTTGCCTGTGCAGGCCTGCCCCTCTGCGCGCTTCGGGCATACGTGCGCGGATGGATTGCTACATCATCCTTTGCTGGAGGTTGAACAGGATGACCAGCGTGCCGCCCACCATAAGTGCCACGATCAGGCTCGAGAACAGAATGAGCGTCAAATCCGCCCGGGCCGAGCGCTTGAGGTCGATGTGCAGGAAGCAGCGGAAATGCACCACCATCCGCACCAGGCCGAGGCCCAGCACCGTGTAGAAGGCCTGCCGCGCATCGAGCAGACGAAGGTAGACAAGACCGAACGCTAAGCCGGTGAGCAGCAAAGCCAGCCCGTAGCCTACAACGTAGGTCATCGTCTCACGCCGCCGGAGGCGCGGCGACGTCATTGGATCAATCCTTGAAGGTACACCACGGAGAAGATCGCGATCCAGACCACGTCGAGGAAGTGCCAGAACAGGCTGAGGCGGATGAGGTTCACCTTCACCCTCCGGTCGCGTCCAAAGATGGCGATCTGCGCGAGCATCACCATCAACCAGATCGCACCGATCGTAACGTGCAGCCCGTGCATGCCGACGAGCACGAAGAACGCGGAGAGAAAGCCGCTGCGGTCGGCCGTTGCATGGTCCGCTGCCATGGTTACGAAATCGTGCCCCTCCATCGCGAGAAAGGCGAGGCCTAGCCCCAGTGTCGCAGCGAGCCAGACCACCAAGCGCCTTGCCCTCACGTCCTGCTTCAGCGCGATCGACGCCATGCCGAAGGTGAAGGACGAGGTGAGCAGGAGCAGCGTCTCGATAAAGGCGGACCCGATCTTGAACTCCTGCGACGGGCCGGGCGCGCCCACGGTGGCGCCCAACATGGTGCCGTAGATCGCGAACAGCAGCGCGAACAGCACAGCGTCGCTCATCAGGAAAATCCAGAAGCCGAAAACGTCGCTCTCGACCTCACGAAGCTCGCCAGGATCGTCCGACAGGTTGAGCCCGGCGTGACGAAGCTGCGGTCCTGCTACGCCATCCATTCGGCAAGCCCTTCATTGCGTTCCGATTGCTCGAGATGGCGGGGTATCGGTTGCGCCGCATGGGCCTGTGCGAGCCATCTTCGATCCACCGCCTCGACCGTCGCCGCCGGAATGATGCGGGTCACATCGCGCATGAAGGAGCGGGCGATGACCGTGGCAACTGTAACGGCCAGAAACAGGGCGGCCATCCACCAGATGCGCCAGATCAGGCCGAAGCTGCACGTGGCTGCGGCGAGGCCGATGATCACGCCGCAGGCGGTTTCCTTCGGCATCTCGATGTCGCGATAGTGGCCCGCGGGCTGATAGGCGCCGTTGTTTCGCTTTCGCCAATAAAAGGCGTCCCGGCTGCCGACATGCGGGATGGTCGCGAAGTTCCACTCTGGCGGCGGCGCGGAGACGGACCATTCAAGGCCGCGTGCATCCCACGGGTCGCCGATGGGCACCCGGTTGGCTTCGCGGTCGCGGATGCTGATGTAGAGCTGCACGAACAGGCTGGCGAGGCCGGCGGCGAGAACGAAAGCCCCGCACAGCGCCACCAGCAGCCAGGGGCGGAAGGCCGGGTCGAAAATCTCCTGCGTGCGCCGCGCCATGCCAGCGGCACCGAGCACGTAGAGCGGCATGAAGGCGAGGTAAAATCCAGCTACCCAGCAGGCGACGGAGATCCAGCCCCACCGTTCGTTCAAGCGGAAGCCGAAGGCCTTGGGGAACCAGTACATGTACCCGGCGATCAAACCGTAGAGCAGGCCGCCGATCAGCATGTTGTGGAAGTGCGCAACCAGAAACAGTGTGTTGTGCACCATGTAGTCGAGCGGCGGCGTGGCCAGGATGATACCGGTGAACCCGCCGAGGACGAAGGTCATCATGAAGGCGATGGAGAGCAGCATGGAGGGGGTGAAGCGCACCTCACCCCGGAACATGGTCCAGATCCAGTCATAGATCTTTACGCCGGTCGGCACGCCGATGGTCATGGTGGCGATGCCGAACACGGCATTGATGTCGGCGCTCTGCCCCATGGTGAAGAAATGGTGCAGCCATACGGTAAACGAGAGTATCGCGATCGCCGCGGTGGCGATCACAAGCGAAGTATAGCCATAGAGTTCCTTGGACGAAAAGGCCGAAATCACTTCGGAATACACGCCGAAGGCTGGCAGGATCAGGATGTAGACTTCAGGGTGGCCAAACAACCAGAACAGGTTGACGTAATTCATCATGTTGCCGCCGAGATTATCGGTGAAGAAGTGCATCCCGGCGTACCGGTCGGCGGCCAGCAGCAGCGTTGCCAGGGTAAGCGGCGGCATGGCGAAGATCATCAGGATGGCGGTGAACAGCGATGTCCAGCAGAACAGCGGCATGCGCATCCAGGTCATGCCGGGTGCACGGAACTTATACAGCGTGCAGGCGACGTTGATGCCAACCGTGGTGCTGCCGACAGAGGACAACGTTACCGCCCAGATCCAGTAGTCGGGCCCTGGACCGCCGCTGAACGACAGCTCGGTATAGGGTGGGTAGCCACTCCAGCCGCCGGTGGAGAACTCCCCCACGACCAGGGAGGCCATCATCAATCCGGCGCCGCCCACGGTAAGCCATAGGCCAACGGAGTTGAGATAGGGAAATGCCATGTCCCGCGCGCCAATCTGCAGCGGCATGACGTAGTTGATCAACCCGGTCAGGAACGGCATCGCCATGAAGAAGATCATGATGGTGCCGTGGGTGGAGAAGAGCTGGGCAAAGTGGTTGGGCTCCACCAGGCCCGGCGCGTTGATGGCGATCGCCTGCTGCGTCCGGATCAGCACCGCCTCGATCAAGGCGCGGCTCAGCATCACCGCGGCGAGCACGATGTACATGATGCCGATCTTCTTGTGGTCCAGGCTGGTGAACTACTCCGTCCAGAGATAGCGCCAGGCCCGGAGACAGGTGATCAGCGCAAACGTCCCGACAGCGCCAATCACTACCACTGACCCCGCCCCGGCGCCGATAATCTCGCTGATGCTTGGGTCACGCCAGGCACGCACGAACGGGAGCGCACCCCAGCTCAGATTGCCGAGCAGGACATGCCAGGCACCGCTTTCAGTCATGAGGGCTGGTCTCCATCGGCAAGGCGCGCGGTGGCATGTTTTGCAACGCAATTGTATGGCCACTGGGCTGGGCCAGGGTGACGATGCGGTCGAACAGGCCGGGGTCGACTGCGCCGAAGGCGAGAGTGTGAGGCAGAATGGAGCGGCGAGACAGGGCTTGATACTCGGCGGCGTCGAGCCGGTTCGGCTGCGCTTTGGTTTCTGCCAGCCAATGCGCGAAGGTGCCCGCGTCGAGCGACGCAACCTCGAATGCCTGATTCTGGAAGCCCATGCCGTTGAACTGCACGTTCTCGCCCCAGAATGAGCCGGGCGCGTTCGCTGCGAAGTTGAGCTGGGTCCGCATCCCCGCCATGGCGTAGATCTGCCCGGCCAGACGGGGCATCAGGCCAGACGGGGCATCAGGATGGATTGCATCGCCGTGGCGCTGGTCAGACTGAGATGCACGGGCTGGCCGGCCGGGATGACGAGCCGATTGACCGTGGCTACGTCCTGGGTGGGGTAAATGAACAGCCATTTCCAGTCCAGGGCCACGGCCTGGATCTCGATTGGCTGACCGGGCAACGGCTTGTAGGGGTCGAGCTGGTGGGTGTCGCGCCACAGGAACACCCCGAGCCCAATGACAATGAGCGTCGGGGGGATCCAGATCAGGCCTTCAAGCGACCGGCTGAATCCCCATTGCGGTCGGTAGGCGCTGTGCGTGTTGGAGAGGCGGTAATACCAAGCGATCAGCGGCGTCAGCAGCAGTACCGGGCCGATGACGAAAAGCATGACCAGACACACCATCAGGAACTCGTGCCTGGTCGCGGATGCAACAGGTCCAGCTGGGGATAGGAAGCCCCGGTCGAGCGCATCGCACCCGCTCAGGAAAACGCAGAGAAGGGGCATAGAGGTGCGCGAGGTGTGACCAATCAAAACTCTCTCCCGTTGCCGCACGAATCAGCGTGGCGCTACCTAGCCGCGGATATTGCCCTTGTCGCGCCGGATATGCAGGTTTCCGGCGTCTCACCTTTTCTTGCGACGCGGTCTGGTTCAGCAGGCTCATAACACAATCGAGACGGTGATCGTGCTGGCCTGACAACGGCGCTTGCTTTCGCCACATCCAGCGACTTGGGCCGTATGCTACCTGCCCGACGTTTAACGTGACAATCGTCGTCGTGGGCACCATCCGACACTCGTGGCCAGCGTTATGAGCCCGGGTGTTAGGAGACGTTTCATGTCAGTATACCAGCCGGCCTTTGGTACTCTGACCACCGCTGCGACGTTACGGGCCATTGCTGTCGAAGCCGGTCTTCTACTGCTGGCGTGGCTGCTGTCGGATGTTCTCCTGCTGATTTTTGCCGCGGTTCCGATTGCCGTGATCTCCGGAGCATCATCAACGTGATCGTGCGGCGCACGGGGATTAGCGATGGCATTGCCCGGTCGCCGTAACGATATTGCTAAGGGGCGGTGACCGAACAACCCCAACATCACAGCGGATTGCCGTGGGCAGGCTACTTACTGTTCGTATTACTGCGTTCCTTTTAGCATGGTGGCCGACAGCGGGCAGAGACAACCGAGGCTTTGACCTCCGGCAATCGTATTGCGCAACGCCACTGTTATCGAACGCAGCGCCCCGGCCGCGGGTTATCGCCACAGGCCGTCTAAAATGCACCGCGTCTGATCGGAACCAAATTGAAAGCTAGATTTCGCAAATTTTTGTCGGATCTGAGTGAGACTTTCTGGCTGCTCCCCGCTGCGATGGTCGCGGCCGGTATTTTCCTGGCGGTGGGCCTCATCAGTCTAGACCAAAACGGCATAGTGCCCGGTTGGCTGATCAGCAGTCCCTGGCTCTACAATGGCGGCGGCACAGGTGCCCGTACTCTGCTCGGGGCGGTAGCTTCGTCTACGATCGGTGTCGCCGGCACGGTGTTCTCAATCACCATCGCGGCATTGTCCCTGGCCGCCGGACAGATGGGACCGCGACTACTGCGCAACTTCACCCGCGACCGCGGCAACCAGTTCACACTCGGTGTCTTTCTCGGCACTTTCTCCTACGCGCTGATGGTGCTCCGAAGCGTCCGGACTGAAAGCGAAGGCGCTTTCGTGCCGCATCTCGCTCTAAGCGTTGGCATTATGCTGGCCTTGGTCTGCGTCGGCACGCTGGTATTTTTCGTTGGCCATATGGCTGGTCGAATCAACGTCGATACCGTCATTGAACTGGTCAGCGAGGACATCCGTTCAGCGATCCAGCGACTGACCAGCCCAGAGCCACAGCCGGCCACGACGGATCCGGTTATGTCGGAAAGTGCTGTGCCGATCGTCGACATGCGACGTGGCTATTTGCAGCAACTGCATGCGGAAGGGTTGGCAGAATGGGCAGCGAAGAAGGGCACAGTGCTGCGACTGCTGGTGCGGCCGGGCGATTTCGTGTTTCCCGGCGCTCCGATCGCACTGATGGACCCGGCTGTCGAGGGCGCTGACGCGGCGATCACTGCAGCCACGGCCCTGGGATCGATGCGGGTGAGTTCAGCCGACCTCGAATTCGCTGTCCGCCAGCTTGTCGAGGTTGCCGTCCGAGCCCTATCGCCTGGAATCAACGACCCCCATACGGCGATGACGGTGCTGGACCGGCTTGGCGCCGCGCTGTGTGACATCGTGCCGGTCCATTTGAACTCCGGCGTTTGGATCAGAGACAACCGTGTCACTCTTGTGGTTCCCGCTGTGGACTACGACGGGCTGACGGACGAGATGTTTCACATGATCCGGCAGAACGCCGCAGGCGCCCCAGCGGTGCTCATCCGGCTGTTGGAGGTGCTGACTGCCGTGGCAGGTTGCGAACATGATCCCACCCGGATCGCTGCGATCCGGCGGCATGCCGGCCTGGTGCTTGCCGACGCTGAGCAGGGCGTAGCCAACCCAGCCGACTTGGACGACGTGCGCAAGCGCTACGCTGGTTTAGAGCCGATGTGGCAAAAAGGCCTATCGCGCCAAAGCGCTGATCCGCACGACGTGACAGCCCGTCATTTACCATCGCTCTGCTAACGCGCTCACGCAGATCCAAAGAGTAGGGTTTCGCCATCCATGCCGACCTCCATCCCAGCCAGCAGGTTGAATCGGATTGCACGCGATTTAGTCTCCCCGTCCGATTCAACCTTATATCATCACGCTTTAATCCACGCCGATCGATGTTTAACGGTGATTTCGACGGCGGCCCGCTATTTGCAAATGCGTTGCACCGAGGTCGTCGCCAGCGTGGCAACTGGATGCCACAGTCACTGTCAGTGACTGAATCAACGTAAGGAACACGATGAGATTCGGACAAGGCGGACGCTTGCTTCTGCGTTTACGACGGATGGGTCGAATGCCACTGGTATCGCCCCGGCTGTGGTGGCGTCGGGTCGTGTTCTGGGTGGGTGCTGTGCTGGTGGCTACGGTCGCGGTGGGGTTCGCCAAGGCTGCCGATTTGGCCGGCGGGCTTTTCCTGCACGTCGCCGCAGGTCACATTTGGTTGCCTTTTGCCATAGCGCCAGCAGGGCTGACGATCGCGTTCGTGCTGACACAGCGCGTGTTCCCGGGGGCTCAGGGCAGCGGTATTCCGCAGACGATCGCATCGCTGCACATGCACGACCAGGACATGGTGGATCGGGTGCTGTCGCTGCGAATCGCCGTCGGTAAAGTGCTGCTGACGCTGCTGGGCCTTGCCTCGGGCGCTTCAATCGGACGCGAGGGGCCTACCGTGCAGGTCGGCGCGTCGATAATGCACGCGCTGGGCAAGCTGCTACGGCTGCCACGGCTGGAGTTGCGCCGCGCCCTGGTGCTGGCCGGAGGCGCAGCCGGGATCGCGGCGGCCTTTAATACGCCGTTGGCAGGAATCGTGTTTGCTATCGAGGAACTCAGTCACTCGTTCGAGGCCAGGACATCCGGCACCGTCTTCACCGCGGTTGTTGTCGCCGGTGCAACCACGCTGGGGTTGGTCGGCAACTACACGTATTTTGGCCAGACGTCGGCAATGCTTGCCAACAGCGTGGCGGCGCCGGCGGTAATCCTTTGCAGTGTAACGGGTGGTCTGGCGGGCGGATTGTTCAGCCAGGCTTTGATTATCGCGGCGAAGGGATTACCGGGCCGAGCCGGCAAACTGATCATGCGCTATCCAATGGCATTTGCAGCGCTATGCGGGCTGCTACTTGCGATCATTGGCACCCTGTCGGGCGGGCAGACGTACGGTACCGGATATGAACAGGCGCGGGGCATGGTAGAGGACCATTCGACTCTGCCCGCCGTCTATGGGCTGCTGAAGCTTGCGGCCACCGTGGTATCTTACGTGAGCGGCATCCCTGGTGGCATTTTCGCGCCCTCGCTGTCGATTGGGGCTGCGATGGGTTCGGTGCTTGCGCCGTTGCTTCCAACGGTTCCGGTTGGGGCGATGATACTCCTGGGGATGACGGCGTACTTTAGCGGGGTGGTGCAGGCGCCAATTACCTCAGCTGTGATTGTGATGGAAATGACGGCCGACCATGGTTTGATGATTCCACTTATGGCGACGGCGTTTCTGTCGTTCGCGGTGTCACGTCTGGTCTGCCGGCGCGCGCTTTACGGGGCGTTGGCGCGGCGATTCCTCCAGGTACAGAAAGGCCATGAGCATGACGCCACTGCGTGACCATGTTCCAGAAATTGCTGACGCAGCGAGCGGCGTTTCCCCACTGCGACGATCAATCCTGGCCGGTGTCGCCGGACGGTAGCATCCAGATCACGTAGTGGCCGTGCTCAATTGGCACCAGAACAGACTTGTCGATGTCATCGAGGAACGTGAACTCGTCCAACATGTCCTCGAGTTGATAATCTGCGTAGACGTCTTCCCCTAAATCGTAATGGTAATCGATCCCCAGCGTGTTCGGACTGACCCGGACTGCCAGGATCCGGTATGGTGCCTCGCCGATTTTCGCCGGGCCGGACAACAGGATGAATGGGTCTTCAGGAGGACCTGCTTCAAGCAGTTCGGGAGGCCACTCCGGTGCTGGAAGTTGGATAGGCATTGCATTGCACTCCTTCGGCTTTCCCCTTACTTCGGAGACTTAGCGGGGATAGATCTGGACACTGCTGGCGACCGTGTCCGCGACATGCTCCTTCGTCACGACGCCCAGCACCCGTTCGGTGCCGTCATCGCGGCGGACCACGATCGCCATGGTGGCGTTTCGATCCCACATCATCGTGATGACGTCGAAGGCGACTTCTGTCTCGCGCACAATAATGAATCTCGGCTGCACCAGATCGCCAAGCCGCATTTCGTTGGCGGTCAGATCTAGCGTTCTGCGGAGATCTGTGTTCACGCGCAGGCCACCGATTACCGTTCCGTCCCGGGTTACTACGACATGGCGCAACCCACCGCCCTTCGCCGCCAGCTCCAGAAACCGCGCAAATGGCGTTGCCTCATCCAAGACCAGGACGTCGCGTTCCATAATGTCGGCCGCGCTGCGGACCAGGAACATGTTTGCGTGCAGCGCCTTCGGAATCGGATGGCCGCGGCGGGCCAGTTTCATGGTGTAGATGTTCTCGTTCGAGAGCATCCGCCGGACGCCGAGGGACATGGCGACCGCGAGAATCATCGGCAGGACAATGTCGTAGTCGCGCGTCATTTCGAAGATCATCGTGACCGCGGTCATGGCTGCGCCGGTGCCGCCGCCGTCCATGGCACCCATGCCGACCATCGCAAACGCCGGCAGGCTGACCGGTACGCCCGGCATCACGGCCTGCACGATCGAGGCGAAAGCCGCGCCAAGTGCCGCGCCCATGAACAGCGACGGCGAGAAAATTCCGCCCGACGATCCCGATCCAAGGCTGATCGAAGTCGCCAGGAGTTTGCAGATGAACAGGATCGCCAGGAACCCGTATCCCGTGATCTGGTCGCGCAGCATGGCCTGTATCGATGAATAGCCGACGCCCTCGACGTAGTAATGCCCTTTTGTCGTCCACAGCACATACATCATGATACCAACGAGCAGCATGCCGATGGCGTGCCGGAGGTATCGGCCGGGAATCAGGTCGAAGCCGTCTTCAAGCCAGTGCAGGCCCCGGACAAATCCTGCAGCGGCGATGCCGGTCAGGGCGCCCAGTGCGGCATAGAGCAATAAAATTGATGCCGCTGATACGCTGTTCGGCAACGCTGCCAAATTGGCCGGAACGATAAATGCCGGTTGTGCGCCGAAGAACAGGCGACCAATGAAGGTTGCCGTGCCGGTCGCGACCGCCACGGGCAGGAAGGTATTCACGCTGATTTCCGGTAGCATCAGTTCGGTGGCGAACAGGACCCCGCCGATAGGTGTATTGAAGGTCGCCGCTATACCGGCCCCTGCACCAGCCGCGACCAAGGTAATGCGCTGACCGGCTTGCATCCGGACGACCTGACCAAGGGTGGAACCGAGGGCGGCGCCGATTTGTATGATCGGTCCCTCACGCCCAACGGCGGCGCCAGTGCCGATCGCGATTGCTGAGGCGATCGATTTTACGACCGCCACGACCGGGCGGATGATCCCCTGCTGATAGTAGATCGCGTCCATCACTTCGGGCACGCCATGGCCCTTCGCCTCCGGCGCGAAATTAGCGACGACTCCAGGTTACTGCCAGGCCGCCAATGACTGGTACAAGGATGATGGCCGGGCCCCAGGGATTGAAGGGGGTGAAAATGCTCGAATCATACGCGAACGAGAACTGGCCCAGGAAGAAGACGTTGTGGACCAGCCCGATCAGCGCGCGAAAGACGACTGCGCCAAGCCCGGTGACAATGCCGACCGCAAGCGCGAACAACGATAGCGGCAACACACCAAGCCGACGGGCAGTTACCTCTGGGGAGGGGACAGGGGCCATTGGTGCCTGGGTCGCGACTTCGACCATCGGCCGCTGGTTTACGTCTTCTGTAGGCGTGTCGTCGACCATTGGACCGCACTTGCTGCATCTCGGGTAAACGGATTTTTGGCCGACATGATCGCACTGTCGACCGCGAATGCGCAAATTGTGAACTGAATAAATTGAAGACCCGATGTCCGCCGTCGAGGGGCTCAGCCCGAGTGTCGATGCCGCGAATGATGAAACCATGGCAACCCGGCAACTGTCGGCACCAGCACGCGTATTTTGAACCGGGCCCGGACTTTCCCAGCAAGTCTGAACGCATCTTTCAAGCCCTCTTGAGAGAGTGATAGAATTCGTCCCGGCTGATCCCGGCGCGACAAGCATTAAGGGAGCTTCGAATGGAATCGGGACTATTTGGCAACGAGCGGCTTTCTCCCGCGGTCCGCCGAACAGTGGTTGCTGGCTGCATCGGGTTTGCGGTGGATTTCTTTGACATCTACCAGCCTGTGCTCGCACTCGCGCCCGTTATCGGATATTTTGAGCCACCTGGGCTCAGCGCGACGGCCGACACGACGATATACTTCTTCACCTTCGCGGCGACCTTGTTCGGGCGTCCTTGCGGAGCAGTAATATTTGGCCACTGGGCAGACAAGGCGGGCCGTCGCCGAACGACAATGATCAGCATCGCCGGCTTCGGTGCCTTCACCACGCTTATCGCTTTTCTGCCGGGCTATGCAACCTTCGGCGTGTGGTCGCTGATACTCCTTATCGCATTGCGCTTCATCGACGGTGTGTTCATGGGGGGCGAATACACGTCCAACAACACGCTGGCACTGGAGATGGTGCCAAAGGCGCACCGGGGCTTTGTGGGGGGCATACTTCAAGGCGCATTTCCCGTCGGCTTCGCCCTGGTATCAGCCGTTACCAGCTTCCTGCTAGCGGTAACGACGCAAGCACAATACATCCAATGGGGGTGGCGCATTGCGTTCGTCTTCGGCGGGGTCCTGGCGTTTGCGTTTCTGATGTTCTACCGGTCCGTACCTGAGTCGCCGGTCTGGATGGAAAGCAAGAAAAGCGTTGCACCGCTGAAGGAAGTTTTCTCCGGTGATCATCGGCGTAGTCTTCTCCAGGTCTTCGTGATGATGGTGGGATTCTGGTTCGCCTCGCAAGTCGCGAGCATCCTTCCCGGGATTCTTGATTCAGCACCTGCATGTTCCGGCGCGGGTGACCTCCGACATTTTCCTGGGTGGAAGCGTCATTCTTTTCTTTGGTTTCATCGGCTGCGGGTTGGTCAGCCAGATGATCGGGCGCCGCCGAGCCATTGTGCTATGCGGCATTGCAGTCCTGATCGGCGGAGCCGGACTTTACTATATGCTGGTCGCCAATGCTCTCGCCGGCGCCTCCACGCTCGAGACTGCGATCGTCACGATGGCGTTCTATATCCTCATTGTCTCACCGTGGGGGATCGTCACAACCTACATCGCGGAACGCTTTCCAACTCACATCCGGGCCAGCGGTTATGGCATTGGTTACAGCGCCGCAGTTGTCATTCCAGCCTTTACTGGACTTTACCTGCTGGGCCTGTCTTCGGTGATGCCCTATGTCTTTGGACCATTGGTCCTCCTTGTCGCCGCCGGGCTGCTTATTATCACTGGCGCGGCGCTCGGACCCGAAACGCGTGATGTGGAAATGCATGAGCGGCTGGCGTAAGCCATTAGCAACGACGCAGTCATCCCGCAAGCAGCCAAAGCGTAGGGATGACTGCGGCTGAGGTAAAACAAGCGACCCCAGCCAGACATATCGTAGACATAATGAACACGCCTGCCGCTTCTGATATGGCTAAACGTTCAGACAGGGTCCATGCAAGAACGTCGACAGGGTCACTACATGCCATTCAGGAGTTCATTGTAATGGCAAACACTCTACAGGACAGAAAACCCACACCGGCCCAGTGGACCGTGCTTTCCTTCGTCGCCGTTGGTCTGCTCGGCCTGACCTACGCTGGCATGGTCAGTCGCACATGGCGCGTGCCGGTACCCGAGGGGGCGATGACGCTCGGTCAAGCGGTACACGATTTTGATGCAGGCCATCTGGCCCCGGCAACAGCCGCCTTTCGGACTTTGGCTGATCGTGGTGATCCCCATGCAGCCTATTGGTATGGCCACGCACTCGAATTCGGTTTGGGTACCCCGGTCGATACAAAGGCCGCGATCATGCAGTACCAGAAGGCGGCTGCCGGTGGCGTCGTGCGGGCGGACACGCAACTGGGTGAGCTTTACCTCACCGGAAATGCGGTCCCCCCTAATTTCGTGGAAGCTCGCTCATACCTGACTACTGCTGCTAAGCACGGAAACCCTCGAGCAGCGCTTGATCTCGGCAGGATGCTGAGAGAGGGGATTGGCGGCCCGGCTGATCCCGTAGCAGCATACTCATGGCTGGAGGTCGCTTCACTTGGTGGCAACGAACAGGCGCGCGCGGAACGCGATCAGTTGCTTCCAGCCCTGTCGTCCGCGCAGCAGGCGCAAGCGGTTCAACAAGCGAACGCCATAGCGACATCCGAGGTCGGCACCACTGCTGGACACGATGGGAAAGTGTAATGGCGATTAACCCGAAGCTGAGGACGAAGCGATTCCGATAGTGACCTGGCATCCTATCCTCCGCCCGGCACGGCTGGCCCTTTTTACATGGAAATCTCAATGTCAACACATGGGGCTTTACACGCTATCGAGGTCGGACCGGAGCCGAAACGCCGCGACCTGCTTACGCTGATCGCGAGCGCCGGCGCAGCCATCGGGATGGGAGCTATAGCCTGGCCGCTGATCGATTCGATGAATCCCTCTGCCGACGTGCTTGCAGCCGGAGCTCCCATTGATATCGATCTGTCGAAGATCGAGCCGGGCCAGCAGATCGTCGTGCTATGGCGGGGCGCACCGATCCTAATCGTCAATCGCTCGCCGGATGCCTTGAAGACGTTGCAGACACCCGCTCAGATTTCACTGTTGTCGGACCCAACGTCGACCGCTCATCAACAGCCTCCTTACGCGGAAAATTGGCACCGCTCAGTAAAGCCGGTCTATGCAGTGATGGTGGGTATCTGCACCCATCTTGGATGCCTGCCGACATATATGCCGAAACCCGACCCTACCACACCAGCTCTGAACTGGCTCGGCGGCTATTTTTGTCCGTGTCACGGGTCAAAATACGATCTTGCCGGACGCGTCTACAAGGGGGTGCCCGCTCCATTGAACCTGCCTATCCCACCCTACAGTTTTGCAGATGACAAAACGCTGCGACTTGGGGAGAACCCACCAGGCCAAACATTCGAACTTTCGTCGGTTGTTCAAATGTAGCAAGGACGTGCCCAGCACGGAGTAGTTTGCCGGTCACTTTTGGCGCGCGCTCGTCGATACGTATTTCCGGTGTGCGGTTTCGGTTCAGCCTGATCTGTAAGCCCATGTCGGCGATATCCCTGACCAGTCTCGTCTTCGCCGAATTGCCAACAATATCGGGGTGGTGACTGCAGGTCCGGCAGCCACGGGTCGGTACCCTCCGCCCACGATAACACCCAGGAAATAGCTCTCGGCGACGATTTAGTGCACGCTCGGATCATGGGATGCCACGGTTAACTGGCATGGTGATTACTTCTCTCCCTGCGATGGCTTACAAGTGATCTTTCTGAACCCGTCTATGAAGGCGTGCCAGCACCGTTGGCCCTGTCTAGTGAATTGAAGAATTGTAGCCTGCTAAAGACCGCGCGAGGCTTCGTTCAGGTGGTTCAAGTTGTAGCTGTCGACTTAGACCGCAAGCTGATCGCCAGGGTGTCAAGGTCGACTGAAGCGAATATGCGACGTTCAACGATTTCTTGGATGACTACGGCGGGTCTGTAACCCAGGTTGGCGCCAACCCGGTCGTGAAAACGTTGGCTTCCGAGATCCGTGGACTACACATACACCCAAGCAAGGCAGCAAGCGTGAGGTCATTGGACGCTCACGAACCGGAAAGTACTGAAAAAGCCGAGGAATACAGCCAATTCGGCGGCAATCTTGCCATCCACCACCTCCTTCGGTGAGGGAGAAGTCGACATTTCAATCCCTTCCAGGAGCACCATTAATCATGGGGGTTCACCGTGGGTTGGGGGAACATGATTGTGCGGGCATTCCATTACCGATGGCAGCGGCGGCCGACGACCGACTGCAAAGTGGGTTGTCGGTCGGTCATAAAGTGAGATGATCGCGTTGATCCCGTCGGCGCAACATGGCGCCTTGGGTTCATTTGACCTCGGAATTCCAGTTAGCGGGGCGCGTTGACTCCGCCGTCTCGCGGAACTGGAACTCTGTCCGATAGGTCTACGCCTTCCTGGCACGGGGCCTTGGTGCCTTCGCCGTCACGATCGTTGCCTTTCCCGTCGAGCCTGTCGCGGCTCTTGGTTTTGCCGGCCGCTTTGGCGCGTCCGGCAATTTCCGGCGCGACCGTTCAAAATCCTCCCACGGATCGGCGCGAAGTTTTGCCAAACGTTGCGGCACGGTCTTCAGCGTGAAGGCCGCGAGGTCCAGCTTCGGCGTGACCTCCTTCCATGCCAGCGGCGTGGCCACGCCGGCGCCGGGACGGGCGCGCGGGACAGAACGAGGCGACCGCGGTGGAACCCAGGCCGTTGCGCAGCCAGTCGATCAGGATGCGGCCGCGGCGGTCGGCGATCTTTACGTGGGCGAGATATTTCTCCGGGTTTGCGTCGCTGACCGTCTCGGCGAAGGCTTTTGCAGAACGCGCGCACCGGGTCCCAGGGCTGTTCCGGAACCAGCGGGACGACGACGTGCAGGCCCTTGCCGCCGCTGGTGCGGCAGAACGACGCCAGACCGATCGCCTCCAGCTTGTCGCGCATGTCCAGCGCGGCGGCGACGATTTCGGGCGCCTTGACGCCTTCACCGGGATCGAGGTCGAAGACAAGTTGATCCGGATGCAGCGGGTCGGCTTCGGTGGCGCCCCAGACATGCAGCTCGATGGCGGACATCTGGGCCATGCGCGACCAGACCCTGCAGGTCGTCGATCGCCAGATAGGGGGCCTTGTCGGCGGTGCCGTCACGGATGCCGGGGGGCATGGCGCCGTGGCCGTGCTTTTGGAAGAAGTGCTCGCCATCGATGCCTTCCGGGCAGCGCACGATCGCCAGCGGGCGGTGCGCCATGCCGGGCAGCGCGTGATCAGCGACGGTCTGCCAGTACTGTCACCAGGTCGCGCTTGGTGATGCCAGGCCACAGCGCGCGGTCCGGGTGGGTCAGGGTCACGCCCTCGATGGTCTCGGTGCGGGCGCGTGGGCGCCTTGGCGGTCACGATCGCACTGCCGGTTGCGGGCTGCGGCTGGTTCGGGTCGGGTTCCCGTTTGGGGGGCACGGCGATGATGGGTCCTTTCTTCTTCGCCGGAGCCGATATACTCCTTCGGGGTCGATGGCGCGGCGTTCGGCGTCCGGGTCGGCGGGGTCACGCACCACCTCCTGCGGCGCCTTGTCCTCGCGCAAGCCCAGGAAGACGGCGTGGCGCACACGGCCGGCACCGGACCAGGCGGTGAATGAGGTCTCGGCGATCAGTTCGGGCTTCACCCAGTGGATGGTGCGCTCCAGGTCCTCGCCCGCGACCATCAGGTTCGCGTGGCGGCGTGCGTGCCCAGGCCGTCGAGCCGGTCGCGCAGCAGCGCCAGCGTTTCGTCGGAGAAGCCGGTGCCGACGCCGCCGGCGTAGTGCAGCCGCCCTGTCGGGATCGTAGTAGCCCAGATGCAGGGCACCGAGCCCGGTGCGGCTGCCGGCGGGTTCGGTCCAGCCGAGGACCAGAAATTCCTCGCGGCCGCTGCATTTGACCTTCAGCCAGTCGTGGCCGCGGCCGGGGCGGTAGGGGGCGTCGGCCTTTTTGCAGATGATGCCTTCCAGTTTCATCTCGCAGGCGGCCTGGCGCATGCGGACGGCGTCGCCTTCATGGTGGTCGCTGTAGCGCAGCATGCCGTGCCAGGTGTCGAGGCCCTTCAGCCGTTCCTTGCGGTCGCGCAGGGCGCATTGTCGCAGATCCCAGCCGTCGAGGTGGAGCAGGTCGAACAGGTAGAACACCAGGTTCTCGTCGCGGCCGTTGGACAGGGCGGCCTGCAGGGCCGGGAAAGCTGGAGATGCCGTCCTTGTCGAGCGCCACCAGTTCGCCGTCCACCAGCGCCGATCGACGTAAATTTGGCTGATCGCCTTGGCGACGGCGGGCAGGCGGTCGGTCCAGTCGTTGCCGTTGCGCGTCATGAGCCGGACCTTGCCGTGGTCGAGCGAGGCCAGCAGGCGATAGCCGTCGAACTTGATCTCGGTCAGCCAGCCGCCGTCCTCGGGCGGCGCCGTCGGCGACGGAGGCGAGTTGGGGGGCCTGCTTGTCGGGCAGTTTGCCTCGTGACGGCGCCAGGGATGGTCAGGTCGCTTTTGCGACGCCGCTGGCGGGCTTTGCCGGGTGCGGCCGGGATCGCGTGCTCTCCAGCGCTTCGGCGTCGGCGCCTGGCTTTTCGTCCGCGTCGTGGCCCTTGATCAGCAGCCAGTTGTCCTGGCGGCCGCGTTGGTTGGGTTTGGGTTTCAGGCGGACCAGGGTGAACTTGCCGTGCAGGCGCTTGCCGGACAGGACGAATTTGATCTCGCCGTCGCGCAGGCCCTCGTCGGGGTCGATCAGCGGTTCCCAGGTGCCGCGGTCCCAGGTCTCGACCGTACCGGCGCCGTAGTTGCCCTCGGGGATGGTGCCCTGGAAGTCGGCGTAGTCCAGCGGGTGGTCCTCGACGTGGACAGCGATTCGCTTGTCGGCGGGGTCGAGGGAGGGACCTTTGCGAACCGCCCAGCTCCAGAGCACGTCGTTGTGTTCGAGGCGGAAATCCCAGTGCAGGCCGGCGCGGTGGGCCTGGTGTTTTTGCACCACGAAAATCGGGGCCCGCTTGTCGCCCCGCGCGTGCCGGGACGCTCGGCGGGCGCCGGTTCGCTGGTCGCGGTGAAGTCGCGCTTGGCGCGGTAGGTTTGGATCGAGGTGTCGTGTGGCGATGCGGCAGACCGAGCCATGCTTGTGCCTGGGGTGTGATGTTCGACCGAAACGGCGGGTGGTTCTAGTTGGTTGCATGGGGTGTCACTCGCGGCGACCTGATCCGTCGGAGCCGGGGCGGATCGCCTGGCGAAGGATGGCGCGTTGTGTCGTCGCTTGCCAGTGACCGACCTGAGCCCGGCGCCCTGCCTGGAGGCTTGACCTTGGCTATCGGGCGAGGGGGTGGTCTCGACGCACGGTCGCGTCCTGTCGCGGTTGGCATCAAGGTCGGCGGCCGTCGTCTGACGGGTCAAGGCAATCGTTCCCGCATCGTGAATGTTATACGCACAGCGAAGCGGATGGAATGTTGCGACTTATCGTGTTGTCGTGTCTCGCACCGGCGGTGAGGTGGCGCATGTTCGGCTGGTTCTGACGGATGCATTGCATCCGCCAGTTGGACGCTTGGCTGTTTGGACGGAGGGCGGGGTCAGGCGACCAGGCTGAGGCCGGCCCCTTCCATCGACTTCTTGAAGGTGATTGGGTTGGAGTCGGCAAAGGCGCGCGGATCGAAATCCGGGTCCATCATCACACCCCAGATCTTGCGCATCTGCATGCCGATATTGCCGGCGTCGTAGAGCGGGAATACTGCAGCCTCGCGCAAGTAACGTTCCAGAGGATGTTTCTTGTCCAGTGCATTCACGCCCATTGCCTGCATCGTCTTGAACACCGTGGTGAACAACAATTCGCCGCAGAACACCTTGGACATCGCGCCGATCGCGTGGCCCTCGGAGTCGAATTTATCCAGATAGTGCGCGGCTTTCCAGGAGAAGGCCCGGCATGCCTCGATCTTCATCGCGGTATCGGCCAGCAGGTAGCCAACGGCCTGGTGGTTGATGATCGGGCGATCGCCGCCGGCGGTGTAGGTTTTCGACCAGTCGAGCACGTATTCATAGGCAGAACGGGCGACGCCGACAGCGGCGATGGCGGCAACCGGGCCTGACCAGGTGAATGCCTTGCTGATGATCAGGTCGCCGTTGCCCAGGGCGAACAGATTTTCTTCGGGCACCCGCACATTGTCGAAGATGATCGAGTTGTTCTGGCACAGGCGGTGACCGAGTTTGGAGATCGGCTGCTCGAAGGACAGACCGGGCGCGCCACGCGGCACCAGCATGGCGCTGAGGCCTTCCTTGCCGCCCTTGCTGGGGTCGGTGCGGACGATGCACACATTGACGTTTGCGCCCTTCAGATCCCAGCCGCCGGCGTTGCAGGGCCAGTATTTGCGGCCGTTGAGCACGTATTCGCCGCGCCCCTTGTCGTGGGTGGCGGTCAGGCTGATCCCGGCGCTCTGCCCGGCTGGGTGATCGAAGTTGGCGGTGCCTCCGGGGGTGCCGGCGGCCTCACTCACCGTCCAGCCCGCGAGGTAGTCGCCGGTGGAATCGCTTGTTGCTTCGCCGATCCATTTACGCTTCTGCTCCTCGGAGCCGAACCAGGCCAGCGGCATCAGCCCGAGGCCGTTGACCAGCAGGATTGTTGCGAAACCAGGATCAACCGCGGTGATTTCCTCAGCCACCAACTGCAGATCGACGTTGCTGACGCCGCCGCCGCCATAGGCCTTCGGCAGGAAACCCATGGCGAAGCCGAGTTTGTAGGCTTCCCGATAGGGGCCGCGCATCATCTCGAACGCTTTCTGGGTATCGGGTTCGAGATCAGCCTCGCGGACCACCGGTTCGAGGCAGTCCTTGGCAAATTCTCTGGCTGCCCGTTGCAGTTTCTTCTGCGCGTCAGTCAATTCGAAGTCGATCGCCATTTTGGCTCACTCCGCATTTGAGGGGTTCGATTCGACATCTCGGCTATTGCCCGGGATGCGGGCTGTAACTAGCAAATCATATGCCAGTTTGGTTCCGGATTCAACATCAGGCCGCGGCGCTGGCTGCGGCTTTCATGACGCCTGCCAAGGTCGTGTAGCAGGCGGTCCACGCGTCCCGCACCGGGGGTGTGAAGTCGTCGCCTAGGCCGTGTTCGAGCGTCCACAACAGCGCCGCGCCGACCGTGTCGTAGTCAGCAAGTTTCACGCCGTAGGCGGCATGCCGCCGGCCTAGTTGCTGCACTGCCGGAACGATGGCGTCGATCCGATCGAGGCTGTCTACCGCGGTGGTGATCATTGTCATGAGTTTGCGGCCCTGTTCCGCCATGTCGCCTTTGAACAACGGGCGCAGGTCAGGGCCGATCTCGAACAGGCGTTGATAGAAGATCGCGGCCACCGCCGGCGCATCGGCGCGAATTTTGGCATAGCTGTCGCGCACCAGCTTCTTCTGGTCGTCGGTCATCGCTGGGTCCTTTCCTAGATCGCCGTTTTGCCAGGGTTACCGTTACGGGTTCTGGTCACGGGCGTATTGGCATAGTTGCATATTACGTGCCAGTTTGAGTAGTCTATCCGGCCCGATGGGGACGCCTGGATGGGGGCATGCTATTGAATTGGCCGCCGCTTCGTGCCGACCGGAGAGCCTGATGCGACTTACGAGTTCATACCGACTACTCGCTGCGCACCCTGATTTATCTTGGGGTATCGCCGGACCGGCTGACACCGGTTGGCGAGGTGGCGACCGCGTATGGGCTGTCGAAGAACCACTTGATGAAAGTGGCAAACCATTTGGCTGCCGGCGGCTATGTCGAGGCGGTACGGGGCAACCGAGGCGGAATTCGACTGGCGCGGCCGCCGGCCGACATCAACATCGGTGCCGTGGTGCGCTACACCGAGACGGACATGAACCTGGTCGAGTGCTTCTGTCCCGGCCAAAGTGGCGGCTGCCGCATCGAGACCGGCTGCCTGCTTCGCGCGGCCCTGCGTAGCGCGTTGCGGGCGTTTCTGGGTGTGCTGGATGGCTATTCGCTTGCAAGCCTGCTGCAATCGCGTCCGCTGCTGGAGGAATTACTCGGCGTCGTGAACGTCTCGCAGCCTGTTTAGCGGCCTAGTTTGTAGGCAAAATATCGGGAATTCGTTTATAAATGCCTGATTTAGGGCGTGAGGTTAGCCTCCGATGCAATCTTCGGACGAAAATTAGGCATATTTGGTTCGCTGGAACCTCAGGGTCGCTCTTGCCGGGTATGGCTGGTTCGGGTGTGGTGCTTATGGCCAATCGCTATCGCAAGGTATGTCCATCAGGGCCATCGACTCGCTTCAAGGCGTAGTGCCTGCGATGTCGGCGGTTGGATGGACGGAAGCGTCGCCCGAGCGCTTTGTCCGTCGGCTTGGGCACGTGGCGTGTTTTGCGGGCTGGCCGCACGAGGGTAGCCGTGGTGGCGCGAGTGCGGTAGCAAATCGGTTCGGGCAGCGGCGCCTGCAGGTGGGACGCCTGCATGCGTGACGCCTGGATTGTGACGCTTGGATTTGTGCAGGCCTGCGTCGGGGAGCCGGGGCGACCTTGGAACAGACTTGCTGCCTGCCGGCGAAACGGTCCTTGGCCGAACAGTCCTGATTTAGCAGAATTGATCGTTTCCCGCCGGGTGACGCGTCGGGCCATGACGGCATGGCTGTCGGTGGTTTGAACCGGCGCGTTGCATTGGTGTTACCTGTCGGTGTCAGCGATAATTCGGCTGCCATGGCGGTGCGCGTCGGCTGAGTGGCTGGAAAATGCGCCCGCGAGGGCGGAGGGCAGGCGCCTCCTTCCGCTCATGAACGATTGCGTAGCAATGGATGTGGCGCTAACCTGCCCAAATCATGGGCAACTGTCGTTCACACATCACACCCGCTGCGCCTCGGATCCATCGATTTGGGACCGATTGACCTGGGCTCGGGCATCCGAATCGAGACGCCGGTGATCCTTGCACCGATGTCCGGTGTCACGGATCTGCCGTTTCGCCGCACCGCCAAGCAACTGGGTGCGGGGATGGTGGTGTCGGAGATGATCGCCTCCTGGGCCATGATCCGGGAGAACCAGAAGACGCTGGGCATGGCCGAAATCGATGGCTGCGGCGGCGTGTCGGCGGTGCAACTGGCGGGATGCGACCCGGTCGCGATGGCCGAGGCGGCGCGTTTGGCGGTTGATAACGGAGCGCATCTGATCGACATCAACTTTGGCTGTCCGGTGAAGAAGGTGGCGGTTGGACAGGCAGCCGGATCGGCGCTGATGCGCGATGAGATCGCGGCGGCGGCGATCCTGGAGGCGACCGTCAGGGCGGTGCCGGTGCCGGTGACGCTGAAGATGCGGATGGGCTGGGACCATGCCAACCTGAATGCGCCCCGCCTGGCTCGAATGGCACAGGATGCCGGCATCCGGATGGTGACGATCCATGGCCGTACGCGGCAGCAATTCTATACCGGCAAGGCTGACTGGGCGTTCGTGCGGCAGGTCAAGCAGGCGGTCGGTATTCCGGTGATCGTCAATGGCGATATCCTGACCGAGGATGATGCGGCAACCGCGCTGGCCGAGTCGGGCGCCGACGGGGTGATGATCGGGCGCGGCTGCTACGGCCGGCCGTGGTTCCTTGCCCAGGCGGCGCATTATCTGCGCACCGGCCAGCGTTTGCCGGAACCGTCCCTGGTTCGGCAGAAGGCCATCCTGCTGGGGCATTACCAGGCCATGCTCAGCCAGTTCGGCGTGGGACCCGGCGTTCGCCTCGCCCGCAAGCATTTGTCCTGGTATTCGCGCGGTCTGCCGGGTTCGGCGGAGTTCCGGGCGACGATGAACCGGCTGCCGGATGCCGATTCGGTGCTGCGGCTGGTCGACCGGTTTTATGATCCGCTGATCGCCAGCGGTGTCACCCGCGTGGTGGCGGTTGCCGCCGAAGCGTTCGCTGACGAAGCGCCTAAGGCCGAGGCCGCATGAGCGCCGTGATGGCACGCGCATCCCGACTGCTGGCGGGCCGCAACCGGGTGTCCGGGGTACCGGTCAAGCCCGCGGTACCCGATAAGGCCGCCGATGGAACCGCGATCCTGGGTGCGATGCCGGTGCCGGTTATCCTGCTGGATCCGACGAACTGTTTTCGCCACGTCAACCATGCCGCCGAGCAGTTTCTTGGAATGTCGGCGGCGGGCCTGGCGGAGCTGGCACTGGCAGATCTGCTGCCACCGGATAACCCGCTGTTCCTGCTGATCGAGCAGGTCCGCCACACCGAGGCGACGATTTCCGACCACGATCTGAACCTGGACAGTCCGCGGCTGCACAAGCGCGGGATCACAGTGCAAGGCTCGCCTCTGCCGGAAGAGCCGGGGGCGGTCCTGCTGGTGATCCAGGATGCCTCGGCGGCGCGGTCGCTGGACCGGCAACTGGCGTTTCGCGGCGCCGCCCGCAGCGTGACCGGGATGGCGGCGATCCTGGCGCATGAGGTGAAGAATCCGCTATCCGGGATTCGCGGGGCGGCGCAATTGCTGGAAGCGAGCGTCGGGCCGGCGGACCGGGAGCTGGCAGAGCTGATCCGCGACGAGGCTGACCGGATCCGCGACCTGGTGGACCGGATGGAAGCGTTCGGGGAGAAGCCGATCGCCCGCACCGCGGTCAATATCCACCGCGTGCTGGAGCATGTCCGCAAGCTGGCCCAATCGGGTTTCGCCGCCCATGTACGGTTTCAGGAACTTTATGATCCGTCGCTGCCGCCGGTGTGGGCGAACCGCGACCAGCTGGTCCAGGTGGTGCTGAACCTGGTGAAGAACGCCGCCGAGGCGGTGACCCAGGAGGGCATCCATCATCCGGAGATCATTCTGGCCACGGGCTTTCAGCATGGGATGCGGGTGGCCATTCCGGGCAGCACCGAACGGCTGGACCTGCCGTTGTTCGTCGCGGTTCGCGACAACGGGCACGGCATTCCCGATGACATCAGGCCGCATTTGTTCGAGCCGTTCGTGACCTCCAAATCCACCGGCAGCGGCCTCGGCCTGTCGCTGGTCGCCAAGATCGTTGGCGACCATGGCGGTTTGATCGAGGTCGACAGCCGTCCTGGCCGCACCGAATTTCGACTGCACTTGCCGGTCGTCACGGAGAAAGACGCCGACCAATGACCTTGCCCACGGTTCTGATCGCTGACGACGACCGTTCCATCCGCACCGTTCTGACCCAGGCGCTGGGCCGCTCCGGCTACCAGGTGCGCAGCACCGGCAACGCCGCGACGCTGTGGCGCTGGGTGGAGGATGGGGAAGGGGACCTTGTGATCACCGACGTGGTGATGCCGGACGAAAACGGCCTGGACCTGATCCCGCGGATCAAGCGCATCCGCCCGGAACTGCGGATAGTGGTCATGAGCGCGCAATCGACGCTGATGACCGCGGTGAAGGCGACCCAGCGCGGCGCGTTCGAGTATCTGCCCAAGCCGTTCGACCTGCGGGAATTGCTGTCGGTGGTCGGGCGCGCCCTGGCGGCGCCGTCGGAGCCGACGTTCAGTCCGCCCGAAGCCAAGGATACCGAGGAACGTCTGCCGCTGATCGGCCGCAGCCCTTCGATGCAGGAGATCTACCGCACCATCGCGCGCCTGACGACGGCCGACCTGACGGTGATGATCAACGGCGAATCGGGCACCGGCAAGGAACTCGTGGCCCGGGCGCTGCACGATTACGGGAAACGCCGGGCCGGTTCGTTCGTTGCGATCAACATGGCGGCGATCCCGCGCGAACTGATCGAAAGCGAACTGTTCGGGCATGAGCGCGGGGCCTTCACCGGCGCCACCAACCGGTCGCAGGGCCGGTTCGAGCAGGCCAACGGCGGCACGCTGTTCCTCGACGAGATCGGCGACATGCCGCCCGAGGCGCAGACCAGGCTGCTGCGCGTGCTGCAGGAAGGCGAATTCACCAGCGTCGGCGGGCGCCAGCCGATCAAGGCCAATGTCCGCATCATCGCCGCGACCCACCGCGATCTGCGCACCGCGATCCGCCAGGGCCAGTTCCGCGAGGATCTGTTCTATCGCCTGAACGTCGTGCCGATCCGGCTGCCGCCGCTGCGCGAGCGGGTCGAGGACATCGCGCTGCTGGCGCGGCATTTCCTGGAACGGGCGCGGGAAGACGGTTTGCCGGCCAAGAGCCTCGACCAGGGCGCGGTCGACCGGCTGAAGCAACATGGCTGGCCGGGCAATGTGCGCGAGCTGGAAAACCTGATGCGCCGGCTGGCGGCGCTGTGCCCGGACGAGGTCATCGGCGCCGAGGTGATCGAAGCGGAACTGGCCGATCCGCTGCCTGCGGCCGGCCCGGCGGCATCGGCGCAGCAAGGAAACGGCCCGGAAACTCTGTCGAGCGCGGTGGAGCGCCACATCAAGGACTTCCTCGCCGCGCATAATGACGGCATGGGCGTCACCGATGTGTATGACAAGATCATCGCGGAGGTGGAGCGGCCGCTGATCCGGCTGACCCTGGCCGCGACGCGCGGCAACCAGATCAAGGCCGCGTCGATGCTGGGCCTCAACCGCAACACGTTGCGCAAGAAGATCCGCGATCTGGAAATCCCGGTGGTGCGGGGCCTGATGTAATGAAGGCGGCTCCGACCTGGTCGGCAGCGACACGATATGGCAGACGACATGAACGTCTCGACCCGGCGGACTGAACTGGCGACCTTCGCCCGCGCGCGCGACGTCATTTCGGAACCGCGATCTGTCGCGTGCCGGCCAGTTGGGTGACGTGATGCTGGGCAAGGGCGTCACGCTGGCGCTGACCGCGCTGGCGCTGATGGTCGGTCTGGCGACCTTCATCATCCTGGCGCGCGGCTCGCCGCTGGGCTGGAGGCCGGGCGTCGGCGTCGGCCTGGTGCTGGCCAATCTGTCGGTGCTGCTGCTGCTGGGCGCGGTGCTGGCCGGGCGGCTGACGCGGGTCTGGGTGGAGCGGCGGCGCGGGTCGGCGGGGTCGCGGCTGCATGTGCGGCTGGTGTTCCTGTTCAGCGGCGTCGCGGTCGCGCCGACCATCGTCGTCGCCTGCTTCGCGGTGGCGTTTTTTCATTTCGGCATCCAACTCGTGGTTCAACGATCCGGTGCGCGACTCGCTGGCGGAATCGCTGCAGGTATCGCGCGGCTATCTGGACGAACACCGCAACAATATCCGCGCGGTGGCGCTGGAAATGGCGAACGACCTGGCGCGTGCCGGGCGCTTTCTGTCGGCTGATCCGACGGTGTTCGCCGAGGTGCTGGACACCCAGACCACGTTGCGTGGGCTGACCGAGGCGGTGATCTATGAGCCGACCACCGGGCAGGTGCTGGCGGCGGCCGGCATTTTCGTCGGCATGGGCGTGGAGGCGCCGCCGCAGTCGGTGACCCAGCAGGCGATGAACGGTGACGTGGCGGTGCTGAACGCCGGTGACGGCACGCGGGTGCGGGCGGTGGTGCGGCTGGAATCGACGCCGCCGCTGATGCTGATGATCGGCCGGCCGATCGACCCGACGATCCTGGGCTACATGCAGCGCACCGAGCAGGCGGTGTCGGAATACCAGCGGCTGGATGAAAACCGGTCCTGGCTGCAGATCGCCTTCGCCTGGATCTTTGCCATCGTGGCGCTGCTGGTGCTGCTCGCGGCGGGGCTGATCGGCCTGATCATGGCCAACCAGATCGCCCGCCCGGTGGGCATGCTGATCAGCGCGGCCGAACGGGTGCGCAGCGGCGATCTGACGGTGCGGGTGCAGGAACCGGCGACCGGTGACGAACTGGCCGGCCTGTCGCGGGCGTTCAACCGCATGACCGGGCAGCTTGGCGGCGCAGCGCACCGAACTGATGGACGCCTACAGCCAGATCGATGAGCGCCGGCGGTTTACCGAGACGGTGCTGGCGGGTGTCTCGGCGGGGGTGATCGGGCTGGATTCGCAGGGCCGCATCGAGTTGCCAAACCGCACCGCGGACGAATTGCTGGGACTGGATCTGCTGGCGGCGACCGGGCATCCGCTGGCCGAGATCGTGCCCGAATTCGCCACGCTGTTCAGCGAGGTCGCGGCGATCGCCCGATCGAGGCGCGGACGGCGGAGATCCAGACCGGGCCGGCCAATCACCGGCGGATCCTGCTGGTGCGGATTGGCGCTGAACTGTCGGGCGGCCGGACCGATGGCTTCGTGGTCACCTTCGACGACATCACCGAACTGCAGTCGGCGCAGCGCAAGGCGGCGTGGGCGGACGTCGCCCGCCGCATCGCGCACGAAATCAAAAATCCGCTGACCCCGATCCAGTTGTCGGCGGAACGGCTGAAGCGGCGCTTCACCAAGGAAATCCAGTCTGATCCGGAAACGTTCGCGCAGTGCGCCGATACCATCATCCGCCATGTCGGCGATATCGGACGCATGGTCGATGAGTTCTCGGCTTTTGCGCGGATGCCGCAGCCGGTGATCAAGCCTGAGGATATCGGCCGCATCGCGCGTGAGGCGCTGGTGCTGCAGAAGACCGCGCGTCCTGGCATCGAACTGGATGACCGATATTCCGGAACGCGGACCGGTGGTGCCTTGCGACCGGCGGATGCTGCGCCAGGCGCTGACGAATCTGTTGCAGAATGCTGCTGATGCGGTGGCGATGCGGGACGGTGCTGGCCACATCACGCTGACGGTGCAAGACCTGCCGGACGAGGCTCGTATCATCGTTGGCGATGACGGAGTCGGCCTGCCGAAGGAAGAGCGTGCGCGGCTGACCGAACCGTATGTCACGCATAAGCCGAAGGGAACCGGATTGGGACTGGCGATCGTGAAGAAGATCATGGAAGACCACGGCGGGGCCCTGACGCTTGGGGACCAGCCGGACGGGCCGGGGGCGGTCGCCAGCCTGGTGCTGCCGCGGGTGCCGGCCGATCGTCCAGCGGCGCAGCATCGGACCAGTGGCGGAGATGACACAGGTGTCGCATGGCGCATGAAATCCTGATCGTCGATGACGAACCCGATATCAGGCTGCTGATCGAAGGCATCCTGCGGGACGAAGGCTACGAGACCCGCGGTGCCGGCGATGCCGAGGCGGCGATCAGCGCGTTCCGCGCGCGGCGGCCGTCGCTGGTGATTCTGGACGTCTGGCTGCAAGGCTCCCGCATGGACGGAATCGGCATCCTGGAGACGCTGCACAGCGAGGAACCGCATGTGCCGGTGGTGATGATCTCCGGCCATGGCACGATCGAGATGGCGGTCGGCGCGATCCAGCACGGCGCCTACGATTTCATCGAGAAGCCGTTCCAGTCCGACCGGCTGCTGCTGGTGGTGCGGCGCGCGCTGGAAGCGGCGGCGCTGGCGCGGGAGAACGCCGAACTGCGGCTGCGCGCCGGGCCGGAAGCGACGCTGACCGGCGAATTCGGCGCTGATCGCGCAGCTGCGCTCGCAGGTGGAGCGGGTGGCGCCGACCGGCTCGCGGGTGATGATCTCGGGACCGGCCGGGTCCGGCAAGGAAGTCGTTGCTCGGATGATCCATGCGCGGTCGCGGCGGTCGACCGGGCCGTTCGTGGTGATGAACTGCGCGACGCTCAATCCAGGACGTTTCGAAGAAGAACTGTTCGGGATGGAGGCCGGCAGCGATCCGATGGCGCATCCGCGCCGCGCCGGCGTGCTGGAGCGGGCGCATGGCGGCACGCTGCTGCTGGACGAGGTGTCCGACATGCCGCTGGAGACTCAGGGCAAGATCGTGCGCGCCTTGCAGGACCAGACGTTCGAGCGGCTGGGCGGATCGGCGCGGGTGAAGGTCGATGTGCGGGTGCTGTCCACGACCAACCGCGACCTGCAGGCCGAGATCGCGGCCGGGCGGTTCCGCGAGGATCTGTATTACCGGCTGGCGGTCGTTCCGGTGCAGGTGCCGGCGCTGCGCGAGCGGCGGGAGGATGTGCCGATCCTGGCGCTGCATTTCATTCGAGCGATCGGCGGAAAGCTCCGGCATTCCGGTGCGGGCGCTGTCGGCGGATACGCTGGCGGCGCTGCAGGCCTATGACTGGCCGGGCAATGTGCGGCAGTTGCGGAATTTGATGGACTGGCTGCTGATCATGGCGCCGGGCGATGCGGGTGATCCGATCCGGGCGGACATGCTGCCGCCGGAGATCGGCTCGCGCGCGCCGGCGCTGCTGAACATCGACCCGACCGCCGATATCATGTCGCTGCCACTGCGGGAGGCTCGGGATTTGTTCGAGACGCAGTATCTGCATGCGCAATTGCTTCGTTTCGGCGGGAACATTTCGCGGACCGCGCAGTTTGTCGGAATGGAGCGGTCGGCGCTTGCACCGGAAGCTGAAGCAGCTTGGGGTTAATTCGGACGAGCGGGTCGGCGGTTAGGACTGTTGCGCCGGGTGCGGGTACAGCCCGCATTGCACAAATCAAAGCTGGTAGCGAACGTTGCGAAAGGACTGTCGACGGCTGCTTCGGCTGCTGACCCTGTCAGTCCAACGGAGCCCAATCGGCACGTTGCAAAAACAATCCAGCGGCGTCAATCATGGTAGGCAGACGAAAGTAGCGTGCCTCGCCGATCCGGAAATGCAGCGCATCCCGACCCCGCCCAGACATCGATTAAATCGGGCACCGACCCGATGACGTGGTGGCCGCACCGTAGCCATCATCCAAAACGGCCCCACATCCCCAACTATGACATCCACTTCCGATTCCCCGGTTATACTGTGGTTCCGCAATGATCTGCGCCTGACAGATCAGGCGGCAATTCACGCGGCCATCGACACCGGCCAGCCTGTCCTGCCCGTGTTCGTCCTGGATGATGCGTCTCCCGGCCCCTGGGCCCTGGGAGGCGCCTCACGCTGGTGGCTGCATCACAGTCTGCTGGCGCTGACCGATGCAATGGCAACTTGCGGCAGCCCGTTGACCCTGCGGCGTGGGGACAGTGCCAAGATCATCTGCGAACTCGCCGAGCAGACCGGTGCGACCGATGTCTTTACTGGCGGCGGCGCTGATCCCTGGGCGCGGCGGGTCGATCAGGCCACAGCCGCGGCGCTGCGGGCCAGGCTGCACCGCATGCGCACCACCACGCTGTTCCACCCGGATTCCGTCCGCACCAAGGCCGGAGGGGCCTACTCCGTCTACACCCCATTCGCCAACGCCTGCCTGGCATTAGGCGGCCCCAAAGCCGTGCTGCCGCCGCCAAAGACCATCCGCGCCGCAGAAGCCCCCGCACCGATCGGCTGGAAGACTGGAACCTGCTGCCGACCCGGCCGGACTGGGCGCAGGGCCTGCGCGAGACCTGGACACCGGGCGAAGCCGGCGCGATGGAGCGGGCCGAGGCCTTCCTGACCCACGGGCTGTCGGGTTACGCCGCCGGACGTGACCATCCCGCCGGCGACGGCACCTCCATGCTATCCCCGCATCTGCACTTCGGCGAGATTTCCGCCGCCCAGCTCTGGCACATGGCGCACCAGCATCCGGCCGGGAAGGGGCGGGAGATCTTCATTCGCGAGCTGTTGTGGCGGGAATTCTGCGCCAACCTGCTCTGGCACAATCCCGGCCTGCCGGATGCCCCGCTGAAGCCCGCGTTCGCCAACATGCCGTGGCGCGACGACAAGCCCGCACTGGCCGCGTGGCAGCAAGGTCAGACTGGGGTGCCGATCATCGACGCCGGCATGCGGCAGCTCTGGCGCATCGGCTGGATGCACAACCGCGTGCGCATGATTGTCGCCAGTTTCCTGATCAAGCACCTCATGATCCCCTGGCAGGACGGCGAAGCCTGGTTCTGGGACACCCTGGTCGATGCCGATCTGGCCAGCAACGCCGGCAACTGGCAGTGGGTCGCGGGCTGCGGCGCCGATGCCGCGCCGTATTTCCGGATCTTCAATCCTGTGCTGCAGGGCCGCAAGTTCGATGCCCATGGCGACTACGTCCGCCAATGGGTGCCGGAACTCGCCGGCCTTGAAACACGGTATATCCATGCCCCGTGGGAGGCACCTTCGGCAGCCCTGGCCGCGGCCGGCATTACCCTGGGAAGGGCCTATCCCAACCCGATTGTGAGCCTCGCCGAAGGTCGCGACCGCGCACTTGACGCCTACGCACAAATTCGATCGCTTTTGTAAGGGCGCGATCAGTTGCCTCTTTGGTACGGGATGCCAATCTATCTAAATGATAGTTCAATGACCGTCCTGGTACTCCCTGCTGGCATGAAGATCCAAGTTGTCGGCGATGTCCATGGCGATGCCACCGGCTTCGCCTATGCGACCGCCACCGACCGCTTCATCGTGCAACTGGGGGATCTGACGGATCACGGCCCGGACAGCGCCCGGACGCTGGAGATGATGTTCGATCTGGTGGACAGCAATCGCGGGCTGTTCGTGCTAGGCAACCACGACTTGAAGCTAGGCCGGGTGCTCTCCGGCGACCATGTGCGGGTGGAACCGGTGGTGCAGGCCACGGTGGACCAACTGAACGATGCACTCAGGGCGCGGGTGCTGCGCCACGTCGCCGAGGCCCCCGCCTGGGTCAGGCACGGATCGGCCTTGTTCGTCCACGGCGGCTTCCATACCGCGATGCTGGAACAGCCGTCCCCGAACCACGGCCTTGACCGGCCGCAGGGTCCCCTGGCGCGCGCCTTGTACGGCGAACCCACCGGCCGGACGCAGGCGGACGGCTTCCCCGAGCGGAGCCTGCGGTGGGTCGACCGGATACCGTCCGGCCTGACGGTTTACTGCGGCCACGACCGACGCAGCCACGACGGACGCCCCTACGTACGCCATGGCATGCTGGGGGGCAGGGCGGTGTTCCTTGACACCGGTGCGGGGAAGGGTGGGCACCTGTCCTGGATCGACCTGCCGTAGCGCCCAAGCCTGCCGTGGTTCCCAGACCTACGGTGGCCCCCGGACGGGGTTAGAAGTGGATCGCCCGCTTGTAGGCGTCCAGCACTGCCTCGTGCATCGTTTCGCTGACCGTCGGATGCGGGAAAACCGTATGCATCAGCTCGGTTTCCGTCGTTTCCAGCGTGCGCGCGATCGTGTAGCCCTGGATCATTTCGGTGACCTCGGCGCCGACCATGTGCGCCCCGAGCATTTCGCCGGTCCCGGCGTCGAACACGACCTTGATCATGCCCTCGGGCTCACCCATCGCGATGGCCTTGCCGTTGCCGATGAACGGGAAGTGGCCGACCTTGACCTCATGGCCCGTCCGCCTTGGCGCGCGCCTCGGTCAGACCAACCGACGCGACCTGCGGCCGGCAATAGGTGCAGCCCGGAATATTGAGCACGTCCATCGGATGCACATCGTTCACCCCGGCGATCTTCTCGACGCAGATCACCCCTTCATGGCTGGCCTTGTGCGCCAGCCATGGCGGACCGGCGAGGTCACCGATGGCATAGACCCCCGGCTCCCCGGTCCGGCAATATTCGTCGATCACCACATGGGCGCGATCGACCTTCACGCCGGTGCCCTCCAGCCCGATGCCTTCCACATTGCCGACGATACCGACGGCGGAGATCACCCGATCCACGGTGATGTCCTGGCTCTTGCCGCCCGCTTCGACCGTCACCGTCACGTTGTCGGCGCCTTTTTTGACACCTTTCACCGTGGCGCTGGTCATGATCTTCATGCCCTGCTTCTCGAACGCCTTGTGCGCGAAGGCCGAGATCTCCTCGTCCTCGACAGGAAGAATCCGCGGCAGCACTTCAACCACCGTCACCTGCGCGCCCATATTCAGGTAGAAACTGGCGAATTCGATGCCGATCGCGCCCGAGCCAATCACCAACAGCGACTTTGGGAACATGGTCGGAACCATCGCCTCCCGGTACGACCAGATCAGCTTGCCGTCCGCCTCGATGCCCGGAAGCTGCCGCGCACGCGCGCCGGTGGCCAGGATGATGTGCGGCGCCTTCAGCGTCGCGACGTCCTTGCCATCCTTGGTGACCGCGACCGTCTGCTTGCCGGCCAGCTTGCCCGCGCCGTCGAACGACCGCGACCTTGTTCTTGCGCAGCAGATGCGCCGACGCCCGATGAAAGCTGTTTCGCCACCGCCGCGCGACCGCTTCACCACTTTCGTCGATATCGAACTTGGGTGTCACCGCCTCGAAGCCGAAATCCGGCAGATGGTGCAGCAGATGGTTGATCTCGCTGGTCCGCAGCAGCGCCTTGGTCGGGATGCAGCCCCAGTTCAGGCAGATGCCGCCCAGATGCTCCCGCTCCACCACCGCCGCCTTCATCCCAAGCTGAGCGGCGCGGATCGCGGCGACGTAACCGCCGGGGCCGCCGCCGAGGACGATCACGTCGAATGCTTGGTCAGCCATCGGGATTTCCTTCCGCCAGGGCAGCGACGAGCGCGTCGCCGCCCAATTGCAGGGTGTGCCAGCTTTCGATCGGCCTGGCGCCGATTCGCTGGTAGAAATCGATCGCGGGCTGGTTCCAGTTCAACACCCGCCATTCGATACGCCGGCAGTTCTCGGCCACCGCTCGCCGCGCGAGGTGACGCATCAGCGCGAAACCGATGCCGCCGCCGCGGTGCCCGGGTTCGACGAACAGGTCTTCCAGGAAGATGTTCGGACGCGCCTTGAACGTGTTGAATGTATAGTAGAACAACGCCAGCCCGATGGACTTGCCATCAATTTCGGCAAGAATAGCGTGGACGCGGGGCAGGGGCCCGAACAACGCGTCCCTGCATGTCGTCCTCGGTTGCCGTGGCCTCGGGCAGCATGCGTTCATACTCGGCCAGCCCACGGATCAGGCGCAGGACATCCGCGACATCAGACGGCACTGCGGCGCGCAGGATGACGCCGCTGCTCATGGCCTGGTCCGGGTCGTGCACAGATAGGGTACCCGGCCCCTGATCGGGCGTTGCAATTGCCGGTACTTCATCCGCCGTCGAACCATCACTACAGCAGCAGGCTCAACGGATCCTCGACGACCTGCTTGAAGGCCCGCAGCCAGTTGCGCCCCAAGCGCCCCGTCCACGACCCGGTGATCGACCGACAGCGTGCATGTCATCACCGTCGCCACCGCCAGCTCGCCGTCCTTGTTCACCACCGGCCGCTTCCGCCCGGCCGCCACCGCCAGGATCGCGGCCTGCGGCGGGTTGATGATGGCGGTAGAACTCCGACACCCCGAACATCCCCATGTTGGAGATCGAGAACCCGCCGCCCTGGAATTCCTCGGGCTTCAGCTTGCCGGCGCGCGCCCGTCCGGCCAGGTCCTTCATCTCGCGGCTGATCGTCGCCAGGCCCTTGGTGTCCGCCTGGCGAATGATCGGCGTGATCAGCCCGTCCGGGATCGACACCGCCACGCTGATATCGACGTCGTCGTAGAACACCATGCCGTCGTCGGTCCAGCTCGCGTTGACCGTCGGCACTTTTCGCAAGCGTCGCGGCGGCGGCCTTGATCACCATGTCGTTGATGGTGATCAGGTATGCGCCCGGCGCTTCCTTCGGCGGCGACTTCGCGTTCAACTGGCCCAGCAGCGCGATCATGGCGTCGATCTCGATATCCATCGACACGTAGAAATGCGGGATCGTCGACTTCGCCTCGGTCAGCCGCTTGGCGATGACCTTCCGCATGCCGACTGTGCGCGACCAGCTTGTGCGGCGCCGTGATGACCGGGGCGGTCGCCCTGGCCACGGGTGCGCGCGGACGGCTGGCGCCACCGCGGGAGCGGGTGCTGAGGCGCCGGTGCCGCCGCCGGTGCCCACCCTTCTGCGCCGCCTCGATATCCGCCCGGACGATCCGCCCGTTCGGGTCCGCTGCCCTTCAACCCCGACAGGTCGATCCCAGCCTGCTTCGCCATCCGCCGCGCGAGCGGCGACGCAAAAATCCGCTCGTCCGACGGCCGCATGCCCGTTGCGCGCGGGTGCAGGTGCCGCCGCCTGCTGGCCCGGCTCGGACGTCGCTGCCTTCGGCGCAGCCTCCGCTGCTGGCTTGGGAGCCGCTGCCGGCTTGGCTGGCGGTGCTGAGGCCTCTCCGTTCGGCACCGCCTCCCCGGCATCCACCAGCACCGCGATCGGCGCGTTCACCTTCACGTTCTCGGTGCCGTCCTCGACCAGGATCTTGCCCAGCACGCCTTCGTCGACCGCCTCGACCTCCATCGTCGCCTTGTCGGTCTCGATCTCGGCGATCACGTCGCCGGCCTTGATCGTCTCGCCTTCCTTCTTCAACCAGCGGGCGAGCGTGCCCTCGGTCATCGTCGGGCTCAGCGCCGGCATCAGGATATTGGTTGCCATCGATTAACGCTCCCCGCTCAGACAATCTTCTTCACCGCGTCCACCACCCAGTCGGGCTGCGGCAGCGCGAGTTTCTCCAGATTTGCCGCATACGGCAGCGGCACGTCCACGCCGTGCACCCGCACCGGCGGCGCATCCAGCCAGTCGAACGCGTGCTCGATCACCTGCATCGCGACCTCGGCGCCGATGCCGGCGAACGGCCAGCCTTCCTCCACCGTCACCAGCCGGTTGGTCTTCTTCACGCTCTCGACGATGGTCGCGGTGTCCAGCGGCCGCAGCGAGCGCAGGTTGATGACCTCCGCCTCGATCCCCTGTTCGGCCAGCGCCTCGGCGGCCTTCATCGCCACGCCGACCATGATGCTGAACGCCACGATCGTCACGTGCGTGCCGGCGCGCTCGATCTTCGCCTTGCCGATCGGCACGATGAAGTCGTCGTCCATCGGGCAGTCGAAGGTCTGGCCGTAGAGGATCTCGTTCTCCAGCACGATCACCGGGTTCGGATCGCGGATCGCCGAGCGCAGCAGCCCCTTGGCGTCGGCCGACGACCAGGGCGAGACGACCTTCAGCCCCGGCACATGCGCATACCAGCTCGCGTAGCACTGCGAGTGCTGCGCGCCGACGCGCGACGCCGCGCCGTTCGGTCCGCGGAACACGATCGGGCAGCCCATCTGGCCGCCCGACATGTACAGCGTCTTGGCCGCCGAGTTGATGATCTGGTCCATCGCCTGCATGGCGAAGTTGAACGTCATGAACTCGACGATCGGCCGCAGCCCGTTCAGCGCCGCGCCGACCGCCATGCCGGTGAAGCCATGTTCGGTGATCGGCGTGTCGATCACCCGCTTGGCGCCGAACTCATCCAGCAGCCCCTGGCTGATCTTGTAGGCGCCCTGGTATTGCGCGACTTCCTCGCCGATCAGGAACACGTCGCCGTCGCGGCGCATTTCCAGCGCCATCGCATCGCGCAGCGCCTCGCGCACCGTGGTCGGCTTGGTCGGACCCCAGTCCTTCTCGGGCGCCGGCGCGGCCTCCAGCGCCTCCTTGCGCTGGCCCTTCGCACCCTGCTCGGCGATCGCCGACGGATCCGCCGCCTCGGCCGCGACCTTGGGCATGGGCCGGCGCTTCCGCCTTTGGCGCTGCCGCTGCTTCGGCGGACACGTCCTCGCCGTTCACGCTCAGCACCGCGATCGGCGTGTTGACCGCCACGCCCTCGGTGCCCTCGTCCACCAGGATGCGGGCCAGCTTGCCCTCATCGACCGCCTCGACCTCCATCGTCGCCTTGTCGGTCTCGATCTCGGCGATCACGTCGCCGGCGCGCACGTCGTCGCCGACGCCCTTCAGCCAGCGCGCCAGCTTGCCCTCGGTCATCGTCGGCGACAGCGCCGGCATCAGGATCTGCGTCGCCATCGCTCAGCCCTCCAGCAGCACGTCGGTATACAGTTCGGACAAGTTCCGGCTCCGGGCTGCTCTGCGCGAAATCGGCCGCGTCCTGGATGATGCCCTTCACCTCGTCGTCGATCGCCTTGAACGCCTTTTCCTCGACATCCAGCGCTTCCAGCCGATGCCGCGCGTTCTCGATGCAGTCGTGCTGGGTGCGCATCATCTGCACCTCCTCGCGCGTGCGGTATTTCGCCGGATCGGACATCGAGTGGCCGCGATAGCGGTAGGTCTTCACCTCCAGCAAGAACGGCCCCTTGCCCGCTCGGCAGGCCGCCACCGCCTGCTCCGCCGCGTCCTTCACCGCCAGCACGTCCATGCCGTCGACCTGCATGCCCGGGATGCCCCAGGGCGCGCCGTTCTGCGACAGGTCATGGCTGGCCGAGGCCCGCTCCACCGAGGTGCCCATGCCGTATTTGTTGTTCTCGATCACGTAGACCACCGGCAGCTTCATCAGCGCCGCGAGGTTGAAGCTCTCGAACACCTGCCCCTGGTTTGACGCGCCCTCGCCGAAATAGGTCAGCGAGACCCGGTCGTTGCCGCGATACATGTTGCTGAACGCCAGGCCGGTGCCCAGGCTGACCTGCGCGCCGACGATGCCGTGCCCGCCGAAGAAGTTCTTCTCCTTGCTGAACATGTGCATCGAGCCGCCCTTGCCGTGCGAATACCCGCCGGACCGTCCGGTCAGCTCCGCCATCACGCCGCGCGGCTCCATGCCGGTCGCCAGCATGTGGCCGTGATCGCGGTAGGAGGTGATGACCTCGTCGCCGTCGCTGATCGCCATCTGCATGCCGACGACGACCGCTTCCTGGCCGATATACAGATGGCAGAACCCGCCGATCAGCCCCATGCCGTAGAGCTGCCCGGCCTTTTCCTCGAACCGGCGGATCAGCAGCATGCTGCGATAGGCTTTCAGCAGCGCATCCTGGTCCACCGGCTTTTTCCTTGGCCTTGCCGCGTTTTCTTGCCTCGGCCGCCTGCGCCATGTCGACGTCTCCCGCTTCGGTTGCAGTCCCTTGCGCGCTCAGTAGCGGCATATCGGTCATCTCGACAAGCGTTCCAGGGGGAAAAAGCTTGATGATGCAACGCAATAGTCATGATTAACCAGATTCTGGTTAACTACTTGGACGGATGACGATCAGGCGATGCCCGTCAGGTTCGCCGTTGCGCCACCGACCAAAGCCACGACATTTAATTCCACTCGTCCCCTCTTATTCGCACTGACCTTGCAGGGCGGCGCTCGATTGACGCTTACAGGCACAGCAATATTCTAACTGACCGGCGCGAGCCAGGTTGCCGACCCGGTGACCATCTGCACAGGCTGGTGAAGTGCGTTACCGCGACTTCACATGCTGCGACATCGGAGATCCGGCCGCCGCCTCCTGCCCCGTGCCACCGAGGTCAGGCAGGCGGCAAGCCGCACAGGCCGGCGGGTGGTTCAGCCATGTCGGGGGCCAGGCATGACGAGGGCCAGTCACGGCGAGGGCAAGCCACGTCGGGGCCCATCCGCTTCGAGGGACTGACGGGGAATTGCGTATCCTGACAACAAACCGGCCCGATTCTTGCTGCGCCGACGCCGATCCGCCACTCTGGCGGCCCAGTATCGCCCAATCGGCCGCCGTTGCGGCTACGCCTCAAGACCGCAGGAAGGGATCGTCATGCCACCCGAACTCACCGACCCGACGCTCGACTACCTCCTCGATTCCGCCGGCCTAATCCTGACCGAGGCCCAGAAGCAGGACCTCAAGACTATCCATGAACTGCTGGCGGCGATGAAAGCCCGCGTCCGCCAGCCGCGCGGCCGCATGGCCGAACTGGCGCACACCTACGGCTTCACGGCGGAGGATCTGCTGTGATCCCGACCATCGCCGAGGCGGCCAAGCTGATCGCCGCAAAGAAACTGTCGCCGGTTGAATTGACCCAGGCCTGCCTCGGACCGTGTCCACGCACTGGATGGCAAGCTGCACGCTTTCGTCCTGGTGACCGAGGAACGCGCCCTCGCGGATGCCAAGGCCGCCGAAGCCGCGATCATGACGGACGGCCCGATCAGTCCGCTGCACGGCATCCCGATCGGCCTGAAGGACATCGTCGACACCGCCGGCATCCCACCACCTGCCAGTCGCAGATCCTGCAGGACAACGTCCCCGACACCGATGCCACCTGCGCCGCCAAGCTCGCCGCCGCCGGCTCGGTGCTGATGGGCAAGCTGACGACGCATGAATTCGCCGACGGCGGCCCGTCCTTCGACCTGCCCAAGCCGCCGGCCGCCAATCCCTGGAACACCGAACACTTCACCGCCGGCTCATCGAGCGGCACCGGCGCGGCGGTCGCGGCCGGCATGATCCTGTGCGGCATCGGCACCGACACCGGCGGCTCGATCCGCGGCCCGGCCGCCTTATGCGGCATCGCCGGCATCAAGCCGACCTACGGCCTGGTCTCCCGCGCTGGCGTCGCCCCCGCGGCGTTCAGCCTCGACCACATCGGCCCGATGGCCTGGACCGCCGAGGATTGCGCGATCATGCTGCAGGCCCTCGCCGGCCATGATCCGCGCGACCCGGCGAGCGCCGACCAGCCGATTCCCGACTACACCGCGCTGATCGGCAACCGGCCTGAAAGGCGTCAAGATCGGCATCATCCGCCACTTCCATGAGCAGGATTACAAGGTCAGCGACCCCACCCTGGCGGCCATCGACGACGCCGAGGCGCTGTTCCGCGACCTGGGCGCCATCGTCTCCGAGGTCACGTTGCCGCCGCTGCAGGACTGGCACGCCTGCGGCTCGCTGATCTCCATCACCGAACGCGCCGCCGCGTATGAGGAATGGGCCCGCACCCGGCTCGGCGACTTCAGTGAGCGGGTGCAGCGCCGGCTGATGCTGGGTGCGCTGGTCTCCGGCGTCGACTACGTCCAGGCGGTCCGCCGCCGGCGCGAACTGCGCGCCGAACTGCAGGCCGCGATGCGCGACCTTGACGTCGTGATCACCGCCGGCGCGGTCGGTGAGGCGCCGAAGCTTGACGCGATCCCGCACTGGGATGTGTTCGCCACCCCCAGCTTCACCATGCCGTTCAACGTCGCCGGTTATCCCGCGATCAGCGTGTGCAGCGGCTTCGGTCCCAACAGCCTGCCGCTGTCGTTGCAGATCGCCGGCAAGCCATTCCAGGAGCCGAGGGTTTTCCAGATCGCCGATGCGTTTGAAAAAGCGACGGACCACCGGTCAAGGCGTCCGCCGCTGGTCGCATAGCAACCCGGCTTACCCCCAGATCCACCGGGATGGCGCGCGGTCGCCCACCATTCGCCGCCCGGACGCCCATAAGGAGACCACGCATGGCATTGCATTCCCTTCGCGCCGCACCGGACACTGTCCGCATCGGCGTATTCGACGCTGAGTTCCCCTCCGTCATGACCATCCAGAGCGGCGACACCGTTCAGGTTCAGTGCGTCTCCGGCCGCAAGGAAGTCTGCCCCCGCTCGGTTCGGAGCTTGTCGTGCCGCCGGAACTGCAGCGCGATCATCGCGGCGAACCCGGGCTCACGCGCCGGCCACATCGTTACCGGCCCGATCGCCATCGCCGGCGCGATGCCAGGCGACATGCTGGAAATCCGCATCGATGCAAATCGAGCCGGGCGCCAACTGGGGCTACAACATGATCCGTCCCCTGGCCGGCACGCTGCCGGAGGATTTCCATGAAACCACGCTGATGCACATTCCGGTCGACCGGGACCGTCGGGTCTGCACGTTGCCATGGGGAACCGAACTGACGCTGGCGCCGTTCTTCGGGGTGATGGGCGTGGCACCACCGCCGGCGTTCGGCCGCATCGCGTCAAAGGAGCCGCGGATCCATGGCGGCAACCTGGACAACAAGGAACTGACCGCCGGCAGCACGCTGTTCCTGCCCGTCTGGGTCCCTGGCGCCAACTTCTCGGTGGGTGACGGGCACGGCGTGCAGGGCGATGGCGAAGTGTGTGTCACGGCGCTGGAAATGTGCCTGACCGGCACGTTCACGTTCACACTGCACAAAGGGGACGGTCCGACGCGGCCACTTCTCAAGCAACCGCGCGCGGAAACCCCGACGCACTTCATCACCATGGGCCTGAACGAGGACCTGGACCAGGCGATGAAGCAGGCGTTGCGAGAAATGATCAGTTTCATCTGCGGCCGATCCAACCTGTCGCCTGAACAGGCCTACGCATTCTGCTCACTTGCCGTGGATTTCCATGTCACGCAAACCGTCAACGGCGAGAAAGGTATTCATGGATTACTGAAGAAGGGGTTGCTGTTCTAGCAGGCCGATAGGTTCAGGTTGAACCTATCGGGTTCTAGGATTCTTTGTTCGAGAGGGTGATTCACGTCTGCAGTTTGGTTAACCTGAGACGATCGAACTCTATGGTGGATAAATTCTGCAGTCGATAAGAGCCGCGGGGTGGTGCCGCAAGATTTTTTTCACTGGCGGTCGACTTGGCGGGCCAACTCATCCGACGCCTGGGAAGCAAGCGGCGGGATCGGACCGCCAGGTCGGCGCTCCGGCCAACCACAATCCCAACCGTAAGAGCGGGCGTGAAGGTGTATCCGGCGCCCGCCGCTACATCACCATAACCGTTCCCCGGAAGACACGAATTCCGGTCAATCCCAACGGAACGCGGACAGCCACGCCACACCCGCCGCGGTCAGGTCAAACATTCCACAACGCTGCCAACTCGGCGTGGTTGGTCAGCCAGCAATGCCGGCTCCGCTTCACCACCGCCAGCGAATCCAGGAACGCCAGTGCGCCATAAGGCCGGCCAAAGACATGCGCATGCACCGTGATATCGAGGCACGCATGCGGACTGCCCAACCGCGGCCATCCGTCGACGATCTTCGTCAGTGTCCGGGTGAACGCATCCGGCTCATTGCCATAGCGCACATAAAGCGGCATGTCGTTGACCTCCATCGTGAACGGCACACCGACGAGCGACCCTGACGGTGTCTCGATCCGATACGGCAGGTCCGAATCGAACATGTCCGCATGCCAGCCGAATCCGTGCGTCGCCAGCAATCCCGACGTCGAAGCGCTGGGCGTGCAGCGCGGGCTGAGCCAGCCAACCGGCGCGCAGCCGGCCGTCGCCTTGACCACATCGACGCACCGGCCGATGTCCGCGGTTTCCTGTTCGGGCGTCAGGTAAGCGGGCAGGGTGCCCTGGCTCCAGCCATGCGCCGCGATGGCATGGCCACGCTCGACAATCGCGGCCGGCAGCGCCGGGTACTGCTCCGCCACCACGCCCGAGGTATAGAACACCGCCCGTGTATCCTCCTGCCCCAGCAGGTCGAGCAGCCGCCACGCACCAACCTTTGCGCCATAATCCGCCCAGGACCGCGCCTGCAGATCAACCGTGCCGGGCTTCAGCAGATTGCCCATCGGGCCCATCCCCGGCGCATCCGGCGCCGCCCAGCCTTCCAGCATCACGCTGACCGAAACTGCCAGCGGCCGCCCCGCCGGCCAACCCGATGGCACCTGACCCGTTTCCATGCCGTTCCTCCCGCCCTCAGGCCCGCAGATACCGAATCTCCGATCCATCCCTGGCGGTGAATCGCAGCCCCGCCCACAGTGCCGCGAGGTCGTAGAACGTGTCCAGGTCGACATCCCCGCGTAAACTGTAATGCCTGGCATCGATGGAGCCGCCGACCAACTCCAGCTTCTCCATGCCGACCAGGGTCACCACCGGGTGCATCAGCCGGCCATCCTGCATGTTGATGAACGGCGCATCCAGCATCGCCCGGTTCCAGTGCGTCCCCGGCAGCGAGCGCGGCGGCGCGACATAGCGTGGGGCCTTCGACCCTTCGACAACCAGCCCGCTCTCGTCGCGCCGCGCTGTCACATGTTGCGGCGTGCCATTGTCGTTGGTCTCGGCATCGATCGCGACGACCTGGCCGCCCTTCCAGTGCACCGTGGCGCGGTGCTTGTAGCGCAGCAATACGATCGGACCGGCGCCGGCCACCATGTCGGTGGCAACGGCAACCGTCATTGCATCACCGCTACGTTCGAACGTGACCGAGTGCGCACCGATCGCCAGGCCACCGCGCATCACCTGGAACACCAGCCGATTACTGGCAGGAATTGGCAATGCCGCAGCGGCCACGCCGGATGGCAGCGACGCAAGTCCGGCTAGCGCTAACCTGCGGCCGATCATGCTGCTTGCCTTGGGGTCGCTTGCCTGGGGATCGCTTCCCTTGGGGTGGCGTCCGTTGGGGCCACTTCCGCCAGAACCGGGCGCCGCGCGCCAGTCGGCCCGGTAGGCAAGCTCACGGCGCGACATAAGTGGTCATCACTCCGCAGGCGGCGCGCGCGCAGCATTGATCGAGCCCTTGACCGCGACCTTTTTGGCAATCGCATCCCATTGCCGACAATCCCGATCGCAAATCCGTGTGTCAACATCCTACCTCGCCGCGTCTGACGTTGTTGCAATCTATACATGGTTCGCCACCTGCATGCGGCTGGATCATCCGATAATGTCGTGATCCATTCGCTCCCGTACCACGTAGAAGGGTCCATGAATGCAGCCGCCTCTTTGCCCCGGTGTCCGATTATCCCGACATGCACCGGGCAGCGGGGGGTGGTGCTGCCGTTCAGGCACCGCACATTAGCGGACGGTATGACCCAAGCCAGCCAAGCATCCTCGTCCGGGCCCGGCCACGCCGCTTTGATAGCGGCGATTGCCCAGCAACGAGACCGCGCGGCGTTCGCGGCACTGTTCGCTCATTTCGGGCCGCGCGTGAAGGCCTGGATGCTGCGGGCCGGCGCCAGCCCGACCGCGGCCGAGGAACTGGCACAGGAGACAATGCTTACGGTATGGCAGAAAGCTCATTTGTTCGATCCGGCGCGGGCGAGCCCGTCGACCTGGATCTTCACGATCGCCCGCAACCAGCGGATCGACACGCTGCGGCGCGAACGTCATCCGAGCACCCTGATGCCCGACCCGTCGGAGGCACCGGATGCTCCCCCGCAAGCCGACAATGTCCTGGATACGGCACAGCAGGAATTCCAGCTCCGGTCGGCGCTGGCCCGGCTGCCGCCGGAACAGGCCGAGGTGATCCGGAAGGCCTTCTTCGAGGACAAGGTACACGCCGAGATCGAAAAGGAACTGGGAATCCCGCTTGGGACAGTCAAATCGCGGCTGCGCCTGGCCATACTCCGGCTTCGCGGCATGTTGGGAGAGTCCGAGTGATTACCCATCATGCCAGCGAACCCACCTTGCTGGCCTACGCCGCGGGGACCTTGCCTGAAGCGTTGGCGATCGTCACCGCGATCCATATTGGCCAGTGTGCGGTCTGCCAGCGGTCGTTGGCGACGCTGGAAGCCACCGGCGGTGCCCTGCTGGAAGAATTGACCCCGGTTCCGTTGACCGGCGACGCGCTGGACCGCCTGCTGGGGCGCATGGACGAACCGCCGCCAGCACCCCCGCGAATCCTGCATCCGGAGCTTCCGGCCCCGCTGAACCGAACCCCCATGGGTCGCTGGTGGCCGATCGGGATCGGCATGCGGTACCGCCCGATCCGCGCCGCGGGCAAGGCGTGGGGTGGCCTGATCCTGGCACAGCCGGGGCGGTCACTGCCACGGCACGGCCACACCGGGTTGGAACTGACCTGTATCCTGTCCGGCGCCTTCGCCGATGGAACAGGCGACTATCACGTCGGTGATCTGTCCGAACCAGAGAAAGACCACGATCAGCCACCCATCGTTATTGGCAACGAACCCTGTCTGTGCATCATCGCGTCGGAAGGGATGCGGTTGCGCGGGTTGCTGGGCCTGGGCCAGCGTATGATCGGCCAATGACGCCAGAATGCTCCAATCGTTCATGACCCGATCGCCTGGGGCATCGGGGCTGAAGGCCCGCGGCTGGTTGCTGGGTTCGGCGATGCTGGCGGCTCTGTCCGCCTGTTCGCCGACAACGGTGTTGAACGCGCTTGCCCCGACTGCCGGCATCACCGAGAACTCGCGACGTCCGCTACGCACCAGGCGATCGTCATGAACTGGATATGTACGCGCCGGCCATGCACACGCCGGCGCCGGTTGTGGTGTTCATCTATGGCGGCGGCTGGAAGAATGGCGACAAAAGCCAGTACCGGTTCGTTGCGGCGTCTCTCGCGGCGCGCGGCTTCCTGACCGTGGTGCCAGACTACCGCCTGTATCCGGCGGTGCGGTTTCCTGCCTTTCTTGAAGACAACGCCGCCGCCGTCGCCTGGACCAAGGCCAATATCGCCCGCTACGGTGGTGACCCGAAACGTATCTTCCTGATGGGACATTCAGCCGGCGCCTACAACGTTGCCATGCTCACCCTGGACAAGCAGTGGCTTGGTGCCGACGGGCTGGACCCGGATCATGACTTGATCGGTATGATCGGACTTGCCGGACCGTATGACTTTCTGCCACTACATGACCCGGAGCTGGAGACGATTTTCGCCCCGGCCGGCGATTTGCGGTTGACCCAGCCGATCACGTTTGCCCGCGGCACCGCCCCGCCGATGTTTCTCGCCGCCGGAACCACTGACCAGACCGTGCGGCCACGCAACACCGAACACCTCGTCGCCGCCATTCGCCGCGATGGGGGGCAGGTGGAGCAACGGCTTTATCAAGGCGTCGACCATCTTCGCATCATCGGCGCGATGGCCGGGGTGTTGCAATGGCTTGCGCCCTCGCTCACCGATGTCACCGCGTTCCTCGACGCGCACGACGCGCACGACGCGCACGACGCGCCGCCGCTGTATTCCCTGACCGTGAGCGCACCGAACGAGACGCCCGGTCCCGATACAAGGTAACCCGAAAATCGAAGCCACGCGGTTGCGGCCAGGACAGTCGTCCCGGTGGCTCGGACGGTACGGCGGATAGAGCGGCTCGACGTTCCGCCTGCCTGAGGCGACGAGGACTTTGTCCGAAAGGCACAAGTCTTGTACCAGCCGCGGGTATCTTATTGATTTTGCGCGTGGCCGCTCCGCCAACCCCGCGCGTACCGGTCAACTCCTGGGGCCGCCCCTCGTTGTCCGCCAGTGCCTCTCGCCAAACCGGGCTGCCGAAGCCTCGGTCAACGCTCGGTCCTGCGGTAAGGGCTAAGCCATCGCGACACCCCTCCGGTTTGCCTCGTTCAGCCGAAAGGCTTTCTTGCTGCTGACCGGGCAGGAGGGTCCCAGCCGAACCGGTTCGATCGCATCAATTCAAGCCTGCACGAATTCGCCGGACTTGCCGCCTGCCTTGTGCGTGACCCGCAACCCCTCGATCCGCATCGACCGGTCCACCGCCTTGCACATGTCGTAGACCGTCAGCGCCGCGACACTGGCCGCCGTCAGCGCCTCCATCTCCACCCCGGTCTGTCCGGTCGTGCGCACTGTCGCGGTGATTTCCACCGCATTCGCCGCCGCATCGGCCTCCAGATCCACCTTCACCGCGGTAATCGGCAGCGGGTGGCACAGCGGGATCAGATCGGCGGTCCGCTTCGCCCCCATGATCCCGGCCAGCCGAGCCACGCCGAGGACGTCGCCCTTCTTCGCCGACCCCTGCTGGATCATCGCCAGCGTCGCCGGCTGCATCACCACCCGCGCCTGGGCGGTCGCGGTGCGCGCGGTCACCGCCTTGTCCGGAGACATCGACCATCGCCGCATTTCCGGCCTGGTCGAAATGGGTGAACCCGCTCATTGCGCCACGTCATGCGCGAGCAGTCACCCAGCAGCGCCCGAACCGCGGCGGTCACGTCGGTCCTGCCGCATCAGGCTCTCGCCCACCAGGTAGCAATTCGGCCCGACCGCCGCCAACCGCCGCAGGTCATCGGTGTTGCGGATGCCGCTCTCCGCGATCAGGAACCGGTCCGGCGGCACCAGCGGCGCGAGTTCCTCGGTCACCGCAAGATCGGTCTTCAACGTCTTGAGATTGCGGTTATTGATCCCGATCAGCGACGTCTCCAGCAGCAGTGCCCGGTCCAGTTCCTCGCGGTCATGCACTTCAACCAGCACATCCAGATCAAGGCTCATGGCGACCTGTTCCAGCTCCCGCGCCTGCGCATCCGTCAGCGCCGCCATGATCAGCAGGATACAGTCCGCCCCCATCGCCCGGCTTTCGTAGACCTGCCAGGGATCGACCATGAAATCCTTGCGCAGCACCGGCAGCTTCACCGCCGCGCGCGCCGCCTTCAGATGCTCCGGGATCGCCCTGAAAATGGATCCGTTCCGTCAGCACCGACAGGCAGGCCGCGCCACCGGCCTCATAGGCCCGCGCCAGTGACGGCGGGATCGAAATCCGGCCGGATCAGGCCGCCCGACGGCGACGCCTTCTTGATCTCGGCGATCAGCCCGTAGCGGCCGGCCGCCGAGGCCTGCTTCAGCGCGTAGCCGAAGCCGCGCGTCGGCATCGTGCCGCGCGGCGATCTCGTGCCGCAGCGCGTCGATACCGCGCTTCGCCTTCCGCGCGGCGACGTCGGCCCGGACCTCGGCGCAGATCCGCGCGAGCACATCCGGCATGGAGCCTATTATCGTCTGCCATAGGCTATCCCTGGCCTTAAGATACGGTCACGGCGCTGACCCGCCGCAAGGTCTCCAACGCGGCGAACGCGGCTCCGGATGCGATCGAATCCGCGGCGAGCGACACACCTTCGCGCAAGTCGCCTGCCCGCCCGGCCACGATCAGCGCGGCGGCGGCGTTCAGCAGCACCGTATCGCGATAGGCGCCCGGGCGCACCCTGCAGCACAGCTTCCAAGGCCGAGGCGTTGAAACCGGCGTCGCCGCCCTGGATCGCCGCAATCGGCGCCCGCGCCAGGCCGGCGTCCTCCGGTTCCACGACGAAGCTGGCGATCTTGCCGTCATGCAGCGCGGTCACATGGTTCTGGCCGGCGACGGTCAGTTCATCGAGGCCCATGCCATGCACGATCCAGGCGGCCTCATGCCCCAGCGCGGCCAGCGTTTCCGCCATCGGCCGCGTCCAGTCGGGCGAGAACACGCCGGTCAACTGCCGGCGCACCCGCGCCGGATTGGCCAGCGGACCCAGCAGGTTGAAGATCGTGCGGGTGCCGAGTTCGACCCGAGGGCCGGCGGCATGCCGCATCGACGGATGATGCCGCGGCGCGAACAGGAAGACGCAGCCGGCCTCGGCCAGGATCGAGGACAGCGATCGCCATCGGCGCATCGACGTTGACCCCAAGCGCGGTCAGCACATCCGCCCCGCCGGTGCGCGACGACAGCGCCCGGTTGCCGTGCTTGGCGACCGGCACGCCGCAGCCGGCGACGACGAACGTCACCGCCGAGGACACGTTCAGCGTGCCCGCGCCGTCGCCGCCGGTGCCGCAGACATCGATCGCATCCGGCGGGCGCCTCGATCGCCGTCATCCGCGCCCGCATCGCCCGCACCGCGCCGGTGATTTCGGCAACCGTCTCGCCGCGGATGCGCATCGCCATCAGCAGCGCGCCGATCTGCGCCGGCGTGGCCTCGCCGGACATGATGATGTCGAACGCGGCCTCGGCCTGGTCGTCCGACAGGGTTTCGCCGGCGGCCAGTCGGGCGATGAACGGTTTCAGATTGGTCGGACATGGCTCAGGCGGCGCGCGCGAGGGGATGATGGCAGGGGCGTTGGTGCCGCGCGCCAGCGCCAGGAAATTGGCCAGGATCGTGTGGCCGTGCTCGCTGGCGATGCTCTCGGGGTGGAACTGCACGCCCCAGATCGGCAGCGTGCGGTGGTGCATCGCCATGATCAGCGCCGTCGTCGGTCCAGGCGGTCGGGACCAGGGTGTCCGGGCAGCGTGTCGCGCTCGACGATCAGGCTGTGATAGCGCGTGGCGCGGAACGGCGAGGGCAGGCCGGCCAGGATATCCGTGCCGGTATGGGTGATGGCGCTGACCTTGCCGTGCATCGGCTCCGGCGCGCGGATCACCTTGCCGCCGAACGCCTGGCCGATCGCCTGATGCCCGAGGCAGACGCCGAACAGCGGCACCTTGCCGGCGGCGGCGGCGATCAGGTCCAGGCAGATGCCGGCCTCGGTCGGCGTGCAGGGGCCGGGCGACAGCACGATCGCCTCGGGCTGCATCGCCATCGCGTCGGCGACCGACAGCTTGTCGTTGCGCCACACCTCATCAACTTGCCGCCCGCGCGTCAACGTCGCCCAGGAAGTGGTACAGGTTGAAGGTAAAGCTGTCGTAGTTGTCGATGAGCAGGATCATGGCCAGCGCATCTTTGCAGATCCTTTGGTCGCAAGACGCTTCCGGTCAAGATCATCTTTGGACGCGACGGCGCGCGGCGGGTCAATCACGGCACGTGGTGACGATGTCCCGGCGCAGACCCTTGCAAGGCTTCGCGAAACCGCCACGTCTTTCAGCAGTGACAGCGCACGAGGAGCGGCATGGCAGAGGACGACGTCGAAATCACCGGCAAGATCCGCGACAAGCTGATCGAGCGCAAGCAGGACTGGGCGCGCGAGGGGCGCCTGCTGACCGGCACAACCGCGGATCCCGACAAGGACCGGCTGCCGCCCGGCCAGCGGCTGGTGAAGGACTGGCCGGTGCTCGACCTTGGCGCCCAGCCCAACGTGACGGAGGCAGAAATTCCGCCTCGATGTTGATGGCGCGGTGGAGAACCGCCTCAGCCTGCGGCTCGACGAATTCATGGCGCTGCCGATGTCGGAGAGATCTGTCCGACATGCACTGCGTCACCCAGTGGTCGCGCTACGACAACCACTGGAAGGGCGTCTCGGCCCAGGCGCTGCTGGACGATCGTGAAGCCGTCCGGCCGAGGTGAACCACGTCATCTTCACCGCCCATGACGGCTACACGACCAACATCCGGCTGGATCAGTTCGACCAGCCCGACGTGTTCCTGGTCCACCAGTGGGAAGGCAAGCCGATCACCCGCGAGCATGGCGGTCCGGTCCGCATGCTGGTGCCGCGGCTGTATCTGTGGAAATCGGCCAAGTGGCTGCGCCGCATCCATTTCACCATCAGCGACCATCCCGGCTTTTGGGAGGTTCGCGGCTACCACAACAACGGCGATCCCTGGCTGGAGGAGCGTTATGGTTGATACCAACACGGCGAACAATCCTGGCGATAACCGCGGGAGCATTCCTGATGGCAACCGACAAGGACCAGACTGGCCTGGGCCTTCGGCTTCCCGTCGATCGACGGCGGATCGCTGAATTTTGCCGACTTCAAAGGCCGTGTCCTGCTGGTGGCCAATACCGCCAGCTTCTGCGGCTACACCTATCAGTACGAAGGTCTGGAGAAGCTCCATGCGGCGAAATCGCCAGCCGGACTGACGGTGATTGGCGTGCCGAGCCGGGACTTCAACCAGGAGTCGGCTGACAACGCGACGGTGAAGTCGTTCTGCGAGACGCGCTTCGATATCGACTTCCCGCTGACCGCCATCTCCCATGTCCGCGGCGCGCAGGCGGCGCCGTTCTACGCGTGGGTCAAGGCGCAAAAGCAGTGGCAGCCGCAGTGGAATTTCAACAAGGTGCTGATCGGGCGCGACGGGCGCATCGCCGGCACGTTCCGGTCAGGTGACGAACCGGATGGCGCGGGGTTAGCGAAGGCGATCGACGCCGAACTTGCCCGTTCGGTCTAGCGATTGGGCTGCGTGCTGTCGGCGTTGCGGTCAGGTTCGAGTAGCGGCAGCAAGGGGCCTGGGGAGGCGATCAGGTCCTCGATGGTCTGGCTGTCGAGGACCGTCATGAATGCGGCCAGTGCCCTGTCGAACAGACCTTCCAGGACGCAGGCCGGCCGGATTACGCAATCCGGGCAGGGCGCCAGGGCCAAATCGGGTTCGGTCGCGCGGATGATGTTGCCGATGTGGATTTCGGCTGCCGGGCGAGCCAGGCGCAACCCGCCATGCTGGCCGCGCAGGGTGATCACGTGGCCCTCGCCCGCCAGATGCTGCGCGACCTTCATCAGGTGATTGGACGAAATCCGGTATGCCGCGGCGACCTCGGCAATGGTCACGAACCGATCCGGATGCAGTGCGAGGTACATCAGGGTCCGCAGGGTATAGTCGGAAAAGCTCGTGAGCCGCATGGGTCAGTTCAGGCGGGCGAGCAGGTCCGCGACGACGGCCTCGAACATCGGGGTCGTCAGGCGTCCGGTGTTCGTGTTCAGCCGGGACACGTGGTAGCTGTCCGCGAGCAGCAGGCCATCAGGCAAGGTATGCACTGCACCGTGCACGAAGGCGCTGTGACTTGCCCTGAGGCCTCGTGCCCGCAGCACCGCCTTGTGGGAGACACCACCCAGCGCCAGCACGGCGCGCAACCGGGGCATGGCGGCCAGCTCGTTGGTCAGGAACGGGTTGCATCCGGTGATCTCCGCCGGCGTTGGCAGGTTCGCCGGTGGCACGCAGCGCACCGCATTGGTCACCCGGCAGTCCCGCAGCTCGATCCCGTCAGCGGGATCGGCGGCGTATGTGCCGACCGCGAAGCCGTATTTGATCAGCGTCTGGTAGAGCAACATCCCGGCGAAATCCCCGGTGAACGGTCGCCCCGTGCGGTTGGCGCCGCGCACCCCCGGCGCCAGTCCCACCACCAGAAACCTGGCGTCGAGCGGCCCGAAGCTTGGTACCGCGCCGTTGTACCAGGCTGGATTGGAGGCCCGGTTGCTGATCCCGGTAGTCTACCAGTCGTGGGCACAGCGGGCAGTCCCGAGCGGGCGCCTGGAAGCGGAGCTGCCCGTGGGTGTTGTTCGCAAGGCTCATGATCCGTGGCGCTCAGTTGGCTTCGTGCGGATCGGTGTAAGGTTCGGCCGGGGTGCTGCGGGTGCCCGGCGTGCGCGGCCTGGGCTCGGTTTGACGCCGGGTGAATTCAAGAGCGATTTCCGCCAGTTCGAGGAACTGGTCGCACTGCCGGCGGAGTTCGTCGGCGACCATCGGCGGGCTGGTGCGGACCGAGGAGACGACGGAAACCCGCACGCCTTTGCGCTGGACCGCTTCGACCAGCCGGCGGAAATCCGAGTCGCCGCTGAACAACACAACGTGATCGAGTTTATCGGCGAGTTCCAGCATGTCCACCGCGATTTCGATGTCCATGTTGCCCTTCACCCGCCGGCGGCCGGCGGCATCGGTAAATTCCTTGGCCGGCTTGGTGACCAGGGCGTAACCGTTGTAGGCAAGCCAGTCGGTCAGCGGCTTCAGCGGCGAGTATTCTTCCGTTTCCAGCACTGCCGAGTAGTAGTAGGCTCGGATTACGTTGGCTTTTTTCCGAAAGTATTCCAGCAAGTTGCGGTAATCGACGTCAAACCCGAGATTGCGCGAGGCTGAGTAAAGATTGGCGCCGTCAATAAAAAGGGCGACACGTTCGTTAGGTAGAAAAGGCATCGTCTTAACCTTGCGATACTGGTTGCAAATGAAAGGGGCGAACCCAAAACGGGAATGTCCCGGCTAAATGAGCGAATTCCGAGGAGCGACCACTATAACCATAAGTCAATTTTGTGACCATCGAAACGGTAACGGCATCCCGAGCGATCGTATAGCCTTGATCGGGGTCGGTGCCAATCTGCCCAGCCAATCTGGTCGCTCGGCGCTGGAGACATGCCGGCGGGCGGTTGTGATGATGGACCATTTTCCCGGCATGCGGCTGGTTGGCCTGTCGCGCTGGTTCGAAACGGCGCCGGTTCCTCCGTCCGGCCAGCCACCGTATGTCAACGCGGTGGCGTCCCTGCTGGTTGAACCGGGGGCGGCGATCGACCCCGCCGCGTTGCTTGAACGTCTCATGGCGGTGGAAGCTGCCTGCGGGCGGGAACGCAGCACGCCGAATGCGGCGCGGACCCTGGACCTGGATATCATCGGCATCGGTGACCTGGTGCGTGAGGCGCCGGATCCGATCCTGCCGCACCCGCGGGCACACCTGCGGGCGTTTGTTCTGGCGCCGCTGGCAGATGTTGCACCGGACTGGGTGCATCCGGTGCTGCGCCGTTCGGCTGCCACGCTGCTGGCGGAACTGGCGCCACAGGACATCAGGCCACTGTGACGATCGATCCTGTTGGTGGCCCGGTTCCGGGTTTGACTTCGAGGCATCATTGCAATTGAGTTTGCAGCAATGTCGCCAGCTCTGCCTCATGCTCGTAGGTTGGCATCAGCCGGTCCAGCAGAGCGTCCCGGCGGGCTGCGGGATGAAAGTAAATTTCGCTGTCACCATCAGGCAGATTGGGCAACAGCAGATGGACGCGGTCAGATGTCATGTGGCCGCTCCAGGCCAGGCCGAAGCAATAGTCGTTGGTGGCAACTCCGGCGGCGCGGGCCTGCCGGCGGAGGACGTTTGTCCAACGATACAAAATCCTGTCGGCCAGCGTGGTGGGAACACCACAGCGTGCCATGACCGCCGGCGGCTCGGCCGGGACGCGGATGCGGTTCAAGCCATAACCTCGGCCGATGCGCAGCATCATGGCACCCACTGTCGGATGCAGATGCATATGCTTGTGGGCGTTGGCGTGATCCAGCGCCAGTCCGGTCGCGGCAAAGGCGGCGAACTGCGCATGGATTTCGGCCTGCAACTGGCGGCGGATGCGCGGGCGGAAGAAGTAGTTGATGCCAAGGCGGAACTGGCTGGACGGGAACTGGCCGTTGGCCTCGATGAGATCCGGGATCTGAGCATGCGGCAGGGCGGCTGGGCCTTCGATGACCACGAGGTGCAGACCGACTCGGAGGGCCGGGTTGGCTTTGGCGCGGCGGACCGCGTCGGCCGCGGCGGGCGCGGCGACCATCAGGCTCGCGGCCTGCAAGATGCCGTCCCGGTGGGCTTGTTCGATGGCTTCATTGACGGATTCCGTCAGGCCGAAATCGTCGGCGGAGAAGGTGACGGTTTTCAATTGGTCTGGCCCGGACAATTATGGTTGAAAATTTAGGATACCATTCTCAACAAGAAAAGGCCAATCGGGCTGAGTGGTGGTGGGAGACAGGTTGGTCAGGATCGGCGCAACCAGATTTCCTCGACCGCGTGGGATGATCCTTTACGGATCACGAGCTGCGCCCGATCCCTGGTTGGTTGGATATTCTCTGTGAGATTGGGCAGATTTATCAGTTGCCATGCGTTCCGACCGATCTGCTCGACCTGCGCCCGGGTCATATTCCTGAACCGATACAAATAGGATGACGGCGTTTGCGAACCTGTCTGCTGCAGAAGCAGAAAACGTTCCAGATACCATTTCTCGATAACGGCTGGATCCGCATCCAGGTAAATGGAGAAGTCAAAGAAGTCGGATGCCACGGCGGTGGCGTGCGAGACTGTCTGGAGCACATTCAGACCTTCGAAGATCAAGATGTGAGGCCGATCGACGATTTGGAACCTGTTTGCAATGATATCATAGGTTTCGTGAGAGTAGATGGGAACCTTGAGGTCACGATCACCAGATTTCACGGCGTTGAGGAATGTCAGCATGCGCCGCAGGTCGTAGCTCTCGGGGAAGCCCTTGCGGCGCATCAGCTTGCGTTGTTCCAGCACGGCGGTTGGGTAGAGAAAACCATCGGTGGTCACCAGATCCACGCGCGGATGGTCTGGCCAACGCGCGAGCACGGTCTGCAGCAGTCTGGCGAAGGTGCTTTTGCCGACAGCGACACTGCCGGCAATGCCGATGATATAGGTTGAAGACGCCTTGGGACGGCCCAGGAACGCACTCTCGACCACGGTGCGAAGGCTGTGGGCGCCCGCGACATGCAGATTGAGCAGACGGGACAGCGGCAAATACACGTCGGCGACGTCAGCGAGCGAGACCGGGTCGTTCAATCCACGCAGCTCGTTCAGGTCGGCGTCGGTTAGCGCAAGCGGGGTACTGGCTCGGAGCGCGGCCCATTCGGCCCTGGTGAAGACTAGATATGGTGTCAGTGGCCGTGGTTTGTCGAATGCCATGTCGGAACTCGGGGCGCGATTTCGCGGGGCACAGTCTGGCACAGCCTGCTGTCGCTGTCTTGGTGAGGGCAGGCGCCACGATGCGATGCGGCGTCTCGTCCAGGGGCATAAACGGGTAAATGAGAGCGCGATATTTCGTTTTGACGCTGGTGACCTGGCAGGTGGGCGATGGGAGCGGCATCCCCTCCGGTCAATCGGGGCCGCTGGCGGCTTCGAGGCGAGGGATGCTTGGTGCGAGCCGTTTTGTGCCGGGATGGCCGCTTTGGGGACGAGGTGTTTGGACGTGGTTCGGTCCACGTCGGTCCGATCTGATCGATGGCGGTGCGACAGGTGTGGCGGTCTGCCACCACCCGCTGCTTCAGCCCGCAACGGGTGGTGGTAGCTTTGGAGACTATTCGGCGGCTTGCAGTTTTTCGGTGGGTGCTTGCCATGCCCTGGCCACCGGCAGCACCTCTTTGGCGAACAGGCGCATGCTGCGCTCGCTGACTTCGAAGGGGCTGGTGCCGAAGCGGAAGGCGGACAGGCAGCCGATATCACCCATCACCGCGCGGCGTGACTCGAGCTTGCGCAGGATCTGGTCGGGCGTGCCCCATAGCTGCGCGTCGACGTAGCCACGGACCATGTCCTCGAGGCCGGCGGCGCGCATTGCCTCGGCGCCTGCGCCATATTCGGCGTAGCCTTTGGTTTTCGCGAAGTGCTCGCTCATCATTTCGTAGTGGTGCACGACGGAGTGGAAGTACATCGCGCAGTATTTTTCGGCGTTTTCGCGGGCGCGTGTCGCATCGGTGTCGCAGACGGTCATCAGTGCCAGCAGTGGTGGCTTCGGCGCCTTGCCGTGCTGCTGCTGGAATTCGGCACGATAGGTCTCGAACTCGGAACGATGGACTTCGTCGGGCTTGTAGAGGAACGACATCATCTGCACACCAAGCCGGGCGGCGACGTGGATGGAGTCACTGCTCATGGCGACCTGGGTGGTGCGGTCGCGGAAGCTCTTAAAGGGCTTGGGCCGTAGAACGGCGCGGGGCTGGTTGAAATAGCGACCCTGATGGTCCTCCATCACGCCGGTTTCGAGGGCGTCGAGGATCATTGGCGCCATCTCGTCGAACCGGTCGCGGGATTCTTCCATTTCGATGCCGAACTGGCCAAATTCGCGGCGCGAGAGGCCGCGGCCGATGCCAAGGATGAGGCGGCCATTGGACAGTGTGTCGAGCAGCGCGGCTTTCTCGGCGACCCGCAACGGCTGGGTGTTCCAGGGCAGGATGACGGCGCCAGTGGCGAGGCGAATGCGCTTGGTCAGTGCCGCGATGTGGGCGAGATAGACGAAATTGTCAGGGCAGAAGGAGTAGTCCTCGAAGTGATGCTCGACGACCCAGAGGTGGTCATAGTCGAGTTCATCGGCGAGGACGGCCTGTCGCACCTCTTCATTGTAGACCTGCTGGTCGGTAAAGTTCTGCAAGCCGAAGCTTGCCATGATCTGCACCATCCCGATTTCCATGGATCTTCTCCCGATTTTTCCGTGTTCCCGGAGGTTTTCGCCGGGCGCCGGCGGGAGCGTAGCATCATGCGCAAATCAGCCTTTGTTCGGAGTTGGCCATGATATCGGTAGCTTCATCAACTCCATGTGTACTTGGCCGCGGTTCGCTGCTGTTGGGCACTGGCGGTTTTCACGGATGGGTTTTCGTGCGGTGAAATCTTGTGGCGGGTCGTCGTCCAGGTGATGAGCGGACGGTAGCGGACGATGTCGGTTGGCGGGACTGACTGCTGTGTTGCTGTGTCGGTCATTGGGGGTCTTACTCCGATAATCCTTTAACTTGTGGCGACCGTTTCGCAGCCCGGTTCGATGGGCTGGCTGGCAGGAGGCGGAGTAAAGCGAGCGGCGCACGGTGACACTTCGGCAGGGTATTGTCGGGTGTTGGTTGAGGCTGCACGACGATGGCAGGGCTCAGCGCGAGGCCAGCATGGCGTGGTCGGGTTGCCCAACGCTCTTTGACCGCCCGACGGATGGCGGCGCTGGGCAAGATCGTTGCTCTCCAGACGGGGAAATTGGATACTTGGGCTTCTATTGGCACTTGGGGCAGCATGTCGCCAGAAGCTCGTCCGGGCGGGAGTGTCGAATGCTGCGGCCGGGTTCCGCGAAGCGCTGGGTACAAAATCCGGTATTGTTATTATTAAATAACGTATTGACATCCGACCGAAGATATCCGGGATCTCTGCCTGCCCCGCCGGTAACAGCACCGATGGCGGGGATGAAGCAAGGCGGCGACCCGCCAGATTAACCCAGCGTGGTAAAAGCCTCGTCCCTCAGGCAGTCCCTATCTTCCGACCGGCCTATGCCAATTGTTGCGCTTTGGCGTGGAACACTGGACAAGATAGGACGGACAATACCGTAGGAACTTATCCACTGGCCGTTGATTTGGTGGGCCGGTTCGCCCGACGCCTGGGAACGAGGCGTCGGGATCGGACGCTAGGCGGCGTGGTGCCGTTCGCGCAGGAACTGGAAGAACTCGACGCCTTCGCGCAGGCGGCGCTTCATCATCTGCGGGCTGCGGACCATTTCGCCGACGATGGAGGCGATCTTCGGGGCGCGGAAATAGAAGCGCTTGTAGAACGTTTCCACGTTGTCGAAGATTTCCGTGTGGGACAGATGCGGGTAGTGCAGGGGCGCGATCTGGATCCCGCTGTCATCCACGAGCTCGGCGTGGTCAGCATCGAGCCAGCCGTTCTCGACCGCCTGCTTGTACAGGAACGTGCCGGGGTAGGGCGCGGCGAGCGAGACCTGGATAGTGTGCGGGTTGATGTCGGTGGCGAAGCGGATCGTTTCTTCGATGGTTTCCTTCGTCTCGCCGGGCAGGCCAAGGATGAAGGTGCCGTGGATCTTAATCCCAAGCTCGTGGCAGTCCTGGGTGAACTTGCGGGCGACCTCGATCCGCATGCCCTTCTTGATGTTGTAGAGGATCTGCTGGTTGCCGCTCTCGTAGCCCACCAAAAGCAGGCGCAGGCCGTTGTCCTTGAGGACCTTCAGCGTGGCCCGTGGCACGTTCGCCTTGGCGTTGCAGGACCAGGTGACGCCCATCTTGCCGAGTTCCTTGGCGATCGCTTCGGCGCGCGGCAGGTTGTCAGTGAAGGTGTCGTCGTCGAAGAAGAACTCCTTCACCTGCGGGAACATGATGCGGGCCTGGCGGATTTCCTCGGCGACGTGGCCGGGGGACCGGACGCGGTAGCGGTGGCCGCCAACGGTCTGCGGCCACAGGCAGAAGGTGCAGTGGGATTTGCAGCCGCGGCCGGTGTAGAGCGACACGTAGGGGTGCATCAGGTAGCCGATGAAGTAGTCCTCGATGCGCAGGTCGCGCTTGTAGACTTCGGTGACGAAGGGAAGCTGGTCCATATCCTCGAGGATCTGACGATCCTTGTTGTGGATGATGACACCGGCGTTGTTGCGATAGGAGATGCCGTCGACGGCGCCCCAGTCGCGGCCCTCGGCGATTTCCTTGATGGTGAAATCGAACTCGTTGCGGGCGACGAAATCGATAACGCCGCCCTGGGCGAGGCTTTCGGCCGGCTGCACGGCGACCTTGGCGCCGACGAAACCGATCTTCAGCGCCGGATTGGCGGCCTTCATGGCCTCGGCGACCTTGACATCGGAGGCGAAGGAGGGGGTGGAGGTGTGCATGACGCACAATTCGTAGTCGCGCGCCTGAGCGGTCACGGTATCGAGGGCGATTCGCGCGGGTGGAGCGTCGATCAGCTTGCTGCCGGGGACAAGGGCGGCGGGCTGGGCGAGCCAGGTTGGGAACCAGAACGACTTGATCTCGCGTTTCGCCTGGTAGCGGGAGCCCGCACCGCCATCGAAACCATCGAAGGAGGGCGGGTGCAGGAACAAGGTCTTCATCATCGCAGGTTGGTTCCCTCGATCGGGCGAAAGGTCATGGAGTGTTGGGCAGGCGGGGTTTGTCTTTTAGGTGGTGGAGGCGTGTCGGCGTGCAAGCCATGGCCGCGCCAGTCGACCTGGCGGCCGGCATAGCTGGTCAGCATCACGGCGATGGACAAGATGTCCCGCAGCGGCAGAAGCCCGACTGGGCAGGCGAATGCAAGGCCGGCGACATCAATGCTGCCCTGCGGCCGATCGCTGGTTGGTTTCGGGGACCACAATGGCGCGAGAGCGCGGTCCACGGACAGGGCGGCCAGGGCGCGGAGGATCCACGCGGCGAAGAACGCACCGGCCGACCATAGTGCGCCGTTAGCCAGCAGGATCGCCAGCATTGCCCAGGCCAGCGGGTATTGCAGGGTGGAGGCGGCGAACCCCGCCGGTTCGAGGGCGCGTATGGTGCGGGCCCAGCGGAGTTCGTGGCGAAACAGGGCCCGGATCGTGGTTTCCGGCACCGTGGTCAGCGGCACGGTATCGGCGAGTGCGACGCGCAGACCGAGGGCAGCGATGCGTCGCCCGAGCACGTTGTCGTCCGCGAGGTGGTTGACCAGGGCTTGGAAGCCGCCGATGCGGTCGAGATCCTGTCGGCGGAGCACCATCGTCGCGCCGAGACAGTCCTGTCGTCCGATGGCGCGGGCCAGCACGGCGCCCGGGAGGAAGCCGTGGGTGATCTGTGTGGCACCTAGTCTGGCTGCCAGGGCAGGTCGCGTGGGTGGTGCGGATGCCGTGGACCGGCCTTGCGACGATTGTCGCAATTCGGCCTGGGTCGGATCTGCCGGTGTGGCCGGTAGCCCGGCGTAGAGGGTGGTCACCAAGCCCACGCCTGGCTGCTGCAGGGTGGCCACCAGTCGTTCCAGATAGTCGGGGCGGACATGCACGTCCGAATCCGCGATCACCAGAATGTCGTGGCGGGCCGCGGGCAACATGTTGATCAGGTTTCCGACCTTGCGGTTGGGCCCGTGCAGGGTGGGATCGACCACCAGGGCGATATCGCGGGCGGGAAACCGGGTTTGCAGTTGACGCACCACCGCCGCGGCTGGATCAGCGGCATCCTGCACGCCGAACACGATCTGCCAGCCGGGATATTTCTGTGTGCAAAGGGTCGTCAGCGCTTCGACGAGCAGCGGCTCGTTGCCGTGCAGCGGCTTCAGCACCGTGATGGGCGGGTGGGTGACGGCGACGGTTGGGGGCTTTCTGGTGAAGGCGGCGACGAGGCGGGACGCTACGAGCGCCTGGGCCAGTCCGATGCCGGCGAGACCAGCGGCGACGCCGGCCAGCACCGCGGTCATGAGTTCAACGCGCCGCCCGACAGATCGGCGATCTTGCGGCGCAAGCTGGCGATCAGCGCTTCGGGGTCGCCGCTGGCCAGAATTTTGCGAAAGTCGGATCGTTGCACGGCGACACGGCTGATCGATCCTTCCAGCAGCACGTCGACGGCGCGCCACATGCCGTTGTCGTCGCGCATCACGTAATCGACCCGGATGCGTTGCCCGTCACCGCCGATGATCTCGGTTTCGACGATGCGATCGATACCCGAGTCACGGGTGTGCGGCAGGATCTTGAAATGTTCGCCATCGTATTTATCGAAGTTGGCGACGTAGGTTGCCACGGTGAAGCGGCGGAACACCCGCAACAGGCGGGTCCGCATGTCGGTGTCGAGGGCATCCCAGCGCAGGCCAATCGACACCCTGAGGACGGTTTCCAGGTCGAACACCTGATCGACGACCGGTGCGAGGATGTTGAAGCGCTGCGGGAAGGGCGTCGTCCGCCCGGCCCGCATGGTTGTTTCAAGCGCGCCGTACAACTCCTGCAACGGCTGATCGAATGGAGCAACGCCCGCTATGGTCGTCGATCGGGCCGGTGCAATGGCTATGCCCATGGCAGCGACCGCAGCGGAAAGCAGAAAAACGCGCCGGCTCAGTCTCTTCATCGCGCGGTGATAACTTTCGCAGAACCTGTGCTCGGGGTTTCGATCCCCATCGCCGAAAGCGCCACGGCGACGATGTCTTTCGCTGATAGCCCTGCCTGGGCCAACTGCTTGGCCTGAGAGTCATGATCGATGAACATATCCGGCATGACCATCGGACGAATCTTAAGCCCGGAGTCAAGCAGGCCTCTCCATGCCAGATGCTGCATCACCTGGGCGCTGAAACCGCCGATCGCGGCTTCCTCGATGGTGATCAGAACCTCGTGATTCCGTGCCAGTTGTTCGATTAGGGCGGTGTCGATCGGCTTGGCGAAGCGGGCGTCGGCGACGCTGGTTGGGAAACCGCGGGCGGCGAGTTCATCGGCGGCCTTCAGCGCGTCGGCGAGGCGGGTGCCGAGCGACAGGATGGCGATGTTGTTGCCTTCGCGGAGGACGCGGCCTTTGCCGAGGGTCAGTACTTCGCCCGCGGTCGGCAGGGCGACGCCGGTGCCTTCGCCACGAGGATAGCGGAAGGCGCTGGGGCGGTCGTCGATGGTGACGGCGGTGGCGACGACATGCATCAGTTCCGCCTCATCGGACGGGGCCATGATGACCATGTTCGGCAGGCAGCCGAGGTAGGAAAGGTCGAAGCTGCCGGCATGGGTGGCGCCGTCCGCGCCGACATAGCCGGCTCGGTCCATGGCGAAGCGGACCGGCAGCGACTGCAGCGCCACGTCATGCACGATCTGATCGTAGGCGCGCTGCAGGAAGGTCGAGTAGATCGCGCAGAACGGCTTCATCCCCTCGGTCGCCATGCCCGCGGCGAAGGTGACGGCATGCTGTTCGGCGATGCCGACATCGAAGCGTCGCGATCGGGGAACAGTCTTGGCGAAGCGGTCGAGGCCGGTGCCGGATGGCATCGCCGCGGTGATGGCGACCACGGTTGGGTCCTTTGTCGCCTCGGCGATCAGCGCGTCGGCAAAGACCTTGGTGTAGCCGGGCGGGCCGGGCGGCGCCTTTGCCTGCTCACCGGTGATGACGTTGAACTTGGAGACGCCATGATACTTGTCGGCCGACTGTTCGGCCGGCGCGTAGCCCTTGCCTTTCTGGGTGATGGCGTGGACCAGGATCGGCCCGGTTTCCTCGGCTTCGCGGACATTGCGCAGCACGGGCAGCAGGTGATCGAGGTTATGCCCGTCGATCGGGCCGACGTAGTAGAAGCCCAGTTCCTCGAACAGCGTGCCGCCGGTCAGGATGCCTCGGGCGTATTCCTCGGCCCGCCGGGCGGTGCGTTCGATGCCGCGCGGGAAACGCTTGGCCATGCGGCCGGCAAGTTCGCGCAGCGACAGGAAGCTGCGTGATGACATCAGCCGGGACAGGTAGGCGCTCATGGCGCCGACCGGCGGAGCGATCGACATGTCGTTGTCGTTGAGGATGACGATCAGGCGCGATCTGCAGCGCACCGGCGTTGTTCATCGCCTCGTAGGCCATGCCCGCGCTCATGGCGCCGTCGCCGATGACGCAGATCACGTTCCGGTCATCGGGGCGATCCCCAGGGCGATCCTGGCGTCTGGCGCCGGTGGACTCCGCTTCGGTGGCATATCGCGCGGCCTTCAGGTCGCGGGCGACCGCCATGCCAAGGCCGGCGGAGATCGAGGTCGACGAATGCGCCGCGCCGAACGGGTCATATTCGCTTTCCGACCGCTTGGTGAAGCCGGACAGGCCGCCGCCCTGGCGCAGGGTCCTGATGCGGTCGCGCCGGCCGGTCAGGATCTTATGCGGGATAGGCCTGATGCCCGACATCCCATATCAACCGGTCGGTGGGGGTGTCGAAGATCGCGTGGATTGCGACCGTCAGTTCCACCACGCCCAGCGATGCGCCGAGATGGCCGCCGGTGACCGAAACCGCATCCACCGTTTCGGCGCGCAGTTCGTCGGCGAGTTGTCGCAACTGCTCCGGCGAAAAGTTGCGGAGATCGGCCGGGTATCGAACGCGGTCGAGTAACGGGGTGGTGATTGGGCTCATCTAATCTCCTGTTCTCGCTCAGCTTCGCCGGGCAACCACGAAGTCGGCCAAAGCTACGCAAGTTTGCCGCGCGATCCCCGAATCCGTCGAGGTGGGCCGCGGCCTGCCGCGCCAACATGTCGGCATGGGAGCGGGCCAGCTCCAATCCCAGCACCGCGACCATGGTTGCCTTGCCGGCCGCGGCATCTTTTCCGGTAGTCTTGCCGATTTCGGCTGCTTCGCCTTCGACATCGAGCACGTCGTCGGCGATTTGGAAGGCGGCGCCCAGATCACGCCCGTATGCCGCCATCAGATGCCGCTGCTGCGACGTGGCGCGTCCGAGGATCGCACCGGCTTCGGCGCTGTATTGGATCAGGCGTCCGGTCTTGAGCGCCTGCAGCCGGGTGACCGCGGGTCCGTCCAGGATCTGGCCTTCCGCCAGCATGTCGATCATTTGTCCGCCCGCCATGCCGCGCGCCCCGGCCGCGGCGCCCAGCGCCATGACCAGTTCGCAGCGAGCCTGGGGATCGGAATGGGTGTCATGTTCTCGCAAGGATTTCGAACGCCCGGCATTGCAGCGCATCGCCGGCCAGGATCGCCGTCGCCTCATCGAAGGCCTTATGGGTGCTGGGTTTGCCACGCCGCAGGTCGTCATCGTCCATGGCCGGCAGATCGTCGTGCACCAGCGAATAGGCATGCAGCATCTCCACCGATGCGGCAACTCGTGCCGCGCAGGTCTCGTTGACGCCGAACAGCGCGGCGCTTTCCATCACCAGGAAGGCGCGCAGTCGCTTGCCGCCACCCAGGGTGGCATAGCGCATCGCTTCGGCCAGCCTGGCCTTCGGCGCCTTCGACGGGGGGCAGCAGGACTTCGAGAGCTTGCTCCACCAGTGGTCGGCGACGCGCGCCATTTCCCTGTGGAGATCGATCCGGGACGATGGAACTATCAGACGTCACACGCAGCCTCGTGACCAACGACTCCGCCGACCGGGAGCCAATTCTTCAGCGGATAACACGTCATCGCACGTTGCGCATGGTAACCAGCGCGCGATCATTGTGATTGTTGCTGATTTGCCACGCCAAATTGTGGTTTCGGGATCCTAGCTTCTGTGCGGACCGGATCGCATTGCAGGTCTGCCGACCCTTGTGGGCATAGCAGTTGGGCGCCGGCCACCATATGTGCGGCGTTGCGGCAAAACGACCTGACCTGCCATATCAGACTGATCCGGTCCGGTATCACTTCGGAGACTCATCTGCATGATTCGCGTCGTCCTTGCCCAACCCCGCGGCTTTTGTGCCGGTGTGGAACGGGCCATCGAGATTGTCGAACGCGCGCTTAAGAAATATGGCCCGCCGATCTATGTTCGTCACGAAATTGTGCATAATCGCCATGTGGTGGAAGATCTTCGCACGCGGGGCGCCGTGTTCGTTGACGAGCTGGATGAGATCCCGCCTGGGTCGATGACGGTGTTCTCGGCGCACGGGGTGGCGAAGCGGGTGGAGGAAGAGGCGGCGAGCCGGGGATTGCCGGTGATCGACGCGACCTGTCCACTGGTCGCCAAGGTGCATAACGAAGGCCGGCGGTATGCCCGCCAGGACCGGGAGATCGTGCTGGTCGGGCATGCTGGACATGCTGAGGTCGAAGGCACGATCGGGCAGGTGCCGGCCAAAGTGCATCTGGTGCAGACCGTCGAGGACGTGGCTTTGCTGGATGTGAAGGATCCGGAGAAGCTTGCCTATATCACCCAGACGACGCTTTCGGTCGATGACACGCGCAGCATCATACTGGCGCTGACGGCGCGGTTCCCGACGATCGTCGGGCCGGATGTGCGCGACATCTGCTATGCGACGCAGAACCGTCAGCAGGCGGTGCGTGACCTGGCGCATGCGGTTGACATGATCCTGGTGGTCGGGTCGCGCAATTCTTCCAACTCCAACCGGTTGCGGGAGATTGGCAGGAACTTGGCAAGCCATCGTATCTGATCGACGACGCCGAGGCTTTACGGGCGGAATGGTTTGCCGGGATCGGATCGGTGGGTGTTACCGCTGGCGCGTCGGCCCCGGAGACGCTGGTGCAGGGTGTTTTGGAGGGCCTGCGCCAGTTTCGGCGAGATCGAAATTTCCACCCAGGATGGGGTGGCCGAGGACGTCCGGTTCCGCTTTCCCGCGCAACTCGCGGACGCATAAGGAAAAGTTTCGCATGACTGTTCCATTGAACCAGGCGTTGCGCGTCGGCGCCTATGTCGTCAAGCAGCATCTGATCGGCCGCAAGCGCTATCCGCTGGTGCTGATGCTGGAGCCGCTGTTCCGCTGCAACCTGGCTTGTGCCGGCTGTGGCAAGATCGACTATCCGGCGGAAATCCTGAACCAGCGCCTGTCGGTGGCTGAATGCATGGAGGCGGTTGACGAGTGCGGCGCGCCGGTGGTGGTGATCGCCGGCGGCGAGCCGCTGCTGCACAAGGAAATCGACCAGATCGTGCAGGGCGCGATTGCGCGGAAGAAGTTCGTCATCGTCTGCACCAATGCGCTGCTGCTTGAAAAGAAGATGGACCTGTTCAAGCCGAGCAAGTGGTTCTCCTGGTCGGTGCATCTGGATGGCGGCCGTAAGGAACACGATATCTCGGTTTGCCAGGACGGTGTGTATGACCGCGCGGTGGCGGCGATCGCGGAATTGAAGCGGCGTGGTTTCCGCACGATCATCAACGCCACGCTGTTCAACAATGCCGAACCCGAGAAGGTGGCTGCGTTCTTCGACGACGTGATGGCGATGGGCGTGGACGGGATTTCGGTCTCGCCGGGCTATGCCTATGAGCGGGCGCCGGACCAGCAACATTTCCTGAACCGGTCGAAAACCAAGGAGTTGTTTCGCGGCATCTTCCGCCGGCAGGGGCAGGGGAGCTGGAAAAGGAAAGTGGTCGTTCAACCAGTCATCGATGTTCCTGGATTTCCTGGCGGGCAACCAGACGTTCCACTGCACGCCCTGGGGTAATCCGACGCGCACCTATTTCGGTTGGCAGCGGCCCTGTTATCTGCTCGGGGAGGGTTATGCCAAGACCTTCAAGGAGCTGATGGAAACCACCGAATGGGATAAGTACGGCACCGGCAACTATGAAAAGTGCGCCGACTGCATGGTGCATTCCGGTTACGAAGCCAGCGCGGTGATGGAGACGGTTCGCAAGCCTTGGAAGGCGGCGGCGCAGGTCATGCGCGGCATCCGCACCGAGGGGCCGATGGCAAAGGATATTTCGTTGGATAAGCAACGGCCTGCCGAATATGTGTTCAGCCAGCATGTGGAGACGGCGGTGAAGCGGATCCGCGCTGGGAAAAAGCCGAATGAGGCAATTGCTGACGCGGCGGACTGAAGGTTCCGCCGGGGGGTGACCCGGATCGGATTGGATAGCTGATTTGGCGGGCCTGGGGCGCGATGGCCGCTTCGGGTCCGACGGCCAGTGATCCGCGGTTAATCGGCCGTGGGTTGGTATTGTGCCTTGTCGGATCGGGGGCCCTGGACGGCTCTGGCGAAGGCGTTGATGCAGAGCGCGGCGTAGGGCGCAGGGGAGCAGTTCCTTTGCCTGGTGGGTGTTTCCAGCGGACGATCCGTTGGCATCTGCCACGTTAGAGCCGGAGATCAAAAGTTATTGGCGTTCTTGAGACAGGCCGCGAAACCGGCCTGCAGGTTCGTCCGCTCGGGTGTGGTGACAGGTTTGCCAGGGTCGGGGTCAGGGTGGTCCGGGTCTGGTTGGCTTGAGGGGGTGATGGTGTCCGAGATTGCGGCATACCCGGGTGCGCCCATGCTGACCGGGTGATGCTTATTGTTGTGATTAAACAAGAAATAGCGACCAAATAGCATTCTGCCTGCCGCGGTAGTCGTGATTCTGTTCGCTGTTAAGGCTTTATTAACGAATTTCGCGTAGTCTCTGCTTCGGCGTCCTCACCGGCATTAGCGCACTATCCGGGACTAGAGGTGATGTTTGCAGCCATTTAAGCGGATTTCGTAGAAGAGCGTGACGATTGAATATGATTTCAGATGAACCGGATGAGGACGCCGACGACCTCGACGACGATAAGATGCTGGAGACGTATATAGGGCCAGGACAGGGCAATGCCACGGATGTCGCGGTGGCATTGCCGGACTGGCCGCCCACCCACTCGCCCTTGAATGGGCCGGGCGTAAACGGGGTTGGGTTGAATATCGACCGGGCGACGGTTGCCTGGTTCAAGGCGAACTATGCCGAGTGGCAACGGGAAATTGGGTCCGTGCTGCGCGGGTGGATTGTGGCCCAGACGCAAGTAGACGGCGATATCCAGCCGTCAGGCTGATCGTGGAGACGAATTTGTCTTGCGGGGTGGCGCGGTGCAATATTCATGCGCCGCGACACTCCAGCCAAGATCGTTAGTTGGGCATGATCATCGCGATTTGCCGGCTTAACCTTACGCAATGATCATGACGCAACGAATGTCAGCGTGTGGCGCGTTTGCCGTTGCTGACGGCTGAGCGGGATGCCCGGGCGCTGACGATATTGTGGCTGACAGTTTCAGCGCCGCCTCTTGCCTGCATGAAGGCTTTCAGCACTTCATTGATGCGGGTCTGGTATCCCGCGCCGAAGCCGCGGAAGAAGCGGAGCACATCCGCGTCGAGCCGCAGGCTGACGGCCAGCTTGGGCTCCCTTACGTCGAACACGAGCTCTGTTGCCCAACCCGAGCGCTCCGGTTCAAGGGCGGTGTGGGCGGAGGCATGTGCCTGCGCGGTTCGGGTCGGTGTCGCCGCCTTGGCCGCCCCGGCTCGGGTGCGGGCCTTCGCGGCCGATGTCTGGCGTGACTTGGACTGAGCCGAGGCGTTTCGGTTGGTTTTTGCCATCTTAATCCTCCCATTTTGGTCGACCTGGTTGGTTCCATGATCGATTAACGCGTTGGTCGTGGTTCGTACCTTACGCTAGGCTGGATGTACGCACGGCTGTGGCTACAGTCAAGGGATTCATAGTGTAGCCATGTCTTCCCAGCAACGGCCGGCTGACGTTCAGATCAGCAACTCGATCAGGAACGGTCCAGACCGCTTCAGGGAATGGGCGAGCAGGTCGGCAAAACCTTCGGCGTTGTCGGTGCGCGCGGCTTCGACGCCGAGCGAGCCGGCGAGGGCTGGCCAGTTGATGTCGGGGTTGCCGATGTCCATCATGTCCAGCGCGGTGCGTCCGGGATTGGCACCCACATTGGCAAGTTCGCCGAGCAGGATCTGATATTTCCGGTTCGACAATAGAACGGTGGTGATGTCGAGCTTTTCGCGGGCCTGGGTCCACAGGGCCTGAACTGTATACATCGCGGAACCATCGGCCTGCAGATTGATCACGCGGCGTCCTGGCGCCCCGATCGCGGCACCGGTGGCCATTGGCATGCCGCCGCCGATCGCGCCGCCGGTCACGTTCAGCCAGTCATGGGGTGGCGCGGCGTTGGTATTGGCAAAGAAGCCGCGGCCGAAGCTGACCAATTCGTCGGCGATCACGGCGTTTTCGGGCATCAGCGCGCCCAGGGTGGCGGCGACGGACTGCGGCGTCAGCGCGCCGCGTCCTGGCTCTGGCCGCCGGCCGTTGTCGGGTGGTGCGACCTTGGGACAGCCGAGGGCATCGGCGAGGCGCGCGAGCGCTTCAACGATGTCCTGTTCCGGTCGGGCCAGGATGTGGATCCCGGCGTCCTCCGGAATCGAGGACTGCACTTTGTTCGGATAGGCGAAGAAGGTGACTGGCTTGCGCGAACCGGCGAGGATGAGTTGCCTGGTTCCGGCCATCGCCTTGACGGCGACATCGACGACGTAGGGCACGCGGTCCACCGGCATGCGCCCCTGGCCGCGGGCCATACGGGCGTTCGAACCCTGGGCGACGATCCGGCAGCCGGTCGCGGCCTGGATGCGGTGGGCCAGCGCCAGACCTTCCTCGTGCAGCGCGACGCCGCCGAGCAGCAGCACGATGCCTGGTCCGCCGCGGCGCAGGACATTGGCTGCTTCCTCGATCTGGTTGGGCGAGGACGATGGGGTTGGCAGGCGTGGCAGGGCGTCGGCGACAATGCCACCTTCGTTCCAGGATGTGTCGGACGGCAGGATCAGGGTCGCGACCTGACCCGGTGCGATCATTGACGCCTGCACCGCTGCGGCGGCGTCGGCACCGACCGTGCGGACGTCCATCGATGTGCGCACCCAGCCGGACACGCCGCGCGCCCAGCCTTCGGTGTCGGCGGTCAATGGCGAGTCCAGCGGGCGGTGGTAGGTGGCCTGGTCGCCGACGATATTGACGACTGGCGTGGCGGCGCGTCTGGCGTTGTGCAGATTTGCCAAGCCATTGGCGAGGCCGGGGCCGCAATGCAGCAACGTTGCGGCGGGCTAGCCTGCCATGCGGGCGTAGCCGTCGGCGGCACCGGTCACAACACCCTCGAACAGGCCGAGCACGCAGTGCATGCCGGGAACTCGGTCGAGCGCCGCGACGAAGTGCATTTCCGACGTGCCGGGATTGGAGAAGCAAGTCGTCACGCCGCTTTTCAGCAGCGAATGCACAAGGCTTTCGGCGCCATTCATTCTGGTGGTCTCCCCTCGTCCCGATCCGGGCGTTATGATACCCGTGAGCGGGTGACACCATGTAATCGATTTGTCGTATCTTGGCCAGGGATGTCAACGTGCGGCTGTGGATACGGGCTGTCAGCAGGATGTCTTGTGCGGATGCGAGGAGGGTGCCACGACTGGAAGAACCGGGAGCGGAATGCTATTTTTCCGATGTTGGGGTGGCTGAGGCGTTTTTGGGTCGCATCGGCTGACCGAAAGGCGCTGACTTATTGTTGAGTGAGCAGCTTCATCCATCCGGATCGGTGCGGTGAACGGGATCGGATCTTGAGCTGCGACGGGAGGATGCCATGACGAAATCTGCTTTGCCTGTGTCTGCGCTTTTAGCTGCCGGATTGCTGGCGGTCGCGTTGCCTGCTGGCGGGCCGGCATTTGGGCAACAGGCGACGGGGACGCCGGACAAGACACATGGTGTGACCACTGAAGCGCGCGTGGAGCAGCGGATCACCCAGATGCACAAGCGCCTGAAGATCACGCCGGCGGAGGAGCCGGCATGGGATGCGTTCGCGCAGGTCATGCGCACCAATGTGACGTCGATGGAGCAGGCGTACCGGCAACGGGCGTCATCCGTCGGGACCATGACCGCGACGGAGAATTTGCGGAACTTCGCGCAGATCGAGTCGTCCCGGGCGCAGGGTGTGCAGGACCTGTCAGCTTCGTTCGACAGTTTGTATGGAACTTTGTCTGACGAGCAGAAGAAGACGGCGGATGCGATGTTCCGCCATTATGAAGAAGGACGCGCGGACGGACGGCATGGGGCGGGCCAACAAGGGGCGGGCCAGGGTGGTGGGGCGCAGAGTGGTGGGAGTCGGAGTAGTGGGGTGCCGAGTGGTGGGGATCGGGGGGAGACGCCCAAGCCCGAACCGAAGACGCCTGGCTGACACGGCCTTGGCACATCGGTTCCGCGGCGCTAAACCGGCGAGGGAAACGCGGCTTCAGGAAACGCCCAGCATGAACAACAAGATCTCATGATCAACAAGATTGTCCAGACCATGGCCGAACTGATGGCCGGGATCAAAGACGACTCCGTCGTCCTGCTTGGCGGATTTGGCGCGGTTGGCCAGCCCAATGCGCTGATCGACGGCCTGATCGAGCAGGGCGCCACCGACCTGACGGTCGCCTGCAACAATGCCGGTGTGGGGCACACCGGGCTGGCACGGCTGATGGAGCTGGGGCGGGTGCGCAAGATCGTCTGTTCCTTCCCGCGCAGTTCCGATCCGGTGGTGTTCGAGACGCTATACCGGGCGGGCAAGATCGAGCTGGAAATCGTGCCGCAAGGGACGCTGGCCGAACGCATGCGGGCCGCCGGGGCAGGGGTGCCAGCGTTCTTTACCGCGACCGGGGTGGGCACCAAGATGGCGGTTGGCAAGGAGCATCGGGAGATCGACGGCCGCACCTACATCCTGGAGCAGGCGCTGAAGGGTGATGTCGGGCTAGTGGAGGCGTGGGAAGCCGATCGGTGGGGCAACCTGACCTACAAGCAGGCCGGCCGGAACTTCAATCCGGTGTGCGCCATGGCGTCGCAACTGACGCTGGTGCAGGCGCAGCACATCCGGGCGCTAGGCGAGATTGACCCGGATCACGTCGTGACCCCGGGCATATTCGTCGACCGCGTGTTGCATGTGCCTTACGGTGACCCTTCCGGCTTTTGATCCTGCTGGCTTTTGATTCCTCTGGTTTTCGATCTCGGAGACGCTGCCATGTCCGAAACTGCTGTTGCTTCGTTCAAGCCGTTCACCCGTCCGCAGATGGCGCAGCGCGCCGCCGATGACATTCCCGAGGGATGGTACGTCAATCTGGGGATCGGGATCCCGACACTGATCGCCGATTTCGTTCCGCATGAGCGGGAGGTGATTTTTCACTCCGAAAACGGTGTGCTGGGCATGGGGCCGGCGCCGGAGAAGGACAAGATTGAGCCTTGGCTGATCAACGCCGGCAAGCAGTACGTCACGCTGCGCCCGGGTGGGAGTTTCTGCCATCACAGCGACAGTTTCGCGATGATCCGTGGCGGGCATCTGGATCTGTGCGTTCTGGGGGCGTTTCAGGTTGCCGACAACGGTGACATCGCCAACTGGGCGACCAGCGAAAACGATACCGCGCCTGCCGTTGGCGGTGCGATGGATCTGGCGGCTGGCGCCAAGCGGCTTTGGGTGCTGATGGAACACACGACCAAGGATGGCACGCCGAAGTTGGTGACCAAGTGCAGCTATCCGCTGACCGCGCCCGGGGCGGTCAAGCGTGTCTATACAAATCTGGCGACGATCGATGTGACCGACCGTGGCTTCGTGGTGCTGAGCATGGCACCCGGCCTGAGCTTTGAGAATCTGCAGGCGCGGACCGAGGCGAAACTGCATGTGGCTGGCTGATACCGGAGACGCACGATGAGTACGGCCGACGACCGAGGCGAAAGCCTGCGGATGATTCGCGACAGCGCGGCCGGCATCGCGCCGCGGTCGGGTGATTTCCGCCGAATCCGAGCGCTTCGGTTCAGTGAACCGGGGTTCGACCGGGCGGTGTTTCGCGAAATGTGCGGGATGGGCTGGCTGGGGCTGATGGTCCCGGAGGCGGCGGGTGGATCGGGTCTGGGCGTACGCGAGTTCTGCGCGTTGACCGAGGAACTTGGCGCGTCGCTGATACCGGAACCGCTGATCGGAGCGGCGATGGCGGCGTTGTTGCTGCCGGAGGGGCATCTCGGGGACGTGCTGAACGGTGACCGGATCGTGCTGCCGGCCTGGCAGGAAAGCGCGCACAGCCTGGAGCTCGTTGCGGGCGTTACGACGGCCTTGGGCGGCCGGATCAGCGGGAAGAAGCTGTTTGTCGGGATGGCGGCGGGGGCGGGCGCCTTCCTGGTTACCTCGGCTGGCGGGCTGGCCCTGGTCGAACGATCGGCGCCGGGAGTGCACCTGGAGCTGACGCAGACCCAGGATGGCGGCAATGTCGGCACGCTGACGTTGGACAACGTGGCGGCGGAGATCTTTTCTGGCGATGCGACGCAGGCGTTGGAAGCGGCGACCCTGGCGACAAGTGCGTATCTGCTCGGGATGATGGACCGGGTGTTCGGGATGACGCTGGAGTATCTGAAGACGCGTGAGCAGTTCGGCCGCAAAATCGGCTCGTTCCAGGCGTTGCAGCACCGGTCGGCTGACCTGAAGATCCAGGTGTCGCTGACGCGGGCGGTGGTTGATGCGGCGGCGGTTACGTTCGACGGTTCGGCCGACCTCGCGGTTCGCCGTGCGGCAGTGTCACGCGCCAAGGCCCGGGCATCTGACGCGGCTAGCGTGGTGACACGGGGGTGTATTCAGCTCCATGGCGGGATTGGCTACACGGACGCCGCGGATCCGGGGCTGTTCTTGCGCAAGATGATGGTGCTGGCGCCGTCCTATGGATCGCTGGCGCTGCACCGGAAGCGGTTCCGGGAACTCGCGCCCGAGCGGGACGAGGACTGAAGCTTTCGGTCCGGGCGGAATTTTTCCGCAGGCCCAGTGGACGGTGTTGGTGACCGGCTTCGTTCTCGACATCGCGATCATGTGGAGCGTTCAATCCTGCGGCAGAGGGCGATTTTTTTTGTGCGGTGAGGCTGCGCCGCGCTGATCCGGTGGGTGCATCTTGGTGCAACGGGCGAGTGGCACAAACGGCCCGACAGAGCTAAGCTTTGCCGCTACAAGAAAGCCGATGCCAAAGGCGTCGGCCAATAGGCAGGGAAGACGGCTGGCGGTCGCTGACAATGAGCAGCATGCAGCAGATCTTAGCGGCTGGCCGCCTCGTAGCGGGAAACAGGCCGTGGCGGCCTTTCTGGCCAGGTGGCCTGCAAGGTTCTGACCGCGCCTGGGCCGTCGCTTTCCTGATCCCTTATCTGGCGGTGTTTGTTGGCTTTCTGTTGTACCCGGTGGCCTACGGGCTCTGGATGGGCAGCAGCCCGGCGCTATATGCGGAACTGGCCGCGGATCCGCTTTACTTTCATACGCTGGTCAATACGCTGCTGTTTGTGGGCATCGCAGTAAACATAAAGATGTTCCTGGCGTTTCTGTTGTCCGGCTACTTCATGAGCCGAAGCCGATGGATCAGGGCCCTGTTGGTCCTCTACATGCTTCCATGGGCGCTGCCGGCGCTGCCTGCCTTCCTGTCGTTCCACTGGATGCTGAACAGCCAGTGGGGATTCCTCAACAGCCTCTTGGCTGTATTATTCGACGCCGATGGTCCGATCTGGTTCGGTTCGCACTGGCTTGCGCTCGGTGCAAACGTCGTTTCCTACATCTGGAAATGGTTGCCGTTCTGGACTTTGATTTTTCTGGCCGGGCGGATGGCGATACCTCGGGACCTCTACGAGGCGGCCGAGGTCGACGGTGCGACAGCGATGCGCCGGTTCGCGCATGTGACCTTCCCTCTGCTCGCCAATCTGTACCTCGTTTGCACCCTGCTCTCGACGCTTTGGACAGCCGGTGACTTTACCACGGTATATTTCGTCTCCGGCGGTGCTCCATCGCGGGAGAGCGGAGTGCTTGCCACGCTCGGGATGCATCAGGCGTTCGATGTCGCCAACCCACAGCTTGGCGTGGCGGCCGTGATGTCGGCGCTGCCGGTGCTGATCCCGCTGACGATCGTGCTGATGCGCCGGGTCCATTTGGGCGCGGTGCAGTTGTGAGCGGTGCGGGGGCATCGGGTGGGCGGGTGCGGAGGTCGCGCCATCGACTGCGTCGGGCGCTGATGCGAGCGGGTTCGGTAATACTGGGCATTGTGCTGGTGATCTGGACGGTCCTGCCGGTCTACAACATGGTGTTGATAGCGCTCGATAATGAAGGCGATGAGTATTCCGGCAGCCTATGGCCGACCGAGCCGTCGTTCGAAAGTTTCCGGGTAATCTGGACCGAGGATCACTGGTACCTGCGGAATTTCTGGCACCAGTTCGGCAACAGCCTCTACATCGGCCTGATGACAATGTTCTTGACGGTGCTGACAGGCTCCTTCGCCAGCTTCGCACTGAGCCGGATGCGGTTGCGCAAAAGCTGGTTGTTCAGCAACGCGGCATTGCTCAGTTATGCGGTACCGTCTTCATTTCTGGCGATTCCGTTTGTTCAGGTCGCGCACTGGTACGGGCTATCAGACAGTCTTTGGGCAGTCATTGCGGCACAGGTGATGTTCGCCACGCCCTATGCCATCCTGATTTTCCAGCAATACGGCAGACTAATTCCGCTCGAACTTGATGATGCGGCGCGGGTCGATGGCGCATCGCCTATTCAGGTGTATTGGCGGATATACCTACCATTGATGGCGCCGGCGCTGGTTGCTGTCGGGACCTATGCGCTGCTGCTGGCGTGGAACGAGTACCTGTATCAGTTCCTGCTGTTGTCCTCGACCGAGAACATGACCGTGGCGGTCGCGTTGGACCAGTTCTTCGACAGCGACGAGGCACCGTGGAATTACATGATGTCTACGGCGATCGTCTATTCCCTGCCGCCGATTGCGATCTACTACGCGCTGCGGCGCTACATGGCGGCAGGTTTGATGATGGGTGGGGTCAAGGGATAGCTAGTTTCACTGGCGGAAGGCCGGCATCATCGTCTCTGACACCGATTGGAACTGATCCAGCATCATGGCCTCGGGCTTGCCCATGGGAATGTTGAGGTTGATGTCCTGCATGCCCGGCTTGCTGGCCTCCAGGTTTTTCGGGTAGGCAACGTACGGGACCATGTGGCGAGCGACCCTCCTTGCATCGGCGTTCATGGTTGTCCCATCTCAAGGCGGTTTGGGGGCAATTTTAGGTCGCCTTCGTGCGGGGATGGAAGAGTGGGGCCTGGCTGACGATGGTCGTGTGTCCGACCGTCTTGTCGTCATATGTTTCTTTATAATTATGGTACGACGATCGCGAGTGGCTGTGGAAATTCTGGCATATCGTGGCCGGGCTTGAAGTGGCCATTGGATCACCTCAGGCCTGAACGACGCGCGCCTGTCCGGAACAAGGCTTCGTCTTCGGGTGAAAACTTCATTGCTGTCAAGAAATGATCGACACGGTAAGTCGGCAGGGTCTTGTGAATGGCGGCAAGCTGGGCGCGTGCCTCATTGAGGCGGCCGGCGAGTGCCAGTGAAAAGGCGGCGATCGCCAGAATGTGGGCGTGGGCGTTTGGACGGGCGGCGGCTCTGGCGCTCCAGTCGGCGGCCTCTTCAAAGCGGCCGAGGCGCACGAGGGCCATGGCGCGTGCGCCTAGCATGCCGAACAGCAGAGGGTCGAACGGGCTGAGATGACGGGCGTGATCAGAGGCTGAAATGGCGGTGGCCGGATCACCGGCCTGCGAGTGGACGAATGCCAGCGTGTAGTGGCCCAGAGCGAAGCTGGGACTAAGGTCGACGGTCTGTTCAAGTTCGAGGATGGACTGGTCATGGCGCCCGCGCAGCCAGAGCGCCCGGCCCATGGCCCAGTGGGCAGCCGGGTCACGGTCGTCGGCCATCAGGCTTTGCCCGGCCGCTTCGAAAGCCCGATCGATTTCAGGCTCGCGCTGTGCCCAGCCCTGAAAGACATTCTGGAAAAGGGTGAAGGACAAACCGGCGTAGGCGCGGGCAAAGGCGGGATCGAGGCGCACCGCCAGTTCGAACAAGTGCCTGGCCCGCTCGTTGTCGGATTTGTTGAACCGATACATGTGCCACAGGCCGCGGTGATGCGCTTCCCACGCGTCCAGCGAATTCGGCGGCTTGAGGACGGCACGCTTGCATTCGTTTGCCTCGATCTCGCTGGCAATGGATGCGACGATCCTGTTGCCGATTTCATCGAGGGCGAGAAGGGTGTCGCCCAAATTGTGGTCGAAAGTTTCTGCCCATACGATGTGGGCGGTCCGGGTCTCGGCCATTTCCACCGTTACGGTGATGCGTTTGCCATGACGCCACACGGATCCGCTGACGATGTAGCCGACTTTGAGCATGCGGCCAGCCTCGGCGGGACCGTAGCGTTGCTCATGCAGGGCGAATACGGAGCCTTGTGCAATGACGAACAGGTTTCGCAGCTTGGCGAGTCTGGTGATGATGTCGTGGGCGAGCGCGTCGGAAGGGCCGCCGCGGGTGTTTTCAGCGGGTCCCCCGCGGGTGCCAGTGGCGGTTGATTGATTGTCGAATGGCATGACCGCTATGGAGGCGCGATGGGACGTGAAAGTAACGACATCCTCATGGTTGCTGATTGGGAATTCCGTAACGATAGGTGTGGATGGCCGGATGGGGGATGGCCTGGCTGTCTCGGCCCTGGCTGAGCGCCATGCGTTGCGAATTGGCGTGTGATCCAGACCCTCGGCTTCAAACAACCGAGCGGTGGCTTCCAGATGTTCTTCTCCGTCCCGGATTTTGCCGTGCCGGGCGAAGGCTTTCAGGAGGCGTTGGTGCACGTGTGGGTCAAAGGGTGCAAGCTGTAGCCAAGCTTCCAAATACGGGAGAACCTCGTCGTCCTGCGCGGTCCTGACGAGTTGTTCAAGCACGGCGGCATGACAGGTGCGAAAACGCCGCCGCTGTGTTGTCAGCCAGCTGCCGAACACCGGACTGCGGTCGACCTCCGTGCCCTCGAGAAAGTCGCCGGTGAACAAGGCAGCAATGGTTCTCAGGCGATCCGGAGCGGTGGTCCCGATGTGCTGCATGGCGCAGGTGATCCCGGTGACGTCGACGAAGCAGTCGGCCAGATCGAGTTTGACGGCGTCGGCCTGCGTTTCGACCCTTCGTCGGCCGGGTTCGTCAATCAGGCCCCTTATTTTGCTGAGACACCAGCGAAGCTCCCCGCGCGGATCGTTGGGGACGTCCCACAACATTTCGCATAGTTGGCTGCGGGCGACGGCATGCGGGGCGAGCGACAGGTAGGCGAGGAGCCCACGCACCTTCCGCGATGCCGGTAGAGCCAGCGTGAGGCCGTCGCGGATGATCGTCAGCGGCCCGAGTAGCCGCATTTGAACCGCCGGGCCACTATTGTCCCGGGCGCTGCTGGTTTGTGCCGGTTGGCCTGATTCCACGGGCATTTCCACGCCGCTTACCACGTTCGCCTCCACGTCTGGCAGCTACTCTTGAATCCGCGGTCGAGGTGCGGCGCCTGCCGGCCCTGAACTTCGGGATTGCTGGACCAACCAAGGAAACGGAGGATTAATATGAGTACTGCTGCCACGACGAGTCAAAATCCTTTACCTTTTCAACCTGACTTCACGGCCATCAAGGCTCGCCAGCTAGGGGCATGGTCGTCCGGCGATTACGCCGTTGTCGGTACCACCCTACAGATTGTCGGCGAGCAGCTGTGTGAAGCGCTCGACATCCGCTCCGGCCAAAAGGTGCTCGACGTTGCTGCCGGCAATGGCAATGTTTCATTGGCTGCCGCGCGACGGTGGTGCGACGTGATTGCCACTGACTATGTGCCGGCGCTGCTGGACCGCGCGCGTGAGCGGGCCGGTGCCGAACGGCTGGACATCACGTTTCGTGAGGCGGACGCTGAGGCCTTGCCGTTCGCGGATGGAAGCTTCGACGTTGTCGTATCGACATTCGGGGTGATGTTCACGCCGGACCAGGAGCGCGCTGCCGGCGAACTGGTTCGGGTCTGCAGGAGCGGGGGGCGGATTGGCCTGGCGAACTGGACCCCGGAGGGTTTCATCGGCCAGTTATTCAAGACCATTGGCAAGCATGTGCCGCCACCGGCGGGCGCCAAGTCACCGGCGCTGTGGGGAACGCGAGGGCGGATGGCCGAACTGTTCGAGCCGCATGCGTCGTCGATTGAAGCGTCACCTCGGTTCTTTGTGTTTCGGTATCGCTCACCCGAACACTGGCTTGAGGTCTTCAGGCACTATTACGGGCCGGTGCTCAAGGCGTTCGAGTTGCTTGCGCCGACAGCACGGTCGGCGCTCGAACATGATCTGGAGGGACTGATCGGCCAAAGCAATCGGTCCGGAGACGGCACCATGGTGGTACCCGAGCGAGTACCTCGAGGTCATCATCAACAAGCGCTGACGCTGGTTGTCACGCTGCCGAACTGTGATCTTTGATATACCGCCCCAAACGGTATGTCAGACATCGGCCGGCATTTTCACGTACGGCCGGCCGATCGACCAAGAAATGAAAGGAGGGCTTTGCCGTGGCCGATTCCAGTCCATCATAGTGTAGTATCCAGTCCATCATAGTGTAGGACCGATTATTTATCGGCTATTTTGGGCACGGACCTTTGCGCCTCGGCGTTCGCTGGTGATGCACCGATGGCCAAATGCCATCGGTGGCGGCAGACTGTGCTGGTTGTTCCAAAGCCCTTCACTAGCGACCCGCGGCCGGCGCTGTTTGCTATTCAGGACAGTGTCAGGGACGCATGCTGCGGTGCGGTGCCAAAAAGCGCCGATGCGGGAGCGGTCCAGTCAAACGCGCGCCGCTGCTACCGATCCGGAGTGATAGCATGAAGTTGCTGCCGCGTAGCGGAACCTTACTGCGGGTGTGCGCGTTTTTCTCGAGCCGCGATCGTCCGAGGTCTTATCAACCTCGGGCGTAAATCGCGAACAATATTCCTGCCGTCGGATCAGCCGCCGCCGCCTTCAAGTCCACCGACATCGCGAGGAATCTGAAGCATTTTATTGTCACATGCGGTGCCGGAGCCGTTGATCGACGCTTGAATATAATCGCCTGCCGCTGACCCGGTGACCGTCGCCTTACGGCCGGTCCCGCCGACCTCCTGGGCGTTCATCTTAAAGCTTCTGTCCTTGTTGATCATGCCGGACAGTCGCGCCATGTGCTTCATTTGATCCCAGGCGACAAAACCGACCAGCATTCCACTTGGTTCGACGGTGATGTGCCAGTCGAGCCCGGGGCAACCGCCGGCGGGCCTGGTATGATAGACATAGAGTCCACCCTTTTCCTGTTGGGCAAAAGCCGGATTCCATGAGGCGGTGGCTGCCAGCGCGATCGCGATGATCGGCGCAAATATCTTGTTGGTTTTCATTTGTTGTCGTACCCCCAAGTTCAACGACTGTTGCTAACATACCGGGCGTCTGGTGCCTAGACGCTGAAATCGTCCGGGATCCAGAGCAGAACAGGATCCGCGGCAAGAGGCCGGTCAGAAGTCTGGCTCAATGCGGCGGCGGTGACGATACCATGACAGGGCCCCGGTTGCGGCACCGGTGTCGCGATAAAAGGCCCAACCGGCATCATTGCCCGACGGACATTACTGATAGCGATACAACAATGACTCCGGGCAGTTACGCGGGGTCCAGGTCGTTTTTTTACAGCGGTTCGGTATCGAGTGCGTAGCCGGCGGTTCGCACAGTACGCACCACGTCCAGTTCGCCGGTGGCGTTGATTGATTTGCGCAGCCGGCGGATGTGCACGTCGACCGTTCTTGGCTCCACATGAATGTCGGGTCCCCACACGGCGTCCAACAGTTCTTCGCGTGAGAAGACTCGGCGCGGATGCTGCATGAAGAATTCCAGCAGGCGGAACTCGGTGGGTCCCAGATGCACCCGGCGCTCGTTCCGGGTGACGCGATGGGATGCCAGATCCATCGCGATGTCATGGAATGACAACTGCCCCTTCACCGGCACCGCGTTGGACCGGCGCAGCAGGGCGCGCATACGGGCCAGCAAAGCTTCAATATTGAATGGCTTAGTGATGTAGTCGTCGGCGCCGGTGTTGAGGCCGCGGACCGCGTCCTGATCCTCGGTCCGCGCTGTCACCATGATCACCGGTAAATCGCGGGTTGATGCCTTGCGGCGGATCTGGCGGCATACCTCGATGCCGGACATGATCGGCAGCATCCAATCGAGCAGTACCGAGATCGGGCTGGGTCTCGGCGATGCGGGTCAAGGCTTCCTGGCCATCCCCGGCTTCCTCGACACGGAAGCCCTGTTTTTCCAGATTGTAGCGCAGCATTGTGGCGAGCGGCGCTTCATCCTCCACAACCAGAACAAGCGGCTTCGGCAGGCTGGATACACCGTCTAGCATTGTCGTCTCCCGCGGGGTCTGGGCGCAGTCAAGTCTGGGGCAGTCAAGTCTGGGATAGTCAAGCATGGCCCAGTCAAGTCTGGGGCAGTCAAGTCTGGGGCAGTCAAAATTGGGACGGGCAAGTCTGGGGCAGGCAAGTCGGCGAGTATGGACGCATTCAGATGTAGGTGCACTCAGGTGTATGTGCAATGGCCTTTTTGCTGCGAGGTTTCATTTGAAACGTCATCGGTCAGTCCTTTGGCCTGACCACAGCGTAGGCCGACGTGTTACCCTTCGGGCGGACATCCGGGATGACTTCGCCTTCGACGGCGTAATACACGGTCTCCGCGATGTTGGTGGTGTGGTCGCCGATGCGTTCGAGGTTCTTGGCAATGAACAGCAGGTGCGTGCAGGGGGTGATGTTGCGCGGGTCTTCCATCATGTAGGTGATCAGTTCGCGGAACAGCGCGTTGTAGATGTCGTCGACAACCTGATCGGACCGCCACACCTCGAGGGCTTTGACCGTGTCGTTCGCGCCAAGCGCGTCGATGATCGACTTCAGTTGTTCCTGCACCAGGGTGGCCATGTGGGCCAGGCCGGCGAGCGAGTATGGCAGACTGTACTGGCTCAAAACGATGCTGCGCTTCGCAACGTTGGCGGCGTAATCGCCGATGCGTTCCAAGTCGCCGGTGATTTTCAAGGCAGCAACGATCCGCCGCAGGTCGCCGGCCATTGGCTGGCGCAGGGCCAGCATGCGGATGACGAATTGCTCGACTGCACGCTCCAACGCGTCGACCTTGGGATCTTCCTCGACGGCTCGGGTTGCGGCGTTGCTGTCGCGTTTCAGGATGGCCTCGGCCGCCAAGGCAACCTGGCTTTCGACGATGCCACCCATCTCGGTCAGCATATCGCGCAGACGCTTCAATTCGTTGTCGAAGCTTTTGACCAGGTGCTCGGTCGAATCGGACATTTGGTGGTCCTTTTACAGTTCAGCCGAACCGGCCGGTGACATATTCTTGGGTGCGCTTCTGTTTAGGCGACGTAAATATTTGCGCGGCCGGAGCACATTCAACCATCTCGCCCAAATAGAAGAAGGCCACCTGATCGGCACAGCGGGCAGCTTGTTGCATATTATGGGTGACGATTGCGATGGTGAAATCGTGTTTCAGCTCGTCGATCAGTTCCTCGATCTTCAGGGTGCTGATCGGATCCAGCGCGCTGGTCGGCTCGTCCAGCAGAATGACTTCGGGGCGCACGGCGATGGTGCGGGCGATGCACAGGCGCTGCTGCTGACCGCCGGACAGGCCCATCGCGTTGGTTTGCAGGCGGTCCTTGACTTCACCCCAAAGCGCGGCGCGCGTGAGCGACCATTCAACCCGCTCCTCCATCGCGGACTTGGACAACCGCTCGTGCAGCTTCACACCGAAGGCGATGTTTTCGTAGATGGTCATGGGGAAGGGGGTTGGCTTCTGGAACACCATGCCGATGCGCGCCCGCAGCGCGTTCAGGTCCACCTTGGGATCAATGAGGTTCTCGTCGTCCATCATGACCTGGCCGGTCGCGCGCTGGCCGGGATAGAGGTCATACATGCGGTTCAGCACGCGCAGGAGGGTGGATTTTCCACAGCCGGAGGGGCCGATCATGCCGGTCACCTGGCGATCCGGCAGGTCGAGGTTGATGCCCTTCAGCGCCCGGTGGTCGCCGTAGTAGAAATCCAATTCGCGGATCGCGATTCTTGCTGAATTGATGGTTGACGTAGCGCGCGCCTGCACGTTGCCGAAGCTGCTTTCGGACCTTTGGGGGGAGTTTGCGGTCGCACTCATTGTGTTCACCTCATTTCGCCCGGTGCAGCAGCACGCGGGCCACGATGTTGATTGCCAGCACGCCGAATGTGATTAGCAAAGCGCCGACCCATGCAAGCTGCACCCAGTCCTCGAATGCTGACCCGGCGTATTGGTAGATTGTCACGGGCAAGCTAGCCATGGGTTTTCCGAGGCCCACTGACCAGTTGAGGTTACCCAGGCTGGTGAACAGCAGCGGGGCGGTTTCGCCGGCAATGCGCGCGACAGCAAGCAGAATGCCGGTGGCGATGCCTTGCTTGGCCGCGCGGTAGCAGATCAGGACAATCATTTTCCACTTCGGCGCGCCCAGGCCGATGACCGCCTCGCGCAGGGTGGATGGGATCAGCCGCAGCATGTCCTCGGTGGTGCGGACGACGATGGGGATGACGATAACCGCCAGCGCCAGGCAACCGGCGATGCCGCTGAACCCGCCGAAGGGGTAGACGGCGATCTGGTAGACGAACAGGCCGATCAGGATCGACGGCGCGGAGAGCAGCACGTCGGAGACGAACCGGACAGCATTACCGATCATCGACCCCTGAGAATACTCGGCCAGGTAGGTGCCGACCAACAGTCCGATCGGCGTGCCGATGGCGGCGCCCAGCACGGTTTGGATCAGGCTGCCGACGATCGCGTTGAGCAATCCGCCGTGCGAGCCCGGGGGCAGGGTGGAGGTGGTGAACACGGACAGGGCCAGGCCGCCGAGGCCGCGCCAGAGCAGCGTAAAGAGGATGGACGCCAGGAGCGCCAGGCCGATCACGGTGGCGGCGACGCACAGCACCTTGACCAGAGTATTGAGGGTGTGCCGGCGGCGACCGAGTGTCCGCGACGCCTTCAGGTCACGGGCCGGGCCCGGGGCGAAGGTTGTCGCGCTCATGCCTTTAGCCTCGGCCTAAGTAGAAATCTGGAGATCGCCAGCACGATGAAGGAGATGACGAACAGGATGAAGCCGAGTGCCAGGAGCGAGGAGAGTTTCAGGCTGCCGGACTGGCTTTCGGGAAATTCGAGGGCAACCAGGGAGGCGATGGTATTGCCAGGGCCGAACAGCGACGAGGTGATGCGGTTGGTGTTGCCGATCACGAAGGTCACCGCCATGGTCTCGCCCAGGGCACGGCCGAGGCCGAGCATGATGCCGCCGACGACGGAGACCCGGGTGTAGGGGATGACGATCGAGCGCATCACTTCCCAGGTGGTGCAGCCGAGGCCGTAGGCGGATTCCTTGAACACCGGCGGCACGGTTTCGAACACATCGCGCATGGTGGCGGCGATGAACGGGATGACCATGACCGCCAGGATCAGCGCGGCGGTGAAGATGCCGGTGCCGAAGGGGGCGCCCTGGAACAGGAAACCGATCACCGGCAGGTCACCCAGATTATCGATCAGAACGGGTTCGACGTATTCCGCCATGATCGGAACAATCACGAAGAAGCCCCACATGCCGTAGATGATCGATGGCACCGCGGCGAGCAGCTCGATTGCGGTGCTGACCGGCCGGCGGAACCAATTGGGTGCCAACTCCGTCAGGTAGAAGGCGATGCCGAAGGCGAGGGGGACGGCCAGGATGAGGGCGAGGACGGCGGTGACGACGGTGCCGAAGATGGGCACGGCGGCGCCGTAGATATCCTGCACCGGGTCCCAGTCATCGGAGATCAGGAAGCCTAGCCCGAAGGTTTTGAAGGCTTTCAGGCCACCCAGGAACAGCACCACGATGATGGCGCCGAGCAACAGGAGCACGAACACGCCGGATGATCGGGCGATGAAGGCGAAGATGCTATCGCCGAGGCTTGCTGTTGGTCGTTTTACGTCAGCGGTGACAGCCTGCTGCACGGTGTTGTCCTAAATTTAGGGATGCAATGGCCAGGGTCCGAATGCCCGGGTTGCTATGCATCGTCCGCCCCGTCCGATGTTGCCGCTGGCCTGCTGGTCCCCGAGGTTGGCCGGTGTGCGCCGAGCCTCGGGGGGCAGGATGGGGGTGTTTACGTCAGGTCAGTAAACCGGCTTGCCATCCGGTCCCATGATGTTGGCATGCCAAGCGGCGCGGACCGCGGTCTTCACGGCTTCCGGGAGTGCGATGTACTCGAGGGAGGTCGCGGCGGCGTCGCCGTTTTTGTAGGCCCAGTCGAAGAATTTCATCACCGTGGCGGAACGGGCCGCATCGGTCGGGTTCTTCGGCAGTTCGATGAACGTGGCTGATTCGATCGGCCAGCTTTTTTCGCCGGGCTGATCGATAAGATTGACCGCGAAGTTTTTAGCGTTCGCCCAGTCGCCGTTTGACGCCGCGGCCTGGAAGGCTTCCATGGTCGGGGAGACGAAATGGCCGGCTTTGTTGCGGAGCTGCACGGTGATCAGGTGGTTCTGGCTGGCGTAGGCGTATTCGACGTAGCCGATGCCGCCGCGGGTGTTGTGGACGGTGGCGGCGACGCCGTCATTGCCCTTTGCGCCGGCGCCCGCGGGCCATTTCACGCTGGTGTTGGCGCCAACCTTCTCTTTCCAGGTCGGGCTGACCGCCGACAGGTAAGACGTATAGACGTAGCTGGTGCCGGAACCATCCGCACGATAGACCGGTGCGATCGCCAGGTTCGGCAGGGTGACGCCGTTATTGGCCTCGGTCAGTTTGGGGTCATTCCATTTGACGACCTTGCCTTCGTAGATATCGGCCAGCAGCTCACCAGGCAGCTTGAGCTGATTGGTTTCGACGCCGGGGATGTTCACGATGACCACGACCGAACCCATCACCGTCGGGAACTGCAGCAGCTTGCCGGATTCCAGCTTGGCCGGGTCCATCGGGGCGTCGGAGGCGCCGAAATCAACCGTGCGTTGAAGGATCTGGTTTTGGCCGCCGCCGGACCCGATTGCCTGATAGTTCAGCTCGATGCCAGCAGCCGCTTTCGCCTGCTCGCCCCATTTGGTATACACTGGGGCAGGAAATGTCGCCCCCGCGCCCGTGATCTGCTGTGCATTAGCCGAACCCGTGGCGACGGCAAAGCCGGCCAGGCCAAAGGCCAAGGCCGTTACGGCGATCTTCATTTATATCCTCCTTCGGAGTCTCTGCGCCCGAGGTATTCGTTGAGCGCGTCGGCAACCTAGGAGGCCATAGTGAAGGCCATATTACACTTTTATGACCGTTCGATGACAGCACCTAGTCGTGTTAGATCGGCCTTGCGGGCCGATGCGAGGCGACGTTTCGGCTCCGCCAAGCTGTTGCTTGCAGTTGTATGACAGCGCGGGGCAGAATGACGCCATGTCGATTCCCGTTCTTGTCCGCCGTCTTGCACATGCCGATGGGCTGCCGCTTCCGTGTTATGCCACCGCGGGTGCGGCCGGGATGGATTTGCTTGCCGCGGTCGTGGAACCGGTGATTGTGGGTCCTGGCGAACGGAAGCTTATTCCTACTGGCCTGACCGTTGCGCTGCCGCCCGGTTATGAAATGCAGATCCGTCCGCGGTCGGGCCTGGCGCTGCGCCATGGCATCACCCTGCCGAACACGCCCGGAACCATCGATGAGGATTACCGCGGCGAGATCGGCGTCATTCTGCTGAATTTGGGTACCGAGGCGTTTGTGGTCGAGCGCGGCGCGCGGATTGCGCAGGCTGTGCTGGCGCCGGTCAGCCATGCGGTCTGGCGGGAGGTCGACAGCCTGGATGTGACGGAGCGGAACGCGGGGGGCTTTGGCAGCACGGGGGTCAACGCGGTTTAATCCGTTGTCGGGACGACCGTGCACGATCGGGGCTTTGGCTGAATTCTTTTTGTAGTCAGGATGGTGCGGTCACTGCGGCGGCGTGTTGTCGTACATCTGAGATGGTCGTTCGGTTGCGATAGACTGGAACTGGCTGATTCTGGCGACGCGGGGGTTTCTACTCCCAGAGATGGCTCCAGAGGCTCGCGCCGAATTGAGAAATGTTACTGGTGTCGTGTCGTACTTGTTGTTATAGGGAAATCGCAACGTCGTCAAAAGGACGACGCCCAAGAGCAGGGAAAGTTCGGACATGGCAATACAGCTTGCGGACGTTGAACTGCTCGATCCTCGGCTCCGCCAAGAAGCGCTGTTGCGACCGGGCGACAATGGACGGGAAGTGGGCGAAGACAGCGGTCGTCTGGCTCCGTCACGGGGGATCATGATCGCTGTTCTGCTGTCGGCGCCGATCTGGGCTGTTATTGGCATTACGATCTATTTTCTGGTGTCCTAATTGCGATCCGGCACTGACCCCGGCACCATCGCGGTGATCGGGTGCGATCCTGGTTTGTTTGGCAGCGGACGGTGCTTGCCCGAATCGAGATCATGAACAGACTGTAATCTGTGTGTCTTCAGATGGTGATTGACCGGGACGTGGTTGCTGATGTTCTGGCAGCGATGTGTTGCAAAATAATCCTGCTCACGAGTCTGGTGCTGTGTCTTTGGACCTCGCCATCGGTCAGCCAGCCGGGTGCGCTGCCGGCAAACGTCACGGACCATTTCTTCCTGTCCAGTGACGGGGTGCGGCTGCACTATCTGGAGGCGGGTCCCCCCGGGGGCCACACTTTGGTGTTTGTGCCCGGCTGGACGATGCCCGCCTGGATCTGGATGCCGCAGATCCTGGCGTTTCGCGCATCGCTATCACGTGGTGGCGTTCGATCCGCGCGGGCAGGGCGATTCGGCCGCTCCGCCCAGCGGCTACGAGCCGGTGCGTCGCGGTCGCGATGTGGCCGAACTGATCAGTCGTCTGCGAACCTCGTCCGGTGGTGGTGGTCGGCTGGTCGCTGGGTGTGCTGGATATACTCGCCTCGATCCACGTTGCGGGCGACCGCCGGCTGGCCGGACTGGTGCTGGTGGACAATTCGGTTGGCGAGGAGCCGCCGCCGGTCCGTTCGCCGGTGCCCCGCCGACCGGGGCGGCCGCCGAACCATCACGGATGCAATGAAACAGTTCGTGCGACACATGTTTCGGCACGAACCGCAGCCGCAATCTATCTGGACCGGCTGACCGAGGCGACGTTGCGCACCCCGGAGGCGGCCAGCCGGTTGCTGCTGGCCTATCCGGTGCCTCGGTCTTATTGGAAGGAGGCGGTTTACGCGACGAAAGTGCCGGTTCTTTACGTCATCCGGCCGCGCTGGGTTGCGCAGGGAGAGAACCTTATGCGAAACCGCCCGGACACCGAGATGGAAGTTTTCACTGACGCTGGCCACGCGCTGTTCGTCGATGAGCCGGCGCGTTTCAACAGCGTGACCGAGCGTTTTCTGCTGAGGCGCGTCTGGCCGTGAAGGCACGGCTGGCGATGAATCTGCTGCCGCTGTTTCTCGTCTCGCTGGCCGCGGTCGGTTACGAGACGGCGCTGACGCGCTATTTCGCCGTCGCGAAATGGTCGGAGTATGGCTACTGGGTCATCTCCATCGTGATGGTTGGATTCGCACTCAGCGGGGTCGTCCTGGCGCTGTGGCGGGATGTTTTTCGCAAGGCGCGCGGCTCGCTGATGGCGTGCGCTGCCGGCGGCGCTGGTGCTGACCGCGGCGGTCGGCTACCGCTTCACGACGACCAATCCGTTCAACCCGCTGCAATTGCAGAATCCCGCGACATGGCAGCCGCAGATCTGGAACATCGCGCGGATACTATGCGGCGCTGCTGCCGTTCTTTTTCCTGGCCGGGTCTGTTCATCAGCCTGAGTTTCGTGCGCAACGCGGACCGCATCGGCCGGGTCTATGCGTTTGACCTGACCGGCGCCGGCGCTGGCGCGGCCGGCGTGCTGGCGGCGATGTATGCCGTGCATGCATTCGATCTTGTTCCGTTGTTGTTGGTGCCATTGGCGCTTGCGGCGGTGTTCATATCGGGCCGGCTACCGCCTGCGGGCGATCGTGGCGGCGGTCCTGGCGCTAGGGGCCGCCGAGGCGGTGCTGCTGCTGGACAAACGAGGCGGCTTATAATGATTTCAAGGCGATATATGCGCCACTTCATACGCCGGATGCCAAAATCGTCGCATCGGTAAACTCGCCTCGGGGCGATTACGCGCTGCTGGATGATTTCACCGAGCGGCGTGGACACCGACATTTCCAACAATGCCGGGATGCTGGGGGTGGAGGGGCCGCCACGCAGCTATGGCCTGTACCGTGATGGCAACCGCATCGCGGCGCTGCCGAAAGGGACGACGATCGCGTCGGACTACGCGGCGGCGGCTCTGGATGCGTTGCCGTATGAGTTGATCCCGCATGCCCGGGTCATGCTGGCGGGTGCATCCGGTGGCTTCCGGGCGGCGGAGGCACTCCGTCTGGGCGCATCGCAGATACGGGTGCTGGAGCCGGAACCGGAACTGTCGCGGATCATGCAGGATGGTCTCGATCCGGTGCCGGCGACTTCCATGCTGCCCAATGTGCGATATCAGGAGCGTCGGGCCGCTGGCCGACACGGGGCGGGGCGGTATACGACGTGGTCGACCTGTCGGCCGATTTTCTCGATGCGGCGGAGACCAATGCGACGGCATTCACGCAGGAGGCGATCGTGTCCTACCTGCATGTGCTGGCGCCGAACGGGATAGTCTCGATCCCGGTGTCGATCCGGGATTTCCCGGTGTATGCGCTGCGGATGCTGGCGACGGTTCGCGCCGCGCTGCTGACCGCGGGGATCGATGATCCGGCCGACCATGTGATTGTCTACCGGTCGGCCTGGAACGTCCGCATTCTGGTGCTCGCGGGATGGCTGGAGCGAGGCGGCGATCGACCGCGGCGCGCAAGTTCTGCGACGATCGTTCGTTCGACATGTCCTGGTATCCCGGGCTGGACGTGGCGAAGGCTCGGGCCGGCATCTACAACGACCTGCCCGCGGTTTCCTTCGACAAGGGCGAGGTTGAATCCGGCGGGCCGGACGATGCGATCGCCGATGAAGCGCAGGCGATTTTGTCGGGCCAGCACTACGCCGTCGCGCGAGCAGTTCAATCTGTCGCCGATCACGCTGGACAAGCCTTTCTTCTACGCCGTGCTGCGGCTGGATCAGATCGGCACGATCCTGAAGCGGCTGGAGATCCTGCCGCAGACGGAGGTTGGCGGCCTGGTCAACCTGGCCGTGCTGGCGCAGGCGGTCATCATCGCGGCCCTGGTCTTATTGGTGCCGCTGGCCGCACCCGGGCGGATACGCGCGCCGCAAACTGGCGTCTGGCGTTCGGTGGTGTATTTCCCGGCGCTGGCGCTGGGCTTCCTGTTCATCGAGATCTATCTGATTGAAAAGGCCAGCTTCTGGCTGGGCGACCGCACCAACGGGTTTGCGCTGGTGCTGACCGGGATGCTGGTGTTCTCCGGCCTGGGCAGCTTGCTGTCAGACGCGGTTCGCCGGCCGGCCGCGACAAGGCATCACGATGGTCGGCGGTGGTCGTTTTGGCATGGTGCGCGGCTGTGCTGCTGTTCCTGGAGCCGGTGATCCTGGGGACCCTCGACTGGCCATTCCTGGTTCGGTCCGGCTTGTTGCTGTTGATCGTCGCCCCGGTCTCGGTGGCACTGGGGTTGCCGTTCCCGCTGGGGCTGAGCCGGGCGGGGAGCGGCGGGTTTCTGCCGTGGGCTTGGGGATTGAACGGAGCGTTCTCCGTGGTGGCGACGCCGCTTGCCAACCTGATCGCGCGTGAAGCTGGATTCAGCAGGGTTCTTTTGTGTGCGGCGATCCTATATGGCATCGCGCTGGTTACATTTCCGGCAATGAGGAAGAATTCGGTTTGGCACGAAATCCCAGCACCATCACCCGCCGCGGAGTAATCTCCGCTGCCGCGTCGGCGCTCTGTCTTCCCTGTTGCGGCCCGCACTGCGCCGGTTTGGACGCGGGCGGCTTATGAGCAGGCGATGCGGGAATCCGGCCGTCCGGTCAGCCTGACCGATGCGCAGTTCGACGCCATCCAGCAACGCAAGCCGGCTGCGATGAAGCGGATCGAGGCGTATCTGAAGGACCATCTAGGGGCGGCCGATCCAGCGGTGCTGGCGGCCTTCGCAGGCGGTGCCTCGGGAGTATTACCACTACGATTACCCGGACCATCGGGCGACGCCGGGCGATGCCTATGAAGACAACCCGAAGCCCTGGGCGTTGGGCTATGGGTCGGCGCTGTCGGATTATCTCGGGCAGGCCTACATGACGCAGATCTGCAAGCCGAAGCCCGGCGAGGTCACGCTGGAGGTTGGCACCGGGAGCGGGTTCCAGAGCAGCCTGCTGTCGCGGATCGTGAAGACGGCTTACTCGATCGAGATTATCGAACCGTTGGGCAAGGCGGTTGGAAGCATCTTCGCGCCGATCGGATATAACAATGTGCATACCAAGGTTGGCGACGGCTATTACGGCTGGCCGGAGGTCGCAGGGCGGCTTCGACATCATCATCGTCACCTGTGCGGCGACCTTCGCGCCGCCGGACCTGTTCAAGCAGCTGAAGCCGGGCGGCCGGATGATCATTCCGATCGGTCAGCCGTTCAAACGCGGTCAGGTGCTGTATATTTATACCAAGGATGCCGAGGGGAAGATCCATTCGCGCCGGGATATCGGTGTCTTCTTTATCCCGATGACCGGGGCGATCGCGAAAAATCAGCCGGTGAAGGTGGAGACCGGAGCAGATCATCCCGCGGCGGAGAAGCCGGCGGTGATGGGGGACAAACCCGCCACAGAATAGATCTGGCGGGTTTTTTGTGGTGCCGAACGGACGTGAGGGGTTCGTTCCGCAGCATCCCTTGGAGGCTGACGCGGAGACCAGTTTTTCTGGGCATCGAGCGTCGGCTTGTACGGCGGGTTTGGTCGGGCAGTCGGCGCTTTTGCCATTGAGATAGCGGACGGCGGTGGGTCCGCGCGTGATGCGACGCGCTAAGTCGGCGGAGCCTGGGCGATCGTCGCTTACGTATTGAGCGGGTCGTTGATGCGAACCGACGGCCTCCGGGTGCTTGCCCAGATGTGGCAATGCCCCAGATTTAGCGATGTCCCGGGTTTAGCGATGCCTGCAACCGGGCGCGACATGGCTCAGTCCTGAACAGCGGGTTGTCTCTGGTCGGAGGTCGCCGGGTGGTGCGAGGGCGGGTCGGTTGGATCTTCCGAGCCGGCGTGAAAACCGAGCGCGAGTACCGCTGGCTATCCGGTAATTTCAATCTCCTATAGGCTTGAAAGTCGACGAAGCGTCCCTGGATTTAGTCTTCTGGCGGCTTGGCGGAGTTAATGACGTAACGGTTCACGGCAATTCCGTTGCAAATAGCTGGTGGAGGGATCTCGGCTATGGCGCATGACCTTGATCAGGACTTCCTGGCCGGCGGCGGTCGCATGGGTGAGCTTATGCGAGCGCATGACTGGGCGAGCACCCCGCTTGGCCCACCGGGGGATTGGCCGCAAAGCCTTCGCACATCCGTCAGCACCTGCCTGAACTGCGCGTTCCCCATTCTGATCTGGTGGGGCCCGGAATTGGTGAAGCTGTACAATGAACTTGTACATCGAGATTCTCGGTGCCAAACATCCGGACGCATTGGGGTCTGCCGGTCACAAGGTCTGGCCCGAAATCTGGGACGTGATCGGCCCGATGCTGGGCCGGGTCCTGAACGAGGGGGAGGCGACCCGGGCACAGGATCTGCTGCTGCCGCTGCGACGTTACGGCTATGACGAGGAATGCTACTTCAGCTTCTCCTACAGCCCAATCCGCGACGAATCCGGTGGCGTGGGAGGCGTGTTCTGTCCGGTCATAGAAACCACGGAGCGCGTTATCGGCGAGCGGCGGCTGCATTTGCTGGGCGCCATCGCGGAACAGACCGCTACCCTGAACACGCCTGATGAGGCTTGCGCGACCGCGGCGGCCTGTCTTCAGGAATTGGGCCGGCACGACTTCCCGTTCTCGGCCATCTACCTGGTTGATGAAGAGGGAGAGTGCGCGCGACTGGCCGGGACGGTGAGGCTTGACCATGATGGTTCGGGGTGTCCGGCAATCCTGCGTTTCGATACGCCGGAGGGGACGTTGCTCTCGGCGGCAATCGCCGGCAGTGCCGAAAGCGTCCTGGTCGATAACCCCGGCGCATTTTTCGCCGATCTGGCGGGCGGTGCCGGAGGTAGGTCGCCTGGACCCGTCGCGCTGCTTCCGTTGGGCGCGGGCGGCGCAAGGCCAGCCGGGTTCATGCTGGCTGGCCTTAACCCGCATCGCCCGGCTGAGGAGATGTGCCGCTTCGCCGAACTCGTGGCTGGGCATATTGCGACCGCCGTGGTCAAGGCCCGCGCATACCAGGAGGAACGCCGCCAGGCAGAGGCGCTGGCTGAGCTCGATCGGGCGAAGACGGCGTTTTTCAGCAATGTCAGCCACGAATTCCGCACACCATTGACGCTGATGCTGGGACCGCTGCGGGAGATCGCCGGAAAGGCCGACGCGACGCCACTATCGGATCTGCGTGACGTGATCGAGATGGCGACACGCAATGCGTTGCGCCTGCAGCGGATGGTCAGCACCTTGCTGGATTTTTCCCGCATGGAGGCTGGCCGGCTGCGGGCTCGTTTTCGCCGGGTTGACCTGGTACGGCTGACACTGGATCTGGCGTCCAACTTTGAAGCGCCGATGCAGCGCGTCGGGTTGGGCTTTTCGGTCAGCTGCGACAGGTTGTCGCAACCGGTCTACGTCGACCCGGAGATGTGGGAGCGGATCGTCCTCAATCTGCTGTCCAATGCGTTGAAGTTCACGCTGGACGGGGACGTGCGGCTGGAGCTGACGGAGCGGGATGGTGCGGCGGTCCTGTTTGTCAGGGACAGCGGCATTGGCATCGCGGCCGAACATCTGCCGCATGTTTTTGAGCGGTTTCATCGGGTCGAGGGCTTGCATGGGCGCAGTCACGAGGGGACCGGTATCGGGTTGGCGCTGGTGTCCGATCTGGCCCGGCTGCATGGCGGTGAGGCTTGGGTTGAAAGCGTTCCGGGGCAAGGCAGCGTGTTCGCAGTTCGCGTGCCGTTCGGGCGCGCCCATCTGCCGGCCGATCAGGTGACCGAAGAGGCCATCGCTCTGGTTCCGGGACCGTTGGCCAGCGCGTTTCTTGAAGAGGTATCGACATGGATTGCCAACGATGCGTCCGGTTCGGAAGCCGCAGATACGGGGCAGTCGGCTGGGAGTAACGACCCGACGCAGGCGGTGTCGTCCTGGCAGGACACGGCGGGACAGGCGACGATCCTGCTCGCTGACGATAATGCGGATATGCGTGCCTATATCCGCCGTTTGCTTGAGGCGGCCGGCCATCGGGTGGTCGCAGTGGTCGATGGCGCAGCCGCGTTGGACCAGTTGCACGCCTGCAGTCCGGACCTCGTGCTGACCGATATCATGATGCCGCGGCTCGATGGACTCGGCTTGGTTCGGGCCATCCGCAGGGATGTTTTTTACCAGGAGGTGCCGATTATTCTGCTATCGGCAAGAGCGGGTGAAGAGGCGCAGATCGCGGGATTGGAGACTGCGGCTGACGATTACCTGATCAAGCCGTTCGCGGCGCGGGAACTATTGGCGCGGGTAAAGTCAAACCTGGTCACCGCGCGGCTGCGGCGGCATGCGCGCGATGAGCTGCGGGCGATGAACGAGATATTGGAACAGAGGATCGCGGAGCGCACCGCCGAGCGGGACAGGCTTTGGGAGTTGAGCGAAGATCTTCTCGCCCTGGCGGACTACGAGGGGCATTTCCTGCGGCTCAGCCCATCATGGACCCGGCTACTTGGTTTCGACAAGACTGTATTGTTATTCAATACGTTTGCGACAGTCATACACCCGGACGACGTGACACGGTCAATGGCCTATGTTCACGAGATGCGCCGCTTCCGTCAGCCGGTACGGTTCGAGAACCGACTGCGGACGGCCGATGGCGGCCATCGCTGGATGTCGTGGGTGCTTTCGCCGGGCAGCGACGGTGAGACCCTGATCGCGTCCGGGCGTGACATCACCCAGGAAAAGGCAGCGCAGGACGAACTGCTGGAGGCGAACCGAGAGCTCCGCGCCCAAATTACGGAGCGGGAGCGGGTCGAAGCCGAGCTGTTGCAGATGCAAAGGCTGGAAGCGGTGGGGCAGCTCACGTCCGGCGTGGCGCATGATTTCAATAATCTGCTGACGATTATATTGGGGGCGCTTGAACTGCTCGAGCGTGACCCGCAGCACCGGTCGATGCCGCGGATGCTGGCGATGATCCGGTCGGCGGCCAAACGCGGCGCGACACTGACCGCGCAACTTCTGGCTTTCGCCCGCAAGCAGCGACTCAACCCGCTGCCGCTCGATCTCAACGAGGCAATCGTTGGAATGAGTGACCTGCTGCGGGGGACGCTGGGCGGGACGGTCAGGTTGGAGACGGTGCTGAAGCCGGACCTGTGGCCGGCCCTGGTGGATCGGGGGCAGCTTGAATTGGTGGTGCTCAATCTTGCGATCAACGCGAGGGATGCGATGCCGGTGGGTGGTGGGCTCACGATTGAGACGGCGAACGTGACGCTGGGGCCGGCGGAAACGCCGCATGATCCTGTCGCGGGTGACTATGTGATGGTCAGCGTCACCGATGTGGGAACCGGTATGCCGCCGGACGTTGTTGAACGGGCGTTCGAGCCGTTCTTCACCACCAAGGAGCCGGGGAAGGGCTCCGGGCTTGGTCTCGCCCAGGTCTACGGGTTCGCCAAGCAGTCAGGCGGCGGGATTCGAATTGAGACCCAGGTTGGCAAAGGAACGTCGATCAGGGTTTTCCTGCCGTGTGCCGCGGCGCAGCCCGGGGTGGCGGTCGGCGATGCGTCGATGGCCGGTATTGCAGCGGAGTCAGGCAAGCCGCGGGTGTTGTTGGTCGATGATGATGCCGACGTGCGGGAGATCACGATGGGTATGCTGGAGGCGCTGGGGTATGACGTTACGCCGGCGGCGAGCGGGCTGGCGGCGCTGGCGTTGGCGGAGCGCGAAGGCCGTTTCGATTTATGTGTGTTTGATTTCGCCATGCCGGGCATGAACGGGGTCGAGCTGTCGCGCCGGATAGAGGCTCGGTTTCCGGGTATTCCGATGGTTTTTGTCACCGGATATGCCGATATGAAAGCGCTGGCCGAGATTGGCGGCCGGCCGGTGGTGATGAAGCCGTTCAAGCCGGAAAATCTCGCGGCGACGTTACGGGATGCGATCAAGGCCCGGCGAGGATCGGCCAATGTCGTTCCATTTCAGCGGAACGTGCCAGCGGCCAGATAAGCACGGTTGCGGCAGGCTGGAGTGCGATCGTCAGAGGTTGAACCCAAATCCAGACGTTAGTCGCCCTCTCAAGCAAAGAGATCCAGAGCCTGATAGATTTAACCTGAACCTGTAAGGCTCTGGGGCCAGGCAGCAAGCTTTGGCCGGGATTTTTTGGCTGGTCGGTCGGGATGGCCCGGGAACGGACCATCCCCTGACCCCTTCAGGCTGCCTTCGGCAGGGTGATGCCGCTGGCGTCGAACGCGGTGAACAGCGCTTTTGTCTGAGCCTCGGTCAGTTTGAGGTGCGGCGGGCGGATGTTCAGCCACTGGGTGTCGCCGGTGTTGCGGGCAACCAGGGTCTTCAAGGCCGGGATCAGCGGCACGGATATGACCGCCTTGCGGGTAGCCGACAGGACTTCCTGGGCCGCTGCGCCGGTGGCGTTGTTCCAGTTCGCGTAGACCTTGGCACCGAGGGCGCAGTTGACGTTGGAGGCGGCGGTGATGCTGCCGGCGCTGCCTTTTTCCAGCAGCGGTTTCAACAGCGAATCGTCGCCGGCGTAGACCTCGAACCCATCGCGGGCGAAGGCTTCGACATAGGCCAGGCTGTTTTCATAATTGCCGCTGCTGTCCTTGATGCCCCTGATTTTCCCCGGGTTGGCCTTCAGCAGGCGACCGATGAATTCGACCGAGAACGGGATCGCTGATTGTTGGGGGAAATTGTAGAGGTACAGCGCGATATTGCCGCCAACCCGCTGGATGACCTCGTTGAAGTAGGCCAGCAAGCCGTCGTCGGACGGGTTCTTGTAGTAGAACGGCGGCAGCAGCAGGGCGCCGCGGCAGCCGAGTTCGTCGGCCGCCCGCGTCAGGAGAACGGTGTCGGTGATGGCGGTGGTGCCGGTGCCGGGCAGCATTTTGGCGGCGGGGATGCCCATGCCGGCGAGGCCTTCCAGCAGCGACAACCGCTCCTGGATGCCGAGGCTGTTGGCTTCGCCGGTGGTGCCGAGCACGGCCAGGCCGTTGCAGCCGTTAGCGAGCAGCCAGCGGCAATGCGCGGCCATACGGTCGAGGTCGATCGACAGGTCGGGGTTCATCGCGGTGACGACGGCGGCATTGATCCCGCCGTACAGTGCATTCTCCAGCATCAGGCATTCTCCTTGATCGTGTCGTCGTATGGGCATGGGTCTTTGGTCAGGGTGCGCCCGCCCACCCGGCGCGCGCACCAAACGCCGCAAATGGCGTCATTTCGGATGCTTGGTGGCGGTGATCTGTTGGTCCGGAACCGGATCGGCGGCGCACGGCGGCGACGCTTGATCGTTGCCTTTGGCTCGCCGAACGCGCGGAAGCTTGCCTGGCCATTCCACGATATGATCTTCCAACGCACCGGCGCGTCGTTCTGTGATCGCTCGGCCGCGGACCGAGACACCTGCCTCGTGCACCGTGTTCGGATCGCCGGATACCAGCGGGTGCCACCAGGCCAGGCCCTTGCCGTCGCGCATGCGGCGGTAGGCGCAGGACGGGGGCAGCCAGTCGATTTCCCGCAGCGCCTGAGGCGTCAGGCTGACGCAGTCGGGCACGCGCCGCTGCCGATGGGCGTAGTCGCTGCACTGGCACGAATCCAGGTCCAGCAGCCGGCAGGCGACATTGGTGAAGGACAGTTCGTTGGTGTCCTCGTGCCGCAGTTTATGCAGGCAGCAACGGCCGCAGCCATCGCACAGGGACTCCCATTCCTCCCTGCTCATCTCCTCCAGCGATTTCGTTTTCCAGAACGGCTCCATGGCGGCGGACCCTACAACTTGCGGGTCCGCTTTGCCAGGGATGGTGGCTTACGCAATCACCGGTTGGGTGCGGCCAGGTTCTGTTGCTGGATAGGGCCACGGCCTCCGGGTGCCGGCGGCGGTGTGAGGTAGACCGGCGGTGGAGAGGATTGAGTGCCCTGGGGCTGGTACTGAGGATATGGCGGTGCGTAGCCTGGTTGCTGCTGTTGCTGCTGCAGGGGGAGCGGGGCGCTGGCGCTGGCGGATCCGTAGCGGGTCAGCACGTCGCGCAGCGGGTCGGCGCCGGGATTGCCGCCTTGCATCTGCATGACCAACTGGCGGGCAGCGAAGGGTTGACCGTAGTAGGACTGGTTCCATTGCGTTTCGGTGGACATCACGCTGCCCTCCAGCGCGATACCGCCGAAAAGCCGCGGGAGGCCGAGAACGCGACGATGTCGGCTCCGACCGCGGCTGTGGTCGATCCCTGGATGCCGGCGCCGAGCGTCGCGACGGCGATCGAAGCGTTGGCGCCCAGCTTGATCTGGCTGTCCAGGACCGCGTTCAGGCCTTTGTCCGTCATGATCAGCATGAAGAGCTGGTTGTCCTCGATGCCGAACTGAAAGCCGAAGCTGCCGCTGCCGATGGTGTAGAAAGCGGGATAGGACCAGGTGCCGTTGCCGGCCCGCGCCAGCAGCACGCAATTGCCGCCTTCGCCGCCGAAAAAGAACCCGGCCTTGAAGATGCGCGGGCAGATCATCACCCCCTTGGCGCTTCGCAGCAGGGTCTTTGGATCCTGCGACACCGTCTGGGTCATCATGTCCTGGACCGTCAGCGTGGCGCGATCCACCAGGGTCTGCTGCTCGCCCGGCGTGTTGGCCGAACATGCATGTCTGCAGCATCGCCAGCATCGCCAGCGCGGCTGTTGCCAGGAACCGGTTCATCCGTCTGTGTCTCCCTGCCGTCCTCGAATGCGGATCTGCATAGGCCGCTCGGCCGAGTCGTGACCGACTTGTCGTCAGCGAGGCGAATTTAGGGCGACACGGCGGCATCGGCTATCCGACGATGTGCGTGTCAGCCTGGTGCTCGGCATGATCGTTGGTGGCAACGATGCCGTGAATCGCGGCGTATGCGGATCGTCGATTGGCTGTGCAGATGACCGGCGGTCAGCCATAGGAGGATCGAGCGAATGACGATAGTGCGCAGCATCGACGGGATCGAGCCGGCGCGGCCTGGCGGTCGCGGCCGGGTTGCTGCCGTTGATGCGGGTTTGCCGGATCGGCGGCGCGCCGGCGCCGACATGACGCGCCGAAAGCACGTTCGACCGGGTCCGCCGCACCAAGGTGCTGCGCATCGCCGCGCTGCCGGGCGAGCTGCCGTATTTCCAGAAGGATCTGGCGACCGGGGAATGGTCTGGCGCGGCATCTCCATGGCGCAGGATATCGCCAAAGTGTTCGACGCGAAGCTGGAGTATATCGAGTCGACCTATGGCAACTCGGTGCTCGATCTGCAGTCGAACAAGGTCGATCTGGCGTTCGCGCTGAACCCGACGCCGGCGCGGGCGCTGTCGATCGCGTTCACCCATCCGATGATCATCCATCCGTTCGGCTGCCTGGCGAAGAAGGGCCTGGCGCCGAAGACCTGGGACGACCTGAACAAGCCGGAGCTGACGATCGTGTTCGACATCGGCAGCCTGCATGAGACGGCGGCGCGGCGGTATTGCCCGAAAGCGCAGCCTCACCGGCTTCAAGACGCGCGATGAGTGCACGCTGGCGCTGCAGTCGGGCCGGGCGGATGCGCATATCCAGGCGGCTTTGCTGGGGCTATCCACGGTGGGCAAGAACCCGGCGCTGGGGCCGTATTATCTGCTGACCAATCCGACCGTGGCGCTGCCGAGCTGTCTTGGGCTGCAGCGGGAGCCGGACACGCGGTTTCGCGAGGTGATTGACGCCTGGCTGGATATGAACCGAGGCACCGGGCAGTTGCGCGAATGGATGCTGGAGGGGCTGGCGAAGAACAACGTCACGCGGGATCAGGTGCCGGCTGGCCTGACATTCTGACGCGCGGGCAGGATGCATTACCAGTGGGACTTTGTCTTTCTGCTCCGCTACGCGCCGTTATTCTGGCGCGGTGTCCTGGTTACCCTGAGCTATACCGCGGCGACGATCTTGCTGGGGTTGATCATCGGGCTGGCGGTCGGGCTGGGGCGGCTGTCACGCTCACGGCTGTTGAACATTCCGCTGGTGGCGTTCATCGAGGTGTTCCGATGCACGCCGCTGCTGGTGCAGATCGTCTGGTTCTACTACGCGCTGCCGGTGCTGCTGGGCATCCAGATCCCGGCGGTGGTAGCGGGGATCATGACGCTGTCCTGCTACACTGGGGCGTTCTATGCGGAGATTTTCCGGGGCGGAATCATCTCGATCGAGCAGGGGCAGTGGGATGCTGCGCGGGCGCTTGGGTTGCGGCGATGGCATGTGATGCGGCGGGTGATTCTGCCGCAGGCGATCCGGCGGATGATCCCGCCTTTCGTCAACCAGTCGATCACGCAGTTGAAGAACACGTCGCTGGTGTCGACCATCGCGGTGCCTGACCTGCTGTACAACGGCACGCTTATAACGGCGGATACCTATCGGCCGCTGGAGGTGTATACGGTGGTCGCGTTGATCTATTTCGCCCTGCTGTTCCCCAGCACTTTGCTGGCGCAGGCGTATGAGCGGCGATTGGCGGCACGGCCACGCTAGTATCGCCCATCAGAGCAGGGCGATACGTCGCAGTATGCCGGAGATGGCCGATCTGTGCTCTGCGATCGCACACCAGAACGCCTTCGCCCTGCCCGTGCAGGCTGAAAGCGATCTATCTGGTTGTTTTCACGAGCAGCTTTATTATCCCTATGGTTTCCAGTCTGGCTAATGTTACTCCAGATTAGAGATTGTCGCTGACTGAGCGATTATGTCTTTGTTTTGTCGCACGATTTACGCGATTTCGATATGTTGCGCGGCGCGGTCGTGGTCTAGGAAAGTCTGATGTCGAGCCATCTGCTGGAAACCATCGAGGGCAAACGCCTCGCGGACCGGGATGCGTGGCTGCGATGGGGGCCGTATCTTGCCGAACGGCAATGGGGCACGGTGCGGGAGGATTATTCCGCGACGGGCGATGCGTGGAACTATTTTCCGTACGATCATGCCCGCAGCCGGGCCTATCGCTGGGGCGAGGATGGCATCGCCGGCTTCACCGACGACCGGCTGCGCTGGTGCCTGTCGTTGGCGTTGTGGAACGGACGCGACCGCATCCTGAAGGAGCGGATGTTCGGCCTGACCAACGCCCAAGGCAATCATGGCGAGGACGTCAAGGAACTTTACTACTTTCTCGATGGCACGCCGACGCATTCGTATATGCGGATGCTGTACAAATATCCTCAGGCAGCGTTTCCCTATGAGGTCCTGATCGCCGAAAATGCCCGGCGTGGTCTGAATGAGCCGGAATATGAGTTGCTCGATACCGGGATTTTCGACGAAGGCCGCTATTTCGACGTGACGGTGGAATATGCCAAGGCCACGCCGGACGATATCCTGATCCGGATCACAATCGACAATCGTGGTCCGGAGGCGGCGGATCTGCACGTGCTGCCGCAGCTTTGGGCACGCAATACCTGGGACTGGCGGCCGGGCATCCCGGAGCCAACGCTGAGTCTATCGAATGGCGGCGTGGACGCGCCTCGCACAACCGCATGCCGGAGCGGCGGCTGGACATCGACAGCGGACGCGACCTGGCTGTTCTGCCGTAACGAAACCAACTACGGCTTCTGTATGGTCGGATGCGGCCGGGCCGTTCAAGGACGGCATCAACGACTTCGTCGTCGATGGGCAGACCGACGCCGTGGATCGCGCGAAGGGCACCAAATGCGCGGCCCATGTGAAGCTGGTGTTGCCGGCGGGCGGGCGGCACGTTCTCCGGCTGCGCTGGCGTCCATCGGACATCGACGGCGATCCGTTTGCCGATCATGACGAGGTGTTTGCCGCTCGGATTGTCCGAAGCCGACGCCTTCTATGCCGCCTTGCAAACGGCAACCGCCGATCCCGATGCCAGATCTGGTGCAGCGTCAGGCGCTGGCGGGCATGCTGTGGTCAAAACAGTTTTATCGTTACGATGTGCGACGCTGGCTGATGGCGATCCGCTGCAGCCGACGCCGCCGCCGGAGCGGGAGGCAATCCGGAACAGCGACTGGCAGCATTTGAACAATCGCGATATCATTTCGATGCCGGATACCTGGGAGTATCCGTGGTATGCGTCCTGGGATCTGGCGTTCCAGGCGGTTACGTTCGCGCTGATCGACCCGGAGTTCGCCAAGCAGCAGCTTTTGCTGCTGACGCATGAATGGTTCATGCACCCGAACGGGTCGCTGCCGGCCTATGAATGGGCGTTTGGCGAGGTTAATCCGCCGGTGCACGCCTGGGCGGCATGGCGTGTCTTCCGGATGGACGCGGCGTTGCGCGGGAAGCCGGACTTCGAGTTCCTGGAGCGCATCTTCCACAAGCTGATGATGAACTTCACCGGCTGGGTCAACCGCCAGGATGTGGAAGGACGCAACGTCTTCCAGGGTGGCTTCCTTGGGCTCGACAATATCGGCGTGTTTGACCGCAGCCAGAAGCTGCCCGTGGCCGGGCGGATCGACCAGTCGGACGGCACGTCCTGGATGGCGATGTATGCGCTGAACATGATGCGGATCTCGCTGGAACTCGCCATGCGCAACCAGGTCTATCAAGTCAACCGCGACAAAATTCTTCGAGCATTTCCTGGCGATCGCCGAGGCAATGACCCGGCAGAACGGCCGGCGCGGACTTTGGGACGAGGTTGACCAGTTCTACCACAATGTTCTGCAGCGGCCGGATGGCTCGGCAATTCCGCTGCGGCTGTTCTCCCTGGTCGGGCTGTTCCCGCTGTTCGCGGTGGAGGTGCTGGAACCCGACACGCTGGAGCGGTACACCGGAATTCGCCGAACGGCTGCAATGGGTGCTGACGCATCGGCCGGATCTCGCGGCGCTGGTTTCGCACTGGGATGTGGAAGGGCAGGGGTCGCGGCGCCTGCTGTCGCTGCTGCGCGGCAGCCGGATGAAGGCGCTGCTGCGGCGGATGCTGGATGAGACTGCGTTTCTGTCGCCGTATGGCGTGCGCAGTGTTTCGCGCGTGCATCTTGGATAAGCCGTTCGAGCTCGATCTGGACGGACAGCATTTCAGTGTCGAGCTATGTGCCCGGGCGACAGTAACAGCCGAGCGTTTGGCGGGAATTCGAACTGGCGTGGGCCGGTGTGGATGCCGGTGAATTTCATGCTGGTCGAGGCGTTGTATGGATTTCATCGTTACTATGGCGATGATTTTCGGGTGGAGTATCCAACCGGCTCCGGCGTCAAACTGAGCCTGCGGGAGATCGCCGATGAATTGTCGGTGCGGCTGACACGGCTGTTTCTGCGTGGCCCGGATGGCCGGCGGCCGGCGTTCGGGAACTCGACGTTGCTGCAGCGACGATCCGCATTTTCGCGATCATGTCCTGTTCTATGAATTTTTCCATGGCGACACCGGGCAGGGTCTTGGGGCCTCGCACCAGACGGGCTGGACCGGGCTGGTCGCGCTGCTGCTGCATGGGCGGGAGACAGATGATCCGACGGCGATGGACATGCCGACCGGGGAGGAGAATTAAGAGATGCCGCGCTGTGGCACTACGTTGTTTCTGTTTCGATCGAAGTAAGGTTTGGCAGCACCCGTTCTCCGAACAGCCGCATGGACGCCTCGGCCTGTCGCCAGACTGACGTCGTTGAAGTTGACTTGTAACGATGCGATTTCGAATCCGCCGACCTGACGCTGATAGGTCAGCGATGGTGTCGAGGATCCGCTCGGGCGTGCCGACCCAGGCGGCGCATTTCGCGACCTGGGTGTCGAACGTTTCGCGCGCCAGCGCGGCGATTACCTGGTCGTAGCCCTTGTAGTCGGCGGAGTTCGTGCCGGACATCCATGCTGACGCGGCGGCGACCAGCGACCGCAGATAACGCTCCAGCGGATCGCGGGCGATGCGTTCGGCCTCGGTCTGGTCGGCGTGGCACAGCATGTGGAATGCCAGCATGACCGATCCGGTGCCGGGATGCCCGGCTTGCTTCCAGGCGTCGCGGTAGGTGGCGATCAGTTCGGCCATCGCGCCGCCCGCCATCGGGATCGCCATGATGCCGTGGCCAGCGGCGCCGGCGCGTTCGAACGATTCCTTCGAGGCCAGTGCGGCGACATAGAACGGCGGGCGCGGCTGCTGGGTCGGGCGCGGCAGAGACGTGACATTGCGAAAGCTATGGAATCGGCCGGCTGCTGGTGACGTTCTTCCTCCAGCAGCAGGCGCACCTGCTCCATGCCTTCGTCGAAACGCGCCCGGCTTTCGTCCAGCGCCACGCCGAAATGGGCGAACTCGTGCGGCAGGAAGGCGCGGGCGAAGCCGACATCGAGCCGGCCGTCGCACAGCGCGTCGAGCATCGCGATCTCGCCGGCCAGCTTCAGCGGATGGTTGAAGGCCGGCAGCACCGCGCCGGTGACCAGGCGCGCGTTTCGCGTGACCTGCGCGGCGGCGGCGAGGAACACGATCGGGTTCGGGCTGTAGCCGCCATAGGCATTGAAATAGTGCTCGATGGTGCGGACGTGGCTGTAACCGTAACGATCGACCAGGCCGACCAGGTGCAGCGCTTCCTGCCAGTAATCGCGGGCGGACTTCTCGGTCGGGGCCGATATCGGGGAAGAACTGGATGCCGACCTGCATGCTCTGGTTTCCTCTGTTGTCACCGGCGGGTGACGGCGCCGCTCCGGTTGCCGCGCGGCGCCGGCTTGGTTAGCGTTCGGGTCTCGCTATCGGATTAGTAGGAACGTCTGGATCATGAGCAAGCATGTCGTGGCAACGGTCGCGGAAATTCCGCCGGGCCAACGGAAACTCGTCACCATTCGTGGCCGGCAGATCGCTGTGTTCAACCTGGACGGCGCGTTCTTTGGCTTGTTCAACCGCTGCCCGCATCAGGGTGGGCCGATGTGCGAAGGTATTCTGACCGGCCTGATCGAGTCGGATCAGCCGGGGGATTATCGCTACTCGCGAAAGGGCGAAATCCTGCGTTGCCCGTGGCACGGATGGGAATTCGATGTTCGCACCGGCCAAAGTTTCTGCGATCCGTCAAAGATCAGTGTCCGCAGCTATCCGGTGGAGGTGGCGGAGGGCCAACGCGTGGTGGAGGGGCCCTACGTGGCGGAAACCATCCCGGTGACCGTGGAGGAGCAGTATGTCGTGGTGGAGATGTAGCAGACCCTAAGCCGGCAGAAGGGTGCGCTCGACATAGGGCAGGAAGTGTTGCACCGGCGGTGTTTCGAGGTTTTTCACCTTGGCCTGTTCATCGAAGCGGCGCAGTTGGACCGCGGCTGCGGATTGCGGGATTGCCTCGAATGCCGCCACCTCGGCGGGTGACATCGGGCCACCTTGCAGTGACAGGCTGAGAACGGAGTCTTTGGACAATTTCGAGAAATAGTCTGCTTCGGTGGCGCAGAGGTAGCGTTTGGCGGCGACGTGCAGACGAACGGCTTCGGTTACTTCCGGGCCGAACCAGGCGGAGAGGACTTGATGGCCGCGTTCCTCATGCAGGTCGTCCAGCCCGGCTTCGGCGGGGTTGTCGCCGAGGTTGTGCACCAAGTGACCGATATCGTGCAGCAGGCTGGCGACGATCAGGGGTTCCGGGCATCCGGTTTTCTCGGCGAGCCAGGCGGCCTGCAGTGCATGCTGCCGCTGGGTGATATCGGCCAGACCGTACTGACCATCGGCCTTCAGGGTCAGCAAGTCAGCGATCCGTTGCAGCCTGAGGTCGGTCATTGCGATATTCCCTGAGGGGCGATTGGACGCACGCTATCGGGTCGGATCCGGTGAGGCAATCCGCGGCAGCCGCCGGATGACTGATGTCACCGATCGGCCATGCGGGATCTGTGTCAGGTCTTATCTTGGCCAATCACAATGAATGACCTCAGCCTTCCTTGGCCAGTTGTTGCTCCGCCAGCGTCGCCCACCACGAGGCGCCGATCGGCAGGATTTCGTCGTTGAAATCGTATTTCGGGTGATGCAGCAATGCGTCGCCGTTACCTCGACCGCCGCCCAGCATCAGGTATGCGCCCTGTTTGGCATTGAGCATGAACGCGAAATCTTCGCCGCCCATGGTCGGTGCCCGCATCTCCTGGACACCTTGCGCGCCCGCGACGGATGTTGCCGCGTCGATTGCGCGGAGCGTGGCCTCGGCATCGTTGACGGTCGCCGGAGCGTGCCGGAAGAAGTTGCAGCTCCGCGGTGGCGCCGAAGCTTTCAGCGATGCCGTTGACCAGGCGGTGCATGCCGGCTTCGATCTGATCGCCGACCTCCGGGCGGTACCAGCGCGCGGTTCCCTTCATCACCACCCGCTCGGGCAGGATGTTGTAGGCGTCACCCCCGGCGATGCTGCCGATCGACACCACGCCGCTTTCGATCGGTTCGATTGAACGAGAAACGATGGTCTGCAGCGCACCGATGATCTGAGACGAGACCATGATCGGGATCGACGCCGTGATGCGGCGCGGCGGCGTGGCTGCCTTTCCCGGTGATGACGATGTCAAAGAATGCCACCGCGGCCATCACCGGTCCGGTGCGGTGAAAGAACGTCCCGGCCTTCATTTCAGGCCAGTTGTGCAATCCGTAGACAGACTGCATCGGACAGCGGTCGAACAGGCCGTCCTTGACCATTTTATCGGCGCCGGCATGGAATTCTTCGGCGGGCTGGAAGATCAGATAGACGGTGCCGTCGAAATTGCGGGTTTCCGCCAGGTATTTCGCGGCGCCCAGCAGCATCGTGGTGTGGCCGTCATGTCCGCACGCGTGCATCACGCCGGGGGTGCGGCTGGCATGCGGCAGGCCGGTCTCCTCATGGATCGGCAGCGCGTCCATGTCGGCCCGCAATCCGATCGCGCGTTCCGATGATCCGGCCCGGATGACGCCGACCACGCCGTGCGTCGCCATGCCGGTAATGATCTCGTCCACGCCGAATTCCGCCAGTTTCTCGCGCACCATGCGCGACGTCCGCACCTCCTGCATCGACAGTTCCGGATGGGCGTGCAGGTCGTGCCGCCAGGCGGTCATTTCGGGATGGAACGCGGCGATGCTGTTGATGATCGGCATGGTGGTCTCCGTTGCTTGAGCTTTATTCGTGGGATGAGGTGAAGGTCTGTGCAAGCCCTTTCGTGATCGAAATCGGATCGACCCCCAGCAACGCACGCATGGTGGTGATGTCGAACGCCTTATCCTCCACGAGGCGGCGGATTTCGGCGGGCTGGATGGTTGGCAGGGCGGCAATGTGCCGGGTCAGATCGCGCGGCGAGGATCAAGGGGCGCGGCGGGGAAGGGTATGATGGCGGGCGCGCGCAGGCCGGCGGCGGCGGCAATCGCGCGAACGAAGTCGGCGTAGGAGAGTGGGGTGGGGCCGGCGATGACGAGGCTGGTGGGCCCGTCCCATCGGCGGTCGAGCGCGGCGCGAATGCAGCGGGTCACGTCGGATTGGTGGATCGGTTGCACAAGGAACCGCCCGCCGCTCGGCAGACGGCATAACCGGCAGCCGCCGCAGCAGGCTGGCCAGTCGCTGAACGTTGTCCTCGCCCTGGGCACCGTAGATCATCGTCGGGTGCAGCATGACGCCGCAACGTTCGGATGCCGAGCAAGGCGGCTTCCCCGGCCAGCACGCCGTTGCCATGGGCATCCGGCCAGCGGGTGAACTTGCGGGTGCTTCCGAGCAGCACCAGCTGCGCAGCTTCGGGCGCCGCGGCGATGATCGCGGCGGTGTGCCTGGCGTGCGCGCAGGAAACGATGTGCGTCGCATCCGCCAGGGCGGCGCGCAAAGCCTCCGGGGCGTGCAGGTCGGCCAGACGAGGCGCGCCCGGCAGTCCGGAAGCGTCCCATTTCGCGGTGTTTCGCACCACCGGTATCAGCCGAATGCCGCTTGCCAGCAAGGACCGGCATAACGCCAGGCCGGACCGCCCGGATGCGGCGATGACATGGACCGTGTTGGGCGCAGGGACCGTGTTGGTCACAGGGACAGGGTCGGGCATCACCTTGTGGCGTGAACAGCATCGGTCATCATCGCTGAAAGGCATATTCCGCACTGCGAGACAAGCCTCTCGCGCGATCGCGCCGTTTCGCTTAGCGTGGCGCAAACCTAGGGAGGCCGTTTACATGACGATCCAACGACGCACCGTGCTTGGCGCCGCCGCGGCTACAGCGGTGACCCCGATCTATCGCGCCCGCGCGCAGGCCAGACCGGTGATCAGGATCGGCGTCATGAACGACCAGTCCGGCCCGTATCGCGACGTGAACGGCCCGACCAGCGTCATCGTGCACCAAGCAGGCGGTGCAGGAATTCGCCGCCGGCGGTTTCGACGTCGAGGTGCTTTCCGCCGACCATCAGAACAAGCCGGACGTTGCCGTGTCGCTGGCGCGCGAGTGGTTCGACCAGCGTGGCGTGGACATCATCATGGACGTTGCCGCGACCTCCTGCGCTCTGGCGCTGGCGTCGATCGTCAAAGAAAAGAACAAGATCATGATCGCCACCAGCACCGCGTCGTCCGATGTCACCGGCAAGGCGTGCACGCCGAATTCGATGCATTGGGTGTTCGACACCTACATGGAAGCGAAATCCACCGGCGGCGCCATGGTCAAGGCCGGCGGCGACACGTGGTACTTCATCACGCCCAACTATGCGTTTGGCGAGGCCACCCAGCGCGACACCACCGATTTCGTCGAAGCCGGTGGCGGCAAGGTCCTCGGTTCCCAGCTCTATCCGTTTCCGGAGACCACGGATTTTTCGGCGTTCCTGGTCAAGGCGCAGGCGTCCGGGGCGAAGATCCTGGGGATCTGCGGCGCCGGCGCCGACCTGATCAACATCATCAAGCAGGCGCACGAGTTCGGCCTGACGCATACGATGAAGCTGGCGGCGATGGTCGCTTACACGACGGACATGCGTTCGATCGGGATCGAGATGGCGGCGGGCACGCGGCTGTCGGAAACCTATTACTGGGATCTGAACGATCGCACGCGCGCGCTTCCAGAAGCGCATCCAGCCGAAGGTGACGCTGTGGCCGAACATGGCGCAGGCCGGCAACTACTCCTGCACGCTGCATTACCTGAAGACCGTCAAGGACATGGGCGCCGCGCAGGCCAAGGCCGACGGCGCGGCGACCGTTGCCCGGATGAAGGCGATGCCGACCGACGACGACTGTTTCGGTCCGGGCAAAATCCGGGAGGACGGCCGCAAAATCCATCCGGCCTACCTGTTCGAGGTCAAGCAGCCTGCGGAAAGCAAGCACGAATGGGATCTGTATAAGTTGATCGGCACCACCCCGGCTGAGGAGGCCTTCCGGCCGCTTTCCGATAATGCCTGCCCGATGGTCAAGGCCTGACCGGTCGGCCTGGGCCATCCGCCAACTTGGCGGCCTGGGCCAGGGATCGCTGGTTTGTGTGCGGTTCTTGCGGTCGGCGCGGCGGGATTCCCGCCGGATCGTCGGTTAGCGCAGGCTGGCGACCGGGCTGACCCGCATGTCGCTCCGGTGCGAGCGAGCGCCTGGCGCCTCGGCGACTTCTTCGACGAGGACACGCCATGGCCGTTCCGCGGCCGGGCGCAGATCCGACGGCACCGGATTGATATCCGGCTGAGGTGCTGGCCGCGCAATATTGGCCAGAACGATGCCGGTATCTGGACGATTGTAGATGAAGCCGTAGGTCGGATAGATCGAACCGAACTCCCCGGGAGAACCCAGTTCGACCCGGACGGCCGACCAGTTGTTGGCTTCGGATACGTCGACCACGGCTACGTTACGTGAAACGCGGCCACCGTTTGCCCAGTTGGCATGGTCGACGATAACTTCCCGGGCGTTCACGACCCGCTTCACGACCGCCACGTGTCCGAGTTCCATCCGCCCGTTGGGACGGAAGTTCAGGACGCTGCCGGCCTCCGGTTGCTCACCGCGGGCATACAAGCCCTTTGCGTTGGTCCACCACTGCCAAGCATTACCTGTAACCTTAATACCGGAGACCTGACGGGCATATGGCACGCAGGAGATGCCGGCTGTTTGAATCGCTGCCCGCTTACCGCGGTGCACGCTTCGGTAACTCGTTTGGCTTGATGCCAGGGTCAGGCGCGTGGCGATCTGGTGACTAGGATAGGTTACCGTCGGCGCCGCGAGCCTGTCGCGTTGCGCGCCAACCTCGGCGGCTTCGGCATTAATAGTGAGAACTGGGCAGCTCAATAGGAGCACGGTGCTCATGAGACATGCTTTTGTTCCTGATCCCGATAACCGCATCGAACTCCTCTCCTCGGCTGACTGTCAGACAAGACTTGCGGTAACAGCAGGGTTGCAATCGTGACAACCCTCAGAGTGAGGAAATGCGTCCGTGTCATTTCATTTCATCGATTTATCCCTGTGGATGGAATAAAAAAACAGGATAATATACCTATAATTGAAAGGTTAATATCGACATTGCAAGGAAAATGTAACAGGTGTGTTATTTGTGCATCTATTCGACATTGCCGATTTCGATTCGTTGCCGGTCAGGTTTGGGCCAATTTCGAGATTATTTTTTAGACGCTTGACCGCTCGTTCGTGGGCCAGGAGAAGGAGCTCGGAGGGTTAATTTTTTGCGAAGGATTTGGCATCGATGCAACCCGAAATAGCGCGCGTCGTGCGGGTGCGCGAGATCGCGATCGGCAATGAGCGGCCGTTTGTGTTAATCGCGGGACCTTGTCAGATCGAATCGCGTGCCCACGCGCTTGAGGTGGCGCAGGCGCTGCGGGAAATTTCCCAGCGAACTGGCGTGCCAGTCATCTACAAGTCCAGCTACGACAAGGCGAACCGGACCAGCGCCACGGCGGCGCGCGGGGTTGGCATGAGCGCGGGGCTGGCGATTCTGAACGATGTGCGGGAAGCAACGGGGATGCCGGTGCTGACCGACGTGCATACGGCAGAGCAATGTGCGGCCGCGGCGGAAGTGGTTGATGTTTTGCAGATCCCGGCATTCTTGTGCCGCCAGACCGATCTGCTGTTGGCGGCCGGGGAAACCGGGCGGACGATCAATGTCAAGAAGGGCCAGTTTTTGGCGCCCTGGGACATGGCGAACGTTGCCGCCAAGATTGCCAGGTACCGGCAACCAGAACATCCTGCTTTGTGAGCGTGGTGCGAGCTTCGGATACAATACCCTGGTCAGCGATCTCCGGTCGCTGCCGATCATGGCACGTACCGGCTATCCGGTTGTGTTCGATGCGACGCATTCGGTGCAGCAACCGGGCGGGCAGGGGACATCATCGGGCGGGCAGCGGGAATTTGCGCCGGTTCTGGCGCGGGCGGCATTGGCAGTTGGCGTGGCGGCGGTGTTCATCGAGACGCATCCTGATCCGGATCGGGCGCCGAGCGATGGGCCGAACATGATCCCGCTGGATGAGATGGAGGCGCTGGTCGTTCGGTTGGCGGCATTTGACCGATTGGCCAAGCAGGGGATGTGACAGCCGCTGGCGGCGGCGTGGCTGGGATAGGCTTCGGGGACGGCGTGGGCGTATCGCACCAGTCGTTCTGCCGCCGGGACAGGCGCAGTTGATTAGCGCAGTCGGGCTGGCTGTGAGCGGCCCGTGAGCTCTATCTTTCCGTTTGTGCGAGCAACTTCATCAGTCCGACTGTTCAGTCGCGGCGAGGTTGCCCCGACGGCGGCCCTTGATGGGACACTGCCAGCAGCAGGAATGGTTGTGCGCCTGGCTGATCGCGTGCCGGGTCCGGCGGTCAGGTGGCGTAGATCGTGAAATATTCGCTTCCCGGCAGGTTCGGCAGGTCGGGCGTTCTACCGTAGAATGCGGTCAGTCGGCCGTTGGTGAGATCAGCGCTGGTGTAGCCGGCGAGCACGAAGCTGGTGTCAATATGTCCTGGGGCGGTGAAGATGTAGTCCAGGCCCAGAGCCCCGGCCGCACCCTGGTTATCCAGTGTGATCAGCTTGAAGTCGGTGGCGTTCACGCCCCACACGGTTGCACTGTCACCTTCGTGGAAGTTCACGATGGTGGAAAAAATGGGCGATGTCGGATTGCGATCGTCCATGTAGAACGTGTCGTTACCACTGCCACCGGTCAAAAAGTTCGACCCGCTGGCCCCGTCGATGACGTTGTTTCCGTTGGCCCTGCTCACGTCGATGGCATCCATCCCCGATCCGCTGCGGATGAACGCGTTCGGCACCGACGATGTTATGTTAAGGTTATCGGCGGAGACATTGATATATTGATGCTGAAGGCCGGAGACCGGCCCGGTGTAGACATCGCCGACGGCAGTGGTCGTGACGTTCGTCGTTATGTCCTGGATGGCGAAATAGACGGCAGCGGATGGCGTGGGGATGACCGGAGTCCAGCCCAGGATATCCAGAACGCGTAGATCGGTGGTTGAAACGGTGCCCGGTGCGCCTGGTCCACTTGGACCGAAGGCGTCGCCTTGGACCGTGGCGTTCCAGTCGGCGAAATCCTGGCCGTCGAAGACGCCGGACGTATTCAGAGAATTATGAAATTGCGTTAGTAGTGACGTTCCATCGACCGAGAAGTAGGCGGGTCGTCCGTCTTTTCCCCCGGTATAATCACGTTGGTTCGGCGCGGCGTATCGGAACAGATCCATCAGGCCCCACGATCCGTTCTGGACATCCAACCCGCCTATTCGTCCCATCGCGCCTTCGCTGATCTCGTGCTCCAGAACCCCGACCGCGTCGGCCCCGTAACTCCAGGCCAGATTTTGGTTCAGCACGATGTAATCGTTGCTGGCGGTTGCACTGCCAACAAGGCCGAGGTTGATCGCTGCGCCAACGGACAGGGAGAAGCCAACGCCGCCCGTTGGATCCTGGGCCGGAAGTGATCTCACGGCTGCGAAGTCGTCCGCCGTTGTCGCGTGGGTACGCAATGCGGCTACCAGGTTGGCATAGCTGATGCCGGTAGCTCCATTGTAAGTGTTCTCGCCTGCGAATGTACTGCTTAACGATGCTAGGTTGAAGCTCATGTTAAGCGTGATTGAATCACTGAAATGACTTTGGAAGAAGTTTTCCGCTGTGATGATCGCGGCCTTGAAGGCTTCTGAGACCCCGCTTCCGTAAGTGTTGTTAAATATAAGTCCACTTCCGGGTAAGGTCACTGTTTCAGACGCAGCGGCGGACAAAGTGGCTGCGTCGGTTGACTGAGCCGCGTGCAGATCGTCAGTCGAAGTATCCTCTTTGATTTGGACACTTTTGCCATTCAGTTTTAGTTTCAATAACGGCGGCATGCTTCCGTCTCGTTGTGTTGTCGATTTATTCGCCAACGCCGGAAATTTTGACCGCGCCGAAGTGTTCTCTGGACGGTGTCTGAAATCAGACCCGTCGAGCGGTATATGATACCTCATGAAATCAATCGGGCCACAAGCCCTTGTGTTAATCAAAAATAAGAGTACCGCGGTCAATACTGTGGGCTGGATCGCTGTAGTCGGCAGAACAAAAATGAATACGGTAGTGTTTTCTTCTGAATTAATAACATTCTTTGCGTGGTGCGCTTGTCGTTCACCTCGGCTCTTGTGGGTGGGAGCGCGGATCGCGAGTATCCCTGGAGCGGCTGGGTATCACGCGAATGGGAAGAGGAGGTGAGTGCGGTCGAATGCACCTGAGTGCTCAGGTACTGCCGTTACAGGAGGTTCCACGCCGGTGGCATCATGTCGAATGGCGTTTTGTCGATACAGTGGACCGGCGATGGGTATCCGCGGCGCGCCATTCGGGAGTATGTCAGCGCGTTCAGTGGGAACTGGCGACCAGAGTTGGTTGTCGGTGTATGCGAATAAACCGACGGTCGCACGCATCGTTGTTGAGATCTCACCAAACAACCGCAGACATTGCTACCCTTGGATACTTTTACTGCTGCGCGGACCGGCACAGCGTGTCCATTGTCGGTGCGGGATGTGTGGTGCCGGATCCATCAACGAGGCCGTTGCAGAGGCGGGCCTCAGCAATCGAGCCGATAGACGCGCCTCGCGGTCCCGGCGAAAATGTCGGCTTTTTCATCGGTGGAGCAGCCGGCGACGATGCGTTTGAGGGCGTTGAACAAGGCGGCGAAGCCGATTCCCATCTTTTCCACCGGGAAATTGCTTTCGGCGATGCAGCGGTGGGCGCCAAAGAGTTCGACGCAGGTTTCGACGTACGGGCGCCAATGGGCTGCAAGCTGCTCGGACGACGGCGGCGCGTCCAGTCCCATGTAATCGTAGGCAGCCAGACGCATCATCATGCCGCCCGAGCTTCATGGTCACGTTCGGGCACTTCGCCAGGTCGGTGACGGATCGCTTCCAGTTCGCAAATACCTCGTCCTGCTTGCCGGCGTAACGGCCATAGCCCAGCGGTCCGCCGCAATGACCGACGATGATGTTGCTGGCCGGGAACGCACGGGCGAGATCGGTGATGTCAGGCATCTGCGGATGAAAGCCCCAGGCGTCGAGCGACAGGCCGAGGGCGGACAGCCGGGCCATGCCGGCGCGGAAATCGGGGCGAAGGTAGAGGCCGGGCTGGATGTCGGGCGCGCTGTTGCCGATGATCGGATCGGCGTCATAACCCGCCGAGTGCCGCACGCCACGAAAGCGGCCTCCGCCAGCGCGGATGTGTGCCTCCAGCACGGGGGTTACCCAGTCGCCGGCGGTCAGGTCGGCATAGCCCACGATGCCGGCGGCGACCTTGGTCTTGCCGTAGCCGCCGCTGTCGCTCATGGCGGCGATGCCGGCGACGAATTCGGTCTCGCCGACCGGGCGCATGGGTGTCGGACCAGTGGCGCGATACATCGAATGGCACTGCAGGAAGACGCTGCCAACGACGTTGTGGCCGGTGGCGCAGTCGGCGAGGAACTCGTGGATCAGGTACCGGAAGGACGGCACTTCCCAGGATTCACCCCGGGCGCCGCCGGTGCGCTGCCAGAGATGGTGGTGGGTGTCGATGATCGGCAGGTCCGGGTCGATGATCGGTTCGGGGGGCGCCTTGGCGAGCCATTCGGCCCTGGGCGGGAAGATGCGGCCGAAAGCGGTCTTGGTCGGTGCTGGGCTCATTGGTGTTTCCCCTACTGCGCGGCATTTTGGGGAGATTACGGCATGGTCCTGGGCTGCACTCAAGGCGAGCATCTTGGTTCTCTCGGAAATCGCACCACCCGGCCTAAGATCCTCCGATGGGCATTTTGCTCTGGAAGAGGAGGATCCGCCTATGCCGTCGATCATCGTCAACCGTGCGCCCGTGCTGACGCTGTGGGCCACGATCGTCGCTGAGCGGCTGGGCCATCCGAGGGATACTGCGCTGACGCTGGGACGTGCTGTTGCAGGCGCCGCGGCCCAGGTCAAAGCCCGTTCGATCGGACGTGAGGAGCGCAAGGCCGATCGCGACGCCGATACCCCGCGGCTGGGGATGCGGCAGGTGACCAAGCCGGTCTTGCTGCTGGGGCGTGAGATCCGCCTGCTGCCAAATGAAGACGGCGAGCTGCGCGCCGCCGATGGCGATCAGCCGGCCGATCCGGCTGCGGTGCAGCGGTATCTGGCAAAGGCGTTCGGCGATCACTTGGCGGATGTTCGGACTGCGATGCAGGCGTTGGCCGGGCGCCACGAGCCAGCCGAGCTGAACCGCATCGGCTTCCGGTTGTATGAGAGGTTCCGGCCGGATGTCCCGCCTGGCAGCGAAGGTTGGGCCAAAAAGGCGGTGCTCGATACCGGCAAAATTCTGGCGGCCGGGTGATCCCGAACGGGCAACACCGGATTATGCCGCCCTCATCCTGGACATCGGCAGTCAGATACGACGGCGGCGGATCAATCCCATGCTCGCGAGACCAGCGCCCAGCAGGGCCAGTGAGGCGGGTTCAGGGGCTTCCGTGGCACTGATGCTGGAGGCGGTCGCCACGGCCGCACTCTCAAATCCCGGATTAGAGCCGCAATCGTTGCAGCCTGGGCCTTGATAATTATTTCCAAGTGCGTAGGCGAACCATGGCGCGTTGACGGGCGCGGCAGTAGCGGTGCTGTAGACCTGGAATCCATCGGTCGAGGTTCCCGGTTGTATCGAGCCACCGACCCAGGCGTTGTTATAGACGGTTGCTGATCCGCCGTAATACGAGTTTGCCCCCCACGTTCCATAGAATGAGAACCCAGTCGGCGTGCCGATTGCGTCGGCTATGTCAGTCTTTACGCCGAAAAAGTAGAGGTTGCCTCCGGATGGCAGATTGTTTGAGACGTCGAAGTCCAGTATCCAGGCACCCGAAGAACCGGAAACCGTCTCGGTGACGAACACTGGGATAGCCCTGGGCCGGACTGACGGCACTGAGGGCGATAATAGCAAGACCGGCCAGCAAATACTTTTTCATAAAGCCATCTCCTAAAGTGTCCTTCATCAAGAGAATGTTCCGTTTAAGAAATGGAATATGCGCAATATCAGTGTCTTAAACGAGAATATTTCTGTTTGATTGCCCAATGTGTAAAAGATTTCATACAGTTACATTTGCCAATCTAGGCTGGAAGTTCTTGGTCGGTTCGAACCCAGCTCGCTACGCTTGGCGGACGGCCGACGCGCCCCCGCTTCACGCTGCCACCCCCGACGAGATCGCCGACGCCATGGCGTTTGCCCTGCGGTACGGTGGTCGCCGGCGCCTGCATGATGCTGCCCACGCGATGCGTTAGGATCACGGCCGAACGGCAGGTGCGGCATCGGAAGCGCGGGCGGGGTTTGTGATCGTGGGGGGCGCCCCCTGGATTGGCACCGACGACAGCGTGGATGTACGTGCACGCCGCTGCGCCCGGACGGTCGATATGATGATGCTGCACCGGTGTGCCGGCACCGCTGATCGCACGGCCGGCCTGATTGTTGGCGTGTCGGCGAATGCACTGCGACATTAGACGAGAACGCGCAACCGGGTGTCCTCGGGTCCAGATGTGTCGGACGCCGGTCAACGCCCTGGTGCTTCGGCGGCGCGTCTAAGCCGACCGTTATTTCAGCGTACTTGCGGACGAAGTCTGATGAACGGTCCCATAAGGTTGTATCATTTGCCGTTGACTTGGTGGGTCGGATCACCCGACGCCTGGGAATCAAGCATCGGGTGCTGGACTAGCCAGGCTTGTGTTGCTTCAGCGGGGCGGTGGCGCCTCGGTCGACGGGCTGAACGGTTGGGTACCGGGTTGAGGGGCAGGGCTGCCAGTAACGGGTGGCTGTGCGGATTGCATCTGACGAGTCAGGTCCCGAATGCAGCGCCCGAATGTGTCGCTGATGGCGGTGGAGCCCGCCAGCGACATCCCCCAGGGCGGCTCGTTGCCGTCGGGGAAGGTCACGGTCATCGAGGTGGCGCCGCGAAACTGCCGGTCGAAGGTCTGCATGGATCCGGGGGCCAGCGTCCAATCGATCGTATGATCGTGTCCGATGCCCTGCTCGGTCCATGGCGTGTTCAGGCCGATCTGCATCACCACCTTGATCCGGGTGTTGTCCGGGATCGACCAATCGGGTTTGCTGGCCGAGAACGTGGTGTCGGTGCCGCCGATATCAAACTGGATCGACAGGCGGCGGTTGTCCGGGGGCATCGTGCTGCCGACGCCACAGGTGGCGCCGCCTTTTTCGTTCCTGCCGCTGAATGCGTCCCAGGCGCCAGCCTGATAATAGGTCCGAACCTGAGCATGTGCAATCGCCGGTGTCAGCGCGACGACCGCCGCGGCCAACCGGGCGAGATGTTTCATACGGCATTCCTTAGCGACTGGTGGGAACGTGGGGCGGAGCCGAGCGGAGAAAAACGATCGGCGTCTCAAATGAAGGTGAGGTGACCCCCCAAGGGTGCGGCGGGGGCTGGGTTGGCAACCTGAGGTGCGAGGTGTTACGCAGCGCGCGGTTAAACGACGGGAGACTTGAGCATGGCCGCGATCGCCGACATATCCGCCCGCGAAATCCTCGACAGCCGCGGTAATCCGACGATCGAGGTCGATGTTATCCTCGAAACCGGCGCCATGGGCCGAGCAGCGGTGCCGTCAGGGGCGTCTACAGGCGCGCATGAGGCTGTAGAACTGCGCGACGGGGACATGTCCCGGTACGGCGGCAAAGGTGTGCAGACTGCGATCGCCAATGTTGAGGGGGAAATCCTGGAGGCGGTTGGCGGCATGGAGGCGACCGAGCAGGTGGCGATCGATAATGTCATGATCGATCTGGACGGGACGCCAAACAAGGGGCGTCTGGGTGCCAACGCGATCCTTGGCGTCTCGCTGGCGGTCGCCAAGGCCGCGGCGTCCGACCAGGGGCAGCCGCTGTATCGCTATGTCGGGGGCGTTTATGCCCGCACTCTGCCGGTGCCGATGATGAACATCCTGAACGGCGGCAAGCATGCCGACAATCCGATCGACATCCAGGAATTCATGATCCAGCCGATCTCGGCACCGACACTGGCCGACGCGGTGCGGATGGGGTCGGAGATCTTTGCGACTTTGAAGAAGGGGCTGCACGACGCCGGCCACAATACCAACGTCGGTGATGAGGGTGGCTTCGCGCCCAATCTGAAATCAGCCGACGAGGCATTGGGCTTCATCGCCAAGGCGGTCGAAAAGGCCGGATACCGGATCGGCGAGGATGTGACGTTCGCGCTCGATCCGGCTTCCACCGAGTTTTTCAAAGATGGCAAGTATCATCTGGAAGGCGAGGGCAAGGTGCTCGATTCCGAGGGCATTGTCCGCTACTACGCCGATCTGTGCAGCCGTTACCCAATCGCTTCGATCGAGGATGGCTGTTCGGAGGATGACTGGGAGACCTGGAAGCTACTGACCGACACGATCGGGGCGAAGGTGCAGTTGGTCGGCGACGATCTGTTCGTGACCAATCCGGAGCGCCTGCGTCGTGGCATCGAACTGGGATCGGCGAACGCAATCCTGATCAAGGTCAACCAGATCGGCACGTTGTCGGAAACCCTGGAAACAGTGGAGTTGGCCCATCGCGCCGGGTGGAAGGCGGTGATGAGCCATCGGTCGGGGGAGACTGAGGATTCTACGATCGCCGATCTCGCGGTGGCGACCAATTGCGGGCAGATCAAGACCGGGAGCCTGGCGCGCAGCGACCGGACGGCGAAATACAATCAGCTCATCCGTATCGAGCAGCAACTTGGCGATGCGGCGCGGTATGCGGGGTCAACCATCCTGCGACGTTAGGCGGCGTCGCCAGGGACCTCAGGCAACCCTTGCCGGTCTTGTCCGTTCAGGTGTTGCGACCGTCTGGTCGCTGGAAAATCAGGAGCGAGACATGGACAAGGATCGAGTTGAAGGCGCGGCACACCAAGCCAAGGGCAGTGTGAAGGAAGCCGTCGGCAAGGTGACTGGCGATAAGAAGACCCAGGCGGAAGGAACCGCTGAAAAGGCCGCCGGCAAGGTGCAGAACGCGGCCGGTGGCGCGAAGGACGCGGCCAAGGATTGGGCCAACCGCTAGCGCATTGTTCCACGGGTAACGCCAGCCAGCCTGTTCCGGTCAGGCTGGTGCTGATCTGATAGATCGGCAGCGGGGAGTGCGGTCTGCGCGCTCTCCGCCTCAGGCCCTTTCGAGGAAGCGGGTGACTTCCGGGGTGGATTTCAGCTGCGCAAGTTCCTCGGGGCTGGGTAGCTGGGGACGATCACGCAGCACATTGACCATGCAGAGGAAGCCTAGCGGCTCCTGGTTCGTGGCGCGGAACTGATGCCAGTCCAATGACGGGATCGATATGAGATCGAACGGTTTGACTTGGCGCACATCGCTGCCGACCAGGCATTCGCCCTGGCCGCGCATGATCATCACGGCGTGGGCATGCTCGTGCCGTTCCAGCGTGGAATAGCCGCCGGCATCCATCTCGAAATAACGAAGCTCGCAGGCCAAGGCATCGTCGTGGAACAGCACCTGGCGCGAGATGTCCTTGAACGGCGCGCTGCCGTCCTGCTTGTACGGCTGATGCGCGACCCCTTCCCAGCGGAAGCCTTCCTTGGCGGAGCGGAACAGCGGCGGGGTTTCGATGTCCATGCATTGGCCTCACGTATAAGCGTGGTCGGCGACGGCGCGGGCGAAGGCGGCGGCCTGATCGCTGATGCGGTCCCGCGCCAGCAGCAGGTTGCCGCCGATCAGCAACATCGTGTCCGGACCGTAGAAATCAAGAATTTCGGCACGGTCGGTCCAGGGTCATGCCGCCGGCCGGGACCGGCAGGGCGGGCTGTCCGCCGTCGGCGGGCCGGCGCGCGTTTGCGGCCAGTGCCTGGCAGACCGCTTGGGTGATAGCCGAACCGGCCGCCGTGGTTGGGGAAGATCACCGCGTCGCAGCCGATCAGGCGGAACAGCTTGCCAATCAGCAGTTCGGGCGCGATCCGCAGCGCCGCCCATGCTGGGATGGGCAAACAACGCCATGTCGGGAAAACTCGGCACCACGGCCTGGACGTTGGAAAAGCCGGCGATCATCGGCGCCACCATGACGCAATCCAGACCCTCGTCCCGCGCAAGCGCGGCCTGTTGCCGCATCTGATCGAGATTGCCGGTCAGGCTGGGAATGTAACGGGTCGGATGCCCGGTCGCCTGCGCGCCGCGGGCCACAGCCGGCGGCGCAGGCGGCACCCGGTCGGCGAAGCGGCTGTAGTCCTGGTCCGCCAGCCCATGATCGTCCTTGATGAAATCCAGCCCGCCGCGGGCGAACCGCTCCGCCAGCACAGCCAAGCCGTCCGGCGACAAGCCCTGCGGCTTCAACGCCGAGCCGGTGAATGCCCGTCGTGGCATCACCCAGCCGCTGACGCAGTTCGGCGATGCCGTGCCGGGGGCCGCCGAACGCGGTCTGAAACGCCGCAGGGATCTCCACATCGTGCAGCACCACGTCCTCGTGCAGCGACGTGTTGCCGAACAGCATGTTGAGCAACTGACCGGCGTCCTGCCCGACGGTCGCGGTGGCCAGCCCGATACGGACGGCGAACATGCCGTTGCCGAGATCGTCGATCGCCTCGACCTGCGCCGACGATGTCCGCCAGCACGGCTGGGTCGTCGATCGCCGGCCAGCGGCATCTCGACGCTCTGCTCGACGGCGATCGCCGTGCGCCCGGGCCTCGATCGAGGCGGCGTCGCTGCGCACCTGGTAGGTGACGGTGAACCATGCCGTCGTGCATGTCGCTGGGACCACCAGCGCATCGACCGCGATGGCGCCGGCATGCGCCCAGGATGACCGGGTTGATGTCGATCGCCGTGCAGCCGGTCGCCCAGCGATAGCGCGGCGGTCTGCAGGGCCATGCAGCAGGTCGACGAACGCCGACAGCGGCATCGGGATGCTTCCAGCGCGGGCTGGCCAGCACGCGGCCCAGGCTGCCGCTTGCCAGTCCGGCCTCGATCGCTCGCGGCTGGCGGGGAGCGGAAAGGTGGCGACGTCGTGCAGCGCCTCGGCGAAGATGCCGCCCAGGCCGGCGATCAGCACCAGGCCGACGCCGTCCGCCCGGGTGACGCCGGCGATCGCCTCCAGGCTCGCCGCTGATCATCGCCTGCATGACGACCTGCGGGCAGCCGACCGCGGCGTACGCTCGCGCCACCGCTTCGGGGTCGCGCAGGCCGACATGCACCAGGCCGAGGTCGCTTTTGTGCGCGACGCCGTCGGCGACGCCCTTCAGCACCACCGGGTAGCCCAGTCTGCGTTGCCGCGGCGATCGCCTCGTCGGCGGAGTCGCATTCCGACGTCGGCACGGCCGGCACGCCGAACTCCGCCAGCAGTCGCAGGCTTTCCGGTTCGGTCAGCTGGCCGGGCGGGCAGGGCGGGCGGCGGGCCGGTGGAACGTATCCGGCATCGACGTCGGGCGGCGGGGTCAGCAGCGCGCCGATCCCCTCCAGCAGGATGTCCGTGTCGGTGAACACGTCGATGCCGCGATCGACGGTAGGTCTGCCGTTCCGCCTCCGGCATGCCGCCCGGGGTGACCACCAGCAGCGGCTTTCTCGACATCTCCCGCGCCGCGCCCATCGCGGCGCGGTACGGGTCGCCCTGCCAGGGGTTCATCGAATGCACCAGCGCCAGCGCCGACCGACACGCCGGGGTCGCCCATCAGCAGCGCTCGGCACCTCCGCCGACCGCCGCATGCCGCCGAAGATGCCCATGTCGAGCGGATTGCCGATGCGGGAGAACATCTTCTGCGCGTCGATCGCGGCGTGGGTTTCCGGGGTCAGCGTCGCGAGCGGCACGCCCAGGGCGCTCGCAGCGGTCGGCGATCAGCGATGCCCCGGCGCCGGAGGTGGACAGCGAACCCAGCTTGCCCGGGACAGCGGCCGTATCGTGTCGAGCAGCGCGGCGGCGGTCATCAGGCCCTCCAGCGTCTTGACCGTCGCCACGCCGCTGGCCGCGAACAGCGCGCGGTAGGACGCATCGTCGCCGGCCATGCGGGACGAATGCGCGACCGCCGCCGCCGCGCCGGCCTCCGACCCGCCGATCTTCAGCGCCACCACGTGCTTGCCGGCCGCGTGCGCCGCCAGCGCCAGGCGACGGAACCGCGGGCCGTCGTCCAGGCTGTCGATCAGCAGCGCGATCACCCGGGTCGGCGCGTGGCCGATGCGCGTATTCCATGTAGTCCAGCACCGACATGTCGGCCTCGTTGCCGGCCGAGGCGAACAGCGACAGCCCCGCGCCCAGCATCGCCAGGCGCCCGGCCATCGCGTCGAACAGCGCGCCGCTGTGGGAGAAGATCGAGATGCCGCCGGGCGTCTGGCGCTTGGCGTGCGAGGTGTTGAAGCCGACCGAAACCGGATGATGCGCGTTGTAGATGCCGTTGCAGTTCGGGCCGACGATGCGGATGCCCTCCTCCGCGGCGATGCGCTGCAGTTCGCGCTGGCGTTCGGCGCCGCCGGCATCCAGGCTTTCGGCATAGCCGGCCGACCCGACGATCACCGCCTTCAAGCCGGCGCGGGCGCAGTCGCGCACCGCCTGCACCGCGGCCTCGGCCGGGATGGCGAGGAAGGCGGCATCCGACCGGCTCCGGCACCGACGCCAGATCGGGGAAACAGGGAATGCCGTCGACGTCGGTCAGGCGGCGGCTGATGCCGTAGACGCCGCCTTGGAAGCCGGTGTCGCGCACGTTGGTCAGCACGATATAGCCGTGCTTCGTGGTGTCGTCCGAGGCGCCGATCACCGCCACCGCGCGCGGGATGAAACAGCGCATGCAACGCGTCCTGGGTGGCGATCTGGGCTGGCATCCGGCGGGCGTCTCCATGGTTTGCGCGGCACGTCATACTGTCCACCGGCCTGGCGCCATGTCCATGCGCCGCGGCCTTGGTTATCCTGCACGATCGAGGGAGAGACGCACATGACGGAAACCGGCCGATCCTGCTGTGCGGAGACGCGCGGCCATATCCTGATCCTGACGATCAACCGCCCGGAGCGGATGAACGCGATGTCGCCGGAACTGTCCGACGCGCTGATCGAAGCCTTCGTCGAAGCCGGCGCCGACCCGGAGATGCGGGCGATCGTGCTGACGGCGGTGGGTGACCGGGCGTTCTGCGCCGGCGCCGACCTGAAGGCGCGCGCGCAGGAGGATGCGGCGGGCAAGCCGTTCCAGCCGTTGCTGTCGCGGGTGCAACGTTATCGTATTCGAAGTTGTCTATGAAACGATCAAGCCGACCATCGCGGCGCTGAACGGATCGGCGGTCGCCGGCGGGTGGAACTGGCGCTGGCCTGCGACATCCGCGTTGCCGCCGAGCACGCCCTGCTTGGGCTTGCCGGAAGCCAAGCGCGGCAAGGGCGCGCATTTCGCCAATGTCATGCTGCCGCGCATGATCCCGTCCGGCATCGCCTTCGAAATGCTTTATCTCGGCGAATATATCGATGCCGAGGAGGCGCGGCGCTGGGGCCTGGTCAACCGCGTCGTGCCGCGTGGCGAGGCGTTGAACGAAGCGCTGCGCATGGCCGAGGCGATTTGCGAGAACGCCCCGGTAACGCTGCGGCGGATGAAGGAAACCGCGATCCGGGCCAACGGCTTGCCGGTTCCGGCCGCGCTGCGGCTGAACGAGGGCATCAGCCCCTACAGCAGCGAGGACCGGGTCGAGGGCATCCGGGCTTTTGTGGAGAAGCGGAAGCCGGTGTGGCAGGGGCGATAGTCTTTCCAACGGTGTCGGAAGCGATCAGGGCAGTTCCAACCGGACCGCGACAGCGGCGTTGGCGATGACCGCGTTGTCGCCACGCTCGCGGTCGATTACATCCAGGCCTCCCTTGAGCGCCTTTACTGTGACGACGCCGTGCGGCAGGCTTACCTTTACCGCTTCGGTATCGACTTTTTCGGGTTGTTGAACGCCGATCGTAACTTCGACGAACATCTGGGTTTTGGCATCGATCCCGAGCGAGCGGATCATTGAGAGGGATGAGTGGTGAAGTGCGTCCTGCACGGCGCGAAGCGCTGCCTTGGTATAGTCACCGCCATGCAGGTCGTTGCCGGTCCCGAGCTCCAGAATTACGCGTTTACGTGCCATGATTGTTGCTCTCCGAATTGATGCTATGCCGGGTCAAGGCGATGCCGCGGGTTGGCTGACGGTCGGTGGGGCGTGGTCAGGCTTCAGGGCACATCAAGCCAGACAACGGCGGCGGCACTGGCGATCAGGGTCGAGTTGGTGCCTTCGTCGTTGGGTATCTCCAGCCCGCCGTCAACGACGGTGACCGTGCCGGTGCCGTGCGGAAGGATGGACAGGACCTGCTCCTTGTCCACTTGCTCCGGATGCGGCACGCCGATGGTGACCTCGACCTGCATGGCGTCGGTGTCCAGGCCGAGGGCGTTGGCGACGCTGAGCGAGTTGTGCCACAGCGCGTCGCGCAGCGCCCGGACCGCGGCCTTGGTTGGATCGGCGCCCCGTATGTCGGTGCCCATGCCGATTTCCAGCACCATACGCTTCAAGGCCATGTCCGCTTCCTCCGTCTGTGCGGCAAGCTTAGCGCCGGGTTTTGGCGGGGCCAAATTTGCCCGCCGGCCGGGACCGTGAAAGCATGGCGCCAGAAATGTACCGGGAGGGCGCAATGGACGTCGGATTGCAGATGGTGTTTGCCAACTATGGCTGGACCAACGTGTCGGACGAACAGGTTTGGGACGAGGAAATCAAGCTGGCCCGGGTCGCCGCTGACAGCGGTTTCGACGCATTGTGGTCGGTCGAGCATCATTTCAACGACTACTCGTTCTGTCCGGATAACCTTCAGCTGATGGCGTATCTGGCGGCGGTGTGTCCGAACATCGATCTGGGTACGGCGGCGGTCATCCTGCCGTGGAACGATCCGCTGCGGGTGGCGGAGCGGGCGATCGTAGTTGATCTGCTCAGCAAGGGTCGTCTGCGGCTTGGTATGGGCCGCGGGCTGGCGCGGCGGGAATTCCATGCGTTCCGCGGGACGATGGACGAGTCGCGGGAACGCTTCGATGAAGCGGCGGCGATGATCGTTGGCGCGCTGCGCACCGGGTTCATCGAGGGCGACGGCAAGTTCTACAAGCAGCCGCGGACGGAGCTGCGGCCACGCCCGTACAAGCCGATCGACGGGCGGATCTATGCGGTGGCGTCGTCGGACGATTCCGTGGTGTCCGCGGCGAAGCTGAACGCGCGGATGGTAATGTTCGCCGACCGGCCGTGGCCGATGCGGATGCCGGCGATCCAGAAACATCGCGACCTGATCCGGCAGATGCATGGCGGGCCGGAACTGGCCCCGCTGCTGGCCGATTTCTGCATCTGCACGCCAACCATGGACGGCGCCGAAGAAAAGGCTCGGCAATACATGGGCAAATTCGTGGAGAGCAATTTCTACCACTATGAATTGCTGGGCGACCATTTCGCCCAGGTGAAGGGGTATGATGCCTATGCGCAGAAGATTGCGCTGGCGAAAGAGATCGGGATGGACGGGATTGTCTCGGCATTCCTGCAGGCGGCGGTGTGGGGCACGCCGGATCATATCCTGCGAATGTTCGAGGAACGGCGGGCCATCGTCGGAGAGTTTGAGCTGGCGACTTCGTTCCGGTTTGGCGGCACGCCGTATGACCTGGCCGAAGACGGGCTAAAGCTTTACGCCAAGGAGGTGCTGCCGGTGCTGCATTCCTGGAAACACACCGAGGCGGCGAAGGCAGCGGCGGAATAGGAAACCAAAACGGCAAGCCTTTTTGCGGTTTGTAGTTACATCCTTCCCGGCAGCCATGTGGCGATTGCCGGGAAGGCGATGAGGATCGCCAGCCGCAGGATGTCGGTCAGCACGAAGGGGATTACGCCGTAGAAGATCGTGCTGAATGACACGTCCTGCACGACGGTCTTGATGACAAAGACGTTCATCCCGACGGGCGGATGGATGAGGCCAAGCTCGACAGTCATGACAATGATCACGCCGAACCAGATCGGGTCGAAGCCCAGTGCCGTTACCGCGGGAAAGATGATCGGCACCGTCAGGATCACCATGGCCATGGCGTCCATCAGGCAACCCAGTACCAGGTACATCAGCATGATCACGACGAGGGCGCCGAGCGGGCTCAGACCCAGGCTGGTGATGAACTCGGTGACCTTCTGCGGCGTTTGGGTCACCGTCAGGAAATAGCCGAACAGGATGGCGCCGATCAGAACGGTGAAGACGGCCGCGGCGGTCCTGGTGGCCTGGAGCAGGGAAGCCAGCAGGTCGGCGCGGGACAGGCGGCCTCGGGCCAGGCTGATCAAGGCAGCACCCCCGGCGCCCATGCCACCGGCCTCCGTGGGGGTGAACAGGCCACCGTAGAGGCCGCCGATGACGAAGACGAACAGCAGCAGCGGCGCCCAGACTTCCTTGACCGCCTGGAAGCGGTCCCGCCACGAGGCTACCCGGGCGGTTGGCAGCCAGCCGGGTTTGGCGGCGCCGATGATGGCGATGGTGATCATATACATGCTGACGGCGAGCAGGCCTGGCAGGATGCCGGCGATGAACAGTTTGCCGATGTCCTGCTGGGTGATCAGGCCGTAGACAGCCAGGACGATGGACGGCGGGAACATCGCCCCTAATGTGCCGCCTGCGGCGATCACGCCGGTGGCGAAGGACTTGGGGTAGCCGAAGCGCCGCATTTCGGGATAGGCGACGGTCGAAAACGTCGCCGCGGTCGCGACCGACGATCCGCTGATCGCGGCGAACCCGGCACAGGCGGCGATCGTTGCGATTCCCAGGCCGCCGCGCCAATGGCCGACGAAGCGGTTGGCAGCCTGGAACAGTTCCTTGCTCATGCCGGTCCGGGAGGCGATTGCGCCCATCAGCAGGAACATCGGGATCACGCCGAAGGTGTAGTCGGTGACGATCCGCATGGAGGTCTGGCCGACCATCTTCAACGCCGGTCCGCCGCCGACGAGGTAGCCGAAGCCGCTTACCCCTACGAGGCCCATCGCCATGCCGACCGGGACACGCAGCAGCATCAGTGCGAACAGCACGACGAAGCCGATGACGGCAACCGCATCACTGGAGAATTCCATACTATTCGACCGCCTTGGCGACTGGAGCCTGGTCGACGTCCTCCGGATGGAAGATCAGACGGTAGGTGCGGATCGCGATCAGAAGGACGGCTGAGACGTCGCCCAGCCAGGCGACCAGCGCGAACGGCCATGTCGGGATGCGAAGATCGTAGGTCAGCACGTTGTCCTGCATGGTCAGGCGCACCTTGTCGAACAGCATGATGGTCTGCACCGTCACGACAAACAGCAGGACCAGCGTGGCGAAGATATCGATCAGCCGCTTGCCGCGTGGGCCGGCGGCTGACCAGACCAGGTCGACGGTGATATGGGTGCCTCGATAGCTGGTCGCCGCGATGCCCCAGAAGATCAGGATGCCCAGCAGCAGCTTGCCGAAATCGTAGCTGTCGGGGATCGAGACGGCGAAGAAATAGCGCAGCAGCACGCTGACGAAGATGTCCACCGCGACGATGCCGACGAAGGCCGCGGCCAGCCACTCGATCCTGTCGATGAAGCGGTCCATCGCGCTGGCGCGCTCTGCGTTGGGCACTGCTGCCAGGCGCCGTCAGCTGCTTTATTCGGCCAGGGCATCATGGCGTTCAGCGCGGCTTTCAAGTCGGCCAGCACCTTGTCGCCGTCCTCGACCTTGGACGCCCATCGCGCGGTCAGCGGCGCGCGCCTGGCGCCAAGCGGCCAGTTGCTCCGGGGTGAGCTTGTAGACCTCGTGTCCTGCCTCGGCAGCCAGCTTGGCATGGCCGGCATGCTCGAAGTCGGCCCACGGGCTGGCGACTTTCTCGGCCCATTCGGCGGTGCAGTGATTGTCGATGACCACGCTGGCGGGCGACAGCGCGTCGTATTTCGCCTTGTTCATCGCCCAGACGAACGTGGTGGAGAACAACGGCATGTCCATGTGGTACTTCACCACCTTGTCGATGCCGAACAGCATGATGGACCCCCAGGGGAAGGTGATCGCGTCGGCCACGCCGCGTTCCAGCACCTCCCGCGCCTCGGGGGCCGAGGCCTGCACGTTGGTGCCGCCC
>CAWBPF010000015.1:0-24367 GCA_963790515.1 uncultured Alphaproteobacteria bacterium | reverse complement strand
CATCAGCACATATATTTCCGGTGGCCTGGCCGTCCTCGGCGGCAGCAGCGTCAAGGTCATGTCCGGCAACAGCGTGGTCACCGGCATGGTCGCCGTGGACAGCGTCTCGAGCTTCGAGTTTGGCACCACGGGCGCCGCAGCCCCGGGTACGCTCACGATCGACAACGGCCAGACGCCAACCCTTCAAGGCCCAGCGGTGATCGCCGCGAAACTGGTTCTCAACGGCAATCTGATGGTCTATTCGGGGACCATTCAGGGCTTCGGCGGCACCAGCGGCGCCATCAGCGGGCCCGGCACCATCACGATCGGTGTCCTCGGCGCCCCGGGCTCGCTGGTCCTGAACGCCACCGACAGCGCCGCGATCGCCTTCAAGGCCTATACCCAGGCTGGTGCCGCGAGCCTGTCCGAATCGTTGGAACTGGCCGGCCCGCTTCCAACCGGCGCGATCAGTGGCTTCGCCACCGGCGACAGTATCATCGTTGACCGAAACGTCACCGGCGTGGCCTTCAGGCAGACCACCAGCACCCAGGGTACGCTGACGCTGACCAATGGCGCCACGGCCGTCGGCTCACTGACGTTGATCGGAACCTACGCAACCAGCCTGTTCCACCTCGATGTCGCCGCTGCCACCGGCGTCGCCACCATCACGGTGCAGGCCGCGACCAGTACCGGCCGGCACTGCGCCCGCAAGCGTCGGCAGGGACGCCTTTAGCTGGACCGGCGCCAGCGGCGGAAGCTGGACCACCGCCACCAACTGGAGGGACACCACCGCCTCCATCACCCCCACGACAGCGCCGGGCAGCGCGGTTGCCGTCACCATCGCCGGCAGCACGAACACCGGCCAGTACACCACGATCGGTGGCAGCGGTGCGGCGGCCAGCATGGCGACCAGCGGCAACGTCCTGCTGACGGGTCAGCTCAATGTCACCGGAGCGGTCTCGGTAATGGGCGGCTTCGGTCCCCCCGCCGCGCTGGCGCTGGACGCCGGAGCAAGGCTGAACACCGCCGGCTCGGTCCAGGTCAGCGGCCGGATAGAGGTCGACGGTGGCAGTTCACTCACCGCCGCCACCGGCAACATTACGCTCACCAGCGGCTCGCTGCTCGCCTTCGGTGGCGGCACGGTGCAGGCCGCTGGACTGATCGGCCTCGGCAGCGGTGACATCATCGCCATCAACTCCAGTTCGTCCGTCAGGATCGGCACGACCACCAATGCGGCGGCAGGAACCTTGACCCTGGCAGCAGGCGCCTCCGCCGCATTGACCGGCTCGATCGACGCCAGCGTGGTCGCCAACGGCACGCTATCCGTGGCTGGCGGCGGCGCGCTGCTGATCGACATGAGCGGCACCATCGAAAGCGATCCCTACACCGCCACGCCGACCATCAGCGGCACCGGCACCCTTTCAATCTCCGAAGGCAGCACACTCGGCCTCGGCGTAGCCGACAGCGCCGCGATCCAGTTCGCCGGACCGAATGCGACACTCGCTTTGGCGGCGATCCCGTCCGGCACCATCACCGGGTTCGTCACCGGCGACCAGATCCAGGTGGATCAGCCCGTGACCGGCATGATCTACCGACAGGCCACAACGACATCCGCGACCCTGACCCTGACCAACGGCAGCAACACCGTCGGCACACTGAAGCTGGCCGGCACCTACGGCAGCGGCATCACCGCGTTTCATCTTGATACTGCCGCCAATGGCAATATCGCGGTGATCACCTTGCAGTCGCTCACCATCGCCGCGACCCAGCCTACTTTCATCCAGGGGACACCAGCCGCTGATTTGCTGACCGCGACCGCAAGCGGTCAGACCATCACCGGGCTCGGCGGAGGCGACAACTTGAACGGCGGCAATTTCTCCGCGCTAAGCTTCAAGGATCTCACCGCCAATCTGACCGGCGACCTGATCCAGAACTTCAGCATCTCCGACAATCTCGATTTCACCGACATGAAGTCAGCCAGCGCCAGCGTCACCTACAACGGCAGCACCCTTTCGGTCACCGACGGCACACACGCCGCCGTGCTCAATCTGACATTTGCCAGCACACCCGCGACCGGTTCCTTCCATGCCGTCACCGACGGCATCGCCGGCACCAAGCTGACCTGGTCCTGAGCGCCGGTCCCGGCGTCGTCCCCGGCACGACCAACCCAATGAAACGCCTCACGACAGCAGATCGAGTGCGGATAGCCGGTCCGAACCGGTGAAGCCGCCCGCCAGGCTGACGGCCCGATCCCGCCGCCTGGTGCCCCGAAGCCGAACGAATCGGCCCACCAAATCAACGGCTGGTGGATAAATCTCGCCATACCATCCGTCAGATTTTAGCCACTGAGGCGCACCGCCTGTAAACAGTTGGTCCGCGCCGCATGAGCAACGACATCACCCCATCTGTTCAGCCAGGCTGATGTCGTACCGCTAATGCCGGACCAGCGGCATCAAGACCTGGACGGCGATCAACAACAGCACCAGAACGATCACAATGCGGATCAGCCCGCCAAACAGCCGCAACGCCCCCAGGATCAGCAAGGCCGCGACCACCAGCAGCAGAACGTTCTGGCTCGCTGCAGAAACGTTGAGATGCGTCAACTGAGCGCGCAACCAAAGTTCGACGGCAACAATACCGGCGACGATCACGCGGCCCAGATCAACAATAAATCGCAGGAGAGCTTCAATCGTATGCGAAAAACTGTTCACTTCTACTCTCCAGAAAACGCCCTCGCGCCGCTTCCGATGCCGGGACCCTATATGTCCCGTTTCCGCGAATATGACGCATCTGCTCCATCCGACCGCCGCTTGTCCACAAAGTATCAAGCCTCCGCCATCGCCTGATATCGCAACGGTCGCACCCCGGCCATCCCGCCCTGGCCTCGGTCCAATCCCCCGGTCGCCCGTTCAAAGCCATGCCACCGTGACGCCAACCGACCACCGCGCTAAACCGGTACCATAAAGTCCGGAGGAACCATCAATGACCGCCATCAACATGAATTTCGCCTCACCCCGCCTGTTGCTGGTGGCAGCCGGCGCAGTTCGGCAAATCCCTGATGTTTTGGCGAAATTCGGTCTCTCCCGCCCCTTGGTTGTCACCGATCCGTTCATGGTCAGCTCCGGTCACGTCCGCCACTGCCTGGATCCGCTGGGCGCCGCGGGCCTCGCTGTCTCGGTTTTCAGCGACACCGTCCCCGATCCCACCGACACGGTGATCGAGGCCGGAGTGATCGAACTCAACAAAGGCGATTTCGACTGCCTGATCGGCTTCGGCGGCGGCTCCCCCATCGACACCGCCAAGGCGATGTCGATCCTGGCTGCCGGCGGCGGCAAGATGCGCGACTACAAGGCCCCGTTTGCCGCCGATAAGGGCGCGCTGCCGGTCATCGCCATCCCCACCACCGCCGGCACCGGCAGTGAATGCACCCGCTTCACCGTCATCACCGACACCGAACGCGACGAGAAGATGCTGATCGCCGGCCTCGGAGCCCTGCCGCTGGCGGCCCTGGTGGATTACGAACTGACCTACTCCGTACCGCCGCGCACAACCGCCGACACCGGCGTGGACAGCCTGACCCACGCGCTCGAGGCCTACGTCTCCAAACGCGCCAATCCCATTTCAGACGCACTCGCGCTATCCGCGATGTCGCTGATCGGGGCCAATATCCGTACCGCCTACGCCGAACCACGCAACGCCGCCGCCCGGGAAGCCATGATGCTTGGTGCCACCGAGGCCGGACTGGCCTTCTCCAACAGCTCGGTCGCATTGGTGCACGGCATGTCGCGACCGATCGGCGCCCATTTTCACGTGCCGCACGGGTTGTCGAACGCCATGCTGCTGCCGGCGATCACCCGCTTTTCCGTCTCCGGCGCGGCAACCCGCTATGCCGAGGCCGCCCGCCGCATCGGTTTCGCCGACCCCACAGATAACGACACGACCGCATCCGCCAAGCTGATCACCGGATTGGAGCGGCTGAACAAGGACCTGTCAGTGCCCACACCGGCCGATTACGGCATCGCTGAAGCCGCCTGGACCGGGAAGATGGCTCTGATGGCTGAGCAGGCGCTGGCCTCGGGCAGCCCAGGCAACAACCCACGCGTCCCGACAGCCTCGGAAATCGTCGCCCTGTACAGGGAAGTCTGGATCGGCGCAGCCGCCAACGCCTAAGCCCGCCAACAGCAGCGGCCGGCACCAAGGACAGCGCCGCGGTGCCGGCGCCTTCGGTCTATCTGGGCTGCATTCCGCCGGACGGCTGCACCGCCTGCCGCTCCGGCGTAGCGTGGTGCGAGAAGCACCCCATCTCATAACAGCCCAGCAACGCCACCGCGCCGGCTCCGATCGCGATCTTGGTCCCGGTCGACATGCCGGTCGAGGCAGGTGCCCCAGCCTCACCTCCGGAGCCTCGGCCCCCAGAGCCTTGGCCCCCGAAACGTTGGCTACCGGAAGCCCCGCCACTGGACATTTGGCCCGCCTGCCCAACCGTGACCGCCACGCGCTGGGCCTGCTGCGGCCCACCACCCGCCGGGATGTAATCCACCATCATCCGGGTGCCCGGCAGTATGGAACCGATGTAATCGGCGAACGTGACCAGCGTCGGAAACACGTGTCCATCCAGCGCGATAATCTCGTCACCCGTCTTGAAGCCGGCCTGGGCGCCGGCCGAATCCCGCCGCACCTGCTTCACCCGGATGATATCGAACGTCATGCCACCATCGGTGATCCGCTCCGCCGCTTCGACATCCAGTCCCAGCGCCCCATGATTGTGCGGCAGGCTCGCGGCCTCCTGCTCGGACAGCAACTGATACCCCATCTTATTCTCGGCACGCGCCGAAAGCGTCAGTAATGGCGCAATCGTCAAAGAAGCGGCGACGAGCACCGCAAGCGTGCGACAGGTCATGGCACCACCTCTGAGCGAACGAAACAACTCTGGCCTGATCCGGCGGCCCAACACAGCGGTTGATATCAAACCGACATGGACCCTTCATCGGGAACGCGACCATTCGGTGTCAGGCCGTTCACGACATGCGGCAAATGCTCGCTGAGCTGGGAAAGGAAGTCATGCGGCGCCATACCGGCCTGGCTTGCCATCGTCTGCACCTGGTCATCGCCCAGCACAGACTGCAACTGCTGGGATGAAACCGGATGGTTCGGACCGTTGGCGATCCATGACTGGACGATATTCCCCAAACCGGCCTGCTCGAAGCTGGAAATCAGGGCTCCCAGCCCACCGGGCAAACCTTGGCCCGCCATACCCTGCTGCGCCGTTCCCTGGCCAGCTTGCTGACCGCCGCCAAGCAAGCTCATCAGCACATTCTGCACCGGCGACGCGCCAGCCGAACCACCCATAAGGCCGCCCAATACCTGATCCAAAAGTCCCATGTCCGTTGTCCTTCGCAAAAAATAGACCGCCGAATATCGTCGACCAAAACATCCAGCCGACCCCGGTGTCGGAGGACAGTGTGCTGTGTGACGCTCAAGCAGCGCTGCAGAGCAAGGGGAACCGCCAGTAGCCTCAACGATCGCATCCGCCAACAGGATGCCGAATGCCGCGAGGAAAGTCCTCGAAGCGGCGGCGGGGTTGGCCTCGGCGGCATCCTTAGCGGACTGAACCATCAGGTCCTAGCCAGCCTGAAGCCTTGGCTCCCCATAATCCAATAACTTCACAACATCGTCATCTTCGGCCTGTCAAGGCCGGTGTCAGGTCGATGGATCGACCCTCGCGCCCCCCTTCCGGCCGGCGGTCAAAAGCCGTCCGAGGACGAATGGACCGCACGATGCGCCCACTCGTCCCGGCCAAGACCAGTCGCGCGGACGTCAGTCGTCCAACGGTGGCTGGCCTTCGTGGGCAACCAGCAAATCGTGCATATCGGTCGCGTGCTCTTCCTCGACCGAAAGAATACCTTCCAACATCACGCGTGTCGTCGGATCGTCATCCCCGAAAAACCGGATCAGTTCGCGGTAATGGTCGACCGCGATACGCTCCGCGATCAGATTCTCCTTGATCATGTCGACAAGATTCTCACCCTCGGCATATTGAGACGCTGACCGCGTCGCCAGGCCTTCAGGATTGAAATTCGGCGTGCCGCCAAGCTGATCGATCCGCTCCGCCACCGCCATCATATGCGCCTGTTCTTCCTTCGCATGCTGGGCGAACTCGGCCTTGACCGCTTCGCTGGAAATCCCGGTCGCGGTGACCGCATGCATCGTATAGCGAAGAACGCAAACAATTTCCGTCGCCAGAACGGATTGCAGGATTTCAATCGTGCGTTTCACGTCGCCGCCATAGGTCTTCGTAACGACGTTCTCGGAAAGATTTTTCCGAGCCCGCTCCCGCAGGGTTTTAATATCCGACAAAAACGGTTTCGAAGACGCTTCTTTGCTCGCGTTCGCGTTACTCACAGGTCGTTCCTTTGCTTTGTTTCATCTCGCCTCCACGTAGGGATAGGTGAGGGGGGTTGCCAGACGCGAAATGCCCTCTACGCACTCGTGTTCATGCCGCCGCCGGCAACAGCGAACGGTCCCATTGGCAGGCGACTGAGCAAACAGGGGTAAAGCAAGTGAATGGCGCGGTCCGCGGTGTTCCCGAGATGCCGCTACGGATCGAAAGCGCGATGCTGCTCTGTGCCACGATCGTTGCCTATGCCTGGACCCGCCAATCCTGGTGGCTGTTTGGCGCACTGTTCCTTGCCCCGGATATCGGCATACTGGCCTACTCGGCGAACCCCAGAGTTGGCGCCATCTGCTGCAACGCCATGCACACCTCAATCTGCGCCATCCTGCTGGATGGTGCGGGTTACCTGTCGGCCAGCCCGGTGGCGCTGTCCTTGGCGATGATCTGGCTCGCGCATGTCGGTTTTGATTGGATGCTGGGCTATGGCCCGAAATACGCCACCGGCTTCAGCGACACCCATCTCCGACCGCTCGGGCAACGCCGGACAATACCAGGGCGCTTGACATAATCCCCTGCGCAGGTCTGGTTGTTTCGCGAATCAAGGGAGCAGCCCATGATGGTCGGCGCCGTACGGGACCTCGAAATCGTCTACGACCCGCTACCCGGTGAAGCGATCAGCCGCTTTGTTTCCGATGGCGTGGTGCATGTGAATATCGCCAGAACCGGGGTCAGTGCCTGGCACCCCGCCAATTTCTTCGCGAAAAACCCACGCGGCGAATGCCTCGGCGGGCTGCTCGGATATGTCTGGGGCGGCTGGCTGCATGTGAATTTCCTCTGGGTCACCGAACACCTGCGCACACAGGGTATGGGCACACGTTTGATGGACGAGGCCGAGGCCTTCGCGCGGGAGCGTGGCGCGACCTCCGCGACCGTCGAAACCTTCACCATGCAGGCGCCGGGCTTTTACGCCAAGCGCGGATACACGGTGTTCGGCCGGCTCGACGAGTATCCCCCCGGCCAGGCCAAGCTGTTTCTCTCGAAACGGCTCGACGTGTAGTGTCGCACCAGCCGGTCTGGAAACATTCCGGTCGATCACGCCCGCCGCGGATCAGACTGCGTCAGCGCCAGTGGGCGGACGTGTGACCGGTCGGCATCTGAAAACCCACCCGGTTCCATCCCGGACGACGCTCCTGAACCGTCCAGCATGCCTGTTCAACCATGTGCCCCGCGCGATACAGGAAATCGGTTGGCGCTCGCTCTTCGAAGGCCGCCGCCAACCGGACCCTTCCGAAAAATGGAAAGCTGAATCTCCCCAACGTCGGCTACCGGTCAGGCGGCGCAACGGCCAGATTACCCGCCATGAACCAGCCCATCTTCCATGTCGGTGAGTATGCGGCCCAGGCAAAGGCCGGCGTCGCATCTCCCAATGCCGCCATTCGTGACTGGATGCCCGACCAGCATCGCGCGTTCTTTGGCATGCTGCCGTTTCTGCCAATCGCCACGGCAGATGCTGACGGCACGCCGCTCGCCACGATACTGACAGGTGTCCCGGGCTTCATCACCAGCCCCGACCCCACAACGTTGCACATTGCCGCCCGGCCTGATCCAGCCGATCCAGCCGCGCGCCGCCTGGCGCTTGGTGCACCGGTTGGAATCCTCGGGATCGACCTCGGAACCCGCCGCCGCAACCGCGCCAACGGCACCCTGCGCGCGATCGGTCCGGACGGCCTGACGGTCACCGTCCGGCAAAGCTTTGGCAATTGCCCGCAATACATCCAGACCCGTTTCTGGCGCGAAGCCACGTCGATCCCCGGCCCGGTCGAGGAACTCGTCGGGCTCGATCCAGCCGCTCGCACCCTGATCGCCGCGGCCGACACGTTCTTCGTCGCCAGCAACGGCGGCGCGGCAGCCGGGGTGGACATCAGCCACCGCGGCGGACGACCGGGCTTTGTCGCGGTAACCGACAACACGCTCACCATACCGGACTTTCACGGCAACCATTACTTCAACACGTTTGGGAACTTCATTGTGGACCCGCGCGCCGCACTGCTGTTCGTGAACTGGTCGGACGGCACTCTCCTGCATCTGCAGGGCCGAGTCGAAATCCTGTGGGACGCGACCGAAGGCTTCGCCGGGGCGGAGCGCCTATGGCGCTTCGACGTGACACGCGGCTGGCGACGTCCGTTCGCCTTGCCGGTACGTTGGATATTCCAGGATTACGCGCCCCAAACTCTTCGAACCGGCTCATGGTCACAAGACAGGCATAACAAAGTGACGGACTTCCAACCCGCATAATGCGTGCCGGCCGACCAGAACAAGGATCTCGTTTAACCCCCGTAAAAGGATCCGTACGAGGAGAAATCCTGACCAAGCAGCCCGCTGAGCACCTCCGGTGACAGCGGCGGCTGCGCCAGTCCCGTGGGCAACGGCTGCGCCTGCGCCGGCTGATCCGCCGAACCAGGGACCGCTGGGCTGGAACCAACGGGTTGGACCACGCCAACCCCGTTCACTCCGGATATAGCGTTAACCGACATGTGTATTTATCCCTCCGCGAGGCCATAAAAGTCTCACCGTCTAAAAAGCAAACGCCGTACCACAGCCAACATTATTGATTCATTGACAAAATTACCGAAAAGTACCCGGCAGGAATTGCCGGCCAGCACGAATTACCGGGCAAATTCTGCCGCCGACAGGGCCGGATCCGTCGCCGCGGCCTCCTGAAACAATCGCTCCAGCATCGCAAGCGCAGGCTCGTCGGACAACACGGCGGTCTTTTCCGCCGCACTAAGAGTGGGCCACACCGTTCGCAGGCTCGTCGCCTCCGACAGCCTGGCGTATCCAGTCAGCAGCGGAACGTTCAGCGGATCCACGCCCGGCCGCCGCGGCGGCGGCAGCATTTGCCGATGCACAGCCAGAAGTGCCGGATCGGCAAATAGTGCCGTCACACTGTCCACCATCGGCTCAGCCGCGGCCTGCCGGTAGAGCACGACGGCCCGCTGCAGCACCGCCGGCGGGTGAACCTCTTCCGGTATCCGCAGCAACCCGATACGGCGCAGCGCCACACCCACGGACCGACGCCCGGTCCACGAGGCCAACGGCACAGCCAATGCCAATCCCAGAACGACCGGAAGCATCCACAACGCCAGGTATGGCGAAACCGCCCACGCCCCGGCGCCCAGCAGCAGGCCCAGAATGGTATGACGCCGATACAAGCGAATAATGGCCCGCAACGGAATACCGCCGTCATCCCGCCGTTGCGCATTCCAGCCCGAATCCCGCCCCAACAGGATCGCGACAACATCGATCGACTGTGTCAGCATCACCACCGGCGCCATCAGGCCCGCGATCAGCGTCTCCAGCAGCAGACTGCCGACAACGCCCAGGAAGCCGCCGCACCCCCGCCGTGTGTCGCGGTTCAACATGACCGTTATCATGCCCAGCAGCTTCGGCACCAATAGCAGTCCCATTGTCCCAATAAACACCCACATCGCTCGGACCGGATCGATCACCGGCCATTGTGGGAACAGCGACTTGCCCGCATCGGGAAAGTAGTCGGGCGGAATGAACCTGGCCTGCAGCGCGATCAGGATCCCGCTCAACAGGAACAATAGCCACAACGGAGCGGTGATGTACGACCCGATCCCAGTCAGCAGATGCATGCGGCTGACCCAGTGCAGCCCACGCGCCGGCAGCACCGCGATATGCTGCAGATTGCCCTGGCACCAGCGGCGGTCGCGCACCGCGATATCGATCAGGGTCGGCGGGCTCTCCTCATAGCTGCCCTCGAGTCCCGGCAATTGCACCGCCCAGCCGCCCCGCCGCATCAGCGCGGCCTCGACGAAGTCATGGCTGAGGATTTGGCCGCCAAACGGCTTGCGGTCCGGGCAGTTCCGGCAGGCCCGCCTGTTCGGCGAAGGCGACGATGCGGATGATGGCGTTGTGGCCCCAGTAATTGCCCTCCGCGCCGTCCACCAGCGATGCCGTGCGCGATCACCGGGCCGTAAACCCGGCCGGCGAACTGTTGCAGCCGCGCGAACAGCGTCTCCGCCGTTGATGATCGGCAGGGTCTGGATCAGCCCAACGCCCGGATGCGCGTCCATCGCCGCCCACCAGCGCAACGAGCGTCTCGCCGCCATCACGCTGTCGGCGTCCAGGATCAGCAACTGTCGTAGGCGCCGCCGAACCGCGTCGACCCATTCGGCGATGTTGCCGGCCTTGCGCGCCGTATTCTTCGCTCGGTGCCGGTAGAAAATCCGCGCCGGCCGCCCGTCCGCGCGCGCAGGTCAACGAACGCCTTCTCCTCCTCGATCCAGATTTCCGGCTGAGTGGTGTCGCTCAGGATGAAGATATCGAAGCAGTCACTGACCCCGAGACGGCGCAGTTCCTCGTCGATCGCCTCCAACCCCGCCATGGTCCGGGTCGGAGACTCGTTATAGGTCGGCATCAGCAGCGCCGTTCGACTTCGCGGCCGCTCACCGGGCGTCAATTGACGTCGCCCACCGGGCGCCAATAGACGCCGCCCGCCGCCACCAACGATCGACACGAACCCGGCGATCGCGCTGGTGAACGACAGCGCAATCCAGGCAAACAACGCCACAAACAATGCCAGCATAAACACCGCCAACGGCGTGACCCCGTTGACCGCCAGCACCCGGTACATCTCCCGGGCGGCAAACCCGGTCAGCACAATGGCCGGGCCGATCACCACCAGGCGCCGCAAGCCCACAAGCCGCGGCGAGGATGCCAGGCGCCCCCCAGGCTTCGGCGCCCGTGGCAATGCCCCTCGCAACGATTGCGTCGGCATCGCCAGCGGCGCCGCGTCCGGTAACGATCCGGCAGCCAACCCAGGCCCCATCTCAGCCCTGGGTCCAACGGTAGATCCAGGTTTCCGTCAGCGGCTGATCGCCTTGCATCAGGCGCGCATGCAGTTCCACCAGCTTGTTGTCCTGTGTATCGAGTTCGATGCTGAGGCGCCAACCGCTGATGTCGGGGTTAAGTTCCGCCACGGCGCTGATTATCTTGCCCTTGTCGCTGCCGACATCCAGCGCCGGCGCGTCGTCCGCCTTCAACCCCTTCAGTGAATCACCAACGAAATCAATGACAAACTGACGGTGCTTCTGGTCGAACGACAGGCCGCAGCGGGTCTGCATCACCTGCGCCACCTTGACCTCACCCGGCGGCGCCCAGCACCAGTGCAGCCGGTAGTTCAGCAGGTACTCGCCCTTGGCGCGCAACGGATCATGCGGCCGCCAGAACGCCACCATATTGTCGTTGACCTCCCGGTCGCTCGGGATCTCCACCAGTTCGACCACCCCCTGGCCCCAGTCGCCGATCGGCTCCACCCACAGCGACGGCCGCTTTTCATAACGGCTTTCCAGGTCCTGATAGTCGGCAAACGTCCGCTTGCGCTGGGCCAGGCCAAATCCGCGCGGCCCGATGTCCTGGAAGGCGCTGATCTGCAGCTCACGCGGATTGGTCAACGGCCGCCAGATCGCCTCATCATGGCCGGTATAAATCTGCAACCCGCCCGAGTCATGCACCGCGCTCCGCCAGTCGTCGAAGCGCGTATGGTCATTGACGTCGAACAGAAACATGCTGGTCAGCGGCGCCAGCCCCGCCTGAGCAATGTCCACCCGCGGATAAGTCGCTGTCTCCGTATCGAACACCGTTTCTTCACCCGGCCTGATCGTGAACCGGAACGCCGCCGTGGCGCTGGGGCTGTCGAGCAGCGCATGTACCACCATGATGTCCGCCCCGGGTGCCGGACGTTCCAGCCAGAATGACCGGAACACCGGAAACTCCTCGCCGCCGGAATCAGCCGTCTTGATCGCCAGCCCGCGAGCGGAGAGGCCGTAGCCCTGACCTTTGGCGACCGCGCGGAAATAGCTGGCGCCCAGAAACGCGCACACCTCGTCGTTCGGCTCTGCGTGATTGAGCGGATACTGCAGCCTGAACCCGGCAAACCCCAGATCCTGGCTGCTAGGGGTGATCTTGTCGAAGCTGAACTGATCGGGGCTGTAGCGGACCGCCTCGGCCTTGCCGTCGGCTACCTCGAAGATGTTCACCCGATCGTGGTAGATATAGCCGCGATGAAAAAACGCCGCCGTGAACTTACGGCCCTGGCCATGCCAAAGCGCCTTCGCCGGATCAAAGCGGATGCCCCGGTACGCGTCGAAGTCCAGGTCCTTGAACGGGGCAGGTAACGCGCTGTCCGGTGCCTTGTACGGCTGCAATGCAAGCTGGCGCGCCATATTGCGCACGGTCGCACCGTCGAACGACTGGGACTGCACCGTATCGGCGGCTACGGCATGATCCGCGACCGCCAGCAGCGACAGGGATGCGCTGGCACCAAGAAAAACGCGACGATGCAATTTCACCTCCGGACAGAAACGCGATGCACATGGGATCCCAACCGCGCTGAAATGTGGCGCCACGCCACACGTTGCCGTGAAACCGCAGCCGAACCCGGTTCATCTCAGCGCCGTCGGTCGAACCGTTTGGTGGCTTTGTGCCGAGCGGCCGCCGTCGCGCCTAACCCATTTGACAGGTCGGGTCCAACCATTCATATGCGCCTCATGCTTATCGCATCACGCCTGACCGCTGCCGCCCGCCGACGCCGTCGCCTTGTGACGGGGGTCTGGGGTCTGCACGCGCGATAAGCGAATTCGACAGATCGACACGAAAGCCCCCGTCGGATGCGACGGGGGCTTTCGTGTTTTCAGGGTCTCCGCCGCTCCGATCCCGCCACCCAGGAGCGTACGATGACCAGCCTCAACACCACCAAAGCCAGCCACCGCCCATCCGATGCGGTCATGGATATCGCACGCCGCCCCCCGATCGTCTTTGTCGCCGGCCAGGGTTCATGGCTCACCGACAATCAGGGCCGGCGATACCTCGACTTCATTCAGGGCTGGGCGGTGAATTGCCTGGGCCACGCGCCGCAACCCATTCTGCGGGCGCTTGGCCCGGCAGGCGGAGCGCCTGATCAACTGCAGTCCCGCGTTCTACAACGACCAGATGATCCGGCTGTCGGAACTGCTGGCCGAACACAGCGGCCTGCATCAGGTCTTCCTGGCCAACAGCGGCGCCGAGGCCAACGAAGGCGCGGTCAAGCTCGCCCGCAAATGGGGCGCCAGACACCGCGACGGCGCCTATGAGATCATCACCATGGATCACGGTTTCCACGGCCGCACGCTCGCCATGATGTCGGCGTCGGGCAAACCGCAGTGGGACCACCTTTTCGAACCCAAGGTCGCGGGCTTCGTCAAGGTCCCCCTCAATGACCTCGCAGGCCGTCGAGGCCGCCATCACGCCGCGGACCGTCGCCGTCATGCTGGAACCGATCCAGGGTGAGGCCGGTGTCTTCGAGGCGACCGAACCCTACCTGCGCGGACCTGCGCGCGCTGACCCGAGACCAAGGCCTGCTGCTGATTCTCGACGAGATCCAGACCGGCATCGGCCGCACCGGCCGCGTGTTCGGCTTCGAGCACGCCGGGATCACGCCCGACATCATGACCCTGGCCAAGGGACTCGGCGGCGGCGTGCCGCTGGCCGCGCTGATCGCCCACCGCGATGTCTGCTGCTTCGATTACGGCGACCAGGGCGGCACGTTCTGCGGCAATCCGCTGATGGCCGCGGTCGGCTGCGCCGTGATGGAGGAGATCACCCGGCCCGGATTTCTCACCCGGGTCACCCAGGCCGGCGACTATCTGACGAACCACCTGCACAGATTATCCGCTCGGCATGGTTGCGGTGAGGTCCGCGGCAAAGGCCTGCTGCTCGCGCTCGACCTGAAGCGCGACATCGCCACCAGCGTCGCCGATCTGGCAATGCAACAGGGTCTGCTGCTGAATGCGCCCCGCCCGGACGCTCTTCGTTTCATGCCCGCGCTGACCGTCACCGACCCGGAAATCGACCACATGGCCGCGATTCTCGACGAGACACTGTCAGCCGTCGCCTAAGCAAACCTTCCGCGGTTTGCGCATGATGACGACTCTAAGCAGGCTTCAATACCAATGATTTGCGCCACGCGAAGCGAGGGGCGGCCTGGGGAAGCCTGCTTAACCCGAACTACGGATAAGCTTCGATTGTTTTGCCTGCGCGCGCGATAGAAGGCTTGCCTGGTCTGAAGGCATAAGCGACGAGGCAGGAGAGGATGTGGACCATGGCGTTCCTGACGGACCTGTGGCGTGAATGCTCAAGGCCCATTTCCGATTTCAGGGTATCGAGCACGGTCTCAATGACGAAGCGCTTGCGTAGCATGAGCTTGTCGGCCACCGGCATCAGGTGGTTGCGCATGTTGCGCCGGATGCCGGTGATCAGGTGCAGGCCGCGCTGCCAGAGTTTGTTAAACAGCGCGCGGCCGATATAGCCCTTGTCGGCGTAGAGCTTGCCGTTGAGATGGTGGGTGATCTCGTCTAGCACGGTGCTGTCGGCGGTGTTGCCGGACGTGATCTTCAGCGCCATGATCTGGCCGTTGTGATTGATGACAAAGTGCAGCTTGAGCCCATAGAACCACCCCATACTTGTCTTGCCGCGGGCGGCCAAGCCGTCGAAGACCTTGTGGCGGTGGATGCGGCGGTTGTGACAGACGGCGAGCTTGGTTGAGTCGGCGAAGTAGACGCCGGTCGGCTCGCCGCTCAGGCTGTGAAGCAGCACCATCAGAGGGGCAAACAGCCGCGGCATCAGGCTGACGAACCGGTCGTAATGCGGCAAATCGTCAAAGCAGGTGCGATGCTGCTGGCCAATCCCGTAGAGGTAGAACACCTTGAAATTCTTGTATGGCGCGAGGTGAAACAGCACCATGATGAACAGCATCTCGGCGCGCGACAGCTTGCCCGAGCGCTGCCGGGTCGTCGGCGATGGGATCAGCCGATGCGCTTCCCAGTCGTCGAACACTTTGCAGAAGTCATCAAGACAGCAGTAGAGCGCTGTGATATCCACCGCCATTGAGGGGACCCTCCAGAACCGGGTTTGAGGCTCAGTCTTCGCAAACCGATGCTGTCAAATCCTTGATCCGTTGGGAATCCCCTCAACCCTTATCCGTAGTTTGGGTTGCTTAGACTTCCGCAACGCCAGCCTGACTGGACCAGTCGGGCTGGCAACGGCGCGTGTGGAAACAAACGAGCCACCGCGCAGCGCGTGGCCACCCTGGACCATCATCCCCGGAGCCCGGCCGGTGATGCCTGTCCGGGCCTCCCACGCCGTCCCGTGACTCCAAGCGGCGCACAGAACGCCCCGCTGCAGCGTTATACCCTGGTACCAATCAAGACCGCCTCAGAGAAACTTCAGCGCCAGAAAGCCCCCCACAACACCCGCCGCCAGGGCGCTCGTCACCAGTGTCAGCCGCTGCTCGATAAACTCACGCACCGGGTCGCCGAAGAAATGCAGCAGTGTGGCCACCAGGAAGAACCGCGCGCCGCGAGTCAGCACGCTTGCCATCATGAACAGCCAGAAATCGAACCGCGCCGCGCCCGCCGCGATGGTAACGATCTTGTAAGGGATCGGCGTCAGCCCTTTGATCAGGATGATCCACAACCCGTATTCCTGGAATTTTGCCTGAAACGCGGCATAGGCGGCGCCATATCCATAGACGTTCAGGATCGGCCGGGCGACCTGGTCGAACACCGCGAACCCGATCAGATACCCCAGTGCCCCGCCAGCGACGCTCGCCGCCGTGCAAATCGCCGCGAACTTCCAGGCCGACCTTGGCCGGGCCAGCGCCATCGGGACCAGCAGCGCATCAGGCGGGATCGGAAAAAAGCTGCTCTCGGCGAAGGCAATCAGCGCCAGCCACCATGCGGCGTTGGGCGAAGCGGCCAGCGCCATCACGCGCGTATACAATCTTCTAAGCATGCGCCGCCCTTTAGCAGCCGCCGCCGCCCTGGTCACCTGCCCATTGCCATCCTATCGTGCCGCCAACCGATAAGGAGACGTAGCCAAGATGACCACCACCGTCGCTCGCCTGCTGGCCGACAGTCTGGAAGCCCACGGCGTCGACCAGATCTTCTGTGTCCCGGGCGAAAGCTATGTCGGCCTGACCAGCGTCCTGACCGAGCGCAACTCCATCCGCATGATCGTCTGCCGGCATGAGGGCGGGGCAGGGTTCATGGCGGTCGCCGACGGTCGTCTGCGCAGCCGCGCCGGCGTGTGCATCGTCTCCCGCGGTCCGGGCCTGTCCAACGCGATGGTATCACTGCATTCGGCATTCCATGACGCGACCCCCATGGTCATGATGGTCGGCCAGGTCGAGCGCAAAGACTTCGGCCGCCTGGCATTGCAGGAACAGAACTACTCGAAACTGCTCTCCGATATCACCAAGACCGTAATCGAGGTCAACGAACCCGAACAGGCCTCGGAGGCCATCGCCCGCGCCTTCCACATCGCCGAATCCGGCACCCCCGGCCCGGTCGCCGTTATCCTGCCCGAAGATATCTTCGACGAAACCACCGACGCCGAACTCAACCAGCCCCGCCCGCGCGTGGTCGCCGGCCCGCGCACCCAGGACCTGCAACAGCTCGCCGAGATGCTGGCCAAAGCCGAACGCCCGCTGATCCTGGCCGGCGGCGCACTGCTGGCCGACAGCCTGCACGACAAGCAGGTCTACGCCGACCTTCAGCGCCTGTCCGGAATCCTGGGTCCTGCCGATCAACCCCACCCACCGCCGCCCGCAACTGTTCGACGCCCGGCATCCCAACTACGGCGGCTACATGGGCATCCGCGTCCCGCCGGCGCTGATCGGCGAAATGAAAAAGGCCGATCTGATCGTCGCGCTGGGCGAGCGTCTGACCGACACCGTCAGCCAGTCCTACAGCTTCCCCGCGGCACCGCAGCCGCAGTTGCCGCTGGTCCACATCTGGCCCGATCCGAACGAGGTCGGCCGCGTCTGGCGCGCCGACCTGGGCATGCCCTGCGACCCCTATGAGGTCATCAAGGCCCTGCTTGCCCTGACGACGCCGGCCGACGCCGCCAAGCGTCGCGGCTGGGTCGACGGCCTGCACAAGATCCACCTGTCGCTGCTGGAAAAAACCTGGGAGCCGACCACCGACGGCATCAACTTCGCCGCCGTCGTCTGCGAGGTCGACAAGCATCTCGCGGACGACGCCGTGATCACCTCCGACGCCGGCAATTTCGGATCGTATATACATCGGTATATCGGCTTCAGGCCGGGCCAGGAGTTCCTGTCATCCGTCGTCGGCGCCATGGGCTCCGGCATGCCGATGGCGGTCGCCGGCTGCCTACGCCGGCCCGGCAAGCAGGTCGTCGCCTTCATGGGCGACGGCGGTGCCCTGATGATGGGCAACGAGATCGCCACCGCGTGCCAGTACGGCGGCAACCCGATCGTCATTATATCCGACAATTCCATGTACGGGACGATCGGCATGCACTCCTACGTGCGCTACCCGGACCGCAAGTTCATGGATGCCACCCGCCTGACAAACCCCGACTTCGCCGCCTGGGGCCGCTCATTCGGCGCCGAGGGCATCACCATCCGCGACGAATCAGAAGTCGCCGACGGCATCGCCCGCGCCTTCGCTGTGAAGACCAAACCCGTGGTGGTGCACTGCCTGACCTCCGCCGTGCAAATGAGCGCCTGGCGGCGGTTTCAGAACGGCCCGACTTTGCCGTAGCAAAACCTGGGGGCATCGGAAGGGCAGGGGCCATTTGCCTTGACGACGGCTCTGCACCCGTGCCCCCGAACGGCCATGGCAGTCAAAGGCAGCGCTGCCATGGCCCAGTTTGCTGGCATTCGCTTCACCGCCTGGCGCATAAATCCAATGCTAACAGGCACGATTATCAAATCCCACGCATAAGCCTATCTACCCTCCATCGAAGCCGGACATCTCGCCCGACAAGAAATGGAGAAATCCGATGAAGAACCTTATTCTCGCCGCGTTCGCCGCCCTCAGCCTGACAGCGGCCATCGCGCCGGTTGCCAACGCCGCGATATGGGGCGTCCCGCACAGCACCTATCACTCAGGACCCTACGACAACACGGGCCGCGGCCCTGGGCAGACCGGACTTGAAGGTGGCGGCGGCTAATTCCCGCTTCCCCGAAACAGACAGCACAGAGGCCGGCGCAAGCTGGCCTTTTGCTTTTGCAGTCCCCGGTTGTCTTTGCAGTCGCCGGTCCAGCGGCGCCCGCTCCGCCGCTCACACCGTTGATGACCCAGAACCCCGCGACCCAATACCCCGCGCGCCCTCTCGCCGCCGCCAGACCAACCCGATCACGCAAACCGCAATCAATCCGGCCGTCTCGACCACTTCGATCGCCAGCATCGGACCGATGAAATCCGCGATCATGCCCACCAGCAGGATCCCCAGCGGCCCCATCCCAATGCAAACCGTCAACAACCCCATCAGCCGCGAGCGTATCTGCATCGGCGCATGCAGCACGATCAGCGACGTCTGCATATTGGCGAACGCCGCCGAACCAAACCCGCCAATCGTCAGCAACAGGCACGCCAGCCCGAACCCCGGCGCCAGCGGCATCGCAATCACGCAGCCGAGAAACAGAATGGACCCGCCGACCATCAAGACCCGCCCGCTGATCCGGGGTTCGCGCGTCGTCAGCAATGCACCACCCAGAAACGCCCCGAAAGCCTCCGACGCGGCGAGCACGCCCACCAGCGTCGGGGAAACCCGAAACACCATCCGCCCGATCGGCGCGACCAGCGCGTTGTACGGAAACCCCAGCAGGTTCATCGCGATCGTCACCGCCAGCACGCCGCCGATAACCAGGTCCCCGCGAACAAATCGCACCCCCTCCGCCAGTTCCCGCGGCACGTTCCCCAGCACCAGGCGTCGGGTGGTCTGGCGATAATCCAGACCGGCCGCCAGAAACGCCGCCACCGCATAGACGCACGCGGAAAATCCGAACGCCCCGGCCAACCCCAGCCTTTGGTAGATCACCCCGGCGAAAATCGGCCCCAGCAGACGGGTGAACGAGTTCGACATCGTATCCAGCGCCAGCGCCCGCGACACCAGCCGCCCTTCCACGCACTCCCCCACCATCCGACGCCGGGTCGCCATCTCGGTGGACCACACCACGCCTGCGACCAGCGCCGCGGCGGCGATGTGCCAGGGCCGCGCCATCCCGGCCCACGCCAGCAGCGCAACCGAGGCCGACGCAAGACACGTCACGACCTGGCCGAACAGCAGGACCTGCTTGCGGTTCACCGCCTCCGTCACCACGCCGGAGAACGCGCCCAGCAGGAACATCGGCATCGTCCTGGCCGCCGAAACCAGCGCCACGTCAAAGCCCGATCCAGTGACATCCAAGGTGAACAGCGCGGCCGACAACACTTCGAACCAGCGCATCGTGTTGACGCATCCGCCGATCGACCAAAGCCGCAGGAACGCCGGCGCCGACAGCAGGGCACGCAGTCCGCCGCTTGAAACAACAATGGTCACAGCAGCGCTCCGGCCCCCGTCATCCGCGGGCAGGCCGTCCGGGTCGGCGATAGCATGACGTTTCCCTGTTATCGTGCTTGGGCCGGATTGAAGCACTTCGCGCCGGGATGGACCAGCCAGCAAGCCAGGACTAGGATGCAGGTCAGCGCTGAACGCCCACAGCAGGGGAGACTAAAGAAATGAATGATACCGCCGTCATGACGCCGACCTTCGATCGGACGGCCGAAGACCTCGGCAATATCGTCGAACTTGGCCATGTCAACGTCCGCGTGCCCGACCAGAGCAAGGCGATCGCCTACTACCTGATGGGCCTCGGCCTGACGCGCGACCCCTACCTGATGGCTGGCCTCGACAACATGTGGGTCAACGTCGGCCGCGGCCAGTTCCACCTGCCAACCCGCGGCACGGACGTCGTGCGCGGCACCACCGCCCTGGTGATGCCGGACCTGGAGGCTCTGCTGAAGCGGCTGGAATCTGCGAAGACCTACCTGGAAGGCACCAAATTCAGCTTCCGCGAAGCCGGCGACACGGTCGAGACGACCTGCCCCTGGGGCAACCGCATCCGGGTGCACGCGCCTGACCCGTCCCGCTTCGGCGCCATGCGTGTCGGCATGCCCTATGTCGAATTCGACGTTCCCGCCGGCACCGATCTCGGTGCCATCGCGAAATTCTACGTCCAGATCCTGGGCGGCATCGCCGGGGTATCCAGCGACGAGCGCGGCCCCTTCGCCTGGGCCAGCACCTCAGCCGAAAGCAAGGTGACCTTCCGCGAAACCACCGCCCCGCTCCCCGAGTTTGATGGCCACCATATCCAGATCACCCTGGCCGACTTCTCCGGCCCGCACAAAAAACTGCTGGAGCGTGGGCTGATCACCGAGGAAAGCGACCAGCATCAGTATCGCTTCCTCGACATCGTCGACGTCGACACCAACAAGCCGCTGTTCCGGATCGAGCACGAAACCCGCAGCATGCGGCACCCGATGTTCGGCCGCACCTTCGTCAACCGCAATCCGGACATGAACAACCGCAACTTCGTTCCAGGCTACGAAGTCGGCCTCTGGGCACTGAATTAACCAGGCAGCACTGACGCCCTCTTGGGGTCGTGGCCAGCTTCGTCGCCGGCCACGACACCCTCGCCCGCCGCAAGCCAGCCACCGACCGGCCGCAGAACACCCCCACAGCAGTGTCCTGCCAAACTTCCAGATCGCGCGGCCTTTCACAAAATGTCGGAGAACTCCTCGATGTCGATCCCGCCCTATCATGTCTCCGCCTTCAACACCGCCAAGGCGTCGGAGAACAAGATCCACGACGATGCCACCGCCCAACGCTTCGGCTTCAAGGGCGGCTTCGTCGGCGGGGTGAACGTCTATGCCTACATGGCGCACCAGCCCGTGCAACGCTGGGGCCGCGACTGGCTGCGAACGCGGCACCGGCGAAGCCAAGTTCGGCAAACCCGTCTATGAGGGCGACATCGCCGAAGTCTCCGCCACCGAGGACGCCGACGGCCTGGCGCTGACCGTTCACAGCCAAGGCGTCCTGTGCGCCACCGGGCGCGCCGCGCTGCCGGCCAATCTGCCGCCCGCCCCGTCACTGACCGACTACAAAGCCGTCGCCGCCCCGCACCGACCGCGCCCCCGCCGACGAACACATCCCTCAGGTCGGCGACTGGCTCGGGATGACACCCGTTGCCGATCACCGCCGCAGTTCCACGCCCAGGACCTGCAAGACATCCGCGAAACCGATCCGATCTATGCGCGAGGAAAGCATCGTCCATCCCGGAACGATCCTGCGCTGCTGCAACTGGGCGCTGACCCATAACGTTATTCTGCCGGCCTGGATCCACATGGGCAGCACGGTGCGCAACCTCGGCCTCGCCCATGTCGGCGACACGCTGAACGTCCGCGCCAGGATCACCAAGAACTACGAGCACAAGGGCCACAAATGGGTCGAGACTCGACTGCATGGTCGTTGCCAACGAAACGACCCCGATCATCCAGGCGACCCACATCGCGATCTATCGGCCGCGGCAACTGGCCGAGGCCGCGTGACCATCCCCTAAGTGTAAAGGCTGGGATTTCATCCCGCGGACATTGAATGGCGACGGCGATACAAAACCCAAGGAAAGGACACGATCCTGCGTCGACGGCACCAATGCCACCCTCTCGCTTGGTGAGCGAGGTCAAGCCCGCAGCCGCGTAGCGGAGCGTTAAAGACGCAGCGCGTGAGGTCGTTCGTCAAGCGAGGAACGATAAAACCCGCCGCCCTGCCTGAACTACCGCCGACAATGTCCGACCAATCAAGCGCCAACTTTTACCCCTAAAGCGCCTGTGGCCCCGTCAACCGCAGGAAGCTGATCACGCACGCCACCCCGGAGAACACCGCCCCGAACGCCAGCGCCATCCCCACGCCGGCCGCGATATCCCCGTGCGTCAACCCGAAGATCACCGCCACCGTCACCCCGCCGATCGTCTGCCCGGTCAGCCGAGCGGTGCGAGACGACCCCGCTTGCCACCCCGCTGCGAGACCGCGGCGCCGCCGGCAGATCAGCGCTCGGTTGTTCGGCGACTGAAAGAAGCCGAACCCGATCCCGCACACCATCATCCGCCACACCACATCGAGAAACGGCGGGTCCGCCGGCAACGCCAGCATCAGCAGCAGCCCCGCCGTCAGCACGCCCAGCCCGAGCCCGCCCAGCAGCCCCGCCGGATAGCGGTCCGACAGCCGTCCGGCGATCGGCGCCACGATCACCACCACCGCCGGCCACGGCGTGATCAGCAGCCCGATATGCGACTGCGACATCCCGCCCGCCACGGCGAAATAGAACGGCATCGCCAGGAACGCCATCGTCTGCGCGCGCGTAGGAACACACCGACGTCGCCACCGACAGCGCGAACACCGGCGCGCGGAACAGGTCGACCGGCAACATCGGCGCCGCCATCCCATGCTGCCGGCGGATGAACACCACCGCCGGCGATCGTCCGCCCGATCAGCTCCAGCCGCACCCACATCCGGGCTCTGGCCATGGCCGATCCCGTCCAGCCCAATCAGCAGCAATCCGAACGTCGCCGCGTTCAGCGCCGCGCTGACAAAGTCGAACCGGTGCCCCGACATCGGCGTATCCGGCAGTGACCGCACCGCCAGCCACCACCGCCAGCATCCCGAACGGCACATTGAACGTGAACAGCCAGTGCCATGACGCCACCGCCAGGATCGCCGCCGCCATCGACGGCCCGGCCGCCGAGCAGGTCGCCACCACCAGCGCGATCGTCGCGATGCCACGACCCAGCTTCGCCCGCGGCACGATGAACCGCACCAGCGCCATAGTTCACGCTCATGATCCCGGCCGCGCCAAACCCCTGCAGCACACGCGCCGCGATCAGCAGCGGCAGCGTGTCGGCCAGCCCGCATGCCAGCGAGGCGACGGTGAACACGCCCAGCCCCCACATGTAGACCCGCCGGTATCCGGCGATGTCGCCCAGCGCCGACAGCGGCAGCAGACGAAACCATGACCGCCAGCTGATAGGCGTTCACCACCCAGATCGAGTCCGCCGGCGTCGCGCCGAGCTCCCGCGCGATCGAGGGCAGGGCGATGTTGGCGATCGCCGTGCTCAGCACCGACATCGCGATGGCGATCCCGACCGTCAGCATCGCTGCCCGGCGTTCCCGCGGCGGCAGTCCGTCCGCATCCTCTGTCTGCAGCGTGATCAAAGCATTCATTCCGGCAACTTGACCGAGACCCGCTTCCACAACAAGGTGCGCCGCACCATGAGCAAACCTGTCATCGAATATCAGGACGTTGTCCGGCCGGAGTGGATCGACTCCAACGGGCACATGAACCTCGCCTACTATGTCGTGGTGTTCGACCTCGCCACCGACGCCCTCTACACAAGCGCTCGGATATCGGCGACGCCTACCGCGAGGCGTCCGGCTATTCCTGCTTCACCGCCGAAACCCACACGCTCTACGAGCGGGAAGTCCATCTCGGCGACAAACTGTTCGTCGAAGCCTGGCTGCTGGGCGCCGACACCAAGCGGGTGCACTACTTCCACGAGATGTTCCATGCTGGAGAGCGGCGAACGCTCCGCCGTGCAGGAACTGATGGCGCTGCACATCGACATGCGGCATCCGCCGCGTGGCACCTTTTCCTGCCCATCAATACGCCGCTCTGCAGACCGCGGTGAAAGCCTACGCGCCTGCCACCCTGCCGAAAGGTGCCGGCCGGAGGATCGCCTTACCCGGATAACCGCGCGACCCTACAGCAAAGCAAACCAGCCAACCGACATGGCCGCCGGAGTAGCAAAGACATTCGCCAGTCGACGGTTCCGGTCGCCCCCGCGGCCCTCTGGCACCGAATACTGTTTGCCGATCCGCGATCGAAGAACAGCCAAAAGAAGACTCTCGATCAGCGCAATCATCTGGTCCGTTTTTCTGCCAAAACAGCCAATCCAGCCGTCCAGGCCATCACCAGGCACGGCCCTCCGTGGCACTCCCGGATCCGCCGTGGTAAACACTTCGGCAGCAAACCACGCGCGCCCGTAACCGGTCGGAGACAAACAAGGGAGACCTGACGATGAAACTATA